>NZ_BSFI01000023.1 GCF_027922265.1 Hansschlegelia plantiphila | reverse complement strand
ATGGCGGCCTCGACCCCGCCGTCCCCTTCGGAGGCTACAAGGCCAGCGGATACGGACGCGAATCCGGACTCCACCACGTCGACGCATACCTCGAAACAAAAGCCGTCGTCATGAAACTCGCTTAAACGCGAGGGGCTCCAGGTCTCGGCTCCAGCGCCCCGCTCATCGGAGCGCTGGGGCCGGTCTCACGGATCGCCAGAACCGCATGATGGCGACGTCCGCTATCGCAGAAAGGCCGCCGGCGGAATGAAGCGGCGCACCGCGACGGCGATGCCGAGCGCGCAGACGGCGAGCACCGTAAAGGCCGACTGAATTCCAAACGCATTCGCGGCGAAGCCGATGAGCGGGGGACCGAACAGGCCTCCGCCATAGGCCATGGTGACCGCCATCGCGACGCCTGCCGCCGGCGCGACGCCCGGCAATCTCGCGGACGAGGAAAACAGCACCGGAACGACGTTCGCCATCGTAAAGCCTGCAATCGCGAAGCCCGTCAGCGTGATCCAGGACGCCGACGACGCCGCGACGATCATGAGCCCGAGCGCTCCACCGAAGCCCGAAAGCCGGACCGCGCCGAGGGGGCCGACACGGGCCACCATCCAGTCGCCGCTCAGACGGCCGACCGCCATCGCGGCGGAGAAGGCCGCAAGGCCGAAAGCCGCGAATGCGGGCGATGCGCCGGTCGCCTGAATCATGAGGACCGCGCCCCAGTCGATCACGCCGAGTTCGATGACGAAGGCCGCGATGGTCAGCGCTCCGACGCCGAGCACGGCCAAGGTCGGAAGCCGGAAGATCTGCGTGTCCCCCGGCTTCTGACCGGCGACGCCTGGCAGCGCCATGTGCGGCGCGGCTGCGGCTGTCAGAGCCAGAAGCGCCCCGGACGACAAGATCAGTCCCGTCAGCGGCCCAAGCCCGAGCCAGATCAGCGCGGCCCCGAAAGCCGAGCCCGTGAGCGCGCCGATGCTGAAAAACGCATGGATCGAGGACATGATCGGACGCGCGAGCGCCTTCTCCACCATCGCGGCGTGAGAATTCATCGAGACGTCGAGGACGCCGAACGCGGCGCCGAGCAGAAACGCAGCGCCGGTCAAGGAGGCGAAGGAGGGCGCGAGCGGCGGCCCGCACAGCGCTATGGCGAACATGACGCTCGCGGTCGTGAGCGCGCGCGTCGGCCCGAGTCTCGGAATGAGAAGCCCCGCCAACGGCATGCCCGCGATGCATCCGACTGCGACGCCCATCAGCACGACGCCCAATCCGGCTTCGTCCAACGCCAGGCTCGCCTTTATCAACGGTATGTTGGCGGCCCAGACCCCCAACCCGGCCCCGCCGACGAAGAAGGAGGAGGCCACCGCGACGCGCGCGAAATGCAGTCGCCGTCGGTGCGCCCCGCCGTCGGAGGGTTCACGCCGGCTTCTGCGGCGGGTCCGCCCACTGTGGTCGGGAGATCCAGCTCTGCGGGGCATCGGGCGATGGCGTCCTACATCTCCGCCGGGCCCGAGGACTGGCCCGACAGAATCGAAAGGCGGCCCTGCGCCTCGGGGAGAAGCGCAGAGCCGCCCGTCCGCTCGAGCGAGTGTCGCTGAGCGTTACTTCAACTTGCTGAGCGAGGTGTCGAACGAGATGCTCGCGACGAAGCGATCGCCGCACCAGCCGCGCGCGCCGGCGTAGCCCACGCATTCGTTCTTGCTCAGGTTGCTCCCGCCGTAGCGCAAGTCGATTGTCGCGGCCTTATAGGTCATGCCGACGCCGACGTTCCAGAGCAGGTAGCTCGGAACGTTGAACCCGTCATTCGTCGTGCCGACGTACTGGCGGCCGAACTCGCCGGACGTATAAAATCCGAGATCAGGATTGTTGGTGAAGTTCGGCACCGTGACCTTGGCCGAAGCGGTTGTGTAAAGCGCCTTGGCGCCGGAATTCGCGAAGTCCGTCGTCGCCAGCACGGTGCCGGTGAGCTGCAGCCAATCGCCGATCATGACGCTCGGCTTCGTATAGACCTCGTAGTAGTCGGTCTGGTAGCTCCGCTCGCCCGGGTACCAGTACCAATATGCGCCGGCGTCGAAGGTGAACGCCCCGAAGGTGTGGCGGACGCCGCCATAGAGATCGATCTCGGACGACGGATCGCTCAGGCCGAGGCGGGCGGGGAACGACACGTTCGACGACCAGATGCCGGCGTACACCCAATCGAACGCCTGCAGTTCGACGTAGCCCTGGATCGCAGGCTTGCCCCGCGAGTTGGTGACGCTGCGCGTCAGGTAGTCGGTCGCGAGCTTCACGCCGAAGGCGACGTCGAGCGGCATGGTCACCGCCTCCGCCACGGCGACTTCAGGCATATCGGCCGCCCAAGCCGGCGCCGTCAGTGAAAAACTGGCGAGCGCAGCGGCCAGCCCGATGGATGCAAACCCCGTTTTCATTATTCAGTTCCCGAGTTGAACGCTTGAAGATGGGGCGATCTTTCAGAGAAATAAGACAAAAGTCCATGATCTGTCAGATCATTTATTTCATAGTTCAATCATGTGTTGCAATAAGACATCACGAAACCAATATTGAATGCATAATTACAGCTAGAAATATCTAACTGTTCAACAGACCTGAAAAATATAATGGCTTTTTATACGACAGCACTTCGCAGACCGGCAATTGCGGCGGCCTGCGAGGCATTGCGTCGTCGTCGGGCGTGGCTGGGCTCGAAGCGTTCTCCGTTGCGTGCCCAACAGGACCGCAACGGCCGTGCCACCACGGCACGTCATCGGTATCTTCATTAAAATCAATGACTTATAGTGACATACGCTCTCGCGCCGCGGCTCAGACCGGAGAGACTGTCTCTGTTCTGCGACTGCAACGGCGGAGAATTGAGATGTTTAAATCGATAGACGCCGCGGCAGGCGCAGTCATTCCACTGTCGGAAGCGCGCCGACCACCCGCAGCGACAATCCTTCATAGGCGTCCAGGCGGATGCTGAAGCGTCCATCGGACGAAAGATCGCCTTCGACCCGCTCGTTGATCATGTCCACGACCGGGCCGGGTTCGACGTTCTGGAGAACGACAGTCTCATCCACGGGCTCGGGTCCGAAATTCAGCGCCGTTATCTGGACGCCACGGCCCGCCGGCAGATCGTGGACCATCAGCAGAAGAGACGGGGCCAGAACGTCGGGTATCGCGCGCTGGCGGCTCGACGCGACCCCGTAAGCCTGACGGACGGCGAGCAGGCGCTTGAGCTGGCTTGCGAACGAGTTCGGGTTTTCGAGCTGCTCGGGCAGCGGGCCGTAAAGCGTCGACGCCCGCGGCAATCCCTCGCCGGACGCCTCCGCCTCCGGGTCGCAGCCGATCAGATCGTAGGATCCGCGCTCGATCCAGCGCGTGTCGCCTTCGCCCATCAAGTGCTCCACCGCAGACGGCGGAAGCGTGAGAGCCCCAACCATGTCCCAGCCCGACAGAGCGAACACTCCCGGCTGAAACGCGTTGTACATGACGAGCAGCAGGTGAATGCGCTGGATCAGCGCCTTGTCGTCGTCCGTGAGCGCCTGCAGATCGCGCAGGCCGAGAGCGGCTGCGATCATCGAGACGGTGGTGCAGGCCACGCCGTTGGTGACGAAGCGCAGATTGTAGGGCGCATGTTCTCCGGAAAGGCGCTCGTACATCTCCGCGCGGATATGCTCGCGCAGGATCGATCCCGGCCAGCTCTGCCCCTTGAAGAGGTAGACGTCATTGGCGTGCAGGGTCCAGAAGTGGACGAGTTCGAGCGTCAACTCGTCGTGGTTCTGCAGGGCATGGATCAGAGAGGCGGGATCGATCCCGAACTCGTGGACCATCCGCAGCATCATCCGCAGAAACTCGGTGTCTCCCGTCGCCAGCGCATGGTGATAGGCGGGCCGGGTGATGAAATCGTAGGAGAGGTCCGCCCCGCCCTTGGACATCGCCGCGATGTCGTCGACGGTGAGGTTCAGCTCCTGAAAGCTGAAGGCCCCAGCCTTGCGCACCGCTCCGGCGACGAGCTGATTGCCGACCACAGAGAGCGGATGGCTCTCCGACCATGCGGGCTCGTGGCCCGCCCTGCGCTCCGCTCCGAGAAACCCGTTCGCGTCGAGCCTCAGGCCCCCCGCGCCGAGCGTGTCGATCGAATGGAGCGCGTCGCCCACCACCATGATCTGGGCCGCGAAGCTCGGGTCCAGCCAGTTCAGGCTGGGCTGTCCCCCCTTGAAGTAGTGAAGATAGACCCAGCGGCGGCGAACGCCGTCGACGCCCTCCACGATTCCGGTCGCGCTCCAGTCGGTCTCCTTCACGCCCGGCTCGAAGAAGATCACGCGCTGGAGCTGGCCGATCAGGTAGCCCTTCTCCTTCAACAGATCGACGGTCGCTGCGGGAAGGTTCGCCGCGTCGCGCCCTTCCAGAAGGTCGGGCAGCACGCCCCAGTCCTCCTCCCGGATCTCCACCATGTGGTAAAGGCCGGGGTAGTCCTGATGACCCATCTCGGCGAGCCGGAAGTCGGCGCCCTTTCCGGTATGGGCGGGCACTACGTCGTCGATCACCACGCAGTTGTGCGCCGCCGCCATCCGGCTCATCGCGACGAAATCCGCCTGCGTGCCGAACTTGTCGTCTATCTCGAAGCTCGACCGGTCGAAATTACCGTCGATCGAAGGCGTTCGGTCGCGGCCCTGCAGACCGCCGGCCTGCTTCATCGGTCCAGTGTGAATTCCCTGAACCCCGATCGCCGAGAGCACGCTCCAGAGGCGTTCGTCGCCCAGGGCCTGGAGCACCGACTGGCCGGGCGCCGTGATGACGGCCGCAGGATACGCCGTGAACCACACCGATGCGCGCGCGATCGCCGCTCGGGGGCGGGCTTCGGCGTAAGGTCGCTGCCACATCCGGCCGTGGCCGGAATAGCGCCGCGCCGCCATCTTGGCGTTGTAAAGCATGGACTGTTCGACGAGCCAGCCGACGTAATCCTGGTCCTTGTCGCTCAACTCTCGCGTTCTCCTGTTGCTCTTCTGAAACCTGCGACGCCCGCTTCATCCCGGTCACCTAGCGTCGCGCTGTCGGCGGCCCATGCGGCCAACTGCGCGCTCCCCGACCGTCGCCATCGCCCATGGGGATTTGAGAGGGACCGGATTTTGCTTCCGGCGCGCCGACCCTTCGCAGGCGGACCGTGGGTTCCGTTCGTCACGGCGAAGCTTCCAAAGGAGCGCGCGTGTTCGATTACATCGTCATCGGCGGAGGCTCCGCCGGCTGCGTCGTGGCCGCCCGCCTGTCGGAGGACGCCGACATATCCGTCCTCCTCCTCGAAGAAGGGCCGAGGGACGCATCGCCTGTCCTTCGTATCCCGGGCATGGTCTACAAGGCCGCGACGGGCCCGATGCTGCAGCGCATCGCATGGGAGCCGGAGAACGGCGCCGGCGGCGGAGCGGAGGCGCCGACCATGGTGCAGGCCCGGGTGCTCGGCGGGGGCAGCTCCGTCAACGGCATGGTCTACGTCCGGGGCATTCCTTCCGACTACGATGGGTGGCGCGCCGGCGGCGCGGAAGGATGGTCCTATGCCGACGTGCTGCCGTATTTCAGGCGCGCGGAGAGCAACGACACGTTCTCGGACGCGGCGCACGGCGTCGACGGACCGCTTTGGGTCTCCGCTCCCCAGGCGCCTCATCCGCTGACGAAGGCGTGGCTGCGGGCCTGTCAGGAGGCGGGCATCCCCTACACCGCCGACTTCAACGCCGGAGACCAGACGGGATGCGGGCTCTACCAGATCACCGCGCGTGGCGGCCGTCGCGCGAGCACCGCCGCCACTTATCTCAAACCCGCGCGGAGGCGGCGGAATCTCACAATTCTCACGGGCCGTCGCGTGACGCGCATCGTGGTCGAGAACGGACGGGCGGTCGGCGTGGAATATATCGAAGGCGGGCGCGCTGTCATTGCGCGGGCGGAGCGCGAGGTGGTGCTTTCGGCCGGCGCGATCAATTCGCCGCGCCTGTTGCTGACGTCCGGAATCGGCCCGGCTGATCATCTGCGCAAGGTCGGCGTTCCCGTCATCCACGACCTGCCGGGGGTCGGACGCGGGCTCCAGGACCATATGGACGTGTATCTCGTCTATGAGCTGAACGGCCCCCACAGCTACGACCGCTACAAGAAGGCCGGGTGGAAGGCGCTGGCGGGCCTGCAGTGGGCGTTGTTCGGCCGCGGGCCGCTCTGCTCGAACCTGATCGAGGGCGGCGCGTTCTGGTGGGGCCAGCGCTCGGATCCCCATCCCGACATCCAGTATCACTTCCTGCCGGGCACCGGCGTCGAGGAGGGCGTCGAACCCGTCGCGAGCGGCTATGGCTGCACTCTGAACATCTGTCAGACGAGGCCGCGCTCCCGCGGCTTCGTGGAGCTGCGCTCGGCCGACCCGTTCGAGGCCCCGCGCGTCGCGCCGAACTATCTCGCGGAGTCCTATGATCTCGACTGCATGGCGGAAGGCGTGCGCGTCGGTCAGGAAATCATGGCGCAGCCGGCGCTGGCGGGGCTTCTCCAGCGCGAGCAGCTTCCCGGCCGCCCGCTCAGGACGATCGACGACCGGCGCGCCTATGTGAAGCGGCGCGCCCAGGGCGCCCTGCATCCGACGGGAACCTGCCGCATCGGGGCCGACGACATGGCGGTCGTCGACGGCAGGCTCCGCATGCGCGGGCTGGCGGGCCTTCGGATCGCCGACGCCTCGGTGATGCCTTCGGTCCCCTCCGGAAACACCAATGCGGCGTCGATCATGGTGGGCGAGCGCGCGGCCGACTTCATCCGGGTCGGCCGCAACGACAGGCCGGGTGAAGGCCGGGTCTAGAACGCCGCCGGATCCGCCGCCTTCAGCTGCGATAGGCCGGCTCCTCCGCATCGAGCGTCCGCTTGATGCTTTCAAGGTGCAGGCGGCCGGACTCTGCGTCGCCGGCCCGCATCTGGCGATAGGACGCTTCGGCGATGGCGGCCGACACCGGAACGACCTTCCGGCCGGTCGAGAGCGCGAGCGTCTGCACCTCGCAGGCCCGCTCGAGATAATACAGGTCGTCCCACGCCTCGGCGATCGTCGGGCCGAGAACCATCACGCCGTGATGCTTCATGAAGACGATGTCGGCGTCGCCGATCGCATCGGCGATCCGGTCTCCCTCCCGCTCGTCCAGCGCCAGTCCGTTATAGTCCTCGTCGACGGCGGTCCGGCCGTAGAACTTGAGCGCAGTCTGCCCCGCGAAGATCAAGGGATCGCCTTCCGTCATCGAAAGCGCGGTGGCGTAAGGCATATGCGTGTGAAGCGCGACCCGCGCCCGGGGCGCCTTCTTGTGGATCCGCGCGTGAATGTAGAAGGCGGTCGCCTCCGGCTGACCTTCGCCCGACACGACCTTACCGGCGAAATCGCAGACCAGCAGCTTCGACGCGGTCAGTTCACGGAAGGCGTAGCCATAGGGATTGACGATGAACAGATCGTCGGACCCGGGCACGAGCGCCGAGAAATGGTTGCAGATGCCTTCCTCGAAGCCATAGCGCGCCGCCATTCTGAAGCATGCGGCGAGGTCGACCTTCGCGTCCCAGAACGCCTGGGAGTCCAGAACCGCGTAATTCGAGCCTGCGGACGCCGCATGCTCCGATGACGTTGCTTCGGAGATCGAATGAGCCAAGCGGATGTTCCTCAATCAGGCGGCCGAAGAGGCCGGCCTTAATGGTGCGTCGTCTTCCGCCGGATATCCGGCGGAGTCTCACGGAAGCAATATCTTCGTCTCGATGAGCAAAAGATGTGCCCGCTTCAAAAGCTCGGCGGGGTGCAGGCGCTTACAACCTCGCAAGGGGCGGGGCCGACGCAGCGGAAGCGATGCGGGCGCCGGCTCTCGAAGTAATAGGCGTCTCCCGGCCCCAGAATGCGGCGCTCGTCGTCGACCGACACCTCAAGGCGGCCCGATAGGATGATGCCGCCTTCCTCGCCCTCATGCGTCAGCGGAACGCGGCCCGAACTCGCTCCCGGCTCATAGCGCTCCTTGAGGATCTGAAGCGATCGCCCGCTAAGCGAACCGCCGACCTGACGGTAGGACACCTTGCCCCGGCCGATCTCGCTCAGTTCTTCGGCCTGGTAGAAGGCCTTCGGGGGGGCTGCGGGCGTGAGGGCGAAGAACTCGGACAGGCCGATGGGAACGCCGTCGAGAATTCTCTTCAGCGCTCCGACCGACGGATTGACGCCGTTCGATTCAATCAGGGAGATCGCGGAATTGGCGACGCCGGCCTTCTTCGCCAATGCGCGCTGCGAGAGTCCGCGAAGCCGCCGCACATAGCGAAGCCTGGCCCCCAGATCGACTTCCGCATCGCCCGCTCCGGAGCCGCGCATGTTCGTCATGTTTCCGATTCCATAATTTCTGCGGGACGATCGTTCGATTACAACAACTTACGGCCTGAAAGAAACAGGCTGGCTCGCAACCGCGAAACGTGGACGCTGACGGCCATTCACGGAGACCTAGTCATGACCATCGCCGTTTCGCCTCCCGCACTTCGCAATGCGCCAGACCTCGAAGCCTTTTGGATGCCGTTTACGGCGAACCGTCAGTTCAAGGCGGCGCCGCGCCTTCTGGGGTCGGCGAAGGGGATGTACTACACGACCGTGGACGGCGACCGGGTGCTCGACGGCACGGCCGGCCTGTGGTGCGTGAACGCCGGCCACGGCAGGGCCGAGATCGCCGAAGCGGTCGGGCGTCAGGTCTCGACGCTCGACTTCGCGCCCACGTTCCAGATGGGCCATCCGCTCGCCTTCGAGTTCGCGGAAAGGCTCGCGGCGATCTCCCCCGGCGGGCCTGAGGCCAAACTCGACCGGATCTTCTTCACCAATTCCGGGTCGGAGGCGGTCGACACCGCGCTCAAGATCGCGCTCGCCTACCAGCGGGCTATCGGTCAGGGCTCGCGCACCCGTCTCATCGGCCGCGAACGCGGCTATCACGGCGTAGGCTTCGGCGGCCTTTCGGTCGGCGGCATGGTCAACAACCGCCGCGTGTTCCCGACGCTGAACGGGACGGACCACCTGCGCCATACGCATGATCCGGCCAGGAACAGCTTCTGCGAGGGGCAGCCCGAGCACGGCGCGGAGCTCGCCGACGATCTCGAGCGGCTGGTCCAGCTTCATGGCGCCGAGACGATCGCCGCCGTGATCGTGGAGCCGGTCGCAGGGTCGACCGGCGTCCTGCTGCCGCCCAAGGGCTATCTCGAGCGGCTTCGCGCCATCGCATCCAAGCACGGCATCGTGCTGATCTTCGACGAGGTCATCTCGGGCTTCGGCCGGCTCGGGGCGCCGTTCGCCACCGATTATTTCGGGGTCGTTCCGGATATCGTCACCACGGCCAAGGGCGTCACCAACGGCGTCGTGCCGATGGGCGCCGTGTTCGCAAGCCGCGCCATCCACGACGCGATGATGACGGGGCCTGAGAACGTCATCGAACTGTTCCACGGCTACACCTATTCGGGCCATCCTCTGGCGTGCGCCGCAGGCATCGCGACGCTCGACATCTATGAAAAGGAAGGCCTGCTCACCCGTGGGGCGGAGCTCGCCGAGGGCTGGCGGAACGTCTGGCTCGCGCTGAAGGGCTCGCGGCATGTCGCGGACATCAGGACGATCGGACTGGTCGTCGGCGTCGAGCTCGCATCGCGTCCGGACGCTCCGGGCGCTCGCGGCTACGAGGCGTTCGTCGAATGCCTGAAGCGTGGTCTGCTGATCCGCGCCAGCGGCGATATCCTCGCGCTCTCGCCGCCGCTGATCGTCGAGACGGGCCAGATCGAGGAGATGGCTCGAATCTTCTCCAGCGTGATCGACGACCTCGCGTAAAATCCCGAACGGCGGAAACCTTGTTCCGCAGTCTTCGCGCCCCGCGGCGAGCTGTTCGCCGCGGGGCGCTGTTCTATGCGCTCCCACCCGTCGCGACCGCGCCGCGCTCCGATGACGCGCCGCACTGAGACTCACTGCGACGGGGTCTCAAATATCTCCTGGCTCGCCCGCGTTCGCTGGGTCGAATTCCCTCTGGAATGAGGGAAATTACGCTGGTGGCACACCTCTTGCCACCCCTGCTGCAACGCGGCGGCCTGGCAGGTCGATCGTTCGAGCTCAGGGGAAATAGCATGACCGATGTGAAGGACCTGCTCCCGTTCGGGACCGCCAATATTCTCAACAACGACGTCCTGAGCCGGCGCAGTTTCATGGGCTCCGCGCTCGCCCTCGGCGCCGGCGCGGCCCTCGGCTCGTTCACCGGCTTCAGCCCCGCGAAAGCGGCGGTCGGCGGCGACCTCAAGATCATGGCCTGGGAAGGCTTCACGCTCGAGAACGAGCTCAAGGCCTGGCGCGAGAAGAACGGCGTCCAGGTCGACGCCGCGATCATCAGCACCCAGGACGACGTGCATTCGAAGTTCATCGGCGGCGGCGCGGTGCGGCTCGACCTCGCCGAATACTCTCAAGGGTTCGAGCGCTTCTACGTCGACGAGCTCAAGATCGTTAAGCCGATCGACATCGCCAAGGTCCCCAACTTCACGCCCGAGAACATCCAGCCGCAGTTCTATCAGGCGCCGACCTGGTATTTCGAAGGCGAGTATCACGCGATCCCGTGGGTCTGGGGGCTGAACGCGCTCGTCTACAACCCGAAGATGACCAAGCCGATCAAGTCCTACAAGGACCTGCTGGCGCCGGAGATGAAGGGCAAGCTCACCTTCTGCGACGACACCATCGCGACCTGGCCGATGATCGCGCGCCTCGCCGGGTTCGGACCGAAATTCCCCAATCTGACCAAGGACGAGATGAAGACGGCGTTCGAGGGGCTCGGCCCGTATCGAGACCAGTGCCGCGTCTTCGCCTCGTCCAACGGCGACACGATTTCCCTGTTCGCGTCGGGCGAAATCGCCGCCTGCTTCTCGGTCTGGAGCGGAACGCCGGTCGAGACGGCCAAGCGCGGCGTCGAGACGGTGTACGCCGTGCCTGAGGAAGGCGCGGTGATGTGGTGCGACGCATGGTTCATGCCGAAGACCTCGGTCAACACCGACACGGCGCATGCCTTCATGAACCAGGCGATCTCGCCCGAGGTTCAGGCCGCCGTGTGCAAGGCCGTCACGGGCGGCTCCGTCAACAAGCACGCGCCCGCTCTGATGGACGCCGACACCAAGGCGCTCTTCAACTACGCCGACCTTCCCGAGGTCTTCAGGAAATCTCCGCTTCAGGGCCAGCCGCCCCGCACCTCCGACAAATACGCCACCTACGACGAGTGGACGCAGGCCTGGGCCGACTTCAAGTCGTCGTTCTAAGGACGATCCGAAGCAGGACGGACAGATCTCATGGCGGCAGATGCAGTCGATCGAAAGAAGATCGTCGGCGCGGCGCTCGCGGCGCCGACCTTCCTCTTCCTGCTCGTTTTTTTCCTGATCCCGACCGGCTTGCTTTTCGTCTACAGCTTTTGGCTGGCGAAATCCTTCGCCCTCATCCCGGCGTTAAGCCTGGACAACTACACGCGCGCGCTCTCGTCCTGGGGGTTCTACGCGCTCACCTTGAGCGGGCTGAAAAACGGCTTCTGGACGGCGGCGTTCTCCGTCGTCCTCAGCTTTCCTGCGGCCTACTACATCGTCTATCGGACGCGCGGGAACCTGCTGTTCTACATCATCCTGGTGTCGTGGTTCTCGAGCTACCTCGTGCGCATCTATGCGTGGCGCGTAATCCTCGGCTCGAACGGACTGATCAACACCACGCTGATCCAGCTCGGCCTGATCTCGCAGCCGCTCGAGATCCTGCTGTTCAGCCCGTTCGCGACGATCCTGACGCTCGTCCACATCATGCTGCCCTTCACGCTGCTTCTGCTGGTGTCGTCGCTCCGCGACGTGAAGGCGGAGTACATCGAAGCCGCGAAGGACCTCGGCGCATCGCAGTTCGAGGTCTTCCGGAAGGTGATTCTGCCGATGTCGTACAAGGGGCTGGTCGGCGCATTCATGTTCACCTTCGTGCTCGCTGCGGGCGACTATGTGACTCCGCAGTTCCTGGGCGGGCGCGACGGCATGACCACCGGGATCATGATCTCCAATCAATTCCGCAGTTCCGGAAACTGGCCGTTCGGCGCGGCGATGGCGTTTCTTCTTCTGGCGACTTTTCTCGTCGTCTACTTCCTGTTCGTTCAGTTGCTGAACCTCCTCAAGCTCGCGCCGGGACGCAGGTTCCATGACTGAGGCGGCGCGTCCGCGGGCGGAGCGAGCGCCGAGATGTTGAGAGCCTACATCTGGATCTACGTCGCGTTTCTCTATGCGCCGATGGCGATCATCACGCTTTTCAGCTTCCACAGCTCGCCGTCGCTGACATTCCCGTTCGAAGGCTTCAGCCTGCGCTGGTACGAAAAGATCTTCAGCGACGCGAATTTCATGCATTCGCTGTGGAACAGCGTCATCGTGGGGGCGGCGGCGGCGGCCGTCACGACCGTGCTCGGATCGCTCGCGGCGCTCGGACTCGCCCGCATGAAGGGCAAGACGAAGGCGGTGTTCGGCCTGCTCGCCTTCGCGCCGGTGGGCCTGCCCGGGCTGTTTCTCGGCATCTCGCTCGTTATCCTCTACGCGCAGATCGGGCTGCCACGATCGCTGTTCACGATCGTCATCGCGCATGTTCTGTTCACGATCCCCTTCTTCATCGAGACGATGCGATCGCGGGTCGAGTATTTCGATCTTGGGCTTGAAGAAGCCGCGCGCGACCTCGGCGCCGGTCCGTTGCGGACATTCTGGCTCGTCACGCTGCCGATCATCGCCCCGACAATCGCCGGCGCCGCGATCCTCGCCTTCGCGCTCTCCTTCGACGAATTCATCATCACGGTCTTCGTCAGCGGCAACGAAACGACGCTGCCGCTGCTGATCTGGTCGATGATGCGCCGGGCCGTCAGCCCGGACATCAACGCGGCTTCGGTGCTCTCGCTCAGCCTATCGATCGGCCTGATCCTGATTGGCGGGCTGATCGTCTGGTATCAACGCCGCAAGGCGATCGGTTCTCGCGCTTGAAGGACAATCAGGCATGACCACGCCCCCCATCGTCGAACTCTACGGCGTGACCAAATCGTTCGGCGCCTTCACCGTGCTGAACGACATCGATCTCAAGATCGCCGACGGCGAAATACTGACGCTGCTCGGCCCGAGCGGGTGCGGGAAGACGACGCTGATGCGGATCGTCGCCGGCTTCGAGCAGTCCACGCATGGCCGGGTGTTGCTGCGGGGCGTCGACGTCTCCAACCAGCCGCCCGAACGTCGTCCGGTCAACATGGTGTTCCAGCGCTATGCTCTGTTCCCGCATCTCGACGTCTTCGACAACGTCGCGTTCGGCCTCCGGCTGAAGAAGAAGTCGAAGTCCGAGATCAAGAAGACCGTGACGCACATGCTTGAGCTCGTGCAGCTCGGAGAATATGCGAACCGCTGGATCACCGAGCTCTCGGGCGGACAGGCCCAGCGCGTCGCGCTCGCCCGCGCTTTGGTGAATGAGCCTTCGGTGCTGCTGCTCGACGAGCCGCTCGCGGCGCTCGATCTCAAGATCCGCCACCACATGCTCGCCGAGCTCAAGCGGATCCACGTCGAGACCGGCACCACCTTCATCTACGTCACGCATGATCAGGACGAGGCGACGATCCTGTCGGACCGCATCGTTCTGATGAACAAGGGCGCGATCGAGCAGATCGGAACGCCGGAGGAGATGTACGCCCGGCCGCAGTCGCTGTTCTGCGCGAAGTTCCTCGGCGAGACCAACATCCTGAGCGGCTCGGTGATTTCGGCGGAAGGCGACACGACCTATGTCGACATCGGCGCCGGCGCGGCCAAGGTCGCGATGAACGGCGTCCCCGTCGGGTCGCAGGTGTCGCTCGCGGTGCGGCCGGAGGCGATCCGTCTCGACAAGGTGCGTGAGGTCGCGGGCAAGGAGAACTTCAATTTCGTCGACGGCGTGATCCAGGACGTCGTCTTCATGGGAAGCCGGGTCGTCTACAATATCCGGACGCCGATCAACCTGATCAAATATCAGGAGACGCGCCCGGTGCATGGCATTTCGCTGGAGCGCGGCGACGAGGTCCGTGCGTCCTGGGCGGCGGATGCGGCGGTGCTTCTGACGCACTGAGCGCCGCCGGTCCGCCCCGGGGAGCGCCTCAGGCGTCGTTGACCGGGGCGCCTGACCGTCCGAGCGATGACGTCTCACGGTCTCATCCCCGCGCGCAGAATCTCAGTCAAGCTTCTCCGATAAAGCCATTCAATATCATCGACTTATTCGATGGCATGCGGTTTGCGGATTCGCCTCCGAGGATACCGCGGGGCGGCCAGGCCCGGCAGTTCGAATGAAGGGGCGCCTCGTCGGTCTCAGGCGAACGCCAATGGGGATAGGAAGCTATGAATCTCGGAATGTTCATGCAGCCGCTTCACGATCCGAAGCGCAGCACGACGGACATGCTCCACGAAGACCGTGCGGCCGTCCTGCTGGCCGACAAGCTCGGCTACTCGGAAGTCTGGGTCGGCGAGCACTATTCCTCGAGCATCGAGCCGATCGTCAATCCGCTCCAGTTCATGGCCTCCCTGATCCCGGTCACAGAGCAGATCAGGTTCGCAACCGGGGTGCTCGCCCTGCCGCAGCACCATCCCGCCAACATCGCCGGCGACGCGGCCCAGTTCGACCACCTGTCGAAGGGCCGCTTCATCATGGGCGTAGGGCCGGGCGGCCTCGCCAGCGACTTCGAGCTGTTCGACATCGGCGACAAGAACCGCGCCGAGATGCTCGCGGAGTCGGTTGAGATCATCCACAAGATCTGGGCTTCCGACGCGCCCTACAACATTCCGGGCAAGTACTGGAACGTCAAAATCGAGGATTCGGTGATGCCGAAGCTCGGCTTCGGGCCGATGCTGAAACCTTACCAGAAGCCCTACCCCGAAGTCGCGGTCTCGGCGATGACGCCGAACTCCGGCAGCGCCCGGCAGGCGGGCCAGCGCGGCTGGTCGGTCACTTCGGCGAACTTCATCCAGCCCTGCTGGGCGAAGTCGCACTGGGAGCAGTACGTCATCGGCTGCGAGAAGGCCGGGCGGCGCCCGAGCCGCCAGAACTGGCGCGTCGCCCGCTCCATCCTCGTCACGGAGACCGACGCGGAGGCGCGAGACTATCTGGCCGAGGAGGGCAACGCTTACGCCTGGTACTATGAATTCGTCCTTGATGACATGCGCGTCTACAACATTCTCCCGGTCCTCAAGCATGATCTGGCGATGTCGGACGACGACGTGACGCTGCAATACTGCATGGACACCATGATCATTTCAGGGTCGCCGAGCACGGTGCTCGATAAGCTCGTCGCGTTCGTCGATTATGTCGGCGGTCCGTTCGGAGCGCTGCTGTCGACCTTCAAGGAATGGGACAAGCCCGCCCTCCAGCAGAATTCGATGCGCCTGCTCGCCCTCGAGGTGATGCCGAAGCTGCGCGATTATTGCGCGACGAAGGCGGCCGCAGAGTAATCGTCCAGTCCAACCTACGCGCCCGGACCTTCGATAGGCCGGGCTCCTTCCGCAATGAAAAAGACACCGTCGACAAGGGTTTGAGTAATAATGTCTTCTGCTTCGGAAATTACGCGATACGACTCCAACGGCCGTCTTTCGAAGGTGGTCGTCCATAACGGCGTCGTCTACCTATCCGGCCTCACCGCCAAGGTGAAGACGCCGGACGCCAAGGCCCAGACGGCCGATATCCTCGCGCAGATCGACGGCTATCTGAAACAGGGCGGCTCCGACAAGTCGCGCCTGCTGCGCGTCAATATCTGGCTCCACGACATGGCGCATTTCGACGCCATGAACGAGGTCTGGGACGGCTGGGTCGACAAGGACGCCGCGCCGTCGCGCGCGACCGTCATGTCGCCGCTGGCCGGCGACGGGATCAACCTCGTCGAGATGATGGCGACCGCCGTCGTATGAACGCAGCGCCGTATCCGGGTCGTCCGACCCTCGCCGCCGACTATCAGGCGGCGAGACCGGACGAGGATCGGCCGGGCGGCCCCTTAGGCGGCGATCGTTCCTGGTGGTTCACGGATGCGGCGGCGGACAACAGGGCGGCCTTCGGGTCTCTCCGCGGCCCGAAACTCGTCGACGTGGCGATCGTCGGCGGCGGCTACACCGGCCTTTGGACCGCGATCGAGCTCCGACGGCGGCGACCCGATCTCACGGTCGCGCTGATCGAGCGCGACGTATGCGGGGCGGGCGCAAGCGGTAAGAACGCCGGCAAGGTCCACGGCTACTGGGCCGCGCTTCCCCACCTCGCCGATCTGCTCGGACCGGAGCAGGCCTGGTCAATGGCCCGGATGGGCTCCAGAGCTCAGGACGCCATTCGGAATTTCTCGCTGAGCGGCGGCCGGGACGTCTGGTGGCGGGAAGGCGGCGGTCTCAAGATATCCTGCGCGCCCGCGCAGGACCGAAGGATCGCGAGCCTCGCCGCGGCGATGACAAAGCTCGGCGCCGGCGGCATGGTCCGCGTTCTGTCCCCGGAGCAGGTCGCCGACTATTGCCGGTCGCCTGTTTTTCGGGGGGGCCTGTTCTACCGCGAGGAGGCGACGGTCCATCCGGCGAGACTCGCGATGGCGCTCCGCGACGCGGCCGTCGCCGCCGGCGTCGCAATCCATGAACGGACGCCCATGCTGCGCCTCGAGCGCGGCCGCCCGAACAGGATCGTCACGCCCGGCGGCGAACTCGCCGCCGCTTCGGTGGTGCTCGCGACGAACGTCGACCTTCTGGCGTTCCGACGCCTGAGGTCGCGGTTCATGGCGTTTTCCAGTTACGCGCTGATGACGGAACCCGCGGAAGGGACGCTCGACGCCGCGCGCTGGCGGCGCGATCACAGCATCACGGACGCGCGTTCGTTCCTGCACTATTTCCGACGCACCCCCGACGGACGCGTGCTGATGGGATCGGGCTCCGGACCGATCGCTTTTGGCGCGAACGTGGCCGCGCCTTCCGTCGTCCGGGACGCGAGCAGTCTCGATCGCACGGTCCGCGGCCTTCGGAGACTGCTTCCGAGCCATGACAAGGTCGCCGTCGCTTCGGCGTGGGGGGCGGCGATCGACGTGTCGTCCGACCGGCTGCCTTATGCGGGAACGTTGACTGGCGGCGGGGTCCACTACGCCTTCGGTTTTACCGGGCACGGCGTCAACCCGAGCTACATCATCGGCCAGTGCCTCGCGTCCCTGACGCTCGGCCAGAAAGATGACTGGACGCTCTCTCCGTTTTGCGCGCGCGCGCTTCCGCCGCTCCCGCCGGAACCGTTCCGCTATGTCGGAGGGGCGATCATCCGCAAGGCGACGCTGAGCTGCGAAGACGCCGAAGAGAGGGGCGCGCGAGGGTCCACGATCGCGCGCGCGCTGGCTGCGGCGCCGGCTCTGTTCAATCTGAGAATTGGAACCCGCTGAGGCGGCGTCAGGAAGAGTGATGATGAGCTGTGATTATATCGTCGTCGGCGGCGGCTCCGCCGGTTCGACCATCGCCTCCAGGCTGTCGGAAGACTCGAACGCCCAGGTCACGCTCTTCGAGTCCGGGCCCTCGGACAGCAGCCCGTTCATCCATATGCCCGTCACTTACTACAAGACCCAGCGCATGCTGCGGCGGATCCAGCTGGAGCCGCTCAAGCATCAGTTCGATGCGGCGCCGACCACGGGCCAGGCGAAGGTTCTCGGCGGCGGCAGCTCGGTCAACGCCATGGTCTACATCCGCGGAAACCCGCAGGATTACGATCGATGGGAAGCGTCCGGCGCCGAAGGCTGGGGGTACAAGGACGTCCTCAGATATTTCAAGAAGGCCGAGGCTAACGAGACCTTCGCTGGCGAAGCCCACGGGACGAGCGGTCCGCTGAGCGTATCCGACCAGCGTTACACGAGCCCGCTCACCAAGGAATGGCTGAAGGCCTGCCAGGAGGCGGGCCTTCCCTACAACCCCGACTTCAACTCCGGCGTCCAGGCCGGCTGCGGCCTCTATCAGGTGACGATGCGCAACGGCCGCCGCTGCAGCGCGGCGGTCGCCTATCTCAATCCCGCGCGGAAGCGGAAGAACCTGACGATCCTGACGGGAAAGCCCGTTATCCGCATCCTGATCGAGGGCGGCCGCGCGGTGGGGGTGCAGTATCGCGACGGGGGCGAACTCAAGACCCTTCGCGCCGAACGCGAGGTGGTGGTCAGCGCGGGCGCGATCGGCTCCCCCCGCCTGCTCCTGCTGTCCGGCGTCGGCCCCGCGAGCGACCTGAAGTCGGTCGGCGTCGACGTGAAGCATGACCTGCCCGGCGTCGGCCAGAACCTGCAGGACCACACCGACTGCTTCCTGATCTACGATCTGAACGCGGCGGTCAGCTACGACAAATACAAGAAGCTGCGCTGGCAGATGGTGGCCGGCCTCGAATACGCGCTGTTCCGCACCGGACCTGTGGCGTCCAACGTCTGCGAGGGCGGCGCGTTCTGGTGGGGAGACAAGTCCGATCCGCTGCCCGACCTGCAGTACCATTTCCTGGCGGGCGCCGGCGTCGAGGAAGGCGTCGATTCCACCCCCAGCGGCAACGGCGCCACGCTGAACGTCTATGGCTGCCGACCGCACTCCCGCGGCTCCGTCAGCCTGAGGTCGGCGGATCCCTCCGTCCCGCTCAAGCTCGACGCCGGCTATCTCTCCGACCAGCGCGACGTCGACGTCCTGATCGAGGGCGTGAAGGTGGGCGAGGACATCATGTCGAGGCCCTCGATCAGCAAATACATCAAGTCGATCCACCAGCCGAACAAGCCGCTGAAGACGCGCGCGGAGTATGACGAGTTCGTCCGGCGCTTCACGCAGGGCGCGCTGCATCTCTCGGGCGCGTGCAGGATGGGGTCCGACGAGATGGCGGTGGTCGATCCGCAGTTGCGCGTCAGGGGCCTCGAAGGGCTGCGCGTCGCGGATTCCTCGATCATGCCCTACGTGGTGTCCGGCAATCTGAACGGCCCCTCGATCATGATCGGCGAGCGCGCCTCCGACTTCATCCGCGGCAACCGGATCTGAGCGATGGCACAGCTTCGCGCCGCCGACGCGGACGTCGTGATCGTGGGCGCCGGGGCCGTCGGCCTGTGCGCGGCCCTTCATCTGCAGCGCGCGGGTCGCAGCGTGACGGTGCTCGATCCGCTCCCTCCAGGCCACGCCACGTCGTTCGGCAACGCCGGCCTCCTCAGCGCCGGCACCAACATGCCGGTCGCCCTCCCCGGCATCTGGCGCAAGGTGCCGAGCTGGCTTCTGGACCGCAAGGGACCGCTCGCCGTCGATTACGGATATCTGCCGACCGCAGCGCCCTGGCTGATGAAGTGGATCGCCGCCAGCGGAAAACGGACGGTCTATGGCGCCTCGGACGCCCTGCGGGCGCTGCACAGGGATACGCTGGCCCGCTACCGCGAATTGCTGGGGCCTGAGCACTTCGCGGACCTGATCCGAACCGAGGGAAGCGTCAACGTCTTCTACAACGACCGGCCGGGCCGCAACGAGCTGTTCATCCGCCACCTGATCGAGCGGCAGGGAATCGCGGTCGAAGCCCTCGGCCCCAGTGAGCTGAGGGAGCTCTATCCCGAGATCAGCCCGGCCGTTCAGCGCGCGCTGCTGTTCCCGGACAATGGATGGATCGTGAGCCCGGCGCGGCTCACCTCGACGCTCGCGGGCCTGCTGGTCTCGGCCGGCGGGCGGATCCTGCCGCGCAAGGCCATGAGGATCAAACCTCTCGAGCGGGGCTTCGAGCTCTTCACCAATCTCGGCGACCTGACCGCGAACGCCGTCGTGCTCGCCACCGGCGCCTGGACCTCGCGGTTGCTGTCGCCGCTCGGCGTCAAGCTTCCGCTCGAAACCGAGCGCGGTTACCACCTGATGCTGAAGGGCGCGAACATCTCCCCTCGCCTCCCGCTGTTGCTGCGCGACGGCGGCATGGCGATCACCCCGATGGAGGACGGGCTCCGCCTCGCCGGCACGGTCGAGATCGCGGGCCTCGATGCGCCGCCGAACGAGGAGCGCGCGCTGCAGCTGATGGATCGGGCGCGCGTCGTGTTCCCCTCGCTCGAAGCGTCCTCGCACAGCAAATGGCTGGGATTCCGCCCGTCGCTGCCGGACAGCGTGGCGGCGATCGGCGAGGCGCCGGGGATCCCGCAGCTGTTCGTCGCAGCGGGCCATGGCCACACCGGCATGGTGGGGGCGAGCGAAACGGGCAGGCTCGTTCGCGATCTTGTCCTCGGCGCGACGCCGATGATCGATCCTAAGCCATACAGTCTCCAGCGATTTGGACGAAACGTCGCCGATCGAAACGCAGCCTGAAGAAATCGCCGTCGGCCGGCCGATAGGTTCGCTCCGGCTGCCTCATGGCGACCCCGCGCTTGCAGCGACGCCCGGCTGGAAAGCTGGTCAATCGTTGAGCCGGCCCGATATGCTCCCCCAGCTACAACGATAACAGTCTGAGGGAGTGCGCCATGCCGTTTGGCCGAAATAGGCCCGGAAGCGTCCGGGATATCTGGCGGAGATCGATCGTCGTCGCAGGGCTCGCGGTCGTGGCGACATCAGCCGTCGCCGCCGGCGTCGTCGCGCTTCCCGAGGGATCGCCGTTTCCCGAAAGCGTCGCGGCGATCGCGGACGGGACGCTGTTCGTCAGCAGCATCACCAATGGCGGCGTCCTGCGCGTCGCGCCGGACGGGTCGACGCCGACCCCGTTCTTCAAGCCCGGCGAGCACGACACGCGCTCGACCTTCGGGGTGCTGGCCGACGAGAAGACCGGAACCCTCTGGGTGGCGTCCAACGACGCCTCCGCGATCGGCCTCAAGGGCCCGAGCGCCGTCGAGGGCGCATGGCTGCGCAGCTTCGACCTGAAGTCGGGCGCGCCCAAGGTCAGCGTCAGGCTTCCGGCGCCCGCGATCGCGAACGATTTCGCGATCGGCGAGGACGGCTCGGTCTATGTGACGAACACCGCGGGCCCGCAGATCTACCGATTGAAGCCCGACGCCAACGAGGTCGAGGTCTTCGTCCAGGACGACAGGCTGAAAGGCGGCCTTGACGGGATCGCGTTCGGCGAGGACGGCAATCTCTACGTCAACACCTATGTCGCGGGCGAAATGTTCCGCGTCGACGTCAAGATGGGAGTCGCCGGCAAGGTCACCAAGCTCAACACGTCTCGGCCGCTCACCCATCCCGACGGGCTGAAGCCCTTCAAGGACGGCTTCCTGATGGTCGAGGGCGGCGGCACGCTCGACCGCGTGACGGTCACCGGAGACGAGGCGAGGATCGACACCGTCAAGACGTTCGCGGGCCCGACCGGCGTCACGATCGCAGGAGACGCGGTCTGGGTCGCCGAGGGCCAGCTCTCCTACCTCAGCGATCCCGACAAGAAGGGCAAGACCCCGGACGGCTTCCGGCTGATCGCGACCCCTCTTCCAAAGGACTGACCGGTCTCGCCGCGGCGGGCGGCTCCGGTCCCCGCGGCGTCCCACTTTCAGTTCAACGACAACGCTTCGTGTCGCAGGGAGGGCATGCAACCGTTATATATGGACACGCACGACGAAATCGCGTTACGGCCCGGCTTGTGCGAGCCGCCGTCGCGCCCCCAGGACCGGTGAGGATGGTGGCCGCGGCTGCGTTGACCTATTGAACGCCGCATATCGGCAGGCGCCCTTCGCGCCGTCGGGAGGCCAAAGTGCTCGTTCGGCATCTCTCCTATTTCGTGACTCTCGCCCGCGAGAAGCATTTCGCGAAGGCGGCGGAAGCCTGCAACATCGCGCAGCCCACGCTTTCCGCGGCGATCCGGAAACTCGAGGAAGACCTCGATGCGCGTCTCGTCGTGCGCAAGCGCCGCTTCGTCGGGCTCACCGCCGAGGGAGAGAAGGTGCTGGCTTGGGGGCGACAGATCCTCACCGACTACAACAGCCTCAAGGACGATCTGTCCGGCGCTCGCGAAGGCCTGACCGGAGCCCTGAAGCTCGGCGTCATTCCAGCCGCCATGCCTGCGGTCTCATTTATCACCGCGCGGTTCAGCGCCGCCAATCCGACAGCGAGCGTCGAGGTGCACTCGATGAGCTCGCGCGCGATCCAGGACGGTCTCGACGCCTTCGAGCTCGACGGGGGGATGACCTATCTCGAGAACGAGCCATTGGAGCGGGTTCGCCGCCTGCCGCTCTATCAGGAGCGCTACGTCTTCGTGGCGCGCCGCGACCATCCCCTGGCCAAACGCACGAGCCTGACCTGGCGCGAAGCGGCGGAGGAGCGGCTCTGCCTGCTCAGCGAAGAGATGCAGAACCGGCGGATCGTGAACGCGGTGGCGTCGGCGATCGGCGTCGAGGTGAAGCCGGAGGTGATCAGCAACTCGTTCCTGGGCGTGTGCTCCCATCTTCGCCACGGCGAGTGGGCCGGAATCGTGCCGCACACATTCTTCTATGTGTTTCGCGCCGAACGCGACCTCGTTGCGATCGATCTGGTCGATCCCGTGCACACCCAGGCGATCGGTCTCGTCCTGTCCGACCGGGAGCCGCGTTCGCCGATGGCGGATGCGCTGCTCTCCTCCGCGCTGACCGTCGACCTAGAGACGGAGCTTGAGAACGCCCTGCGCGCCTCCGCTTGATCAATTCGGCCTATCAAAAGTTTCAAGACTTTCATTGGTAAATCCCGAATAAAACGTCCAGCATCCCTTGGTCCGAACTTAAAGCAGGCGCCCAAGAACGCCTGTACGGATGTGGTTTGAGGATCGCCCGCACACAGCGGAAGTTTATAACTTTTAAAAACACCGGATCCGCAGCGCGTGCGCTGCGGACTGAGCTTCTCTGTGTTTGCGGTCGGCGCCTCTTCGCTATCTCTCATTGGAAGGATACGAGGAATGGCCAAAGTCGTCTGTGTTCTCTACGACGATCCCATCGATGGAATGCCGAAGTCCTACGCCCGCGACGATCTCCCGAAGATCACGCATTACGCGGACGGCCAGACGCTGCCGACGCCGAAGGGCATCGACTTCAAGCCCGGCGAGCTGCTCGGCTCGGTCTCAGGCGAGCTCGGGCTCCGCAAATACCTCGAGTCGAACGGCCATGAGCTGGTCGTCACGTCCTCCAAGGACGGCCCCGACTCCGAGCTGGAGAAGCATCTCCATGACGCGGAAGTGGTGATCTCGCAGCCGTTCTGGCCGGCCTATCTCACCGCCGAGCGCATCGCCAAGGCGCCCAAGCTGAAGCTCGCGCTCACGGCCGGCATCGGCTCCGACCATGTCGACCTCGACGCGGCGGTGAAGAACAACATCACGGTCGCGGAAGTCACCTTCTGCAACTCGATCAGCGTCGCCGAGCACGTGGTGATGATGATCGTCTCCCAGGTCCGCAACTACATCCCCTCCTATCAGTGGGTGGTGAAGGGCGGCTGGAACATCGCCGACTGCGTGGCCCGCTCCTATGACGTCGAGGGCATGCACATCGGCACGGTCGCGGCCGGCCGCATCGGCCTCGCGGTCCTGCGTCGCCTGAAGCCTTGGGACGTGCACCTGCACTATTTCGATCGCCACCGTTTGCCGGAGGCCGTCGAGAAGGAGCTGAACCTCACCTGGCACGACAGCGTCGAGGACATGGTCAAGGTCTGCGACGTCGTCACGATCAACTGTCCGCTGCACTCCGAGACGCTGAACCTCTTCGACGAGAAGATGATCTCGAAGATGAAGCGCGGCGCCTACATCATCAACACGGCGCGCGGCAAGATCGTCGATCGCGACGCGATCGTACGCGCCTGCGAGAGCGGCCAGCTTGCGGGCTACGCCGGCGACGTCTGGTTCCCGCAGCCGGCGCCGAACGACCATCCGTGGCGGACCATGCCGCATCACGGCATGACGCCGCACATCTCGGGCACCTCGCTGTCCGCCCAGGCGCGCTACGCCGCGGGCACCCGCGAGATTCTCGAATGCCACTTCGAGGGCCGGCCGATCCGCGACGAATACCTGATCGTCCAGGGCGGCAAGCTCGCCGGCGTCGGCGCCAAGTCCTATTCGGGCGGCGACTCGACCGGCGGCGCTGACGAGGCCGCCAAGTTCAAGAAGGCGGGCTGAGCCTTCAGCGCCAGGGATCGGCGGGCCGCCGCCGATCCCTTTTTTCTTTCGTTGTCCCGTGGCGTAGACCGGAGAGCCTTATGGCGTCCCGAACCGCCGTCCGCACCGCGGCGATCGCGGGGCTGGGCGGATTTGCCGTCATCTTCGGCCTCGCGGAGCTGTCGCGGATCTCCGGCGCGCTTTTTATCATCGCCCCTTTCGGCGCGAGCTGCGTGCTGGTGTTCGGCGCGCCGGCGAGCCCGCTCGCCCAGCCGCGCAACGTCATCGGCGGCCATCTCGTCTCCACGGCGATCGGACTGGCGACGTTCGCCGTCCTCGGCGCGACCCCGCTTGCGCTCGGGATCGGAGTGGGACTCGCGATCGCCGCGATGCTGCTCACGCGCACGACCCATCCCCCCGCGGGCGCCGATCCCATCGTGGTGGCGCTCGCAGGAGCGTCGTGGCCGTTCCTGCTCACGCCCGTGCTCGCCGGATCGGTTGCGATCGTCCTTGCGAGCGTGGCCTATCACCAGGCTGTTACGGGCGTCGTCTATCCGGCGCGCGGCTGAGGTTCGCAAGCGTGGCTGGCCCGGCGTTCGTCTTGAGGGACGTCAGGCTGCGTCCGGCTCGCGCTTGATCCCGATGTCCGCCGGCTGCGTGCCGGATTGAAGCGCCGCGAGTTCGGCCCGTGCGGCTCTCGCGGCGGCTTTTTCGATCGCCCTGTAGCGGGCGATCAGTTCTTCGCCAAAATCGGTGAGCCGGGCGCCGCCGCCGTGTTTGCCGCCGGTCTGCGACGCCACGACAGGACGTCCGCAAATCCTGGTCGTCTCGTCGACCAGGTCCCAGGCGCGCCGGTAGGACATGTCCATCGCGCGCCCTGCCGCGGAGATCGAGCCCTCCCGCCGGATCGCCTCGAGGAGGTCGATCTTGCCCGGTCCGATGCGACCTTCCCCGCCGAGGTCGATCCTGATGCTGAGAGTGGCCATTGCGCGTCCGCGGCGTCGGTCGATCGTTCGAAACGACGGACCGTCACCGCAAGCGAGCCCAACGTCAACCGTTCCGACGGCTGCTCGGCCCCGCTAGAACGTCGCCTTGGCTTGGACGAAGAAGCTTCGCCCAGCCTCGGGATAGCCGTACTGGACCTCGTAGTTCTTGTCGAAAATGTTCCGGACGCCCACCCCGGTCGTGAAGTTATCGGTGACGCGGTACTCCGCCGAGAAATTGGCGAGCGCGAAGCCGTCGTTCTTCGTGTAGCTCGTCTCGAAGCGGTCGCTCGAGTAGCGCGACGACGAGAGCTCTAGGCTCGGGATGAGCTGCAGGCGGGGATACGCCTCCCACTTCGCGTAGAGCATCGCGTAGTGTTTGGGCGTTCCGACCGGCTTGACGTCGATCCCATTCAGCCCGTCGATCTCGCGGTGCAGATAGGTGTAGTGCCCGCCGACAATAAGCTTGTCGTTGACGGTCCAGTCGGCCTTGAGCTCGACGCCGTAATACTTGCCGTCGCCGACATTCTGGTTCTGGACCAGTTCGCCGACGTTCACGCCCTGGATGACGTCCTTGACGTCGCTGTAGAACGCGGTCGCGGCGAGGTTCACGCCGGGCATGACCGTATCGGCCCAGCCGATCTCGTAGTTCCGGGCGCGTTCCGCCTTGAGGCCGGCGTTCGGCAGCGCGACGCCGAAGCGGGTGCTGAAGCGCTCCCAGAGCGTGGGGAAGCGCGTGCGGTCGGAGACGCTCGCGTGGATGCGCGCGGTGTCGGTGAGCTTGTAGATCGCGGCCGCCTGCCAGTTCCAGGCGTGATCGGCGTTCTTCACGCCGGAGTCCACCAGATCGGGATCGTCCGCCTTCTTCAGCGAACGCCGGTCGTAGGAAACGCCGCCGACCAGATCGAGCCGGTCTGTGGCGTGAAACGTGTTTTCGACCGCGAAGGAGGTGGTGTCCTCCTTCTCCCGAACGGTTTCGTCGAAGATCGAGTTGACGTCCGGCGACGCCAGGTTGCGGCTCTTATGGTCGTCGCGGCGCCAGTGGATCGCGCCCTTCAGGGTGTTCATCGGGATCAGTTCGGTCCCGAGCTCCACGCTGCCGCCATAGCCGGTCTCGTTGTAGTAGCTGTCGAACGAGCGGCCGGTCACTCGCGGGCCGAACGTTCCGTCGTCATAGGCCGAGAGCAGGTTGTCGAGCTGGTTGTAGAAGACCTTGCCGTCGACATAGGACTTCTCGCCGAGCGCGGTGTGCGAGAGGAAATAGACGCTCTCATAGTCCCATTTGGGCCAGCGCCAGTTGCGCTGATAGGCCGGCGTTCCGCCCGGCGCCATTCCGGTCACGCCGCGGATCGGCTCGACGGTCGAGAAAGGCGACTCCTTGCGGCCCTCCTGCTTGGTGTAGCTGATCGAGTATTCGTCGGTGTCGTTCGGGGTGAAGCCGGCTTTGAGGTTGACGCGCCAGTCGCGCGTATCCGCGTTGTCGCGACGTCCCCCGTTCTCTGTCTGCACCCCTCCGAAGCTCACCGGATCGAACTTCTTCGACAGGAAGGCGCCGTCGCTGTCGCGGTAGCCGGCGCTCGCCTGCAGGTAATACTTCTCCTGCAGCGTGCCGAGCGAGGCGAAGCCGGTGTGGGCGGCGACGCCGCCGGTGTTGCCGAAGTCGATGCTTTCGCGCGCTTCGCCTTCGACGGCCTTTGTAGGCTTGCGCGTCACCAGGTTGATGGCGCCGCCCATGCCGCCCGGCCCGTTCAGCACCGAGACGTAGCCCTTCTGGACCTGGATTTCGGCGAGGTCGGGAGTGATGAAACGACCGAGATCGAGCCGGTTGTCGTAAGGCAGGAAGACCCGGACGCCGTCGATCGAAAGCGGCGCCTGGAACAGGTCGAAGCCGCGCACATAGGCGACCTTCTCGTTCCGGCTTCCGCCGAAGCCGTCGACACTGACGCCTGGGATCAGCGTCAGCGCGTCGTCGAGCGAGTTCCGGTTGTAGTCGTAGATGTCCTGGGCGGTCGCCTTGTCCTGGGACAGCGCCTGGCCCGACGTCTGGCCGTAGGCGCGCTGCCTCTCGCCGACGACGGTCAGTTCACCGAGATGGAAGACGCCGGTCTGCGGATCTTCCCAGACCGGCTCGACAGGCGCGGCCTGTGCGAAGGCTGCTCCGCACGAAGCGAGCAACGCCGCGGTCGAAATCGTGATATGCAAGTGAATATAACGCAAAGCGACATCCCCCTGAATTTCCGAAGCCCAAGGCTGCTGGCGCCTTACGCTTCTCGCGTCCCCCGACGCTCCGCGACATGGCGTTCCATGCTTTGCGGAATATGACGATTCACAAAGTCGCCATATTCCGCTCGATACAGCGCAGGCGGCTATGCGGCAAGCGCAAAGCCAAACTTACCGTCGCGATAAGGTGGGATCGTCAGCCGTTCGCGGGACGGAGCTCAGAGGTCGCCGACCTGGAAATCGCCCTTCTGCGGGGGCGCGAGCGGCGTGAACAGGCAGCGATCGGGCTTGAGGTCGATCAGCGGCGTGCCGTCGAGGCAGTCGAGGCCGCGCACCAGCAGGGACGCCTCTTTCACGCCGACGAGGGTCACGAGCGAAGTCCCGATGGGGTTCGGCCGGACAGGCGAGCGCAGTGCGAAGGTTCCACGCGTAGACCCGTCATTCGCCGGGCTCTGGCGCACGAGGTCGCGGCGAGACTCGTTCAACCAGTAAAGAACCTCGAGACGCTCGAAGGCCTCGATCCCCGCAAGCGCCGGCGCCCAAGGGTCGAAGATCTCGATGCGGCAGGTCGGCCCGTCCGGGCGTCCCTGCCGCGGGCAGTCGAGCCGCGAGGTCCAGGGCGTATGGATGCGGCCGATGAAGACGAGCCCGGCGTCGGTCGGCGCAGGCGCCTCTACTGCGACTTCGCCGGTCCGGATCTCATTCAGCCGCACCATGGCGTTCAGTCGACGCCGATCATGACGTCGGAGGCCTTGACCACTGCATAGGCCTCCTGCCCGACCACGAGCTTGAGTTCGTCGACCGCGGCGTTGGTGATCGACGAGGTCACGATCGTGCCGCCGACATCGAGCCTCACATGGGCGGTCGTGGCGCCCTTGGTGACTTCGACGACCTTGCCCTTGAGCACGTTGCGAGCGCTGAGCTTCATGGCTTTTGTCCTTCGCTGCGAAGCGACGGCGTGAGGACGCGCCGCCGAGATCAGGGACGTAGATCACCGAATTGGCGGCGCGGTAAAGCCGCCGGCGGTCGAGAACATGCGAGGCGGCTCGCGCCGCCCCCGACCGGGCGCCGCGACGTCATGCGGGGAGCTCCCCCAGAGCGCGAAGGCGCGCGGCGTCGCGCGCCGGCGGCGCGCCGAACAGGCGGGCGTATTCACGGCTGAACTGGGACGCGCTCTCGTAGCCGACGGCGTAGGCGGCGCGGGCGGCCTCCTCGTTGGCGATGAGCAGGTTCCGCGCGTGCTGGAGCCGCAGCGTCTTCTGGTATTGCAAAGGGCTCATCGCGGTCGCCGCCTTGAAATGGCGATGGAACGAGGCCGGGCTCATTCCGGCCCCTTGCGCGAGATCCTCGACGCGCAGCGGCTTGTCGAAGCCGGCCCGGATATCGGCGATGGCTCGCCTGATGCGCGACAGCCTGCTGTCGGCGCGCGCGAACTGCCGTAGAACGCCTCCTTGCGGGCCGCGGAGCAGCCGATAGAGCAGCTCCTGCTCGGCGAGAGGCGCGAGCGCTGCGGCGTCCTCGGGCGTCTCGAACAGCCGGATGATCCTCAGCCAGATCTCGAGCAGCTCCCTCGTGATCGGACTTACGCCGAACGCCGGAACTTCGGGCTCCGGTCCCGCAGGCGCGCCCGGAATGAGGCTGGCTAGCCGTTCGGGATCGATCCGCAGGCCGAGCACGATGTACGGCTTCCGCGCGTCCGCCTCGACGACGCAACTGGTCGCCGGGAGATCGAGCGAGGCGACGAAATAACTCGCCGCGTCGTAGCGAAGCGTCCGATCGCCGATCGTCACCTGCTTCGCGCCCTGCAGCACGACGCAGTGCATCGGCTCGTAGAGGCTCGGAGCGGGACGCGTCTCGCCGCACTGCATGCCGATGACGACCCGGGGGATGATGTCGCGCAGAGGGCCGTCCGCGTGGCGCAGGACGCGAGCCCTCATCTCTGTCAGCAGATCGTCCATGCCGCCAATGTTGGGCCTCGGCCATGCCTCCGCAAGGCGTGGACGCATGGCCGGCCTGAGAGGATCGGGCAAGCGGTTGCGAGGATCGGGCGCTTGGGGCGGCCCGGCTGGACCCACATGCCGAACGCGCCGGGCGGGGCTCGTTCCGCCGGCGGATGAAGGAGAATCTCATGTCCGGATCCTTTGGAGCCAAGTCCACCACCGACGAGGTGCTGTCGGGCGTCGATCTCGCCGGAAAGCGCGTGTTCGTGACGGGCGTTTCAGCTGGCCTCGGCGTCGAAACGGCCCGTGCTCTCGCGGCCCGCGGCGCTTATGTCGTCGGCGCGGCGCGTGATCTCGAAAAGGCTCAGCGCGCCACCGGCGCCGTCCGCAAAGATGCGGCCAATGGCGGGGGCCTGGCTCTCGTCGAACTTGATCTGGCGTCGCTCGCGAGCGTTCGAGCCTGTGCGGACGGTCTCAACAGGGCCGGCGAGCCGTTCGACGTCGTGATCGCCAACGCCGGCGTCATGGCCTGTCCGAAGGGCCTGACCGCCGACGGCTTCGAGACGCAGTTGGGCACCAACCATCTCGGCCATTTCGTCCTCGTGAACCGGATCGCCGGACTGATGAAGCCCGGCGCGCGGCTCGTGAACCTGTCATCGGCCGGACACCGCTTCGCCGACGTCGATCTCGACGATCCGAATTTCGAGCGCACGGCCTATGAGGAGTTCGTCGCCTACGGCCGCTCCAAGACGGCCAACATCCTGTTCGCCGTCGAGTTCGACCGACGGCATAGAAACCGCGGCGTTCGCGCCACGGCGGTTCATCCCGGCGGCATCCGTACGGAACTCGGGCGCCATATGACGGAAGAGGCCATGCAGGCGCTGGTCAGCTCGATTGACGCCGCACGGCCGGAAGGCGCTCCGAAGTTCGAGTTCAAGACGATCCCGCAGGGCGCCGCGACCTCGGTCTGGGCAGGCGTCGTCGCGTCCGCGGACGAGATCGGCGGACGCTATTGCGAGGACTGCCACGTCGCCGGGATAACGCAGGGTGAAGGCGTACGCGAAGGCGTTCGCTACTACGCCCTTGACCCGGCGCGTGCGGAGGCGCTGTGGGCCAAGAGCGAGGAAATGGTCGGCGAACGGTTCTAAACAGACGCCGGGGCGCAGCGGTCACCCGGCGCGCGTGGCCGCGATGATCTTCTCGAGGTCGGCTTGCATGAACGGCTTGTTGATCCGGGGCAGCTCCGGCCCGACGATCGAGGAGATGTCGGCGTACCCGGTCGCCAGGACGATCCGCAGATCGGGCCGCTCGCGTCTGATCTCCGCCGCGAGTTCCGTGCCGGACATCCCCGGCATCACCTGATCGGTGATCACCATATCGAGCCGCCCGGCGTGCGAAAGCATCTGCAGCGCCTGCTCGCCGGAGCTCGCCTCAAGCACGTGATGGCCGAGATCCTCGAGCATCGCCGCCGTATTCATCAGCACCAGCCTGTCGTCGTCGACCACCAGAATGCCGAGCGGCGGAAGCGCAGGCTCCGCCGCCGGCGATTCATCGACCCGATCGACAGCGGGCGCGGCGACCTTCGCCAGCGGCAGGCAGATTTCCGCGGTCGTTCCCCTGCCCCTGGCGCTCTTGAGGATAAGCTTGCCGCCGCTCTGCTCGGCGAAGCCGTGGATCATCGACAGTCCGAGGCCTGTTCCCTTCCCGACGCCCTTGGTGGTGAAGAACGGCTCGACAGCGTGCCGAAGGGTGTCCTCATCCATGCCTTCGCCCGCGTCCGAGACCGAGAGGCAAAGGTATTCGCCGGGCGCGAGTTGGTGGGCGTCGGCGGCGGAGTTGACCGACATCGTTCGCGCAGCGATGACGATGACGCCGCCGTCCGGCATGGCGTCACGCGCGTTGACGACCAGATTGACGATCGCGAGCTCAAGTTGATTGCCGTCCACCACAGCGGGCGGAAGCTTCAGCGAAAACCGCGTCTCGATATGGATGTTGGGGCCAATCGAGCTCTGCAGCAGATTCGCCATGTTCGACACCAGCTCCGGCACGTCGACGACTTCGCTCTTGAGCTCCTGCTTACGGGCGAACGCCAGCATCCGCTTGGTCAGCGACGCTCCTCTCTGCGCCGCCATGATCGAGTTCTCGATCAGTCTCGAAACCGGCGAACCGTCAGGGAGCCGTCGGCGCGCGAGATCGAGATTTCCCAGGATCACCGCCAAAAGATTGTTGAAGTCGTGCGCGACGCCCCCGGTGAGTTGTCCCACGGCTTCCATCTTCTGGGCCTGAACGAGAGACGCCCTCGCCTGCTCCAGAGCAAGCTGCGCCTCCCGCCTCTCCGTAAGGTCGCGCGTCACCTTTGCGTAACCGATCAGCTCGCCCGACTCGTCGCGGATCGGATCGACCACGACGTGCGCCCAGAACCGCGCGCCGTCCTTGCGGACGCGCCAGCCCTCCTGCTCGAAACGCCCTTCGGTCCGGGCGGTCCGAAGCGTCCGTTCGGGGAGTCCGGCCAGGCGATCGTCTTCGGTGTAGAACCGGGAGAAATGCTCTCCCACGATCTCGTCCTCGGCATAGCCCTTGAAGCGGATCGCGCCGGTGTTCCAGTTGGTGACCCGCCCATCGGGATCCAGCATGTAGATCGCGTAATCGCTGACGCCCTGGACAAGGATCCGAAACCGCTGCTCGCTCCGCCGAAGCGCCTGATCGGCGGCGCGATCGGCGGTCACGTCGCGCGTGATCTTGGCGAAGCCGACCAACGCCCCTGAAGGGTCACGGATCGGATCGATGACGACGTGCGCCCAGAACCGCGCGCCGTCCTTGCGGACGCGCCAGCCCTCCTGTTCGAACCGGCCCTCGGTCGCGGCGGTATGAAGAGCGCGCTCAGGCAGCCCGGAGGCCCGGTCCTCCTCGGTATAAAACCGCGAAAAGTGCTCCCCGACGATCTCCCGCTCGGAGTAGCCCTTCAAGCGCTCGGCGCCGCGGTTCCAGGTGAGAACGAAGCCCTGCGGATCGAGCATATAGATCGCGTAGTCGAAAACCGACTCGACGAGCATCCGGAAACGCCGGTCCTCGTTTTGGGCGCCAGCGCTCACGCGGTCCTGCGATGTCATCGTCGACCTCCGTCCCAACGTCCAGGACGCCCCGGAGACCCGGGCCCGACGAGGACGCGCAAGACCGGCTTTTAGCGGCGCGGGCCGCCACGGCAAGGCGCGTCCGGATTCATTCGCTGCAGCGCCGCAGTCTGCGGTCCCGCAATCCTTTGACTCATTCCAGAACAATGCGACGATCGAGGCTGGTCACCGAGTTTCCGAGACGCAAGGCGGATCGCCGACATGATGTGGACCGACCCGGGCCAGAGCGTCGGATGCGATGGCCTGATCGGCGCGCTCGGCGGCGTCGCGCGGGAGATCGGCGAGGCGGACTTTCACCTCAGGCTGTTCGAGCTCGTCGGCGCGGTGTTGCCTCACGAGAGCGGATGGATCGTCCGCTACAGCTCGAAGACCGAGCCGGACGTGCTGCACACCAAGGAGATCGGCTCGGACGTCGTGGACTATTACCTCGACGCGAAGCCCAGTTCCGGCGACCCTTATCTGCGCTCCTGGCGCAGGAACACGGCTCCTCGCGTCGAGACCATGGAGTGCGCGATGCCTCTCGCGCCAGACCGAAACTGGTATTTCTCCTATTTCATGAAGCCGATCCAGCTCGTCGACGAGCTCGGACTGTTTCTGCCTGTGTCGGATTCTTCATGCATGTCGCTGTTCTTCGAACGGAGAGCGGAGCGGTTCACCGACGAAGACGTGACGCGGCTCCAGCAATTCTTCCCGACGATCCTCGAATTTCATCTCTCCCATATGCGCGCGCTGTTGCGGAACATGTCGGGCATCGCCGCCGGCGGCCGGTCGATGGAGGACAGCGTCGCCGCCGTGTTCGACCGCAGCGGCGGGCTCGTGTCGACAACGCGCAAATGGCGCGAGGCCGAGGATTCGGGGGCGATTCCCGACGCGCTGCCTCACGCGAGGTCGCTTGGCGAGATCCGGGGGGCCCTCGACAATTCCGGTCTCCCGCTCAACGCGGTCGCGCTTGCGGAGATGAACCCGCTCGCTCCCGGCGGGCTGCTCGTCCATGTCGTCGACGGAGCCGAGTTCGAGGCGCGGAGCGCGGACCGACGCGCCGCCTCCATCCTCGACCAGCTCACTCCGCGCGAGCGCGACGTCATGGCGTTGACGCTGGAAGGCATGAGCACCGGGGCGATCGCCCAGCGGCTCGGCATCGCCAAGGGTTCGATCAAGAACGTCCGCCTGAGGATGTACCGCAAGTTCGGCGTCAGCTCGGAACGCGAGATGGTGTCGATGATGACGCCGTTCTCGAGCCGGCTGATCAGCGGTCTCACGCGCTGATCGAGACGGCCGTCCCGCATGGGACGCAGCGCGAACTGGTGCCAAGCGGCACTATTGCGACAGTCCTCGCCGTCAAGTCTCATCTCCGCGGCAAGAGCTAAGCGGCGCCGGCCGATCGAACGGCGCTCCAGCCGGAGAGATGGCCAGATGCTGCAGAAAAACGATCAGGAGCTTTTCGGTCTCGACCGTTTCAAGCCGAACGATCCGGCGCGCTCTTACACCATCCCCGGCAATCTCTATTATGACGCCGACGTTTTCGCGGCCGAGAAGGAGGCGGTCTTCTACAAGTCGTGGAACTTCGTGTGCCATGTCGGCCAGCTCGAGGCGCCTGGCGCCTACGCCACCACGAGGGTCGGCGACCAGAACATCGCTGTGGTCCGCGGCCGGGACGGCGTCATCCGCGCGTTCCACAACGTCTGCTCGCACCGCGCGCACAAGCTGCTCGAAGGCCAGGGCAAGACGCGCGCGATCGTATGCCCCTACCACGCATGGACCTATGAGCTCGACGGCAGGCTGCGCTCCAACGCCGTGCTCGAGACCGTCGAGGACTTCCGCACCGACGAGTTCTGCCTGAAGCCGGTGCTGGTCGAGGTCATGCTCGGCTTCGTCTGGATCAATCTCGACTTCGACGCGGCCCCTCTGGCCGAGCAGTCCGGCCGCTTCGCCGACGAGATCCGCAGCTACTGCGCCGATCCGGAGACGCTGCGCTTCTCCCACCGCATGACCTTCGAGGTGAAGGCCAACTGGAAGAACGTCATCGAGAACTTCCAGGAATGCTACCACTGCCCGCCGGCGCATCCGGCGCTGGTCGAGCTCATCGACCACCAGATCTACCGCACCAAGAATTACGACATCTGCTCCAGCCATATCGCGCCCTCGCGCGGGGACAACTCCGCCTTCAAGTTCGACCCCGCCAAGGAAGGCGCGCTGGTGATGTTCGGCGCCTGGTATCTCTGGCCGAACGTGGCGTTCAACGTGATGCCGGGGCGGCGCAACATCTCGGTGCTGCACATGATGCCCAGCGGCCCGGAGACGACCTACGAACATTGGGACTTCTTCTTCGAAGACGGCGCGCCGAACGAAGAGGAGGCGGCCGCCATGGAATATCTCGAACAGGTGCTGCAGCCCGAGGACATCGGCCTCGTCGAGAGCGTCCAGAGCGGCCTGCATTCCCGCGTCTATTCGCAGGGACGACTCGTGATCGAACCGACGTTGGCCTCGAACAGCGAGCACGGCATCCATCACTTCCAGACGCTCTACTACAACGCGATGACCGCCGACCGTCGCTGACGGCGGAGGTCCGCGATGACCTACAGCGTGTTGGTCCGCCAGTTCGACGAGCCGATCGCGGTGAAGAAAGGCCAGACCATCCTCGACGCGGCTCTGCGCGCCGGGGAGGACTACCCCTTCTCCTGCCGTTCGGGCGCGTGCTCGTCCTGCAAGTCGCAGCTGTTCTCCGGCGAGGTCGAGCACGGCTCGTTCGACCCAGCGGCCCTGAGCGACGAGGAACGAGCGTCGGGCCTCATCCTGGCCTGCCGCGCCAAGCCGGTCAGCGACTGCGAGGTCGCCTTCCTCGAGGACGACGAGAGCCTGTTCTCGCCGGCGACGAACCCATGCTCGATCACGAGCGTCGAGCGCGTGACCCATGACGTCGCGATCGTCCGCGCGAAGCCTCTCGGCGGACAGCCCCTCAGCTTCGCCGCCGGCCAGTTCGCCTCGCTGACGCTGCCCGGCTTCCCCTCCCGCGACTATTCGTTCGCCAACCGCCCGGGCTCTCCGGAACTCGAATTCCACGTCCGCGTCCGGGCCGGCGGGATCGTAAGCCGACATATCTACGAGACCGCCGCGGCCGGCGATCGGTTCAGCGTGTATGGGCCGTTGGGCGCGGCCTATCTGCGCAAGGACCACCCCGGGCCGATCACGATGGTCGTCGGCGGCACCGGCCTCGCGCCGGCCCGCTCAATCCTGCTCGAAGCCCTCGCCGCTCTGCCCGGGCGGCCTATCGCGCTGTTCTTCTCGGCGCGCGAGGATCGCGATCTCTATTACACGGACGAGATGACGGCGCTCGCCGCGTCGCGTCCGCATTTCGAGTTCCACCCGATCGCGACGCGATCGCAGGACGCGGCGGAAGCGCCGCGCACCGTGTTCTCGCTCGTCGCCGAACGCTTCGAAAATCTCCGCGGCCACACGGTCTACACCTGCGGTTCGCCTTCCCTGGTCTCCGCCTGCCAGGCCTTCGCCGCCGGCATGGGCGTGACGGCCGCCGACTGCCACGCCGATCCCTTCGTCAGCGCGGAGCAGCAGCAGATCGCAGTTTGAGACCATCCCCACCATCAAGGAGACCAGCATGCGCAGACTGATCCTCGCGGCGCTTTGCGTCGCGTTCTCCACGGCGAGCGCCTTTGCGGCGGAGCCGGCATCCTGCCGCAAGGTGCGGTTCTCCGACGTCGGCTGGACCGACATCTCCGCCACCACCGCCACCGCCTCGCTCATTCTGGAGGCGCTGGGCTATCAGCCCGCCACGCAGATCTACTCGATCCCCGTCACCTACGCCGGCTTGAAGAACAAGCAGATCGACGCCTATCTCGGCGACTGGCAGCCGAGCATGGTCGAGGATCGCAGGCCCTATCTGGCCGACAAGTCGATCGAGGTTCTGGGGAGCAACCTCACCGGCGCGAAGTACACCCTAGCCGTGCCGAAATACACGGCCGAGGCTGGGGTGAAGGACTTCTCGGACCTGCAGAAGCACGCGTCCCTGTTCAACAGGACCATCTACGGGATCGAACCGGGCAACAGCGCCAACCGGATGATCCTCGACATGATCGAGAAGGGCGAGTTCGGCCTCGCCGGCTGGAAGCTCGTGGAATCGTCCGAGCAGGGCATGCTGACCCAGGTCGACCGCGCGATACGCGACAAGAAGTGGGTCGTGTTCCTCGGCTGGGCGCCCCATCCGATGAACACGCGCTACGCGATCGACTATCTCGCGGGCGGCGACGCGTTCTTCGGCCCGAACTACGGCGGCGCCGAGGTGTTCACCAACATCCGCGCCGGCTATGGCGAGGAATGTCCCAACGTCGTCAGGTTCCTCTCCAAGCTGCGCTTCACGCTCGACATGGAGAACGAGATGATGGCCGGCATCCTCGACGAGGGCAAGGAGCCGAAGGTCGCCGCGGCCGACTGGCTGAAGGCTCATCCCGAGGTCGTCGGCGCGTGGCTCGACGGCGTGCAGACCTATGCCGGCGGCGACGCCCAGGCGGCCGTGAAGGGGCGCCTCGGATCCTGACCGCGACCCGCCCGGACCGCCGCCCGCGTGCGGCGGTCCGGGGCGTTTGATGACGGCTGACGCGGCTCCAGCCTGCCGAGATCCCGCGAAAACAAAAAAGCGCGGCGTCGACCCGAAGGCCGACGCCGCGCCCGACGCTCGCTCGTTCGTTCGATCAGGCCGCGGCGGAAACGCTCGCGGAGGTCGGGACCTCGGAGATCGTCTTCAGGATCTGCGAAGCGATCTGGTAGGGGTCGCCCTGCGAGTTCGGGCGGCGATCCTCGAGATAGCCCTTGTAGTCGTTCTTGATGAAGGAATGCGGCACGCGGATCGAGGCTCCGCGGTCAGCGACGCCGTAGCTGAACTTGTTCCACGGCGCCGTCTCGTGCTTGCCGGTCAGACGCTTGTCGTTGTCCGGTCCGTAGACGGCGATGTGGTCCATCAGGTTCTTGTCGAACTGCGCCATCAGCTTCTCGAAATACTCCTTGCCGCCGACGGTGCGGAGATATTCGGTCGAGAAGTTGGCGTGCATGCCCGAGCCGTTCCAGTCGGTGTCGCCGAGCGGCTTGCAGTGATACTCGATGTCGATCTCGTACTTCTCGCAGAGGCGCTGCAGCAGGTAGCGCGCCATCCACATCTCGTCGGCGGCCCTCTTCGAGCCCTTGCCGAAGATCTGGAACTCCCACTGGCCCTTCGCGACTTCCGCGTTGATGCCTTCGTGATTGATGCCGGCGGCGAGGCACAGGTCGAGGTGCTCCTCGACGATCTGGCGCGCGACGGGACCAACGTTCGAATAGCCGACGCCGGTGTAGTAGCCGCCCTGCGGCGGCGGGAAGCCGGCGGCCGGGAAGCCGAGCGGACGGCCGTCCTTGTAGAAGAAATATTCCTGCTCGAAGCCGAACCAGGCGCCTTCGTCGTCGAGGATGGTTGCTCGCTTGTTGGTCGCGTGCGGCGTGACGCCGTCCGGCATCATCACTTCGCAGAGCACCAGAACGCCGTTGACGCGGGCGGCGTCCGGGAAGACGCGGATCGGCTTGAGCACGCAGTCGGAGCTGTGGCCCTCGGCCTGCATGGTGGAGCTGCCGTCGAAGCCCCACAACGGGAGGTCTTCAAGCGTCGGGAACGAGTCGTATTCCTTGATCTGCGTCTTGCCGCGAAGGTTCGGCACCGGCGTATAGCCATCGAGCCAGATGTACTCAAGCTTATACTTTGTCATTGCTCGTCTCTCACAATCTGATGACGTGGCGCCAGAAACCCTGAAGAGCATGCGGAGTCGCTGCGAGAGCGCCGTTCGCATACGGTGCCGGGGAATTAAGCATCAACCATGCCAGTTTCAGCGCGCGAACGCGGCTCCGCGCCGGGACCGCGGCCCGCCGGCCGAACCTGCCCCGCCGCCGCCGTCGATGGCGAACCGGATGGGCGGTGGAGCGTTGCGCAACTAAGGGACGCGGCGCAAGCGCCCCGCCGAGCGCCGCATTATTGGGCGCCTCGGGCAGGCGCCCTATTCGAGGCGCCAAGCAGACCGCGTCGGCAGGATTTAGTCACAAATATAGAATGCACATATTGTCATCATACCCTGCTTTTTTAGCAGGCATCTATCGCAAATATTTCTGGCGGCATGATATACATCGCGTATCGATCAAGGCGGAGACGCTGCGATCATCAGGAAAAGGACGATAATGACTATGAATATGATCCAGAGATCAGCCACGATCTACCAGTTTCCGACGTCCGTTCGAGCGAATTCGAACGCCGGTCGCCGCGAGAACAGCGCTGTCGTGAACCTGCGCGCGCCCAACGCCCCCCGCATCGTGTACGGCAGCGGCTGGTATCACGACGAGGCGATCCAGGACTCGCAGCGTCCCGGCAAGCACTGATGCCGCAAGACTGCGACGCGCCAAAGGACTGCCCGGCTTCGGTGAAGCGCAGGGTCTGAGAGGGTCGACCGCGAGAAACGGTTCGGCCCTCCTTCTTTTTCAGGCTTTTCCGGCTGCGTTCAGGCGCCGAAGATCGACCAGCCCATCCGCCTGGTCAGCGCCTCAAGCGCGATGCGCCCGAGATGCGAGTTGCCCGAGGCGTCGAGGCCGGGGGACCAGACCGCGATCGAGGCCTTGCCCGGCGCGACCGCAAGGATGCCGCCGCCCACCCCGCTCTTGCCCGGAAGCCCCACGCGGTAGGCGAACTCGCCCGACCCGTCATAATGGCCGCAGGTCAGCATCAGCGCGTTGATGCGGCGCGCGCGCTCCGGCGTGACGACGTTGTGCCCGGTCTCGGGGTTGCGGCCGCCATGGGCGAGAAAACGCCCGGCCATCGCGAGCTGGCGGCACGACATTGCGATCGCGCAGTGATGGAAATAGACGCCGAGCGTGAAATCGACCGGGTTCTCGATGACGCCGAACGATCGCATGTAGTTGGCGAGCGCCGCATTGCGGAAGCCGGTGCGCTGTTCGGAGCCCGCCACGCCCTCGTCGATCACGATCGAGACATCGTCGGCGAGGAAGCGCATGAAGCGCAGGATCTCGCCGAGCGCCTCGCGCGGCTGGTGGCCGGAGAGGATCACGTCGGTGACGGCGAGCGCGCCGGCGTTGATGAACGGGTTCCGCGGCACTCCGTTCTCGCGCTCGAGCTGCACGATCGAGTTGAAAGCGGTGCCGGAGGGCTCGCGGCCCACGCGCCGCCAGAGCCGATCGCCGACCTTGCCCAGCGCGAGCGTCAGGGTGAACACCTTCGAGACGCTCTGGATCGAGAACGGCTGCTCGCTGTCGCCGCCGGCGGCGATCTGGCCGTCGGCTGCGATCACCACCATGCCGAACGCGTTCGGGTCCACGCGGGCGAGTTCGGGAATGTAACCCGCGACGTCGCCGCGGTCGGACCGCGCCTGCATCTCCTCGGCGATTTCGCGGACGACGAGGGCGAGGTCGGGCTCGGGCTTGATCATGCGATCTCGGTCGGTTCGCGTTTCAGGCGTCCGTCCTGTCTCGGTTACGGCGGCTGGAGACGCAAGCGCGGCATCTTATCCGAGGCTCGCGCGAGGGCTTCCGTCGGTTGAAAACGGCGCCCCTCGCCGTCATTGTCGGCGGGCGCCGCAACGCGGAATTTCACCGGCCGCCGGTCCGGATCGCGGCCGCTCGAGAGGCTGAATGGCGTATCCGAAACTCCTGCCGGCGAGGCTGGTCGCGACCTTCGTGCTGGCTGTCGCGACGTTTGCGCCGAGCCCAGCCTTCGCCGGTCCCACACTCGACAAAATCAGGGAGCGCGGCGCCGTCAAGGTGGGCGTCGGCACGCAGCCCGGCTTCTTCTCGCCGGATTCGAGCGGCCGCTGGCAGGGCTTCTTCGTCGACATCGGCCGCGCGCTCGCGATCGCCGTGTTCAACGATCCGGACAAGGTCGAGTTCGTCTCGGCCTCGCCGCAGCAGCGGCTGCCGGCGCTGCAGTCCGGCGAGTTCGACATCCTGCTCTCCGGCGTCACCGAGACCATCACCCGCGCGCTGCAGCTCGGCTTCCATTTCGGGCCGGTGGTGTTCTACGACGGCCAGGGCCTGCTGGTGCCGAAGAAGCTCGGCGTAACCTCGGGCAAGGATCTCGACGGCGCGACCGTCTGCATCCAGACCGGCACGACGGGCGAGCTCAACATTTCGGACTTCTTCCGCGCCAACAAGATCGCCTTCAAGCCGGTCGCGATCGAGGACACGCGCGAGTTCATCAAGGCGTTCGAAGCCGGCCGCTGCGATGTGATGACCCAGGACGCCTCCGATCTCGGCCTGAAGCGCGCGCTGCTGAAGACCCCCGAGGACTATGTGCTGCTGCCCGAGCGCATCTCGAAGGAGCCGCTGGCGCCGGCGATCCGCTGGGGCGACGACCGCTGGCTCGAGATCGTCAACTGGACGGTCTACGCCCTGATCCAGTCCGAGGAGCTCGGAATCACCTCGCAGAACGTCGACGAGAAGCTCGCGAGTCCCGACCCGTCGATCCGGCGCTTCCTCGGCGTCGATCCGAGCCTGGGCGCCGCGACCCAGCTCGACCCGAAATTCGCCTATGCGATCGTGAAGGCCCTCGGCAATTACGGCGAGATCTTCGAGCGGAACGTCGGGCCTGCGACGAAGATCGGCTTCGAGCGCGGCCTGAACCGGCCGTGGACCGCTGGCGGCCTGCTCTACGCGCCGCCGTTCCGGTGACGGCTTGAGCCGGACGGCCCCCACGCGATCGTTGGGCGGACGGCGCGGTTTCCTGGTCCAGGCGGCGCTGCTCGCCGCCACGCTCGCGCTTGTCGCGCTCGTCGCCGCCGACGTGCTGCAGAACATGGCGCGGGCGGGGCTGACCCCCGGTTTCGGCTTCCTCGGGCGGCCGGCGAATTTCGAGATCGGCGAAAGCCTGATCCCCTACTCGGCGAGCGACAGCTTCGCCCGGGCGCTGCTCGTCGGGCTGCTCAACACCATCATGGTGGCGATCGCGGGCTGCGCGCTGGCGACAATTCTGGGCGTCACGCTCGGCGTCGCCCGGCTCTCCGGCAACCTTCTGCTGAAGGGTCTGGTGCAGGCCTATGTCGAAGTCGTCCGCAATACGCCGCTGCTGCTGCAGCTGTTCTTCTGGAGCGCGACCATGCACGCCTTGCCGGCGCCGCGGCGGGCGCTCATGCCCGTCGAGGGCGTCTTCCTCACCAATCGCGGCGTGTTCTTCCCGTGGATCGCAGCCGAGGGCGGCCTTGCCTGGACCGTCCTCGCCGGCTTCACTGTCGCTGTCGCGACCGCAGGCTATGCGGCCTTCAGGCGTCCCCGGAACGCCCGCCTTCTTCTGTCGGCGGCGGCGCTGCTGGCCGCCGCGTCCCTTGGCGCTGCGCTGTTCGGCGACCCCGGCCTTTCGATCGACGCCCCGCGGCTCGGGACCTTCAACGTCTCGGGCGGTTTCGGGATATCGCCGGAATTCCTCGCGCTGCTCGCAGGCCTCACCGTGCATTCCTCCGCGATCATCTCGGAGGTCGTGCGGGCGGGCCTGCAATCCGTGCCCGAAGGGCAATGGGAGGCGGCCCATTCGCTCGGCCTTTCGCGCGGTCAGGCGCTCCGGCTCGTGGTCATGCCTCAGGCGCTGCGCGTGATCGTGCCGCTGATGATCTCAAGCTATCTCGACCTCACCAAGAATTCGAGTCTCGCCGTCGCGATCGGCTTCCCCGACCTCGTCAGCGTCATCAGCACCAGCGCGAACCAGTCCGGCCACGCGGTCGAGACCATCCTCATCATGGTCGCCGCCTATCTCGCGCTGAACCTCTCGGTCTCGACCGTGATGAACCGCTACGACGCGAAGCTCGCCGCCCGCGGGTTCGCGGCGCCATGAGCCGGACGGCCGACGCCGGACGGCGGCTCTGGGCCGGGCTGTTCGGGACATGGGGCAACACCGCGATCACCCTGGTCGCGCTGGCGGCGCTCGCCTGGGCGCTGCCCCCGATGCTCCGCTGGATGGTGCTCGACGCGACCTGGGCCGGCGGCCCGGAGGCCTGCGCGGCCCGCGACGGCGCCTGTTGGGCCTTCATCGCGGCGAAACTTCGCTTCATCCTGTTCGGCTTCTATCCCTTCGCCGAGCAGTGGCGGGCGGCGGGGGCGCTGGCGCTTGTCCTCCTGATGCTCGGCGTCTCCGCGTGGCCGCGCGTCTGGTCGGCCAAACTGCTCGTCGCGTGGATCGCGGCGCTCGCCGTCGCCTGCCTGCTGCTGCGCGGCTGGCCGGGCGTGGCGGCTGTCGAGACCTCGCGCTGGGGCGGGCTGCCGCTGTCGCTGCTGATGTCGATCGGCGCTCTCGGCGGGGCTTTTCCGCTTGCGATCGCGCTTGCGCTCGGCCGCCGCTCGGAGCTGCCGGTCGTCCGCTGGCTTTGCCTCGGCTTCATCGAACTCGCCCGCGGCGTGCCGCTGATCGCGGTGCTCTACGCAGCCACGCTGGTCCTGCCGCTCGCTTTGCCGCCAGGCGTGTCGTTCGACACGCTGCTGTCGGTCCAGATCGCAATCACCCTGTTCTTCTCGGCCTATCTCGCGGAGATCATCCGCGCCGGGCTCCAATCGATCCCGGACAGCCAGTTCGAGGCCACGGCGGCGCTCGGCTTCGGGCCGTGGCAGGCGCTGCGCCTGGTGATCCTGCCGCAGGCTCTGCGCGCGGTCGCGCCTGCCCTTGTCACGCTTGCGATCGGCGTGCTGCAGAGCACGTCGCTGGTGGCGGCGGTCGGCATCTTCGACCTGCTCAACGCCGCCCGCGCGGCCGCGAGCGATCCCGCATGGCTCGGCTTCTACGACGAGGCCTTCGTGTTCGCCGGCGCGGTCTATTTCGCCCTGTGCTTCGCCGCCTCGCGCTACAGTCTTTGGCTGGAACGCCGCCGGAACTGAAGCGTCACGGCATGAGGAGCGCCAGCACGACGGGCGCGAGCAGCGCGGTCAGAACGGCGTTGAGCGCCATGGCCAGGCCCGCGAAGGCGCCGGCCGCATCGTCGACCTGGAAGGCGCGGGCGGTGCCGATGCCATGCGAGGCCAGGCCCGCCGCGAAACCGCGGGCGGCGTAGTCCCTGATCCCAAGCGCGTTCATCAGCGGCGTCACGATCACCGCCCCGGTGATTCCGGTCGCGATTGCGAACACCGCCGTCAGGCCGGGATCGGCATGGATCTCGTTCGCTATGCCGAGCGCGATGCTGACGGTGACCGACTTCGGCGCCAGCGCCAGCGTGATGTCGGGGCCCAACCCGAACGCCCGCGCAAGCAGGACCACCGAAAGGCAGGCGACCGGCGCCCCGACCAGCAGCGCGGCTGCGATGGGCAGGACGTCGTGGCGCACGAGCGCGCGGTTGCGGAACAGCGAAACGCCGAGGGCGACCGTCGCCGGACCCAGGGCGAAATGCACGAACTGCGCGCCCTCGAAATAGCTGCGGTAATCCGTGCCGGTGAGCTTCAGCACCACCACGATCGCTATGATCGACAGCAGCACGGGATTGACGATCGGATGCCCGCCTGCGAGCGCGGCGATGCGCTGGGCCGTCAGGAACGCGCCTATGGTGACGGTCAGCCACAGCAGCGGGCTGGTCGACAGGAACACCCAGAGTTCGAAGAACCGCTCGGACTGCGGCGTGGTCACCGGCCGGCGCTCCGCTCGACGCCGCGGGACACCAGTCGGAAGACCGCGACTGTCACGACGAGCGTGATCGCCGTCGACCCAACCAGCGCTGCGCCGACCGCCAGGAGCTGGCCGCCGAGCGCGTGGTAGCTCTGCGCCACGCCGACCCCCGCAGGAACGAACAGCAGGCCGAGATGCCGGAGCAGGCCGTCCGCGGCGGTCTCGACCGGCAAGGGTCCGCCCTTCGCCGCCTCTCCCCGTCTCCAGCGGGCGCGGATCGCGAGCGCCGCCACCAGCAGGACGACGCCGATCACCGGACCCGGCACGGGCAAGCCGAGCCCGCGGGCGACAGTCTCGCCCAAAAGCTGGAACAGCAGCAGGACGAACAGGCCTTGCAGCATCGGCGATCTCCGCGGTGAGGTCGGGCGCTCAGTCTTCGCCCGCACGCGGAAACGGATCAATCGCGAAGCGCCGCATCCCGGCGGAGCAAGACCATCCGCCTCGACGGCCCCGACGGCCGCCCGGCGGCTTGGGAGAACGCTCTAGTCTCCCTTCTCCGCAACGAGACCGGCCCGAGGAAAAACTAAAGGGAGGCCGCGTCGCCGCGGCCTCCCTTTCAAATCGTTTGGATCCCTCTGAAGCCCGGAGGCGCAGACTTAGGTCTTCGCGAGTTCTTCCAGCTCTTCGATCGTCAGGATCCAGCCGTCTGCGGCCGCAATGGTGATCTGGGCGTCGGACTCCCGCTGCCGCGCAAGGGCGAGGGCGTCGATGACGCCGGGAACGACAGTGGCGACCGGACCCCGATCCGCCTGCGAAATGACCGTGTAGGACACCTCTTCCTCCATCCGAACCCGTTGGACTATGGTCGAAGATAGATGACTGGGAGCAGCCTTCAAGACACTTTTGTGGCGGCGCCATAAATTTTTGAAACACGAGCGGCGACGGTGGGCTTCGCCCCCCTTTTCCTATGCGCGATCCGTGACTTCGCAGACGACGCGGCGCCGCAGGGCGCGGTCGCTCCAGCCGGTTTCCGAACTGGCGCACTGGTCCCCCGGCCTGCGCGCATCATGTTTGGGGCTGAAACTGGAGAATCGCGATGCACGCTTACAAGGTCGGCGCCCGTGCGCGTTTCGTCGGAAGCCCGCTTGGGCCCAAAGCGCAGACGGCGGAAGTCGTCGCCTGTCTTCCCTCGGAGAACGGACAACCCGGCTATCGGGTCCAGTGTCTGGACGACGGCCGTCTCCGACACGTGTCGGAATCCGAACTCGAGCCCGAAACCGCGAACTGAGGAAGCCGCCGGCGCAGCGGGACAGCCGATCACGACCGTCATGCCCGCATCTGCGGGCATGACGGAGACAGTTTGAAGCTCAGGCGGCTCTCGCCTGCTCGGCGCCGCCGCCAAAGGCGTGGGCCTTCTCGTCGCCCGAGGCGCTTTCACCCGCGACAAGCAGCTTCCAGCGACGGCCGGGCGTACGGTTCGCCGCGAGCTCGAGCTGCATCTTCCACCATTCCGCCGGCAGCGGGGCTGCGCCCTCCATCATCCGCGAGGCGTCGCTGACGACGGACACGTAGACGAAGCGGCCGGCGGCCGCGAACAGCTCGTCGAGCGCCCAGGCGACGTCCTCTTCCGGCACGCCGGACAGCGAGTCGATCGCGACCACGCCGTCGAACGATCCGGCGACGGGCTCGGCGAACGGCGGCTTGGACACGTCGCGCGCGGTGACGGCGAGGCCGCTCCAGGCGCGGGCCGCGCCGCCGGGCGCAGGGGCGGAATAGTCGAGCACGGTCTTGGCGCCGGTCGCGGACGCGAGCTTGGCGATTTCCGCGGCGTCAGCGGCGGCGTCCGTCGCCGCAGGCGAGCCGTTGCCCAGCCGCGCGAGCGCCGCGGCGAAGCTCGGGCTCGGCTTCTCGCGGGTGAAGCCGGTGAACCGCGCGCGGTCGGCCGAACGCTCCAGCGCGAACCAGACCTCGCCATCCGGGTGATCGCTGTAGCGGATCTGGTCCGGGAACGGGCGCCACGGCTGCGTCTGCAGCGTGGTGAAGTGGAAGCACTTGGACTGCGCGGCGTTGAACTCGTCGTCGCGCGCGTTCCATACGCCCGGCAGTTCGCCCCAGAGCTTCAGCTCCGTCGCGGCGTTGCGGAAGCGCTTCTTCTTCATGCCGGGCAGGCCGACTTCGGCGATCGGCCAATGCTTGGCCATCACGTCGCAATCGATCAGCATCACCGAGTCTTCGCCCGGATTGATCGCGAGCGCCCCGGCGCCCTTCATGTCCATGTCGAACATTTCGGCGGGGTCGGCGAGGTAGATCTGGTCGACGTCGTTGTAGATCGCCCGGCCGTGATTGCCGGCGAGGCCTGGGATCGCGTAGCGGAAGTTGGTGAAGCCGGTCTTCCAGCCGTGGCGATCATAGCCCTTGAGATCCTTCATCAGATAGATCTCGTAGACGCGCGCCGGATCGCGATGCTGCTTGACCGACCACAGGAAGATGCGTTCGGCGCGCGCCTGCAGCGGCTCGGTGCCGAGGAAGATGCGCACGGGCGGCTTCTCGCTCGGCGTCACGCCGGGCTCCGCGTCGAACCGCACGACCTCGGGGGCGAGGCGATGGCCCTCAGGCCGAGGACGGTCCTTGCGGAACCAGAAGCTCGGCTGGCGATGATACCACTTGGTTTCGTACCGGCTGTGCCGACCTGGATTGTTTGACACGTCTTCTCTCATCTTAGAATTATTCGAGGGCCGTCGCAGAAACCGCGCCGGAGTTGTTCAGACCATTTTAACGCCCGGCGGCGGGTTCGGGCAACCGAGCGGTCGCGCGATGATGGTCCAACGCCTCGCGGAGCACATTGCTCAAGATCAAAAGCTCGCCGTCGAAACCGTCCAACAGGCTGAGAAGGAAGCCGAGTTCGGCGTCGGCGTCGTGGGCCGTGACAAAAGCGTTCGGCGTGGCCGAGTCGCCGGGATAGGCCCCTTCCGGGTGCCGGAACAGGTCGATGCCGGCGATCACCAGCTTTTTCGGCTTCAGCGCGACGGCGGTCGCGACCATGGCGGCGCCGTTGCTCGGGCGGAACGCGCCCCAGCTGTGGGCGCCGATCGGATCGGTGATCTCGTCCACCCGGAAGAACCGTGTGGAGCCTCCCTTCGCGGCCAGGATGCGGCCCTTGGCGAGACGGATCTCGGCGTGGTTGGTCTGCAGGCCGAAGATCACGCCTTCGAAGTCCTCCATCACCTGGCGATTGCCGGTGAAGAGGACCGCCGGGTCGACGAAGCGGCCTCTCGCCCGCCAGCTCTGGTTGACGCGGAACAGCGCGTCATAGGCGACGTCGTCGAGACGCGGGTCTTCCGATGACGGCCCGTTGCCGAGGCACAGGATCGTCTGCGGGCGGCCGAGCCGCCGCGCGAGGTCTGCGATGTCCGCGATCCTCTCGACCCGCCAGGCGATCAATCTGCTGACCAGCGGTCGGCGCGACCAGCCGAGCACCACGTTCGACGGGCTGAGGCCGTTCTTCTTCCGGCGCTTCTTGTGGTCGCGGGCGAGAAACGGACGGATCTCGTCCAGCGCCGCATCGACTCCTTCGGCGAGGGAGAGCTGGGCCTCGGCCGCGCGCGCGACCTCCGGCCGGGCCGGCGGCGCGGCGGCGCGGGTGCGGAGCGCGAGCAGCGCCATGCCCTCGAGGGCGACGGCTTTGATCAGCGCCGGCGGCAGCGCGACGCCGTCGAGCGCGAGGATCGAGCGGAAGCTGCCATGCGCAAGGAAGCGGCGGGCCGCGGCGAGGAACGGATAGGGCGCGGCGTGCGCCACCGCGTCGGGGAAGCGCTCCGCGAGCCAGACGCGCAGCGCTGGCGGCCCCGACAGCACGATGCGCATGCGCTCGTAGCGCTCGGCCGCGGCGGCGATCAGCGGGGCCGCGGCCTCGAAAGAGGCGCGGTCCTCGCCGACGAGCCAAAGCGAGCGCTTCTTCCTGAGCTTGAGGCCGAGTCGCTCCTTCGCGAGCGCGAACGCCGTCATGCCGTCGCCTTCCCTTCCGCCATCACGGCGCGGATGCGGTCGCCGAGCGCCCGCCGCTCGTCATGCGGCAGCGGGGGCTCGCGGTTGAGCCGCCCGTCGAACACACGGCCCCAGCCGCGCTCCTCGATCAGGCGGTGCATCACGACGAGATCGCGGCGCGGCGCGACCCAGCCCTCGGACATCACCCGGCCGCACAGCGCCGCAAGCGGCCCGTGGCCGAGCGCGAGGCTCGCGATCCCGGCCCTGACGCGCGCCTTCGCAGACAGGGGCCGGGCGACCAGCGGGTAGATGGTCAGCGGCAGGCCGGCCGCGACCGCCTCCGCCAGCATCGACTCGCTCTCTCCGGTGACGACCAGCAAATCGGCGTTCGCGAGCGTCGCGACATAAGGATTGTAGGTGGCGTCCGGCGACCATGCGATCAGCCGCGCCCCCGGCGCCGCGCCGCGGATCGCAGCGACCGCCGAGGCCGGGGTCCGTCGGCTCGTGAGGATCGCGAGCCCGCCCCCGGCGTCCGCCGCGGCGGCGGCGACCTCACGCGCCATGCCGGCGGCGAAGGCGTCGCTCATATCGTGCTGGCCGGTCGGGCCGCCGACGAGGAAGGCGACGCGCGGGCGGGCGAGGCCTTCGAGCGGATCGGGTTCGGCGCTGCGCGCCTCCGCCAGCCGCTCCGCGTCGATCTGCGTCAGCGGCAGCGCGAGCTCGAGAAGCCGGGGATGCGGGACCTGCCTGAGATAGGCGGTGCGGACCGTCAGGTCGGCGACGCCGTCCGGCGTGCGCCGCCCGATGAGCACCACGCGGGCGCCGGCCTCACGGCGCAGCCATGCCGCGACCGGCACGGCGCGGCGGCCGGCCGCGATCACGAGGTCGGGATAGGGCGGGACGATCGAGGCGCGCGAGGCCTCGTCCAGCGTCTCCAGGGTCGCGCCGAGGCGCGGCGTCGCGATGGTCTGGCGGTCATTGAAGGCGAGGCGCTTCTCGACGGTCGGCCACCCGACCGTGCGGGCGGCGCCGACCGCCTGCGTCCGGTTGCCCGGGCGGTCGTCGGTCAACAGCCAGATGAGAGGCTCGGAGGCTCGCGGACCGTCGGACATCGCGCCACGGGTGAGCGGAATGGGGACTGCGGCGACCGGGCCCGTTCGGCGGGCGCAGCTCGCACAGCCCGCGTTCATGGCGCCATGCGTCTCGCTTCGTCAACGCCGTCGCCGGCGATGGGCGTTTGCGCCGCCGCCCGCCGGTCGTGCGGCCGGGCGGCTTGAGGACGCCGGCTTTTGGCCATAGACAGTCGCCAGCGAGCCGGCCCCGCCTCAGGCGTCGCCGCACGCCACGCACCAGGCGCGACCCCGCCGCATACAGGGCAGCCATGCCGCTCGAACGAACCGACCGACCGCGCAAGATGCGGAAGCTGCCGTTTGCGGCGCTCAGGCGGATCGTCACCGTGATCCCGCTGAACCGCACCTACATGACGCTGTTCTGCCTAGTGATGGCGGGCGCGGCGGAAGGCTTCGGCGTGGCGAGCCTGCTGCCGCTGCTTTCGGCCATCGGGCCGGAAGGCGGCTCGCCGAAGGGGATCAGCGGCAAGATCATCACCTTCGTGCAGGGCCTCGGGATCGCCCCGACGCTCGGCTTCTTCCTGCTGGTGCTGGTCGGCGGCATGGTGCTGAAAGCGCTGCTCACGCTGGTCGCGATGCACCGCGTCGGCCGCGCCACCGCCGACGTCGCGAACAAGATGCGGCTCGACCTGATCGACTCGCTGCTCGCGGCGCGCTGGTCCTATTACGTGCGACAGCCGGTCGGCCGGTTCTCGGCCGCGCTGAGCTCCGAGGCGAGCCAGGCGGGCGAGGCCTACAACGCCGCCGCCAAATTCGCCGCGGAGATGATCCAGGTCCTGACCTACGCCGCGATCGCGACCCTGATCTCCTGGCGGCTCGGCGTCCTGTCGCTCGCGATCGGCCTCGTGATGGTCCTGACGCTCAACCGCTTCGTCACGATCGCGAAGCGCACGGCGCGCAAGCAGAAGCGGCACATCCGCACCATGGTCGGCGGCCTCGTCGACCTGCTCGTCGGCATCAAGCCGATGAAGGCGATGGGCCGCCACGCCCGCTTCCAGACCCTGTTCGAGCGCGACGCCGACCGCATCCGCACGGCCCAGCGCAAGCAGGCCTACGCCCGCGAGGCCAACAAGGCGCTGCAGGAGCCGATCCTTGCGATCTGCCTCGCAGGCGTCATCTACATCGCCGTCGGCTTCTGGGAGATGCCGCCCGGCCAGGTGCTCGTCATGGCGCTGCTGCTCGCGCGCGTCGTCACCAGCATCGGCAAGGCGCAGCAGGCGTTGCAGGCGGTTCGCATCGCGCAGGCCTCGTTCACCGCGATCGCGAACACCATCGACGCCGCGCGCGCCATGCGCGAACCCTCCCCGCTCGGCAAGACGCCGACCTTCGACAAGGGCATCACGTTCCGCGACGTCTCCTTCACGATCGGCGACACGCCGATCCTGACCGGGGTCAGCTTCGAGGCGCCCAAGGGCAAGGTGACGACGATCACCGGCCCTTCCGGCGCAGGCAAGACCACCGCGGTCGACCTGCTGCTCGGCCTGCACGAGCGCACCAGCGGCGACGTGCTGATCGACGGCGTTCCGCTGCCGGAGATCGACCTTGCGACCTGGCGGAAGATGACCGGCTACGTGCCTCAGGAGCTAATCCTGTTCCACGATACGCTGCGCGCCAACATCACGCTCGGGCAGCCCGAATTCGACGACGACGACGTGATGCGCGCGCTGGAGCAGGCGGGCGCCAGCGGCTTCGTCGCCGAGCTGCCGGAGGGCCTCGACACGATCGTCGGCGAGCGCGGCGCGCGGCTGTCGGGCGGCCAGCGCCAGCGGGTCTCGATCGCGCGCGCGCTGGTCCACCGGCCGCAGCTTCTCATCCTCGATGAGGCGACCACGGCGCTCGACCCGGAAACCGAGGCGAACATCGTGCGCAACGTGCTCGAGCTGTCGCGAACCACCGGCGTGACGGTGCTTGCGATCTCGCATCAGCCGGCCTGGGAGCGCGCCTCCGACAACGTCGTGCGCCTGTCCAGCGGACGGGTGCTTTCGGTCGAACGCCGTGATCCCGGCGCGCCTGCGTCCGCCGGGGCCGGACCGCGGCTGCGCGCCGCCGACCCGCTCGCCTGAGCGTCCGGGAACAGCGATCCATTGGGAATGCAGGAATGACCGACCTCACCGAGGCCCCATTGACGCCGGAAGTCGCAGCCGAGCGCGGTCTGACGATCCTCGACGCGCTCGAGATCGCGGCGCAGGGAACGGAGGGCTTCAACTTCCATTCCGGCAAGGGCGCGCTGACCGAGGCGCTGACCTTCGGACGTCTTGCGGCCGACGCCCGAGCGCTCGCGCGGAAACTGCTCGGCGCGGGGTTGAGGCCAGGCGACAGGGTGGCGCTGATCGCCGACACCGAGGGCGACTTCGTCCGGCTGTTCTTCGCCTGCGGCTACGCCCGCATCGTTCCGGCGCCGATGCCGCTGCCGATGGCCTTCGGCGGGCGCGAGGCCTATATCGGCCATGTCCGCAAGATGATCGAATGCGCCGACGCGCAGGCCGCCTTCGCGCCCACCGCGATGAGGGAGTGGCTGCTGGAGGCTTCGGCCGGCCTGCCGCTCGCCATCGTCGGCACGGCGGCCGACCTTGAGGGCGTCGCGGCTCATGACGGCGAGCTGCCGCGTCCGGAAGTCGACGACCTCGCCTATCTTCAGTTTTCGTCGGGCAGCACGCGCTTCCCGAAGGGCATTTCCGTCACTCACCGCCAGCTGATGGCCAACGCGACGGCAATCAGCCGCCATGGCCTCGTCGTGCGTCCCGGCGACCGCTGCGTCTCGTGGCTGCCATTCTACCACGACATGGGACTGGTCGGCTTCATGCTGACGCCGATCGTGGCCGGGCTCACCGTCGACTATCTCGCGACCCGCGATTTCGCGCGGCGGCCGCTGCTCTGGCTGGAGCTGATGGCGCGCAACCGCGGCACGATCTCCTACAGCCCGAGCTTCGGGTTCGAACTCTCGGCGCAGCGTGCTGCGACCGTCGACCTCGGCGATCTCGACATCTCGTCCTGGCGCTGCGCCGGCATCGGGGGCGACATGATCCGCCCGCACGTGCTGCGCCGCTTCGCCGACCGCTTCCGGCGCCACGGCTTCGATCCCGCCGCTTACGTCGCGAGCTACGGCATGGCGGAGGCGACGCTTGCGCTGACCTTCGCCCCGCTCGGCGAGGGCCTGCGCGCCGAGACGCTCGACCTCGACCGTCTGGAGAACGAAGGCGTCGCCGTCGCAAGCGAGGCCGGCGAGCGGACGCGCGAGTTCGTGCTGTGCGGCCCCGCTCTCCCCGGCCACAGGATCGAGGCGCGCTCAGCCGACGGGACGGTTCTGGCCGAACGGCGGGTCGGCCGCATCTTCGCCCGGGGCCCCAGCCTGATGCGCGACTATTTCCGCGAGGAGGAGGCGACGCGCGAGGCGCTTTCCTCCGACGGATGGCTCGACACCGGCGACCTCGGCTACCTCACCGAGGGCCAGCTGGTCGTCACCGGCCGCGCCAAGGACCTCATCCTCGTCAACGGCCGCAACGTCTGGCCGCAGGATCTGGAATGGGCGGTCGAGCACGGGATCGAGACGCTGCGGAGCGGCGACGTCGCCGTGTTCTCGGTCGACGCGGCGGAAGGCGAGGAGGTCGTCGCCCTCGTGCAGTGCCGGACGGCCGCGCCGGACGCGCGCGAGGCTCTGGCGACGGAAGTCTCCGCCCTGCTCCGCCAGCGCTTCGGAACGCCAGTCACGGTGCGGCTGGTCGGGGCGCACGCTTTGCCTGTCACATCGTCCGGAAAACTCAGCCGCAGCCGGTCGCGCGAACTCTATCTCGCCCTCCGCGCCAGCGAGCCGGAACACATTCTGCAACAGAATATTACAACTTCGCAGTAGCGCGGGGTCCGGCGACGTATCTGTCGTCGGCGGGAGGCGCCCGAGCGGGCCCCGACTCCGCGCCGTGCATTGACCGAACGGTTCGGTCAAAAGGCTGGTTTGGTCAGATGTTCGAGACATTTAGGCGGAATCGTCTGGATTTTGAGCGGCTCGGCGATGTCGTCGTCGCGTCCGCAAAAGCGGGATTCGCCGCCGAGGCGGAGCGCTTGGCATTTTGGCAACAGTTTCGTGACATCGTTCCGGGCGTCCTTCTCCAACGCCGCCGAGTCGTGCACGAGTAATAAGCAGCCCTGTAACACGCTGCATTGATTAGTGTTTCTGGCGGCGCTGCAGAAGCTTTACAGAGTAACGGCCGGTTCATAGTTTACGGTCGCCGGTGAAGTCTGCAGCGTCGATTTCGCCTAGGCATCAAAATGACGGAAGAAAAACTGGCGCTGCTGTCCGAGATTTCGGATGTCCTCAAAGCAGTGACGAGCAAGGACGTAGAATTGAAGCCGGGCATGAATATCGTGAACGACTTGGGTTTGGATTCGATCGCCGTGATGAACTTCTGCATGGCGCTGGAAGACAAGTTCGATATCTCGATACCTTTGAATGACATGGCGAGCGTTGTGACCGTCGACGACCTTGCGGACACGATCACGACGCTTCGGAGTAATGCGTGATGGCGATTCTCGATAAGTTCTCGACGCTCGCGGCTCGTTACGACGCCCTCAAGCAGAGCGGCAGCGATCCGTTCTCGGTGAAGTTCGACGACATCATCTCCTCGGTCGAGGGCGTGGTGAACGGCAAGCGCACCGTGCTGTTCGGGACCAACAACTATCTCGGCCTGACCTTCGACCCGGTCGCGATGGAGCGCTCGATCGAGGCGATCCGTCAGCACGGCACCGGCACGACCGGCTCGCGCATCGCCAACGGCAGCTACAAGGGCCACGAGCAGCTCGAGCGCGAGCTCGCCGACTTCTACGGCCGCAAGCACTGCATGGTGTTCTCGACGGGCTACCAGGCGAACCTCGCGATGATCTCGACGCTGGTCGGCAAGGACGACCATCTGATCATCGACGCCGACAGCCACGCCTCGATCTACGACGCGTCGCGGCTCGGGCACGCCCCGGTCGTGCGCTTCCGGCACAACAACCCCGACGACCTCGCCAAGCGCCTCGCGCGGCTGAAGGACGTGCCGGGCGAGAAGCTGATCGTGGCGGAGGGCATCTACTCCATGCTCGGCGACACGGCGCCGCTGAAGGAGTTCGTCGACGTCAAGCGCGAGTTCGGCGCCTACCTCATGGTCGACGAGGCGCATTCGATGGGCGTGCTCGGCCAGCGCGGCCGCGGCCTCGCGGAGCGTGAGGGCGTCGAGGAGGACGTCGACTTCGTCGTCGGCACCTTCTCGAAGAGCCTCGCCAGCGTCGGCGGCTTCTGCGTCTCCTCGATCGAGGGCTTCGACATCCTGCGCCTCGCGGCGCGGCCTTACATGTTCACCGCCTCGCTGCCGCCGTCGATCATCGCCTCGACGATCTCGGCGCTCGAGACCCTGCGCCACGAGCCGCAGCGCCGCACCAAGCTGCGCGCCAATTCGCGCCGCTTCTACAACGGCCTGAAGGACGCCGGCTTCACCGTCGGCCCCGAGGCGAACCCGATCGTCGCGGTGATCCTGAACGACGTCGCCGTCGCGACCGCGTTCTGGAAGCGGCTGATCGACGAGGGCATGTACCTGAACCTCGCTTTGCCGCCCGCGACGCCGAACTCCTCGGCCTTCCTGCGGTCGAGCGTGAGCGCGGCGCACAACGACGAGCACATCGACTTCGCGATCGAGCTGATGACCCGCGTCGGCCGCGAGTTCGGCCTGATCCCGGACGCCGAGCCCGACTACTCGAACGTGACGCAGTTCCCGCGCGTCAGCGCAGAACGCCCTGCCGCCAGAGCTTCCATAGCGCCGGCCCGGCGGCGAGAAGCGGATGTCGGCGCTGGAATGGCGTGACCTCGACGCGGCGCCCGGTGTGCCGCTCGATCTTCCAGGCGATGTAGTCCACGCCGCCTGAGAACGTGAAGGCGGCTTTCGCGAGCCGCGCCAGATTGAGGGGCTTGGCGATCCGCTTCCGGCGGCGCCAGGCCCTTTCTGCATCCGCCCTCGCCTCGGGCGTGATCGCGGGCGTCAGCGCCTCCCCTGCCCCTTCGGCGAAGCGGATCGCCTCGGCCGTCCAGGCGAGCGGCAGCAGCGCGGCGTAGCGGGCCGGCGCGCTCTCGATGATAGAGCCCGGCCGCCCCTTGCCCTCGACGCGAAGCTCCGAGGCGTAGGTGCGCGTGAACAGCGCCGTCCAGAATTCGCCCGCCGGCCCCGACGGCGGCCCGAGATGCGCCGCCCACCACGCCGCCGCGCCGACCGCGATCGAGACCGCCTCCGCCGCAGCCGATGCCGCCGCCTCATCGCGGCGCCAGACCAGCCCGCAGGGCTGCGCGAAGCGCGCCCAGATCGTGGTGTCGAGGCTCTGCGCACGGGCGTGGTCGCGGAACTGCGCGAGCGACATGATCGCGATCTTGGCGCGGAGCTTCGGCTCGCCGGAGGTCTCGGCGTATTCGATGTTGGGCGGCAGCGTCCTGGCGCCGGTCCGCGCGGGCCGTCCCCAGTCCCAGGCGGCGAGGTCGTCGAGCAGCACGTAGAAGTCGAGCAGCCCGTCGGTCTCGCCGGTCCGGAGCGCCGAGCCGTAGAACAGCACGGCGACGGTCCCCGCCCCGCCGCGGGCCGCGATGTCCGCGGCGAAGGCCGAGATCGCGGGCGACACGGGCCTTGCGAGCTCGCCCGAGACGAATTCGATGAGGCCGGCCGCGCTCATCGGCGTCAGAGCCTGACGAAGGAGAGCGGCGGTCCGGACCGAATCTCGACCGCGCCGTCGGGGCCGGGCTCGAACCGGTCGCCGTCGATGATGAAGGGCGCCCGCAGCGACAGCGACACACGGTCCGCGCGCTCGCTCCGCCAGCCTTCCGCCGCAGCCCACGGCCGCGGCCGGCCGAGGCCGGCGGTCGCGAGGCCGAGCGCGAGGCGCCGCGGCGGGGCCGATATCTCGGTCACCGCGATCGCGCCCTCGCCGGTTCCCCAGAACGGCCAGAGGCCGAGCACCCAGCGCCGGAGCGAGGTCGCGAGCAGCGCGAAGCTGTCGTGGGTCGCCTCCCCGCCGCCGTCGAGCGCGAGCGACAGCGGCACGCCGCGGCTCCACGCCGCGCGCTCCTTGCCGAACAGCGCCGTCGAGACCGACCCCACGACGCCGAGCGCGACGCCGAGCTTCTGCGCGAAGCCGCGCTCGTGCACGCGCTCGTCGACGAGGCGGGTCGCGCGCTCGAAGGCGCCGAGGCCGAACACGAAGCCGTAGACCGAGCGCCCGTCGAACGAAATCGCCAGCGGGCGGCGCACGGTCGTCGTCAGCGGCGCATCGGCGCTCAGCGCGGCGGCGAGCCTGCCGACGGCGTCAGGCCCCCGCCCCGCCCCGCCGACGTCGGCCGCGGCCACGTTGGTCTTGCCGTTCGGCAGCAGCGCGATCTGCGGGAGCGCGTCGCCGAAGGCCGGCGCCATGGCGCTCATCACGTCGCGCAGCGTGCCGTCGCCGCCGTCGATCGCGAGCGTCGTGACGCCCGCCGCCGCGAAGCGCCTCATCACCTCGGGATAATCGGCGGGCGAGTCGGGCGCCTCGAACAGGACGCCGGCGGAAGCGGGCGGCGCGGCGCGGCCGTTGCGGTTGCGCCAGCTTCGTCCGTTCGCGACGACGCCCAGCCGCGTCACGCCGAGAGCCAGGAGGTGACCGGACGCTTTCGGCTGACGATGACGCCCTGGACGAGCTGCACGGCGTGGACCACCAGCGACAGCACGATCCACCACAGCACGACGATCATCCCGACGTCGGGCCGGCCCAACAGTGTGAAGACGGTCAGGATCACGAGGTTGGGGTTCCGGCGCGCCGTGATCAGCCGGAAGAAACTGTCGAACGGCCGCCAGACGTGCATATGCATGCCGAACAGCCTGAGGAACGCGCCCTCGAGGATGCGCTGGACGATGTAGCCGCCGATGATGACGCCGACGGCGAGATCCGGCCGCTCCAGACCGAGACCGACCGCCGGCAGGCCCACGATCCACGCCCACCACCAGAACGGCGGATGCACCAGGTCGATGCCGTGGTCGAGCACGTCGCCGAACTTCGAGTAGGTCATGGTCACGCGGGCGAGCTTGCCGTCGACGGTGTCGAGGAAGGTCATGATCCAGGCCGGGACCAGTCCGGTGAGGAACCAGCCGTTCCAGAACAGACCGAGCGCGACGAACATCAGGACAAGCCCGACATAGGTGACCTGGTTCGGCGTGATGGCGCGCTCGGCGCACCACTTGGTCACGATCCGCGCCGGAACCGGCCAGACATATTTGGTGACGACGTCGGTAACGCCCTTGTAGGAGCCTGCGAAGCTGCGCGCCTCGAAATCGTCCACGGTGGCGGCGTTCAGCGGCGCGACATAAGCGATCTCCCGCTTGCGGAGCTTGCGGTTGTACGAGCCCGCGAGTCCTTCGGAATCGAGCGCCGCGACGCCGGTCGGCAGCGGGCCGCGGCCTTCGAGCGCGGCGATCGCCGCGGGGGCCGTCTGCGACGCGACGCCCGCCGCGACCAGCGCGCCGTCAACCGTCAGCGCCACGTCGGCGCGCTCGACAAGCGCCTCGATCAGCCGCTGCTCGTAGGCGTAATCCAGTCGGAGCGCGATGACGCGGCCGCCTTCGACGAGGCCGTCCGCGTTGGGACGGACATCCGTCACGCCGGCGCGCGACAGCTGGCGGCGCAGCCGCTCCGCCGCGGTCATGCCCCAGATGCGGACGTCCGACGCGCCGACCAGAACGGCGACCGGCGCTTGCGCGCCGCTTTTCGAATCCGTCATTCTTCTTGCAATTCCCGCACGCGCCACACTATCGGCGTGTCGTTTAGCGACAAACCGGCCGCCTTGCCAGCCTCGCAAGCTGCGCCTTCCCAAGGGATCGGACCCCTCGATGGCCAACAAGACTATGGAGAAGTTCGGCTATCCGCGAAGCCTGGTGGCCGAGGTCGGCGCCTGGAGCGTGCTCGTGCGGCCGAAGCAGCCGACGCTCGGATCGCTGGTGCTCGTCTGCCGCGAGGAGGCGACGGCGTTCTCCGACCTGTCGCCGCAGGCCTTCTCGGATCTCGGCGCGGCGATCGGCGCAATCGAGCCTTGCCTCAGCGCGTTCGTCAAATACGCGCGCATCAACTATCTGATGCTGATGATGGTCGACCCCGACGTCCACTTCCACGTGATTCCCCGTTACGACGGTTCGCGGTCGTTTCGCGATCTGGTCGTTCCGGACGCCGGCTGGCCCGGACCGCCTGATCTTTCGCAGGGCGCCGACCTCGACGGGGCGGCGTCCGACGCGCTGGTGGCCGAACTCAAATCGTGCTGGACCGCCTGATGGCCGCCGGACGCTGGGGCATGCCGCGGCTTCGGCTGCTCGACCGCTACGTGCTGGGGCTGACGCTCCGCCCGATGCTGATGGCGCTCGGCGTCGTGCTGATGGCGCTGCTGCTGGAGCGCGTGCTGCGGCTGGTCGACCTGCTCGCGACCGCCGGCGCGCCCGTGATCCTGGTCTTCACGCTGTCGGCCAACCTCGTCCCGCATTATCTGGGCTTCGCGCTGCCGGCGGGCTTCGCGCTCGGCGTGTTCAGCGCGGTGTCGCGGCTCAGCCTCGGCGCCGAGCTCGAGGCGATGCTGGCGAGCGGCGTCTCGGTGCAGTCCGTCACCCGACCGCTGATCGCGCTGGGCGCCGTGCTCGCGATCATCAGCGTCATCGTTGTCGGCTTCCTGTCGCCCTATTGCCGCTACGCATACCGCGACATCCTGAATTCCAGCGTCGCCTACGCCTGGCGGGCGCATGCGCCGGCCGCCACCTTCATCAGCGCCAAGGACGGCCTGACGATCACCGCCGACGACGTCGACAAGACCGGCCGCGAACTGACCGGCGTGTTCATCCAGAACCGCGAGGACGGCGCCGACGTGGTGACGACCTCGGCCGGCGGCACGCTGGAGCTGACCCCCGACCGGACGCAGATCCAGCTGAAGCTGCACAATGGCGTGATCGTGCGCGATTACGGCGCGGCGCGGCCGAGCACGCTGCGCTTCCAGGAGCTGGTGCTCGACAAGAAGTTCGACCTGCAGGCCCCGCCGTTCCGCGCCCGCGGCGGCAACGAGCGCGAACTCACGCTGACGGAGCTCTGGAGCGAGATGAGCGCGCCGCTGCCCTCTTCGCCGGTGAACCAGCTGCAGGCGGAGTTCCACGCCCGGCTGGCGCGGTCGCTTTCGCTGCCGTTCCTGCCACTGCTGATCGTGCCGCTCAGCATGACCATGCGCCGCAATGCGCGGGTCGCGAACGCGGTCGCCGCGGTGCTGCTGATGCTCGCGTTCCACAATGCGCTTCAGATCGGCGAGACCTTCGCGCACAAGGGCCGGGGACCGGCGGCGCTGGACTGCTGGGCGCCGTTCGTCGTCTTCGTCGTCTTCGCGTTCTGGCTGTTCAGGACGAGCACGGACCGGCCAGGCGACACGATCGTGTCGCGGGCGATCGACCGGGTCAGCCGGGCCGTCTCCACCGCCGCCGCCGGCGTGTTCGGCCGCTTCCGGACCGCCGAGGCCTGAATGCGCTTCACCCGCTATCTCAGCACGTCGCTCGTCAGGCTGTCGCTGACCTCGGCGCTGATCCTCGCCTTCATCGCGCAGATCCTGGATCTCGTCGACAACGCCGGCGACATTCTGGACACGGGCGACGGCCTGCTCGGCATCCTGCGCTATGCCGGCCTGAAGATGCCGACGCTGCTGACCCATTCGCTGCCGCTCGGGGCGTTGATCGGCGCTCTGGCGGCATTGCTTACGCTCGCGCGCAACGGCGAGATCGCCCCGATGCGCTCCGCCGGGCGCAGCACCTGGGCGCTGTTCCTGATGATGCTTCCGGGCGCCCTCGTGCTGGTGATCGTGCAATCGACGTTGATCGACGTCATAGCCCCGCGCACCGAGGCGAAGCTTGCGATCATGCTGACCCATGCGGGCGACGAGGGCGACGCCGACGTCGAGGCCGGCGCCGCCAAAGACGGCAAGACTGATCCCAAGCCGATCTGGCTCAGGATCGGCGACTCGGTCGTGTCGTTCGACCGGGTCAGCGACAAGGGCAAAAAGCTGAAGGCGCTGCGGATCTACGACCGCGACGCCAACAAGATCGTCACCGCCCGCACCATGGCGGCCGAAGCTCACTACGAGAAGCGGCGCTGGATCCTGAAGGACGCCGAGCGGGTCGACTGGACGCGCGACAATTTCAACGTCCGGACCCCGGCCGACGGCCCCTGGAACACGACGCTCACCCCCGACGACGTGCTCTCGGCGCTGACGCCGGAGAGCCGCGTGTCGCTGGCGGCGGCGCGCGCCGTGCTGTCCGGCCAGATGACGCCGAACGCGCCGCTGGCGTTCTACGAGACGCTGGTCGAGCGGATCTACGCCGGCCCGCTGGGCGCGATCGTCATGGTGCTGCTGGCGATGCCGGCGGCGCTGGTGAACTGGCGCGACGCCCGCTCCATCCGCCACGCCGCGGCGGCGCTCGGCGGCGGACTGATGTTCATGCTGAGCGACGGGCTGCTGTCGACGCTCGCGCTGACCGGGGTCATCACCCCCGTCGTCGGCGCCTGGTCGGCCCTGCTGATCTTCGCCGCATACGGCGTCTGGCGAATCCGTCGCATCGACGGCGGCTGGCCTGAACCGAAGGTCCATGCGACCTCGGGCCCCAGGCTTGCGGAGGCGAACGGTTGACCACTTTCGAAATCCGGCCGGTGGAGTCCAAAGCGGACCTCGAGGCCTTCATCGCGCTGCCCGACCGGCTTCACGCCAGCGACCCGAACTATATCGCCCCGCTCAGGCTGGAGCGTCGGGACGCCCTGTCGCGTAAGAAGAATCCCGCGTTCAACTACATGGACGCCGCGTTCTGGATGGCTTGGCGGGACGGCCGCCCCGTCGGGCGCATCAGCGCTCAGGCCGACCGGCGCACCGGCGACATCGGCCATTTCGGCCTGATCGCGGCCGAGGACGACCCGGAAATCTTCCATGCGCTGTTCGGCGAGGTGGAGCGCTTCCACCGCGCACGCGGCAAGGCGGAGATCCAGGGACCGTTCAGCCTCAACATCAACGAGGAGTCCGGCCTCCTCGTCGATGGCTTCGACACGCCGTCGATGATGCTGATGCCGCACGACCTCCCCTATGTCGGCCCCCGCGTCGAGGCGCAGGGCTACGCCAAGACGATGGACCTCTACGCCTACCTGCACGACACCGGCACGCCTTTCCCCAAGTCGATCCAGCGCATCTTCGCGCGCCCGAAGCCGCCGGAGCTCGTCATCCGTCACATCGACTGGAAGCGCTACGACGACGAGCTGCCGTCGATCATCGGCATCTTCAACGACGCCTGGGCGGAAAACTGGGGCTTCGTGCCGTTCGGCGAGGACGAACTCCGCCATGTCGCGAAGAGCATGAAGCTGCTGCTCGACGAGCGCCTCGTCTGGATCGCCGAGGTCGCCGGCCGCCCCGCCGCCTTCGGGCTGGCGCTGCCCAACCTGAACGAGATGATCCGCGACCTCGACGGCGAGCTGCTGCCGTTCGGCTGGGCCAAGCTGCTCTGGCGGCTGAAGCGCCAGACCTACACGTCGGCCCGGATCCCGCTGATGGGCGTTCGGCGCGAATTCCACGGCACGTATCTCGGAAACGTCATGCCGTTCTACATCTTCGAGAAGTTCCGCGAGGAGGGCTGGCGGCGCAAGGTCCGGCACGTCGAGATGTCGTGGGTGCTGGAGACCAACAGGCCGATGCGCCATATCGGCGAGGCGCTCGGCGGCGGCGAGGCCTACAAGACCTATCGCATCTATTCCAAGAGGCTGACGTCGTGACCGTCACGGCGCTGGTGCTGGCCGGCGTCCGGCCGGGAGGCGATCCGCTCGCGGAGTTCGCCGGCGTCAGCCACAAGGCGCTGATCCCGATCGGCGGCGTCGCCATGCTCGACCGCGTCGTGAACGCCCTCAGGGCGAGCGGCCGCGTCGGCAGGATCGCAGTGTCGATCGACCGGCCGGAGCTGGTGACGACGCCCGACGTCGAGGTCTTCCGGTCCAAGGCGTCGCTCAGCGAGAGCGTGGCGGACGCCTTCGGGCGCCTCGGCGCGCCGCTGTTCGTCACCACCGCCGACCATGCGCTGCTCGAGCCGGAATGGGTCGGCTACTTCCTCGACCACGTCCCCGACGTCACAGTCACCGCGGCGCTCGCCCGCGACACGGTGGTGATGGCGGCGACCCCCGACACCAAGCGCACCTTCATGAAGCTCGCCGACGGCGGCTTTTCCGGCTGCAACATGTTCTTCTTCCGCGACATGGCGGCGATCAAGGCGATCGAGATGTGGCGCTCGGTCGAGGCGCTCCGGAAGCGGCCGCTGAAACTGCTGAAGAAGCTCGGGCCCCGCGCGATCCTCGACTACTCGCTCGGACGCCTCACGCTCGCCCGCGGGGTCGCGGCGATCGAGCGGCTCTCCGGCGTCAGCGCCGGCGTCGTCGAGATGCCCTTCGGCCGCGCCGCGGTCGACGTCGACAAGCCCGCCGATCTGATCCTGGTGCGCCGGCTCGTCGAAACCACTTAAGCGCTCTCCTTCGCCTCGATCAGCGCTTCGAGGCTTTCCAGCCTGTCCGCCTCGTGAGGCGGCTTGTCCCAGCGGATGCGGGCGATGCGCGGAAACCGCATCGCGACTCCCGATTTGTGGCGCGTCGAGCGCGCGATGCCCTCGAACGCGACTTCCAGCACGAGGCCGATCGCCTCGGTGTGCGTCACCTCCCGCACCGGGCCGAAGCGGTTGACGGTGTTCTTGCGCACGAAGCGGTCGAGCTCGACGAGCTCCTCGTCGGTGAACCCGAAATAGGCCTTGCCGACGGGGACCAGCCGCACCCCCTCCTCGTCCTCCGTCCAGAGCCCGAAGGTGTAGTCGGAATAGAACGACGACCGTTTCCCGTGCCCCCGCTGGGCGTACATCATCACGGCGTCGACCGTCATCGGGTCGTGCTTCCACTTGAACCACAGGCCCTTGGGACGCCCGACGACATACGGGCTGTCGCGGCGCTTCACCATCAGCCCCTCGACGGCGGCCGAGTCGTCGCCTGCGCCGGCGGAGGCCGGATCGAGCCGGGCGGCGGCCAATCCGTCCCAGTCGTCGAACGGCACCATCTGCGAGAGATCGAGCCGCGGATTGTCCTCGCGCGCCACGAACGCCTCGAGCCGCTTGCGCCTGACGTCGAACGGCAGCTCGCGCAGATCCTCGTCGCCCTCCACCAGCAGGTCGTAGGCGCGGATATGGACCGGGAATTCGGCGAGCAGCTTCGGCGTCACGCTCTTCCGGTTAAGCCGCTGCTGCAGCACGTTGAAGCTCTGCACCTTGCCGTCGCGCAGGACGAGCAGCTCGCCGTCGATCGAACCCTCGAAGGTCAGCGCTTCGATCAGGTCCGGGAACGTCCCGGAGACGTCCTCCCCCGACCGGCTCCAGAGCCGCGCGACCTGACGCCCTTCGGCGTCCTTGCCCGCCGAGGCCTGGACGCGGATGCCGTCCCACTTCCATTCCGCCACGAAGGCCGCGGGATCGAACAAGCGGTAGTCGGCGTCCTCCAGCGGGTGCGCCAGCATGGGCGGGCGGAACGGCGCGGGATCGAGCGCGAACGGCTTCTCGCCGCGGCCCTCGACCCAGGCGAACAGCTCCTCATAAGGCGGCTGCAGGCCAGGCCAGACCAGCTCGACGTCGTCCGGCTTGTGATCGCCGAGCGCCGCGACCGCGGTCTTGGCGAGCCGCGCCGAGGCGCCGATGCGCAACGACCCGGTGATGAGCTTGAGCAGCGCCCAGCGGCCGACCTCGTCGAGCGCGTCGAGCCAGTGCGCGAGCCGCTTCGGCAGATCGAGCTTCGCCGTCGAGGTCAGTCCCTCGACGATCTCCGACAGAACAGGCGCGCGGTTGGCCCGCGTCTCCCCCGGCCACATCAGCGCGACCGTCTCGGCGAGGTCGCCGACATAATCGTAGGAGAGGTCGAACAGCACGGGGTCCGTCCGCTCCATGATCAGCCCGCGGATCAGCCCGGGCTTGGCGTGCCGGAAGCTGAGCGCCCCGGTCAGCGCCGCCAGCGCCCAGCCCCTTTCGGGGTCCGGCGTTTCGCGAAAATAGTCCGCGATCAGCCGGATCTTGGCGTTGCGGCGCGGCTCGTAGGCGAGCCGGTCGAGCAGGAAGGCGAAGCGGTTCATGGCGCCTCAGCCGCCTCCGCCGGCGTCTCCTCCGCCTCGCCTTCGTCGCCATAGCCGACAAGCCGCAACGGCTTCGCCTTGAGCCCGGACGTCCCGCACCAGTGCACCAGCGCGTCCTCCTCGCCGTGGGTCACCCAGATCTCCTGCGCTCCGGTGTCGAGGATCGTCCGGCGCAGATCGTCCCAGTCGGCGTGGTCGGAGACCACGAGCGGCAGCTCGACGCCGGACTGGCGGGCGCGGGCGCGGATGCGCATCCAGCCGGAAGCGGCGGCCGTCACGGGGTCGGGGAACTTGCGCGCCCACAGCTCGCGCAGCGCCGAAGGCGGGCAAAGCACGATCGCGCCCGCGAGCTTCGGGCGCGCCGCGGGCTCGACCCGGATCGTCTCGCCGAGATCGATCCCGAGCGCCTCATAGGCCTCGGTCACCCGGACCATCGCGCCGTGCAGATGGATCGGCCTGTCCCAGCCCGCGAGCCGCAGGAGCTTCATCAGCCGCTGCGCCTTGCCCAGCGAATAGGCCCCGACGAGATGCGCCCGGTCGGGGAACAGCGCCACGCTGTCGAGCAGTTTCGAGACCTCGTCGGCCGCGTCCGGGTGGCGGAACACCGGCAGCCCGAAGGTCGCCTCGGTGACGAACAGGTCGCAGGGCACGACCTCGAAATCCGCGGCGGTCGGATCGTGCGCGCGCTTGTAGTCGCCGGAGACCACCGCCCGGAACCCCTTCCATTCCAGCAGGATCTGGGCGGCGCCCAGCACGTGGCCGGCGGGATGGAAGCTCACCGTGACGCCGTTGACCACCGTCCGCTCGCCATAAGCGGCGGGCTGTCTCGTCTTGCAGAACTCCTCGCCGTAGCGCGCGGCCATGATGGCGAGCGTCTCCGGCGTCGCCATCACCGCGTCGTTGCCGGGACGCGCATGGTCGGCGTGGCCGTGGGTGACGAACGCCCGCTCGACCGGACGCATCGGATCGATGAACGCGTCCGCCGGCGGGCAGTAGAGGCCGCGGGGCGTGGGGCACAGGAGATCTTCGGGGCGCATCTGAGTGCTCAGATAAGCGCGGAACGCCGATTGGACAGGCGCCCTTTCTCCCTTCTCCCCCTGAGGGAGAAGGTGGCCGCGAAGCGGCCGGATGAGGGGTGGCGGCTGCGTCCTTTACCGATGAGGCGCCGCCCGTCACCCCTCACCCCGGCCCTCTCCCGCAAGGGGAGAGGGGGGAACGGCGCCGCCGCGCTCTTCCTGATCCCTCCAATTTCAAAGGGGGTAACCTCGGCGCAGCCAAGGTCGAGTGGGGATCGCGCAGGATCAAGCTCGCCGGCAGATTGCGCCGTAGACCCCCCCCCCCCGACCCACGCGTAGGCGTGAGGAGGGATAAGCGCCCCTCCCCCAGCGCCCCGGCGCGCTTATCTCTCGCCTGTGTCCACAGCCCGCCGCGCCGAAGCCGTCCCCGTCCTGCCCGACCGCTTCACGCGCTGGTTCGCCTCGCGCGGCTGGAGCCCGCGGACGCATCAGCTCGAGCTGCTGGCCCATGCCAGCGCCGGCCGCGACGCGCTGCTGATCGCGCCGACCGGCGCCGGCAAGACGCTCGCAGGGTTCCTGCCGACGCTGGTGGAGCTCGCGGAGGCGCCGCGCGGCGAGAGCGCCGGGATCCACACGCTCTACGTCTCGCCGCTGAAGGCGCTCGCCGTCGACATCGCGCGAAACCTCGAACGTCCGGTCTCCGAGATGGGCCTCGACGTCCGCGTCGAAGGCCGCACCGGCGACACTCCCGCCAGCCGCCGCCAGCGGCAGAAGCGCCAGCCGCCGGACATCCTGCTGACCACCCCCGAGCAGATGGCGCTGCTGATCGGCGATCCGGGCGCAGGCCGGCTGTTCGAGACCGTGAAGCGCGTCGTGGTGGACGAGCTCCATGCGCTGAGCCCCACCAAGCGCGGCGACCAGCTCGCGCTCGCGCTCGCGCGCGTCCGGGCGATGGCGCCGTCGCTCACGACCGTCGGCCTCTCGGCCACCGTCAAGACGCCGGACGAGTTGCGCCGCTGGCTGGTCGACCCGCGCCGCGGGCAGGACCTCGCCGACCTCGTCGAGGTCCACGGCGGCGCGGCGCCGGACATCGCGATCCACGAAACCGACGAGCGGCTGCCCTGGGCCGGCCATTCCGCGGCGCATGCGGCGCCGGCCGTCTACGAGGCGATCAAGCGCCACCGCACCACGCTGGTGTTTTGCAACACCCGCGCCTTCGCCGAGATCGCCTTCCAGGAGCTGTGGCGGATCAACGAAGACAATCTGCCGATCGCTCTGCACCACGGCTCGCTCGACGTGAACCAGCGGCGCAAGGTCGAGGCGGCGATGGGCGAAGGCCGGCTGCGGGCCGTCGTCTGCACCTCGACGCTCGACCTCGGGATCGACTGGGGCGACGTCGACCTCGTCGTGCAGATGGGCTCGCCGAAGGGCTCGTCGCGCCTGCTGCAGCGAACGGGGCGCGCCAACCACCGGCTTGACGAGCCGTCCAAGGCGCTGCTGGTGCCGGCCAACCGCTTCGAGGTCATCGAGTGCGAGGCCGCGCGCGAGGCGGCGCTCGCAGGCGAGCAGGATGCGGAGGCCGCGAAGCCCGGCAGTCTCGACGTGCTGGCGCAGCACGTGCTCGGCGTCGCCTGCGGCGCGCCGTTCGACGAGGACGCGCTCTACGGTGAGGTGGTCTCGGCCGCGCCCTACGCCGAGCTCGACAGGAAAACCTTCGCCGAGGTGGTGCGCTTCGTCGCGACCGGCGGCTATGCGCTGCGCGGCTACGAGCGCTTCGCCAAGATCCGCCAGACCAAGGACGGGCTCTGGCGGGTCTCCAACCCCATGATCGCGCAGAGCTGGCGGCTCAACGTCGGCACCATCGTGGAGGCCACGATGCTGAAGGTGCGGTTCGCACGCTCCAAGGGGCCGGTGGGGCGCATGGCGGGCGGGCGCGTGGTCGGCCAGGTCGAGGAGTATTTCGTCGAGACCATGACGCCGGGCGACACCTTCATGTTCGGCGGCGAGGTGCTGCGCTACGTCGCGCTGGTCGAGAACGAGGTGTTCGTCACCCGCGCGGCGTCCGAGACGCCGAAGGTCGCGGTCTACGCCGGGGGCAAGATGCCGCTCACCACCGGGATCGCCGCCCGCGTGCGCGAGGCCATCGCCGATCCCTTGCGCTGGAGCGCTCTGCCGAGGCAGGTGCGCGAATGGCTTGGCTTCCAGCAGGAGCGTTCGGAGATCCCGCGGCCCGACCAGCTGCTGGTCGAGACCTTCCCGCGCGGCGGCCGGCATTTCCTCATCGCCTATCCCTTCGAGGGCAGGCTCGCGCACCAGACGCTCGGCATGCTGCTGACCCGGCGGCTGGAGCGGGCGCGGGCGCAGCCGCTCGGTTTCGTCGCGACCGACTATGCGCTCGCGGTCTGGGGGCTGGGCGACATGGGCGAGATGATCGCCGACGGTCGCCTGTCGCTCGACGACCTGTTCGACCAGGACATGCTGGGCGACGACCTCGAGGCCTGGATGGCGGAGAGCGCGCTGATGAAGCGCACCTTCCGCAACTGCGCGATCATCGCCGGGCTGATCGAGCGGCGCTTTCCGGGCAAGGAAAAGACCAGCCGGCAGGTCACGATGTCGACCGACCTCGTCTACGACGTGCTGCGCCGGCACGAGCCGGACCACCTGCTGCTCCGCGCCGCCCGCGCCGACGCCTCGCGCGGGCTGATCGACCTGGAGCGCGTCGCCGAGTTCCTAGCCCGCGCCAAGGCGCACATCGTGCATCGCCCGCTGGAGCGCATCTCGCCGCTGGCCGTCCCCATCCTCCTCGACGTCGGCCGCGAGCAGGTCTACGGCGAGGCGCAGGACGCGCTGCTCCGGGAAGCCGCGGAGACGCTGGTCGAGGAGGCGATGGGGCCGATTGGACAGACGCCGAGGACCGAGGCGGCGCCAGTTCCGACCCCTCTGCTTCGAACGACGGACCGGCGAAATCTGAAGCCTAAGAGCCCCCTCACCCGCTCGCTCCGCTCCCGACCTAGCCCCGGCGGGGAGAGGTGACCAGGCGGCCCGTTTCACGATACAGGAACGACCGAAGACGGCCCCGGTCGCGCCGGAGGACGACGAGCTTTGTTTCTGAAAAGGCGCTCGGGCATGGACCGCCGATTCCGGTTCCTGCTATGTTCCGAGCGATGAGTCTCTCCGCCCTTCCCGCCGAGGACCAGATCGAGCCCACGCTCCGCGTCGCCGGCGTCGCGCTGACGGTCGACGTCGCGGGCGCGCTCTACGAGCCGCGCTCGGGCGCGCTGATCGTCGCGGACCTGCATCTCGAGAAGGGCTCGTCCTTCGCCCGCCGTGGGCAGTTTCTGCCGCCTTACGACACGGCGACCACGCTCGGCCGGCTGGCGCGTCTGGTCGAGACTTACCGGCCGAAGGCCGTGATCGCGCTCGGCGACAGTTTTCACGACGGCGGCGGGCCGTCGCGGCTCGGCGAGGCCGATCGCGCGGCGCTGGCCGCCCTTCAGCGCGGCCGGGACTGGATCTGGATCGCCGGGAACCACGATCCGGAGCCGCCCGCGCGCTGCGGCGGCGCGGCGCTCAGCGAGATGACGCTCGGACCGCTCACGCTCCGCCACGAGCCGCAGGCCGGCGCGAGGCCCGGAGAACTCGCGGGCCATCTGCACCCCGTCGCGAGACTGGCGCTGCGCGGCCGCGGCGTGCGCCGCCGCTGTTTCGCGACCGACGGCGCGCGCATCGTGCTGCCGGCTTTCGGGGCCTACGCCGGCGGGCTCAACGTGCGCGACCAGGCGTTCGGCGGCCTGTTCGCCGCCGATGCGTTCATGGCGTGGATGCTGGGGGAGACCGGCGTCTACGCCATCCCCGGCTTCGGCCTCAGGCCCGACTGAGCGGGCGCCTCACCACGTGTAGCGCAGGCCGATCGTCTGGTACTGCGCGCCGCCGCTGTTCTTGTTGAACACGGCGAGCTTGCCGCCGGAGCGGTGGTGGAAGCGCAGGATGACGTCCCAGTGCGGGTTGTCGGGCAGGCCGAAGGTGATCTCCGGCGAGAGGTAATGCAGGACGTGCGAGGTGTGGCTCGCCTTGTCGCGCTCGACCTGGTCGATCCGGGTCGCGTAGTTCAACCCGGTCGAAACCGCGACGGTGGTCCTCAGATAGTCGTTCCACGGAAAGGACTTCCAGCGGAAGTACAGCGCGCCCCAGGTCTCGCCCGCCTTGAGATCGCCGAACCGCTTGCCGACGCCGAACTCGGTCTCTACGCCCCACAGATCCCTGTAGCTCGCGATCTCGCGCGACACCGCGCCGCCGATGAAACCGGAATCCTTGGTGCGCCAGTCCCAGGGGGTGAAGATCTTGCCCTTGGTGAAGATGCTCGACATCGACGTCGCGATGTAGCCGCCGCCATAGACGGTGACGTGGCAGGTGAGCTCGCAGGGTTCGGTCCAGGGCCTCCAGCGGAAGCCGTCAACGGCCTCGGGCGCGACCACCGACGTCTCGGGACCCGACATCGGTATGTCCGCGGCCCTCGCCGACGACACGCCGATCAGCAGTCCTGCTGCGGCGCACAGGGTGACAAGACGCCCGAAATTGACCTGCAAGGATCGCTTAGCCCCCGACGGCGCCGAAGCGCCGAGCCCCCGAAACACACCTATCATCTCAGCACGCGTCCTTCAAACTCCGCGGCGTCAGGCCGCATACGCAACAACGACCGCTGCCGCCGTCGTCGAGATCATGGCGAGCGTCGCAAGCAGCAGCCTGAAACGCCGATACCAGCGCGGCGCGGCGAACCGCGTCGCATAGGCCCCGTCGACGACGCCGTGAGCCGCGAGGCCCGCCGCCGCCATGCCGAGCCCCGCCGCTCCGCCGGCCAGCAGCCCCGCCCACGCCCAGAGCGGCGGCGCCATGGCGGCGAGGTAGAGCCCCGTCCGGATATCCTTGGCCGGGTGCCTCAGGGCAAGGCCCCAATGCACCCCGCCGAGGAAAGACAGGATCACCGCAGCGTAGCCGAGCAGCGCCGCAGCGGGCGAGAGCCCGGCCACGCCCGAGGCGCCGAGCGCGACGCAGAGCGACAGGACGATGAAGGGCGCGAGCCCCAGCAGCCCGAGCGCGAGCGGGAGTTCCGGTATGTCATGGTCCTCTCCCGCCGGCTCGGATGCGATCAGCGTCATGGCGTTCACGCCCTCAGTCGCGGCGGAACATAGCAGACGCGGCCCAGCCGAACAGGAGGGCGAGCGCCGCGACGGCGAGGCCGTAGCCCAACCGTAACCTTTCGGCGACATCTGCGACGCCGGCCTCGAAGCCCGCCTTCGCCACCCGGAACGAGACCGTCGAGCGGGCGACGACCGACCCGCCGGAGTACAGCCGCGCCTCGACCTCGAAGGCGCCGATCGGCACGTTGGGCGGCAGCCGCACGGTCGCGCGGAACAGCGACGGGTCGAGGAACGCGACGCCGCGGTCGTCCTGCAGCCACAGCCCGCGCCGCTCCTGGATGCGGATGAGGGCGGCGGCGGCCGCGCTCACCCCGCCCGGCACATGGCCGAGCAGGCCGCTTCTCTCGGACGGCGGCGGGGCGCCGGCGCCGCTCTCCTCTGGCGGCCGCGTCGAGAGCACGCTGAGAAAGGTCGGGGCATACGGAAAGTCGGTGGTGGACCGGGTGATCCACAGCCCCGCCACTCTCGCCTTCTCGCGCACGGCGAGCGTCTCGGCCGGCCCCGTCGTGGTGATGATCAGGTCATAGGGGCCGCCCCCCGCCGGAGCGTTCTTCACGATGCCGAAGACCGTGAGATCGCCGCCCGCGAAGTTGGAGGCGATCGTGATCTCCTGCGCGGAGAGCGCGAGCACCAGGTCCTCGGACCGGGCGGAGGACGCCGTCAGGCAGGCCGCCGCAACCAGCCCCCACGCCCTCACCGGCTCGGATCCTTCACGACCACCGAAAACGGATCGGCCGGCCGCACCGTGAGGTCGGCGAGGAACCTGACGCCGACGGCGAGCAGCAGGAGCGCGAGCAACAGCCGGAGTTGCACGCCGCGCATCTTCTGCCCGACCCGGACGCCGAACTGCGCGCCGATCGAGCCGCCGAGCATCAGCAGGGCGGCCAGCACGATGTCGACGGAGGCGTTGGTGATCGCGTGCAGCAGGGTCGCCGCCAGCATGGTGACCAGGATCTGGAACAGCGAGGTGCCGACCACGACCGCCGTCGGCACTCGGAAGACATAGACCAGCGCCGGAACGAGCAGGAAGCCGCCGCCGATCCCGAGCACCGCGCCGATGAAGCCGATGCCGGCCCCAAGCGCGATCAGCGGCAGGACGCTCACATGGATCATCGAGCGTCGGAACCGCATCTTGAGCGGCAGGCCGGCGATCATCGAGCGCCGGCCCGCCCGCCGCGGCGGGGGGCTCGCCTCGCCGCGCATCAGCGAGCGGACCGACTCGACCAGCATCAGGCCGCCGATCGCGCCGAGCACGACGACGTAGGACACCGCGATGATCGCATCGAGCTGGCCCGCCGCACGCATCACGTTGAAAAACCAGACGCCGAGCCCAGCGCCGACGACGCCGCCCCCGAGCAGCACGAGGCCGAGCCTGAAATCGATCGCCTGGCGTCTGTGGTAGGCGAGCACGCCGGTGAAGGCGGAGGCCGCGATCTGCGGCGCCTCGGAGGCGACGGCGACCGCCGTCGGGATGCCGATGAAGATCAGCAGCGGGGTCATCAGGAACCCGCCGCCGATCCCGAACATTCCCGAGACGAAGCCGACGGCGAGCGCCATGCCGAACACCAGCAGGACGTCGACAGGGATTTCGGCGATCGGAAGATAAGTCTGCATTGCGCGGGAACGCCCGTCAGGCCGGCGCGCCCGGGAGGAGCGCGCCGCGCGGGAGCATGTCTTCTACCGCGTGACGCGCGGCGTCAGCGCGTCACGGCGCCGCCCGCGCCCGATGTCGCAGCCACATGATCCCAGCCGCCCGGCGGAATCGGCGCTTCGTTCGCCGCTGAGTCAACGGATCGCGGTCGGAACGACTCGACCGCCGCCTTCGCGATCGCGAGATTGTCGCCCAGAGCCTTCGCCACCTCGTCGCGCTTCACGCCCGCGTCCTGATCGCCCTGGGCGGCTGCGAGAGCGAACCACTTGTAGGCGTCGACCAGATCGCGCTTGCCGCCGAGGCCGCGCGCGCACAGCACCGCGAGATTGTATTCGCTGTCGACCAGCCCGCGCTCGGCCGCCATCCGGAACCAGGTAGCGGCGGCGGTGAAGTCGGGCTTGCCGAGGCCGCCCTCGGCCTGGATGACGCCGAGATTGTGCATGGCGCGGACGTTGCCGGAGGCGGCCGCCCGCTCGTACCAGCGGCGCGCGGTCAGGATGTCCCGCGACACGCCTGAGCCCTTCTCGTAGAGGCTGCCGAGCCGGTGCTGAGCGGGCGCGAGGCCCTGCGCCGCGGCCTTCTCCAGCCAGACGGCGGCCGCGGCCGGGTTCGCCGGAACGTTGCGGCCGGCCAGCAGCCGGTCGGCGACCTCGAGCTGCGCGGCCGGGTCGCCCGAGATCGCGCGGAAGCGCAGGGTCGAACCGCCGATCGCATCCGGCAGGCCCTGGGAGTTCGGCGTCCCCAGAGACCCGGTGACGAGCGGCTCGGCGTTCCTCCAGTCAACTTTCGCCTGCGAATAGCCGGCGGCCTTCCCGAACGCGAAGTCGGTGAGGTCGGTCTGCCTGGCGCGCGGCGCCGTCAGTTCGGCGACCGGCCTCGAGGCGGGCTCGGCGGCGTCTGAGCGTTTGTCGGAGGCCGACGGCGGAGCAGCCGGGGTCTCCGGCTCGGCCGGCGGCGCCGCGGGCTCAGCCGGGGCTTCCGATGTGGAACCCTGCGCCGGCGCCTGGTCCGGCGTCGCGGCGGCTGCCGGGGCCTCGGAGGTCGGAGCCGCGGAGGTCGGAGCCTCGCTCGCCGGCGCGGGGGCGATTTCCTCTTCGCCGCCCGTCATGCCGCTTGCGGCATAGAGGGCCGCGAGCACGATGAGGGTGGCGGCGACGCCGATGAGCAGCGGACGCTTGCGCGCCTTGAGAGCCGTGAACAGTCCGGCGAAGCGGGAGGGCGACGATTCGCCGGAGGCGGCCGTCAGCATCCGCGCGTCGTCGAGAGCCTCCTCGGCGACGGACTGGCTCTGCGCCCGGCGGGCGGCCGCGACCAGAGCGGCGACAGTCTGGGCGGCGGATGACTGGCCGGCGGAGTCCGGCCGGACCTGGGGGGCGCTGCCGGGCTCCAGCGGGAAGTCGGGCGCGAGATCGGCGATCGGCTGGAACGCCGGAGCGTCAGGCTCGGTCCGCTCCCGCCGGGAGGCCGTCCGCGCGAGTTCGCCGGCGGCGATTTCGGCGCTCGCGCGGCGCGCGGCGGCGCGGGCCGCTTCGACGTTGTCGATCGCGGGCGCAGGCGCCGGGCCGGGCCGCTCGTCGGACGGGGCGGCCGCGAAGGGACGCTCCTCCGGCTCGAGGCGCAGCGGCGCTGCGGGCGCACCGGATTCGACCCGCTCCAGCAGCCGCTCGAGCGTCAGGCGGACCGCGTCGAGCGCATCGGCGGCGCGGCGCTCGGACTGGGCGGAGGCGTTGCGCAATTCTGCGAGCGCCTGCGCGACCTCGCTCGCCGTTCCATTCGCGGACGCGGCGGCGGACGCTTCGCGGGCGGCGCTCGCCGCCGTCTGCGCGGCGTCGATCCCGAGATTGGCGCAGCTCTGTTCGATGCGGGAGGCGAGCCCTGCGAAGGCGGCGTTGAGGTCGTCGAGCCGCCCATCATGGCGATCGAGCCCTTCGACCAGACGGTTGACCTGCGCCTCGATCTCGGCCGGCGTCCCGAACGTTGCGCCAGCGGCGCGGCCAGCGAGCAATTCCTCGGCGATCGAACGGACGGCCTCCTCGACCCGGTCGAACGACGCGCCGCGGGCGCGGGTCGCCGCGGCGATGTCGTCCATACGCTCGCCGAGGCCGTCGATCTTGCCCGCGAAAGCCTCGACGATCTCGGCCGAGGCCGGGCGCGCCTGCGAGGCGACGCCAGCGGTCAGCGTCTCGAGCTGGCGGCCAAGCGCGTCGATCTTCTCCGGCGCCAGCGAGATCGCGGCGATCTTGCCATCGATGGCATCGACCTTGCCCGCGAGCTCCTTCAGCGCTGCGGCGGGCTGCAGCGGCGGACGCGCCTTCAGGCCTTCGGTCAGGGCCTCGATCTGGCGGCTGAGGTCGGCCATCGTCATCGCGCTCGGCAGACCGTCGAGCTCGCCGCGGATCGCGTCGTTCGCACGCTGGAGTTCGTCGCCCTGGACGCGCGCCGCCGCGGCGATCGCGTCGATCTTGCCGTCGAGCACGTCGACCTTGCCGGTGAGGTTCTCCACCGCCGCGCGCGCCGGGGTCGCCGCGTGCTCGTGAGCGTCGAGCCGGGCGACGACCGACTGGATCTCGGCGGCGAGCCCGTCAACCGCCTCGATGCGCGGGAACCGGTCCAGCTCCTTGCGGATCTCGTCGATGCGGCCTGCGAGCGCCTCGACCGCCTTGGCGTTGCGGGGCCCGAGCGCGTCGAGGCGTTCGGATATCGCGTTCAATTCGTCCGAGAGCCCTACGATCGTCTGCGGGGTCGCGGCGTCGCCCCGCATGCGGTCGACCTCGCCGACGAGCGAGTCGATCGCCCGCAACGAGTCGGAGTCGATGCCGGCCGGCGCGCTTTCGCCGAGACGACGCGACAGAGCCGACATTTCATGGATGAGGCCGTCGATCTCGGCGCGGGTCGGCAGGTCGCCGATCGCTTGGCCGAGCCGATCGATCTCGGCCTTGAGGCCCTTGAGAATGGCCGGGTCGAGCATGGCGGGCGCAGCCGGCTCGATGCTCGGGCTCCGCTCCTTCGGCGCGGGCGTCCAAGCGCGGAGGACCTCGGTTTTCGCGTCCTCGGCGTCGAGCGCCTTCTGACGCGCGGCGATCTCGGCGAGAGCCGCGCGGAGCGAGGCGATCGGGGGTTTCTCCGCGGTGGTGGCCAGAGAGTCGGGGGTTCCGAGCGGCGCCGATGCAGGAGCCGGGCGCGGCTGCTCGGTCAGCGTCCTTGCGAATGCGGTAAGCCGGGCCTCGACCTCGGGCGGCGCGTCGTCGCGAGTCGCGGGGGCGACGTCCATGACCGGCGCGGCCGGCTCCTCGGCCGGCGCCTGCGGCGTCCTGGCGCTCTCCGCCCAGCGGGCGAGCCCCTGAAGCGCGCGGGCCAGCCCGTCGTCGGCGTCGCCGCCGCGTTCCGCCAGCATGCTCACCAGACGCTCGAGCTCCGCTGGCGCGGGATCGCCGGCTTTCCGCGATGCGGCGAGCCGCTCCGAAAGAGAAGCCAGGGGACGATCCTCGCCGCCGTCCTGCGGGCTGTGATAGTCCTTGCGGCCCCTGGGATCGCTCACGCTCATTGACCCATCCCGAGCGCCGACGCCTTGAGGTGGCGAGGGCTTAAAAGATCCTTGAAGGCGCTGCTTCGCCTCCAGTCACTTTTGATGTTTAGGGTAAACAAGCCGTTAACGTGCATTAACGCGGATAACGCAATCTTAGCGAAAGTTACCCCGTCGTTACCTCATCGTCGCAGCCCGAACCAACCGGGCTGACCTGTCTGAAACTCCTCCGATCATACGGCTCTCCGAATGACGCTGACGCCTGACCGCAGACGTGCGCCCGCGCGCGGACCCCTCGCAACCTACCGCCGGACCATCGGCCTCCTCGGTCCCGAAAGACCCCTCGCCGCCTGGCTCGCGATCGGAAACGTGGGACTGGCGGTCGCCGCCTTCGCCGAACCGGTGCTGTTCGGCCGCATCATCGACCGCCTGACCCACAGCCGCGACGGCGTCCTTGCGATCGCGGCCCTCTGGGCCGCGCTGGCGCTCGCGGCGATCGCGGGCCGCGTTCTCGTCGGCCTTCACGCCGACAGGATGTCGCATCGCCGCAGGCTCGCGGTGATGACGGACGCCTTCGGCCATGCGCTCTCGCTGCCGCTCAGCTTCCACCGCCGCACCCATTCGGGCCGCATCGTCAAGACCTTGACCGTCGGCTCGAACGCGCTCGCCGACGTGCTGCTCACCTTCTTCCGATCAGGCTGCGCGACGCTCGTCGGGCTCGTCGCCCTGCTTCCGGCGAGCCTCGCGCTGAACGTTCCGCTCGGTCTCATCCTGATCGGGCTGGTGGTGATTTTCGGCCTCGCGATCACCGTCCTGCTCCGGAAGACCCAGACCGAACAGGAAGACATCGAGAGCTTCCACTCCGACCTCGCCCAGCGCGCCGCAGACGCTGTCGGCCAGGTCGCCGTCGTCCAGAGCTTCGCCCGCGTCAAAGCGGAGATGGCTGGCCTCTCGGCGGTCATGCAGCGCCTGCTCGACGTCCAGATGCCGGTGCTGTCGCTCTGGGCCTACGCCGCAGCCGCGACGCCCGCCGCCGGCACGCTGACGGTGCTCGGCGTCGTGCTGGCGGGCGCGGCGCTGAACGCGCAGGGGCTCGCGAGCGTCGGCGACATCGTGACCTTCGCGGCGCTCGCGACGCTGGTCATCGGCCGGCTCGGCGAGGCCGTCTCGCTCGTCAACATGCTGCTGCTGAACGCTCCGAAGCTCGGCGACCTGCTCGACCTGCTGGACGCCTCGCCCGACGTCGCGGACCTCCCGGACGCGCGCGATCCCGGCCGTGTGCAGGGCCGCGTGACCTTCGACCACGTCTCGTTCTCCTACGAACCGGGCAGATCCACGCTGACCGACGTCGCTTTCGAGGCGCAGCCCGGCGAGACCGTCGCGCTCGTCGGCGCGACCGGCTCGGGCAAGTCGACCTGCCTCGCGCTGCTCCACCGCGCCTTCGATCCGCAGACGGGGCGGGTCCTGCTCGACGGTATGGACATCCGCGACATGACGCTCGACGGACTGCGCCGGAACGTCGGCGTCGTGTTCCAGGAGCCTATGCTGTTCGCGCGCACGATCGCCGACAACCTGCGCGTCGGAAGGCCCGACGCAAGCGAGGCCGACATGGCGGCGGCCTGCGAGCAGGCGCAGGTGATGGATGTGATCCGCCGTCTGCCGGAGGGCTTCGACACGCCGCTCGGCGAGCGGGGCGCATCGCTTTCCGGCGGCGAGCGCCAGCGGCTGGCCATCGCCCGGGCGCTGCTGAAGGACCCGCCGATCCTGGTGCTCGACGAGGCGACCAGCGCGCTCGACGCCGGCACGGAGACGCGGGTGCAGGCGGCGCTCGACGCGGCGCGCCGCGGCCGCACCACGCTCGTCATCGCGCACAGGCTCGCCACCGTCCGGAGCGCGGACCTCGTTCTTGTGTTCGAGGGCGGCCGCATCGTGGAGCGGGGAACGTTCGCCGGCCTCACGGCGGCGGGGGGCGCGTTCGCCCGTCTCGTCGCCGCGCAGGCGCTGACGACGCACGGCGGCCCGGCCCGCGGGGCCGCCGCCGTGCTCGAGAGCCGGTGATTGGCATTTGGGTCTCCAGAGAGTAAGGATCGAACACGTCCGCAGCGGCCCCAAACCGCTCCGCAACGTCGCCACGCCGCCATCAAGCACGGGTTCAGTCAGCTGATGTCGATGCCGATCCGCCGCTTTTTCGTGGCGTCGCTCCTTTCTCTCGCCCTGACCGCCGCCACCGGAGCGATGGCCAATCCCCTGATCGTGGTGGACGTGAAGACGGGAGGGGTGATCGAGGCGAACGAGGCCACGGTTCCCTGGTATCCCGCCTCGTTGACCAAGCTGATGACGACGCTCGTCGTGCTGAACGCGATCAAGAGCGGGCAAGTGACGCCGCAGACGGCGCTCACCTACAGCGCCCGCGCGCAGGCCGAGCCTCCGAGCAAGATGGGCTTCCAGGTCGGCCAGACCGTCACGATAGACGACGCGCTCAAGATGCTGATGGTTCAGTCTGCGAACGACATCGCTTTCCTGCTTGCGGAAGGCGTATCCGGCAGCGCGGAGGCCTTCGTCGTCGAGATGAACCGCACGGCGCGCCAGATCGGCATGACGAACACCAACTTCGTCAACCCGAACGGCCTTCCGGTGAAGCCCGGCCCGGATCTCCAGCGCACCACCGCCCGCGACATGGCGGTGCTCGCGGTCACGCTGCTCAGAACGTACCCGGAATATGCGCAGCTGTTCAGGATCGACGCGATCGAGATCGGCAACCGCATCTTGCGCAACCACAACGGGCTGCTCGGCCGCTATCCGGAGGCCGATGGCATGAAGACCGGCTACACCTGCTCCGCCGGCTTCAACGTGGTCGCGAGCGCGACGCGAGGCCAGCGGCAGCTCGTGACGGTCGTCCTCGGCGCCGAAACCCCCATAAGACGTTCCGAAACCGCAATCGACGCTTTCGAACGCGGCTTCCAGGCGACCTCCGCGCGGACGACGCTCGGCGCGTTGCCCAACGTCACCGCCGCGTTCACCACCGACCTTCGCGAGCAGATGTGCGGCAAGGCGGCCGTCAAGGCCCGGATCGCGCGCGCGAAGCTCTCGCCGGATCAGCACCCGTGGCGCGATCGCCTGATGGCGAAGACGGTCGTGTCTCCGCTGCAGGTCTATGCGACTGCGGCGCCGGGCGAACCAAAGGTCGCGGCCCAGCCGAGCGGAGTCGACGAGGACGCGCCCGCATTCGCGCCGACGCCGGGCACGGCGCCGGCGATCGCAGGCCAGACAGTGAGGCCCGGCTCCGCGAAGGTGCGATCGCTGAAGGCTTCCAAGAGCGCGACAGCCAAGTCGAAGGGCGCGAAGACCGCCGAAAAGACGGGAAAGACCGGCCGCGTCAAAATTGACCTGAAGCCTTCGGCCGACGCCTCGGCGGCGAACGGCGCGCAACCTGTGCCTGGCTCGATCTACCGCAGTGCGACGCCGGCTGACGGCAAGTCCGCGTTCTGACGCTCGGCGCGTCGCGCTCGCCATGACCTTGAGACAGCCCGAGCCGATTCCCTTCACCCTGCTCACCGGGTTCCTCGGCGCAGGAAAGACCACGCTGCTGAACCGGTTGCTGCGCGACCCTGCGCTCGCCGAGGCCGCGGTTGTCGTCAACGAGGCCGGCGAGATCGGCGTCGATCACCTCCTCGTCGAACACGTGGCCGAGGGCGTCGTCGCACTCGCCGGCGGCTGTCTCTGCTGTTCGCTCCGCGGCGACTTGATCACGACCCTCGAAGACCTGCTGCGCGCGCGCGATAACGGGCGTGTTCCGCCGTTCCAAAGACTGGTGCTCGAGACGAGCGGACTCGCCGATCCCGCGCCGATCCTCCAGACGCTCACCCTGCACCGCTACCTCGCGATGCGCTATCGGCTGGAGAGCGTCGTCACTGTGATCGACGCCGTTACGGGTCCTGAGACGATCGCGGCGCACCCGGAAGCGGCGCGACAGGCGGCGATGGCCGACCATATCGTGCTCTCGAAGACGGACCTCGCGACTCCTGAACAGCGTCTCCTTACGGAAACGCTCCTCCGACGCCTAGCACCTGCAGCGATCGTCCAGGATGTGCGAACGCTCGACATCGCTGCGCTTCTCGCGCCCTCGGTTGTCGCGCGTGCAGAATTTGAGCCGCTCGTCGAGGGTCATGGCGCCATACGGACGGTGATGCTCACGAGCGAGGCTCCCCTGACGCGCGCCTCATATGACCTGTTCGTCGAGCTGCTGCGCTCGGCGCACGCCCCGAAGCTGCTGAGGCTGAAGGGACTCGTGAAGATCGTCGAGGAACCCGACCGTCCGCTCGTGGTCCAGGGCGTGCGTCACGTGTTCGCAGAACCGCGCTTTCTGGATCGCTGGCCCGATGACGATCGCCGAACACGGCTCATCGCGATCGGCGAGGGGCTGCCGACCGAACTGCTGGCGGGCCTCTACGCCGCCTTCGCCGGGCGAGTCGCGCCGGACCAGCCGGACCGCGCCGCATTGCTCGAAAGCCCGCTCACGCCTCGTGGCGGCGGCCTGATGGGATAGCGGTCACGCAGGGGTAAATGGCTCTGGACATCGCGCGGTCGCGCGGGTTGTTTCAGTCGCGCGAGAACAAGGACGTACGCCCCGCGGAAGCGGCGAAGCGCACGCGGCGAGGGACGGAATGACCGAGGGGTCGAGACTGACGCGGGAGTTCGCCTTCCTGAGGGGCGCGCTGCGGGCGCTTCGGGCGACGACCCATATCGGCCGCAACCGCACCCGAGTCTTCCCGCAGGTCATCGCGGAGCTCGCGCTGCGCCACAAGGGCCGCGTCGCGCTGATTTCGGAGCGCGAGACCTTCACCTACAGCCAGCTGGACGCCCGGGCGAACGCCTACGCCCGCTGGGCCCGGAGGAACGGAGTGGGCAAGGGCGACGTCGTCGCGCTGATGATGCTCAACCGTCCGGACTATCTCGCTTTCTGGGTGGGCGTGACGAGGATCGGAGGCGTCGTCGCCTTGCTCAACACCAACCTGGCGGGTTCGGCGCTTGCGCATTGCGTGTCGATCGTCAGGCCGAAGCATGTGGTCGTCGCAGCCGAGCTCGAGGGCGCCTATCTCTCAGCCGACGGCCTCGTCGCGTCGTCTCCGCCACCCGCCGTCTGGCTCCACGGGCCGGGATCGGGGCGTTGGCCGCGGATCGACCTGGAGGTCGACGCGACGTCGGGCGCGGCGCTCGCCGGGTTGCCCGAGCTGACGATCGAGGACCGGGCGCTTTTCATCTATACGAGCGGCACCACGGGAATGCCGAAGGCCGCGAACATCAACCATTACAGGTTAATGTCGATCAGCCACGGCTTTTACGGCGCGATGGGAATCCGCGCGAGCGACCGGATGTTCGACTGTCTGCCGATGTACCACACGGCGGGCGGAGTAATCGCCGCGGGAAGCCCGCTGATCGCCGGAGCCTCGGTCGTGATCCGCGAGAAATTTCAGGCCCGACGGTTCTGGGACGACGTCGTCTCAAGCGATTGCACGCTGGCGCAGTATATCGGGGAGCTTTGCCGCTATCTCGTTCATACGCCGGAATGCGAGGCCGAGAAGCGGCATAGGCTCCGGCTCGTCTGCGGCAACGGCCTGCGGCCGGACGTCTGGCCCGAATTCGTCAAGCGCTTCCGAATTCCGACGATTCTCGAGTGGTACGCTGCGACCGAAGGGAACGTTGCGGTGTTCAACTTCGATGGGACGCCGGGGTCCGTCGGCCGTGTTCCCGGATACATGCGGAGTAGATTCCCAGTTAAGATCGTGCAATTCGACGTCGAGGCGGGCGAAGCCGTGCGGGGGCCCGACGGATTGTGCGTCGAATGCGCGCCGGGCGAGGTCGGCGAGCCCGTCGGCCTCATCCTGAACGACCCGGCGAAACCCTCCGCGCGGTTCGAGGGCTACGCCGACCCCGAGGCGACCCGCTGCAAGATCCTCGCCGACGCCTTCAAGCCCGGTGATCGCTGGTTCCGCACCGGCGACCTGATGCGGCAGGACGAACGGGGCTACTTCTACTTCGTCGACCGCATCGGGGACACCTTCCGCTGGCGCGGCGAGAACGTCGCGACGTCGGAAGTCGCCGAGGCGGTTTCGACCTTCGCCGGCGTTCGCGACATCTCGGTCTATGGCGTCACCGTGCCCGGCTACGAGGGACGCGCCGGCATGGCCGTCGTGGTGCCGGAGGTCGAAGGCCTCGACCTGGAAGGCCTATACGCCCATGTCGAGCGGCATCTGCCGCCTTACGCTCGCCCGATCTTCCTGAGGATCGCCGCGGAGATCGACGTGACCGGGACGCTGAAGCAGCGCAAGGTCGAACTTGGACAGGAGGGCTTCGATCCTGCCCGGACCGGCGACGCGCTCTACTTCGCGGATCCTCGGAGCAGAGGCTACGCGCCGCTCGACGCCGCGCTGTTCGAAGACATCAAATCGCGGCGGGTGCGGCTCTAGAAGCATAGCGACCGCCCTCCTCATCCCGGGCGCTCGTCTCGAAGCACGCGGCAGGCAGCGGACAACCGTCGGGAACCCTCGCGCCGGTTTTACAAGCCCTCGCCAAGCAGATCGCCCAGTTTTTCGGGGATTACGCTTCAGTTTCGTTTACGGTGTTCCCGAACCCATCCTTAAGCGAACTCGGATAGTCCTCTGCGCATACGATGAGGGCCAGATCTCAGATGAGCATGGACGTCAGCACGCCTTACAGCGCTGCGCATGCCAGGCGCGTCAGCGGTCTGACACGGCTGGCGCAGCGGGCGCGCAGGCTGATCGCCGACCGCTCGGACACCGCGATCGCGAAGAAGGTCGCAGGCGGTGCGTTCCTGATCCGCGTCGTCAACGCCGGCATCGCGTTCCTGTCGCAGATCCTGCTCGCGCGCTGGATGGGCGAAAGCGAATACGGCGTCTACGTCTATGTCTGGACCTGGGTTCTGCTGCTCGGCGGCCTCACAAGCTTCGGCCTGGCCTCTGCGCCCCAGCGCTTCATTCCGGAATACGCCGACAGCGAAGACAACCGCCTGCTCCGCGGCTTTCTCCTCGGCAGCCGCCTAATGGCGATGGCGACCTCCACTTTCATCGCCGGGATCGGCCTTCTTGGCGTGTGGCTGTTCTCGGATCACCTGCAGAACTGGGCCCTCGTTCCGCTTTACCTCGCCTTCTTCTGCGTGCCGCTCTACGTGCTGACCGACGTTCAGGACGGCATCGCACGCTCGCACAACTGGATCGACATCGCCCTGGGCCCGGCCTTTTTCGTGCGGCCCCTGCTCATCCTGCTGCTGCTCGGCGCGCTCAGCTACGACCGCTTCACGCCGAACGCGACCACCGCGATGGCCGCCACGATCGTGGCCACATGGGCCACAGCGATCGCCCAGCTCGTGATGCTCGAGCGGCGGCTCTCCAAGAAGGTGCCGCGCGGGCCGCGCGCCTACGCGCCGATGACCTGGATGAAGGTGTCGCTGCCGATCTTCATGGTCGAAGGCTTCTACCTGCTGCTCGCCTACACCGACGTGCTGGTGCTCTCCGCCTTCCGCCCTTCCGAGGAGGTCGGCGTCTACTACGCCGCCGTCAAGGTGATGTCGCTCGTCGCCTTCGTGTCGTTCTCGGTGTCGGCGGCAGTCGCTCACCGCTTCACCGAATACGCGGTCGCGGGCGAACATGAGCGGCTGTCGACAATGGTCCGGGACGCGGCGCGATGGACGTTCTGGCCCTCGCTCGGCGGCGCCGCGATCGTCCTCGCGCTCGGCTGGCCGATCCTTTGGCTGTTCGGGGAGGCCTTCACAAAGGGCTATCCGCTGCTCTTCGTCATCGCCGTCGGGCTGCTCGCGCGGGCGAGCGTCGGGCCGCTGGAACGGCTGCTCAACATGCTGGGACAGCAGAACCTGTGCGCCTCCGTCTATGGCGGCGCCTTCGCGCTCAACGTCGCGCTCTGCTTCGTCTTCGTGCCCCATCTCGGAATGATGGGCGCGGCCATCGCGACTTCCATCACACTCGCCATCGAATCCGTGTTGCTTTTCCTTATCAGCCGCAGGCGTCTTGGCCTCGGCGTTCTGCCGTGGAGCTTCGGTCCCGGCGGCAGCCCAGCTGCTCCCCGCGCCGCGACCACGGCGGCGCTCGACGCCCTCGTCTCCAGCGCTTCGGCGCCATTGAAGGCGCCGCCCCCCGTCGAGGCCGCGCCGCTTCGCTTCGAACTCGTTTCGATCGAGGCTCTTTCGAAGCGGCGCGCCGCCTGGGACGATCTCGCCTCCCGCGCGCTGGAGCCGAACCTGTTCTGCGAGGCCGACTTCGCCTGCGCCGCGCGCAATCTAAAGACGGCGGGCGGCGTCCGCTTCGCGGTCGTCTGGGAAGACAGCGACAGCGATACGCCCCGCATGTTGGCGGCCGTCCCCGTGGAGACCCGCGGCCTGCCCCCGGTGATACCCATGCTCGCGAGCGCAAACTGGGCGTTCTTCGGCGCGCTCGGCACGCCGATGATCGACCGAAAAGATGCGACGCTCGCCGTCGAGGGCCTGTTCGACGGGCTCGCCCGACGGGGCGATGGCGTCTTCCTGTTCCGCTTCTTGCCCGAACGCGGGCCGACGGCCGACGCGATCCGCGCGGCCGCGGCGTTCACCGGCCGCTCGATCAACCGTATCGACGGCCACGATCGCGCGATGCTGCGCACGGCGATGTCGGCCGAGGCGTACCTGACCGAATCGCTGTCTTCGAAGAAGCTGAAGGAGCTGCGCCGCCAGCTCCGCCGGCTCGGCGACGACGCGCCAGTCGTCTTCCATGAACGTCGCTCGCCTGAAGAGGTCGCTGTGGCGCTTGAACGCTTCCTCGATCTCGAAGCGCTTGGGTGGAAGGGTGAAAACGGGTCCGCCATGCGCCGCCACGGCGACCAGACGGCCTTTGTCCGCGGTCTGTTCTCGGCCCGTTCAGCGAAGGGTGAGGCCCGCGTGTTGGAGCTGTTCGTCGGGGACGACCTCGTCGCCTCCGGGCTGGTGCTGACCAGCGGCCGGCAGGCCTGGTTCTACAAGATCGCCTATGACGAGCGTCACTCGAAATGCTCGCCTGGCGTGCAGCTCACCATCGAGCTTACAAGGCGCCTGATCGAGGACCCCTCGATCGACATGGTCGATTCGACCGCGATCGCGAACCATCCGATGATCGACCACATCTGGCGCGAGCGGCTGGCGCTCGGCGACTGGATGATCGCCGTAAGGCCCCGAAACGTCGCGCTCGTCGCGATCGCCGGCCTCGCCGAGACCTCGCGGCGACGCGCCCGCGCGCTTGTCCGCGACATGTATCACCGCCTGAAGGACCGTCAGTCATGACCGCACATATCAGAGCAGACGCCGCCGAGCTCGCCGCCAACTACCCGCTCCGCCATTTCCGCATCCAGCACGACCTCGTCTCGAACCCGCTGCTGCAGCTGCCGCGGCTGATCGAGCTCACCAAGGAGCTGGAGAAGGACCGTATCGAGTACAATTCCGGGAAGGTCTCGGTGAACCAGAAGGCGGAGGAGACGCCGCTCGTCGACCTTCCGCCCGAGGAGGTCGTCGCCAAGATCGAGACCGCCGGCGCCTGGATGGTCCTTAAGCGCGTCGAGACCGTGCCGGCCTATCGCGCGATGATGGAGGAGGCCCTGCTCTCCATCGCGAAGCAGCTTGGCCACACGAGCCTCGACGGCGCGAGTTTCAAGGACATCGAGGGCTACATCTTCGTGTCCTCGGCGAACTCGACCACGCCCTTCCATTGCGACAACGAGGACAATTTCTTCGTCCAGATCCACGGACCGAAGTTCTTCCATCTGTTCGACAACGAGGACCGCTCGCTGGTCTCCGAGGAGATGCTCGAAAGCGCGCCGTCGAAGCATCGCAACCTGCCCTATCAGGAGAGCTTCGAGGCGCGCGCCAAGGTCTACGACCTGAAGCCCGGCGAAGGCGTGTTCGTGCCCTACCAGGTGCCGCACTGGGTGCGCACGGGCGACAGCTATTCGATCTCGATGGCGATCACCTGGCGTTCCGCGGATGTGGTGCGTCGGAACAAGCTGATCTTCATGAACGCATGGCTGCGCGAGAAGGGCTTCGCGCAGGCCGCGCCTGGCCAGAAGCCTGCTCTCGACGGCATGAAGGTCGCGGCCTACACCGCCGCCCGCGCGATGCTGGAGCCGCTGCGCCGCAACGAGTCGATGCGCCGCTTCCTGCGCGGCGTCGTGTTCGGCAAGAAAGCGAACTATTTCTACGAGGCCCAGAAGGCGGCCGAGCAGAAGAAGGCCGCGTGAAACGGTTACTCCCGCTCCCTGAGCGCCCGCCGGATCAGCTTGCCGGTCGTCGTCAGCGGCAGCTCGTCGACGAATGCGATCTCACGCGGGTATTCATGTGCGGAGAGCCTCACGCGCACGAAGCGGCGAAGTTCGTCCGCAAGCGCCGCATCGCCGGTGACGTCAGGCTTTAGCTGGACATAGGCCTTCACAATCTCGGTGCGCAAGGCGTCAGGCTTACCGACGGCTGCGGCGAGCGCGACCGCGGGATGGCGTGCGAGGCACTCCTCGATGTCGCCGGGGCCGATGCGGTAGCCGGACGAGGTGATGACGTCGTCGTCGCGGCCGACGAACCGAAAATAGCCGTCGCCATCCATAATCGCCTGGTCGCCGGTCGTCAGCCAGTCGCCCCGGAACTTCGCCTCCGTCGCCTCGGGCTGATTCCAGTAGCGCAGGAACATCACGGGGTCCGGCCGCCGGACGCAGATCTCGCCCGGCTCGCCAACAGCCGTAGGCTCGCCATCGGGCGAGAACAGCGAGACCTCGTGGCCGGGCGCAGGCTTGCCGGTGAAGCCCGGCCGGGAGACGCCGAGCGCGGCCGCCGACGCCAGCACGTAATTGCACTCGGTCTGTCCGTAGACCTCGTTGACCACCACGCCGAGTTCGTCACGCGCCCAGCTCCATGTCGCCTCGCCGAGCCGTTCGCCGGCCGAGACGACGCTTCTGAGACGGAGCAGGCGCTTTTCACGTGGTCGTTCGACCTGCGCCATCAGGCGAAGCGCGGTCGGGGGAATGAAGGCGTTGCGCACGCGCGCCTCATCGACCAGAGCGAAGGCGGCGTCGGGATCGAACTTCGTACGCGGACTGGCGACGACGGCGACGCCGTCATGCAGCGCTGGCATCATCAGGTTGAGCAAGCCGCCCGCCCAGGCCCAGTCCGCTGGCGTCCAGGCTCGGTCGCCGGGGCGCGGAAAGCCTTCATGGGTCATGCGAAACCCCGGCAGGTGGCCGAGCAGCACCCTTCCGCCGTGCAGCGCGCCCTTCGGCGCGCCGGTGGTGCCGGAGGTGTAGATCATCAGCGCCGGGTCGTCCGGCGTGGTGGTGGCGGTCTCGACCGCTCCGCCGGCTGCGATCAGCGTCCGGTAGCCGAGCGCATCGCCGTCCGCGCCGTCCGTCGAGACGATGACCTCAAGATCCGGGAGCGGTTCGCTGATCGCCCTCAGCGTGGCGAGCCCCGCGGCGCATGAGACGAGCGCCTTCGCGCCCGAATCCCGCAGGCGCCACGAGAGCGCGTCCGGGCCGAAGGCGAGCGCGCAGGGCACGGCGATCGCCGCCAGCCGTGACGCCGCGAGATGGCCGACGACCGCCTCGACGCCCTGCGGCAGCAGCAGCGCGACACGGTCGCCGCGTGAAACGCCGCGGTCTTCCAGCCCCGCGGCAAGCGCCAGCGAGGCGGCCCGCAGGTCGCCGTAGCTCGTGAAAACGAGCGCCTCGCCCGACCGCTTGGTCAGGACCGCCGGTCGGCCCGGCTCGGCCCGCGCCCAGCGATCGCAGATCGCTTCGGCGAGGTTGAAGCGCTCAGGGATATCCCACCGGAAGGACGCCCGGAGATCGTCATGCGCCCGGCTCATCGTGCGTTACGCGGCAAGGTGCGCGAAGGCTTTGACCACGTTCTCGTAGACCGGCCGCTTGAACGGCACGATCAGAGCCGGCAGCTCTGAAAGCCGGGTCCAGCGCCACTCCGAGAACTCCGGCTTGTGGCCGGGAGCCGAGAGGTCGATCTCGCTCTCGTCGCCGGTGAAGCGGAATGCGAACCAGAGCTGGGTCTGGCCGACGAACTTGCCGGAGCGGGTGCGTGCGAGAACATCGGGCGGGAAGTCGTAAGCGTACCACTCGGGCGCGATCGCCAACACTTCGGCCGAGCGCACGCCGGTCTCCTCGAACAGTTCGCGCCAGGCCGCTGCGAGCGGCTCCTCATTGCGGTCGACGCCGCCCTGCGGCATCTGCCACTGATACTCCAGGCGGTCCGGATCGCCGTCGCCGCGGCGGCGCTTGCCGACGAACACGAGTCCCTCCTTGTTCAGCAGCATGACGCCGACGCAGCGTCGGTAGGCCGCCGGACGCGCCTCGCCGCGCGAAGCGACGCTCACGACGGGCCCTGCGAGCCGACGGCGGCGCTCGCCGGCGCCAGAGTGACGCCTCGGTCGGCGAGGCCCGCCAGCCAGACGTCGATGCGCGTCAGGCCGAGCGGCGAAGCGTTTATCCACCCCACCGCCACCTGGCCCTGCTTCGCGGCGCGCTCGAGGTCGGCGAGAGCATCGTCGATCGCGGCGGGATCGGCCACGACGTCGATCGCCGTCGCCGGCTTGGCATGAGTGAGGCCTGCGCGCTCCGCGAGCTCCGAGAAATGGCCGTTGTCGCCCGCGGACGCCGCAGCGAACATCAGGCCGCGGCGCGCGAGTTCGATGAAGACCGGCGAGAGCGAAGCCTCGGCTTCGAGAAACTTGCCGCCGCCGAGCGGCGCGACGCCGACATAGCCTTTTGCGCGGCCAAGCGCCCAGCGAAGTCGCTCCAGATTGGCCGAGGCCGGAAGCGCGGTCAGCAAGGTCTGCGGCCCGGTGTCGTTCGAGGGATAGCCAAAGGGCTCCATCGGCGCCTGGATCAGCACTTCATGGCCCGCTCCGCGCGCCTTGGCGACGAGATCGGCGACGTCCTGCCCATAGGGCGAGAACGCGAAGGTGACGGCGCCGGGAAGGCTCCGGATCGCCGAAAGCGTCGCGTCCCGACCGACGCCGAGCCCCGCGACGATCAGCGCGACGCGGGGCGCGCCAGCGGCGCCCGGGCTTGGCCGGGCATAGACGTCGAGCGGCCGGCGCCCGTCCGGCGCGACGCGCGGCAGCGGCCCGTAGGCGCTGTCCTCGAGCATCGCGGTCTGCGCTTCCTTCGCCGGGGCGGAGGCGTCCTCGGCGGCGTCCTCCCCGCCCGGCAGGCGGATGATGACGGGGCCTGATTTCGGCAGCGGCTCTCCGGGGCGCACGACCGGGATTCCATTACGGGAGGACGCGACCGCAGGCGCGGCGGCGTAGCCGGCCGTAGTCGCAGGCGTCGCGGCGACGGACCGCACGACATGACGCTGGATGACGGCGGTCGCCACCGGCTCGCCGCCAAGCGGATCCTTCACGAGAAGCGCCCAGAACCCGATCAGGGCGAGCGACGCGCCGACGGCGAAGGCTGCGATCATCGAGGCGTCGTAACGCGGCGGCCGGCCAGGCTTGCGGCCGGAGCGCGCCGTCATCGGCTTTTCGAGGTCGTGCCCTATCATGCAAAATCCCGCCCGATCGTTCGGACCCTAGCGGATTCGCGAAGCGGCCGCCGAAGAACTTGCGTTCCCGGCGGCCGGAGAAGAGGCGGAACGTCGGAGCGTCAGTTCGCGCTCGTCTTGCCCTGAGGCGGGAAGTTGGCGTTGGACTGGATGCCGTGCATCAGGTCGAACGCATAGTTCAACTGCTTGTCGTCCTTGCGGTCCGGCGGGATGTAGGCCGAGGAGCCGCCCTGTTCTTCGTCGCCGTTCTTGAGGTGGCCCTTCAATCCGGCTTCGCCCTTGGTGTCGAAGTCCTTGTCCTTCAGGTCGGCCGGAATTTCCTCGTTCACCTCGATGTCCGGGATGATGCCCTTGGCCTGAATCGACTTGCCCGACGGCGTGTAGTAGCGCGCGGTGGTCAGGCGGATCGCGCCGTTGCTGCCGAGCGGGATGATGGTCTGCACCGAACCCTTGCCGAAGGAGCGCGTGCCGAGGATGGTCGCGCGCTTCTGGTCCTGCAGGGCGCCGGCGACGATCTCGGACGCCGAGGCGGAGCCGCCATTCGTCAGCACGATCACGGGCTTGCCCTTGGCCAGATCGCCGGGCCTCGCGTTGAAGCGCTGCGACTCGTCAGGATTCCGGCCGCGGGTCGAGACGATTTCGCCACGCTCCAGGAACGCGTCGGAGACCGCGATCGCCTGGTCGAGCAAGCCGCCCGGATTGTTGCGCAGGTCGATGACGAAGCCCTTGAGCTTGTCGGCCGGAACCTTGTCCTCGATTGCGTCGATGCCCTTGCTCAGGCCCTCGAAGGTGGTCGCATTGAACTGGCTGACGCGGATGTAGCCGATGTCGTCGCTCGCGACTTCCCACTTCACCGAGTCGAGCTTGATCTTGTCGCGGACCAGCTTGACCTCGAGGGGCTTGTCCTGGCCTTCGCGCTTGATCGTGAGCGTGATCGGCGTGTTGATCGGCCCGCGCATCTTGTCGACCGCCTGCTCGAGGGTCAGGCCTTCGACCGGCTGGCCGTCGAGCGCCGTGATGACGTCCTTCGCCATGATGCCGGCCCGAGCGGCCGGCGTGTCGTCGATCGCGCCTTCGACGCGGATCGCGTTCTCAAACATCTGAACCTTGATGCCGAGCCCGCCGAATTCGCCGTCCGTGTTGGTGCGCATCTCCTTGAACGCCTTGGCGTCCATGTAGCTGGAATGCGGATCGAGGCTCGAAAGCATGCCGTTGATGGCGTTCTCGACGAGCTTGCCGTCGTCCGGCTTCTCGACATAGTCGGAGCGGACGCGCTCGAACACGTCGCCGAACAGATTGAGCTGGCGGTAGGTGTCGGCGGCGCCGGCGGCCTCGGCCACGGAGCCGAAGAACGTCCGGGGCTGCAGCGCCATTCCGGCCGCGGAAGCGCCAAACACGGCGCCGAACAGGACCAGGGAAACCTTACGCATCAGCCGCCTGCCTTTTCGCCTGAAGTACCGGCCCACCAGGGCGACGGGTCGATCGATCCGCGATCCTTGCGGAACTCGACGTAGAGCACGGGTCGCGCTGAAGCGGAAGGGGAACCCGCGTCCCCGGACGCCGCAGCGCCGCCCTGCATCGCCGCAACCGGCTCGCCTGCAAGGACGAACTGATTCAGCGCGACGTTAATCCGCTCCATTCCCGCGAGCACGACATAATAGCCGCCGCCGGCGTTCAGGATCAAGACTTGCCGATAGGAGCGGAACGGACCGGCGTAGACCACCCAGCTGTCGCAAGGGGCGGTCACGGTCGCGCCGGGCGAGGCCGCGATCGATATCCCCTGCTCCGCGAGGCCGGCGCCGTTGGTTTGTCCGAAGTCGAGGACGCGATTGCCGGAGACCGGCATCGACAGCATGCCCCGGGCCTTTTCGAACGGTATCGCGGGCGCCAGGCGCGCGGCGTCATGCAGCGCCGCCATGTCGACCTTGCCAGATTGATCGGGAGGCGGCGCCTGCTTCGCGGCGTCGGCGGCGGCGCGCGCCTGCTGCTGTTCCATCTTCGAGATCAATGTTTCGAGATCGCCGACGTTCCGCGCGATCAATCCGGCCTTGTCGCCTTCCGAGGTCAGTTCGGCCTGCTGCTGGCCAAGCTGGCGCTGGCGTTCGTCGACCAGCGCGGTGAGCCGCTCTCGCTCGGCGCCGAGCCCCTCCATCTCATGGGCGAGCGCATCGCGCTCCCCAGTCAGCATGCCCTTGAGCCGCGCCATCTCACGCAGATCGGAGGCCAGCGCCTCGGCTTCCGCGCGCATGTCTGGCACAACGGCGCCGAGCAGGATGGCGGACCGGATGGCTTCGAGCGCGTCGTTCGGACGGACGAGCAGCGCGGGCGGCGGCTGCCGTCCCATGCGCTGGAGGGCCGCGATCACATCTGCGAGAACGCCGCGGCGCGCCACCAGCGAGGCCTTCAGCTGGCGCTCCGACTCCGCGAGATCGGCGATTCGTTTCTCGCGGTCCTGCACCGCAGGTTCTTTTTCACGAAGCGCGGCGGCGGTGTCGATCAGCGCGGTCTGCAGCTTGCCGCGTTCGCCCTTCAGCGCCTCGATCTCCGCCGCCAGCCGTTCGCGCCGCTCTTGCGTCGCCTTGAGGTTCTCCCGGGCGATCTCGAGCGCCTTCCGTTGCTCGGCGGCGGGATCTGGCGCAGGCGCGGCTTCCTCCGCCCTGGCGGCCGCGGCGCCGGCCAAAGCAAGACAGAGCAACAGCGTGCGAAGCGAAGCGCGCATCATCGCGTTATTTGAAGCGCGCGCCGTTAAGGGTTCGTCAACCACGCCGGTCAGGGAGAAGGCGCGCGGCGGCCTCAACTGCGATGGTAGGGGTGCCCCGCAAGAATGGTGGCGGCGCGATAGAGCTGTTCGGCGAGCAGGATACGCACGATCTGGTGAGGCCACGTCATCGCGCCGAAGGCGAGCCGCCCGTCCGCCGCCGCCAGGAAATCAATCGCGAGCCCGTCCGCGCCGCCGATCACGAAGGCGACGCCGGCCGCTCCGTCGTCGCGGCGGCGGCCGAGATCGCTTGCGAAAGCCTCGCTGGACATGGTGCGGCCGCCCTCGTCCAAGGCAATGACCGCGAGCTTCGTCCCGATCGCCGTTCGAAGGGCCGTCGCTTCGTCGCGCTTGCGCTCGTCGGGACGACGTCCGCGGGCCTCGTCGAGTTCGATGATCTCCGGCGCATCGACGCCGAGGCCGCGTCCGATCTGGCCGGTGCGCTCGACATAGCGCGCCACCAGTTCACGTTCCGGCCCGGCCTTGAGCCGACCGACCGCTGCGATGACCAGGCGCACGGTCAGATCAGGAAAGCGCGCCTTCGACCGGGCGACCCTCTGACCACATCTTCTCGAGATTGTAGAAGGCGCGGACTTCCGGGCGGAACAGGTGGACGATCACGTCGCCTGCGTCGATCAGCACCCAGTCGCAATGGGGCAGACCTTCGACGACGACCTTGCCGTGGCCGCCTTTCTTGATCTCTTCGACCAGCTTGTCGGCGATCGCGCCGACATGGCGGTTAGACCGGCCGGTAGAGATCACCATCTCGTCGGCCAGCGAGGATTTGCCTCGCAGGTCGATGACCACGGTCTCTTCAGCCTTGTTGTCGTCGAGCACGTCGAGGATGAGGTGAAGCAACGCCGGGTTCGCCGCTGCGGGCGCTCCGGCGCCGATGTGAGCCGCCGGCAAGGGCGTCTCCTTCAGCGCTATGGTGGACAGAGTTTTCGCCTTCCGTCTGCCGTCCTCAAGCCGGAATCCGCTCCGGCTAGTTTTCAGAATACGGCTGAAAGGGCCAAGATTTCAACCGCGGTCTGTTCAACTCGTGTTGCGACGTCTCAGGGCGGTCGAAGAAAGCCCGGATCGCGGGCCGTGCAGGAAGCACCAGGCGGGGGGCCTCGCGCGCGCCAGCATGCGCGCCTCACGCTCGGGAATCCGGAAGCGGGCGAGCGCCTTAGCGGCGCGCTGAGCGGCCGAGAAGGTCGCGCCGGGACGGTCCACCACCACGATCGGCACGAGATTGGCGATGTCGCGCCAGCGCTGCCAGCCGTGGAATCCGGCGAGGCTGTCCGCCCCCATGATCCAGACGAAATGGACGCCCGGGCAGCGTTTCGTCAGATAGGCGAGCGCGTCGTGGGTGTAGCGCACGCCGATCTCTGCCTCGACGCCCGTCACGACGACCTTCGGGTGGCGGGCTTCGCGCCGGGCGGCCGCCATACGCTTGTCGAGCGGCGGCAGAGCCGCATTGTCCTTGAGTGGATTGCCGGGAGTGACCAGCCACCAGACCCGATCGAGCCCGAGTCGGCGCAGCGCCAGCAGACTGGCGCGCCGGTGCCCTTCATGCGGCGGGTTGAAGCTGCCGCCGAACAGCCCGATCGTCATGCCAGGCGCATGCGGCGGCAGGCGGATCATCCGCAGGCCGTGCTCCGGCCGGGCGTCACGGGCGCGTCTGGCCCTTGCCCCGCACGCGATAGTTGAACGAGGTGAGTTGCTCGACGCCGACGGGCCCGCGGGCGTGCAGCCGCCCCGTCGCGATGCCGATCTCGGCGCCGAAGCCGAACTCGCCGCCGTCGGCGAACTGGGTGGAGGCGTTGTGCAGCACGATCGCGCTGTCGACCTCCCGCAAAAAACGTTCGGCGAGCGCCTGATCGGCGGTGACGATCGCGTCGGTGTGGTGCGAGCCGTAGGCCTCGATATGGGCGAGCGCGCCGTCGAGTCCGTCCACCACGCGGACTGCGATGATCGCGTCCAGGAACTCCGTGCGCCAGTCGTCCTCTGTCGCGGGCTTCACGCGGGGGTCGAGGCGGCGGGTCTCGGCGTCGCCGCGGATCTCGCAGCCGGCTTCGATCAACGCGAACACGAGCGGCGCAAGGTGGGTGGCCGCTACAGCGCGGTCGACCAGCAGCGTCTCGGCTGCGCCGCAGACGCCGGTCCGCCGCATCTTGGCGTTGAGCAGGATGTCGCGCGCCATGTCGAGGTCGGCGCCTTCAGCGACGAAAACATGGTTGTTGCCGTCGAGATGCGCGAACACCGGCACCCGCGCCTCCGCCTGGACGCGCGCGACAAGGCCTTTGCCGCCGCGCGGCACGATGACGTCGATATTGCCGTCGAGGCCGGCCAGCATCTCACCGACCGCCGCGCGATCGCGCGTCGGCACGAGTTGCACGCCGTCCTCGGGCAGTCCGGCCTCGGCGAGGCCTTCGCGGAGCGCGGCGACGATCGCGGCCGAGGATCGGAAACTGTCCGTGCCGCCGCGGAGGATCGCGGCGTTGCCGGCTTTCAGCGCAAGGGCGCCGGCGTCGGCGGTGACGTTCGGGCGGCTTTCGTAGATCACCCCGATGACGCCGAGCGGGGTGCGCACGCGCTCGATCGAAAGGCCGTTCGGCCGAACCCATGACGCGATGGTCTCGCCCACCGGGTCGGGCAGGCCGGCGACCACCTCGATACCGTCGGCGACGCTCGCGAGCCGTGAGGGCGTCAGGGTCAGCCGGTCGATGAATGAGTCCGCCACGCCCGATGCCCTGGCCGCGGCGACATCGGCTGTGTTGGCGGCAAGAATGGAGGGCTCGTTTTCGCGCAGGCGGCGCGCCGCGGCGAGGAGCGCCACCTTCTTCGCGGCGGCTGGCGCGAGCGCGAGCGTGCGGGAGGCGGCGCGCGCCTTCTCGCCGACCGCGCGCATCGTCGTCGTCACATCGTCGGCCAGGAATTCGGCGACCGCCGTCATCGGAGACTCCTCGCAAGCGTCAGGCGTCGTAACGCCTTTCGCATGACGCGTCATCATCTGGGGAGAGGACGCAAAAACCGCCAGCGGCCGGCGTCCGCCGTCACGCTCCCGTCAACACCAGGTCGTCGCGGTGGATGATCGCGGGGCGGCCCTTGAATCCGAGGATCCCTTCGATCGCAGCCGACGGCTTGCCGAGCAGCCGCGTGGCGTCGGCGGAGTCGTAGGAGACGAGCCCCCGCGCGACCTCCACCCCGTCCGGCGCGCGGACCACCACCGCGTCGCCACGCGAAAAATGACCCTCGACCCTGACGATCCCGGCCGGCAGCAGGCTGCGGCCGCGGTTCAGCGCCGAGGCGGCCCCCGCGTCGACGAAGATCGCGCCGCGCGGCGACAGAACGCCGGCGATCCAGCGCTTGCGGGCCTGGCCCGGACTCTCGTGCGGCAGGAACCAGGTGCAGCGGCCGCCGCTTTCGACGACCGAAAGCGGGCTCATCACCTTGCCGGAGGCGATCAGCATATGCGCGCCCGCGCCGGTCGCGATCCGGGCCGCCTCGACCTTCGTGCGCATGCCGCCACGGGACAGCTCGGACGCCGGCCCTCCAGCGATCGACTCGACCGACGCCGTCACGCGCTCGACGACCGGGATATGCGTCGCCTCCGGATCCCGATCCGGCGGCGCGCTATAGAGACCGTCGACGTCGGACAGCAGCACGAGGCAGTCGGCGCTCGCCATCGAGGCCACGCGCGCCGCGAGCCGGTCGTTGTCGCCGTAGCGGATCTCGGAAGTCGCGACCGTGTCGTTCTCGTTGACGACCGGGATCGCCTTCAGCGCCAGCAGGCGCGCGAGCGTCGCGCGGGCGTTGAGGTAGCGACGGCGCTCCTCGGTGTCGCCAAGCGTCAGCAGGATCTGGCCGGCGGTGATCCCGTGATCGCCCAGCACTTCGCTCCAGGCCCGGGCGAGCGCGATCTGGCCGACGGCGGCGGACGCCTGGCTGTCCTCGAGCCGAAGGGCGCCGGGCGCAAGCCCGAGCACCGTGCGGCCGAGCGCGATCGCGCCCGACGACACCACGATCACCTCGGCGCCGCGCGCGGCGTGCCGCGCGAGATCGGCCGCGAGGCTTTCGAGCCAGGCGCGCTTCAAGGCGCCGGCCTCACGATCGACGAGCAGCGCCGAGCCGATCTTGACGACGATGCGGTTGAACGATGCGAGCGAAGGGGTGGTCACAAGAAGCGAACCGATGTGTGCGAAACGCAAGGCGGGCGCGTGAGACGATCCTCACGCCGAGCGGATCGATAGGTCACAAGCGCTCCTGACTTCAAGAGCAAGCAAGCCATACGTTCTGCGCTCGGCTCACGAGGCGCGTCTGCGCCGCCTCTCCTGCGGCTTTGCGAAATGCGCCTCGCACAGCTCCTGCAGATGGCGCGCGAGCAGCAGGTATTCATGGCGACGACTCGCGCGTTCGCGCCAGATCAGCACGAGATCACGCGAGGAGCGTTCGCCGCGGCACGGGATAAGCCTGAGGTCGGCGCCGTCCGTGACGCCGGCCGCGATCGCGATCTCCGGCAGGAAGGTCACCCCGAGATCGTTGTCGGCCATCTGCACCAGGGTGAGCAGACTCATCGCCTTCACCTCTCCGCCCTCCTGCGAGCCCGCGGCGCCGGTCAGCGAAAGCACCTGGTCGCGCAGGCAGTTGCCCTGCTCGAGCAGCAGCAGCGTCTCGTCGGCGAGATCCTCCGCGGCGACTTCCGCGCGGTTTGCGAACCGATGGGTCGCGGCGACGCCAAGGAAGAAATGGTCTTTCCAGAACGGCGCGCTCTCGAAGCCGCCGCCGGCGAACGGCAACGCAATGATCGCGGCGTCCAGTTCGCCGGTGCGGATGCTCGCAATCAACTGCCGGCTCAGCGCCTCGCGCACCGAAAGGCGGAGTTCCGGAAAGGCGCTTTTGAGGCTCGGAAGCGCCCGCGGCAACAGAAAGGGCGCGACCGAAGGAATGACGCCGAGCCTGAGACGCGAGGTCAGCGGGCGTCCGGCCCTCGTCAGCAGCGCCGGCAGATCCTGGACGTCCGCCAATATCTCCGCCGCCCGACCCGCGAGCAACGCGCCGGCGGCCGTCAGTTCGAACTTCCGGCCGCTGCGCTCGGCGAGTCGCGCCCCGAGCTCGGCCTCCATTTCCTGAATCGCGCCGCTCAGGGTCGACTGCGTGACGCCGACACGACGGGCCGCGGCGGAAAAAGAGGCGGTCTCGACGAGCGCTACAAAATAGCGCAGCTGGCGTAGCGAAACGTTGAGCATCTGCCGATTTCCCTGAAATTCAAGCGGCTAGGCCACTTTCAGTCGGACCTATCGGAAAAATCAATGCCGCCCTTCTGTTTTATCGGTTGGATCGCTCTTCGTGCGCGTGCGATCGCCTAGGCCAGCGGGCTATCGGCGGACGTTCCCAAGCGTTTTCCGATACTTGGAATTATTACAGCCATGGAGCGGACAATGCTGGGCATCGGCGACAAGCTTCCCGAATTCACTGTTACCGGCGTGAAGCCGGGCTTCAACGAGCACGAGGAAAAGGGCGTCTCGGCGTTCGAGCCGATCACGGAAGCGAGCTTCCCCGGCAAGTGGAAAGTGATCTTCTTCTACCCGAAGGACTTCACCTTCGTGTGCCCGACCGAGATCGCGGAATTCGCGCGCCTCGCCTCCGAGTTCGAGGACCGCGACGCCGTCGTGCTCGGCGGCTCGGCCGACAACGAGTTCGTCAAGCTCGCCTGGCGGCGCAACCACGCCGACCTCGACAAGCTGCCGATCTGGTCCTTCGCGGACACCAAGGGCGATTTGATCGACGGCCTCGGCGTGCGTTCGGCCGACGGCGTGCCGTATCGCTATACCTTCGTGGTTGATCCGGACAATGTGATCCAGCACGTCTACGCGACCAACCTCAACGTCGGCCGCGCGCCGAAGGACACGCTGCGGGTGCTCGACGCGCTGCAGACCGACGAGCTCTGCCCCTGCAACCGCCAGGTCGGCGGCGAGACCCTCAAGGCCGCCTGATCGGCTTTCCCGGAGCGGACGCCGTCGGCGTCCGCTCCGTCCATCAGGTCTTAGCCGCAACTTTCAGGAAGGAACCGTCATGTCGATCGACGCGCTGAAGCAGGCAATCCCCGACTTCGCGAAGGACGTGCGCCTCAATCTGTCGTCCATGGCGAGCGACGAGACGCTGACCGAGCAGCAGAAATACGGTCTGTTCGCGGCTTGCGGCATCGCATCGCGCAATGCGCAGGTGCGCGACGCGCTGCTCGAAGAGGCCTCGTCGAAGCTGTCGCCGGCGGCGCTCGCAGCCGCGAAGTCCGCGGCTGCGATCATGGGCATGAACAACGTTTACTACCGCTTCGTGCATCTCGCGGCGAACAAGGATTACCAGTCCATGCCGGCGAAGCTGCGCATGAACGTGATCGGCAACCCCGGCGTCGACAAGATCGACTTCGAGCTGTGGTCGATCGCGATCTCCGCGATGAACGGCTGCGGCATGTGCATCGACGCGCATGAGGAGACCCTGCGCAAGGGCGGCGTGACGACGGACAAGATTCAGACCGCCGTGCGCTTCGCCGCGATCATCGCCTCCGCGGCGATCGCGCTGGAAGCGGCCGAGACCGACGCGGACGCTCTCGCGGCGTGAGGTCTCTTGATCGCTTCACTTTAAAGGAAGCGATCAAGACCGGTGGGCTTTAAGGCCGCCATGCCTCGGCTGCGACCTTCGGCATGGCTTCGGCCGCCTCCTGCGCCCGCGTTTCGTCGATCACGGCGAGAAGCTGGCGCAGCGTGACGTCGATCGCTTCGCGCGACAGCGCGGACAGAGCGATCGGCGTGCGCTTGGCCGCGCGCTTCAGGCGGGCCATCTGCTCCTTGCGGAGCTCGGGCGACAGCGAATCCGACTTCGAAAGCGCGACGATCTCGGGCTTTTCGGCCAAGCCGCCGCCATAGGCCTCGAGCTCGCCGCGGACGATCTTGTAGGCCTCGCCTGCATGGTCGGTGGTGCCGTCGACGAGATGGAGCAGCACGCCGCAGCGTTCGACATGGCCGAGGAAGCGGTCTCCCAGACCGACGCCCTCATGGGCGCCCTCGATCAGACCGGGGATGTCGGCCATCACGAACTCGCGCTCGTCGACGGCCACGACGCCGAGATTGGGGTGCAGCGTGGTGAAGGGATAGTCGGCGATCTTCGGCTTCGCCGCCGAAACCGCGGCGAGGAAGGTCGACTTGCCGGCGTTCGGGAGGCCGACGAGGCCTGCTTCCGCGATCAGCTTCAGCCGCAGCCAGATCCACATCTCCTTGCCTTCAAGGCCGGGATTGGCGCGGCGCGGCGCCTGGTTGGACGACGTCTTGAAATAGGCGTTGCCGAAGCCGCCATTGCCGCCCTTGGCGAGCACGATGCGCTGGCCTTCTTCGGTGAAGTCGGCGAGCAGGGTCTCCTCGTCGTCGTCGAGCACCTGCGTCCCGACGGGCACCTTCAGAACCATGTCCGCGCCGTTCGCGCCGGTGCGGTTCTTGCCCATGCCGTGGACGCCGGTCTTCGCCTTGAAGTGCTGGCGGAAGCGATAATCGATCAGCGTGTTGAGGCCGCCGACGCATTCGATGATGACGTCGCCGCCGCGACCGCCATCGCCGCCGTCCGGCCCGCCGAATTCGATGAACTTCTCGCGCCGGAACGAGACGCAACCTGCGCCTCCGTCGCCGGAGCGGACATAGATCTTGGCCTGGTCGAGGAATTTCATCGTCTTGCAGCCTTCCGCGCGGCGATTTGGACCGCGCGGAAGAGGCTTTACGTCAAAACGGCCAAAAACGACAGGGCGACCGTCGCCCGGCGGCCATGCGTCGCGATCCTGCATCCGGCTGGCAAGGCGCGGTCGGAACCCGCGCCCGAGCCATCTTCACGCCGCGCCGTTGCGGATCGCCGCGGCGCCCCACGCTCGGAGCGAGAAGAACACGTCGCGTCCCAGCGTGAACCGGTCGACCGGAACCGGGCCGCCGACGGCCTGCGCGCGCAGGAACCCTGCCCCGGCCCACTGAAAGCCGCAGCGCTCGAGAACGCCGCGCGACGCGGAATTGGTGGCGCGGCAGCAGGCCTTGGCGGCCGCGGCCCCGGTCGCGTCGAATGCGGCCTCGAGCGCGGCCCGCGCGGCCTCGGTCGCGAGGCCAACGCCGCGATGGTCGGCGCCCAGCCAGTAGCCGAGCTCGATCTCGTCAGGGCCGACCGTTTTCCAGCCGATCCCGCCGACAAGCGCGCCGGTCTCCTTCAACCTCATGCAGAAGCTGGCGTCGGCCGGGCGGCGCTTCCTGATCGCAGACATCACGAATGCGCGGGCGTCGTCCAGCCGACGGACATAGGGGGTCGAGGCGGTGGTGAGCGGCAGACCATCGTCGGCTGCGAGCCGGGCGATCTCCTCGGCGTCGGCGAGCACAGGCGGACGCATCTCGAGGCGCGGCGTGTCGATCGACAGCCGGCCTGCGGCCCATGTCGCGCGGTCGAGCGTCATGGCGACGAGGCGCACCGGGTCCGCCCGCGCCCGAGAGCGCGTCTCGACCATGCCGGAGGGCCGGAAACCGAGCCGCCTCAGCACCGAGGCCGACGCCGCGTTGTCGACGAAATGGCCGGAGGCCAGCTTGTCGATCGAGGTCGCCGAAAACACCAGGTCGACCATCGCGCGCGTCGCGGCCGACATGATCCCGCGGCCCCAGTGGGGCTTCGCCAGCCAGTAGCCGAGCTCCGGCGAAGGCCCGCTTGCGTCGATCGCCACACAGCCTGCGAAGGCGCCGTCGACGGTGAGCCCCGCGCACAGCATGTGCGGCGCGGCGGCCGGACCTCTGAGAAAGATCTGGGCGTCGTCCGGGCTGTAGGGGTGCGGCACCGCGATAAGGTTCTTTGCGACGTCGAGGTCGCTGAGGCCCGCGGCCATCGGCGCGGCGTCTGCGGCCTCCAGAGCGCGCAGGCGCACGGCGACATCGGTCGTCAGGCAGTCTTCAGCGAGGAGACTGGCGTCGAACGCGAAGGACCCGGACATCGGCTTTCAGACCTTCCGAAACGGCGACGGGGGAGAACGGCTCGCCGTCTCCCCCGTCGTTCGGACCTTTCGGTCTGATTGATGCCGCCGGAGGGTCAGGCGCCCGGCGGCTGCGTCGCGTCAGCCGACCGTCATTCCGCAGCTTCGGCCATGGCGGCCGGCGTCACGTTCACGTAAGTGCGGCCGTTCGCCTTGGATACGAACAGGACCTTGCCCTCGACAGTGGCGAACAGGGTGTGGTCCTTGCCCATGCCGACATTGGAGCCGGGATGCCACTTGGTGCCGCGCTGGCGCACGAGGATGTTGCCGGGGATGACGGCTTCGCCGCCGAACTTCTTGACGCCGAGGCGGCGGCCTTCGGAATCGCGGCCGTTGCGCGAGGAGCCGCCTGCTTTTTTATGAGCCATAGTCTGTCTCCTGAGCCCTAGCCGTTCAGTTCTTCGAAGCGCCGGTCAGGCCGACGATCTTGACGATCGTGTAGTCCTGACGGTGGCCGCGCTTGCGCTTTGAGTTCTGCCGGCGGCGCTTCTTGAAGGCGATGACCTTGGGGCCGCGCGCGTGCTCGACGATTTCCGCGGCGACGGAGGCGCCGCTCACGAAGGGGGCGCCGATCGTGAAGTCTTCGCCGGCGCCGATCGCGAGAATCTCACCGAAGGTGATCTTGGAGCCGACGTCGCCGTCGAGCTTGCCGACGGTCAGCACGTCGTCGGCCGAAACCCGGTGCTGCTTGCCGCCGGTCTTGATGACTGCGAACATCTGTTCAGTTCCCGCTGTTCTCCGGGCTCGCGGATCTCAAGATCCTGCGGCGCGGCTTTTTACCGGTCTGGGATTGTTCCCAAACGGAAAGGCGCGGACGAGAGAACTCGCCGCGCCGATGCCGGGTGTGTACCCGCGAACGCCGTCGAAAGTCAACGGGCGGACGGATCCGTTTCGCGGTTCCGCGCGCGTGACGGCGCTAGTCCGCCGGCCGCGGCTCCACGCGCTCGACCGAAACCCGCGCGCCTCCGTGATTGTTGGCGTAGAAGCCCGACCATCCCACGGCGTCGTTGACGTAGAGGAAGAGTTCTCCGCTCTGGCGCGCCGTGATCGTCGCGGCGAACGCCGGCCCCTGAGCCGCCTCCTCCTCGCTCTGGGCGTCCGTGCGGTGCGGAACCGAGGGATCGGGGCGGAGCGCGTAGGCGTCGTTGCCAAGCGAGCCGATCCGGGCGATCGGCTGAAACCAGCCCTCCAGGAGGTGCCGCCTGAGCGGCAGCGCGGGGGCGCGCTTCAGCGTCGCCCAGGTCTCGGGATCGAGGCCGTAGGGGCCGGCCGGCAGACTTGCGTCGCGCCAGGCCAGTCCGGGCGGGATGGCGAAGGACAGCCGGTAGGTCGCACCCTCCTCCAGTCGGAACCCGATCGGCTTGCAACGCTCCGATGTGCTGAAGTCGACCCTGGCCGGCGCTCCCGCAGCGATCGCGGGCAGTCTGGTCCAGTCATCGCTCCCGACGCAGATCGCGCCGAACGAGCTGCGGATCTCGTGCGCGGTCTTCACCGACAGCATCACGGCCAGCGCGCCCGCCGCCAGCAGAGCGAGCCCGGGAAGGATCCAGCGGGTCAGAATCTTGAATGCGGACCGGTAGCCGCGGCTCAACCGCAGATCCTGGATGGCTCGCGTCACGGCCCCGGCTTCCGGCGGCGGCGGGAATTGAGCGGTTCCGGCAGGCCGGAGTTGCGGAACGCACGCCCACACCAGCCGCATCCCATCCGCGATCGAACCTTCCAGCGAACTCCCTGCCGCCATTCCGAGCGCGAGCGCCCCGATAAGAATGGTGAACGGCCATGGATTGGAGGAAAACGAGTCGAGCCATGGCGCAGCGAGCGCGGGAGCCACGGCTTTGATCGGCGTCATCAGCGGCGCCGCGAAGCACAGGCTCGACAGGCAGACGCCGTCGGGCTTGGCGGGCCAGATCGCCGGCATCGCGGCGAGCAGCATGGTCGCCGCGAACGTCCAGAAATAGGCGACCCGCCGCAACCACACGAGATTATAGACGCGCTCGCGCGCCTCGCCGAACGCCTGCTGGTCGAACGATGACGAACCGTTCGGCGTCTGGAGATACCGCTCCGCAGGGATGATCTGGTTGTTAATTGTCACGACGTCGAAATCCGGCGGCGGCGCGATGGTGGCGTAGCCGTCCTGACCGACCTGGATCCGGCGCAGCGCGCTCTCGTGGATCTTCACCCGTTCGATAGCGACCTTGCGAAGCTCGCCGGTTGTCCGCTGAGGCCTCGCGAGGCGTTCGATCCGGCGCGGCGTGTAGCGGTAATAGCTCGCGACGCCGGTGCGCGAATGATGCACGACGCCGTTCTCGTCGGAGAGAACCGCATAGTCGGCGCGGATCCTGCGGGTGAAGCGCAGGCCTGCGAGGCATGCGCCCTCCATGATCCATTGCAGCGGGACGTAGCTGACCGCATCGTCCGGATAGCCGCCGCCGACGTCCGCATGAACGCCCGCGAACCAGACCTGGGACAGCCGCTCCTGATCGATCCGGTCTCCGCCGCGGCCCTCGTTGGGCGGAGCCTTATCCGGCTCCTTTGGCGGGCGCCCTTCATTCCAGAGTTCGGGGTGGAAGGTCTGCCGCTCGTCGTCCAGGGACAGCGCGTGCATCGCCCGTCCCACGCGCTGGCCAAGATCCGCGTCCGGCATCGACAACGGCCAGACGAGCCTGTCGACGGCCCTCGTGAGTTCCTGAACCGGCAGGCCGTAGGCTGCGACCGTGTCCCAAACGCCGATGAACGCGACCGACGGCTCGTGGCGGCCGGCAAGCTTCATCTTCTGTTTCACCGTTGCGTAGGAGTCGTAGCCCCGCGCTCGGTTGCGAAGATCGATGACGAAGTCGCGGACGGCGCGGGCCACAAACTCGATGTGGATGACCGTCTCGAACCGCTCTTTCCGATAGGCGCGGTAGGCGGCCGCCACGTCGCGCGCGAGCTTGCTCTCGTCGCCTTCATAGACCACGAGGCCCTGGCGCAGGATGAGGCCGACGACGATGCGGACGGTGAAGGCGCCGCGGCTGAAGCCGAAGGCGTAGATGCGATCACCGGGTTCGTAGGTCCGGCAGACGAAGGCGTAGAGCTCACGCACGTTGCGCGAGAGGCCCCAGCCGAAGGCGCCGCCGAGCGCCCGGATCGGCCACAGCATCGAGGCCCCGACGCCGTCGTCGTAGAGCGCGAACTGTCGGGGCGTCTCCGGGTCCTTCGTATCCCGCAGGTCGAGCGCCTTGTAGAGCCGCCAGACATTGGTGCGGAACAGCGCCGCCGAGCTGTTCCCAGTGCCGTCGGACAGCACGACGATGTTTCGCGCGCGGCGCGGCGAGACCGGCGCCGGGTCGCCGCCGCTCGGAGACCTCCCCGCCGCCGTCACAGCCGGCCTCCCGTGGCCTGCCTGAGAGCGGCGGACATCACGTTTCGGCAGAACGGCGTGGTGAGGACGGGGTTCTCCCCTCGGACGTCCAGCCGGGTCGGGTCGTGGCCGCTGACGCAGGCCACGATAAGCGTCGAGAGCGCCGCCTTGCGGGAGTCGATCGCGGCGGCCGCCACCGCAGTCACCTTCTTGCCCTTGTCATCGACGGCGTCGGCCTTGCCGCCGCCGACGAGCGCGACGAGCAGATAGCCATACTGGCTGAGGATCATGGCGTAGGCGTCGTGGCCGATGACGCCGTTGGCATAGCTCTGGCAGGCCGCGTAGAGCCCGTCGCGGAGCGCCAGCACCGCGGCCGCGCGGCCCTCGCCTTCATCGAGTTTCTCCTTCGCGTCGACGACGACTGCGCCCTCGCCCGAGGCGGGGGCCGTCGCGGGCGGCGTGATCGTCCCGATCAGCTTGAGGTTGACGTCGGTCTTCCGGTCGAACGCGACCGCATAATCCGGCATCGGCTCCGTGCAGACGACCGGTTGGTAGCCGCGGCGCTGGCGTTCCGTGACGATGCGCAGCGCGCCGGTCGTGGCCAGCGCTCGGACGTCCCCGAAATCGGCCCTGGCCACCTTCTCGTTGGCCGACCCGCACGCGGCGAGGCTGGACGCCGCAAGCGCCGCCCCCACCATCTTCCTGATTTTCATGCCCCAGACGCCCCGGCGACCGCTCGCCCGCCTCAAGCGGACCCGCCCCACGACCCGGACGCAGATCGTGATCCACACCCGATTGCATTCGGCCGCTAACGCAACTCCAGGAAATATGCATGACGTGCATTATCGCGCAAATACAATCTTAGGTAGAATAGAGGCGGACGGCGTGTTAGCTTTCCGAGACGGCCACCGTCAGCGCCTCGTGGCCCGTGGCCGACAGAAAGCGCAGGAGATCTTCGCTTGCGATCGCGGTCGTCGCGGTGTTCGTCAGCGGATGGAAGTTCACCACCCCGTGGGCGATCAGTTTCGCATCCAGCACGACCGTGACCCTGCCCTCGCGATCGTTGATCGCGCCGAATGGCGTCGCCGAGTCCGGCTCGACGCCCCAGATCTCCAGCAATTGCCCCGCGGAGGCGAAGGAGAGGCGCCCCTGCGCGCCGAGCTTCTCGTGCAGGCGCTTGAGGTCAAGCACCGCCTCGTCCTCGGCGCTCAGAAGGAACAGTCGACCCTTCTTGTCCTTCAGGAACAGGTTTTTTGACTTGCCGCCCACGATGCTGGCCCGCAGGGACTGCGACTCCGCGACCGTGAAGACCGCGGGATGCTCGATCGTCGAGGTCCTGATTCCAAGGGCGTCAAGATAGGCCATAAGCTCTTCGCGGGTCGCGGGCATGTCGCCTCCTTCCGTTCGACGGCCGCTTTACCGGCGCCCTTCCGCCGGCGCGAGCCACGAGGGCGAATCCGTCTTGCAATCGGTCCGCCGTTGCGGCATAGAGCGCCGTCCGCGGAGGTCACCCACCTCCGCGGGATTTGCTTTCGGGCGGGCGTAGCTCAGGGGTAGAGCACAACCTTGCCAAGGTTGGGGTCGTGGGTTCGAATCCCATCGCCCGCTCCAGTAATTCAAATGCCAAAAAGCCGCGGTTCGCCGCGGCTTTTGTCGTTTTCGGAGCCATGCTTGGAAAGTGCGGAGAGAGCGCTTCGAGGATCGTGGTTACAGCGCGGTTACAAGCCCGCCTTACACAGGCGATTTGAAGTCGCCCTGTTGGAGGAGTTCGACGGTGTCCAATGTGTCTCGCCCGAATCTGACCCTAACTGACGTCCAGGAGGTCCGCTTCCAAGCATGCTGCGACGGGCTTCGAGGCAGCTTTAACTGCATTTCGGAAGAACATTTTGATTTTCCGGATTGCCGTTTTTTGCACTTCCGCTACTCGGTTTTTGCAGCGCGACGCGCCCTGCCGAGCTGCGCCTGAACGAGAGGTGGATCGTTCAAATCGAGGCCGACCACGGCCAGCCGGTAATCACCGTTGCTACCAGCCTCTAGCGCGGCGGCCTTGTCCGACAGATACAAGATGACCTGCTCGAAGCTTATTGGCTCCGATGTAACCGGGTGTTCCCATGAGCCCTTTCGCCCATGATACGTCAGCAAAAAGCATCCCGCCTTGCACCGTTCATGGCGCAGGTACTGCCCGACCAGCTGGTGTTCGAGCGCCCACTCAAGCTCCGCCACGCTGTACCTGTTGTCGGCGATCTTCACCTCTATAGCCGCCATCTGATCGCCACGAACGGCGAGCAGCTGAATATCGTTCCGCTTGGCGTCTGCGGCTTCGTTCTCGCGGACAACCCGGTAAGCGCCTTTGGCCTGCGCATCGAGGCGACCTGCTAACGTCCGCTGCATCTCCGTTTCGTCTTTTATTGAGCGCAGCGTCTTCCGGGTCGTGAATTCATGATGGGCGATGTATTCCGCCTCATCGTCGAGCCGGTCGAGCATGAGCTGAAACAGGCCGTCCCGGTCGTGTGGCGGAGCTTCAAACTGCGTATCGAGCGCGACGATATCGTCGGCGGAGAACGCAGGAAATTCGGCATCGCGCGCGGCGCTCTGACGGGCGAGTAGCTTCAGCCGATCCGGGAAATGCGCAAAGTCAGGCTCATCCGAGAGCGCCACTATCTCATCATGCGCGAGCTGTCCCGGCGTCGCGAGTAGCGCTTGCAAGAGGTAGCCGCGCGCCCGCTCGGCCTCGTCGCGGCGGTTCGGAGTATAAGAACCCTCGTGCACATTGTCGTCCGCCATTCGAACATTCGCATACGCTGCGCGCACCAGCTGACCTAACGCCGCAGCGCGCGGCAGGGGTTTTTCAATTCCAAAACTGTTCGCGTCCCGTTGTCCGAACAGGGCCGCGAACATCTCGACCGCCTGTCCGCGAACACCAGGCTCACGCGCCAGCGCTTCCACCAGCAGACGGGTCGCCTGAGCGGGATCGAAGCGAAACAATCCCGCCAGCCATGAGATAGCCATCGGCCCGGCGGGATCCTGCTCGAAACGCGTCGCACAGATCGACGCGACGTGCGTTCGACTTTCAGCGTCATTGCTGGCCTCAAGCACTTTGAGCGCCTGCTCGAGATGATGCTTCCATGCGGCCGCCGCTTCACGGGCGGCAGGGTCCGGCCATGTTTCAAGCTGGCGCAGGAGGCGCGGTACAAACAGGCGCTGCAACTCAGGCGCCGCGTAGCTCAGATCTTCAAGTATCGTCAGATGACCGTGATCCGCGCCTTGCCCGAGTTGGGCAGCGAGCTCCTCGCCGAGTACCTGTTCGACGGCATCGGGATGGACACGCGCAAGCTCGACGATGAAAGGCGCGAGCCCGTTCAGCTCAATCGGGGCATAGGCGGCCGCGCGCCGGGCCTCGTCCGCAGAGAGCCCCTCCGCCCAGCCTGGGACTTCGCGTTCCCCCGCAATCCCTGAAAGTCCATAGATCCAACGATAGGGCGTCGTATTTCGCTCGTCCGGCGGCCGTGCGCTCCACATTGCCGGAATTTCTGTCCGCCAAACAGCTCGAAATCCCTGCGCCGCGCGCTCGGCCACCTCCGGAGAGAAGGCCTCCGCAACCGTTTTGCGATCCCATACGTCGAAGCGATGCCCGGAACCACGCTGCGCTTCGAGCCATAAATAGAGGTAGTGCAGCGTCGTCTCAGACTTTGCAGCGCTGAAGGCGTCGTCAAGCTTATCGATGAGCTCGCGCCGCCATTTTTTCCAGCTCTCGACGCGCTGAACTTCGCGTCCTTTACGGACAAGCTCGCGCCGCTGGGTCCTGCGCTCGAGTGTGGCATCCGCCGGCCCTGCCGGCAGCGGCATTGTCTGATGGTCGATGACAGCAGGAACATCAGGATCGTCCCGAACCGACTCACGAAGTTCGGAGACCTCGTCCAAACGTCCGCCGCGCATGCCCCACAGACGAAGAAGCGCCTGAAGCGCAACTGGACGGCGATCTGGCTGGGTGAGATCGGCAAGCGCGGTCTCCAGCCAGTGCCGGTCAGCTTGCTCGACGTTGCCGATCAGGCTGTCGTACTCGGCCTGGAAGAAGCGCTGACGCGCGTCTGTCGTCGGCGCAGTTTCGTCCATAACATTGAGCTCACGCCAAAAGGCTTGGTCCCGCAACGCGGGCACGTCGCGGAAGGCTGCGCGGAGCTTCTTACCGGGCTCGTTGTCGACGGTGTTACGGTCTTCAAATCGCGACGCCACGACCGCCGCTGCGATCAGATCGGCATCCGCAATGCCCTGATCGAGTTGCCGTTCGCACAACGAAGCCAAGGCCTGGGCAAGGTACGAGAATTTGCTCGTGAGATCGTAGTGATCTCTTCCTGGGACACGACCTTCCCAAATTAACTCGGCCAGCTTGTCGCGTAGCGCGGTTGCGTCTGGCGAACGCGGTTCCAGTGCTCGAACAAGGCGCGGCAGCTCCCAGCCGAAGCCCGATGCCACCGACTTGCTTTCGGGCGTGCGTTCAATGAGCGCAATCAGCTCATCCACTGAGAGATGCTTAGGGAACAGATCTCCTGAAACTGCTGGGATCACCGACGCAGGCCAGCGCTCCGGCTCCGTCATTATGGATCGCACGACACGGACGAGAGCTCCGTGGTCCCCGCACGCAGCCAGCGCGCGGATTGCTGCCACGCGGTGATAGGAGACCCAGCTCGGATCGAGCGCCGCGCGCTCGGCCAGGTCGGAGCAGTTGGCGACTGGCCCCTGCCAGATCGCTTCGATCAGCAATTCCCTCACATCAGGATTGCTCGACGCTTCGTCCCACAGCTCTCGAATGACGGCGGCAAGCTCGGGACCAGCCAGCCGTCGTACTTCACGGATCGGAATGTTGAGGCCGCGCCAGCCGCCCTTGCCGTAGCTGCTCGCAAAGGCGCGCAAGAGATTTGCGCGTACACTATGGTCGAGTGATTGCGGATCGCCTAGAGAAAGTAGTGTTTCAGGCTCTCGCGCGAGGAGCTCACGCCGCACCGTGTCGTCCCAAAGCGCCAGCCAGGCCGCGATGGGACGCATCGACGGCAATACAACGTGCTCGCCATATTGTTGAGCAAATAGCAGTCGGTGCAGCGCCCTGTCCGACATGCCATTAGCGCGGAGTTTCTGCAGCCGGCGAGCTGCGAGATATTCCTGAACCGAGCGATGGTGAAAGCGCACCCGTCCGTAGGTGGCAGGATCGAACAGGGCGCGGCGAAGCAAGGCTTGTCGGTCCTTCTCCGACCAATCCTTCAACACGTCGGCGGGATCGAGAACAACTTCCGAGTTTAGTCCGCCGGAAGACTGAGCGGGTGAACGAAGCGTCCGCGTCCGCGTAAGTTCCAGCGCGAGCGCCAGCCGTTCGGCCCGATCGCGCGCTTTTTGATCCGTGAGGGCACCGTAGTCCAGACGCCCGGCAGCATCTTTGAGCCGTGCCGAAATGCTGGCTTCATGCTGATCGAGGCGTGTTCCCAGACGGCGCCTGCTCTTCCAGAGATCGATCAACTCGATCAGATCGAGCGGGCGTCGCGCGAAGGTCCATGCTTGCTGACGGCCGATCTCCTCGAGAAAGGCCTCCGCGTCGGCTATACGCCGCTCCGCGAATTTCTGAATCTGCTCATTTCCGAGCGGCAAGAGCGCCACGATGCGTAGCGCCGGAGTGGCTGGCTCCTTCGGCGCGGCATTGTCGTCGGTTGTCCTGCTTGTTTCGCGGCGGCGCAGGGCTTCCAAGAAGGTCTGCTCGGCGTCTTTGAGTTCTTCGTGTTTCGCCTTTTCACGCACCGCAAGTCGCTCGCCGACAGCGACTGCGTCGATGCTGTGCCACCAGTCGTTCGGGCGGCAGGAGATCACAACGTGTGTTCGATCCAGGCTGCCGCCCACATCCTTCGCGAAACGCATAAGGGCTTGGTCTAGCTTACCAGCTGTCAGCTTGAGCTCATCGACAGCGTCGAGAAAGAAATATCCGGGCGCAGTCGCGTCCGCCATCCATGCATCAAGTCTTGCCTCCTCGTCAGCGTCGAGACAGTCGCGTAGCCTTTCGCGGCCAAGCCTTTCGAGCGGCACGAAGAAGGCGGCTTTTCCTTCCCCCACCATGCGCTTTGCTTGCTGGCGCATTTCTTCGGTTTTGCCGGAACCCGCTTCCGCCAGCACAACCACGCGTTTTGAAGCAAGAACCTCCGGCCAACCCGTTTTCGCCCACGGCACGTACTCGGTCAGCGCGAGAGCCTCGGGATCCGCAAGCTCCTTCTCGGTGAGATCGTGGAAGCGGCGATAGAGCGGAATAAAGTCGGACATCGAGCGATTGATATGCAGCTATTAAGGGTAGAACGATAGCCTCAGATTGTATAAACATACGAGGAACAACTCAATGCGCGATCAGCTACGCGCGTCGACAAGAGAGGGCGGCTAGGCCGCGATCTCGGTCACGATCGCAGCCGGCAGGCTTGGGCACGATCCTCTAAGTCGCGCGCTGGCTCGACATGCTGCCAGTCAGTCGAACACCGGCCGCAGCCTTCGGCGTCTCGCTGGTCCAGTCCCACTTTACCGTGCTGCGATAAAGGTCGTGCTGACGGCGCCGCCTCCGTGATCGTCGGGCCGCTCAGCTTCATCCGGCTTATGGGCCCACACCTCGCTCGGATTATGGGCATGAACACGCTCGCGCGCATCTTGCGGGTTCTGCTCGGCGGCTGTGTCATGCTGTTCGCTGACGTTCTCGGGCGAACGGTAATTTTCCCGTTCCAAGTTCCCGCAGGTCTGCTCGCCGCGGTTCTTGGCAGCCCCTATCTGCTCAGGCTTTTAAAGTCGCGTTTGCATTGTTTCCGCCACGTCGGCTTCTGGCACTCGCGGCTGCGCGTCTCTGAGCGCGGATGACCCAAAGCGGCCTTCCCGGCACGACGTTGAGAACGGTCGCTTCGCGCCTTCATCTCGGACGTTAATCGCTCCGATCGCCTCTCGCTGAATTCGCCGCTTGTACCCTGACTATTACGACCCGATCGCGGGCCCGGCCGCAACGAGGCTTGTTCACGCTTTAAGGGCAGGCCTGCTTCTGACGTGCGACCAGCGGGCTAACTCAGGCTTTTACCGGTTCTTCTTTGTTCCTACTATTGTCAGGCTGTCCCTGCTTGCTACTACATGACGAGTATCACTTGGGGGAGGATTCTTGTGAAGCTCAAGACAGCCTATGCGCGGTTCTACAAATCCTTCAACTTCGACCATGCGCGCAAACTTGATACCCGCGTTCAGCCGCAGCCCTGGGAAATATTCAGGGACCGCTTTTACCCCTATGTGACGGTTGAATTGGATCCGCGCATCACGACTGTCGTTGGCGCGAACGAGTCCGGCAAGAGCCATCTGCTGGGTGTCATAAAGAATGCAATCACTGGCAAAGAAATCGAACAGCGCGACCTGTGCCGCTATTCTCCCTTTTTTGGCGTAGCCAAAGGGCAGCGATGCTGGCCGCATGTCGGGGTCGGATGGGACGGGCTCTCCGAGGAAGAGGCAAAGGAGATTGCCAAAGTCCTCGAGATCACCGACACCGGATTTCGTCGTTTTCTGATGTTCAGGGAGGAGCCAGCCACATTGACGGTCTGGCTTCCGCACGGAGACAGCTTCGACAAATATGAGCTATCCGAGGGGCAAACCCGACAGATTGAGCAATTGGTGCCCCGTCCATTCGAGATCGATTCGGGAGTGGCCCTTCCGAACTCGGTGCCTTTCTCCTTTCTCGAGAAAGGTGGCGATGCGCCGGTGGCGACCTACTCCAGGTCGTTGATAGAAAGCTTGATCGGCGCGATCAGCGGTCTCCGTCCGCTGATCAAGGGGGGCGCGGCTGCTGTTCAGCAGAACGCAGGACAGGTCGTGAGCGCGTTAGCGGACCTTTCCGAACCCATTGCCGCACATGTCGACAAGAGCACCCTGAAGTCGCTGGAACTTGGGCGCAGCCTACTTCTAACCCTTGGCGAAATCGATCCGAACAGCCTTGCTGAACTTGCGAATGGAATCGACCATCAGCATGACGGCTATGTCGGCGGGCTGCTCGAATCCGCCAACCAGCAACTCGATCGTAAGCTCAACTTTCGCCGATACTGGGTGCAGGATAGAGATTTCAGCCTGAAGGTTTCGACCCGCGACCGTGAACTGGTCTTCGTCATAAGCGATCGCACCGGCACGGTTTATACCTTCTCCGAGCGTAGCAGCGGGCTGCGCTACTTCCTGTCCTATCTGATCCAGACACAGATACATCGCCCGTCATCTGAGCGGGAGTCGATCTTGCTGATGGATGAACCCGATACCTATCTCTCCGCCGAGGCGCAGCAGGACCTGATGCGGGTGTTCCGCGATCTCGCCGAGCCTGAACCCGGCGTCGAGCCGATCCAGGTCGTATATGTGACCCATTCACCGTTTCTGCTCGACAAGAACCATTCGGAACGCATCCGTGTCCTGGAAAAAGGGAGCGGTTTCGACGGCACCCGCGTGGTGCCGAGCGTCAGTCGCAATCATTACGAGCCCTTGCGTTCGGCATTCGGTGCCTTCGTCGGCGAAAGTGCGTTTGTCGGGTCGGTAAACTTACTGGTGGAGGGCGCCGCGGACCAGATCATCCTGGCAGGCACCGCTAATCTAACGCGTTTGAGTTCGCCGGGCATTCAGGACGACACCCTCGACCTGAACCGGATGGTCATCGTGCCCAGCGGATCGGCGCAGGAGATCGGCTATACCGTGTTTCGGATCCGCGGGCAGGGCGCGGACAAGCCGCCCGTCGTCGCTTTGCTCGACGGTGATGAGGAAGGCGTGACGGCCAAGGCCGACTTCGCGAAGGATCAGCGCTTGAGAAAGCTGATCAAGGCCGAGAATATCCTTGATCTCAAACAACTAGGCGAAGGTGTTGATGGTTGGCCGGCCGCTCCTGTGATCGAAGATCTTGTGCCCGCACCACTCGCTCATCGGGCGATGGAACTCGTCATCGAGGAGGTGACGAAATTTCGAGAGGGAACGCCGCCGACTATCCCTCTCTCGACGATCGAAGAGGAAATTGCGAAGGGTGGCCCCATGCTGGAGGCCATCAATCGTGAGGTAAAGCGCCACAAGGGCAGGATCGACAAGATCGCGTTCGCGAAAGCCTTAATAGAAATCTGCAATAAACCCGACGCCAATTTGGGGCCGCATGTCGATCAGTTCCTGAGCCGCATGCGTATCATCTTCCGCGCGGTCAATGAGGCGGTTCGGCGCGCGAGCGATGACGCTGCAAACAAAAAGCTCGAAACCCTGGTCGCCGAGCGGATAGCTCTGTTCAAGGTTGATCATCCCGCTCATGCGACGCGTGAACAGGTGACTATCGCGCTTCGGCAGATTGAGGCGCAGCTTGACGACTCTGCTGAGGCGGAAGCGATCCGCAACACGATGGTTCCGATCAGGCGTGACCACAATCTGCACGAAGATCCTGCCGCTCGGATCAATGACTACGCGTCTCTCCTTGAGCAACTCGACGGCCTGAAGCACGCATGGCGGGCGCAATTGACCGCATCAAAGCAGTCGGTAGCACTGACAGAGCCGCAGCCGCGGACCAACCGGACCAATGGCAAGGCGGACCCGTCTACCAAGGCGAGGGACAGGCCCAGAAGCAAGAAGGCGCCGCCCGCGAAGCCCGTTAGCCCGTCCCCTTCCGGCGCTTAACCAGTGCGTTGCAAGGATAAAAAGATCTGGCGCCGGAGACCGGGATAGCCGCAAGCTGCCCGTTCGCATCCCGGCGCGCGAAGGGCAGGTAGCCTCAGGATCGTCGCCGGAACCTGCTAGTCTGCTTACGGCCCCATACCTGACGTTCAGACACGCACTTAGCAAGGTCTGCTTCTGGGCGCCTAGCGGTCTTCAACTCTCCACCTTCCGCATTAGCGCGTAAGGATCCGCTCCGATCGCGCGGCCTAGATTGATGAACTCCGCCACGTCGAGGCGACGCTCACCGAGCTCCACTTTTGAGATGAAGGTCTGCCGCCGCCCCACGCGGCGACCAAGCTCGGCCTGAGTGACGCCTGCGGCTTTCCTAACATCGACCAGTTGGCCGAGCATCCGCCGGTACGTGTCCGATCGAATGGATGTCACTGCGACGCGCCGGTAATTGCACCGACGCCGAGACCGAAATCTAGTAAAGTCTAATTCCGATACCTTTTAGTACCCGATATCGCTCTGAGTTCTCGAAGAACCTCAGTTCGCCATTCTTCCTCTTCTAGGTCTCGGGCGTCCCGGTTCTGCCGCTCAACGGCTTCGCGCTGAGCCTTTTTGTCCAGTCTGAGGTTTTGCGGCCCCAAAACCAACGGACCAGCGACGGCGAAAAAGCAGGTGGTCAGAAACAGCGAAACCACCAATGCTATCAGTGATATCTGCGCGGCGATCTCGGCCAACTCGATTAAGCCGGGAAAAGTCCAGGGCAATGGGAAGGCCATCAATCGATCCAGTTCAATCCGTTAACGTGCATTATAGTGCGTAGCACAACAATGCACAATTTTGGCGCATGTCCGTATGGATGTGCGACGCGTCATCGGCGCGAATGTCAGACGTCACCGGCTCGCCGCTGACCTATCTCAGGAGGCGGTCGCCAATCGGATGGGCGTCGACCGAGCCTATGTAAGCGGCCTTGAGATCGGCACGCGCAATCCGACCGCCGTCACGCTTTGGCACATATCACTTGCGCTCCAAGTCCCTATCGCGGAGCTGCTCGTCGAGCACGGCGAGCCGATCGACGCCCCTCTTCCACGCAAGCGCGCGAGCAAGAAGTCCAGCCACGAGGCGTAGACGTCAGGCTAGAGCCTCCCCGGATATGTTCGACGGCCTTTCGGGTCCCCTCCGGATTTGCAGCAGCCGCAACTGGGGGGAGTTGCGCGCATTGCGCGCCGCGGAGGCGCCCTGCGCCAGGGCCGGCGCGGGGACCGCTGGGGACGGGCGGCGCGGGTGCAGCGGCCTGTGCCCACCCTGCCCGCCAGCTGCCGTTCGCGTACGCCAGGAGGTCCGGCGTCGGCCTATGCCGGCCGGTGGCGCCAGCCGCAGCCACAAAGCGTCTCGTGCTGGACGATCGCGTAGCCATCAGTCTCACACCCGCCGAACGCGTTGAGCGCGGCGACCAGCTCATCGAGTGGCACCCCGGAACGCAGCGAGGTCCCCTCAATCGTACACAGCTCGAGCACTCCGGTCACGAGGCACCTAACCTCAAGGACGAGTTCACCCCCCTCCGGGTTACACATAGGCTCGCTCGAGGGCGGTGATCGCCGCAGCTCCTCCCCTGACCGCCTGAGTATAATGGCCAAGCGTCACAGTCGGGTTGGCATGGCCGGCGATTTGGGCGACCAGCCCGACCTCGATGCCCTGAGCCTGTAGCGTCGAGATGAACGAATGCCGCGCCGAGTGCGGCGTAACATAAGGAAGCTCAAGCCGCTCGAACGCCGGCTCCCAATATCGCTTCCGGTAGTTCTGGTAGAGCAGCGGCCCTCCGCCGCCGATCCGGGGCTTCGGCCAAGGCTGGAGCCGGCCAGGGCCAGGGAATACGCGGTGAAGCTCCTTGCCCTTTCGCGGGCACCGGACGCGCCAAGCGAGCAGCATCTCGCGAAGCGTCGGCATCATCGGGATCTCGCGGGTGCCAGCCTCGGTCTTGGTCATCTCGGTCAGGGAGCCGTCACGCTCCTGGATGCGCCGGATGCGGATCACGTTCTTGTCGAAGTCGACATCGTCCCACAGCAGCCCGAGCTGCTCGCTCGGTCGCGTGCCTGCGAGGAAGGGGAAGGCGCAATAGACGCCGTACTCGTCATCCCGTGCGGCTTTAATGACGGCCCGGATCGCCTCGCTGGTGAGGATGGCCTTCTTCGGCTTGTGCCGCGCTCGCGAAAGCCCCGTCGGCATCGAGGGCGCGCGGACTTTGAAATCCTCCTCTGCGAGCGCCAGTATCGACTTCAGATGGGCTTTGGCGCGGTTCGCCGTATAAGTCCCGGTCTGCTCGACGACAGTCCGGTGCCACGCCCGGATCGCGGCCGTGGTCAGGTCGTTCAGCTTCACGTCGCCGAGCAGCTTGACGAAGGTCGCGCCCTTCGGCTTCGCGCCCGTCGCGGTGTATTCCGCGCGCTCCCGGCGCGTGCCCACCAACAGCGGCCCGCGGATAACGTTGCAGACGACCTTGTAGCCCTTGAGCGTCGTCGCCTTGACGTTGCCCTCGCGATCGGCGAGCCAATGATTGACCGCCTCGCCGACAGTCGGAACCGTCCGCTCATCAACGTAGGCTCCCTCGGCGACCTGCGACTGCAAAGCCCGCTGCCGGGCTTCCGCGTCGCGCTTCCGGTCGAAGAACTCCTGCCGGCGGCGACCGCCGTTCGGGTCGAGATAGTTTAAGACGAAACGATCGTGAAGCACGACCGCGCCGCTGGTGAGCTTCCGCTTGCGCGTCCGCTTCGTGAGACTAACCGAGAAGTTCATGATGATGATCCTGCCGAACTAAGACTGGATGAAAACGAAAACACGCCGCAGTAACCCACACAAGTAATCGCGAGATACACTTGGAACAGCGCGAAATGAGTTGAATTGTAACCCGCGCCGTAACCGCGACAATGAAACAACGGCTAAGCCGAAAGAGCGTTTAAGCTCGCGACGATTCGGACTCGATGCTCACTGAGGTTGAAATCGCCACAGCAGATGTATGCGTGGCGGTGGTGGCGGCGCGGCACAGCGGGCCTGCAGGTGGTAGGCAGGAGGAGTAAATGTCCCCCCGCCTGTCGCTGGACAATCGCTAGTCCTGCTCGAACGTCGGCTCGAGACGAGAACGATCAACGGTTACACGCACCTTCTGACCGGCGCGGTCCCGAGGAAGGAACTCGACCGTCACGCCGGCCTTCTCCATGGCTGGCCGAAGACGCTTCAGCGTGTGGGAAAGCCGGGAGGGAGTTGGCGGGAGACCCTTGGACGCTTCGCCAAACGCAGTAAACAGGTCCGCGACATAACCGACGAACGGCCCTTCTTTGCCCTCAAGCGCCCTCCGGACGGCGAGCCCCCGCAGCTTCATGACCAGCGGATCATCGTTAATGCGTTCGAGCACGAACTCGTTCTGGGCCTCGGTGATGGACCCGATAAGCTCCCCCTCAAGACTTAGGGCGGGCTCGGCCGCCTTGATCCAACGAGCGGCGTCCGCCATCCGCAGGTGACGGGGCGGCTCGACGGATGCCAGGTTCCGCAGCGCTGCAGAGACCGCGTCATACAGGACCCCAAGGAGTCCCGGCAGAATCGCCTCGAATGCGGCGAGCAGTTCGGCCTCGGTCTTGCGGGTGTTCTCAGGAAGGGCGGGGAGCTTAAGCGGGATCGCGCGCTCCATGAGGTCGGGACGGTTCACGTACCCAGAGATCCCATTGAGGACGAAGGGGCGGGCGAAGGACATCACGTGGAGGTCGCCGTCCGTGTAGAGCTTCCGGACCGCGATGCCGCCCCCCGTCGCGAGAGCGCAAAGAGCATCCGACATTTCCGCCTTCATCCCGGACGCATTGTCGAAGTTGAGGTGCCGGTACTCCTTCGCCTGGATCATCAAATCCCTCTCATTGTCGGGGAGGCGGAGACGGCCGGCTTTATTGGGGTCGAGAATCCTCTTGATGATCTCGCAGATGAAGCTCTTGCCGCTTCCCTGCTCGCCCTCGACCAACAGAATGAAGAAGGGACCTCCGGGCTTCAGCGCATTGATGATGAAGGCGATGACGAGCAGGAAATTCTCCATCGAAAGGCCGAGGAGTTCCTGGAGATCGCTCAGCTTCCCGCCACCAACCGGCTCCGGGAGCGCGCTGTAGCCCGAGCCACGAGCGAACTTACTCCTCGGCTCTTGGCTAACGCGCCAACCGCCACCGACGATCACGACTGTGCGGCCGTCGCTTGTGCCGAGGTCGATCTCGACGATCTCATCATCACCGGCGACCCGGTTGTTGACCACGTACGAAGCGCCGTCGAATAGCGCCATGGCTTCGATTCCGGCAATCGCCTCGAGGAGCGGACCGGCGCCTACCGGGCGGTCGAGAGCTTTGTGCGCCTGATAACGCACCCAGGTTTTGAAGCCTTCGCTGTTGACCCGGTACGTCACGACGCCTGATTCCGCTGCGACGGAGGCATACCCGTTGCGATCGCCGTCGTTGAAGAGCTCTACACAACCGGCGACGGCCACCTCCATGACGGCTTGCGCCAAACTGGGGCCACGGCCCTCGCGCTGATCGTAGCCCTTATCGCGAGCCGAGGAGAGCCACTCAGGGAGTTCCTTGAGACTGTCGCCTTTGTAGTCGACAGGCAGCAGCGCTCGTACAAGAGCTTCCGCCTCCTGATCAGACGCTCCCGCGCTAACCAACTGCGCCGCGAATTCGAGCCCGGCGATGTGCGTTAGTTCTCCTCGCATAAGCGTCGGCACATGCGGAGAGCCGAACACAACCTTCAGCAGCTTCACCTGCTTTTTGGTCAGCTCCGGCAGAAGCGCCAGGTCGGCCTCCAGCAGCGTCGTCCCCAGATTTTCGTAGGGTTTGCCGGTATCGGGGTGGATAGACGGCGGCATGACCGTCTCCTTCCCGGCTCCGAGCACGTCTATGTTCCCGAGGGGCTCTGCGCCTTCGATTACGGTCGACTTGAAGCCCTTCTTCGGGGCGCGCATAAAAACCGTTAGCCCCTTCATGCCGCGCTTTGCGCAGTACGAAGGATCTTCGGGGTTGATGCCCAAAACGGCGAGCGTCGGCTTAACCAGGCGGTCGTCGTCGATGTCGAGCGCAACCAGCTGATGGTCCGGCGCTATCTTCGACCCTAGGAGAACGCCCCAGCCGTTCGACGCATAGCGCGATAGCCAAGCCGTCTTGATTTCCGCACCTGGGATCGCGGCGAGATAGCCAGGCCAGCCGGAGATTTCCTTGGCCGGCCTTTTGTCCCCGGGCTCGATCGGCAGAACTCTGAGGTCGCGCTCCCATGCGAGCGGCGCGTAGCGCGAGAAGATTCCTTCGCTCACTGCGCCGCCTCCGTACGGGAAGCGCGGATCGCCGACACGACTTCCGAAAGCCGCACCAGCTTGCGGCTGTTGAATGGCGCATAGGCGGGGATCGTACCGGCCTTCACGGCGCGGCGCAGAGCCCATGTGTGGACGCCGAGCGTCTGCGCTGCCTGGGCTATCGTGACATAGGGCTCAACAGGCTTTTCCGGTTCCATCGAATCCTCCTTGGAAATGCGGGGGACGATGAATGATCAGGAAAAGCGGAGAGTGCAGCGGAGGAAATTCCGGGATTAATCTCTGTCGCGGTAGCCCACTGGAACGACGCGGCGCTCCACCTTCAATCCGGCCTCCCCAAACGCGCGCAGTATCCGGTCGATCGGCCTGTAGATGTCCGGCTCCTCCGAATCGGAGGCCTCAGCCTCTAAGAGCTGTGGAGCGAACTCATCGAACTTGCGGACGAGGTCGCGCACGACGGCCTCGCGTCCCTCGGTCCCAGCGGTGTCGGGATAAAATTCGACCAGTCGCTTGGCTAAGGACGTAACGCTGACATCTCGCTTGTTATAGTATTTCTCGACGGAGTAATCGAAGGCCAGCATACTAAGGAGCTCATCTCTATTCTTGCCTGGCGCGCCTTTCCTCGGCTGGCGCCCGAGCAAGATGGCAACCGCCTGCGCGACACGAGCCTCGTCGGTCCGCCCGGCTTGGTCTGGATGTGCCTCGATGATGGCGCGCAACACGATCCGCAGCGTCCGATCCGGCCGATCAAGCAGAAGTTCAGGAACGCCGGTCTTCTTGTGAGCTCCGTCTCGATTGGTCATTCCCCCTCCCCCAGCCGCCAGCGCAGCCCGCCGTACAGCGCCGCCACCACCACCACGCCGTCACATCCGAAGTCTTCGTGATGGTGTGACGGTGATGCAGCCATGTAGCAAGCTGGCTAGGGCGGCGTGGGAGGGGGCGCCGTGGCTGTGCTACCGCGCGCGTAGCCAGCGCGCATATACAAGCTGAGGTATAGTGGGTAGCACGCATAGTGGGTGGTATCGACGTATGCTAACGCCCGGAAGCCGTCGCCGGCACATTCCCAGCTCACATTCTGCCACTCTCGCCCTATGGTTCAGCAGTCTCGTTGAGAAGCGAAGACGATCTACGTAGCCGACCTCTGATTGCAATTCTCGCGCAGCTGTGAAGGATCGATTGACCCGCGCTCGAGCGGCGGGTTCTGGAAGGAAGTTGCATGGCGGACGCGACCGAAGCCTCAGTTTTTCGCAGCGATCTCCCGATCTCCGAGAAGCTTGAACGAGCCCGAACTGAACTGCTCGACCTTTCAGCGCGCAATCGGCTCCTCAACGTCCCCAGGTTTTCGAAGAGCGCCCGCGCGATTGAAATCGTCGATGAGAAGTCATCTGAAATTTTCCGCCTGCTGCGCGATGGCAAAGCCTTTACTTTCGTCCCCGGACGGGAAAGTCCTGCGGGTTCTGGGGATGAGGGCGAAAGTGAAGAGAACCGCCTCGTCGAGCTGCCTCAGCCAGAAGACGATGAAGTTGATGAGCGCGGAGTCGCCGCCCGACACGTCGATACGCGCCTCCAGACCCGCATGACGTCGAAGGGTCTGCAGAAGCGTCTCCTTGACCTTCATAACGACGCCCGCACCTTGGAGGAGGAGCAAGGCGTCAACATCCTGTTCCTCGCGCTCGGGATGCTGAAGTGGATCGATCCGAACAACGTCCAAAATGCGCGGCACGCGCCGCTGCTGCTCGTGCCGGTAAGCCTGGAGCGAGGAGCAGCCGGGGAGAAGTTCCGCCTGCGCGCCCGGCAAGAGGACGTTGCGACAAACCTGTCGCTTGAATCTTATCTCGACCGAGTTCACGCGTTGAAGTTACCCGTATTCGACACGGGAGATGAATTCGACCCCACGGCCTATTTCGCGGCGGTCGCTGAAGCAGTTTCGACGAAGCCGGATTGGGCGGTTCTGTCTGACGACATCGTCCTAGGCTTCTTCTCGTTCGCCAAATTCCTGATGTACCGCGACCTCGACGCGGATATTTGGCCGCCGGCGGACCGGATTTCGGATCGTCCCTTGATCCGCGGTCTCCTCGCGGACGGATTTGCGGTCACGCCGGATCTCGTCCCCGAAGAGGGCTCGATCGATCCCTTCATCTCCCCAGCCGACATGCTGCACATCGTCGACAGCGACAGTTCTCAGACCGTCGCCGTCCATGAGGTTCGCTCCGGGCGAAATCTCGTCATCCAAGGACCGCCCGGCACCGGCAAGTCGCAGACTATCGCTAACGTCATCGCTTCCGCTGTCGCCGATGGAAAGACCGTCCTGTTCGTCGCGGAGAAGATGGCCGCGCTCGAGGTCGTGAAGCGGCGTCTCGATCAAGCAGGCGTTGGAGACGCCTGCCTGGAGTTACACAGCAACAAGGCGAACAAACGTCTGGTTCTCGAGGAGCTAAAGCGCACTTGGGAACTGGGCCAACCTCGGGGCGCCCCCTCGACGTCTCTGGCCGATCGTTTGACCGGCCTCCGCGACGTCCTGAACAGCCATGCCGAACGCATCCACCGGACGCTGGCTCCGAGCGGTTTGTCCCCCTACGGCATTCTTGGCGAACTTGCGCGGCTGAATAGACTTGGGCAGCGGCCGGTCGACTTTTCTCTGGTCGATCCGCAGAGCTGGACGCCGGAAGACAAGACCGAGCGAGCGGCTTTGCTGAACGATCTCGTCCAGCGCATTCGCGACATCGGCCAGCCGGATCAGCATCCTTGGCGGGGCGTCGGGCTCGAAGTCGTCGTCGCGACAGCGCTCGAACGCATAATCGACCGCATCGGTGACGCACGGAGCGGTCTAGGTCGACTCGTTCAAGAAGGTGAGTCGCTGTCAGAGAAGTTCGGCGTCGAGCCACCGTCCAGCCTCTCGGGGTTCGCCGGCGTTGCAGATATCGGACGCCGCGTCTCGGGCGCTCCCAACCTCAGCCCCGAAGCTTTGGCAGCTTCGATTTGGGAGACTGATCCCGAAGCGGTGCGCGACGCGCTCGAAGCGGGGTGGCGCCTGAATGAGCTCGCCAGTCTGTTAGAGGGAGACTTGGTTGCGGCGACCGCCGACGCGCCGCTCGAAGGCGTTCGCGAGCAGTTCGGCTGGCTCCCACGCGACTTCGGCCTTGATGCGTTCGAACGCGTCGGGCGGTTGGCTCAGCGCCTGCCTCGCATCGTGGACGAGGCTGAACGGCTCCGCATCGAACTGGGATCGGCGACCTCCTCCGACACACTGAGCGGGGCGGACCGCCTCATCGAGACGGCCGAACGCGTCGCCGCGGCGCCAATTGCGAGTCCTGAAGCATTTGCAGCCTCTGTATGGGATCATGGCGTCGAGCGCGCCGGCGACATAGCGGAGGCGGTCGCACGGTTCCAGGAAGCGCGCGCCGCTGTCGGGGATCTTGTGACGGACACAGCCTGGGAGACGGATCTCGCCTCGACGCGCAAAGCGCTCGCGCTACACACCGGCCCGCTCCGGCGATTGAACGGCGATTGGCGGCGCGCCCATGCTGTCGCGCGCACCGTCCTCAGGAAACCAGACAGCCCTTTGGGCCAGCAGCTTGAGACGCTGGACCGCCTCATGGCGGGCCAGAAGGCCCTCAAGACGATCCGAGACGAAGACGCTTTTGCACGCTCGGCGTTCTCCAATGACTGGCGCGGCGAGCGATCGTCCGCAGCTCCACTTCTGACGCTTGTCGAGTGGATGCGGACGCTACGAGGACTGGGAGCAGAGCCTCGCCTCATTGCCGGTAGAACTCCCGAGCGTTCTGCAATTGGCGATCTAGCCAGCCAATTGAAGCAGCTGATTGGGGAACTCCGATCGGACCTGCGGCAGTTCTGGTACGATCTTGGATCGTCCGCCGGGCCGGCGTTCGAGAATGTGCTGACGCCCGAGCGCGTGGATCTCCGGCTCCTTCGTGCAAGGCTCGATGGTCTCGCAGATGCCGACCGACGCTCGCGCGCCGCGATGAAAAAGCCGCCAGCTACCGTGGAAGAGCGGCTCGCGCTGATCGATCGCATCGTCGAATGGCGCGAAAGCGCCTCCGCTCTTGCGCAGGCCCAGCCGATCGGACTGGCGGCTTTCGAGGTAGCCTGGAAGGGAGAAGCTTCGGACTTGTCAGCCCTCGCAGAGGCCGCCGAATGGCTGATCGGCAATCCGGCTATGGGGAAGCTTGCCGCCAGGCTTGGCGATCAAAGGGCCGAGATAGCCCGTCGTGCGATCGAGGCGGAGCGCGACGCTGATCGCCTGGCGAGCGAGCTTTCCGCCCTCCTGGCCGACCTACGGACCGACGCGAGAGCACAGTTTAGAGCGACAGTAGTTTCTGAAGCCGAGTTCCAAGACCTGTCGCTGCGCCTGGATCTCTGGCTGGGAAACCGCGAACAGCTTTCTAAGTGGGTGACGTTCCGCGATCGCGCCGCCCATGGGAGGGCGCTCGGAATGACCGCGTTGGTCGACAGGCTGGAAGACGGCCGGGTTTCTCCCGACGCCGCTCAAAACGCCTTCGCCATGGCCTACTACGACGCCCTTCTTGGCGTAGCGATCTCGGCCGATCCTGCCCTAGGCCGTTTTGACGGTCCTCTTCACGAGGGGCAGGTACGCGAGTTCGCGAACCTCGATCGCCAGCGCATCGCCGAGTCGCGCATAGAGGTGGCGAGGGCGCATCATAAGAAGATCCCGCCGTCGTTTGGCGGCGTCGGGCCTCTCGGGGTACTGCGCGCCGAAATGGCGCGACGCCGCGGCCATATGCCGATCCGTCAACTCATGCACCGCGCGGCGCAGCCGATCCAGGCGTTGAAGCCTGTCCTTATGATGAGCCCGTTATCCGTCGCGCAGTTTCTTCCACCAGGTCAGTTGACCTTCGATCTGCTCGTCATGGATGAGGCTAGTCAGATCCAGCCGGTGGACGCGCTGGGCGCCATCGGGCGCTGCCGCCAAGTGGTGGTGGTGGGCGATGAACGGCAACTCCCCCCGACCCGGTTCTTCTCGAAGATGACGGGAAGCGGCGAGGATGACGAGGATGACGGTGCACAGGTCGCTGACATCGAGAGCATCTTGGGGCTTTTCCACGCCCGTGGCCTTCCGCAGCGTATGTTGCGTTGGCACTACCGCAGCCGGCACCAGAGCCTGATCGCCGTTTCCAACTCGCAGTTCTACGAGGATAAGCTGTATATTGTGCCGAGCCCCTACACGCGGGAGGCCGGCATGGGGTTGCAGTTCCATCTCGTGCCCAACGGCGTGTTTGACTCCGGCGGGACGACCGCCAACCTCATTGAGGCGAAGGCTGTTGCACAAGCCATCATTCAGCACGCCAAGTCCAATCCGGAACTCTCGCTCGGCGTCGCCACCTTCTCGATAAAGCAGCGTCGCGCGATCCAAGATGAGGTTGAGATCCTGCGGCGCAAGAACCCGGACATCGAAACGTTCCTCAGCGCGCATCCCAGCGAGCCATTCTTCATCAAGAACTTGGAGAACGTGCAGGGCGACGAGCGTGACGTCATCCTGATTTCCGTGGGCTATGCGAAGAACGCGCAGGGTCAGATGGCCATGCGGTTCGGCCCGCTCAGCGCTGAAGGTGGCGAGCGACGACTGAACGTCCTCATCAGTCGCGCTAAGCGCCGGTGCGAAGTCTATGCTTCGATCACCGACGAGGACATCGATCTTGAGCGCGGGAAGGGCAAAGGCGTCTTAGCTTTCAAGCTCTTCCTCAACTACGCCCGCACCGGGCAAATGACGCTGCAGCCGGGCGCGGCGAACGCCGGGCCCGAAATACTCGAAGCGCAGGTGGCAGAGGCCCTCAAGGCGCGCGGCTATCAGGTGCATCCGCGCGTCGGAGTCGCAGGACTGTTCATCGACCTCGCGATCGCCGACCAGGAGCATCCCGGCCGTTACCTACTCGGTGTCGAATGCGACAGCCGCAGCTATGCAGGCGCGAGGTCGGCGCGGGATCGCGACCGGCTCCGTCAGACCGTTCTTGAAGATCACGGTTGGATCATCCGTCGCGTATGGAGCGTCGATTGGTTCCAGAGACCTCAGGAAGAGCTCAACCGCCTATGCGAGGCGATCGAGGCCGCGAAAGTCGAGCTCGCTGAACGCCTTGAGGCAAGCGCAGCGCGCCAGCGCGCCGTGGATGTCGAGATCGTCACCGTGGACCGAGGCGACTTTACGGAAGTCGGGCTCTCGGACGTGGCCGAGGACGGGTTGGCGGATCGCTTCTACGTCGAGGCGTCCCCGCGCGCCCATTTGCAGTACGAGCTCCATGAGACGCCGGTCGGCATGCTCGCGGAACTCGTCGTTGATGTCGTCTCTGTCGAGGGGCCAGTCCATATCGATGAGGCCGTCGCGAGGATCCGATCGGCTTGGGGACTGCAGCGCTCGGGCGGACGCATACAGGCCGCGGTGGAGAGGGCTGCGGAGATCGCCGTAAGGTCCGGGCGGGTGGCGCTCGATGGCCAGTTCCTCCGGATTCCGGATGCTCGGGTGACGATCCGCGACAGGCGAGACGTCCTGTCAACGACCTTACGGAAGCCGGAGATGCTGCCGCCGATCGAGCTTCAGGAAGCCGTGCGCCACGTCGTCACGACGAATTTCGGGGCCACACGCGAGGAGGTGGTGGTGGCAGTATCACGGCTCCTCGGATTCAAAGCGACGAGCGCCCAATTGCGGGACGTCATTCTGGCGCAGGTCGAGCGGCTCGTCGCCGACGAGACCCTATCGCAGGCAGACGGGCTTCTCGTCGGGCGTTCGTCAACCGATCCTCACGAACGTTCCGCACGTCCTGAGGTGACAGTGAGCGCTTAGCGTCCTTCGCTCGCTGCGACGCGCTGACGCGATCACTTTCGCCGGTTACATCGGGGTTACGGTCCGCACGGTAACTCCGAGTAAATACCGCTTCAGCCGAGTTCGTCGTGGTGCAGCCGTCAGAAGGCGCGAGTTCAAGAACGGAATGAGGTCGTGGGTTCGAATCCCATCGCCCGCTCCAGTTTCTTCAAAGATTGAAAAGTGTTACGATTTGGCCGCGCGAGCGGCCAAAGTCGTTTTTTGCCCGGGGATCCGCCGCCAGGTCGACGCCGCAGGCGTCGCTCCCAACATCCCGCCGAAGAGCAACCGTCGCTGGAAGCCGTGCTTCTCGGCTGCGCTGCGCAGCGAGGGCCTGCGCCAAGCCGGGTTCAAGGCCGAGTTAATCGAGCGGGTGCGCGGGCGCTCGCGCATGGCGGTCCTGTTCCAGGAAGGCGAGAAGCGTCAGAAGCAGCGCGTCGCCACCGCCCGCTTCTTCGCGCCCCGCGTGGTCGGCGCCCGCTACCGGGCGCTGATGACCACGTTGAGCGATGGCCTGATCGGCGGCCGGGAATCCAGCGGGCTGCGGACAAGATCGCCTCGGCTTGTTCCGGTGGAGGGGTGGCGCCCGAACCGCGCCGCAGCGACCTCGATGAACGAGCGCAGCTTCTGCATGACCCCCCAGTCCGGGGGAACGGCAGGTGCATAGGCCGGCTGAGCTCCATGCGGGCAGCAGCCGGACAAGGCGTCCAGCTTTCAAGTCCTCCGCGGTGAGGTCTTGCAAGACAACGCGGAATCCCTGGCCAGCGCTAACTCCTGCAACGCCTGACCGCTACGCCTAAGCCCGGAAGCGCTTCCCATTTTAACGGCGGCTTGGCCAAGAACTGCCCCTCAGCGTGAAACGCCGGGGAACTCGACCTGATCATTCCAAAAAGCGGCTTCCGGGCCGGCACATCAACGCATGACGCGCCAAATTTGCCGTATCGCGACCGGTTGACAATCCAGTTATTTTATAGAATTTGTGGATAGTCATCCGGATTGATCCTGCATGAGCTCGTCTCGCATCATCGCCATCAGCGGCAGCGTCTCTCTTTCGTCGAACACCAGGGTTGTGCTGGAGGACGTTCTGGAGCGTCTCTCCGAGCGCGTTGAAGCGGCCGTCGAGGTCATAGACATCGGCGAGATCGCTCACGTCCTTGGCCCCACTAAGCTGCGGACGGACGCGCCCGCGGAGATCGAGCGCCTGCTCGAGGCGGTCGAGGGATCCGATCTGATTTTGGCTGGTGCGCCAGTCTACAAAGGCTCGTATCCCGGACTCTTCAAGCACTTTATTGACCTGATCGATTACCGGGCGCTGGTCGGCCGCCCCGTCGGCCTGATTGCGACCGGGGGAAGCGATCGGCATGCGCTCGTCATCGAGCACCAGCTCCGGCCGCTGTTTGGTTTCTTCAACGCGCGAACGCTTCCGACCGGCGTGTTCATCTCCACGCCGCAGCATGACCGCGGGATCATTATCGACCCGCTCGTCCGAGCCCGCCTCGATGCCCTGGTCGACGAAGCCGTCGAAGCTCTCGCACGCCATGCAGTGGCCGCCTAAGCGGCTCGACAGCCAAATCTATACAGGAGGGCCACATGGCCGAGACGCCCCAATCAAACCGCCCGAACGAGCCGCTGAAATTTGCCTACTGGGTGCCGAACGTCTCTGGCGGCCTCGTCATCTCCAACATCGAGCAACGGACCCATTGGGGCATAGACTACAACCGCAAGCTCGCGCAGATCGCCGAAGCGGCGGGCTTCGACTATGCGCTGAGCCAGATCCGCTTCACCGCCGGCTATGGCGCCGAGAACCAGCACGAGAGCGTCTCGTTCTCCCATGCGCTCGCGGCTGCGACCGAGAAACTGACGGTCATCGCAGCGCTGCTGCCCGGGCCGTGGAACCCCACGCTCGCAGCAAAACAGCTTGCCACCATCAACCACCTCACGAACGGCCGGATCGCGGTCAATGTCGTGTCCGGCTGGTTTTCAGGTGAGTTCCGCGCGATCGGCGAGCCTTGGCTCGACCACGACGAGCGCTACCGGCGCTCCGAAGAGTTCATTCGGGCGCTTCGCGGGATCTGGACCGAAGAGAGCTTTACGTTCAACGGCGACTTCTATCGCTACCGCGACTATTCGCTGAAGCCCAAGCCCGTCGACCCGCACCCCGAGATCTTCCAGGGCGGCTCCTCGCGTGCGGCCCGCGACATGGCCTCGCGGGTCAGCGATTGGTACTTCACCAACGGCAATACGCCCGAAAACATAGCCAGACAGGTCGACGACATCCAGGCCAAGGCCGCCGAGCACGGCCGCCGCGTGAAGATCGGCGTCAACGCATTCGCGGTCGCGCGCGACACGGAGGCGGAAGCCCGTGCGGTCGTGGACGAGATCATCGCCAAGGCGAACCCGGACGCCGTCAACGCCTTCGGACATGAGGTGAAGAACGCCGGCAAGGCCTCGCCCGAGGGCGAAGGCAACTGGGCCAAGTCCACCTTCGAGGATCTCGTCCAGTACAATGACGGCTTCAAGACCAACCTGATCGGCACCCCCAAACAGATCGCCGAGCGGATCATCGATCTGAAGCAGGCCGGCGTCGATCTCGTGCTGCTCGGCTTCCTGCATTTCCAGGAGGAGGTCGAATTCTTCGGGCGCGAGGTCATCCCGCTGGTGCGCGAGCTCGAAGCTCAGGGAGCTGAGGCGACCCGGCCAATCCACGCCGCGGCCTGAGGCCGGATCGAAACCTTCGGGGATTTATCAATGTCGACATCGACGATCGCCGCGCCACGCGCGGCGACAGAAGGCGCTCGCGCCGCTGACGCAAGCGCGCCGGCGCTCGAGGTCGCGGGAGTGAGCCTCGCGTTCGGCGGCGTCACCGCGCTGACCGGCGTCGATCTCAAAGTCGCCGAAGGCGAGATTTTTTCAGTCATAGGCCCGAACGGCGCCGGCAAGAGCTCGCTGATCAATGTCGTCAGCGGCCTCTACCGCCCGAACGCGGGCTGCGTCCTGATTGGCCGGAAATCCTTCGCCGCCGTTCCGGCGGCGGCGCTCGCCAGCCTTGGCGTCGCGCGCACCTTCCAGAACCTCGCGCTGTTTAACGGTCTCGACGTCGCCGGCAACGTCGCCATGGGGCTCGCCCACCAAGATCGCACCGGGCTGTTCGGACAGATCGTGGGATCGCCCGGCGCACGCGCCGAGGAAGCACGCTCGCTCGTCACCGAGATCCTCGCATTCATCGAACTGACCGCCATCGCCGATCGCGCGCCGGGCACGTTGCCCTATGGCGTCCGCAAACGCGTCGAACTTGCGCGCGCGCTTGTCTCACGTCCGAAGCTGCTCCTGCTCGACGAGCCGATGGCGGGCATGAACGCCGCCGAGAAGGCCGACATGGTGCGCTTCGTGCGGGCGGCGCGGGACCGCTGGGGCGCGACCGTCGTGCTGATCGAGCACGACATCGGCGTCGTCATGGAGATCTCCGACCGGATCGCGGTGCTCGACCACGGCCGCAAGATCGCCGATGGCGCGCCCGCGGAGGTGCGCGACGACAAGGGCGTAATCGACGCCTATCTCGGCGTCGCGCACGACGACGACGAGATCCCGCTCGAACTGGCGGGAGCGGCTTGATGGAGCTCGCGGATTTCCAGTTCTTCGTCGAGGTCTTGGTCGGCGGCCTGTTGTCTGGGGTGATGTACTCGCTCGTCGCGATTGGCTTCGTGCTGATTTACAAGACCTCGGGCGTCCTGAACTTCGCTCAAGGGGCGCTGCTGCTGTTCGCAGCGTTGACCTTCGTCAGCTTGGTAGAAAAGGGCCTGCCGTTCTGGGCGGCGTTCGCCCTGACGTTCGCGGCCCTGACCCTGATCGGGATCGGAGTCGAGCGCGCCGTTCTGAGGCCGCTGGTCAACCAGCCTCCCATCACCCTGTTCATGGCCACTCTCGGCCTGTCCTACATCATCGAGGGCGCGGCTCAGCTTATCTGGGGGACGCAGGTCCACGCGCTCGACCTCGGGATCGACGACACGCCGATCGACGTCGCGGGCGTCTTCATCTCGACCTTCGACCTCGTCGCCGCAGGCGTCGCGGCCGCTATGGTCGCGAGCCTCCTCGCCTTCTTCCGCTTCACCCGGATCGGCCTCGCATTCCAGGCCGTCGCCGACGACCAGTTCGCTGCCGTCGCCGTCGGCCTTCGTCTCCACCGCGTCTGGGTCGTCGTCTGGACGGCGGCCGGGCTGGTCGCGCTCGTGGCCGGCCTGCTCTGGGGCGCACGGCTCGGCGTCCAGTTCTCGCTCTCGCTCGTGGTGCTGAAGGCGCTTCCCGTGCTTGTGCTCGGTGGCTTCGACTCCATAGCGGGCGCGATCGTCGGCGGCCTGATCATCGGGGCGGTGGAGAAGCTCGGCGAGGTCTATCTCGGGCCGTTGCTCGGCGGGGGTATCGAAAGCTGGATCGCCTATGCGGTCGCGCTCGCGCTGCTCCTCGTGAAGCCCTCCGGGCTGTTCGGCCGCCCGTCGACGGAGCGCGCTTGATGGCCGACGTCGCGTTCCGGCTCGCCGCCCCATCGCGGCGCCTGACCTCCGGGGCCGTCGCGGGAGCGCTCGTCCTGGCGAGCGCCTACCTGCTGCCACCGCTCGTCGGTTCGACCTACCTGTTCGAGGCGATCCTGCTGCCGTTCCTCGCATTGTCGCTTGCAGGCCTGGGCCTTAACCTGCTCACAGGCTACGCTGGCCAGCTCTCGCTCGGGTCGGCCGCCTTCATGGCTGTCGGGGCCTACGCCGCCTTCAACTTCGACCTGCGCGTGCCGGGCCTGCCCTTCGTCGGCAGCCTGATCCTAGGGGGCCTGTCGGCCGCCGCGGTGGGCCTTGCGTTCGGGCTGCCAAGCCTCAGGCTGCGCGGCTTTTACCTCGCGGTCTCGACGCTCGCGGCGCAGTTCTTCGTCCAGTGGGCGCTCAACAAGTTCGACTGGTTTTCGAACGGCTCGGCGTCGGGCGTCGTGCGGGCGCCGGACATCGTGCTGGCCGGCCACGTCATCGACGGCCCGGTCGAGCGGTACCTGTTCGCCCTGACGGTGGTGGTCGCCGCAACGCTGTTCGCCGTCCGCCTCGCCAATTCGCAGACGGGCCGAAACTTCATCGCGGTCCGGGACAACGAGACCGCGGCGCGCATCGTCGGCGTGCCCGTCCTGCGGACCAAGCTCGTCGCCTTCGCGGTCTCGTCCTTCATCATCGGCGTCGCGGGCGCGCTGTGGTCCTTCGCCTACCTGCGGACCATCGAGCCCGCGGGCTTCAACCTCGACCGCTCGTTCCAGATCCTCTTCATCGTGATCATCGGCGGGCTGGCCTCGATCCGCGGCGCCTTCTTCGGCGCGGCTCTGATCGTCGTCCTGCCGCTCGCCCTCTCGCGCCTCGGACAGGCGGCCTTTGGCGGCGCTTTCGACTCCGGCGTGCTCGAGCTCAGCCAGCGCGTGCTGCTCGGCGCGCTGATCATCGCTTTCCTGATCGCAGAGCCCAAAGGCCTCGTGGCGCTCGCCGACCGCGCGCGCGCTCGCGCGCTCCGTCCCTTCCTTAAACCGCCTTACGGCGGCTGACCAACCCACCGGGGGAACTTCCATGACCATCAAGCACTGGCTTCGCGCAGCCGCCGTCGCGAGCGTAGCGCTGACTTCGGCCGCGGCGCTTGCCGACGAGCAGTATTTTCCGCTCCAGAGCTACCGCGTGGGCCCCTATGCCGCCGGCGGAACCGGCTTCTTCGGCGGCTTCATCGACTACCTGAACCTCATCAACACCCGCGACGGCGGCGTGAACGGGGTGAAGCTGACCTGGAGCGAGGGCGAGACCCAGTACGAGGTCGAGCGAGGCGTCGAGGTCTACGAGCGGCTGAAGAACAACCCGGGCGTGGCCGCCTGGAACCCGCTCTCGGTCGGCATCGCTTACGCGATGATCGACCGGATCACCAAGGACAAGGTCCCGCTCATCACCATCAACCACGGCCGCACCGACTCCACCGACGGCCGCGTCTTCCCTTATGTCTTCCCGCTGCTTCTCAACCCCTACAGCGAGACCTCCGGCATCGTGAACTATCTCGCCGGCCGCGAGGGCGGGATCGAGAAGCTGAAGGGCAAGAAGATCGTGGTGCTCTACCACGGCTCGCCCTACGGCAAGGAGACGATCCCGATCTACGATCTGCTGGCCAAGCAGTTCGGGTTCGAAGTCCAGCAGATCGAGGTGCCGCATCCCGGCAACGAGCAGCAGGCGCAGTGGCTGACCATCCGCCGCGCCAAGCCCGACTACGTGGTGCTGCGCGGCTGGGGGGTAATGAACCCCGTCGCCCTGAAGACTGCTCAGAAGACTGGCTTCCCGGCCGACCACATCGTCGGCAACGTCTGGTCGAACTCCGAGGAGGACGTGCGCCCCGCGGGCGACGCGGCCAAGGGCTACGTCGCGATCACCACGCAGGCCTCGGGCGCGGACTACCCGGTGGTGCAGGAGATCATCAAGACGGTCTACGACGCGAATAAGGGCAACCTGCAGGACAAGGCCCGCATCGGCTCCGTCTACCACAACCTCGGCATCGTCAACGGCATCCTGAACGTCGAGGCGATCCGGATCGCGCAAGCCAAGTTCGGCAAGCGCACGCTGACGGGCGACGAGGTCCGCTGGGGCTTCGAGAACCTCCGGCTCGACGAAGCTCGGGTGGCCGCGCTGGGGGCCAAGGGCCTGTTCCACTCGATCAACGTCACCTGCGCCAACCACGAGGGCGACGGGCGCGTCACGTTCCAGCAGTGGGACGGGCAGAAGTGGAAGGTCGTCTCGGACTGGATCGCACCGGACTGGAAGCTGCTGCGGCCGATCATCGAAAAGTCCGCGGCCCAGTACGCCGTCGAGCACAAGATCGAGCCGCGCGACTGCGCCAGGGAAGAGGCCGCCGACTCCGTCCGCAAGGCGAGCGCGGAATGACGAGCGGCCCTCTGCTCGAACTCGACGCCGTCGAAGTCTCCTATGGCGGCGCGATCCGCGCGCTTTCGGGCGTGAGCGTCGCTGTCCCGGCCGGCGCGTTCGTCGCGCTGATCGGAGCGAACGGCGCCGGCAAGACCACCACGCTGAAGGCCGCTGCAAACCTCCTGCCGGTCGATCGCGGGGCGGTGACGGCCGGGCGCATCTCGTTCGAGGGCGAGGACGTCACCCACCAGCCGGTCCATCGGCTGGTCCGGCGCGGGCTGGTGCTCGCGCCGGAGGGCCGGCGCTGCTTCCGCTCGCTCACCGTCGAGGAGAACCTCATCACCGGTGCGCTCGGGAGAAGCTCGACGCGCGCGGAACAGCGCGAGGATCTCGATAAGATCTATGCGTTGTTCCCGCGGCTCACGGAGGTCCGACGCAGTCCCGCGGGCCTGGTCTCGGGCGGCGAGCAGCAGATGGTCGCGATCGGCCGGGCGCTGGCGAGCCGGCCCCGCGTGCTGCTGCTCGACGAGCCGTCCATGGGGCTCGCGCCGCTCGTCGTCGAGCACATCTTCCGCGCCCTCAAGCGGCTCACGACAGAGAGCGGACTCGCGATCCTGGTGGCAGAGCAGAACGCCGCGATCGCGCTGCGCCACGCAGACCGCGCCGTGGTGCTGGAAAACGGCCGCACCGCGCTTGAGGGCGACGCCAAGGCGCTCGCGGCGCGCGGCGACGTCAAGGCGTTCTACCTCGGCCGTGCGCCGTCCATCGAGACCCGCGTGGCCTGACCGTCACAATATCTCTTTGACAGGAAACAAACCCATGAGCACATCCGGCGCCCAGCCCCGTCTCGCAGTCGTCGACGACGCCCCCAAAAGCGTGCCCGGACCCCAGCGGTCGTCCACGCCCGCCCACGTGATCAAGGACGACGCCGAGGCGATCGCGGTCGCCGAGCGGCTGGCGGCCGCGTTCGCCCCCGGATCGTCCGAACGGGACGCGAGGCGCATCTGGCCGACCGCGGAGCTCGACGCCTTCTCCCAGAGCGGGCTGTGGTCGATCAACGTGCCGAAGGCGTTCGGCGGGCCGGAGGTCTCCTACGCCACCCTCGCAAGGGTCATCGAGATCATCTCGGCCGCGGACTCGTCGATCGGCCAGATCGCGCAGAACCACCTTGGCGTGATCGCGGCGATCCGCACGGTCTCGGACCCGGAGCAGCAGAAGCTGCTGTTCGGCGAGGCGTTGAAGGGCGTGCGCTTCGGAAACGCATTCTCCGAGTTCAAGTCGAAACGCGCGGCGGATTTCGAAACGACGTTCACCGAGGCGGGCGACCACGTCGTCGTCAACGGACGCAAGTTCTACTCGTCGGGCGCCATCCTCGCGCACCTCGTGCCGATCGTCGCGCTCGATGACCAGGGCCGCGCCTGGTACGCGATCGCCGAACGCGACGCACCGGGCCTGACGGTGATCGACGACTGGTCGGCGTTCGGCCAGAAGACCACGCTCTCGGGCACGGTGATCCTCGACAACGTCAAGGTGCCGAAGACCCACCTCGTCCCCGGCTACAAGGGCTACGAGCGTCCGACCGCGGACGGCGCGATCTTCCAGATCATCCAGGTCGCGGTCGACACGGGCATCGCGTCCGCGGCCATCGCGGAGACGATCGACTTCGTCAACACGAAGTCCCGCGCCTGGGTGGACAGCGGGGTCGAGCGCGCATCCGACGACCCCTACACGATACAGGCGATCGGGGATCTCACCATCCGGCTCCACGCCGCGCAGGCGCTGCAGGAGCGGGCCGGACGCGCGATCGACCAAGCGGTCGAGAATCCGACGGCCGAGACGGTCGCCCAGGCCCAGATCGCGACGGCCGAGGCCAAGGTGCTCTCGACCGAGATCGCCATCGCGGCGACGAACAAGCTGTTCGAGCTCTCGGGCGCGCGCTCGACGCTCGCCGAGCACAACCTCGATCGTCTTTGGCGCAACGCCCGAACCCACACGCTGCACGATCCCGTACGCTGGAAGTACGCGATCGTCGGCAATCACGCGCTGAACGGGGTGAACCCGCCGCTCCACGCCTGGAGCTGACGACCGACAGACTGCCGGGCATCCACGAGGCTCTTGGGTGCTCGGCGACAAGGGGGACATCCAACCCGCGGGCCCCGCAAAGCTGCGCCCAAGATCGGGAGTCGCCGTCTCTCGCATGCAAGGAAACGAGAACGGCGATGAAGCTCAGGATGTTTGTTTGCGCTCGCTGTCGAACCTTGTCCGCGCACGTTCGATCGCTGACTGGTTTTCGTTCGCCCAGCCGGCGAGCGCGACGGCATGCTTCTGCAGCGAGCGGCCGAGATCGGTGAGCTCGTAGTCGACCCGTGGCGGAATGCTGGGCGTCACGGTCCGCGTGACGAGCCCGTCGCGTTCGAGGCCACGCAGCGTCAGCGTCAGCATGCGCTGGGACACCCCGCCGATCAGCCGCTTGAGCTCGTTGAAGCGCTTCGAGCCGTCGGCGAGGAACATCACCACCAGCACGCTCCACTTGTCGCCGATGCGTGCAAGGACGGAATTCACCATCCGGCAGTCGTGCGATTCCGCGCCCGTATAGCCGAAGCTGGGAACATCGGTGTTCGTGCGTTTCAAAAATGTGCCTCCTTGCGCCTAGGCTGGGCAAGTAACTTATAGGTCCTCGGTTACAAACAGATACCGAGACCCCTGTGAAACTCCTTCATGTCGACGCCGGCATTCTCGGCGGAGATTCAGTCAGCCGCGCCGTTTCCGCGGCGATGGTCCAGCGCCTCGCAGAAGACACGCCGGAAGTCGAAATCGTGCGCCGCGATCTCGCCACGGCTCCTCTCGCGCATCTTTCGGCCGCGCATCTCGCCGCGTCGGGACCGGACGCGGAATCTTCGGCGGAAAGGGTCATGGCCGGACCCGGCGTGCGCGAGAAGGCGCTCGAGGCCGCGCTCAGCGACGCGGAGGGCTGAAAGCCGCCTGACGTCCACCAACTCCGCGTCCGCCTTTCGGGGTGGCGGGCGTAGTCTCGCCACGTGCATGCCAAGCCCCTGCCCCGCTGAAATAGATCGGACGCGTCCTCGTCCAGGGCCGGACCCGGTCGTCAGATCCCGTAGAGTAGACCCCATGAAGAAGATCGGCTTCCTTTCGTTCGGCCACTGGTCGCCCGCCGCGCACTCGCAGACCCGCTCAGCCGGCGACGCGCTGCTGCAGTCGATAGACCTCGCCGTGGCGGCCGAGGAGCTCGGCGCCGATGGCGCTTACTTCCGGGTCCACCACTTCGCGCGGCAGCTCGCCTCGCCATTTCCGCTTCTCGCGGCGGTCGGCGCGAAGACGAGCCGCATCGAGGTCGGAACCGGCGTCATCGACATGCGGTACGAGAACCCGCTCTATATGGCCGAGGACGCGGGCGCGGCGGACCTGATCGCCGGAGGCCGGCTGCAGCTCGGCGTCAGCCGCGGCTCGCCCGAGCAGGTGATCGAGGGTTGGCGGCATTTCGGCTATGCGCCGGCGGACGGCGAGAGCGACGCCGACATGGGTCGCCGTCACGCCGAAGTCTTCCTGAACGTGCTGAACGGGGAAGGCTTCGCCGAGCCTAATCCGCGTCCGATGTTCCCGAACCCTCCGGGACTGCTTCGCATCGAGCCGCATTCGGCCGGCCTGCGCAGCCGCATCTGGTGGGGATCGGCGTCGAACGACACGGCCGTCTGGGCGGCGAAGCAGGGCATGAACCTGCAAAGCTCGACCCTGAAGAAGGACGAGAGCGGCGAGCCGTTTCACGTGCAGCAGGCGCGGCAGATCCGCCTCTACCGCGACGCCTGGAAGGACGCCGGGCATGCGCGAACCCCGCGTGTGTCGGTCTCGCGTTCGATCTTCGCGCTCGTGGACGACCGGGACCGCGCCTATTTTGGACGCGGGGACGGCGACGACCAGGTCGGCGTCATCGACAACATGCGCGCGATCTTCGGCCGGTCCTATGCAGCCGAACCCGACAAGCTCGTGGAGGAGCTGAAGGCGGACGAGGCTATCGCGGAGGCCGACACGCTGCTCCTCACCGTCCCGAACCAGTTGGGCGTCGCATACAACGCCCATGTGATCGAGGTCATTTTGGAGCAAGTCGCGCCGGCTCTGGGTTGGCGCTGAAATAGTCCATCCAGATCCGACCCAAAGCCGCGACCAGCGCCTGGAGATGGCGGAAGCAGCGCGGGCGTGGAGCGCCGATCTTGCGCAATGACCGCCTGAGGCGGCAATCGCGGCGGTTCGCGCTGCGGCCGCTCGTCGCGGCTAAATAGCTCGGACTCTACGAAAAAACACCCTTCCGCTGACACGGGCGAGGTCGAACCACGAATATCATTCTGGACATTCGATAGAATCTATATTTTGTTGGCTTTGCCGCGCCTGACGCAGCGTCACGATCGCCAAGAGATCGAATGGCCCATGGGACTGCACAGCAAAATCAGCATCGCGCCGTCCGCCGTCGCAACGAACCGGATATCGTTGAGCGACGATCTCCTCGCGGCGGTCCATGACCGCGCGGCGGAGTTCGACCGGCAGAACCGGTTCTTCCACGAAGATCTCGATGACCTGCGCGCCGCGGGCTATCTGAAAGCGGCGGCCCCGGTCGAGTTCGGCGGAGGGGGCCTCACCCTGCCGCAACTTCTGCACGAGCAGGCTCGCCTCGCCTACCACGCCCCGGCGACGGCGCTCGCCGTGAATATGCATCTCTATTGGGTGGGGACCGCCGCCTATCTCTGGCGCCGGGGCGATCATTCCATCGACTGGATTCTGGAGGAGGCCGTCGCCGGCAAGATCTTCGCCGCCGGACATGGCGAACCGGGAAACGATCTTGGCCTCGCCGGCTCCTCCGTCGCCGCCGAACCATTGGCGGACGGCGCCTACAGCTTCCATGGACGTAAGATCTTCACCTCGCTGTCCCCGGTCTGGGATTGGCTCGGCGTTCACGGCCTGGATTCGAGCGACCCGGCGAATCCGCGCATCGTTCACGCCTTCATCCGCAGGCAGGATCCTGGCCACCGCACGGAAGAGACCTGGGACGCCCACGGGGTCCGCGCGACGAAGAGCGACGACACCGTACTCGAAGGCGTCATCGCGCCGGGCCGGCATGTCGCCCGCGTGCTGCCCGCGGGTCCGCCCGCTGATCCGTTCATCGACGGGATCATCTCGTCGGCGGTCCTGCCGATCGGCGCGGTCTACTACGGCGTCGCCCGCCGCGCCTTCGACCTCGCCGTCGAGGGCGCGAAGCGGCGGATCTCGCCCGCACTGAACGGACGCACCTACGCCCACCACCCCCAGACGCAGACCGAGATCGCCAAGGCTTCGATCGAGCTCGACAGCATCTGGGCCTATCTTTCGCAAGTGGCCGACGAATGGGTCAGGGGCGAAGACCACGGCTTGCTGTGGCCGACGAAGCTGCTCGGAGCCAAGCAGCATGCGGTCGACGGCGCGCGGAGGGTGGTCGACCGCGCGACCAAGGTGGCCGGCGCGAGTTCGCTCTCCAAGCGCGCCGAGCTCGAACGGTTAAGCCGCGACGTCCGATCCGGCCCGTTCCATCCGCCGAACACTGACGCCACCCACGATCTCATCGGCCAGATCCATCTCGGCGTGTTCCCGCCTGTCGCACAGGCGGCGGAATAGCCGCCGCTGACGTCGCAAGGTTCAGTCCATGCCCGCTCTTTCTTCCGTCTCCCACGCCGCTACCGCGGCGGCGGCCATCTCACGGCTCCCGCCGCCGCCCGCTGATACGCTCGACGGCGACGTGCGCGCGCTCTACGAGGCGAACCACCGTGAAAACTGGATCGCGGCTCTCTCTGTGAACGGCGCGACGGCGAAGCGGTTCGCCGGCTATTTCGGAAGCCTGTTCGCGACTGAGGGGAGCTTACTGCCGCTTCAGGAGCGGGAGTTGATCGCCGTCATCGTCTCGGCGATCAACGGCTGCGGCCTTTGCGAAATTCACCACGTCAACGCGCTCGCTTCGGCCCTCGGCGACGATGAGAAGGCGCGCCGCATCGCTCTCGACCCGCATCTCGCCCCGCTCAGCGCCCGGGAGCAGGCGCTCGTCGATCTCGCGACCAGCGTGACCACCGACCCGAAATCGGTCGAACCGCGCGCGTTCGACCGCCTCAGGGCGGTCGGGCTGAGCGACGCAGAGATACTGGAGGCGATCGAGACCGCCTCCTGGTTCAACCACACCAACCGCATCTTCATCTCGCTCGGCGTCTGGCCGGACGAGAAGTACTTCGACCGCTAGACCCGAACAGGCAGGAGCAGACCCGATGTCGACCGCCGCCCTCAGAACAGCCCCGGCTCCAGCCCTCTCCGCGCCCGCGGCGGAGGCGCCCGAGCCGATCTCGCGCCTCGGCCTGCCCGACGAAGCGTCGCTGCCGCCGCATGTGAAGCAGCTCTATGAAGACTTCCGCAGACAGTATGGCTTCGTGCCGAACTGGCTCGCGGCGCTTTCGATCAACCCCGACACCGCCTATCGCCTCGTGGCGTTCTACCGGCACCTGTTCGATCCGGCCCGCAGCCATCTCACCGCCGTCGAGCGCGAGCTCGTCGCGGTGGTGACCTCCGCCGCAAACCACTGCAGTTACTGCGTCTTCAACCACACGCAGGCGCTCGCCGCGGCGCTGGGAGACTCGGTGCGCGCCCAGCGGATCGCTCAGGGCTATCACCACGTCAGGCTGTCTCCGCGCGAGCAGGCGATCGCCGAAGTCGTCGACCGCCTGACCCGCGACGCGACGTCCATCGGCGAGGCTGATCTGCTCCGACTGAGGAATTTCGAGTTTTCGACAGAAGCGATCGCGGAGATCCTCGAGATCTCGGCCTTCTTCAACTACGCAAACCGGTTGACAATCGCGCTCAGCGTGGTTCCGGACGATCAGTTCTTCGACCGGCCGAGTTATGCGCACTAGCTCGGACGGCGCCGCACGGCCGTAAAGCCAGCGCGGCGCCGACGCCCAGACCTCACGGACAGCGACGAATTGCGTTCATCCGACCCCGGCGACAGCCGGATCGTCGGCGGAAGTGGCCTTCGTTCGCCTGTCTCAGCCCGAAGCCGACCCATCGCGTGGGGAGCGACATGCCCAAGCGCATCGATCCGAGAGCCTACCCCGACTTCAGCGACGTCCGCGTGATCGACCGCCACATGGACAGGCTCGACACGCACGGCGCGTCGCGACGGGATTTCCTGTCCCTCGTCTCCGCAGGCGTCGTAGCGGCGGCGGCGGCGGCGACCTGCGGTCTGTCGAACGTCGCCGTCGCCGCCCCGTCGGGAAAACTCGCCTTCCTCACGGCGTTCTACCGCAACGAATACAACCTCATCGCCGACAAGGCGTTCGAAGGCGTCACCAAGGCGTTCGGCCTCGACTACGCCGTGCTCGACGGGCAGTTCGATAGTCAGCTCCAGCTCAGCCAGTTCGAGCAGCAATCGGCGGCAGGCGTGCAGTCGGCAGTGTTCAACCTCGCCGACGGCGCCTCCATCAAGCGCATCGCCCAGGTCGCGCAGCAGAACCAGATCTACGTCGCCAACGTCTGGGACACCTTGTCGTGGTTTACGCCGTTCGAGGCCGGCGACTACTACACGCTCTACGCCGTGCCGGAGGAGTTCGCAGCCCATCGCGGCGTCACCGTCGAGCTTCTGAAGACGATCACGGAAACGCATGGCGGCGGCGACGTGATCGGCGTCACCGGCCTGCCCGGAAACTGGACAGACATCGCCCGCAGCCGCGGCCGCGACGACGCTTTCAAGGACTTTCCGAAAACTCGGCTCGTCGGCGAATTGCCCGGCAAATGGAACCGTGAGGACGCGCTCAAGGCGACCGAGGATCTCCTCACCCGCAACAGGAACGTCGTCGGCGTCGTCGCCCAGAACGACGACGTGGCGCAGGGCGCGCTCGGCGCGATCCGCGCGGCGGGGCTGAAGCCGGGCGAGGACGTCTTCGTGGTCGGCGCCGACGGCACGGCGCTCGGCGCGAAATCGATCGCGCAGGGCCATCAACTCGCGACCAGCGCGAACAGTCCGGCCTATGTCGCCGGCCTGTTCGCCGCGCGCATCTATGACGTCACCCACGGCTGGACGCCGAAGGCCTCCGAACGGCTGCTGAACTGGCGCTCGCTGACGGCCACCAAGGAGAACGTCGCCGGCTACATCGAACGCTTCGTCGACAATAACGGCGTCGATCCGTTCGATTACCGTAAGCTTTCGCGTGTTCTTCATCCCGAAGACTGGGATCCGCAGGTCGAGCTCTACCCGCTCGACATCGAGAAGCACTGGGAAGGCATCCCCCGACCGACGGGCTGGACCGCGCCAAAACCTTACGCCGACGCCTGGTCGAACGGCGAAGCCGAGGCCGTGAAGGCCGAATACGCCGCCCGCTACAAGATCAAGTTCGACGGCCCCTCGCCTCAGCGCAAGGCGTGACGCGAACCGTCTTCTCTCCTCCTCCCCTCGAGACCAAGAGCTCTTCAAATGGCCAAGCGGCTGGATCCACGCACTCTGCCTGACTTCGAGAACCGCAAGGTCGTCGACGATTACATGGGGCGGCTCGACACCCACGGGGTGTCGCGTCGCGACTTCCTAGCGCTCGCCTCCGCGGGCGCGGCGGCGAGCGTCGGCGCGGCGGCGCTCGGCCTTCCAAGCGTCGCGGTCGCTGATCCCTCAGGCAAGATCGCCTATCTCGCCTGGAGCGCCAGCACGGAATACAACCAGTTGGTCAGCAAGGGCGCTGAGGCCGCATCCAAGGCGCTCGGCCTCAACTACGTCTTTCTCGACGGCCAGATCGACAGCACCCGCCAGCTCAACCAGTTCGAGCAGCTCACCACCACGCAGGCCGCGGGCGGCTTCTTCAACATCCTCGACGGCAGCGCGCTGAAGCGCGTCTCCCAGATCGCCGAGGACACCAAGACCTATTTCGGCGCGGTCTGGGACAGCGTGGCCTGGTACACGCCGTTCGAAGCCGGCGACTATTACACGCTCTACGCCGTGCCGGAGGAGGACGACGCCCACCGCCGGGTGACGGCCGAGGTGCTCAAGGCCGTAACTGAATCGTTCGGCGGCGGCGACGTCGTCGCGCTCACCGGCACGCCGGGCAACTGGTGCGAGGCCGCGCGCAACCGCGGGCGCGACGACGCCTTCAAGGACTTCCCAAAGACGAAGCTGGTCGACCAGCTTCCCGGCAAGTGGCTGCGCGAGGAATCGCTGCGGGCGACCGAGGATCTGCTGTCCCGCAACAAGAACGTCGTCGGCATCATCACCCAGAACGACGACGAGGCGCAGGGCGCGCTCGCCGCGTTGCGCAACGCCGGGATCAAGCCTGGGCAGGACGTCTTCATCGGCGGAGCGGACGGCACCTCGCTCGGCGCGCAGGCGATCAAGCGCGGCCTGCAGACCGCGACCAGCGGCAACAGCCCGGTCTACACCGGCGCGCTGTTCGCTGCGCGCATCTACGACGTCACCCACGGCTGGAAGCCCCGCGCAGCCGAACGCCAGCTCTACTGGCGGGCGCTGACCGTCACGAAGGACAATGTCGACCCGTACATCGATCGCTACGTCGACGACAAAGGCGTCGAGCCCTTCGACTACCGCCGGCTTTCGCATGTCGCGGGCGGCGACGCCTGGGACCCGCAGGCGGATCTCTACCCGATCGATCTCGAGCGCCATTGGCGCGGCTATCCGAAGCCGGAAGGCTGGGCGCCCCCCAAGGCCTATGCCGAGGCCAAAGCGAACGGCGAGTTCGACGCGGTGAAGGCGGAATACGCAGCCGCGAACAAGATCAAGTTCGACGGTCCCTCTCCGAATCGCAAGGCGTGAGGACGGGCCGGCCATGAGCGACCGCACCGCCCTCCAGCGGCCTTCTCCCGTGTTCGAGGCGCAGGCGCTTTCGAAGAGCTACGGGCCCAACCGCGTGCTCGACGACGTCGGCTTCGTGGTGCCGCGCAACAAGGTGGTGACCTTCGTCGGAGAGAACGGCGCCGGGAAATCGACGCTGTTCAACATCCTGAGCGGCGTCGCCGCGCCGGATTCCGGCGTCATGCGCCTGCACGGCGCGACCTACGCTCCGACGGATTATGGCGCAGCGGCAAGCCTCGGCGTCTCGCGGGTGTTCCAGGAGCAGTCGCTGATCCTGAACGTGCCGGTCTACGAGAACCTGCTTCTCGGACAGGACGCCCGCTTCGCGCGGGCCGGGCAGTTCCTCGACCGCAAGGCGATGATCGCGGTCGCCGAAGCGATCGTGGAGGAGGCCGGCGTCGACGTCGACGTGCGACGCCGCACCGGCGACTACGACTTCTCCAAGCGCCAGTCGATCGAGATCGCGCGCGCCTGCCTCGCAGGTCTCCATCTCGGCCTCGTCACGCAGCCCTTCGTGTTGCTCGACGAGCCGACGTCCGCGCTCGACCGGCGCGACGAGGAGGCGTTCTTCCGGCTCGTCGCCAGGATCAAGACGCGCGGCTCGCTGCTGTTCGTCTCGCACCGTCTCACCGAGGTGCTTGCTCTCTCCGACCTGATCTACGTCCTCAAGGACGGCCGGCTGGTCGCCGAGCTGGAGCCGGCGAACACCACGGAGTCCGAGCTTCACGGCCTGATGGTCGGACGAGAGCGCGCGGCGGATTTCTATTACGAGCGCCGCCAGCGGGTGATCGCGAAGGGCGCGGAGCCCGTGCTCTCCGCGGTCGGCCTCTACCAGCCAGGCGCGTTCGAGCCCATCGACCTCGTGGTCCGGAAGGGAGAGGTCGTCGGAATCGGCGGGCTGCTCGACTCTGGCAAAAGCGCGCTGGGCAAGGCGGTCGCCGGCGTCGATCCTCCGGCCGCGGGCGAGGTCGCGCTCAACGGCGGGTCCGCGGGCGCGCCCGACATCGGCCGCTTCGTGCGGCAGGGCCTCGGCTACGTGCCGGCCGAGCGTCTCGCGGAAGGCATGATCGCCTCCGCGAGCGTCGCCTGGAACGTGTCGCTCGCGAGCGGCGGCGACCTGTTCTCGAACGCGCTCGGCCTCTGGAGGCGAGGCCGGGAGGTCGAGACGACGGAGCGTTACGTCCGCAGCCTTGCGATCCGCTCGGCCGCGGCGAACGTCAGGGCGTCCCGTCTCTCCGGCGGCAACCAGCAGAAAGCGGTGCTCGCGCGCTGGCTCTGCCGGAACCCGAGCGTGCTGGTGCTCGACAACCCGACCCGCGGCGTCGACGCCGGCGCGAAGGAAGAGATCTACCGGCTGATCCGGGAGCTCGCCGAGACCGGCGTCGGCGTCCTGCTGATCACCGACGAGCTGCTCGAGCTGATCGGCCTGTCGAACCGCATCCTCATCCTTCAGCGCGGACGCCTGGTGGCGGAAGTCCCCGCGCCCGCTGACGCGAAGCCGACCGAGCGCGAAATCGTCGCGCTCATGCTGCCGCAGAGCGATCGCCCCGATCTCCCGACCGGCGCCGCCTCTCCTTCCACCTCCTCGCCCGCTCGGGAGACGATTCCATGACCGCCGACGCAGACCACCTCGTCAGACCCGCGGAACGCCGCCTGCCCGCTTGGCCCACGATCGACAAGAGCCTCTGGCTGCCGATCGCGGTGGTGCTTGGGCTGATCGCGTTCTTCTCGTTCGCGACCGACAGCTTCGCGACGATGCGCAACTTCACGGCCGTGAGCGGCCAGGCCGGAGCGCTGCTCATCGTCTGCCTCGGCGGCACCTTCGTGATCCTGATGGGAAGCATCGACCTGTCGGTCGGCGCGATCGTGCTGTTCGTTGCGGCGGCGAGCGTACAAATCCTCAACAACACCGCGATCGGCGGGGCGGTGTTCTTCGCAGCCGCCGGCATCGGCGCGGCGCTCGGCCTGATCAACGGGCTGATCTACGCCTTCGGCCGCATCCCGTCCTTCGTGGCGACGCTTGGCACGCTGTCGATCTTCAGCGGTCTCGCGCTGCAGATCCTGCAGGGGCGCGCCATCCAGTTCGATCTCCCGGGCTTCGAGGAGATCGCGATCGGCCAGCTCATCCCGCGGCTGCCGAACATCGCGCTCTGCGCGCTGGTCGCCTGGGCGGCCGTCGTGTTCGTCGCGAGACGCACCCGCTTCGGCCGCTACATGTATCTGATCGGCGGCGGCGAGACGGTGGCCCGGACCGCCGGCGTGCCGGTGCGCCGCTACAAGGTCTACGCCTTCACGCTCGCCGGGCTGCTCACCGGCGTCGGCGCGATCCTGATGGTCGCGCGGCTCGGAGCCGCCGGCCCATCGATCGGCCAGGAGCTCCTGCTCAACAGCCTCGCCGCGATCGTCGTCGGCGGCACGTCGCTCGCCGGCGGCGTCGGCGGGCCGCACCGCACGCTGATCGGCGTGCTGATCATCGCCATCATCGACAACGGCCTCAACCTGATGGGCGTCACGCAGTACTCGCAGATGATCGTCAAGGGCGCGGTCGTCATCGCGGCCGTTCTCGTCAGCCGTGAGCGGATCTTCTCCGCCGTCGTAAAGTAAGGAGACCGTCGTGGCCAAAAGGCTGATCTTCAACGGCTTCTCGATGAACGCCGTCTCGCATGTCTACCACGGTCTCTGGCGGCGGCCGGACACGCGGCAGACCGAATTCAACGATCTCGCGCCGTGGGTCGATCTGGCGAAGCTGCTGGAGAAAGGGCGTTTCGACTCGCTGTTCGTGGCCGACGTCATCGGCGTCGATCCCGCCTACCAGGCGAGCTGGAACACCTATCTCGAGGAGGCGGTCCAGATCCCGATCAACGATTCCGGCGCGCTGATCACGGCGCTTATCGGCGCGACCGAGAACCTCGGCCTGACCTTCACCAGCTCGATCCTTCAGGAGCATCCCTTCAACTTCGCCCGCAAGGTTTCGACGCTCGATCATCTCAGCAAGGGCCGCGTCGGCTGGAACATCGTCACCAGCGTCAGTCACAACGCCGCGCAGAACTACGGCTTCGACCGCATCGTGCCGCACGACGAGCGCTACCGCTGGGCGGACGAGTACGTGGACGTCGTCTACAAGCTCTGGGAGGGGTCCTGGGACGAGGACGCGCTGATCGTCGACAAGGAGCGAGGGATCTACGCCGATCCCGGGAAGGTGCACCGCATCCACCACAAGGGCGAGCGCTACCGCGTGCTCGGGCCCCATCTCTCACAGCCCTCGCCCCAGCGGACGCCGGTGCTGTTCCAGGCCGGATCCTCGCGCGCCGGACGCGCCTTCGCCGCCCGCAACGCCGAAGCGACCTTCATCACCAGCCTAAGCCCGGAGGGCGCGCACAGACTGGTGACCGAAGTGCGGAGCCAGGTCGCGGCCGCCGGGCGCGATCCGGGCGATCTCAAATTCATTCAGGGCCTCTCCTTCGTGATCGGCAGCACCGAGGAGGAGGCGCGGCGCAAGGCCCGCGACCTCGACGAATATCGCAGCACGGATGGACTGCTCGCCCACATCAGCCGCGATCTCGGCGTCGATCTCGGGTTGCTCGGGCCCGAACAGCCGGTCGACGAACTCGACATACCGGGCGTGCAGGGCCTCGTCCGCTTCTTCGAGGAGGCCAATCCGGGCAAGCGGGCGACCGTCGCCGATCTCGGCCGGGCTTACGCCTACAACACCCGCATCGTCGGCACGCCGGAGAGCATCGCGGACGAGCTCGCCCGCTGGCAGGCGGCCGGGGTCGACGGCGTCAACGTCATCTACCAGACGACCCCCGGCTCCTTCGTTGAGTTCATCGAACATGTCACGCCGGTGCTGCAGGCGCGCGGCCTCGCGCAGAAGGAGTACGGCCCCGGCACCTATCGCGAGCGCCTGTTCGAAGGCAGCGGGCCGAGGCTGAACGAACGCCATCCCGCGACGCGCTACCGCGGCGCTTTCGGCCCGCAGGCCAAGGTCGCGTGACGCGCGCTCGCTCGCGACCGACTATCCATGGAGTTGAATGATGACTGAAGCCGCCGGCGTCTGGGGCGCAAGCCCGAGCGCTCGATACGAGGCGCTCGCCGCGCCGTTCCGCCCGATCTTCGCGCGCATCCGCGACGGCGCCGTCCAGCGCGAGATCGAGCGTACGCTGCCCTACGAACCCATCCGCTGGCTGAAGGAGGCCCGCTTCGGCGCGCTGCGCGTGCCGGCCGAGCATGGCGGCCCTGGCGCGACATGGCAGGAGACGACGGCGCTGCTGATCGAGCTCGCTGAAGCCGATTCCAACCTGCCGCAGGCCCTGCGCGGCCATTTCGGCTTCGTCGACAACGTGCTGTACCAGCCCGACAGCGCCTGGCGGAGGGCCTGGATCCAGCGCTTCCTCGACGGCGCGACGGTCGGCAACGCCTTTACCGAGAGGAGCGAGGCCAAGGCCGGCACCTTCGCCGCCCGCGTGACGCCGAACGGCTCGGGGTGGGTTCTGAACGGCGAGAAGTTCTACAGCACCGGATCGCTGCTCGCCGACTATCTCGACGTCGTGGCGGTCCGCGGGGAGGACGAGTTCGTCACCGCGATCGTGCCGGCTGATGCGGCCGGCGTTTCGCAGTTCGACGATTGGGACGGGTTCGGACAGAAGCTGACCGCGAGCGGCACGTCGCGCTTCGCCGACGTGCATCTGGAGCCGGACGCGGTGCAGCCGGCCGATCTCAGGTTCAAGTACCAGACCGCCTACTACCAGCTCTCGCATCTCATCACGCTGACCGGCATTGGTCGGGCGGCCGCGAACGACGTCGCGAAGCTGGTTCGCGAGCGCAACCGCACCTACTCCCACGCCAACGGCCGCATCTCGCGGGAGGACCCTCAGGTCCTGCAGGTGGTCGGCCAGGTGCACAGCCTCGCTTACGCCGCCGTCGCGGTGGCGCTGAAGGTGGCCGACGCCGTGCAGCGGGTCTACGAGGCGGCGGCGGCCGGCGACGCGGAGGCGGAAGCACGGTTGAACATCGAAGCCGAAATCGAGTCGTCGCAGGGCCAGATCGTGATCGCGAAGCTTGTGCTGGAGGCGACCACGATCCTGTTCAACGCGCTCGGCGCCTCGTCGCTCGCGCAGGGCAAGGCGCTCGACCGATACTGGCGCAACGCCCGCACGGTCGCGACCCACAACCCTCTTATCTACAAGGAGCGCGTGGTCGGCGACTACGCCGTGAACCGCACGGAGCCGCCCTTCCTCTGGCTGCCCGGCGCGGCCTGACAGTCTCCGTCCGGGTTCCGGCTCAGGCCGGAACCCGGGTCGTCTCTTCGGAGCGGACGTCGCCGCCGAGGTAGAGCGCCTCGAGATCGCCGAGTATCTCCTTGGCCCCGCCTGACGCCGCCACCCCGCCGTTCTCCAGCACATAGGCGCGGTCGGCGTAGCGCAACGCCAGGTTGGCGTTCTGCTCGGCGAGCAGGAAGCTCACTCCCTCGTCCTCGTGCAGCTTCCGGATGATCTCGAAGATCTCCTGCACGATGATCGGGGCGAGCCCCATCGAAGGCTCGTCGAGCAGGACGAGGCTCGGCCTAGTCATCAGCGCGCGGCCGATCGCGACCATCTGCTGCTCGCCGCCGGAGGTCAGCCCGGCACGCGTCGCGCGCTTGGTCTTCAGCCTTGGGAACCAGCCATAGACGCGCTCGAGATCGTCCGCGAGCCGCCTGCGGCTCGGCCGTCGCAGGTAGCCGCCGGTCAGCAGATTGTCCTCGACGGTGAGCTGCGGGAACACCCTTCGACCTTCCAGCACCTGCACCAGCCCGCGCTCGACGAGATCGACGGGGCCGAGCCGCGCCGTGTCCTCGCCCCGCCAGCGCACGACGCCCCGCCGCACGCGGCCGCCCTCCGACGCCAGAAGATTTGAGATCGCCTTGAGCGTCGTGGTCTTGCCGGCGCCGTTCGCGCCGAGCAAAGCGACGACGCCGCCCTCCGGCACCGTCAGCGAAACGCCGCGCACCGCGAGGATCGCGTCGTCATAGACGACCTCGATCCCGTCGACCTCCAGTATCGGCTGCTCACTCATCGCTTGGGCTCCATGATCATCGCGAGCGCTGCGCTCAATTCGTGGCGCCGTCGGACCGGGGCGTGATCCCCTTCTCCTTGGCGTAGGCGGCCGCCCGCTCGTAGATCAGCGGCAGCAGCAGGTCGCGGTCCGAGGCGACCCAGCCCTTGCTGACCACGTTCCACTTCTGGCCGTCCCACTGCAGGACCTTGCCCGACCCGCCGCCCTCGTGATCCTTGGCCGAGAGCTTCAGAGGCTGCACCAGCCCTTCCGCACCGATCTCCTTCAGTCTGGTCTCGTCGAGAACCAAGTGTTCGAGGCCCCACTGGCCTTCTTCACCGTTGATGGGACGCACGCCGAACTTCTTCTGCGCGGTCCGGATCGCCTCAACCGAGATGATCGCCTCGATCACGCCGAAGTTGTAGTAAACCGATCCGAAACTCTTCAGGTCCTTGAGGTCGCTCTTGCCCTTGTCGACGATCTCGGCCCTGATCTTCTTCAGGATCTCGAAGTCCTGCCCGGCCGGGAACGGCGTCACGGCGAGATAGCCTTTGCCGACCACGCCTGCCGGGCGGACGTCCTCCTCCGAGCCCGACCAGATGCCGCCGATGATGTGGTCGACGGGAAAGCCCGTCTTGGCCGCGGTCTTGATCGCGACCGGGGTCATCACGCCCCAGCCGCGCAGGAACACCCAGTCGGGCTTGATCTGGCGTATGCGCGCCCATTGCGCCGACTGGTCGTTGCCGGGATGCGGCACCGGGATCTGGATGTTCTCGAAACCATAGGTCTTCGCCAGCAGCTCGAGCGGCGCCTGGGTCTCCTTGCCGTAGGGACTGTCGTGGTAGACCGTCGCGATCTTCAGGCCCTTGAGCTTGTCCTTACCGCCGACCTGCTCCGCGATGTAGTTCACCACCGACGACGCTTCGCTCCAGAAGCTGAACATCACGGTGAAGCTGTAGGGAAAGACCCGGCCGTCGATCGCCTCGGTGCGGCCATAGCCGGTGGTGATCAGCGGCAGCTTGTCCGCGACCGACTTCTCGGTCAGCGCCTTCGAGATCGGGTCGCCATGCGGCAGGAAGATCGGCACGGGCGAGCCGTTCTTGCCGCCCTTCACGCGCTCGTAGCACTCGACGCCCTTCTCCACCGACCATTCGGTCTCGCACTCGTCCCAGAACAGCTTGACCCCGTTGATGCCGCCTTCGACCTCGTTGACGTAGCGGAAGTAGTCGATGATGCCGCCCCAGCCCGGAATGCCGCTCGAGGCGTAGGCGCCGACCCTGTAGGTGAGGAGCGGAAAATACTGCTCCTTCGCCTCCTCCGCCACGGCGGGCGAGACCGCGAGCGTCGCGGCGGCTGCGAGAGGAGCGGCGAGCCGCGCCACGAATCTGAACAGGTTCATCGGTGCGGCCCTCAGTTTGTGGAATCGGCGTCGGACCGGGGCGTGATCCCCTTCTCCCTGGCGTAGGCTGCGGCCCGCTCGAGGATCAGCGGGCGCAGAAGATCGCGGTCGGCCTGGATCCAGTCGCTGACCGTGCTCCACTTCGCGCCGTCCCACTGGATGACGCGGGCGATGCCGCCGCCTTCGTGGTCGCTAAGCGACAGCTCCAGGGTCGGCTGCAGGCCGGTCGCTCCGATCTCGTCGATGCGCTGGTCGGTGATGTCGAGATGTTCGAGGCCCCAGCGGGCCTCCTCGCCGTTGATCGCCCGGTGGCCGAACTTGCCCTGCGCGGTGCGGATCGCCTCGGTGAGGATGATCGCGTCGACGATGCCGGAGTTGTAATAGACCGAGCCGAAGCTCTTCTTGTCCTGAAGATTGCTCTTGCCCGTGTCGATCACGAATCTCCTGATCTTGTCGTGGATCGGGAAGTCGGCGCCCGCGGGATAGGTGGTGATGGCGAGATAGCCTTTGCCGACCGCGCCTGCCGGCCGCACGTCCTCCTCCGAACTCGACCAGATGCCGCCGATGATGTGGTCGACCGGAAAGCCCGTCTTCGCCGCGGTCTTGACCGCGACCGGCGTCATCACGCCCCAGCCCCGCAGGAACACCCAGTCAGGCTTCAGTTGACGGATGCGGCCCCACTGCGCCGACTGGTCGTTGCCGGGATGGGCGACCGGAATCTGGATGTTCTCGAAGCCGTAAGTCTTGGCGAGCAGGTCGAGGGCAGGCTGCGTCTCCTTGCCGTAGGGGCTGTCATGATAGACGGTTGCGATCTTCAGGCCCTTGAGCTTGTCCTTGCCGCCGACCTTTTGCGCGATGAAGTTGATCGCGGTCGAGGCCTCGCTGTAGAAGCTCAAAACGACCGGAAAGCTATAGGGGAATACGCGCCCGTCGACGGCTTCCGTGCGGCCGTAGTTCAGCGTGACCAGCGGGATCTTGTCCGCCGCCGCCTTCTCGGTCAGCGCCTTGCCGATCGGGTCGCTGTGCGGCCACAGGATCGGCACCGGGGAGCCGTCCTTTCCGCCTTTCACGCGCTCATAGCACTCGACGCCCTTCTCGACGCCCCATTCCGTCTCGCACTCGTCCCAGAACAGCTTCACTCCGTTGATGCCGCCCTCGGCCTCATTCAGATAGGTGAAGTAGTCGATGATCCCGGCCCAGATCGGGATGCCGCTCGAGGCGTAGGCCCCGACCCGATAGGTCAGCAGCGGGATATACTGCTTCTGGACCGGCGGCTCCTCCGCGGAAGACAGCCCCGCCCCCAACCCCAGTCCGACGACCGCGAGAATGGCTGCGCGGCGCAACCGGCCAATACGAGACGACATTTCGAGCACTCCTGAAGAGCGTGGGCGAGAGGGGTCGCGGTCAGCGACGGGATGGGGACGAAAGGCGTCGGCCAAGGCGCGCCAGCAACGCCGCGAGGCCCTGCGGCTCCTTGATCAGGAACACGATGATCAGCGCGCCGAAGACCACGTTCTGGAGATTCTCGAGCTGGCCGGCGTCGACCGCGCCGCCGAACGCCGCCCCCGCGACGCGGCTGAGTAGGATCGGCAGCAGGACGACGAAGGCGGCGCCGATGAAGCTGCCCGCGATGCTGCCCATGCCGCCGATGATGATGATGAACATCGCCTGGAAAGAGCGGTCGAGATCGAAGCTGCGGGCGTCGACGGTGCCGAGATAGGCGAAGGCCCAGAGCGCCCCCGCGACGCCGCAGATGAAGCCGCCGGCGAAGAAGGCGGTGAGCTTGCCGCGCGCAACCGGCACGCCGATGACGGCGGCCGCGGTGTCCATGTCGCGGATGGCCGTCCAAATGCGGCCGGTCTGGCTGCGGACCAGCCGCGCCGCGACGAGGGTGACGACAGTCGCCGTCGTCAGCGTCAGCAGATAGCGGGCGACCGGCGAGCTCAGGTCGTAGCCGAGAAAGACGAGCCGCGGCGCCGAGATCGAGCTCGAGGTCGAGTAGTTGGAGAACCAGCCGTACTGGTTGAACGTCCATTCCAGCAGGAACTGCGCCGCGAGCGTCGTCGCGATCAGATAGAAGCCCTTGATCCTGAGCGAGGGCAGGCCCACCACGACAGCGACGGCGCCAGCGATCACGCCGCCGAGCGCGAGGCTCGCAGGCAGCGGCAGCTCCGGCAGCCGGAGCATCAGGTTGTAGGTGGCGTATGCGCCCGTCGCCATGAAGGCGCCGGTCCCGAGCGACGCCTGGCCAGCATAGCCCATCAGCAGGTTCAGCCCGAGCCCGGCGAGCGCCATGATCAGGAACGGAATGAGGATGGCGTTGAACCAGTAGTCGTCTCCGACCGCGGGCGCGCCGACGAAGGCAGCGGCCAGCAGCGCGGCGATCGGCAGCGCGCGCCGCACGCGCGGCCAGAGCGCGTCCGGGGTCGCGGCGATAAAGTCGGAGGCGGCGTCCGAGCCGATGGAGGACATGCTCAGACCCTTTCGATCGCCCGCTCGCCGAACAGGCCGGCCGGGCGGATGAGCAGGAAGACGACGGCGAGGACGTAGGCGAACCAGGTCGAGACGCTGCCGCCGAGCAGCGGGCCGATATAGATCTCAGCGAGGCTGTCGGCGGCGCCGACGATCAACCCGCCGACGATCGCGCCCGCGATCGAGGTGAAGCCGCCGATGAGCAGGACAGGCAGCGCCTTCAGCACCACGAAGGTCAGCGAGAACTGGACCCCCTGCCGCGCGCCCCACAGCAGGCCGGCGACCAGCGCCACGAAGCCCGCGACGCCCCAGACGATCCGCCACAGCGTCTGGAGCCGGATGCCGATCGAGAGCGCCGCCTGCGGGTCGTCGGCGATCGCGCGCAGCGACACGCCGATCCGCGTCGCGCTGAAGAAGATGGAGAGGCCGATGACCAGAGCGCCCGCGACGCCCGCCGCGACCAGGTCGAACTGGCTGATCTGGATCGGGCCGACTTCAACCGGCACGTCGACGACGCCGAGGTCGAGCTCATGGACGCTCGCGCCCATTAGAATTTGGGCGACGCCCTCGATGACGAAGCTGAGGCCGAGCGTCGCCATAAACAGCGTGATCTGTGGCTGGTTGACCAGAGGCCTGAGCACGACCCGCTCGATCGCGACGCCGAGCGCGACCATCACGACGAGCGTGACCAGCCCAGCGGACCAGAAGTCGAGACCTTTGTCGCGCAACGTGACGAAGGTCAGCGCCGCGCAGAGCACCATCGACCCCTGCGCGAAGTTGAAGACTCCGGAGGCCTTATAGATCAGCACGAAGCCGATCGCGACGAGAGCGTACATCACTCCGGCGAGCAGACCCCCGACCAGGGTTTCGAGGAAGAAATCCATGACCGCCTCAGTGAACCGCGCCGAGATAGGCGGCGATGACTTCCGGATTTTTGCGGACGACCTCGGGAGCGCCGTCGCCGATCTTGCGGCCGTAATCGAGCACAACGACGTGGCGGGCGAGGTTCATCACCACGCCGATGTCGTGCTCGATCAGCACCACGGTCGCGCCGAGCCGCTCGTTCGCCTCGCGGATGAAGCGCGACATCTCGCGCTTCTCGTCCTGGTTCATGCCGGCCATCGGCTCGTCGAGCAGCAGCAGGCTCGGACGTCCCACCAGCGCGCGGGCGAGATCGACCCGCTTCTGCACGCCGTAGGACAGCGTCGAAACCACGGAGTCGCGGAACGGTGAGAGTTCGAGATGCTCGATCACCTCCTCGGCGCGAGTCTGGAAATCGCGCTCCTCGGCGCGGTCGCGCGGCAGGCCGAAGGCGTGCTCGACGAAGCGCGTCCTGCTGTGGCGGATGAGGCCGGCCAGCACATTGTCGGTGACGCTCAAGCGGGAGAACAACGCATTGTGCTGGAAGGTGCGGCCGATGCCGCGGCGGGCCGCCTCTCCCGGCCGGATACGGCGGAACGGCTCGCCTGCGAAAACGACCTCGCCGGCCTGCGCGCGGTAGACGCCGTTGATGATGTTGAGCAGCGAGCTCTTACCGGCGCCGTTCGGGCCGATCAGGGCGCAGATCTCGCCCTGATCGACCGCGAAGCTCAGCGCGTTCAACGCCTTAACGCCCTTGAATGAGAGCGAGACGTCGCGGAGTTCCAGGAGGGGGCGCGTCACGGCCGCTTCACGCGTCGACGGTTTCGAGGCGCCGGCCGGCGCCGCTTCGGGCGGCGTCCGCGCGCTTCACCGCCTCGATGTCGCGATAGCGGTCGGCGGGATGGCTCGCCGGCAGATAGGGACCGTCGCCGAACAGCTTCTCCCGCAGCGTCCCCGGCTTGTAGGCGGTGGGATAGACGCCGCGCTTCTGCAGCTCCGGCACCAGCAGGCCGACGATGCTCTCGAAGGTCTCGGGCGTCACGGCGTAAGCGAGGTTGAAGCCGTCGACGTCGGTCTCCTCGACCCAGTCCTGAAGGATGTCGGCGATCGTCGACGGCGAGCCGACGAACACCGGGCCAAGCCCTCCTATGCCCCCGAAGGTCGCAAGCTCCTGGATGGTCCACGCCTTGCCGCCGCCCGCAAGGTGCTCGACCGCCGAGACGATGGCGTTGGTGTCGACGTGGCGGACGAGTTCGGTCGGCGCGTACTGGCCGAAGTCGATGCCGGTCCAGCCCGACATGAACACCAGCGCGCCGTCGTAGGAAGCGTACGACTTGTATTCCTCGAAGCGGGCCTGCGCCTTCTCGTCGGTCTCGTCGACGATGATCGTGACGAGATTGTACGTGTAGAGCTTGCGCGGGTCCCGCCCCGCCGCCGCGGCCTGGCGGCGGACGTCGGCGACGTAGGATTTCAGCACCGACTTGCTGGGCGCCGCCACGAACACGCATTCGGCGTGGCCCGCGGCGAAAGCCTTGCCCGGGCCCGACGCGCCTGCCTGGTAGAGCACCGGCGTGCGCTGGGGCGACGGCTCGCAGAGGTGATAGCCCGGAACCTCGAAATGCGCGCCCTTGTGGCCGATCTCGTGAACCTTTTCCGGATGGGTGAAGACGCGGCGCTCGCGGTCGCGGACGACCGCCCCTTCCTCCCAGCTTCCTTCGAACAGCTTGTAGAGGACCTCGACATATTCGGCGGCGATCTCGTAGCGGTCGGCGTGCCGCTCCAGCCCGCTTTGCCCGACGTTCTTGGCGCCGCTCTCGAGATAGGACGTCACGATGTTCCAGCCGACCCGACCCTTGGTGTGGTGGTCGGCGGTCGAGAGCCTGCGCGCGAAGGTGTAGGGGTGCTCGAACGAGGTCGAGGCCGTGATCCCGATCCCGAGATGCTCGGTCGCGAGCGCGATCGGCGCCGCAAGCTGAAGCGGGTCGTTGACCGGGATCTGCGCGGCCTGGTGCAGCGCGTGGAAGTTCGATCCCTTGTAGACGTCGTAGTAGCCGATGACGTCGGCGATGAAGATTCCGTCGAAGATCCCGCGCTCCAGCGTCCGCGCCAGATCCTGCCAGTAGTCGAGATCCTTGTAGGTCCAGGACCGGTCGCGCGGATGCGCCCAGAGCCCAGGCGACTGGTGGCCGACGCAATTCATGTCAAAGGCGTTGAAACGGATCTGGCGGGTCATGGGGCCTCGCGTCGAAGGGGCCCAAAGCTAGGCGCCATCAATCTATAATGTCGATAGCTTTGATAGAATAATTTGTCGCACCCATCCTTGCTTGATTCTATAAATTTGACCGATTTAATAAATTGATGCGTCGGCCTAAGTGCCGGACGCCCACGCCATCGGCGGTCCTCGGGGGGATCGACGGTTTTCACATGAATTGCGGGAGACGCGTCCGGCGAACGGCGCGGCGGGCGCCTGCGCGCTTGCACCCGCGGAAGTCGCATGAAGGGGGTTTAATGTCTGGAGCGCTCAGGTCCGCACTCGCTGCGGCCGCTATTTCAGTCGTCGCGATGGCGAGCCCGGCCGCCGCAGCCGATCTCGCCGTTTCCGAACCGCCGCAGGTGGCGACGCCTGACTGGTTCGACGCTGCGTTCGGCGTCACCCTCGCCAGCCAGTACGCATGGCGGGGCCTGGCTCAATCGGACGGTCATCCCGGCTTGCAGGGCTATGGCGAGTTCCGGTTCTTCGACTGGGTCTATGCCGGCGCATGGCTGGCGAGCGTCGACTTCCCCACCAGCAAGGGTCTCACCGACCCCGCGGTTGAAGCCGATCTTTACTTCGGCGTCCGACACACCTGGGACAGGTTCACTTTCGACGCGGGCGCAATCTACTTCTATTATGCAGGCGAGAAAGGCGGAAACATCGATTTCTGGGAGCCTTATCTCAATCCGTCCTATAAGGTGAACGACTGGCTGACGCTGAACGCTCTGCTGCGCGTCACCGACAATTTCGTGAACAAGGGCGCGAAGCAGGCTTATTTCCTCGGAACCGCGAAGATCTCGCTGCCCAACTACACGCCGTGGCAGGACATCAACTATTACGTCACCGCATCGCTTGGAAAGCGCTGGGTCGGCAAGACCGACGATGGCTTCAACTTCCCGAACTACGTTGTCTGGCAGGGCAGCGTCGGCGCCACCTACAAGGCCGCGACGCTCGACTTCCGCTACTCGAAGACTGATCTGTCGCGGAGATCCTGCGCTTTGTTCACCGGCGACTCGGGCTGGTGCGGCAGCAAGTACGTCCTGAGCCTGTCCTTCGACACCACGCTGAGCGCTCTCAAGTAAGGGTCTTACATGGCGATCCCGAGCCTTTCGGGGGCCCAAGGAACGCCTTCGCGACACGCCCGGGGATGAGTGGCCCTCCCCGGGCGACGGCGATGACGTTGGACTCCCGCCGATCCCGACGGGCGGTGATTGGCCTGACCTTAACCGGCAGAAGCAATCCCTCTGGCTCAATCTTGATATAAACGATCAAATGAATATATTGTCTTGACTGCAGGCAAGGCGGTTCTCAATCGTCCGCGGGCTCACACGTCGTTCATGGACCGCTTCATGCTGACCAAGAAAGCCAAATACGGATTGAAGGCGATGGTGCATCTCGCGCGGCTGCCGCGCGGAGCCTCGGCCTTCGTGGCGGATATCGCGGTTCGAAACGGCATCCCGAAGAAATTCCTCGACGCGATCCTCGGCGAACTCCGTAACGCCGGCATGCTCACCAGTAAAAAGGGCAAGGCGGGAGGGTACATGCTCGCTGGCCCGCCAGAAGGCATCGCCGTCGGATCGATCCTGCGGGTGCTGGACGGCCCGCTGGCGCCGATCGCCTGCGCCAGCCGGTCCGCCTTCTCGCCCTGCCAGGATTGTGACGATCTGCAGCGCTGCGAGGTGCGACTGGTCATGCTGGACGTCCGGGAAGCGATTGCGAGCGTTCTCGACACCCGAACGCTCGCCGAGATGCGGGACCTCGGCTCCGACGACATCTCAAGCTTCGTCTACGAAATCTGACGCCGCCCACCCGCTGAGGGTGAGCTCGGCGAAGGCTCGCTTTCTTTAGAGTTGACTTAGTTTATAGACTTTATCAATTTATGGCTGCGCGACCGTCATCATCTTCGCGCCTTGCCGGAGACCCCCCAATGCTGCTGCTTCGTCGTCAGGCGCTCGCGATCGGCATCGCCCTCGCCTCTCTTGGCGCTCTAGGCGCGCGCGCTGCGCCGAGCGAGATCCGGTTGGACTGGGCGACCTACAGCCCCGTGAGCGTTGTGTTGAAGGAAGAGGGCTTCCTTGAAAAGGCGCTGGAGAAAGATGGGATCGGCGTCCGCTGGGTGCAGTCGCTCGGCTCCAACAAGGCGCTTGAATTCCTGAATGCGGGTTCGCTCGACTTTGGCTCCTCCGCCTCCGCCGCAGCGCTGATCGCGCGCGTCAACGGCAACCCGATCAAGTCGGTCTATGTCTACTCCAAGGCGGAGTGGACGGCGCTCGTGACCAAGCCCGGCGCGGGCGTCGAGACGATCGCGGACCTGCGCGGCAAGCGCGTCGCCGTCACGCGCGGCACCGACCCGCACATCTTCCTCATCCGCGCGCTGGCGCGCGAGAACATCCCGGCGTCCGAGGTCAAGCTGGTGCTTCTGCAGCACGGCGACGGCCGGCTCGCGCTCCAGCGCGGCGACGTCGACGCCTGGGCCGGGCTCGACCCGATCATGGCCTCCGCCGAACTGCAGGACGGCGCCAAGCTGTTCTACCGAGACCCCTCGCTCAACAGCTGGGGCGCTCTCAACGTCCGCGAAGACTTCGCAAAAGAAAATCCCGCCCTCGTCGACGCCGTGCTCGCCGCCTACGCCAAGGCCCGCCAATGGGCGCTCGACCATCCCGATGAGACCCGCGCCCTCCTCGCCAAGGCGGCGAAACTGCCCGAGGACGTCATCGCGCGGCAGCTCGAGCGGACCCAGCTCGCCTATACCCCGCTTGGCGACGCTGAAACCGCGACGGTCGTAGCCGCCGGCGAGGCGCTGGCCCAGGCCGGCGTCATTCCGGCCGACACCGACGTCAAGGCGACGACAGACGCCCTGATCGATCGGCGCTTCGACGCCAAGCTCACAAACTGACGGCGTCGCAGACTTGACCGCGATCGAGCATCCGGACGCCCGCGCGCCAGCCGTGGGAGACGCCCTCCCCCTGCGGCGCAGGAGCGGTGGATGGGGCCGCCCCCTCATCGGCTTCGCGCTCCCCGTCGGGCTTGCATTGCTTTGGGAAGCCGCGGTGCGTTCGGGGCTCGCCAACGGTCGGCTGGTCGCGCCTCCGAGCCGGATCGCGATCACGATCGTCGAGCTCTGGCGATCGGGGGACCTGCCGCTTCACATCTGGGCGACGGTCTGGCGGGTCGCCGCCGGCTTCGGCCTCGGCGTGATCTCCGGCACCACGCTGGGCGCCCTCGCAGGCGCGTCGGTCCTGGTCAGGCAGATCGTCGATCCGACCATCCAGGGTCTCCGCTCCGTGCCGTCGATCGCCTGGGTGCCGCTGTTCATCCTGTGGCTCGGCATCTTCGAGCCGTCGAAGATCGCGCTCATTTCCGTCGGTGTGTTCTTTCCCGTCTATCTCGGCGTGCTTGGCGCGATCGCCTCCGTCGACCGGAAGACCATCGAGGTCGGGCGCATCTTCAGGCTCGGGCGGTTCGCGCTGGTGCGCCGTATCCTGCTGCCCGCCATCCTGCCGGCATACGCGCTCGCTCTGCGGACGGGCCTTGGGCTCGGGTGGATGTTCGTGGTCGCGGCCGAATTCATGGGGGCCTCGGAAGGGCTCGGCTACCTGCTGGTCGACGGCCAGCAACTCGGCAAGCCCGACCAGATCATCGCCGCCATCCTGATCTTCGCGTGCCTCGGCAAGCTCACCGACGGCCTGCTGGTGAGCGTATCGGCGCCCCTCCTGCGCTGGCAGGACACCGTCGCGGAACAGGGGCTCTCCTGATGCTGACGCTGAAGCAGGTCTCCAAGACCTTCGGCGCCGGCCAACAGGCGCTGTCCAACGTCTCGCTGTCGGTCAGCGAGGGGCGCATTCTCGCGATCGTCGGGGGCTCGGGCTGCGGCAAGAGCACGCTGCTGCGCGCGATCGCAGGCCTCGACTCTCCGACGAGCGGAGAAGCCCTGCTCGACGGAAGCCGCATCATCGGTCCCCGCGAGGAGATCGGTCTGGTCTTCCAGGAGCCCCGCCTTCTGCCCTGGCTTACCGTGCGCGGGAATGTCGGCTTCGGGCTGGAGGGGCGGCCGGACGCCGAACGCAGGGCGCTGGTCGACGAGGCGCTGGAGCGGGTCGGGCTGCTCGACAAGGCCGAGGTCTGGCCGCGTCAGCTCTCCGGAGGCCAGGCCCAGCGGGCTGCGCTCGCCCGCGCGCTCGTGGTGCGGCCGAAGGTTCTTTTGCTCGACGAGCCGTTCTCAGCGCTCGACGCCATCACCCGCGCCGATCTTCAGGACCATCTGCTCGAGCTATGGGCGGCGTTCCGGGCGACGCTGGTGCTGGTCACCCATGACGTCGAGGAAGCTGTGCTGCTCGCCGACGAGATCGTCGTGATGTCGTCGCGCCCCGGCCGCGTGTTCGAGCAGGTCGCGGTCGACCTGCCCCGGCCGCGCGAGAGGCGCTCGGCCGCGCTCGAAGCCGTCGCGCGGTCCGTCGCGGCGTCGCTGGACCGCGCGATCGACCGCAACGCAGTCCGGCGCAGCCTGCCGAAACCCGCCGCCGCCTGAGCCGACCAGCTTCGCCCCATGACGACAATCGATCTCGACGCTCTCCAACCGCCCGACGCTGCTCCAACCCGGACCGCTGCGGCGCAGCGCCTCCATCTCGCAGGCGTCGCCCTGTTCGGCGACCGCTATCACAGCGCGCTGGCCAAGGAGCTCAAAATCTCGCGGCCGCTGGTGCACGCCATGGTCAACGACCAGCGGCGGATCAGCCGGGAGATCGAACTCAGGCTCGCGCAGGTCATCCGGTCGCGCATCGTGCCCCGATTGGAGGCGAAGATCGAGCAGCTCTCGGGACTGGCCAAGGATGTAGAGCTCAAATGGAGCTCGACCCTTTGATCGGCTGGCTTTCCGGATCGGGCGCGCCGCCCAGCTCGCCGGTCCTGCGCCCGAACTCTTGGGCTCGGTGTGACCGCGTGCGCGCGCAGTCTTCGAGACCATTCCGTCGTCGTCGAGCAGTAAGCTGCTGTCAAAGACCTCTTTTGCCTAGCAGGCCGATGTCGCACGTTGAGATCGCGTCAGGCCATGAAATACGTCGCCCGAAGCCCGGCGGCTCCCCACCGGGCTTCGGGACATGATTTTGCATTCCGTGAAGGACTTATTTCGCGTCCTTACACCATGACTTCGTGGCTTCCCTGCATCGTTCGGTATAACCCTTCGTCGTCTTTTCCGCCACGATCCACTCGTCCTCGTCTATGCCATTGTTATTGTCCATATCCATCGCGTCGAAGGTCGGCGCCGGATCAATCTTCAGGGTCCCGACGGTCTTCGCCCACTCCACGCGGCTGATGCGGCCGCTGCCATCGGTGTCGAGGGATGAGAAGGCAGGCCAGTCGGCGGCGACGGCGGCCGTTCCCGAAAGCAGCACAGCCGAAACGAAAGCGACCAAGGTCTTGGTCATTGCGTATTCTCCCTGATACGTTTGTTTATCGAGCGTCGCCATTTCAGGCGGCGCTCGTGCCGCCGTTTTCTGGAGGCTTTGCAACGGGCGCCTACGCTCGAAGCTTAATCAATGGCAAACCTTCCAATTCCGCCGGGATAAACTGGCAGGCGCGGAAGGGACGCTCTCCTATACGGGGCGCATGAGAGCCACCGGCCGCGCCCTCGGGGACAAACAACCGAAATGACGCCAGATCAGACTGTTCCTATCCGCCACCCCACGCGGATGATCGTCGCGACTGCTTCAGTCTTGCGCCTTCCGAAACGAGCCCCCCTGAACAACTTTCAATAAATACTACATTTTCAATATTTATTTCTTTCGGCATATTATTACTTAATATCCTTTATCCCCTTCGAATCTGAAGATTAATTTCAGACGACGTAAGAGATAATACTATTCGAGCGGCGGCGGAGCGCCGCCCGGCGGCTGCGCGGGGCGTGCAGCGAGTCACTGCAATCGTGGGGAGAGAATCGGCTCGGCGTTGAACTGCAGCATCGCGGAGGGTGTTCGGCGTCGTCGATCTATAACGGCGCAAGACGATCAGCGCCCCCGAGGCGATTCTCCTCGCCTCTACTCATTATCGGGGCGGGTCATTCCCGCGGAGCGTTCCACATCGTTCCACCCCGCCATTTCCCGGAACTAGCTCCCGAGAGCCTCCTGGGCGCGGCGGCTCCAGGCCTTCAACATCCTGTCGGACAACATGGCGATGAGCGCGATGGAAAGCCCCGCGACCAGTCCCTTTCCGACGTCGGCCTTGGACAGCGCCACATAGATCGCCTGAGCCAGCCCCTGCGTGCCGACGAGCGCCGCGATCGCGAGCATGCTGAGCGCAGCGAGGATCGTCTGGTTCAGGCCGAGCATGATCGACGGCAACGCCATCGGGAGCTTGACATGTCTTAGGATCTGCAGCCGCGAGCAGCCCATCTGCCGGGACGCCTCCACCACCTCCGGAGAGACATTCCGGACGCCGTGCTCGACGTAGCGGATCGGCGGGACGATCGCGTACATCACGATCGCGATCAGGGCGGTGAACTCTCCGACCTGGAAGAGCATCAGGACGGGGATCAGCAGGACGAACTGCGGAATCGTCTGAAGCGTGTCGAGCACGGGGCGCAGGCAGGCCGACACGTGATCGTTCTCCGCGGCCCATACGCCGAGCGCGCCGCCGACGGCCACGCAGATCACGACTGCGAGCGCGCAGAGATAGAGCGACTGCATGGCGTCGCCCCACGAACCGCTGAACGCGATGAAGGCCATGGCGGCGAGAGCGAACGCTCCCAGCCGCGCCCCGCCGACCTGCCAGGCGAGCGCCGCGACGACCGCCACGAAGCCGGGCCATGCGACGCCGGTCGTTCCGAGGAACAGCATCCAGGCCACGCCGAGGATCGCGAAGGCCGCGCGCCAGCGGCCGCCGAACAGCAGGGCCGCGCCGGCGGCGATCGTGGCGACGGCCCAGTAGCCGGCGATCATCGCCGGGGTAAGCGTGAAGCCCCAGCCGAAGGGACTGACCGCCTTGATGAGACCGATGCGCAGCGGGAGCATCAGGAAGAAGATCGCTGAATTCTTGATGGCGATCATCACGTCGCCGAAGCGGGCGACGAAGGCGAGGAGCCACCGGTTCAGCGCTTCCGCCGGACTGTAGGTCCACTCCGTCGGGAAGGCGTCGAGCGCGGGCTGCAGCCACGCGGCGACATAGAGCGCGGCGAGCGCGCACGCGATGACGGTCAGCGTCCGGGAGGACAGCCGTCGGACGGGCGCGCGGCTCGCGGCGGCGAAGCCGGCAGTCGTCCTGTCGATGACGATCGCGAGCAGCGCGATCACGAGCCCGCTCAACAGCCCTTGTCCGAACTGAGCCTGACGCATCGTCTGCAGGACCCGGAAGCCGATATCGTCGGCGCCGCCGATCACGGCTGCGATGATCACCATCGCGAAGACCGCCATCACGGTCTGGTTGACGCCGACCAGCAACTGGCTGCGCGCGGAGGGAAACTCCACCCGCCAGAACAGCTGACGCCTGGTGCACCCACTCATTTCGCCGGCCTCGCGCACAGCGAGCGGCACCTGCGCGAGGCCGAGCATCGTGTTGTTGGCCATAGGGCCGATCGCGTAGATCGCGCTCGCAATGATCCCGACCACCGGCCCGAAGCCGAACAGTACGAGGATCGGGATGAGATAAGCGAAGGTCGGGACCGTCTGCATAAGGTCGAGCAGCACGAGGATCCCATGTCGCGCCGCGGCGTGGCGATAGCCGATCACGCCCAGTCCAAAACCGATGAGCACTGCGATCGGCGTGGCGAGCGCGACCGCCGCCAGCGTATTCATCGTCGGCGCCCAATAGCCGCCGACGAGGACGTAGGCTGCGACCGCCGCCGTGAACGCTGCAAGTCGCGCGCCCTTCGCCCTGAAGGCGAGCAATACGGCGACCGCGGTCGTGATCACCCAAGGCGCGCCGCCGAGCACCGCCTGAAGCGCCGAGAGCGGCAGCGTAAGCGCCGCCGTGATCTGCCGGAAGAACCCTTGCGTCGGACCGATCAGCGCCGCCACGGCGTCGCCGATCCACGTCGCAATGGGCAACGTCCATGCCTTGGGGAACGCGTGCAGGGCCGCGACGCCGCCCCCTGCGGTCTCGCACCACAGGATAAGGAGAGCGACGCAGATCCAGACGACAGCCGCCGGCTCGAGCCGCAATCGCATCGGCGCGGCTTCGCCGCGCCCTATGTCAAGCACGCTCAACGGTCCAGCCCCTGTCGGCGCGCGCGCTGGCGGCGGCGACCGCCTTCATGACGCCGGCCGAGGTCACCTGTCCGACCAGCGCGCCGTCTTCCGTGATCGGAACGGCCGCGACGTCGGCGAGCCTGGCGAGCAGGGCCTCGATCGGCGTCGAGCGGGAGACGCCCCCGTGAGCCGCGCAAGCCCCGCCGACCGGCTCCTCGACGTCTCCGGCGGTGATGACCCGCAGGAGCGGAACGTCGGCTACGAAGCGCGCGACGTACTCGTCCGCCGGATTCAACACCAAGTCGGCCGGACGGCCGATCTGTACGACGCGGCCGTCGCGCATGATGACGACGCGATCCGCGATCTTCAGGGCCTCGAGGAAATCGTGGGTGATGAAGACGATCGTCTTTCTGAGCGTCCGCTGCAGCCGCAGGAACTCGTCCTGCATCTGCTTGCGGATCAACGGATCGAGCGCAGAGAACGGCTCGTCGAGGAACCAGAGGTCCGGCCCGACGGCGAGAGAGCGCGCGATGCCGACCCGCTGCTGCTGACCGCCAGAGAGCTGACGGGGATACGCGTCCTCGCGACCGGCGAGACCAACGAGACCGACCATCTCGAGCGCCCGCTTGCGCCGCTCGGCCTCCCCGACGCCCTGCACCTGCAACGGAAACGCGACATTCTCCAGAACGGTCAGGTGGGGGAGCAGGCCAAAGGCCTGGAACACCATGCCCATCTTGTGACGACGGACCTCCGTGAGCTCCCGTCGCGAGAGGCGCATGAGATCGCGCCCCTCAAAGATGACTTCGCCGGAGGTCGGCTCGACCAACCGCGAGAGGCAGCGCACCAGGGTCGACTTGCCGGAGCCCGAGAGCCCCATGATCACGAGACACTCGCCCTCGGCGACGTCGAAGCTGACGTCCGCGACGGCCGGGACATGACCGCCGTCGCGCAGGGCGGCGAGTCGCGCCTCGAGCGACCTCTGGACGGGCTTGGCGAAGGCGCGCTCCGCGCCTTCGCCGAAGACCTTCCAGACGTTCCTGCAGGCGAGTTTCGTGCTGCGGGCTTTATCGGTCAAACCGATAACCTCCGAACGCTGAGACGCGGGTGGCGCAGGTCGATGCGCCTCAGTTCATCGCCTCTTTCCAGGACTGCCAGACCTTGGGATGAGCATCGAGCCACTTCGATACGGCCTGCTCGATCGGCACATGATCCTGGTCGACCTGGAGAGCGATCTCGTTCTGGTCTTCGGTCGTGATGCTGAAGGCTTTCAGCATTTTGTAGGCGCCGGGCCACTTGTCCTTCAGGCCGACCCATCCGAGCTTCTTCACCCAGCCGTTGGGCCAGCCGCAGTCATGCGTCGCGTCCGGGTTCGGCCCGACCTTGGGATCCGTGTAGCATTCCGGCGTGCTCTCCGGCAGCTTGACCCACTTCGGATGCTCGGCTGCGAAGAGCCAGTGCGGGCTGTAGAACATCATGATGATCGGCTTGTGGGCCGCCACCGCCGCCTTGTATTCGGCCACGGACGCGCCGTCGGAGCCGGGATAGACAGTCTTGAAGTTGAGGCCGAGCGCCGCGACGCGCTTGTCGTTGTCGGGGCCCCAGTCGGCGGGATAGTCGAGCAGACGACCCTGCGGGAAGGTCTCGGCGGTCGCAAACTTCTCAGCGCAGGCGTTGAGCGCCTTGTAGTCCGGCAGGCCGGGGCACTCCTTCTCCATGTAGTCGGGATAGATCCAGCCTTCGACGGTCTTGATCCCGAGGTCGCCAAGATCCTCCCCCTTGCCGCTCTTGATCGCCTTGTCGAAATTATCCTGGATCGTGTGCTCCCAAATCTCGAGGGTCGCGGTGATGTCGCCGTCCATCACGCCCTGGATCTGCGGCAGGTAGCCCGCGGTCACGTATTCCACCTTGTAGCCGAGCCGCTTCAGCGTCTCGCCGGCGAGGTAGGTCGTGACGTGCTGACCGGTCCACTCGTTGATCGCGAGCTTGATCGGATCCTTGGAGTCGGCCGCGTCGGCGGATCCAGCGAAAGCGGCGACCGCCGCGATCGCCAGGGGAAGCATCCGGGCGACGCCCTTTAGTCTGATCTTCATGATGAAATCCCCTGCTTGAGACGCGTGCCTGGGCCGATGGCGGACCGGAACCCGCAGCCTAAGGACCGCGCCGGTTCCCGTTTACGCCGAAATATCGACATTCATTACCGTATTTTTTTGATAAGCTCTCTGTCAACGCGTTTTTCGTTCGAAAATGAGTATTGAATGACCGTTTTGCGTGCTTCCTTGCTACTTTCCGCGGCGCCCGCGTATTGTCGGGAACCCACCTCTCGTTTTGCTGATCCCCATGCTCAAAGCACGCGACCGCACGAGCCCCTCCCTCACTGAGGAGGGAGCTGCTCACTCGTCCTGGGCCGGCAACAATCTGCTGCGGCACTGGCCGCTGTCCGACGTCGACCGCAGAATCATCGCGCATCTTCAGGAAGATGGCCGGCGGCCGTTCGTGACGATCGCCCGAGACATCGGCGTCACGGAAAAAACCGTGCGCAGCCGCGTCCGGCAACTGCTGACGTCGAACATCATCCAGATCGTGGCGCTGACGACGCCGAGCGCGCTCGGCTACAAGGCCGGGGCGCTTGCGGCGCTGACGACCGATCCGTCGGTTGCTGCGAGCAAGATCGCCGCCGCGCTCACCCAGATCGACGACGTCGACTATGTCGTCATCACAACGGGACGCTACGGCATCTTCGCAGAGATCATCTCTCGGAACATGAAGACCCTTCAGGAGACGGTCGAGACCCAGATCGGCAAGATCGCAGGCGTCCGAAGCGTCGAGGTGTTTCCCTACTTCAGCCTGTTTTATCAGCAGGCTCGCTTCTTCATGCGCGGAGAAAGCGCCAACGGCGTGTCCGGAGTTCGCGACGACGAACTCGATCAGGTCGACAAGTCGATCGCCTCCGAGCTCAGCTATGACGGACGCGTCGCGCTGAAGGTCATCGCCGACAAGCTCGATATATCGGAGACCCAGGTCCGCACGCGCATCCAGAACATGACGACCGCGGGGACGATGAGCATCCTCGCCATCGTCAATCCGATGAACCTGCAGAACCGGTCGATCGCGTGGGTGGCGATCAAGTCGAAGGGCGGCGAGCCCCTCAGGGACCTCGCCGACAAGATCGCCCAGATCTCCTACGTGTCCTATGTCGTGATCTGCGCCGGCCGTTTCGACATCTTCGCCGAGTTCGTCTGTCCCTCGAACGACGAGTTGCTCGACGCGCTCGACCAGAAGGTCAGGCAGATCCCGAGCGTCGGCGACGTCGAGGCGTTCTTCTACCTCGACCTCCACTACAAGCGTCTGGTGCCCGTGCGCGGCGAAGGGCGACCGACCGTTTCGTCCGCCGCGAACGACGCGGCGGACGAACTCCAGGACAACCACGCCGACCTCGACGGTCAGGCGTAGTTCGTCCAGACCGTCTTGGTCTGGAGATACTTCTCGACGCCTTCCCGGCCATTGTCGCGACCGTAGCCGGACGACTTGAATCCGCCCCACGGGGCCGCGGCGTCGAACTGGTTGTAGGTGTTGATCCACACGGTGCCGGCCTTCAGCGCGGCGGCTACGGCGTGCGCCTTGCGGACGTCCTGCGTCCAGACGCCGGCCGCGAGCCCGAAATTCGAGGCGTTGGCGCGGTCGACGAGCTCGTCCACCTCATCGAACGGCTGCACCACGACCACCGGTCCGAAGATTTCCTGGCGGACGACCTCGACGTCGTCGGTCGCGCCGGTGAGAACCGTCGGCAGGAAGAAGTGGCCGGCCTCCAGTTCGCCGCCCGGCTTCGCGCCGCCGGTGGTCGCTTCCACGCCGCTGTCGCGCGAACGCTCCACAAAGCCGCTGACCCGGGCGAACTGCTCCGCCGAGATGAGCGGCCCGAGCGTGGTGTCGGACGACAGCCCGTGACCGATCTTCAGCTTGCCGGCCTCGGCCTGGATGACCGCGCAGACGCGATCGTAGACCGGGCGCTCGACCATCACCCGCGACCCCGCCGAGCAGATCTGGCCGGTGTAGAAGAAGATCGCCATCGCTGCAGTCGCGGCTGCGGCGTCGACGTCGGAATCGGCGAAGATGATGTTCGGGTTCTTGCCGCCGAGCTCGAGCGAGACGTGTTTCAGCGTCGCCGCGCCGCGCGCCGCGACCAGCTTGCCGACCTCCTCCGAGCCGGTGAACGAGATTTTCGAGACGCCGGGATGGTCGACCAGCGCCTGTCCGACGTCGCCATACCCCGTGACGACGTTGACGACGCCCTCGGGGATGCCGGCCTCGAGCGCAAGCTCGCCGAGGATCAGGGCGGAGAGCGGGGTCTGTTCGGCCGGCTTGATGATGACGGTGCAGCCGGCGGCGAGCGCGGGCGCGAGCTTGAAGCAGGCCTGGCAGAGGGGGAAGTTCCACGGGACGATGGCCCCGACGACGCCGACCGGCTCACGTCGGGTGTAGGCCAGCATGTTGGGAGCGCCGACCGGCAGGGTGTCGCCCTCGATTTTGGTCGGCCAGCCCGCGGCGTAGCGCATCGCGCCGACCGACAGCCCGACGTCGACGAACTTGATGTATTCGACCGGCTTGCCGCTATCGAGGCTCTCGACCTGGGCGATCATGTCCATGCGCGCCTCGATCAGGTCGGCGAGCTTACGGATCAGGCGTTCCCGTTCCGCCGGCGCGAGCTTCGACCAGGGTCCGACCAGCGCAAGTTGCGCGGATTTCACCGCGGCGTCGACGTCGGCTGCTCCGGCCTTTGCGACGTCCGCGATCTTCCTGCCGGTCGCCGGGTCGAAGGTCTCGAAGGTCGAGGCGTCGGCTGCGTCGACGAAGCGGCCGCCGATCAGCAGCTGGGACTTTCGCGCAAGCTGCGCCCGGGCCTCGTTCCCGAGGAGATCCGGCTTGACTGCTATGTTCATGGACTGCCTCGGGAGGTCTGAGGGGAGGGATCGCGGGCGCCCGCACGGGCCCGCGGCTTCAGGGAAGACGTTCGCCGAAAGCTCGCTGGACGCGGGTCATCGCGGCGCCTCGGTCCGCTCCGGCGCCGGGTAGATCTCGCGGCGGTGATAGACGAGCGGCTGGCGCCGCTCCTCCTCGACGCCGTGCACGAGGCCCGTGACGATCACGTGGTCGCCGGCCGAGAGCAGCGCGTGGACCTCGCAGCGGAACACCCGACAGCAGTCGGCGAGCTGTGGCCCGAACCGCGTCTGTCTCCAGACGACGTCGTCGAACTTGTCCGCCCCCTTGCCCGCCAGCCGGTACGCGGTCTTTTCCTGTCCCTCGCCGAGCAGGTGGATCAGGAAGCGCTTTCCCGGGGAGGAGATCTCCTTGAGGGTCGCCGATGACCGATCGAACGCCGCGAACATCAGCGGCGGATCGAGCGACAGCGATCCGCAGGACGACAGCGTAGCCCCAACCGGCTTGCCGGCGTCCCCCCAGCAGGTGACGACCGTCACCGCGGCGGGAAACTCCGCGAGCGCCGCCTTGAAACGCGCCTCGTCGAGCTGCGGCCGGAGGACGATCGGTTCGTCGTCGCGCAATGCGCTTGCAAGCACGGTGGACATGGCGTCACGCCTTTCCCGAGGTTTGGTCGAACACCACACGGCCGCGGGAAGCGACATAGTCGACCTTGAGGGTGCGGAGCTCGTCCACGGACACCGTGAACGGGTCGCGCTCGAGAGCGATGACGTCGGCGTATTTGCCGGGGGCCAGGCTGCCCTTCACATCGTCCTCGCCAAGGGCGGCGGCCGCGTCGATCGTGTGGGTGCGCAGCGCCTGCTCGAGCGTCATCGCCTCATGCGGATCGATGAACGAGCCGGAGAAGGTCTGGCGCTTCAGGCAGCACCAGACGCTGAACAGCGGGTTGGTCGCTTCCGTCTCCGAGCCGATCCAGACGTCGGAGGAGCCGTTCAGCCGCCACCCTCGCTCCATCAGCGTCTTGAACGGGAAACGGCCGCGGGCGCCGAATTCGCCGAGATAATCGGGGAAGTATTCGCCGAATGTGTAGATGAACACCGGCTGCGGCACCGGGATGACGCCCGCCCGCGCCCACCAGTCCATGGTGCGCTCGCGCGGCATCAGGTTCGCGGCGTGCTCGACGCGGGTCCGCGTCTTGCCGGACGACGCCCCGCCCAGTTCGTCGATCACGCCGCAGAGCCACTCCTGCGCCCGGTCGCCGTTGGCGTGAACGGAAAGCTGGAGGTCGGCCTCCTGGCTGAGCTCGAAGGCGCGCCGGAAGAAGTATTTCGGGAAGGCGATCTCGCCGCAGCCTCCGGTCAGATAGGGGCAGGTGACGGCCGCGCTCTTGGCCGAGAAGCCGCCATCCGAGAACAGTTTGATTCCCTGGATTCGGAGCGCCGACTGACGCGAGGACAGGCTGAAGTGATTGCGCCAGTCCGCCGCCTGCTCGAGTTTCAGGGTCCCCGGCGCCCAGAGATAGACGCGGTAGCTGACCGGCAGTTCGCCAGCCTGCTCCATCGAGTCGAAGGTCTCGACGCCGTCGACGGTCTCCGAGATTTCCCCGATCGTCGTCACGCCGAAGCGCGTGAAGTATTTGTCGAGGCCGATGCGGAAGGCGTCGCGCAGCTCGCTCTTGTCGACATGCGGAAAAGGAAGGAGCGTGTCCATCTCCTTCACGACGCCTGTCGGATCGCCGTTGGGGTCGCGCTCCACCACCGGCAGGCCAGTGACGCTGTAGTCGGCCGGCTTGAAGTTTCGGTCGATGCCGGCGACCTCGAGCGCCTTGGAGTTCAGCACCGTGATGTGTCCGCCGGCGCGCACCGCGACCGGACGGTCGCGGCTGACCCGGTCGAGATCGGCGCGGCTCGGCAGGCGGCCGTCGCTGAGCTTGCGGTCGAAGAACAGGTTGCCCTGCCCGACGATCCAGCCGTCGCGGCTTCGGCCGCCGTCGACCAGCGCGTCGCAGACGTCTTCGATCGAGCAGCACGTCGGCGCGCGGACGTCGACCGTCTCATAATCGGTTCGGAAGACGACTTCGCTGTGGGCGTGGACGTCGACGAAGCCCGGCATGATCGGCCGGTCGCCAAGGTCGCAGACCCGGGTGTCCGGGCCGGTCAGCCCTTCGGCCTCGTCGCGGCGGATGACGCGCAGGATGCGTTCGCCGCGGATCGCGACGCCCTGGGCGCGCTCGTCCGCGCCGTACTGCATCGTGATCGCTCGCCCGCCGAGGACGATGAGATCGGCAGGACCGGCCTCGTCCGACATCAGGCGAACTCGGGCACGGGCTGGAGCGCGGGGATCACCTCGCGGCCGATCAGCTCGATCGACTCCATGATCTGGTCATGCGGCATGCCGTCGATCCGCAGGAGGACCTCCTGCACGCCGCGCTGCTCGAGCTCCTTCAGCCGGGTCACGAAGTCCGCAGGGGAGCCGACCAGCACGGAGGGCGTCTCGGACAGCAGGTAGTCCATGTCGCCACGCCGATCGAGCAGCCGGACGATCTTCTGGTCGAGATACTCGTAGGAGCTCTTCTTTGCGAGCGGCGCATAGAGATCGAGGATGAAGTCGAAATAGCCGAGCGTGACGTCGCGCGCTTTGGCGGCGGCCTCCTTGCGCGTCTCGGCGCAAAACGAGCTGGCGACGTAAAGGCCGGCGAGTTCGGTGCGCGCGGGGAAGATCGACTTGCCGGCGGAGAGGCCCTCGGCATAGCCGTCGAGGCACTCCTGCAGATAGTCGAAACCGAAATAGTTCTCGAAGGTGAGCGCGCCGATGCCCATCTCGCCGGCGTTCTTGTGGGACTGCACGCTGGACGCGGCGACGAAGACAGGCGGATGCGGCTGCTGCGAGGGCTGCGGCACGATCCGGAGGCGAGGTATTTTCCAGACAGGCCCGTCGTGCTCGACGATCTCGCCGCTGAACAGCTTCACGAGGACCGCCATCGAGTCCTCCCACTGCGCCCGCGTCTGGGACGGATCGACTCCGAACGCCGAGAGCGTGGTCAGATTGTTCGAGCGCGCCGTCCCGAGCTCGGCTCTGCCGCCCGAGACGGCGTCAAGCGTGAAAAGCCGCTCCGCGACGAGGATCGGGTTGTTCCAGGCGAGCAGCACCGAGCACATGATCCGCAGCTTGATCTGCTTGGTGTGGCGCGCGACCGCCGCATACAGGACTTCGGGCGCGGATACGGTGAAGCGTGGCGGGCTGAAGTGCTGCTCCGACGTGCCCCAGCACGAGAAGCCGAGCTGATCCGCAAGCGCGACCTCCTCGATCATCTCCTCGTAGCGCTGGGCGTAGCTCACGCCCGGCATGACCTCGCCTTCCTGAAGCAACCCGACTTTCATTTGACTGCCATCCCGTCCGGAACGCGCGCTTTAACGCCGTCCACAGACCGTATCCCGCCGTTTTTTAGGTTGTCAACGCCGAATTTCGCGGTAACGTACCGCTCTGATTTCCGCATTTCAGCTCGCTGGGGATTGTTGATGGCGTATTCGGCAATCCCCGTGACCGTGCTGACCGGATATCTTGGAGCCGGAAAGACCACGATCCTGAACGGGATCCTCGGAGCGCCCCGAGGGGCGCGCCGCTACGGCGTCGTCGTCAACGAATTCGGCGAGATCGGCGTCGATGGCGAACTGATCGTCGGAGCCGACGAGGCGGTCGTCGAACTCGCCAACGGATGCCTGTGCTGCAGCGTGCGCGGCGACCTGATCGGCGCACTCGAGACGCTGCTCGCCCGTGATGCGGGGCTCGACGCCATTCTGATCGAGACCACAGGCCTCGCCGATCCCGCGCCGATCGCGGCGACCTTCCTGCTCGACGACGATCTTTCGGACCACATACGGCTGGACGGCGTCGTCTGTGTGGTCGACGCCGTCCACCTTGCGGAGAGTATCGAGGGCGATCCGGCGGTGGCGGCTCAGATCGCCTTCGCAGATCTTCTGCTGCTGACCAAGGCCGACGTCGCCAGCCCGTCCCAGCGCACAGAGGCCGAGGGGATCGCCCGCGCCCTCAACGCGGCGGCCCCGCTGGTTCACGTCACGCGCGGGGCGGTCGATCCCCAGGCGCTGTTCGACCTGCGGGGCTTCGACCTGCGCGGCCCGCGCAACCGGTTCGTCGCCGCGCCGGCGGCGGTCGAGCCCTCCCGCCACCAGGTCTCAAGCCTGGCGCTCACGACGGACCGGGAACTGGACCCCGACCGCTTCATGAGTTGGATGCAGACGCTGATCAGGCGGAGCGGCGGCGACATCCTCAGGTCCAAAGGCGTGGTCGCCCTGTCGGGCGAGAACCGCCGCTTCGTTTTCCATGGCGTTCAGACCATGCTTGAAGGCGATGTCCAGGAGCCGTGGCCCATTGGAGACGAGCGGCGGAGTCGCCTTGTCTTCATCGGCCGCAATCTCGATGAGGCGGCGTTGCGAGACGGATTTGCGGCATGCCTGGCGCCGGAAGACGGGTCGTCGGCCTCCGAAGGCCGCAGCGCCGCGGCCGCATGACCCCGTCCGAACGTCAGGACAGCGCCGGCGGCTCCCTGACGCCCTCTCTCGCTGTCGCATTCTCGACGATCTTCTGGGGCGCCGCGTGGCTCCCGATGCGCATGTTGAAAGAACGCGGGCTCGATTCCGATTGGGCGATAGCGCTGATTTTCGGCGTGGTCGCCTTAGCGTTGTCGCCCGTCGTCCACAGAAGTCGCGCGCGCCTCTCCGGACAGTGGCGCTCCCTCGCCCTGATCGGGGCGACGGGCGGAGTCGCGATGACCTGCTATTATCTCAGCGTCGGCCTCACGACGATCGCGCGCGCGACCCTGTTGTTCTACCTCGCGCCGATATGGACGACGTTGATCGAATATGTCGGCCTTCGCCGGCCTATCGGGGGGAGCCGGGCGGTCGAGATCGGCCTCGGCCTGCTCGGCCTCGGAGTCATTCTGGGCTTCGGTTCCGGCGGCGGCCCCGCGAACGCCGGCGACGCGCTGGCGCTTCTTGCAGGCGTCACCTTCGCTCTCTCCTCCTATTTCATCTATCGCGCGCCAGAACCCGGCGCCGCGGCCTTCACCTGGTGCTGGGCGATCGGCTCCGCGGTTTCGGCGGCCGCGGCCGGAGCGGCGCTCAACCCCGATGGTCTGGGCCGCGCGCTGGCGGCTCCCGCAGCCGCCGCCTCGATTTTCGCCCCCATCATGCTGCTGGCGCTGGTCATGTTCATGCCCATGAACCTGCTGACCTTGTGGGGCGCGAGCCGGCTGACGCCGACGCGCGTCGCGCTGCTGTTGATGGGAGAGGTTGCGGTCGCCTTCCTGTCGGCGGCGCTCCTCTCCGACGATCCCTTCGGCGCCCGTGAACTGATCGGCTGCGCCCTCATTCTCGCCGCGAGCCTCGTGGAGCCGCTTCGGCCGCGCCGCGTCCGTCCGGTGGGCCAAGAATAACGTCAAGAAAGAAAAAGGAGACGCTCATGCTGGACTGGAACGCCTACCGCGGAGAACTCGGCGCCGCGATCGGAGAGATCGCGAAGCTCAATCCCGATCTGATGAAGGGCCATGACATCCTCGCCGGATCCGCGACGGCCGCGAAGGCGCTCGACGCCAAGACGCGGGAGCTGATCGCAATCGCCGTCGCGGTGACGACCCGCTGCGACGGTTGCCTTGCGGTCCACACGCAGGCGGCGAAGGACGCCGGCGCAAGCAAAGAGGAGATCATGGAGGCGCTGACCGTCGCCGTCGCGCTCAACGCCGGCGCCGCTCTGGTGTATTCGGCGCGAGCGATGGACGCTCTCAAGAGCGCCGTCTGACGCGACTGGATTAGACGCCGCCGCCGATAAGGCGGCGGCGTTAATCCGATAGACCGGGATCCGCCCGAGATGTCGCTCGCAGAGGGCGACGAGTTTTCCCAACCCCAGCTGCGCGGCTCAACCAAGTATTGGGGTGGCGAGCGGGACCTCCAGCTTCGCCTCGCGGCCCGCTATCCTATTAAGCGGAATGCGCTTCCTCAGGCCGGCGCGGTTTTCGAAAGCATGGCGTCTACGGCTTCCCTCGGCGGCAACGCGTCGAACGTTCCGGCCCTGGCCGCCGTCAGCGCTCCGCAGGCGGCGGCAAGACGCATCACCTCGGGCCACGCGCGGCCTTCGGCGAGGCCGACGGCGACGCCGGCCGCGAAGGCGTCGCCTGCCCCCAGCGTGTCGACCGCATCGATGAGGAACGCCGGTTGAAAATGCGGCTCAGCGTCCCTCCTCCACACGGTCGCGCCGCTCCGCCCGGACGTGATCACGAGCGCCTCGGGCCCAAGCGCGAAGACGGCCGCCGCTAACTCTCGGAACCCATCGGAAGCGGCGATCGCCCTCCCGCCGAACAGTGCGCGCGCCAGCCCTTCCGCTTCCGGCGTGTTGACGCACAGGACCGACGTAAGAGCGAGAACGGCGTCGCTCGGCCTGCGGAATGGCGAGGGGTTGAGCACAGTCAGACCGCCGGCGCGGCGCGCGATCGCGAACGCCTCCGCGATCGGTTCGTCGGCGACCTCGAACTGGGCCAAGCAGGAATGGGCGGCGGCGATCGCCGCGGACGCGGTGTGAACATCGGTTGCGCATAGCGCGCCATTGGCGCCGGGCGCGACCGCAAGGCAGGTCTCGCCGTTCGAGGCGATGAAGCCGACGCCGCCTCCGGTGGGTCCCGCCTTGTGGCGCAACATCGAAACCGGGAGATTCGCGCGCTGAAAGGCGCTCGAAGCAAGCCCGGAGAGCATGTCGTCGCCGATCGCGAACAGCCCGTCGACCGATGCGCCGAGCCTTCGCGCGGCGATCGCAAGGTTCAAGCCCTTTCCGCCGGCCTCCAGCAAGAAGGCCTTAGCTTCCAGCGACTCGCCGGGCTGCGGGAGAGCGTCGACGGTAACGGTGCAGGCCACCACAAAACTGCCGACCACAAATATTTTAGCGTCCGACATTTGCGGCGTCCCAACTCGCGCAGCGGCGCGCTTCGCGCTATGGTGTTCATGCGCCGGGAGCGCTTCAGCCTTCAAGAACAGGTGCCGCGATAAAACAACGTACTCTCTCAAGTCAGTTGCGGTTGAGCGACGATACGGCGCTCCCGCATTATTTGCAGCTGGAGCAGCAGATCAGCGCGCTGATCGAAACGGGCGCGCTGCCGGCCGGAACCACTCTCCCGCCAGGACGCAAACTCGCTCAGGATCTCGGCCTGAGCCGTACGACCGTCCAGAAATGCTACGATACGCTTCGCCGCAACAAGCTGCTCAGCGCGCACGGACGGTTGGGCTTCACCGTGGTGGCTGGCGACCGGGTCGAGCCCAGCATGGAGCGGCTCAAGGGCTTCACCGAGGAGATGCGCGAAATCGGCCGCGTCCCCTCGTCCCGCATCATCGAGCGGGCTGTCGTCACCGATCGCTCCATCGCGTCGGTGTTCCGCCTGCCCTCGACCGCGCCCCTCCTGAAACTCGTGCGCGTCCGGTTCGGCGACGAGACGCCGATGTCCCGTGAGGTCGCCTGGTACAATCTGACCGCCGCGCCGGCGCTCGCGAAGAGCGATCTCGAGGGATCGGTGTATGCGTTGCTGCGGACGTGCGGCGCAGCGTTGACGCATTGCGAACAGACCATCGAGGCGGCCCAACCGGACGCCGAGGAGTGCGCGACGTTCGGTTTTACGGAGCCTCGTCCCTGCCTCCTGATCAAGCGACGTTCGTTCGACGCTGACAATCGGCTGGTCGAATATGTGGAAGGCCTGTTCCGCGGCGACGCCTACGCCTACAAACTCAACCTCACGATCTGAGACTGACTGCGAATTTGCACGGTCGCCGGCCGCGACGGGCTCTAGCGCCCCGCCAGCTCGGCCGCGCGGGCGAGCGCGCTGCTGAAACCCTTGAGACCTAGGGTGAATTTTATTACCTGACCGCTGTCTGCGGTCTTGACCAGCACCGTCAATCCCGCGCCGATCTTGATTTTCGCCAGAGCGGCGCGGTCGAAAATCAGCAAGGCGGGGCACCCCGACGGCAGACAGGCGCGCCGCGCCACGGACCCGCCAAGCACCGTGTCGTCGACCCCGAACGTCACGCCTTCGCCGAACTCCACGTTGGAAGGCAGAAACACCAGGCCAACGGCCTTGTCGCCGGAGGGCGTCAGCTCGATCGCGACCGGCCGTCGACCGCCAGCCCGGTCGGATTGCTGCTGCGACACTCTGCACGCCTTGCCGGCTTCGGTGGTCATGCAACTGACCGTCCAGTCGCCGTGGGTCTCGGACACGGCGCCGCCGTCCCCGGCAGGATCGGTCGAGGCCACGGTGGCGTCCGGCGCGTTCCAGTCCGCTGGCGGCGCTAATTGCGCGACGGCGTCCTGCCACGCAACGAAGAGCGCGCTGGTGACGACCAACATCCTGAAGAAACGCGAGAGACTTCTCATCGACGTTCCGATGACTGCCGCGCGGCCGCCACCTGGAATACGACGGCGAGTCCGCGCTTCAAGGCGGGGTGTCGACCACGCCGCGGTGGCGGTGGACGGTCTTTTTGTCCTCCAGCTGGCGTTCGAGACGCTGCACCTGCAGCGCCTGCCAGCCGGCGGACGGCAAAGACAAAAGAAACCAAAAATGATCCAAAGTCGAGAGGCGCGAGCCGAGCTGCAGCGCAATGTCTCGAACGCCGCAGATGTGCGGCTTTCACCCTCCTGCGGGAGAACGCCGAACGAGCCGCGGATACGGTCGGCGGGGCGAACCAACGCGCAAAACCGCACCGCGCAGCCTTCAGGCGCGGGCGACCGGAACCGTTTCGAAGCTTATGACTCAGGCGCTATGGAGGCGTCCGCCTACGGCGCTGGAGCTGGCCCTTAGATCCGCCGCCCGGCGGGGATAAGGTTCGCGAGAAGGAACACCGCACCGGCGGTGACAAGCGACGGCAGGGTCGCGCCGAGATCGGGGAACGCATAGGTCACCCCATGGAAGGTGGCGACCCCGAGCAGCCAGGCGCCGACCCCGGCGACGCGCCAGCCGCCGGAAAACCAATAAGCCCCGCCAACTTTGTCGATCTCGGCCACGTCGATCCTGCGTCGACGGACGATGAAATGATCGGCGAGCGTGACACCGAACAGCGGGGCGAACACGGAGCCGATCAGCAGCAGGAAGCCCTGATATTCCGTGAGGGGCGCGACCAGGGCGATCAGCGTGCAGAGCGCGCCGAAGCCGAGCGCGAGGCGAGGCACAGGGGCCCGCACCAGCGTGGCGCTGGAGACGGCTGCCGAGTGGATGTCGGCGAAGGCGTTGTCGGTCTCGTCCAGCAGGATCAGCAGCAAGGCGAGGCCAGCGCCGGCGGAGGCGAGCGTGACGGCGATCGACGCCTCCCCGCCCGAGACCAGCGCATAGGTCGCGCCGAGACCGTAGAACCAGACGTTCGCGACAAGATATCCAAGCGCGCTGCCGCGGAACATGGCGCCCGAGGACCGGCCGAAGCGTGTGTAGTCGGCGATCAACGGCAGCCATGACAGCGGCATCGCGACGACCAGATCGACAGCAGCCCCAAAGCCCATGCCGCCCGCGCCGGGCCGTGAGAAAAGCTCGCGCAGATCATGGTGGGCGAGCAACGCGTAAGTAAGCCACCCCGCCGCCGCGAGGATGAGGCAGAGGCCCCAGCGCCTGAGGAAACGGCGCACGAACGACACCGGGCCGCCCACCGCGACCGCGGTGGCCAAAGCGCCGAACAGCAGAGTCCACGCCATGGGCGCCGTGACGCCGAGCGCGTCCTTGGCGAGGGTGTTCGCAGCGTCGCCCATCACGATGATCTCGAACGCGCCCCAGCCGACCAGTTGGACGACGTTGAGGGCGGCCGGGATCGATGCTCCCCTCACGCCGAGGCTTGGTCGGAGCGCCGCCATCGAGGGGAGGCCGGCGTCGGCGCCGATCACCCCAGCCGCCGCGAGCAGCAGCACGCCGAGCACGGTTCCGCAGATGATCGCGGCGAAGGCCACGCCGAGGCTGAGCGCTGGCACGAGCAGCGAGCCCGCCTGCAGCACCAGCAGCCCGACGCCCAGCGAAAACCACAGCGCGAACGCGTCCCGCGCGGCGAACTCCCGTCGCTCCGCAGGCACCTGCGCCAGCGGATCATAGGTCGTTTGCAAGGAACTCATCGCGCCGTCGCTTTCCTGACCGTGACGTGACCAGCCCGAAGACGGAGAAATCACGTTGAAGGACTGGTTTTCGCTGAATCGACGAGACGACGCAAACCAACGGTTCGGATCTGGCCCGCATAATTCGTGGAGTTCGTCGCCGCCTTAGATGCGCCGGGCGGACGCGCGCTTGTGACACGGTCGGCCCGTCCCAGTTATGAAGACCAGCGTCACCTCCGTGCACGGAGCCGTATTCCGCCCGTGCGATGGTGACCCGGCGCCTAAGCCGAACCAAAGAATAGCATTGCAGCCAAGCCTTTCCGCCCCAGTGTTGTCGGCATACGGCGCACGGCCGATATGGAAATCGCCGATGCAAGACGCCCTTTTCGGTTTCAACCTATGTTTCTGAGGCTCCAGAAACAGATATTGGAAATGATCGCGCGGGGACTGCCTTTGGCGGAAACCGCACGCCAGATCTGCGCCGAAGCCGAACTCCTTGCGCCCACGTCCATCTGCTCCATTCTCTCGATCGATGAGGATGGCCGCCTGCGCGCGCTTGCAGCGCCCAGTCTGCCGGCCGCATTTTCTGACGCGGTTGACGGAGTCCCGATCGGACCGCGTTTCGGATCCTGCGGCACGGCGGCGTTCCGCGGGCTTCCCGTCGCCGTCACGGACATCGAGACCGATCCGCTCTGGAGCGAATATAAGGCGTTGGCGCTTCCGCTTGGCCTCGCCGCCTGCTGGTCGAGCCCGATCTTCGGCAGCGACGGCCGCGTCATCGGGACGTTCGCCTTTTACTTTCCGACCAAACGTGGGCCGAACGAGGCCGAAGAAAACATCGTCGCGGCCTGCGTGGACCTCTGCACCATCGCGTTCGAGCGGCATGCCGCCGAAACGAAGATTCATCGCCTGGCCTATTTCGACGCTCTGACAGGGCTCGGCAACAGGGCGAGCTTCGATCTGGCGCTCGCGGAAGAGAGCCGCCCGAGCCAGTTCGGCCTGCTGCTGATCGACGTCGACAATCTGAAACTGACCAACGATACCCTCGGCCATGCCGCCGGGGACGACATGCTGCGGGAAATCGGCGCCCGTATCGGATCTATCCAGCCACAAGGCTCCGCCTATCGACTGAGCGGCGACGAATTCGCCGTCGTCGTCGAGGGGCCGGAAGTCTCCGATCTCGTCGATTGGGTGGCCGACCAGATTCTCGAAGCCATGCGCCCACCGACGACATGCGGCGGCCGCGCGCTGCAGCTTACCGTCACCATCGGGGGCGCCGTCCATGGGCCGGACTGCGCGACCGTCGAGGGGCTTCGCCAGAAGGCGGACATCGCGCTCTATCACGCCAAAGAGGTGCACCGTGGCGGCTTCGTGCGCTTCAGCAGGGGTCTCGGCACCACGATGGCCCAGCGACTGCAAGCGATACGCCTCCTCCAAGATGCGCTCGAGGACGGCCGTGTCGATGCCCATTTTCAGCCGATCGTCCGGCTCGACACGTCGGAAATCGTCGGGGTGGAAGCGCTGTGCCGGGTGATGGACCATGACCGCCTCCGCATGCCGGAAGAGCAATTCCACCTCGCGATGAGCGACGCCGCCACGGCGGTTCGCCTTACCGAGCGCATGCTGATCCAGGTCGCGCGCGCGGTCCGGTCGTGGCTCGACGCCGGCATCCCGTTCCAGCACGTCGGCGTCAACGTCGCCGTTGGCGACTTTCAGGGCGGCGACCTGGAACAGCGCATCGCCGGGATATTCGATCGCTTCGACGTGCCGCTGAAGCACGTCGTGCTTGAGGTCACCGAGCTCGTCTATCTCGGAAAGAGCGATCTCATGGTCGCTGAAGCGGTGAAGGCGCTTCGTTCCCGGGGGCTGCTCGTGGCGCTCGACGACTTCGGGACAGGCTACGCCTCCCTCACCCACCTCCTGACCTTCCCTGTCGATATCATCAAGATCGATCGGTCCTTCGTCACCGACCTGACCGCCGCCGGACCGAGCTCGGTCATCGTCGGCGGCTTGATCGACATTGCGCGCAAACTCGGAATGCGGGTGGTGGCGGAAGGCATCGAAACCGAACGGCAAGCGCAGTTGCTCAAAGGGCTCGGCTGCGTTCTCGGCCAAGGCTATCTCTACGCGCGACCGGCGGACTTTGCGGCGACGACCGAGCTGCTTCTCGAGCACGCGCAGCGCGATCCGGAAGCCGGGATCGGACGCGCGCCTCGCGTGGCGAGTTGATCCGGCCCGAGTTCATTCGCGGGTTTCTGCGAGCGCCCCGTCCAAACCCGCATCCCGTGCGGAGGTCATTCAACCAAACCGTCGCGCGGTTTCCCTGACGGCGGTCGCCAACTTCGGCCTTGCGCGATCCGGCCGCACGCCGTCTTATTCCGCTTGCGGCTAGCGCGCCGCCTTCCAGACATAACCCATGGCGGGACACATGACGTCGAGGTCTTCGGGACCCCGGGCGAACGCCGATATGCGTTCGTTGCATTCCTTGTTCGATCGGTTGGCGGGCTGCGGCGCGACGCCGGGCGGCGGCGTCGAACGGCAATGCGCGACTGCTGCGGACGGCGCGGCGCGCGACGTCTTCGAAGCAGCGCTGAAAAGCGCCGGCGCAGAGACCCGCACCGACGTCATCGGCAATCAGTTCGGCGTTTTCCGACTCGCGGGCTGCGAAGACGCGCCCCTTGTGATGATCGGATCGCATCTCGACAGCCAACCCAAAGGCGGACGGTTCGACGGAGCGCTCGGCGTCGCTGCGGCCGTCTGCGTGGGTGAGGCGCTCTCGGCGACGGACGACGCCGGCGTCACCCTGGCCGAGGCGCTCAATGCGATCGGCCGACACGGAACTGACCGGCCCCCCTCTCTGCCGGCCTGCTACCTCGAACTGCACGTCGAGCAGGGGGTCTCCCTCGAGACGGCGGGTGCGACCATCGGCGTCGTGACGCGCAACTGGGGCGCGACGAAGTTCGACGTCGTGTTCCAGGGCGAACAGGCCCACACCGGCCCTTGTCCGATGCCGCTTCGCCGCGACGCCCTGCTGGCGGCCTCCTATCTCATCGTCGATGCGCGCGCGATCGCGGACCGCTGGCCCGGCGTGGTCCACACCTCCGTGGGTCGTCTCGTCGTATCGCCCAACTCCGCGAACGTGGTTCCGTCCGAGACGCAGCTGTCGCTGGAGATCCGCTCCAACGACGACGGCGTGCTGGCGCAGGCGAGCGCCCTCGCCGATCAGGCGATCGCGAAAGCGGCCGCCCGCGCGAACGTCACGGTCGCCGCCGTGACGCGGACGGAGCGGGCGATCCGCACCCTCCCCGCCTCAGTCTGCGACCTCGTCGAGGATTGCTCGGCTGCGGCCGGCTGCAAGAGCCTGCGCCTTGACACGGTGGCTGGTCACGACGCGATCAGCCTGCTGGGCCATTGCCCGACCGGGCTCGTGTTCGTTCCAAGCGTCGGCGGCGTCGCGCACAACGAGGGCGAACTAACGTCGAAGGCGGATGTCGAGGCTGGCTTCAGGGTCTGTCTGGAGGCGGCTTCGCGGCTCTGCCGCTCCGGCGGTTCGCCGGAGCGTGCGCTTCGGTTGGCGCGGGAGGTCGCTGCGTGACCCCCTTCGGCGAGGCCGCCACGCCGTTCGACGAGCGTGTGGAAGCCGTTGTGGCCGCTATGCCGGAGCTTGCCGGCGAGGTCGTCCGCTACGGGCTGGCCGCCGCTCCTGTGGCTTCGCCGATCCATCGCGCGACCGCGTCCGACTGCGTGCGGCTCGAACGGCGCGCCGGGCCGCCGGTTTTTCTCAAAATTCGCCATCCGGACTGCGCCGCAGACGTGTCTCCGGTCGCAGCGGCTGCAGCGGCCAAGGCTGCGGCCGTCGGCGTCGGGCCGAACGTGACGTCGGCGATCGACGGGGCGCTCGCCCTCGATTTCCTTCCAGAGCCGTGGCGCTACGCTCGAGTGGGCGACCTGCAGGACGGCGCCGTGATGGCCGAAACGATGGCGGCCAAGAAACGCCTGCACGAATCCGGAACGATCGGCTGGCGGTTCGATCCCTTCCAGCGAACGCGCGCGCTCGCGACGGAAGCCGTCGCGATCCACGCTCCGCTTCCGGACGACGTCGACCGCCTGGTCGAGGCTTGCGCGCTCGCCGGCGGCGCCATAGAGGCCGCCGGCGTCGACCTCGCCTTCTGCCACAATGACGAGGTCGCCTCGAACGTCATGATCGGCGACGGCGTTCAACTGGTCGATTTCGACCTCGCCGGCGACAATGACCGCTGGTTCGACGTCGGCGCGCTCGTCAACGAGACCTGCGCCTTCGAAGCGGAACGCTGGGCCGCGATCGAGCTCTACGCCGGCCGCTGCGACCAGCGCCTCTACAACCGCTGCCGGCTCTACGGCGCGGTCGACGACGTCATGTGGGGCCTCTGGGGCGTGGTGCGGGCCGTCGCCTCGGGCCGAAGCGGCGTCGAATTCTACAAATACGGGACATGGCGGCTGTCGCATGCGCGCGTGACGCTCGCCGAGCGCGGATTCGAGGAATGGCTGCGCCGGCTTTGAACGCCGGGCGGCGGATGGAGGCGCCATGAGCGTCGCGACGACATGGAAGCGTCCCGGCGAGGCGGCGACCGACGCCGAGCGCGCGCTCGAGGCTATCCTCGGGCTCGTCGAGCGATGGCGGTACGCGACGCTCCGCTACCGTCCCGTCTCGGGCGGCATCAGCAACACCAACTGGCGGATCACCGTCGAGGGCGGCGGCGACTACTTTCTGAAGGTGCCGGGCCGCGGCACCGAGATGTTCATCGAACGCTACGCCGCGAACGACGCCAGCCGCCGCGCCCACGCCTGCGGTTTCGGGGTGGAGGTGGTCGATTTCCTGCCCGGGCCGGGCGTCGAGATCTTCGCCTTCGTCGAGGGCTATCGGGCGTCGTCGAACCTCGACTTCCTGCGGCCGGCGGTGCGTCGCAACGCAGTGCTCGCGCTTCGGGCGTTCAACGACTCCGCGCCGCTCGGACTGACCAAGACGGTCTTCGACATGATCGACGAACATGTCGACCAGGTCCGCGCCGTCGGCGGCCGCCTTCCGGCCGACCACGCCTTCCTCATGCGCCGTCTGGAGGAAGCCAAGTCCGCGTTGATCGCCTCCGGCCTCGATCTCGTCCCCTGCATGAACGACACGCTCGCCGGCAACTTCATGATCGACGGCGCCGACCGGGTGCTGCTCGTGGACTTCGAATACGCCTCCAACAACGAGCGGGCGTACGAGGTCGCTCTGTGGTTCGACGAGATGGCCTTCCCCGCGGCGATCGAGCACGAACTGATCGAGACCTATTTCGGCGCCTGGAGTCCGGCGCTCGAAGCGCGGATCACGGTGCTGAAGGCTCTCGCAGACCTCAAATGGGCGACCTGGGCGATGATCCAGGAGGCGGTCTCGACCCTCGACTTCGACTACTACAAATACGGCGCGTGGAAGCACATGCGCGCCCGTGGGCTGTTTCATCATCCGGACTGGCCGGCGTGGCTGCGACGGCTGTGAGCCGCTCGCGCGCCGGGTGCTGGACGAGAGCGGACACGGTCTGCGGGCGGTTCCATAAGAACTTGCCGATCGGCGATGCTCGCTCCTGCGCGACGCGCGGCCGAAAACGGCCGGTGAACACCGACGCCGCCGCGTCATAGCGTGACGTTGCCGTGGCCGGAGCGAGATCGGTCCGAGGCCCGCGGTCTAGCGACGGCGCGCGCGCCCGTTTCCGAACTGATGGCCGAATCTGGAAGCAGACCACACCGTTCGGTAACCAAAACTTTGCGAATACGCCCGCCGCGTTCCTTTAGACGTCGCGGGCGCCAAATACTAACCTTTGTGCGCGATCGTTAGTGCAAACGCCATCTTTGGAAGCATCCGATGAACGCGCGCACATCTATCCTCCGGTCCATCGCTTCCAACTGGCCATTCGAGAACGGCTCCGGCAGGTTCCTCGACTCAGTCGCCAGCCAATGCGACCTCGGCCGCGGCGAGGTCGACTGCCTGACCTCCGACGGCTTCAAGATGCGCGTGTTCGCGGACGACCTGATCGGCCGCCACATTCTGATGTCGGGAAAGTTCGACCGCTCGACGGTGGCGGCGCTCGCGGACTTCGCCGAGCGCGGCGACGTCATCCTCGATGTCGGCGCCAACATCGGCTACGTCAGCTGCCTTCTGCTCACGCTCATCCCCGACAGCGTCGCGTATTGCGTCGAGCCGCAGCCGGACGTCGCGGCGCTGCTTCGGCGCAACGTCGGCCAGTTCGGCGAAGCGCGCGCTCATGTGCTCGAAGCGGCTTTGTCGGACGAAGACGCCGAGTTGCCGATGCGGATCGACGATCAGAATCGCGGACGCAGCTCTCTCGACCGTCCGTCGGAAGGTCGCACGATCATGATCCCGGCCGTCTCGACCGACCGTTATCTCGCAGGCTTCGAGCGCGTCGACCTCGTCAAGATCGACGTTGAGGGCCACGAGGTGCGCCTCTTCGAGAACGCGAGCGCGCAGCTGGCGCGGCTTCAGCCCCGCGCCGTGCTGTTCGAGTCCGAGGGCGCCGAGGCGGCCCCCGCCGGCCGTATCGCCGCGGTGCTGGATGGGGCGGGCTACGACGTCTTCGGTTTGAAGAAATCGCTGCTTGCAACGACGCTGAGACCGATCCGTTCGGCCGAGGACTGCGATTGCAACGATTACATCGCCGTATCGCGCAGCCGCGCGCTTCCAGCAAAGGCCCGGGCGCGGCTCGGCCGCTGAGAACTCATCCACACGCTGTTCGCGGCGCCCTGACGGGGCTCGCGGGGCCCTCACTCCATTCTCCGTCATGGCGGCTGGAGCATCGCGCCCGCGCCAAACGTTGCGTCTGGTTTGCCCCAGGGTCCGGACCGATCGGATCGACCGCTCCAAGTCCGCTCCCGCGAGCGCCACCTTGACCGGGCCGCGATCGTCGGACGCCTTGAATAGCCTCATCGCCTGAGCTGCGGCCGTCGTTGCGAGCAGACCCAAACGCACGATCATCGATTACATTGGGACGGACCCGCCCATCCCGATTGCTCCCCGTCCTCCAATCCGTTAGGTTCCCCGCCGCTGAAGCACCCGTAGCTCAGCTGGATAGAGCGTCGCCCTCCGAAGGCGAAGGTCACACGTTCGAATCGTGTCGGGTGCGCCACTTCCGTACAAGGACCGCGGCCGCCAGCGCTTTGTGCTGAGGCCCCAAAAAACCGCGTGATCGAGACGCGTCTGCGGCGATCGTCGTAACGGAGAGCGCTTCGACCGCTCCCCATAGCGATCGACCCTGGCCTCGTACGCAACCCCGGTCCACGCCGCTCGGCTTCATCACGGGCCACACCTCAAGCCGGCCCGGGCTGGGGTGACGATTGTGAAGGCAGGCGTACTACAGCCTCCTCAAAGTTACGCCGGGCGGCGTCTCCGTGCGGTCGAGAACCGACTTGACGTCGAACACCACGGACTTGCCCGGCTCCAAGATGCTGGACAGGAGCTTCCAGCCGCCCTCGACGAACTCGCGATGGGAGACCGCAAGGATGACGACGTCCGCCCGGCCGACCGCTTCGATGTCCGTCAGCGTGATGCCGTATTCCTCGAGCGCCGCCTCCCTGGAGGCCCACGGGTCGACAATCTTCGGGTCGACCCCGAAGCTCTGCAGTTCGCTGACGATCGAGGCGGCCCTGGAGTTCCGGAGGTCAGGAACGTTTTCTTTGAACGTGAGCCCGAGTTGGACCACCGAGCCGAGCTTTCCCGCGCCCCGCAGCATCATGCGGATGCACTCGCGCGCGACGGTCTGGCCCATCGTATCGTTGATGCGTCGGCCCGCCAGGATAACCTGCGGATAATAGCCGGCCTTTTCCGCGCGATAGGCAAGGTAATACGGGTCGACCCCGATGCAGTGGCCGCCCACCAATCCCGGGATGAAGTTCAGGAAGTTCCACTTGGTGCCAGCCGCCGCCAGCACGTCTCCAGTGTCGATGTCGAGGCGCCTGAAAATCTCCGACAGCTCGTTCATGAACGCGATGTTGATGTCACGCTGGCTGTTCTCGATGACCTTGGCGGCCTCGGCGACCTTTATGCTTGGCGCAATATGGACCCCGGCCGTGATAACGGCGCCATACGTGTCGGCCACGATCTTCGTGGTGCGCTCGTCCTGGCCGGACACGACCTTTAGGATGGAGGCGACGCCGTGCTCTTTATCTCCGGGATTGATGCGCTCAGGCGAATAGCCGACCGTGAAGTCCTCGCCGCAGCGAAGCCCTGAGATCTGTTCGAGCAGAGGGACGCACTCCTCTTCCGTCGCTCCGGGATAGACCGTCGATTCGTAAACCACAATGTCGCCGGCCCGCAGGGCGCCTCCAACCGTGCGGGACGCGGCGCGCAGCGCCGAGAGATCCGGTTTGTTGGCGGCGTCGACCGGGGTCGGAACGGTCACGATGAAGAAATCGGCCTCTGTCAGACGGGTTGGATCCGACGTGAATGCGGCGCCGCAGGACGTGAGATCGTCGCCTTCAACCTCCAGCGTGTGGTCGAGGCCAGCCGAGAGCTCGGAGACACGCGCCGCATCGATATCGAACCCGATCGTCTCGAAGCCATTGCGCGCAAACAGCACCGCGACCGGAAGACCAACATAGCCGAGTCCGATGATAGCGATCCGTCGACGGCCTCGTGAGACGGACTCCATGGCGACGTCCTCATAGAATTGAGCCGGCAATCGGCCACGTCTATCGCCGCCCCTCATACTCAAAGATCAGGGGCTTTTCCATCCTAGCCGTCAGCGCCGCGACTGGATTGCGCGAGAGGTCCGCCACCGAGTCTCAGCCAGCTAATTATAATCCGTGTGAACGGAGGCCTGTTGAGCTCATCGGCGTCGGTTGGCAAAGGGATACGGGATCGCTTCGAAACCCCTCATCAGCGGCGGACAGCCTTGCGGGGAGCGCTCAACGCAACGTCGATGGCGTTCAGATACGCGTCGATGACGAAACGCTCATCGTAACGGTCCTCTGCGATCGCCCGGCTCCTGCGCCCCATCTCGACGCGGGCGTCATAGCTGGCCTCCAGAAAACGCCTCATCGCGTTCGCGAGCGAAGAGCCGTCTCTTACGGCGCAAAGGAAGCCATTGTGGCCGTCCCGAACCGGTTCGCGGCAACCGGGCACATTGGTCGCGATAAGCGGCCGCGCCGCAGCGGCGCCTTCCAGGAGGGTCCTGGGCGTGCCTTCCCGATAGGACGGCAGCACCACGCAGTCGGCCTCCGCGATGAACGGTCGGACATCGTCGGTCGCGCCGAGATAATCGACCAGACCTGCGGCGACCCAAGCGCTCATTTCGGCCCGGGTGACGGCCGTCCGATTGTCGACGTCGAGGAAGCCTAGGATCTGAAAACGCGCGTTCGGAAAGTCCCTCCGAACGGCCGCAGCCGCCTCGACATATTCGCCCACGCCTTTGTCCCGGAGCAGCCGGGCGATCAACAGGAAGCGCGCCGCGCCGCCTCGATCGGCCATCGGCGCCGGCGTGTGATGCGCGAGGTCGACGCCGGAGCCCGGCAGTATCGCGACGCGCTCGCGCTGGACGAGCCGCAAGCGTGCAAACAGCTCCAGGTCTTCGCTGTTCTGGAAGAACACGATCGACGATCGCGTAAGCGCTATCCGGTAGAGAGCCTGCACCGCCCTGGTTAGCCAGCTGTCTCGGATGAAGGCGGTGCCGAGCCCCGAAATGTTGTTTATCACCGGCACGCCGAGCGACCGTGCCGCTAGCGTACCGTACACGTTCGGTTTAATGGTGAAGCCGAGATAGATATCTGGCTTCTGCGATTTGATGAGCCGCCTATATCGCTGGAACAGGCGGGCGTCGGCGGCGGGTGACGTTCCCTTGTTGTCCATGGGGAGGCTGACGAACCGGCAGCCCAGAACCTCGAGACGGCGTGCATGCTCGTCCCACGGGGCCGCAGCCACGAGTTCGTGGCCTGCGCTCAGTAGACCGCGGATGAGGCCGCCTCGAAAATTCGCGAGGTTCCAGGCGGCGTTGGCTGACAGCAAGATTTTCGGCATGGGGGTCCGATCAGAAGCCGCATGAATACCTGCCGAGCCACACCGTGTCAGCGCCGCCGCGCTGCGATGTCGGCGACATCATGTCCACGGCCTGCCTAGGGAGACAGAGTCAGGCCGACATGGAGCGAAGTGGAATTCGACGTTGTCCATACGCGTAGTCCAAAAAAGTGGAGATCACGTTCCACGGCCCGCCCGGTTTGGTTCGATCAGTCCGAAACGGGATTTTCTGATTGGCGCGGCGCCCCGGCGCGCACCGAGGAAGTTACATGCAGACCTCTCGGAAGGCGCATCTCCTTGCTGACACGGCCTCGAGCGGGTCCCCTGCGCCGGACGGAAAGTTGGCGGATACAGCCAGCGTTCGGAATACGGCCTGGACCGCTGGCGCGCAGGGCGGCGGTCCGCATGCGAGGCTCGACGGCCCGCTCGTGACCCTGCTGCGCAGTACGAGTCTGCAGTTGGGGACCGGCATCGTGCTGGCCGTCGTGGCGCCGAGCGCGCTGCGCTACACGATCGATCCGTCGCTCTGGGGCTCGCGGAGCTGGTGGAACACGATCATCGGCACGACGGCCGCGATCCTCTTCGGTTTTGCGCTGCTTCACCAGATGACGCGCTTTCCGGGCATCCGCGCAACCTCCTACGTCATGCCCTGCTTTACGGGCGCGTTCGGCGCGCTGCTGTTCGTGCTTTTCTTCGGCCGCATCGAGTACGCCCGCTCGCTGTTCCTCGCGGGCTACGGAGTCAGTCTGTTCTGGTTCTTCTGCGCAACCCTCTATGAGCGACTCTGGTCACGGCAACGCTACTGCGTGATTCCGTTCGGGAACCTCGCCCACCTGTCTATGATCAACAACGCCGACTTCATCGAGCTCACCGAACCGGCCGGCCCCTCGCCCCAGAGCGACGCGCTGATAGCCGACTTCCGGGCTGACCTTCCCGACGAATGGGTGACGTTCATCTCCGACTGGGTGCTGCAGGGTCGGCAGGCGTTCCACGTCAAACAGGTCGCCGAGACGCTGACAGGCCGCGTCGACATCGAGCATCTGTCCGAAAACAGCTTCGGCTCGCTCGATCCCGGCAGCGCCTTTCGCCGGGCCAAGCTTGCGGTGGACTGGCTGGTCGCGGCCGCGCTTTTACCACCCTTCGCGCTGCTGACCCTGATCGTGGGCGCGCTGATCAAGCTCGATTCGCCCGGCCCGGTGTTCTTCATTCAGGAACGGGTCGGCTATCGTGGCCGGCTGTTCCGGGTCGTGAAGTTCCGCACCATGGCGCATGCGGATCGCACCGAGGCCGCTGGCAAGGACGCATCAATGACGCGCGATGAGGATCCGCGCATCACGCGCGTCGGCAAGTGGCTGCGGAAAAGCAGGATCGACGAGATCCCGCAGTTGCTCAACATCCTGCGGGCCGAGATGAGCTGGATAGGACCCCGCCCCGAGGCGCGCGTGCTATCGGAGTGGTACGAGGGCGAACTGCCGTTCTACCGCTATCGTCACATCGTGCGTCCCGGCATCACCGGCTGGGCGCAGATCAACCAGGGCCACGTCGTCGAGGTCGACGAGGTGCTGGGAAAGCTCCACTATGACTTCTATTACATCAAATACTTCTCGCCCTGGCTCGACACATCGATCGCGTTGCGGACGGTATGGGTGATGATGAAGGGCCTCGGCGCCCGCTGACGCTCGCCCGCGAGACCGACCGCCGGATTCTCCCGACAGACATCGCCACGCCCGACCGGCGCGGTCGCAGACCAACGGAACGACCCGCGCATGAAAGTCCTTGTCACCGGAGCCGCCGGGTTCATCGGCTTCCACACAGCAAAGCGCCTGATGGAGCGGGGCGACGCCGTCATCGGGTTCGACGTCGTCAACGACTACTACGATGTCGGCGTCAAGGAGGCCCGCCTCAGGATTCTCGACGAAACGGCCCGAAAATCCAACGCGGGCTATTCGTTCGTGCGCGACAATCTCGCCGACCGCGAGGCCGTTGAGGCCACGTTCCGTGAGCACAGGCCGGACCGGGTGATCAATCTCGCGGCGCAGGCCGGCGTGCGCTACAGCATCGAAAACCCGCACGCCTATGTCGAGAGCAACATTGTCGCGTTCACGAACCTGCTTGAAGCCTGCCGGCGCTTCGAGGTCGAACACCTGACCTACGCCTCGACGTCCTCGGTCTATGGCGCGAACACCTCGATGCCGTTCTCGGAGCGCGACGGCGTCGATCATCCGCTTCAGTTCTACGCCGCCACCAAGCGCGCGAACGAGCTGATGGCCCACAGCTACAGCCACCTGTTCCGGTTGCCGACCACGGGCCTCAGGTTCTTCACGGTCTACGGGCCGTGGGGGCGCCCCGACATGGCGTTGTTCCTGTTCACCCGCAACATCCTCGCGGGCAAACCGATCCGGGTGTTCAACCACGGCAACCACACGCGCGACTTCACCTATGTCGACGACATCGTCGAGGGCGTGATCCGCACGTCCGATCAGGCGGCTGCGCCCGACCCGTCATGGGACGCCGCGAAGCCGGATCCCGACCGCTCAAACGCGCCGTTCCGGCTCTACAATATCGGCAACAGCTCGCCCGTGATGCTGACGGAGTACATCGAGGCGATCGAGCAGGCCGTAGGCAAGACGGCGATCCGCGAGCTCTTGCCGCTGCAACCGGGCGACGTGCCGGACACCTACGCCGACGTCACGGCGCTCGTGGACGCAGTCGGCTACAAGCCCGCGACTCCCGTTCGGGAAGGCGTGGCGCGCTTCGTCGAGTGGTACCGGGGCTATTACGGCGAGTGACGGCGGCGAGCTTCGCCCCCTTCATCGTCCGGGACGCGCGATCGGCACGCGTGTCTCAACCCCGTCGATCGTCACCGCCATGGTCTGCGAGCGCGGGATCTTCACGCGCTTGCCCTGATGGAACAGAATGCCGTTCGCGAAGGCGAACAGATAGAGCACCGCGAAGGTCCGGCTCGGATAGTCGACCAGAGCCGTGATCAGCAGCATCAGGATCGAGATCGCGGCGCAGCGCTTCAGCGGATCCGCCCAGGCCAGGAACGTTTGGCGCAGCAGGGCGGCGCCATAGGCCGCGATAAGCAGCGCCGCCAGCGCGCCGCCCTCGTAGATCATCTCGAGATATTCATTGTGCGCGTGGTTGATGTAGGACGGTCCGATGTCCGCCAGCGGCTCGTAGGCGGCATAAGCCTCCGTGAAGGCCCCGTAACCGACGCCCGTGAGGAGATTCTGCGAAATCGCGTAGAGGGTGTGGCTCCAGACCTTGAGCCGCATCTCGTCGGTTAGCTGGCCTTCGGCCGCGATCCGGACGTCGAGGCCGTAGAGGTAGAGCGCCGCGAACATGACCACGATTGCGAGCAGCGGCCATCTGAGCTTTCGGCGCTCCAGCATCGCGGTCCCGCTCAGCACCATGGCCAGGAATGCGATCGAGACGCCTGCGAGCGATTTGGCCGCGAGCAGAAGCACCAGGATGAACAGCAGGATGGCGACGGCGAACTTGACCCGCTCTCTATAGACCCCCTCGAACACGACGAACGGCACGAACATCAGCAGATAAGTCGAGAAGTGGTTGGGGTTGATGAAGAACCCGCCAGCGAGCGCGTACGGAAACAGGTCGTCGCCGACGATGTTCGAACTGGCGGAGTAGTTCAGGGCGCCTACGAACAGGTTGCAGATCAGCCCAACATACAAGAACGAGGTGAGACTTCGGGCGATGTCGTAGTCGAGCGACAGGACGACCAACAGCACAATCCCGACGCAGACTACGGTCAGCAGGGCCCGGACGGTTTCGATCACGTCAAAAGTCAGGAACAGACTGTCGACCCCGCCCGCGAACTGACGCGGCGCGAGCCCGCCAAGCGGGAGCAGTTGCAGCAGCACCGCAGCGACGCCGGCAGCCGCGAATCCGCCCGGGATCACCCCGATCCGCCCGGGCTTGAGCATCGGCAGCGCGGTCAGTCCGAGCGCCAGCGTGCAGATGGTGATGATGTCGCCGTTGACGTCGGAAGCCGTATTTCCGCCTAGGATGCCGGCCGCGACGAAGAGGACGCCGAGGCCGGTTTTGATGATCCTGCCGCGCGTTTCAATCTTCCGCATCGACGATCTCGAGCTTTCGGATCGTAAGGTCGCCATCATAGTGGTAGCGCATGCTCATTGAAACGACGCCGGTCGCCAGCGTCAGCTCCTGAGCTTCGCAGCCGAGCGCCGGGATTTCGAATCGCGTCACGATCGTCCGGTCGGTGTAGTCGCCCGGGTCGACCGGCTGGTCCATCACGGCGCCATTGCCCGGCAGGCACTTCAGCGACCAGATCATGCCCTTCGCCATCGTCAGCTTTTCGGCGTCAGCAGTCGTCTCGAGTTGCTTGGCCCCAGGCGGCAGCATCAGGATCTGACGGGCCAGCACGCCTTTAACGACCTTGTTCCGGAACGCGATCCTGAGCCCGTCCGCGCTCGCGCTCTCCGAGGCCAATGTCGCCTCCGCTCCCGCCACGCCCGGCAGCTGCCAGTCGAACGGCGAGCGCGCCGGCCGCCCGCGGAACGTCGGATCGTTTACGTAAGCGAGGCTATCGCCCCGGCTCCTGTCGACCTCGACCAAGGCGAACGCCTGGTAGGCGAGCTTGATCTCGCCCTTGGCGAAGAGATTGGACACCACCCGCTGCACCTCGACGTCGTCGAGCGGCTTAGCGCCGGTTCGGAGATCGAGCAGCAAGCCGTAGGCCAACGGCGTGTATTCGGGCCGGCTCGCCAGGAAGGTCAGGAGCCGGATCCGCCAGTCAGGACCGTCTTTCGCGGATGCGAGCACGCTGGCGTAGCCGCGTTCGCTCGCCATCAGGGCGGGGAAAACGTTCTGGATGTCGTCGAAGCGGCCGGGCCAGCGTTTCAGGAAGACGTCGAGGTTGCGCAGGACGGCCTCGCTGTCCTGCGCTTTCAGGTCGAGCGCGAGAAGCCGCCGCAGGCTGTAGATCTCCGCCGGCGACACCTTCAGGGCCTGCACGAACAGGGCGCGCGCCGCATCGGGCTTGCCGCGTCGCAGCTCGATCTCGCCCAGCAGGCCGTAGACGCGGGCCTCAAGCGGGTTGGCTCTCGCCGCCGCCTTGAGCTGGGCCTCGATCTCGTCGAAAGCGGGCGGCGGATCGACCCGTTCCAGATCGACCGCGGCAAGGCGGATGCGGGCTTCGGTGTTGAGTGGATTCAGAGCGACCGCAAGAGACGGGTCGCTCGCGCCCCGGCTAAGACTGTCGAGCAGCGCCGCCAGCATCAGGATCGTTAGAACGATGAATCCGATGCTCAGTCTCGCTGTCCGCGACATTCTCCCCCGCCTCCGACTCTAACGCCTTGATCGCCTCCGGTTCAGGGGCGCCTGTGCCTTCTTCGGTCGGCTCTTTGCTCTCATAGTCGTAGTAAGCCGAGCTGATGTATCCGTATGAGTAGTTGTAGTCGAACTTCTTCACCACGAACTTGGTGAGGCAGGCGCCCACCACGTGGGCGCCGGTGGACCTGATGCGCTTCAGCGAATGGCTCGCGGCCTTGCGCGGCACCTGGTTGCAGGAGACCACCATCAGCACGCTCTCGGTCAGGCGGCTGAGAACGGGCGCATCCGCAAGGCCGATGACTGGCGGTGAATCGATGATGATCATGTCGAAGCGCTCTGAGAACGCGACCATGAGATGGGCCATCTTGGCCGATGACAGCAGGTCCGCCGGGTTTGGCGGGAGCGTTCCGGAGGTCAAGAGATAAACGTTCTCGAGATTCGTCTTCTTAAGCGTCTTGCGGATGTCATCGGGCGTGGGTGCGGCGGTCAGAAGGTTGCTGAGACCCAGCGTGTTACTTTCATCGAACATCCTGTGCATCCGCGGCTTGCGCAGATCGGCGTCGATCACCAACACCTTCTTATCGAGCAGGCCAAAGTCCTTGGCCAGCATGTATGCTGTGATCGACTTGCCCTCCGACGCCTCGGAACTCGTGACGAGAAGCGTCTTGGGAGCGCCCTCGGCCCGGGAAAACTGCAAGGCTGTCCTGAGCGATCTATAGGCTTCCGACAGGCCCACATGCGTCTCGTTTCGCGCCGCGGCGATCGCATCGCCGGGGGCCAGAGGCAGAATCCCGAGCACCGGGAGCCCGAGCTCCTTTTCGATCTGGTCCGGCACCGTAAACGTATTGTTCATCATCTCGGTGAGGTAGATCGCCCCGGCGCTCAACGCGAGCGCAAACGCAAGCGAAACGCCGATGTTGAGCGGCAGATGCGGCGAGTAGGGCCTCTCCGGCGGGATTGCCTTGTCGACGATCTGGGCGTTGTCGTTCTTGAGCTCTGACCCCACGCCGACCTGGTTCAGCTTGCCGATCAGGCTTTCATACTGCGAGCGGTTGGAGTCGACCTCGCGTTTCAGGATCGTGTACTGGATATTCCGGTCCTGGAAGTCGGACTGTTGGCTCTCGAGCTCGGCGAGCTTGGCGCGGAGCTCCGCTTCCTTGGCCTTGGCGTCCTCGAATTCGAGCCTCGTAGCGTTGCTGATCGCCGTGACCGCCTGCTTGACCTGATTCTCGAGCTCCCGGATCTGGGCCGCGAGCTGCACCATCTCCGGATAGGCCGGCTTGAAGGCCCCGAGTTTCTGCTGATAGGTCGCGCGAAGCTCCGCGATCCGCTCGCGCATCGAACGGAGCCCTTCGCTGCCGATCACAGACGGCAAGCTCGCGCCGTTCCCGGCGTCGATCTGCGCGACCCAGCGCCCTTTGTCTAACCGTTCCTGTACCGCCCTGGAGAGCGCGTCATTGATCGAGCCGATGCTCGTCAGGATGAATGACGAGTTCTTGTCGTCGATCGTCAGGCCTTCCTTCTTGGCGTAGGCCACGAGCTCCTGTTCGGACGTCTGCAGCTTCTGCTTCACCTGGAGCACCTGCTCCTTGATGAAGTCGCGCGCCAGCCCGGACATCTCACTCGTCTGGTCGACCTTCTGGTCGATAAAGCTCTGCGCGATCTGGTTGGCGATCGCCTCGGCCATCTTCGGATCGGGGTCGCTGTATCCGATTTCGAGAATAGCGGTGTTGCGCACGAGCGCGACGCTCAGGTTCGCGAGCACGATCGCGATCGCGCGCTGTTCACGGTCGGCCGCCGACATATTGGCCGTCGAAGTCCGGAAGTCGGCTCCAAAGGCCCGACGAATCAGGTTCGTAAGCGCGATGTCGGACGGAGGAGACAGAAACCTCGGCTTTTCGGTGAGATTCAGACTATAGACCACGCGCTCTGCGATTGTCCGACTCTGGATCTTCTCGCTCGCGGTCTGAAACGCGCGGAGATCGTTGCTTTCGCCAACCACCTGCATGTCCTGGAAGATCTTCGCGCCCGGGACGAGGATCTCCATCTTGGACGTCGCGCGATATTTCGGCGTCTGAAGCGCGGTGAACAGCAGGCCCCCCACAAGGGAAACCAGCGTGAAGGCGAAGATCAGCCAGCGATACTGAAGCGCTGTCGACAGCAGCTGAAACAGATTGAAGCCGCTGCCCGGACCGCCGCCGTGATCGTAACCGGCATTGAACGGCTCGAACGCATGGCCCGCCGGCTGAAACGGAACAGCCGGCGTTTGGCCAAACTCGGCCGGCGGCAGATATCCGCCTCCCTTTGCCATGTCGCTCCTCAACACTTCCGCGGGGGCCGAATGGCGTCCGTCAATACGGCACCGGCACAAATCGCCCGGCGTTCGCCACCATTCCGAGCGACTCTTTCAAGTTCTGGAACGCGACCTTGGACGACGAACTGAACACGACGACCTTGTCGCCTCCGTAGATTTTCGGATCTGGCTGGGCGCCATTCCGCACCGCCTCGACGTTCATGTTCGCAACGAGCTGTTTTGGGCCGACCTGACGGAAAACATAGACTTTCGAGACGTCCGCGACCGGCCTGAAGCCTCCCGCGAGCGCCACGATCTGCAGCAGCGTGGTGTTGGCCGGGATCGGATAAATGCCGGCCCTGTTAACCTCGCCGTCGACCGTGACCTTCTGACCTGCGGACTCCTTCATGAACACCGTCACATCGGGATTCTGGAGGTATTTCGAGCCGTATTCCCGCTCGAGCGAGGCCTCGAGCGCGCGCACGGTCAGTCCGGCCGCCTTCTGGGTCCCGACGAGAGGAAGCGAGACATTCCCGGCGGAATCGACCTGGACGGTGCGGTTGAGATCGCTCACCTGGAACACCCCGACGTCGAGAACGTCGCTCGGCGAAATAAGCTGGTCGGCGCCGTTGTTCGTGTTCGCCGGCGGCGGCAATGACTGGACCACCTGAAGGGTCGCATCCCCGGTCACGCCGCCTGACACAGCCGACACGCCGGGGCTGCCTCCGCGGGACTCAGGGCCGCTTGCCGTCGAGCAGCCCGCGAGCGCGAACGCCGCAGCCGCGAGTGCGACGACAAACCGACCGCGCAAATACACCACCATGGCTCCTTAACCGCCCCCTCGTCCGGCTATGCTCTTGCCGATCCGCCTGAAGACGCCGCTGAGTCCGGGCCGCGCCCGCGCGACCGGCAGCCGCGAACCTTGGCGCGTGCGACGCTCGGTAAGCCGCGCCGGCCGCGCCACAGCCGCATCGCCCAGAATGGCCTGCGGCCGAGTCAGCGTCACGTGCTGCGCTTCTTCCTTCCCCAGACGTTCCCTCACGATCTCACGGGCTTTGGACATGCCCGGCGCACGCGGTCCGGCGTCGTGCGCGTCGCTCGCGATGAGGTCGCACAGGCCGTCGTCCAGCATCCGGAACGCGAGGTCCCGCGCGGCGCTTCCGAACTCCCCCGTTAGCGACCCCGCCGTCAGCTGCATCAGAACCCCACACTCCGCGAGAGCTTTCGCCTCCTCGTAGTGATCCGGCACCCAGGTCAGACGTTCGGGATGGGTCAGTATCGGCCGCCGTTCGGCGGCGATCAGGCGCTCGCAGAACGCCTTCAGCATCGGCGGCAGGACATGGTGGGGCGGCTCGAGGAGGAAGTAGCGGGTCTCTCCGAGCGACGGCGGCAACTCGTCCCCGAGCCGCTCGAACAGATCGCCGGCCAGATGGACGTCAGCGCCGGGCAACAGCTCAAGATGGATGTCGCGGCTAATCAATTCCTGAACCAGATCGCCCGTCGCCCTCCATATATCCTTGGGCCGGTTGTCGTAGACACCCGGCTTGATATGGGGGGTGCACGCCATCAGGGTCACGCCGTCCTCGACGGCCATCCGCGCCATGGCGACGGACGTCTCGAGAGAATCCGCCCCATCGTCGATACCCGGAAGGATGTGACTGTGCAGATCGATCATTCGTGAACCGTGAGCGCCGCCAAGGATCTTCCGCCGCGCGCAGGTGGTGATCGATATCAAACTACGGTGGCTAAAGATAATGGAAACCCCGCCCAACGATCCTCTAGCGCTCCTGCCGGGCCTGTCTGTTGCGCGAATGCAGCATCGGGTCCGAAGTCACCCCGACCGTCGGCCGCCCCTCGGCCTGTCTTCGCCGGCTTCATTCGGATATTCGAGTGGTCGTCGATTCATCTGAGGCCTGAACGCCCCGCCGCCGCCCGATGAGCTTGCCGCGAGCGTCGGTCAGTCGCCGAGGGGAGCCCAAGCTCGGCTCGATGTCCCGTCCTACCTCGCCGGTGGACCGGCCGGACGTGCGGACCGCACGGATGGTGGACCGATGCGATCAGGACATCGCGCTTGTAGCCGACTTCCCGTAGCTCGTTAAAAAGAGGATGCAGCGGCCTGCGAACATCGTAGCCGCCTGGGATGGATGGGGAATGTTCAGCGACGCGCCCGCCGCCTTGGCGAGCAGCGTTTTGGCGTAATCAAGGACGCCCGGGAGCGTCAGATCGGCCTCGCGCGACGGAGCGACGCCATCCCTGATACATCAGCACCGACCAAAGGAAGGTCTCGTGGTCCCTGCGGCCCGTGAGATGCTCGCGCCAGCGGCGGCGGACCTCGGGAACCCGGAAGACACCCGCGTCCTGAAGCGCCGCTTCCGACAGGCCGGCCTCCGCCCAGTCGCGCAGATCCGTGCGAAGCCACCGACCCACCGGAACCGCAAAGCCCGCCTTCGGCCGGTCCACAAGGTCGCGGGGCGCCAGCGTGTATAGCAGTTCGCGCAGAACCCGCTTGCCGACGCCCTGGTGAGCCCGGAACGCCATCGGCAGTCGCCAAGCGAGGTCGAACACCTCGCGGGACAGGAAGGGCGTGCGCACCTCGAGCCCGACCGCCATCGAGGCCCGATCGACCTTAACCAGCACGTCGTCGGGCATGTAGTTCGCCGTATCGGTCAACATCGCCTGCTCGACGAACGTCAGATCGCCGCGGGGCGAGCGCGCTGCGAGCGTCTGCGCGCGACCTGGAAGGTCGAGCGCGATCGCGACGTCGTCCGCGGTCGCCAGCAGCCGGTCGTGATAGGCTTGCCGGTCTGCGGCCGACAGCACGCGCGCGAGCTTCTGGATCTTCTCGCCCGCCCGCCCGGACGATAGCTCACGCGGCGCGAGCCGGCCGGCCATTGCGGCGGCGCGATCGACGACGCCCGGCGGGATTGCGCCGAGCGCCGCACCGGCGAGCCGCCGCGCCTCCGTCGGCAGCCGGGACGCTCGAGCCCATAGATCGGCGCCGTGAAAGTACCGGTTGTAGCCTCCAAGGATCTCGTCGCCGCCGTCCCCTGACAGCGCGACCGTCACATGGGCCCGCGCCATGCGGGACAAGAGAAAGGTCGGAATCTGGCTCGCGTCGGAGAACGGCTCATCGTAGATGTCGGCGACCTGCGGCGCCACGTCCTGGACCTCGCGCGGCGAGAGGATCAGTTCCTGGTGCTCGGTACCAAGACGGGCAGCGACCGCCCGGGCGTGGGCCGCCTCGTCATAGCCGGTCTCGGCCATTCCAATCGAGAAGGTCTTCACCGGCCGGTCGACCGCCTGCTGCATCAACGCGGTCACGACGGAGGAATCGACGCCGCCCGACAGGAGCGAGCCGAGGGGCACGTCCGAGGCGAGCCGTCGGCGAACACTCGTCGAAAGCGCGGCCCGCAGAGCCGCGACCGCGGCGGCCATATCGCCCTCGAAGCCTTCCCTGCGCGCCCGCATCGCGGCTTCGTCTGGCGACCACCAGACGACGGGATCAGGCAACTGCGCCAGGTGAGACCGTTCAGGCCCGAGCGTCAGCATGTGGCCGGGCTGGAGCTTGAACACGCCTCGATGGATCGTGGCGGGACCCGGCACATAAGAATATTTGAAATAGTCCGCGAGCGCGTCCGGATCGATATCGGGCTGGAAGCCCGGCACGGCCCGCAGCGCCTTCAGCTCGGACGCGAACAGCACGGCGCCGCGATAGAGCCCATAATACAGCGGCTTCTCGCCGAAAGCGTCGCGTGCGAGCGTCAGCGTCCGCGTTTCCCGGTCCCAGAGCGCGATGGCGAACATTCCATCGAGCCGCCGCAGCGCGCGCTCCACCCCCTCGGCGGCGATCAGCTCAAGCAGCACCTCCGTGTCGGAATGGCCGCGCCAGTCGATTGCGCCGCGCCGCCGAACGAGGTCGGCGCGGAGCTCCTGATAATTGTAGATTTCGCCATTGAAGGCGAGGACGTAGCGCCCCCCATGCGAGACCATCGGCTGCGCGCCGGCGGCCGACAGGTCCAGGATCGACAACCTGAGATGCCCGAGCGCGATCCCGGACGCCTCGTCGAGCCACACCCCGTCCGCGTCCGGCCCGCGATGCCGGATCGCCGCGCACATGTCGCCGAGCATGTCGCGCGACGACAGGCCCAGACCGTCGATCCATCCCAGACAGCCCGCGAGCCCGCACATGGCAGTCAGACCTTTGCACGGAAGAGGAGGATGTCCGTCAGATGCCGCGCATTTCCATAGCGGCTGGGAGACCGGAAGTCATCGCGGCCGGGCGCCACGCAGAGGCCTGATGGGAGATGGTTCCCACCAGGGCGCCGATCGCATAGAGCTCTGGAGCAGTGTCATGCGCCGCGCCGTTTCCGAACCTGACGGATACGAGGGACAAGCCAATGCTGCGTTTCCGCCCGGCCGCGGTCGCCGCTCTTGCGCTCTGCCTGTCTCTGATCGTCGCCAGCCCGGCGGCGGCCGGAAACTATGGCGGCAAGATCGCCGCGGCGGCCGACATCGCAGCGTCACCCGCGCTCGCGCCCGCGATCGCCGACCTCAAGCTGCATCTCTCCAAGATGACCAGCACGCCGTTCGAGGTGGTCGACCAGACGGCCGCGCCTGCGGTCCGCCTGATGATCGACCCCGCCCGCCGCGGAGGACCAGTCCCGGATCTCGACACGTTCCGGATCAAGGGCGACGACGCCGCGCTGACGATCTCGTCCGGGGGACCCCAGGGGCTCTCCAACGGCGTCTATTTCTATCTCGAACAGCTCGGCGTGCGCTGGCTTATGCCGGGCGACGACTGGATCGTGACGCCTCGGCGCGCCGACGTCACCCTGACGATCGATCGCACCGTCACGCCGTCGTTCGCGGTCAGGACCTATGCGGGAACGGGAGGCTTCTTCTCGCGCCGCTGGTCGAGGAATTACGCCGGCTCTGCGGCGTTCCGCGACGCCACCACGGACTGGAAGCGCAGGCTCCGCTACGGCGGCTCCTACCAGCTCGGCAAGGCGGTCGGCGAAACCTTCATGGCGGATCCGAAGATCCTGCCGATCCTTGAGGCCCATCCGGACTATCTCGCCAGCGTCGGAGGCAAGAGCTCCCCGATCTATGTGACGAAAAGCGACGGCGCGTCTGGCCCCAACGTCACGGCCAAGATCAACGCCGGAAACGCGGAGGCGGTGAAGCTGTTCTGCTCCTGGGCTATCGACCGGTTCCGCGCCGCCCGCGCGGGAGGCGACCCGGCGACCCAGCGGGTGATGTCGGTGGAGCCGTCGGACGGGTTCGGCTATGGCGACAACGCCGCGGATCTCCCGGGAAACGGCTCCGGCAGCGACCAGTCGTTCTTCATCGCCAACGAGTGCGCGCGCGAGGTCCGCAAGGAGTTTCCGGGAACCTCCGTGATTCTGCTGGCCTATGCGGGCCACGCCGAGCCGCCGAGCTTTCCGCTCGAACCGAACGTCATCGTGCAGGTCGCGCCGTACGCGTTCCAGGAGGTTCCCCCCCAGAAGTTCATCGCCGACTGGACCCGCAAGGCGAACGAAATGGCGATCTACGATTACTGGAGCATCCCCGACTGGGCCCGGGACGAGCCGAGCTTCAATTACCTGACCCTCGCCGAGCGCCTGCGGTACTGGCGGGCGAGCAAGATTGACGGGGTGGCGGCCGAGACCACGTTCGGACTGGGAGCCATGGGGCTTGGCCACTACATCGCCGCGCATCTCATGTGGGACGTCGACCAGGACGCCGGCGCGCTGATCGACGACTGGTTCGAGACCGCATTCGGGCCCGCGCGCCCGCCGATGCGCCGGATGATGGACCGTTGGGCCACCTCGTTCACGCTGACGAGCCTCGAACTCGGGCGCACGTTCCAGGATCTCGCCGAGGCGAGACGACTGGCAGGCGCGGACCCGGCGGTCGGGCGGCGGATCGACGACTTCGTGGCCTACGCGCATTACCTGAGGCTCCGCCTCGAACTCGACGGCGAGAGCGACCCCGCCGAACGCACGCTGAAAGCCCACGGGATCGTGCAGCATCTCCTCGACGCCAACGGGTCGATGATGATGCACACGACCCGTCTGGTCGATCTTCTCGCGCGCAAGTATCCAACCATCTACGCCGACTTCGGCGCGACCGACCGGGGCCTGTCGGGGCCGGGCTGGCTGCGGGTCAGGCCGCTCGACGCAGCCGACGCCGAACGGCTGCTGGAGGACGGCCTACGCCGGTATCCGGCGCAGGACGTCGCGCTCAGGACCTATTCCGGCGAACTCCAGCTCGCGCCCTCGAACGGGGGCTTCGCGCCCTCCCCCGCGATGCCGGTGGTCGGGTCGATCGATTTCAACCTCACGGTCCCGGCCGGGCGCGACCGGTTTCGCTTGAGCGTCTCGCGCCGGGTCGCGAGCGTGATCACGATCTTCGACACAGAGCGCCGCGAGGTCGACAGCCGCGTCGTGTCGAAGACGCCAGCCGGGGCGCCGGCGTCCGATCAGGAGCTCGACTTCGCGTTGGACCCCGGCCGCTATGTGGTCAACATCCACCCGGACGGCGGCCGCAAGGCGGGCTACGTGACCTTCCGGACGGAGCCCGGCGCCGCGGTCACGCTGCGGACCTTCCTGTCGCCGAAGTCCGCCCCGTCGCCGCGGCTGTACTTCTTCGTCCCTCCCGGATTGAAGAGGCTTGCGATCTACTATCCGCTCGGGGTGTTCGAAGGGGTGCGGGGCTTCAACGTCTTCAGGCCAGACGGCGTTCCGGCCCCGATCGACTTCCAGGACGGCCGCCGCGTGCTGCTGATCGACGTTCCGCACGGCGCAGACGGCAAGATCTGGTCGCTCACGCGGTCGGTGTCGCCCAACGAGCCGTTCCGGATGCTGAACGCCCCGCAGGCGTTCTCGCTGTCGCCCAATACGCTGATGATCCCCCGCGACGCGCTGTAAACCCAGCCGAGGCCGGACGCCGTTTCAGGACGCCATTCCACGTGTCGAGCTGGGAGCAACCTGTCTACAGATAATCCGCATAGTAGTTCTCAAGGTACTCCTTGAGGCAGATCTTCCAGTCGCGCATGACGTTGAGTCCGCGCATGTCGAGCTTGCGGGGCAGCAGCCGTTCGGACGGAGGGCGCGCGGCGAAATACTCCTTGGCGAAATGCTCTGAACTTACCGGCGTCACCTTCACCTTCTGGTCGAGTCCGAGCAACCGCACGAGCTCCTGCGCGACTTGGAGGCGGCCGGTGACGCCGCCGCACACCATGTTGTAGACGCCCCAGTGCTCATGGGCGAACAACAGGCCGACATTGCGCGCGAAGTCATGTGTGTAGGTCGGCGTCCCGAGCTTGTCGTCGACGACATGCAGCTCCGTCTTGCCGGCCTTGATCTGCGAGATGATCTTCTGGACGAACTTCTTGTCCTTGGCCGGACCGCCGCCCATCATCCAGCCGGCGCGGCAGACGAGATGCTTCTCGACGTTCTCGGCCACGAACCGCTCGCCCATATATTTTGAGCGGGCGTAGTGGCCAAGCGGCTTGGGTTGATCCCAGTCGTCGTAGGTGTCCTGCAGCCCGTCGAAGATGCCGGCGGTCGAGATGTAGAGCAGCGGCACGCCCAGCCGATTTGCGATGTGGCAGGCGTTTTCGACCGCGAGCGTGTTGGTGCTGTAGGCCTCCTCGTAGTTCTCCTCGCAGAACTCGAGGCTCGTGTGGGCGCCGATGTGGAACAGGTAGTCGGGATGGAAGTCCTCGACCTCCTTGCGGTAGGCCCCGGCCTCGCGGAAATCGAGATAGCTCAGCCAGTCGGCGTTGACGTCGATATCACTGCAGCGGAGCGTATTGGCGGCCCCGAAGACCTTGTGGAAGGCTTCGCCCAGCATACCGCCGCATCCCGCGATATAGACGCGCTTGTCGTGGATCATCGCTTGTCCTTGAACACCGAGCTCAACACCCTGTCGTAGTCGTCGCCTACCGCCTGGAGCGAATAATGCGCGACCGCGGCGGCGCGGGCGGCCCCGCCGAGCCGCGCCCGGAGCGCCGCGTCGTCGATCAGCCGTTCGAGAGCCGCGAGCCATTCCTCGTCGGTCCTGACCAGAAGGCCGTTCTGGTCATGTGTGATGAGCAGCGGCGTGGTGCCGACCTCGGTCGCCACGCATGGCAATCCGAACGCCATGTACTGGATCGCCTTCAGGCCGCTTTTGCCAAGAACCCAGTCGTTGATCGGGAGCGGATAGACGCCGATGTCGAGCTCCTGGAGGTCCTCGACCTCCTTCTCCTTTGTCCAGCGCACGATCTCGAGGTCGACGCCCGGCAGCGCGTAGTCGAAATTGCCGATGACCCTCAGGCGAAACGTCCGCCGCGCCGCGAGCTTCAGGAAGACGTCGTCGAGCAGGGCTAGGAACGGCATCGACGAGAACGTTCCCGTCCAGCCGATCGTGATCGGACGGTCCGCAGGCTTCGGCCCCGAGGGCGCGAAGCGGTCGGTGTCGATCGAGGACGAGATATAGGTCGCGGCTCGGTTTTCGTTGATGCCGAGACAGAAGTCGTTGAGGAAGGGCGACGAGGTGATGACGTGGTCGGCCTTGGCGATCAGGTGGCGGATCTTGCCCGGCCCCTTGAGCCACCGGACGATCGGGTTCGGGTTGTGCTCCTTGGGAAGCGATTGTCCAAGAAGCACGTTGTCCTCGACGTCTAGCACGAGACGCTTTGCCAGCCGCCGCGTCAGCCGCTCGAACAGCGAGGTGCCAAACGGCGTGACCCACATGAACACGTAGACCACGTCATAGCGGGCGATCCGCAGAATGTCTCGGAGACGGCGCATGTGGCCGCGCAGCGTGCCCGCGACTTTCTGGGCGTAACGGCCCTTTTCGTACACCACGGCCCACATCGCCTCGTCCATGAAGGACGACACGTCGATGTCGTAGCCGTTCGCGCGCCAGCGATCGAAATACTGCTCGTATTTGAGCCGCTGTCCCGCCGCCACCCCGATTGGGAACGGACAGATGACCAGCATGCGCCGCCGGATCGCAGGAGCCGCAGACGGGGCCTTCACGCCAGCTTCATCCCGCACGCCACCCAGTAGGGCTCGCGCTCCGAGACCACGACGTCGCCAAGTCCGGCCTCGCTCATCATCCGGACGATCTCGCCGCGCGTGAACCGCTGTTCGAGCGGAGTGCCGAACCGGTCCCGGCTGTCGGTGCGCATCGTGTAGAAGCTGAGGTTTCGGTAGTAGGAGAGCGGCAGCGCCGACACGTCCGCGCCAAGGCGCTCGGCGAGCCGTGCGCCGCGCGCGAGCGGCCAGTAGACGGTCGCGGCGAGCGCGTCGGTCGCAACCGACTTCGGCCGGTCCGGCAGGCCGCTGACCGTCCGGCGGAACAGGTCGCTCGCCCTCCACAGCGCGCGGAACCAGGCCGGACGGTTGTCGAAGCGGTAGTAGAGATAGAGCAGGAACGGCGCGCCAGGCTTCAGCAGCTTCGTGCAGGCGCGCAGCGCCGCGGCGGTGTCGGGGATGTGGTGCAGCACGCCGAGCGAGTAGCCGAAATCCTGGCTCGCCTCGCCGAGCGGAACGTCGTCCGCGCCGGCGTTGTGAAACGAGACGTTGGCCTGCGGGCCGAGATTGCGGCGCGCCACCTCGAGCGCCTCCGCCGACGGATCGATGCAGTTAAGCCGCCCGACCCGTGGCGCGACGCCACGCGCCCAGCGTCCCGACCCGCAGCCCATGTCGAATCCCTCGGCGCCCTCCGCGAGCCTCTCCCACGGAAAGATCGCGAAGTAGGCGTTGAACATAGCTTCCCATTCGACGCCCCCGAGCGACGACTGATCGTAGCGCGCCCATTCGTCGCCGAACGACCGGACGGTCTGGCGATCGATGTTCTCGTCGTTCATTTGATCCCCCGCCCGGGGGCTTGAGTATGAAAGCGGGCGGCGGGCCCTCGGTGGTTTCTGAAATATTCGAGAATGTCGCGCGGCCTTAGTTCGTCGTCGCTGCGCCGTCCCATCAGGCATGGAATCCCGTCGAACACTGGAAAGCCCTGACGGAACTCGCAATCTTCGCTTGTGCACCGCATCGCGCGAATTGCGGCGTGCTCGACCGTCATATCCGACGCTGACGAACAACGCGGGCAAACCGCCCCCGCGGCCACGGCCGGGCGAAACAATCTCATGCCGGCGACGCCGGTCTCGGAAACCGGTCCGCGCTCAATTGGCGATAGATCGCGTCGTAGCGTTCGACGCCTGTTTCGAGCGAGAATAGGTCTTTGGCCGCTCGCGCGCACCGCTCCCGGATATCCGGCTCACGCGTCAACGCGACAGCGGCGACCGCCGCCCCCTGCATACTTTCGCGATCGAAGCCGTCCATGACCACCCCGACACGCCGGGACCGAAGCAGGCCGGCCACGTCGCCGACGCCAGAATTCCCCACGCAAGGCACGCCGCAGCCGAGATACTCGGCAAGCTTGGTGGGCGCCCGGCCGGCGGCCGAGAAAGTCGGCTTGTAGAAGGCGGCGGCGAGATCCATGCGTGAAACGAGTTCTGGAACCCGAGAGTGCTCGGCGGAGACGACTTCGATGGTCTCGGCGTCTACGCCTGCGCGCCTGATCGAGGACGCGATCAACTCGTGATCGTTCCTGTTCACCACCAGAAGCTGCGCGTCGGGCTGCACGTCTCGGATCGCCTGGAACAGCTCGAGCGTCTCGTCGAACAGATAGCCGGCGCCCACGGAACCGAGATAGCCGAATGTGAACGGGCGGTCGGCCCGCCGCGGCCTGAGCGTGAAGCGGTCGAGGTCGGCGCAGGTCGGGATGACCGTGACGGGCGGCAGGCGCCCATCGAGGTAATCGAAGCCTGATACGATCCGGGCGGACGCCTCGGTCAGAGTCACGATGTGATCGGCCGCGACGAAGAACTGCTTTTCGAGCGACTTCACCGTCCTGTACATAGCGCCGCCAGCCGGCCAGGCGCCGCCCTCGATCCGCTCATCCGCCCAGAAGCCGCGTATGTCGAACAGGAACTTCGTCCTCGTCGCCTTTACGGCGGGCAGAGCCATTAGGGCCGGCACGTAGGACCTGGCGTGGATAATGTCCGGACGAGGGTTCGCGGTCAGAATGGCTGACTGCGCCACCGCTATGTCGTAGGCGGTGGCGAGCGCCGACGGAGACTTGTGGTACCGATACGGCGTCCACCGGATCCCCGCCGCCTTGAGGCGATCGCGCATGGCCGACATCAGCGGCCCGTTCGCGGCGTCCTGCTTCTTCTCGAACGAGATCAAGCGAATCTCGTGGTCGACTGCAAGCGGCGCAAGATAGCCGAGCACCTGACTCTGGCCCAGCGGTTCCAGCATCCCGTCATACGAAACGTAAAGTATTCGCGGCATGATCGATCACGCGGCCGATTTTCGCAGGAACACGGTCAGCTGCAGCCCGGTCTCCGACCGTTCCATGATCTTCCTGAGCACGCCATGCGTCACGGACGGCAGATTGTAGATCGATGCGACGTCGACCCAGTGCCGCGCGATCTCATAGCCCGCCCGCTCTCCATGCTTGCGAAACGAATCGATCGAAAATTCGTAGAGATGGAACGGCGTGTGCATCGGCGACGTGTTGGTGACGTAGCCGGTTCCCGACGCGCTGTAGAACAGGTTCAGGATGCGGGACACGAGATGCCGCGAGTTCGGAACTTCGGCATGAATGACGCCGCCCGGCTTCAGCCATCTCAATGCTTTCGAGATCGATCCGGCCGGATCGTAGAGATGCTCAAGAACGGCGCCGAAGGTGATGAAGTCGAAGCTGTCGGCCACGAACTCGACATCCTCGATCGAGCCGAGCTTGAAGCGCTCGGGGTCGCGCCCGAGAATCGCCTCGGCTTTCTCGAAGAACGGTTCTGACGGCTCGAACCCGGAGACGTCGAAGCCCGCATCGCGCATCACGCGCGCGGCCTTGCCGAGACCCAGCCCGACGTCTAGCGCCGTCATGCCGGGTTGGAAGCCGATCAACTCCTTGGTCGCCGCGATCTGGCGCGCGTAATAGCCAGGCGCCGGCTCGTAGCTGACGCTGTTCCAGTAGGTCTCAGGCGGGACGGCGTAATGATCGCCGATCGAATCGGGAATCGGCTGTGGGTTCGCGAACACCAGGTCGCAGGTCATGCATCGACAGACCGTCACCGCGACGCCGGTCTTGCTCCTCGGCCGGCGACCCTGAGTCTGGTTGAGACGAAGACCGAGCACCTTGGCGGCCGAGACCGGCGCGCCGCACATGTTGCAGGCCTCGGCGGGCCAAAACCGGTATCGGATCGGTTCCGACCGCGCGACGACGCCGGCCGTCTCGGCATTTGCGATCTCTGACATGACTACTTCCCAGCAGGTGTCGTCGCAACGGCTGCGGCGGATGAAGCGAGCCCCTTTGATCCGCCCGCGCAGCCCGGCTTCCTCACCACGCCCACGAACTTGTTGGCGTAGGCCGTAACCGCGAAAGGCGCGCGCAGGCGCTCCATATCCTCGGCGAACGCCATGTTGTCCTGGATGTCGTCGCAGACGAACAGGCCGCCCGGCGCGAGCGCGTCCCAGAGCAACGGGAAGCCATACCGGCGCCCGTACCAGGACTTGTCGCTGTCGTAGTGGCAGAGGTCGAGCGGGCCGCCCGCCGCCCGGATCGCCTTTTTGAGCCCCCGGCGGTCAGGCTCTCGGATGATGGTCCAGGGCGCACGCAGGCGCTCCGGCACCACGATTCCGACGAACGCGTCGTTGCCCATCTTCGGATAAGGCATGTCGACGCTGACGAGACGGCGGTCCTCCATCCCGTCGAAGGCCGACAGGATAGCGAGGCTCGACCAACCATACGCGACCCCGGTCTCGACCACGCGGCGCGCGCCCGTCAAACGCACGGCGGCGTAAAGCAGGTTTATGTCTCCCGGACCGCCCATAGCGACCGCGGCCTTGCGGCCGAGCTCCTCGGCCTCCGCGATCAAGGCGCGGTCGATCTCGGGAACCGCCCCCGGCACGCCGACCGCCGCCAGCGCCTCCGCGACCGGCACGGCGCGGGCGCCCGCCCATGCGCGCGCCTTCGCGGCCTCGACCGGACCGTCACGGTCGGGGCGGAACATCCGCGCGCCAAGCTCCATCGCCTGCGCCCAATGGCTCGGACGCTGCGCGAACCAGAGCGCCGTCCTGAATTTCTCGATCAACTCGCGGCGTCATCCATACGGTCGGACAAAGGCCCGCTGCGCACAAAGCAGATCGGAGGGCGCCGGCGCAAACCAAATCAGCCCGGCCGCCCCACGCTTGAATAGGCGAACCCCCGAGAGGTCGCCTCTTCGCCTCCGTATACGTTGCGCAGGTCGACAAGGACCGGCGCCGCCATCACGTCCTTAAGCCGCCTAAAGTCCAGCGCCCGGAATGCATTCCATTCGGTCACGATCACCAGGGCATCGGCGCCCGTGGCGCAGTCGTAGGGGTCCGTGGCGTATTCGACAGGACCCAGCAGCGGCCGCGCCTGCTCGACGCCTTCCGGATCATAGGCCCGGACCGTCGCGCCGCCGTCCAGCAACCCGGCCACGATTGAGATCGAGGGCGCGTCGCGCATGTCGTCGGTGTTCGGCTTGAACGTCAGGCCAAGCAGCGCGATCGTCTTGCCCCGGACCGATCCGCCGCAGGCCGCAACGACCTTGCGCGCCATGGCGCGCTTCCTGTGGTCGTTCACCGCCACGACCGTCTCGACGATACGGACCTGCACGCCAAAGTCCTGAGCGGTCTTAACGAGAGCGAGGGTGTCTTTTGGGAAGCAGGAGCCGCCATAGCCCGGCCCGGCGTGCAAAAATTTGGCGCCGATGCGCTTGTCGAGCCCGATGCCGCGCGCGACCTCCTGGACGTCGGCCCCGACCTTCTCGCAGAGATCCGCAATTTCGTTGATGAACGTGATCTTGGTCGCAAGGAACGCGTTCGCGGCGTATTTGATGAGCTCCGCGGTGCGCCGTCCGGTGATCAAGATCGGAGCCTGGTTGAGGTAGAGTGGCCGGTAGACCGCCCTCATGAGTTCGGCTGCGCGCTCGTCCTGGACCCCGATGACGATCCTGTCGGGCCGTTTGAAGTCGTCGATCGCCGCGCCCTCGCGCAGGAATTCCGGGTTCGATGCGACCGCGAAATCAGCGTCGGGCGCCGTCTCTGCGATGATGCGCTCGACCTCGTCGCCGGTGCCGACCGGAACGGTCGATTTGGTCACGATCACGGTGTAGCCGGTGAGCGAGGCCGCGATCTCGCGGGCGGCCGCATAGACATAGGACAGGTCGGCATGGCCATCGCCGCGCCGCGACGGCGTCCCGACCGCGATGAACACCACGTCGGCCTGAGAGACCGCATAGCCGAGCTCTGTCGAAAACGACAGCCGCCCCTGCCTGACCGTGTCCGCCACCAGCGAATCAAGGCCAGGCTCGAAGATCGGGATCCCACCGGCCTTCAGCGCGTCGATCTTTGCGGGGTCCTTGTCGACGCACACGACCGTGTGCCCGAAGTCGGCAAAGCAGGCCCCGGAGACAAGTCCGACATAGCCAGATCCGATCATGGCGATACGCAAATTCAGGCCTCGCTCTCACGGCGCGGGAAGGCTGCGGAAACCGCGGCGTAGCAGACGCTTGCTAAATCACCGTGACGTCGAACGCCCAAGCGGCGTCGATGAGGTCACGCTCGCTCGGCGCGAGTTTGCCGAGCGAGAGGTCACGGGGCAAGAAGATCGAGATAGCGGCGCGCCGCGTTCGCCAGAGAAAAGTCGGCGGCCCGGCGCTTCAGCGCCTCCGGATCACGCGGAGCCGACAGCGCTTCAGTCATCGCGGCCGCCAGCGCGTCGACGTCTCCGACCGGCGTCAGCCGCCCCCAGCGGCCGCCCTCGAGAATCTCGGCTGGCCCGGACCGGCAGTCCGTGGAGACCACGGGCAGGCCCGCGCTGAGCGCCTCCACGATGACGTTGCCGAAGCCTTCATAGTCGGAGGCCAGCACGAACAGGTCCGCGGAGCGGAAGAACGGCGTTGGGTCGGGGAAGAAACCGGGCGTCAGCACGCGGTCGGCGACCCCTGAGGCGCGGGCGGTCTCCTCGAGTTCGGACCTCAGCGCGCCTTCGCCCAGGATCATCAGCTTCGCGTCGACTACCGGCGCGAGCCGGGCGAGCGCCCGGATCACGAGCCCGTGGTTCTTCTGCGGCTTGAGCGAGCCGACGCAAAGGATCCGGCCGCCCCTGGGAGCGCGCCACAACGCCTCCGCCTGCTCGAGGGTCCCCCGGTCGGTTTCGGGCCGCGCCGGCATGGGATTGTGAATCACCGTGAAACGCTCGCGCGGCAGGCGCGAGAGCCGGACGAGATCCTCGACCACGCCGTTCGAAACGCCGACCAGCCCATCTGCGAACCTATAGCTCGCCGCGATGCTGGCGGGCAGCGCCGCCCGCGTGGCGGCGCCCGCGGCAGCATACTGGCTGCCGAGATTGTTGTGGTCCGACAGGACGAGCCGCGGCCGCCGCCCCGACAGCGCGCGCGCCGCGACCGCAACCACAGTCAGCGGCCAGATCGCCGCCAGCACCGCATCCGGCTTCTCGCGGCGGATATACGAGGCTGCGGCTGGGGCGCCCGCCACCAGCCGCCCGGCGTCGAGCCCGAACACCCGCGCCCTGCGGGGCGTCTCGGCCAAGAGCTCGCCTTTCCTTCGCCAGAGGACGAAATCGACGTCGAAGCCTTGGTCGATGAACTGCTGCGCGAGCGAGAGCCGTACCCGCTCGACGCCGCCGCCCTTCAGATCCGGCAGGAAGATCGCGACGCGGCGCCGATTCATGGCGCCGTATCGGCTCCTGGCGCACGCGACGCCAGCGAGTTGCGCCCGTCCAGACGCCTGACCTCGTGGGTCTTCTCGAGAACGACGCCGGCGCTCGCTGCGTCGCTCCACTTCTCGAAGATGACGTGCTCGATTCTGGCGACGCCCTCGCCCGCACCCCGCAGCGCGCGCTCCTCGACGCCCTCGACGTCCATCTTCATCAGGCGGACATTCCCTAAGTCTGCGATCACCGCCGCGAGCGTCGTGGTCTCGACCTCTACGGCGCGCCGTCCGGGCGACGCAATATCGGTCGAGACAGACGCCTGGCCGAACTCGCCCTCGGCCACCGTCGCAGTGGCGATCTCGCCCCCGACGTCGGACAGCGCGCGTTCGACCACCGTGACGTTGTGAAGTCCGTTCATGCGGACATGCTGGCGCAGCAGGGCCGCGGTGTCGGGCATCATCTCGATCGCCACGACATGGCCCGCCGACCCCACGATCCTGGAAGCCAGAACCGTGTAGAAGCCGACATTGGCGCCGGCGTCCAAGAACACGTCGCCGGGCCGAAGAAGGCGCTTGATCGCCTCGAGCACCGCCGGCTCGCGGTGCGGCAGCACGTGGTAGAGGTCGTCGCTATTCGCCCGCAGCCTGAAGCGGCCGACTGCGGCCACGTCCACGACCACGTCCTCGTCGGTGGTCGGATGATGCCAGCGATCGAGGCCCGACAGACTTGTGATGGGCGCCGCCAGCAGGGCGCGTCGCAGGATCGCGCGATCGCGACGCCCGGCCCCGCGGAGCACGCGCGCGATCGCGGCCCACTGGCGCAGCCGGCCGGCATAGTGGATCGACCGGCGCAGCAGCGTCCGCACTGGATCCGGTAGCATCGTCTTCAGGATCGTCCGGGCGGCCTGCGTCACTTCGGCTTCATCCTGTTTACGACGACCGACAGCAGAGACGCCTCGACATTGAGCCGGCGACGGACCCTCACGTTGAGAAGGACGCCGCGAAGCAGCACGCCAGCGATCACCCCCCAGGCCGCTCCCATAATCCCGTAGTTCACGGTCAGCAGGAGGATCGCGCCGATCATAATGACGAGCGAAATCGCATAGGAGGCCATCAGGAAGAATTCGTCATCGGTGGCGTTCAGTATCGTGGGCGAAATGCCGAACGCCGCGATGATCAGCTGTGCGACACCGAGCAGCATCAGAGGGAGCCAGGCGTCACGGTAGGCGACGCCGAACAGGAACTCGATGGCGGCCGGCCCGAGCGCGTATAGCACGACCAGCAGCGCCGCCGTCACGGCCGACGCCACAAGCGCCATCGCGGTGGCGGTCTTCTGCAGCCGCGCCATGTCGCCGTCAGCGTATAGCCGCGGCACGATCGGGGCCGCCACCATGCTGAACAGCGCATAGGGCATGCTGAGGAAGGCCGCGCTCGAGACCGCCACCCTGAACACGCCGAGATCGCCCGCAGAGACGATCGCCGAGATCAGGATCACGGTGGCGTTGCCTTCGATCACCCTCAGGAGATCCGTGCTCCCCATCGGAACCGCGCTCCTGAACCATCGGCGCGCCGTGACGGCCGGCGGAAAGCCCGACGCCTCACGGGGGCGGGCGGCGGCCACCCAGGCGAGCGAGACTGCGAGCGTCACGAGTCCCGCCGCCGCGTGGATCATCAGCGCCTGCCCGGCGTCGAGCGCATGAGTGAACAGCCAGACGGCCAGCAGGCCGGCCGAAAGCAGCGCAGGGCGCACCAGCGTGTCGAGCGATTGGCCCCCCACGATCACTCCGAAGCCCCGCAGAATCGCAGCAGTAAGGCTCGTCAGTGCGAGGATCGGAATGAGGATCGCGACCTTGGGCTCTAGGCCCTGATGCCCGCGCCCCAAGGACTCCACCAGATCGATCCGATAGGCGAACAGGACCGCGGCGGCGGTCGAGGTCGCGGTCACGAGGGCGAATGACCACAGCAGGAAGCCGTTCAGTTCGCTCCATCGCTTGCGGACGCTCGAGACCGCAAGCTCTCTGGTGGCGAGCGGCGGCGCCCCGAGCGTCGCCACCACGACCACGATCGCCACGACCGAGATCACGAGCCCATAGGAGCCGTACTGCTCGGGCCCAAGATAGCGGGCGAGTTGCACGCCGCAGAGAAACGTCACCGCCATGCCGGCGATCCGGACGCCGGCGCTGCCGAGCGTCGTGCAGACGAGGCGACGCGCGAGCGAGCCCGGAACAAACGGCAGTCTCATCGGGCGCCGGTCCTCGGCGGCGCGGCGCGGAAGCTGTCCTTGCGCAATCCGGTGCGATCCGGAGCGCCCGCACCGCAATGGCGTTGCGCAGCTTGGCTGCACTGCGACCCATGTGGACGAGTGGTCACGGCTCACCGCTTCCGCAGGATCATGCAGAACGACTCGCAGGCGTCCTCGCCTTGAACCGCCCGGGCCACGAGCTGGTAGACCCGCCAGCCGAGATAGGCAGGCAGGAACACGTAGAAGTATCCGCTCACCCAGAACGTCTTGAGGAACGCGACCGACAGGCCGTTCTCCTCGGCGAGGCGCCGCATGTCGCCCGGCGTGCACTTGTCATAGGGAGCCGCGAAGCCGTCATGTCCTTCCTCCGTATAGGGAAACGCCGCCCCGAGCAGCTTCTTCTTGACGTCATGGCCAAGGCGCCTGTTCAGCCGGGCGAACAGGGCGTTGCGGCATGGGCAGAACGTGAAGGCCTCGCCGCCCGGCTTCAGCAGACCCGAGATGCTGCGGATCGCGCCGGCGGAATCGTGCACGTGCTCGAGCGTCGCCTGGCAGATGATCCGATCGGCTTTGCGGTCGTTTGAGAACTCACAGAGATCGGCCTCGATGATCTCGTCATAGCTGCCCTCGGGCGCCGCCCGCAGTTCGTCGCCGCTGATGTCCACTCCGATGACCGTCAGGTTGAGCGCGCGCGCCTGCTCGACCGTGAACCATGGCCGCGAGCCTCCGCCGACGTCGTACACCACGTCGCCATCGCGGAACCCGTTCTTGAGGACGTTCTTCTGGAACCAGAAATTTCCGTCGGTCCGATAATCCTCGGGCAGCCGCTGGTTGATGACGCGCGCCGCCGCAATGTTGAGATTGAGAAAGCTCCGCAACACCAGACCGTCACCCTCGCGGTTTTCGAATTCATCGCAACGAGCGCATATCGGCTCGCCCAAGCCTTTTACGCTTGGTCGGCTAAAGTCGGAATTGGCGAGGACGGAAAACCCGCGATCCGTGCTGCGAAGCCCCTATCGCGGAGGCTCCTTTGATCGGCGTTGATCTCGCCATGCCTGGCGCGCTAAGCCCCATATGGGCGCCGATGGCCGGCGGGAGATGGGACGCTTCCGTTGATCTACAACCTCATCTTCTTCTCAAGCGCGCTGGCGAACGTATTCACCTCGAATCAGCGCCACGCTCGTCACGCTCTCTACATCGCCATCATTCTGTTCCTCTTCGTTTTCGTCGGATTCCGGTGGCACGTCGGATGCGACTGGGGGAGCTATCGCAATCACGCCGAATCGTTCGGCCCTCTGCCGTTCAGCGAGGCCTTTGCGGGATCCGAGCAAGCCTACTGGCTGCTCGTCATCGCGCTCAATCGCCTCGGATTCGAGTATCCTGCGATCAATGTCGTGACGTCCGCGGTCTTTTTTCTCGGCGTGCACAGCATCGCGCGGCGGCAGCCTGACCCCCTTCTCTATATCACGCTGCTGTTTCCTCTGCTCGTGACCGGAATTCCGATGTCGGCGACGCGGCAGGCGCTTGCGATGGGAATATTGTGCTTTGCGTTCAACGCATTCCAGGACAGGTCGGCGGTGCGTTTCGTTGGCTGGGTCGTTCTGGCGGCGCTGTTTCACCAGAGCGCGATCGCGTTTATCTGCCTTGCGCCGATCCTTGTCGCGACCAGCCTTCAGGGCAAGATCGCGCTCGGCGTCCTGCTCGCGGCGCCGGCTGCCTATTTTCTTCTGACGAGCAACGCGGCTCAGTCTTACACAGACCTTTATGTAGGCACGATCCACGACGCCGCAGGAGGCCCTGCACGTGTCGCCATCGTTGCGATGACCGGATCGGCTTTCCTGTTATTCCTCAGAAAGCGCTGGAGATACTTTTCGCCCCATGATTACGAACTGGCGCTTTATTTCAGCATCATCATGATAATGGCGGCTCCCCTCGTCCTATATTCTTCTGTTATCGGCGATCGCTTTGGCTATTACACGATGTTGGTCGCCTACATCATTCAGAGCAAGGCATACCTGATGTATCGAGGCAGCGAGCGGATTTTCGTTTTTTCGCTGCCGTTGATCGTCTCCGGCGCCGCGCTGCTCGGCTGGACGCAGCTGTCGTCGATCTTCACGATGTGCTGGACGCCCTACCAGACGTGGTGGGGCTGGCGGATCTGACCCGGACGCGTTCTCCCGCCGGACGCGTCAAGCGCGCCGCCCGGCCGTCGGCTGGAGCCGCCTGCGAAGCCATCGTCGCGCAAGCCACGTCCGCGCCTCCGTCTGGCGCGAGAAAGCCCAGGCCAGCAGATAGACCACTGCCATGACGCCGAGATAGAGCGAGACGCCGGCTCCGTCGGTCGGCCCATATCCCTCCGCGATCTTCGGAAACCATCCGGTGGCGTGGGCCGCGCTGAGCAGGAACAGCGCCGTCGGGAAATGGATCAGGTAGAGGCTGAACGAGAAATCCGCCATGCGCCGGTTGAAGCCGGACACGCGCTCCAGCGGCTTCGAAGCCGCATGCCTCATGCTGACGAGAAGCCAGCAGAACGAGGCCGCGACCCAATAGTTCTTGAGAAACCGCAATGTCGCGTCGGCGTCGAAGACGTTCTGATAGGTGCGGACGGCTATCATGCCGGCTATGAAAACGCCGAACGCGAGGAGAGGTCGCTCATAGCTTCCCCTTGGGACGCACCCCGCGCCGACGCCGATCAGCCACAGGCCCATAAGGCCGATGAATTCGGGGCCGAGGACGAGGAAGATCGCGATCGATCCGGCGAGCGCCAGCGCGGCCGACACCCCCGCTTGCGGCGGCCCGCCAGGACAGCAAACCCGAAGGCGAAATAGAACCAGAACTCCGCCGAGATCGTCCAGAGCGGGTAATTGCTGCCGAATGTCGGCGACAGGAAATGCTGCAGCAGGAGGACGTTCATCCCGAACGTCTCGGCGTTCAGGTAGTTGGTGACGGCCCCTGTCGCGATCTTCTGCTGGATCATGGGCTGAGTGTTGTCGTAAAGGCCAGCGGCTCCGAACCATGTGGAACCCGCCACGTCGAGAACCGCGGTGAGCAGCAGGGCCGGCAGGAACGCCATGTAGATCCGCGTCACCCGGTCGATCGAATAGTCCCGGAACGACCACGTTCCCGTCTGGACTTTTCCGACCGCCAAGCCTCCGACCAGATAGCCGCTGAGGACGAAGAACACCACGACGGCCTCGGCGTGCCAGCCCGTGACGAAATACCAGAGCTTCACCGGAACCGTCCGCTCCGCCGTAGCAACGTCGCCATAGCCGAGAAACATCGGGTTCCTGAGGTGTCCGACGAACACCATCGCGGCCGCGCTCCAGCGCGCCAGATTAAGGAACGACGTGAATGTCGGCGCCGCCACGTCGGCGCAGGTCTGTGCGGGATAGGCGGTTTCGCCGGACGCCACGCCCGCGATGATAGCCGCCTCAGGACCGGAGACCGCGCCCGCGCCATCCGTTTGCCTTGGCGTCACAGGTCAGCTCCTGCACCGGGAAGGGCTGCTCCTAAGGCGCAGCCGGGTGATGAAAGCGCGGAGCGCCTGGCCTCACGCGAGTGTCGCCGATGGTCCTGCACGCCTCGGATATCTACGCCCGCACGCGTGCGGCGCGCGCTCGTTGAACGTTCCGGAGAAGAATCCGAGATTCTCCGCGAACCGCTTCGCCCGGATCTCCAAGCCGCGATTGAAGCACGTCAAGCAAGCGACAATTCCTTCACACGGCGCTGGAGATAAGCGGCGTAGCCGTTCTTTCCGAGACTGGCCGCCCTCGCCAGCACGCTTTCGGACGACACATAGCCGAACTCGAGCGCGATTTCCTCAAGGCACATGACCTTGAAGCCCTGCCGGCGCTCGATCGTCTGCACGAACGCGGACGCTTCCTGAAGACTGTCGTGGGTGCCGGTGTCGAGCCAAGCGAACCCGCGGCCAAGACGCCTCACCTGCAAGGATCCGGAGGCGAGATACCGGGCGTTGACGTCGGTGATTTCAAGTTCGCCTCTTGCCGACGGCCGGATCGAGGACGCGATGTCGAGCACGGCGTTGTCGTAGAAATAAAGGCCCGTGACAGCCCAGTTGGATTTCGGGGACGCCGGCTTCTCCTCGATCGACTTCGCCAATCCTGTCGCCTGGTCGAACTCGACAACGCCGTAAGCGCTAGGCTCGTCAACGTGATAGGCGAAGATGGTCGCGCCCGACGTTTGAGCCGCCGCCTCGCGGCAGAGCTCGGACATGCCATGCCCGAAGAAGATGTTGTCGCCGAGGATAAGCGCGACAGGGTCGGAGCCGACGAAATCGCGACCTATGAGGAAGGCCTCGGCGAGACCATTCGGTTGCAGTTGGTCCGCATAGGAGATCGACAGCCCAAACGCCGAGCCGTCGCCCAGCAGCCTCTGGAACAAGGGCAGGTCGCCCGGCGTCGATATGATAAGGATGTCGCGGATCCCCGCCAGCATCAGCACGCCGAGGGGATAATAGATCATAGGTTTGTCATAGACGGGCAGGAGTTGCTTCGACACGACCAGGGTGGCGGGGTAAAGCCGTGTCCCAGAACCGCCGGCAAGAATTATGCCCTTGCGAGTCGTCATATCAGCTTCGCCTCCCGCTCTCCGCCAAACCTTGACGATAAGGCCGGCGGCGCATGTCGCGCCAAGCTGCTGCTTTTAAGCGATCCGGGTATCAGGGCGTTTAACAACGGTGCGCGACGCCAGCTTTCACGATATTTAGGCGCCTTCTTGCTCGCTCCGAACTCCATGGACCCGCACGGTCTAGGCGAGGCAGGGGCCATCGGGTGTATCGACCAGGGCGCGGCCGAAGCAGACCCCTCGCATCAGCGAGGCTCAATCTTACTGTATCGCGGACGAGGTTCGGAAACCTACTTGCCGAGGCTCACCGGCGGCGCGTCGCCTTTGTCGTCATTATCGGCGGCGATGAAGATCGCGGCGGCTGCAGCGCCCGCGGCGCCAAGGCTTGCACCGCCAACTCCGCCGATTCCGGCCGCACGACCAACCGCCGCCTCGCCGCCGGCGCCCGCGCTAGTCACGCACACCATTTCGCCGGATCGAGCGATATCAACTGTGGAATTGGCGCGGAGGCTGAGGTTGCAGGAGGCGCCGAGCGCGATCTGCGCACTACCGTTCGGACCGACGATAACCCGTGATCCAACCTTCAGCGGAGCTCCAGGTTTACCCCGAACGAGGCCACCGCGGCCACTGACCAACACGTCGTCATTGGCTCGGGACACTTCGCCTACCCGCACGCCCTTCGTGGGAAGAGGGATCGAGCAGCCGCAGTCGCCGCCCAGCGCATCGAAGGCCGAGGCCGAGGATGCGTACGACGCCAGCATCAATCCGGCGGCGGCAGCAAAACCAAACCGCGTCAAGATTGCCCAATCCCCCAAGCACATGGCCATTTCCTTACCTACATAACGCACAAGGGCAGGGTCTAACCTTCAACAGCCCCGTCAGGCGCATCGTCAGTCGAGCCAAAGTTATGAGCTGCGGAAGCCTCGGCGGATTAGCAATGAGCTTCGAAATTCTCGATGCGCCCACAAACCAGGGAACGGTTGCACTATAACTGATCGCAGGATCACCATCCACTCCCTTCGGTCAAGGATATTTCTCGTAAAAGTTGAAATGCGATAGCGTATCCCGATGGAAGCGACGCATATGGTGCGTCATACGACCCACGCCATCTGCTGTTTGCGTAATCAGGTTCGATTGAAGTCGTTATGTCTAAACCCCGATCAGGCCGTTTCCAGGTGACCGCGTTTCTACGAAACGCTCGGAAACTGAGAGGCGGCTCATGAATGAGGGAAATCAGGTTTGTGTCCGTCTGAATGCGGCGGTCCGGATCTCACCGGGGATTTGGCGCACGCCGGCGCCGTTCGCTCGTGCTCGATCTTGCGACGAACGCCGGTCTGGCTTGCGCTTTGAGCAGGAACGTCACGCCGTGCGGCCCGTTTAGCCCCACGCTCGGCCAGACGCGCGCCGTCGGGCGGCATTCTCGATGCGCCAATCAACAGGACGAGCCATGGCGGACGGCGCCCTCGCGGACGATGCGAAGCTCTCTCGGGCTGAAAAGACGCAGCAGGACTCCGTCCGTGTCGTCGAACCGCCGGCCGGAAAGACCGCCAATCCGGCGGATGCTTCCAACGAGACCGAGAGGCCGAAACGCTTCGGCTTTCTGCGGCGGCATCCGCTCTGGGTCGCGATCGGCGCGATCGCGATAGCGGCGCTTGCAGTCGCGGGCTATTTCTTCTGGCTTGTCAGGATCCATCCGTTCGAGAGCACGGACGACGCCTTCGTCGACGCGCGCAGCTTCACCGTCTCGCCGAAGGTGACGGGCTTCGTCGTCGACGCGCCGGTCGGCGACAACCAGCACGTCGAGACGGGGGCGGTCCTGTTCCAGATAGACCGCCGTGACTATGAGGTCGCCCTCGACCTCGCCCAGGCGCAGCAGGAGGCCGCGGAAGCGGCGGTGGTGAACGCCGACGCCCAGATCGACCAACAGAAATCCCAGATCGAGGTCGCCGAGGCGCAGGTGACGCAGGCGCAGGCGACCCTGCAGTTCGCCGAACAGGACGCCGCGCGCTACAAGGAGCTCGCCCAGAAAGGGGCGGGAAGCGTGCAGCGCGAGGAATCCACGCGCTCGACCCTTCAACAGCAGCAGGCGGCCCTGACGCAGGCTCAGGCCAACCTCGGCTCCGCGCAGAAGCAGGTCAAAGCTTTGCAGGCGCAAAAGGCGAGCGCGAGCGCGCAGCTCGATCAGGCGAAAGCCCGCGTCGCTCAGGCCAGGCTCGACCTGAGCTACACGACGGTGACGGCCGCCCAACCCGGCCGGCTGGTGCAGCTGACCGGCTCCAAGGGCCAGTTCGCGCAGGCCGGCGCAGGCCTCGCGACGTTCGTGCCCGACGAGATCTGGGTGACGGCGAACTTCAAGGAGACCCAGGTCACCGACATGCGCCCGGGTCAGCCCGTCGACGTCGTGATCGACGCCTATCCCGACCACAAGATCCGGGGCCACGTCGATTCCGTGCAGCCCGGCTCCGGCGTCGCCTTCAGCCTGTTGCCGGCGGAGAACGCCACCGGCAACTACGTCAAGGTGGTCCAGCGCATCCCGGTCAAGATCGTCGTCGACCGGTGGCCGACCGACGTCGCCATCGGACCCGGCATGTCGATCGTCCCGACGGTTCAGGTCAGGTGAGCGCGGACGGAACGGCGCCCGCCGACGCGCGTGCGCCGGGCGGCGTCAATCCATGGGCCGTAGCGGTGGTCGTTGCGCTCGCGACCTTCATGGAGGTGCTCGACACCACCATCGCCAACGTCGCGCTGCGCTACATCTCGGGCGGCCTCGCCGTCGGCCCCGACGAGGCGGCCTGGGTCGTGACGAGCTATCTCGTCGCCAATGCGGTCGCCCTCACGGCGTCGAGCTTCCTCGCCAAGCGCTACGGCCGCAAAGCGTTCTTCATGCTCAGCGTGGCGATCTTCACGGCCGCCTCGGTCCTGTGCGGCTTCGCCTGGAGCCTCGAATCCCTCCTCTTCTTCCGCGTGCTGCAGGGCCTCGGCGGCGGCGGCATGGCGCCGCTGGCGCAATCCATCCTCGCCGACGCCTTCCCGCCGCAGAAGCGCGGCCAGGCTTTCGCGCTCTATGGCGTCGCGATCGTGGTCGCGCCGGTGATCGGGCCCACCCTCGGCGGCTGGCTCTCGGACAATTTCTCCTGGCACTGGTGCTTTCTCATCAACGGGCCGATCGGCGCCGCCTCGCTCGCGCTGATGGGGTGGCTGCTGCAGGATTCCGACGCGGCCATCGAGGAGCGCCGAAAGCTGAGCAAGCGCGGCGTCCGCTTCGACGTGGTCGGCTTCCTGCTGGTCGCGAGCTTCCTCGGGTCCCTTGAGGTCGTGCTCGACGAAGGTCTGCGGAAAGACTGGTTCGGCTCGAACCTGATCATCGGCTTCGCGATCCTTTGCGCCGCGTCCTTCGTCGCGATGATTCCCTGGCTGCTGACCCGCGAGAACCCGGCGGTCGACCTCACTCTGCTGCGGTCCCGCCAGTTCAGCTCCTGCTTCGTCGTGATGCTCGGCACAGGGGCGATCCTGATCTCGACCACGCAGTTCGTCCCGCAGATCGTTCAGGAGGAATACGGATACACCGCCACGCTCGCGGGGCTCGTGCTGGCGCCGGGCGGGATCGTCACCGTGATCATGATGGTTCTGGCGGGGAGGCTCTCCGGCTATGTCCAGCCGAAATGGATGATCGCGGCCGGGGCCCTGATCATCACGGTCGGGATGTATCGCCTGACCTTTCTCTACGGAGATTCGACTTACTGGTTCTTCGCGGAGGCGCGGATGTACGTCGGCGCGGGGCTCCCGCTGGTGTTCCTGTCCATCACCGCGGCGTCCTATGCCGGACTCCGGCCGGACCAGACCGACCAGGCCTCCGCGCAGATCAACATGGCGCGGAATATCGGGGGCTCGATGGGCGTGTCGCTCGCGCAGAACGTGCTGGCCCACCGCGAGCAGTTCCACCAGAGCCGGCTCATCGAGCATATCGATCCTTCCAATCCCGCCTATCAGCGGACTCTGCGGGAGGCGACCGAGTATTTCGTAAGCCATGGCGCCACGCCCGCTTCGGCGCAGAGTCAGGCGTTCGCCTGGATCGGCCAGCAGGTTCAGACGCAGACCGCCTACTGGGCCTATATCGACGTGTTCTGGACGCTCGGCGTCATCGCGTTCTGCATGGCGCCGCTCGCCATGATCCTGAAGAACGTGAAGCTCGGACGCAGCGCTCCCGCCGGGCATTGAGCCGGGCCGAGGCCCTGCGCGCGTCATAGACGCCGACCTCATCCGTCCGCCTTCCGCCCCAGCGGCGAACGGCCGGGAACGACTCGTTCCTGGAAGTGTTCTCATTTGAACAAGCGCATCGCAGAGACGCCGCAACCGCCGGAGGCCGTGCCATGTCGACATCCCAGACGACGATCGACCCGCCGCGTCCGACGAGCCTGACCCTCACGGTCAATGGCGAGCTCCGCACGATCGAGATCGAGCCGTCGGTGACGCTGCTCGACCTGTTGCGCGAACGGCTTCACCTCACCGGAACCAAGAAGGGCTGCGACCAGGGCCAATGCGGCGCCTGCACCGTGATCGTCGACGGCAAGCGGGTGAACTCCTGCCTGCAGCTCGCGATCATGAAGGATGGCTGCGAGGTCGTCACGATCGAGGGCCTCGGCGCCCCGGGCGACCTACACCCGATGCAGGCCGCCTTCATCGCCCATGACGCATTCCAGTGCGGCTACTGCACGCCCGGGCAGATCTGCTCCGCAGTCGCGATGATCGACGAGGGGCATGCGACGACGTCCGACGAAATTCGCGAGCTGATGAGCGGCAACCTCTGCCGCTGCGGCGCCTACACCAACATCGTCGACGCGATCGAGGACGTCCTGTCCCAGCGCCGCCGCCATCTGGAGGCCGCGGAATGATGACCTTCAGCTATCACCGCGCCGAGAGCGTCGGCGACGCCATCGCGGCGGTCTCCCGGGATCCGAACGCCCGCTTCATCGCCGGCGGCACCAATCTCGTCGACCTGATGAAATACGACGTCGAGCGGCCGGGACGGCTCGTCGACATCACGCGACTGCCGCTCAAGGGCTTCGAGCAGACCGGCGGCGGCGGACTGAAGATCGGCGCGCTCGTGCCGAACTCGGACCTCGCCTATCACCCGAGCATCGAGCGTGACTATCCGCTGCTGGCGAGCGCGATCCTGGCGGGCGCCTCCGCCCAGCTGAGGAACGCAGCGACCACCGGCGGCAACCTGCTCCAGCGGACCCGCTGTTACTACTTCTACGACGTCGCGACGCCGTGCAACAAGCGCGAGCCCGGCTCCGGCTGCTCGGCGATGACCGGCGTGAACCGAATCCACGCCATCCTCGGGGCAAGCGACGCTTGCATCGCGACCCACCCCTCCGACATGTGCGTGGCGCTGGCCGCGCTCGGCGCGACCGTCCATGTTGCGGGGCCCGACGGGGAGCGCACGATCGCGTTCGAAGACTTCCACCGCCTGCCGGGCGACGAGCCGCAGAAGGACAACACGCTCGCACACGGCGAGATGGTGACGGCGGTCGAGCTTCCCGCCCCGCGGTTCGGCGCCAACCACAGCTACCTGAAGCTCCGCGACCGTCTGTCCTACGCCTTCGCGCTGGTGTCGGTCGCCGCCGCGATCGAGATGGACGGGGACGTGGTGGGCGAAGCCCGCGTGGCGCTCGGCGGCGTCGCGCACAAGCCGTGGCGCGACCCGAAGGCCGAAGGTCTGCTGAAGGGTCAGATTCCGTCGTCATCCGCGTTCGCGGCGGTTGCGGACAGTCTGCTGTCCGGCGCCGAGGGCCATGGCGCGAACGACTTCAAGATCGAGCTCGCCCATCGCGCGATCGTACGGGCGCTCGGACAGGCTGCGGCGGCGACCCCACAGGTCCAGTCGAGCAAGACCGTGAACTGAGGGAGCGAGCGATGTCGAACGTCCATCCTTATGTCGGCCGCTCCCAGCCCCGCGTCGACGGCGCGCTGAAGGTGACGGGACAGGCGAAGTACGCCGCCGAGTTCACGGCCGACGATCTCGCCTATGCCGCGGCCGTGCCGAGCGCGATCGCAAAGGGGCGCATCGCGAAGCTCGATCTGACCGCGGCGAAGGCCGCGCCCGGCGTCATCGAGATCCTGTCGCACGAGAACCGGCCGGAAACGCCGAAGGACGACAAGCCCTATCTGAATGACATGGTGGCCGTTCCGGGCAGCCCGTTCCGGCCGTTCCGCGACGACCGCATAGCCTTCAGCGGGCAGCCGATCGCGCTGGTTGTCGCCGACACGCACGAACACGCCCGCGACGCCGCGGCTCTGGTGATCGCGGAATACGAGACCGAGACGCCCGTGGTCGACGTCGCGGCGGTCCGCAACGAAGCCTACGACCCGCCGGAGAAGCGCAACGGCATTCCTCCGCCGCCCGAGCCGCGCGGCGACGCAGCGGCCACATTCGCCGGTTCTCAGATCAGGCTTGAGCAGGACTATCGGGTCTCGCCCGAGCACCACAATCCGATGGAGCTGCAGGCCACCACCGTGATCTGGGAAGGCGACGGCGCCCTCACCGTCCACAACAAGACCCAAGGGGTGATGAACCCCAAGAACTACGTCTGCGCGGTGTTCGGCCTGGACCCCGAAAAGGTGCAGTTCTTCTCGCCCTTCGTCGGCGGCTCGTTCGGGATGGCGCTCCGGCCGCATTACGACGTCTTCCTCGCCGTGATGGCGAGCCTGAAGCTCGAGCGTTCGGTGCGCGTCGTGCTGACCCGCCAGCAGATGTACACGATGGGCTGGCGGCCCGACGTCCTGCAGACGGTGGCTCTCTCAGCCAATGGCGAAGGCAAGCTGACCTCGATCCAGCACCACGCGATCCAGGCGACGTCCCAGTTCGAGGACTATCAGGAGCCGACCGTAAACTGGTCCGGCCTGATCTATGACTGCGCCAACGTCTCGCTGAAATACGAACTCGCCAAGGTCGACACCTCCACCCCGTCCGACATGAGGGCGCCCGGCGCGACGCTCGGCGTCTACGCCCTCGAATGCGCGATGGACGAACTGGCCTATGCGACCGGCGTCGACCCCGTGGAGCTCCGGCTTCGGAATTATGCGGAGAAGGACGCCAACGACGACAAGCCGTTCTCTTCGAAGGAGCTCCGGGCGGCCTACGAGCAGGGCGCCGAACGCTTCGGCTGGTCGAAGCGAAGCCCGGAGCCCCGCTCGATGAAGGAGGGTCGCGAACTCGTCGGCTACGGCATGGCGACCGGCTGCTGGGAAGCGATGATGCAGGCGCACTCGGCGCGCGTGACCCTGTCCGCCGACGGCAGGCTGGAGGTCGCCTGCGCGACCGCCGACATCGGCACCGGCACCTACACCATCCTCGCGCAGATCGGCGCCGACGCGATGGGAATGGACATAGAGGATGTGGTGGCGAGGGTCGGCGACTCGACCCTGCCGATGGCGCCCGTCGAGGGCGGATCATGGGCTGCGGCGTCGGCGGGCTCCGCGGTGCAGGTCGCCTGCAAGGCTTTGAAGGAGGAGTTGCTGAAGCACGCCCGCGGCATCGACGCTTCACCGCTGGCGAACGCGGGCCTCGACCTCGTCACCTTCGAAAACGGGCGCATCACGCTCGACTCGGACCCGAAGATGTCCGTGTCTTATGTCGACGCCGTCAGGGCGTCAGGACGCGGCGAGGTCGAAGCCGAAGGCGATTTCGCTCCCGACGAGAAATTCACCGAGGCCTATGCGGCCTACACGCATTCGGCGGTGTTCGCCGAGGTGCGCGTCGACGAGGAGCTCGGCGTGGTGCGGGTCCAAAGGATCGTCAGCGCGATCGCCGCCGGCAAGATCCTCAATCTCGCGACCGCGCGCAGCCAGATCCTCGGCGGCGTGGTGATGGGGGTCGGCATGGCGCTGCACGAGGCGACCGAGTGGGACAAGTCGCTCGGCCGCATCATGAACGCCAATCTCGGCGAGTATCACATTCCGTCGCACGCCGACATCCGCGACATTGACGTGATCTTCGTGAAGGAGGACGACGAGGCTAACCCGCTTGGCGTGAAGGGCCTCGGCGAGATCGGCGTCGTCGGCGCCGCGGCCGCCGTCGCAAACGCCGTGTTCCACGCCACCGGCAAGCGCATCCGCGAGTTGCCGATCACCATCGACAAACTGCTTTGAGAATGCGGTCGTCCGTCATTCCGGAAAGGGGTGGTCAGCGCCCGACCGCATAACCCTGCATGCCCCGTGGATTGGCGGCGGCCTTCAGGCGGTCGCCGTCGCGGGCTGCGGCGACGAGGCGGCCCTCAGACCAGTCCGGCCCGATCTCGACCACATGGCCGCGACGCCTGAGCTCCTCGATGGTCGCGTTGGGAATGCGGCCTTCGACGACCACGACGCCTGGCCGCGCGGTGCGCGGCCAGAACGACGACGGGAAGTGCTCGGTGTGCCAGGCGGGCGCGTCGATCGCCTCCTGAAGGTTCATGCCGGCATGGACGTGGCGCAGGAACATCTGCGGGATCCACTGGTCCTGCTGATCGCCGCCCGGCGACCCCCAGGCGAGGTATGGCGCGCCGTCGCGGAGCGCGAGCGTCGGCGACAGCGTCGAGCGCGGCCGCTTGCCGGGCGCGAGCGCCGCGGGATGGCCGCGATCGAGCGTGAACATCTGGGCGCGGGTTCCGAGACAGAAGCCGAGCTCGGGAATGGTCGGCGACGATTGCAGCCAGCCGCCGGACGGCGTGATCGCGATCAGGTTTCCGAAACGATCCGCGACGTCGACATGCACCGTGTCGCCGCGGGTTTCGCCGATGCGGCCGACGGTCGGCTCGCCGGCGCCGGTCGCGCCGACGGCCGAGCGCGCATCGGTCGCGAGCCGCAGGCCGAAGGCCTTGCCATGGCCTTCGATCACGCCCGGCCGCTGCTCGAGCGAGGCCGCCTCCGTGATCTGCGCGCGCCGCGCCTCGTTGTAGGCGTCTGACAGCAGCGTCTCGACGGGCACGTCGACGAAATCCGGATCGCCATAGAACGCGTCGCGGTCGGCGAAGGCGAGCTTCGCCGCCTCGACCTGCCAATGAATGAAGTCGGGACCGGCCGGATCCAGCCCGTCGAACGGAAAGCCCTTGAGCAGCGCGAGCTGCTGCAGGGTGGTCAGCCCCTGGCACCAGGGGCCGGGCTTCAGCACGCGGTAGCGCCCGTAATCGTAACCGATCGGCGCCTCGACGCTCGCCGACCACGAGGCCAGATCGGCGCCGGTGAGCAGCCCACGATGGGGGCGCCCGGAGACGTCCATGCACTCTTCGGTCCGGCAGAACCGATCGATCGCTTCGGCGACGAAGCCCTCGCGCCAGATGCGCCGCGCGCGGCCGATCTCGGCCTCGCGGGAGCCGCCCTTCGCCTCGTCGACAATGCGCTGGTAGGCGGCGGCGAGCGTCGGGTTGCGGAACATCGCGCCGGGCGGCGGCGTCCTGCCCTGGGCGAGCCAGAGCGCGGCGGAGGTCGGCCAGTGCTCGACGAACAGGTCGCGCACGGTGTCGATGGTGGCGGAGGCCCGCTCCAGCAGGGGGTGCCCTTCGCGGGCATAGAAGATCGCGGGCTCCAGCACCTCGGAGAGCCGCATCGTGCCGTAGGATTCGAGGAGCAGCATATAGGCGTCGAACGTGCCGGGCACGCAGGCCGCGAGCAGCCCGGTGCCTGGAACGAGGTCGAGGCCGAGCGTCTCGAAGCGCTCGATCGTGGCGGCGGCGGGCGCCGGCCCCTGCCCGCAGATCACCTCGTTCGCGCCAGTCCGGGCGTCGTGCAGCAGGATCGGCACGTCGCCGCCGGGGCCGTTCAGATGCGGTTCGACCACCTGAAGCGCGAAGGCCGCCGCAACCGCCGCGTCGAAGGCGTTGCCGCCGCGCTCCAGCATCGCCATGCCGACGGCGCTCGCGATCCAGTGGGTGGACGCCACGACCCCGAACGTGCCCTCGATCTCGGGCCGGGTGGTGAAGCTGCCGGGATTGACGAAGCTCATCGCGCCGCCTCGGACCGGTCGCCGGGCAGGCCTGTCGCGTGCGGATGTCGTTCCAGAATCATATGCATGCGTTCGATCTTGCGCTCCCGCCGCCATCCGCCAGACATAGCGGCCGGAACGTCTTTGTGGAATCCCGAGACAGCTCATCCCCGTCGGGCGGCCGCGCATTATCGCACGGGGCGTCCGAGCAGAGCTCCATGCCGCAGGCGTTCGGTCACGCCCGCAGAACGCTGCGCGGGGCGCCGGACGGCGCTCAGATGCCGTCGCCGAACATCTGGTCGAGATTGAAGGCGGGAGTCCCGCCGCTGGCGCCGATCACCCTTGCCGGCACGCCCGCCACCGTGGTGTGCGGCGGCACGTCGTGGAGCACGACGGCGGCCGCCGCGACGCGGGCGCCCTCGCCCACCCGGATGTTGCCAAGCACCTTCGCGCCGACGCTGAGCAGCACGCCGCGCTCGATCTTCGGATGGCGGTCTCCGCTTTGCTTGCCGCTGCCTCCGAGCGTCACCGACTGCAGGATCGAGACGTCGTCGGCGACGACCGCGGTCTCGCCGATGACGAGCGCGGTCGCGTGATCCAGGAACACGCCGCCGCCGATCCGGGCGGCCGGGTGGATGTCGGCGCCGAACACCTCGGAGATGCGGCTCTGCAGATGCAGCGAGAGCGTCGCGCGGCCCTCGTGCCACAGCCAGTGCGCGACGCGGTGGCCTTCGAGCGCGGCGAGCCCCTTGTAGAACAGGAAGGGATCGAGAAAACGCCGGCAGGCCGGGTCACGGTCGCGGATCGCGCGCAGGTCGCGCACCACGTTGAGCCGCGCCGGCGGATTCGCTGCGAAGGCGGAGAGGCAGAGGTCGCGGACGGCCAGACGCGACAGGTCGCCGTCACCCAACCGGTGCGCGAGCCGGTAGGCGAAGGCCCGCCAGATGTCGCGCTGCTCGAGGATGGTGGTCTGGATCAGGCTGGCGTAGATCGGCTCCTCGACGATCGCCGCCTCCGCCTCCGAGCGCAACGTCGCCCAGAGGCTTGCGACGTCCGCCTCCTTGGCGTCGGCGTCGAGCTGGATTACGTCCGCGACCATCAGCGATAGGCTGCGGCGCGCCCCTCGCCCGGAGTCGGCCCCAAGCGGAAGACGGGGGTCATGTCGCCGCCGAGCGGCTTTGGTCGGGCCATCGCGGCGCTGACGGCGCGGCTCGCCTCGGCGGCGGTGCGGAACACCTCTCCCTCCAGGGGGAAGGCCTCCCGGATGGCGGAGAAGAAACGGAAAAGGCCGTCGCCGTCGCGGACGATCAGGCCGGCCTGACGGCCGCGAACTTCAATCACGAATGCTGCGCTCATGACGCGCTCCTCGGAGAACTGTCGAAAGAAGACCCGGCGCCGCGAAGGGCGGCCGGACGAGGCCGGCTGTCATGGCCGACATCGTTCCGCCGCCGGCGCGGGCCGGGGCTCAAGTCGCGATCGGAAGGAGGACGTCAGAGGCAGAACCATGCGAATGCTCCGTGGAGACCACGAGGCGCTCCGCACGCGTCGTGGCGCTTTAGCGTTGGTGTCGCGGCGCAAGCTGCTCGTTTCAAAACCCGCGCTCCGGCCCTCGACAAGCCGAAGTGGCATGATGGTGCCGCCGCCGAACCGTGGGGTCAAGCATTTTTTATTAAGTCGATAGATTTTGTATTTTGTTTCGTCGGATCACGGTCCTGACGCATGACCGGCTTCGCCCGCCTCCACCACCGGGATGGCGGCGAAGAGCAGATCTCCAACTTGGCCGTAGAGAGTTCCGGTCGCCGTCAGTCGTGGACGCCCGCGAGGCCGGGACGACGCGCAGACGTCCGCCCGAAACGATCCGGCGCGACCCCTAGTGCGGGGCTTCCGGCCCGGTCACTTCACCTGGCGCTTCTCGAGCTTCCGAGCGAGCGTGCGGCGGTGCATGCCAAGGCGCCTGGCGGTCTCAGAGATGTTGAAGCCCGTTTCGATCAGCGTCTCGTGGATGCGCTCCCATTCGAGCGTCTTGATCGATGTCGGCCGCTCCGTCAGCGGCGCGCTGGCGTCTCCGGCCGTTCGGGCGAACGCCGCCTCGATGTCGTCGGTGTTCGAGGGTTTGGCGAGATAGTTGCTGGCGCCGAGCTTGATCGCCTCGACCGCGGTCACGATGCTGGCGAAACCGGTGAGCACCACGATCAGCATGGCCGGATCGTGCGCGTGCAGCGCCTGCACGCAGGCGAGCCCCGAGGCGCCGCCGAGCTTGAGGTCGACCACCGCATAGCCTGGCGAGCGCGTCTTCAGCAGTTCGACGAGTTCGCCGAGGCTCGACGCCACGATGGCGTCGTATCCCCGCCGCTCGAACGAGCGGCGCAGCGTGTTCGCGAAATTGGCGTCGTCGTCGACGATGACGAGCGTGCAGTCAGCCGGCATCGGCGGTCGGCCTCCCTATCGCAAGCGCCGCGAGCGGCAGAGTGAGCGTGACGTCGGCGCCGCCCTCCTGGCGGTTGCGCGCAGCCACCGCGCCGCCGAGCTTGCGGACGACGTTGGTGACGAGGAACAGGCCGAGCCCCCCGCCCGGCCGCCCCTTGCTCGAATGATAGGGCTTGCCGAGGTTCTCGATCATGCCGTGCGCAAAGCCCGGGCCGGCGTCGCTCACCGTCAGGACCAGCGAGTCACCGTCCCGGCGCGCGGCGACGCCGACCCAGCGCGGCGACGCCTCGATCGCGTTGTCGATGACGTTGCAGATCACCTGCTTCAGGGAGACGTCGGAGACGATGGAAAGATCCTCGCCGAACCGGTCCTGATAGGCGATCTCGCCCACCGGCCTGGCCGACCGGCGATCGGCGACGACGTCGGCGAGCAGCGCCTTCACCGTCGTGACGATCGGGGCCTCGCCGCGCGCCTCGCCGGCCGACAGCAGGATGCCGGTGACGATCGACTTGCAGCGGCTCACCTCCGCCTGCATCGCAGCGATGTCGCTCGAAAGCTCGGGGTCGGCCGCGAGCGCCGGCATCCGCCGCCAGTCGCCGAGGATGACCGCGAGCGTCGACAGCGGCGTGCCGAGCTCGTGGGCGGCGCCGGAGGCGAGCAGGCCCATGCGCACGATGTGATCCTCCTCCGCGGCCTGCTGCCTGAGAGCCGCGAGCCGGGCGTCGCGCTCCCGGAGGTTTCGTCCGATGCGTCCGACGAAGACGACGAGGAGCGCCGCGTCGAGCGCGAAGCACGCCAACATGCCCTTGATGTGCAGCTCGAAGAGATCGCCCGAGACGTTCGACGGCAGCGCCAGCGGCTGGAAAAACGAGATCAGCCCGACGAAGCACGCGACGGCGATCGCCACCATCGCCCATGTCGACCACGCCTCGAGCAGCATGGCCGCCAGCGTGACCTGCAGGAGGTAGAGGAACACGAAGGGATTGGTGGCGCCGCCGCTCAGAAACAGCTGGACGGTCAGCGCGAGCGCATCGAACGCCAGCGCCAGGAACAACTCGGCGTTGGCGACCGCGGCGCCCGATTTCAACCGCCACAGGCTGGCGACGTTGAGCGCGACGAGACCTGCAAGCACCAGGGCCATCGCCGGCAGCGGCAGCGCGATCCCGAACGCCAACTGGACGACGGCGATCGTGACGACCTGCCCGACGACCGCGATCCAGCGCAGCTGGATCAGCTGCATCATGTTCTTGCGGCCGGTCGAGTCGTCGTGCTGAGCGGAGTCTGCGATCACGGCCCGACCTTATCCGATCGCCGCGCCCGTCAGTAGCCGGGCTTATGAACCGATCCGCGCCGCCGTATCCGGCGCTCGTGCAGAAACACCCGCCACGCGCCGAACGCGACCATCAGGGCGAGACCGAACCAGGTTGCGGCGTAGACGAGATGGTTGTTGTTGAACGCGATCACGGTGAGGCCGCCGACCGGCCAGCCCCCGGGATTTTCCGTCGCGTCGGCGTCGACGAAATAGGGAGCCGCCTGCTCAAGTCCGCGCCGCGCGGCGATCGCGGCGACGTCGCGGGAATACCAGCGGTCGGCCGCAGGGTCGTTCGAACGGAGAAAGCCGCCCCCGGGCTCGGTCATCCGCAGCAGGCCGACGACCGTGACCTGCCCTGACGGCCGCCCCGCCGCGCGCGTGGCGGGATCGCGACGGTCCGCGGGAACGTAGCCGCGGTTGATCAGGATCTCGAAGCCTCGGCTCGAGCGCAACGGCGTCAGAACCCAGAAGCCCGGGCCGAGTTCGGTCGACGCCTGCACCAAGGTTTCGCGGTCGTTCGCGAAAGAGCCGGTGACGGTCACGCGCCGGTACTCGTCGGACTGAGGCGTGATCCCGGGCCACTCGGCCGGTCCGGGCGCGGCGACAGGCTCGGCATGGACACGTTGGTCGACCCGTTCGATCAGGTCGACCTTCCATGCGCGCCGCTCGATCTGCCAGACGCCAAGCGACGTCAGACCGACGAACGCCGCAAGCGCCATGAGTCCGATCGCCCCGAGCGTCAGCGCCGAGCGGGGAGAGGAAGCCGGCTGGTCTTCACTGGACATCGGGAAAGCCTGGCGGCCGCGCGACCTTAGTCCTTAGGCCGCCGCTCGGAACCGCCGTCGCGCGCCGTCACGGCAGCTTGTTCATGTCGTGAACCGACATCGGCATCATGTTGGCGTTGAGGTGGAACATCACCCAGAACGAGCCGCTCAGAGTGATCACCACCAGCACGACCGTGAAGATCATGGCGAGCATGGTCCAGCCGCCCTGCGACTTCGTATTCATGTGGAGGAAGTAGATCATGTGCACGAAGATCTGGACGACCGCGAACACCAGCACGACGATCGCCGCCGTCCTGGCGTCGCGGAACACGTCGCCCATGATCAGCCAGAACGGAATGGCCGTCAGGATCACGGAGAGGAAGAAGCCGGTGAGGTAGCCGCGCATCGAGCCGTGGCTCGCGCCGTCGTGGTGCTCGGCCAGCGCGTCGTGGGCGGCGTGGGCGTCGGCGCTCATCGCAGGCTCCCCATCAGATAGACGAAGGTGAAGACGCCGATCCAGACGACGTCGAGGAAATGCCAGAACATGCTGAGGCACATCAGCCGGCGCTTGTTCTCCGGGATCAGGCCTTTCTGGACCACCTGGACCATCAGCGTGATCAGCCAGACGATGCCGAAGCTCACGTGCAGGCCGTGGGTTGCGACCAGCGTGAAGAACGAGGACAGGAACGCGCTGCGCTGCGGGGTCGCGCCCTCATGGAAGAGGTGGGCGAACTCCGTCAGTTCGAGGCCCACGAAGGCGAGCCCGAACAGGCCGGTGATCACCAGCCAGACGAGCGTCGGCCCCTGCCGTCCCTTCTCCATCTCCAGCATGGCGAAGCCATAGGTGATGGAGGAGAACAGCAGCATCGCCGTGTTGATCGCGACCGTCGTCAGGTCGAACAGGTCGGCGCCCGACGGCCCGGCCGCATAGCTGCGTCCGAGCACGCCGTACATCGCGAACAGCACCGCGAAGATGAGACAATCGCTCATCAGATAGATCCAGAAGCCGAGCAGCGTCCCGTTCTCGGGATGATGCTCTTCCGCCAGGTAGAACATCGGCGTGTCGGCGTCGCCCGGCGTGATGGTCGTATGGGTCGACATCGATCAGGCCCCCGCCGCGAGCAGTTGGGTGCGCCGACCCTCGGTCCGCACCACTTCGTCGGCCGGAATGTGGAAGTCGCGGTTGTAGTTGAACGTATGACCGATCGCGATCGCCAGCAGCGAGACGAAGCCAAGCCCGGCGAGCCACCAGATGTGCCAGATCATCGCGAAGCCGATCACGACGCTGACCCCGGCCAGAATGACGCCGGCGCCGGTGTTCTTCGGCATATGGATCGGAATGAAGCCCTCGGTCGGCCTGACATAGCCGCGGCGCTTCATGTCCTCCCAGGCGTCGAGATCGTGCACGACCGGCGTAAGGGCGAAGTTGTAGGCCGGCGGCGGCGACGACGTCGACCACTCCAGCGTCCGGCCGTTCCACGGATCCCCGGTGACGTCCTTGAGCGCCTCGCGCCTGCGGAAGCTGACGAACAGCTGGATCAGGAAGGAGGCGATGCCGATCGCGATCAGGACCGCGCCGAAAGCCGCGATGACGAACCAGATCTGAAGCGACGGATCCTCGAAGTGGTTCACCCGCCGGGTCACGCCCATCAGGCCGAGCACGTAGAGCGGCATGAAGGCGAAGTAGAAGCCGACCGTCCAGAACCAGAACGACATCTTGCCCCAGAACGGGTCGAGCCTGAAGCCGAAGGCCTTCGGGAACCAGTAGGTGATGCCGGCGAACATGCCGAACACGACGCCGCCGATGATCACATTGTGGAAGTGAGCGATCAGGAACAGGCTGTTGTGCAGCACGAAATCAGCGGGCGGGACGGCGAGCAGCACGCCCGTCATGCCGCCGATCGTGAACGTCACCATGAAGGAGACGGTCCACAGCATCGGCACCTCGAAGCGGATGCGGCCGCGATACATCGTGAACAGCCAGTTGAAGATCTTGGCGCCCGTCGGGATCGAGATGATCATCGTCGTGATGCCGAAGAACGAGTTCACGCTCGCGCCCGACCCCATCGTGAAGAAGTGGTGCAGCCAGACGAGGTAGGAGAGGATCGTGATGACGACGGTCGCGTAGACCATCGACGCATAGCCGAACAGCCGCTTGCCGCAGAACGTCGCGGTGACCTCGGAGAACACGCCGAAGGCCGGCAGAACCAGGATGTAGACCTCCGGGTGGCCCCAGATCCAGATCAGGTTCACGTACATCATGGCGCTGCCGCCGAAGTCGTTCGTGAAGAAGTTGGTCCCGACGTAGCGGTCGAGCGAGAGCAGCACGAGCGTCGCCGTCAGCACGGGGAAGCTGGCGACGATCAGGATGTTCGAGCAGAGCGCCGTCCAGGTGAAAATCGGCATGCGCATCAGCGTCATGCCGGGCGCGCGCATCTTCACGATCGTGGCGATCAGGTTGACGCCCGACAGCAGCGTGCCGACGCCGGCGATCTGCAGCGACCAGATATAGTAGTCGACGCCGACGCCCGGGCTGTAGGCGATGCCGGACAGCGGCGGATAGGCGAGCCAGCCGGTCTTGGCGAACTCGCCGATGAACAGCGAGATCATCACCAGGACGGCGCCGCCCGCGGTCATCCAGAAGCTGAAATTGTTGAGGAACGGGAAGGCGACGTCGCGGGCGCCGATCTGAAGCGGGACGACGAAGTTCATCAGGCCCGTGATCAGCGGCATGGCCACGAAGAAGATCATGATGACGCCGTGCGCCGTGAAGATCTGGTCGTAGTGCTCCGGCGGCAGATAACCCTGCGCGTCGCCGAAGGCCATCGCCTGCTGGAGCCGCATCATGATGGCGTCTGAGAAGCCGCGCACCAGCATGATCACAGCCATGATGATGTACATCACGCCGATTTTCTTGTGGTCGATCGTCGTCAGCCACTCGGTCCAGAGATAGCCCCAGACCTTGAGGTAGGTCAGCAGCGCGAGCAGCCCCGCGCCGCCGAGAGCGACGACGGCGAAGGTCGCGACGAGAATCGGCTCGTGAAAAGGCAGCGCCTCGAATGTGAGACGGCCGAACACGAAGGTCAGAAGGTCCGGGCTGATGGACATCAGGCTACCTGTCATTCCGAAGAGACGGCGCGAGCGGCCGGGGAGCGGCCGTCGCTGACGAAGGACGTGCGCGTGGCCTTCATCTCGAAGATCGGCGGCTCGCCGGAGCGGCCGCCCACGGGAGCTTCAGAGGCCACGCTGGCGCGCGGAGCCTCCGGCGTGCAGACCGCCGCGACATAGCTCTTGGCGAACGCGCGGTCGCGCCCATCCTTGCCGAGGGTGATGACGTTCTCGACGCCGGCGACGCCGAGGCCGCCCTGCGCGTCGATCCGCATCATGTCGCTCTGGCACATCTTCGAGCGGTCGACGCAGCGGTTGAGAATCGCGTCGTACAGATCGGACGCAACGGAGGCGTAATGGCGGACCGGCTCGCGTTCGCTCGGGCGCTCCAGCGCGAGATAGTCCTGCCGCTCTAGGCCGCCGCCGTCGGCCTTCACCGACGCGACCCACTTGTCGAAGTCCTCGCGACCGAGGCCACGGAACTTGAAGCGCATGCCCGAAAAGCCCTGACCGCTGTAGTTCGCGGAGAAGCCTTCATAATCGCCTGGCTTGTTGATGACGGCGTGGAGCTTCGTCTCCATGCCGGGCATGGCGTAGATCTGGCCGGCGAGCGCGGGGACGTAGAACGAGTTCATGACCGACGACGCGGTGATCTTGAACGCGATCGGCGTGTCGACCGGGGCCGCGAGCTCGTTCACCGTCGCGACGCCGAGATCGGGATAGACGAACAGCCATTTCCAGTCGAGCGCGACCACCTGCACCGTCAACGGCTTCACGCCTTCGGGGATCGGCCGCGACGCGTCGAGGCGCTCGATCGGACGATAGGGATCGAGCAGATGCGTGCTCACCCATGTGATCGCGCCAAGCGCGATGATGATCACCAGCGGCGCCGACCAGATCACGACCTCGAGGCCGGTCGAGTGCGCCCATTCGGGAGCGTAGACGGCGTCCTTGTTCGACGAGCGGTAGCGCCACGCGAACAACAGCGTCAGCACGATCACCGGGACGATGATGAGCAGCATCAGCGCGGTGGACACGATGAGGAGGTCGCGCTGCTGCGCGGCCACGTCGCCGGACGGATTCAGCACAACCATGTTGCAGCCGGAAAGCAGGCCCAACAGGGGGAGCAGGACGAGTCTGCGGAGTTTGGTCACGGTCAGGCTGATCTTCTGTCATGACAGGGCGTTCCGTCCTCCCGTAGGCCTTTTGGGGCCGCCGGCGACATTGGACGGTTTGTCCTATCGGATGAACCGCTAGAGAGGGTATTGAAAGGTGCAACAGACGCCTTGCGGCATTATCTCGCAAGAGCACAATCGATCGCGGACGCCAGTTCGCACTCGAGACGGATGATTTCGAAGGAGCGCTCGGACCGATGAGCCAAGACCTCGCCCTGCCGAACGGCTCGTCGATCGAGCAAGCGACCGGACACGCCGGCGGCCACTCGAAGGTTTCGCCCAACGAGATCGCCATGGCCGTCGTCATCGGGCGGACATCGGAATTCTTCGACTTTTTCGTCTACGGCACGGCGTCGGTCCTCGTGTTCCCGAACCTGCTGTTCCCGGAAATCGACCGGCTGACGGCGACGCTCTACTCTTTTGCGCTGTTCTCGCTCGCCTTCCTCGCGCGACCGATTGGCTCGGTGATCTTCATGGAGATCGGCCGGAAGCTCGGCCGCGGCGTCAAGCTGACCATCGCGCTGTTCCTGCTTGGCATATCGACCGCGGCGATCAGCTTCCTGCCCGGCTACAGCCAGATCGGCTACGCCGCGGTCTATCTGCTCGCGGCCTGCCGAATCGGACAGGGCCTTGCGCTCGCCGGCGCCTGGGACGGCCTCGCCTCGCTGCTCGCGCTCAGCGCCCCTGACGAGAAGCGGGGCTGGTATGCGATGATGCCGCAGCTCGGCGCGCCGTTCGGCTTCCTTCTGGCGAGCGGGCTGTTCGCCTTCTTCGTCAGCGCGCTGTCCACCGCGGACTTCCTCGACTGGGGCTGGCGTTACCCGTTCTTCGTGGCCTTCGCGGTCAACGTCGTCGCGCTGTTTGCACGCCTCAGGCTCGTGATGACCGAGCAGTTCTCCGAATTGCTCGACCAGCGCGAGCTTCGACCGACTTCGGTGTTCGAGATGATCTGGGCCGAGGGCGGCAAGGTCATCATCGGCGCCTTCGCCCCGCTCGCGACCTTCGCGCTGTTCCATCTCGTCACGATCTTCCCGCTTTCCTGGGTGACGCTGTTCTCCACCCAGTCGCCCGGGGAATTCCTGGTGACGGAGATGGTCGGCGCCTCGATCATGATCGTCACGGTGATCGCGTCCGGCGCGATCGCCGACAAGATCGGCAGGCGCACCCTCCTTGGGATCTCCGCCGGCCTGATCGCGGCGTTCAGCTTCGTCGCGCCCCTTCTGCTCGCCGGCGGCGTCGGCGGCCAGACCGGCTTCATCATGCTGGGCTTCGGCCTGCTGGGCCTCGCCTTCGGCCAGTCGTCCGGCGCGGTCGCCTCAAAATTCTCAAGCAAGTACCGTTACACCGGCTCGGCTCTGACCTCCGACCTGGCCTGGCTCGTCGGCGCCGGATTCGCGCCGCTGGTCGTGCTTGGCCTCTCCAGCAGCTTCGGCATCGCGGCGGTCGGGGTCTACCTGCTGTCCGGCGCGGCCTGCACGTTGGCGTCGCTCACCTTCAGCCGGCAGCTCGAAACCGTGGAGTGACGGCGGCCGTCAGGAGGACCTGCTCGCAGCCTCGGCCATCGCGCAAAGGCGTGGGATGTCCTCCGCCTTGGAAGGGTGGGCCATGTGAAAGCCCTGCACTTCGTCACATCCATCAAGGCGCAGGAGCGTCAGCTGTTCGGCGGTCTCCACGCCTTCCGCCGTCACCGAGATGCCCAGCGCCCGACCGAGCCCCAGAATGGCCTGGACGATGGCGCGGGACTCGCCGACAGCATGGAGATCGGCGATGAAGCTCCGGTCGATCTTGATGGCGTCGAACGGAAAGCGCTTGAGGTATCCGAGCGAAGAATACCCGGTCCCGAAATCATCCATCGAAAGCTGGATCCCCCGCGCCTTCAGGCTGTTGAGGATGAGCCCCGCGCGCTCGGTGTCCTCGAGCAGCACCCCTTCCGTCAGTTCGAGTTCGAGCCGGGCCGGGGCGAGCCCCGTCACGGACAGCGCCTCGCTCACCGTCGCGACGAAATCGGATCCGCGGAACTGAACCGGCGACACGTTGACCGATACGCCGATCCCCGGCCATTCGATCGCCTGACGACAGGCGAGCCGGAGCACATGGACGCCGAGCGCGGCGATCAGCCCTGTTTCCTCCGCAAGCGGAATGAATTCCGCCGGACCGACAAGGCCGCGCTCGGGATGGCGCCAGCGTACGAGCGCTTCGACGCTCCGGATCCGCATCGAGCGGGCGTCGTAGCGCGGCTGATAGAGCAGGAAGAATTCGTCGGCGTCGAGACCGCGTCGCATGTCCGCCTCGAGCCCGCGACGCTTTAGAATCTGGTCGTTCATCTCGGATGCGAAGAAACGATAGGCGCCGCCGCCATTGGATTTCGTCTGGTGAAGCGCAATGCCAGAGCGACGCAGCAGGCCTTCGGCGTCGGCCGCATCCTCGGGCGCCAGAGTGACGCCGATCGACAGCCCGACATGGACGACATGGCTCTCGACCTCGATGGGCTGGCGGATCGCCTCTAGCAGACGGCGGCAGAGCGCCTCGACGTCCGCGCCGTCGATCCGGCGAACCATCATGACGAACTTGTCGCCGCCGACCCGCGCCACGAGATCGCCGCCCCGCACGGCCTTGCAGAGGCGCTTCGCGACTTCGTTCAGAACCAGATCGCCTACGGAATAGCCGAACCCATCGTTGACCGACTTGAAGCGGTCGAGATCGAGATGGAGCACCGCGAATCGCGAACCCTTGCGCGATAGCGCCTCCGTCATCTGCTTCGTCAGCATCGACCGGTTCGGCAGGCCCGTCGTCGGATCGTGAAGCGCCTGATGCTCGGCGTCGCGATAGGCTTCTGCAAGCTTTGCGGCGCCGCTCTGCGCCAGGGCGGCCGCCTTCATCGCGGAGCGCACGGCGAGCGCAAGCAGCGCGATGACTCCGGCCACCGTCACCACCAGCCACGGCAGAAACGTTTCGAGCAGACGCGTTCCGGGACGCTCCGGATCCCAGCGCAACGTGAACGCCGACGCGCCTTCGCCGATGCGCAATGAGGGCGCCGCCTTGGCGTCGTCGCCGTTGCGAGCGACGCGCAGGCCGTTCACGAAGGTGCCGCGCCCGAGCTTGTCGAGGGCGGCGGGCGACATGCGCTCGCCGAGAATGAGAACGGACGGCGGGCCGTCCTGCTGCGGGATCGATCCGTCGCCCCCGGTCGAGAAGGCGCCGGCCGAGACGATCACGGGATCGCCGCCCGCCGACAGAACGCCCGAAATCGCCAGCGTTTCGTTAGCCGGCGCTGCGGCCGCCTTGTCCACGAGGCCCCTGAGGTCGCCCTGCATCACGTCGCCCGCCTGCACATTGGCGAGAACGCCGTCTATGACGGCGTAGACCGTGCTCCCGTCCGGCGCGATGACGAAGATGTAGCCGAAATCGAATCGCTCGAAGAGCGAGCGCCCGAGGTTGCCTTGCGTATAGGCCCACTCAAGATTCACGCGCGTATGAAGGTTCGCGTAGGCGTCCCCCCAACCCGCATAGTCCGACAGCAGCTTGGACTGGGCGTCCGTCCGCTCGGACCACGCCAACTGAGTGAAGGCGACCGATCTTGCTTCGGACTCAGCGTCGAGTTGATTGGAGATACTGCACAGCAGCGCGAAGACGAGAGCGAGCGCGACGATCAGCACCCCGACGAGCGGAATCATGATGCGGCGGCCGAAAGTGGCGGCGAAACGCGATTGAGGATGAGACATAAGCGCCAGCGTGTCGTCGGATCGTGCGCAGCTTGCGCGAACGCCGTAAATATTCGCTCAAGAATTGGACCGTCCGGCGCAATCGGATCGGATGGCGAACGACGGATACTGCCCGCTAGGCGCCGGCCGGCGCGGCCGGAAACAGATTCTCCGCCAGAAAGTCGACGAACACCCTGACCTTGGGGGAGAGGTAGCGGCTGGTCGGCCACACTGCGCGCAACACGCCGACATGGTCGATGTCATCTCCGAGGATTGCGACCAGCGCGCCCTCGGCGATCTGCCGGCGGACGGCGAAATCGGGCACGCAGGCGATTCCGACGCCGAATTCGGCGAGCGAGATCAGCGGCTCTACCGTGCTCGAGGCGGCGGTGATCGGCAGCGCCACGTCGTGTCCGCCCGGTCGTCTGGCGAAAGGCCAGCGCTGCAGCTTGCCGCTCGTCGGGTATTTGTGGTGCAGGCAGGCGTGGGCCGTCAGATCCTCCGGCGTGGTCGGCGTTCCGGCGCGCGCGAAATAGGCGGGCGCTCCGACCACCTCCAGCCGGAAGGTGCCGAGGGTGCGCGACATCAGCCGGGAGTCGCCGGCCTCGCCGGTGCGCACCACCACATCGTAGCCGCCGTCGATCACATCGACGATGTGGTCGGTGAAATCCACCTCGAGCTGGATTTCCGGGTAGGCCAGCATGAACTGGCTGAGCGTCGGCATCAGCAGGGTGCCGACGAGGGGCAGGCTGACCTGCAGCTTGCCCTGCGGGGCCCCCTTTGTTTGCGCAAATTCAAGCTCGATGGTCTCGACCTCGGCGAAGATCCGCCGGCAGCTCTCGAGGAACAGCTTGCCTTCCTGGGTCAGCCTCATGCTGCGCGTGCTGCGGTGGAACAGGCGCACGCCGAGCCTCTCCTCCAAGCGCGCCACCGCCTTGCCGACCGCCGAGGACGACAGGCTGAGCTGCCGCCCGGCTTCGGTGAAGCTGCGCGCCTCCGCCGCCCTCACAAACGCGCTCAGTGCGCCGAGACTGTCCAATTTCAAGGCCCCTGATTGCGGACATCCATGTCCGATAAGTCGGGAATGTTGGCCCATAGATGGCTTATTTCAATCAGGTCTAAACTAGCGAGCTCCAGCGCCGCGGACGGACCTCCGCCGGCGCTTCGAGATCAACGCGCGGCGGCCGTCACGTCCCGTGCGATCCGAGGAGCGACCACTTTGATAAGCCTTCACATCAACGGTCAGACCCATCAGGTCGACGTTCCCGAAGACATGCCCCTGCTCTGGGTGCTGCGCGACGTGCTCGGCCTGACCGGCACCAAGTTCGGCTGCGGCATTGCGCAATGCGGCGCCTGCACGGTTCACGTCGAGGGCGAGGCCGTCCGGTCCTGTCTCTATCCGGTCGGCGCGCTCGGCGAGAAGCCGGTGACCACCATCGAGGCGGTCGGCCGAACGCCGGCGGGAGCCAAGGTTCAGAAGGCCTGGCTCGAGAACGAAGTCGTCCAGTGCGGCTACTGCCAATCGGGCCAGATCATGTCGGCCGCGGCGCTGCTCACCCAGACGCCGAAGCCGACCGACGCCGATATCGACGCCGCGATGTCCGGCAACATCTGCCGCTGCGGCACCTATGTGCGCATCCGCGACGCGATCCATTCCGCGGCGGAGGCTTGAACCATGCGCATCAACGAACTTGAAGCGCCGTCGCGCCGCTTTCTGCTGAAGGCGAGCGTGCTTGCGGGCGGCGGCCTGCTGCTCGGCCTGAGGCTTCCCGGCCTCGCGCGCGCGCAGGGCGCCGCGGCTGACGCCGGCGGCTCCTTCATGCCGAACGCCTTCGTGCAGATCGACACGGCCGGCAAGATCACGCTGATCGCTCCGCACACCGAGGTGGGTCAGGGCATCGACACCGCCCAGGCGATGCTGGTCGGCGAAGAGCTCGAGGTCGGGCTCGACCAGATCCACGTCCAGCCGGCCCCGCCCGACATCAAGAAATACGTCGACCCGAACCTCGGCGACCAGGCCACCGGCGGCTCGACCTCGATCCGCAGCGACTGGACGCGGCTTCGGCAGGCTGGCGCGACGGCGCGGGTGATGCTCGTCGGCGCCGCCGCGAAGCAGTGGGGCGTCGATCCCGCGACATGCCACGTCGAGCGCGGCGTGATCCATCACGACGAAAGCGGCCGCACGCTAGGCTTCGGCGACGTCGCGAGCGCGGCGGCTGGCGAGCCGATCCCGACCGAGGTGAAGCTCAAGGAACAGTCCGAGTTCAAGCTGCTCGGCACCAACGCCAAGCGCATCGACACCCCGTCCAAGGTGGACGGAACGGCGGTGTTCGGCATCGACGCCAAGGTCCCGGACATGAAGTTCGGCACCCTGGCGCTGGTGCCGACCAAGGGCGGCAGGCTCGTGCGGATGGACGAGGCGGCGGCCCGCAAGGTGCCGGGCGTCCGCGACGTGATCCGCGCGGGCGACGAGGCGGTCGCCGTGATCGGCGATCACATGTGGGCGGCCAAGCAGGGCCTCGAGGCGCTCGCTCCCGTCTGGGACGGCGGCGCCAACGGGGCCGTCACGCTGACGTCGCTGGTCGCGGCGATGGACAAGGCCTCGCAGAAACAGGGCGTGGTCGCGAAGGACGAAGGCGGCGCGGCGTCCGCGATCGACAAGGCGGCCACCAAGCTGTCGGCGATCTACGAGCTGCCGTTCCTGTCGCATTCGCCGATGGAGCCGCTGAACTGCACGCTGCACATCCAGCCCGACAAGGCCGAGATCTGGGTCGGCACGCAGGTGCCGGTGCGCGCGCAGAAGGCTGTGGCCGACGCCGCGGGCCTCGCGCCCGAGGCGGTCACGGTCAACAATCTCTACATGGGCGGCGCGTTCGGCCGGCGGCTCGACGTCGACAGCGTCGAGGTCGCCGCCAAGATCGCCAAGCAGGTGAGCTACCCCGTCAAGCTGGTCTGGACCCGCGAGGAGGATCTGCGCCACGATTACTACCGGCCGTATTATTACGACCGGGTGAGCGCGGGCCTCGACGGCGACGGCAAGCTCGTCGGCTGGACGCACCGGGTGACCGGCTCGTCCGTGATGGCGCGCTGGGCGCCTCCCGGCATGAAGGGCGGCCTCGACCCCGACGCCGTGGAGGGCGCGGCCGACACCCCCTACGAGGTCCCGGCCACCTTCGTGGACTATGTCCGCCACGAATCCGACGGCATGAACACCGGCTGGTGGCGCGGCGTCGGGCCGACGCACAACGTGTTCGTGACGGAAAGCTTCATGGATGAGCTCGCCGTCGCGGCCAAGCAGGATGCGGTCGCCTACCGGCGCAGCATGCTGGGCAAGAACCCGCGGGCGCTCGCCGTGCTGAACCTCGCGGCCGAAAAGTCGGGCTGGGGCTCGCCTCTGCCGCCCCGCTGCGGGCGCGGCGTCAGCGTGCAGTTCGCCTTCGGCTCCTACGTCTCCTGCGTCATGGAGGTCGAGGTGTCGCCGAAGGGCGAGATCCTCCTGCGCAAGGCCACCGTCGCGATCGACTGCGGGCTCACCGTCAATCCCGACACCGTGGTCGCGCAGATCGAGGGCGGCCTGATCCTCGGTTTGAGCACCGCGATGTACAACGAGATCACCCTGACCGGCGGCGCCGTGGACCAGAGCAACTTCCACGACTACCGCGCGATGCGGATCAACGAGGCGCCCAAGATCTCGGTTCACCAGATCCGCAACAGCGAGGCGCCGGGTGGCGTCGGAGAGACCGGCACCGCGGCCGCGGCGCCTGCGCTCGGCAATGCGATATTCGCGGCGACCGGACAGCGGCTTCGCAAGATGCCGTTCGCAAGCGGCCTGCGGGGCGCATGATCATGACCGGTCTCATACGCAACATCGCCGCCGCGGCGGCGCTCGTTCTCGCCTTCGCGCCGGTTTCCGCGCGGGCGGACGCCCAGTCCGATCTCGTGGCTCGCGGCGAATACGTGACGCGCGCCGCGGACTGCGTGGCCTGTCACACCGTTCCCGGCGGGAAGCAGTTCACCGGGGGCCGGCCCTTCAAGCTGCCGTTCGGCGTTCTCTACTCGCCGAACCTCACGCCGGACGAGACGACCGGCATCGCCGGCTACAGCGACGACGACTGGGTCCGCATGCTGCACGAGGGCGTCGGCCGCGGCGGCAAGCATCTCTACCCCGCGATGCCCTACGCCTCCTACACCGGCATGAGCCGCGAGGACGCGCTGGCGGTGAAGGCCTATCTCATGAGCTTGGCCCCGGTGCATGCGCCGGCTCCGGAAAACGACATCGGCTTCCCTTTCAACCAGCGCTGGGGAATGATGTTCTGGAACCTGCTGAACAACCCCAACAAGCGCTTCGAACCGGATCCTGCGAAGTCGGCCGAGTACAATCGCGGCGCCTATCTGGTCGACACCCTCGGCCACTGCGGCGAATGCCACACGCCGCGCAACCTCACGATGGGGCTGAAGAACAGCAAGAAGTTCGCCGGTGCCGAACAGGAGGGCTGGCTCGCCTACAACCTGACGAGCGATCCGAAGAGCGGCCTCGGCGGCTGGACCGACGAACAGCTCGCCGAATACCTGTCGACCGGCCAGACGGCGGGACGCGGGCCCGCCTCGGGTCCGATGGCCGAGGCGGTCGAGCACAGCCTGAGCCATCTGAAGCCCGAGGACATCAAGGCGATCGTCACCTATCTGCGCGGCGTCCCCGGCCAGCCCGACGGACCGCCGGCGGCGGTCGCAGGGGCGTCTCCGGGACCGGCCGACCCGCTCGGCGAACGGCTGTTCGCCCAGGCCTGCGCCGGCTGCCACCTGCCGAACGGCGCCGGCCGCCAGTCGCCATGGGCGGCGCTCGGGGGGGCTCACACGGCGGCCGATCCCGCCGGCACGAATCTCGTGAAGGTGCTGACCGAGGGAACCCAGCTCAACACCCGCCAGGGCCTGATGTTCATGCATCCCTTCACGGGCGCCTATAACGACCGCGAGCTCGCCGCGCTCGGCAACTACGTCCGCAGCCAGTTCGGCTACCAGCCCGGCGCGATCACGCCGGAGCAGATCGCCAAACAGCGCGAGGAGGCGTCGCCGAAACCGAGCAAGCCCTCCACCTGAGAAGAGCCGCGTCCGGGGCGCCGCGGGTTAGCCTGCGCGCTCCGGAACGGACCTTTCATGTCTCCGGACAGGAAGGGCTCCGGGCCAGTCCCTGACGCATGGCGCTTTCGTATCATCGAATCGCTTCCTCCCGATCCGCCGCGCGGTAAAGATCGCGATGGAGGAACGGCGTAATCGTCCTGCGCCGCCTCAGGATCGAGACCGGGAAAAATCGCCTTGGCGCTGTTTGAAAGCATGCTGACGCTCGTTCTGGTGGCGATCGTCCTGCTGCAGGCCTCGCGCCGGTTCCTGATCCCCTACCCCACGACCCTGGCGGTCGCCGGCGTCGCCGTCGCGGCGCTGCCGTGGACGCCGGCGGTCGAGATCGATCCTCAGCTCGCGCTCGCCTTATTCATCGCGCCCGCGCTGCTCGACGCCGCCTATGACCTTCCTCCCCGAGAACTCAGGCGCAATTGGGCGCCGCTGCTCGCGCTCGCGGGCGTCGCGGTGCTGATCACGACGGCTGCGGTCGCGACCCTCGGGGTCTATGCCGCCGGCATGCCGATCGCCGCCGCGATCGCGCTCGGCGCGATCGTCGCTCCGCCGGACGCGGCGGCCGCCGCCGCCGTGCTCGGGCGCTTCTCGCTGCCGCGGCGCACGGTCTCGGTGCTCAAGGGCGAGAGCCTGCTGAACGACGCCGCCGCGCTCCTGATATTCACCGCGGCGGTCGCAGCGGTGGCGGAGCCCGACGCATTCTCCGGCCTCGTCCCGCAGCTTCTGCTGGCAGCCCCCGGCGGCGTGTTGCTCGGCTGGATCACGGGTCGGGGCTATCTCGTTCTTTCGCGCTGGTTCGCGGGCGCGCTCAGCGCGCTGCTGTTCGAATTCGCGGCTACCTTCGGCGTCTGGGTGCTCGCCGAACGGCTGCATCTTTCAGCCATCCTCGCCGTCGTGGTCTACGCCATGGTGGTGGCCCGGCTCGGACCGGAGCGGCAGCTCGCGCATCACCGCGTGCGCTCCTATGCGGTCTGGGAAACCGCGGTGTTCCTGCTCAACGTCGTCGCCTTCATGCTGATCGGGCTGCAGGCGCGCGCCGTGGTCGGACGCCTCGACGCCTCGGCGACATGGAAGGCGCTCGGCTTCGCGGGACTGGTGCTGCTGACCGTCGTCGTGGTGCGGATCGCGTGGGTGTTCGCCTACACGACGACGGTCGTCGCGCGGATGCGCAGACGAGGCGAAGCGCCGCCGACCCTCGCCCAGCGCGTCGTCGTCTCCTGGTGCGGCATGCGCGGACTTGTGACCCTCGCGACCGGAATCGCGCTGCCGGCCGATTTCCCGGCTCGCGACACCATCGTGCTCAGCGCCTTCGTCGTCGTGCTCGGAACGTTGGTGCTGCAGGGGATTTCGCTCGGACCGCTGCTGAAGCTGCTTTCCTTCAAGCCGGACACCAGCTTCGACGACGATCTCGCGCGCGCCCGGCTTTCGCTGCTCGACGCCGCCGACCAGGCGCTTGAAGGCCGCGGCGACGAGACGACGGCGAGGGTCCGCGCGGAGATCGAAGCCCAGCGCGAGCTGACGCGCCGCGGCGACCACCGCAGTTCCGCAACCGAGCTCGGCGAAAGGAAGATGGAGAGCCTGGTCGCCAAGCGCCGTGCGCTCGCTGATCTCAGGCGTCGGGGCGATATCGACGACGACGTCTTTCACGCGCTCGAGCAGGAGCTCGACTGGCAGGAGATCGCCGCCTCGCCGCCCGACCGTATCGAGATCGCCGAGACCTGAAAGCTCCGGACGGTCGACCTTGGCGCGAACATTGCGATGGCACGCCAGCCGGCGCCGCCGCCGCTATGGGACGTCCGGCGATCGTAAGGAGGGATACTGACGATGTGCCAAGGCGATGACGCGACCTGCCCACAATTCGAGCTGCACTACCGCGCTCTCAAGGACAATCTGGACGCAGAGCGGCGTGGCTTCCTGAAGAGCGGCTTCGTGGCGGCGGGCGGTCTCGCCACGCTGGGCGTTGGCGGGGCGTCGCTCGTGACCCCCGCGCTCGCCGAAGCCGCAGCGGCGCGCCAGCCGGGCGAGCGCACGCATCATTACCTGCCGGCCAACGCTGACACCGTGCATTGGGGCTACTTCTCGAAGACGCTGAAGCCGCAGGTCGAGATCGAGTCCGGCGACCTCGTGACCATCGAGACGCTGACCCATCAGGCGAGCGACGACCTCGAACGCATGGTCGAGGGCGATCCGGGGGCGGAAAGCGTCTTCCTCTGGACCAAGGACAAGAAGGGCGTCGACCGGCGCGGGGCCGGGACCACTGACCCCAAGCTTTACAAGAAGGGCTCCGGCGAGGGCCAGGGCGTCCACGTGATGACCGGCCCGGTCTATGTCCGCGGCGCCGAGCCCGGCGACATCCTCGAGGTCCGCATCCTCGACTGCGTCCCGCGGCCCTGCGCCAACCCGAAATACAAGGGCAAGTCGTTCGGCTCCAACGCCGCGGCGTGGTGGGGCTACCACTACAACGACCTGCTCGGCGGCGAGAAGCGCGAGGTCGTGACGATCTACGAGGTCGACGCCGGCGGGTCCAAGAGCTGGGCGCAGGCGGTCTACAACTTCAAATGGGTGCCGCAGACCGACCCCTTCGGCGTCGTCCACCCGACGATCGACTATCCCGGCGTGCCGGTGGATCACGCCAAGACCAGCCGCAACTTCGACGCGCTCAAGGGCGTGCGGGTGCCGATCCGGCCGCATTTTGGCACGCTCGGCGTGGCGCCGGCCGACGCCGACTTCGTCGACACGATCCCGCCGAACCGCACCGGCGGCAACATCGACAACTGGCGCATCGGCAAGGGCGCGACGATGTACTATCCCGTCGCCGTCGAAGGCGCGCTGCTTTCGGTCGGCGACCCGCATGCGAGCCAGGGCGACAGCGAACTCTGCGGCACGGCGATCGAATGCTCGCTCACCGGCGTGTTCCAGCTCATCCTGCACAAGAAGGCGGACCTTGCCGGCACCGCGCTCGAGGAGCTGAACTATCCGATGCTGGAGACGCAGGACGAATGGCTCGTCCACGGCTTCAGCTTCGCGAACTACCTGAAGGACCTCGGCCCTGACGCGCAGACCGAGATCTACACGAAATCATCCGTCGACCTCGCCATGCGCGACGCCTTCCGCAAGATGCGTCACTTCCTGATGACGACGCAGAAGCTGACGGAGGACGAGGCGATCTCGCTGATGTCGATCGGCGTAGACTTCGGCGTCACGCAGGTCGTCGACGGCAACTGGGGCGTCCATGCGATCGTCAGGAAGGAGATCTTCGCCGGTCGCGCCTGAGGCCGGTCTCCGCCGGGGAGCGCTGCGTCTCCTCGGCGCGCTGGCGATCGCGCTCGCCGCCCTTCCCTCCTCCGGCGCGGCGGCGACGGTCACGGTCTCGTCGAAAAGCGACACCGAGGGGAGCCTGCTCGGAGCGATCATCCTGATCGCTCTCGAGCACGCCGGAATCGCGACGCGCGACAGAGTCGCGCTCGGCGGAACCGCGATCGTGCGGGCCGCCATTCTTGCGGGCGAGATCGACGTCTATCCCGAATACACCGGCAATGCCGCGTCGTTCTTCAACCGCGCCGCCGACCCGCTCTGGCGGGACGCGGCGAAGGCCTATTCAGAGGCGAAGCGGCTCGACTACGACGCCAACCGCATCGTCTGGCTGACGCCGTCGCCTGCCGACAACACCTGGGCGATCGCGCTGCGGAAGGACGTCGCCGATCCGAACCGAGTCGAGAGCCTGTCCGATTTCGGCCGATGGGTCTCCGCCGGCGGCGCGGTGACGCTCGCCGCCTCGCTCGAATTCATCCACTCCCCCTCCGCGCTGCCGAGCTTCGAAGCCGCCTATGGCTTCCATCTCAAGTCGGGCCAGCTGATCGGGCTTGCGGGCGGCGACACGGCCGCGACGCTCGCAGCGGCGGCGAAACAGATCAGCGGAGCGAACGCGGCGATGGTCTACGGGACCGACGGCGGCATCCCGTTCTCCGGCCTCGTGGTGCTGGCGGACGACAGGCACGTCCAGCCGGTCTACCAGCCCGCGCCGATCATCCGCGAAACCGCGCTCAAGGCCGAGCCGCGGATCGCCGACATCCTCCGGCCGATCTTCGAGCGGCTGGATCTTTCGACCCTTCAGCGTCTGAACGGCCGCATCCAGGTCGGGGGCGAACCCGCCAGCGCAGTGGCGGAGAGCTATCTTCGCGACAACGGATTTCTGAAATGACCGGCCCGATGGGAAGAACGGCATGACGCCCGGCGCCATCGAGCGCAGCGCGCTCCGTCTTGACCGCGTCGGCGCGACGCTGGCGGCGCTTGGCGTGGGCGGCCTTGCGCTCGGTCCCTTCGTCTCGGCGCGGCCCAACCGGATCGTCGACGGCGTCCCGCACGGGCTGTTCGAGGCGCTGCCGCCGTCTCTCGCCGCCTTTGTCGCGCTTGTGGCCGCCGCGGCCGCGCTCGTCGCCCTGTCCCAGGCGCCGCCCGTGCTGCGCGCCTTCGCCGGCGCCGCTGCGCTGGCCTGCCTGACGCTCGCGCTCGGACAGGCTCCGCGTCATCTGACGGCCCCGGGCGATATCTACGCCCGCGTCGCGCCGGGCTGGGGCTATTGGCTTGCGGGCTTCGCGTCCACGCTGCTCATCGCCGACGCATTGACGCGGCTGCGCTTTCGGCCACTCGCGCGCCTCGCCGCCCTCGTCATCGCCGGCCTGGCGGCGGCCGCGGCGATCGGCTCCGGCGCGCTCGACGACCTGTCGATCATGAAGGAATACGCGATCCGCGCGACGTCGTTCTGGGCGGAGGCGCGGACGCATCTGGCGCTGGCGCTGGGCTCGGTCGCGGCGGCGCTCGCGATCGGCGCGCCGCTCGGCGTCGCGGTCCATCGTGTGACCGCCGCCCGCGGGCCGACGCTCGCGGTCCTCACCGTCGTACAGACCATCCCCTCGATCGCGCTGTTCGGCCTGCTGATCGCGCCGCTCGCATGGTTGGCGCGGACCATCCCCGGCGCGGCCGAGATCGGGATCGCAGGCGTCGGAGCCGCTCCGGCCTTCGTGGCGCTCACCCTCTATGCCCTGCTGCCGGTCGTGGGGAGCGTCGTCTCAGGGCTCGGCGCCGCGCCGCCGCCCGCCATCGACGCGGCGCGCGGCGCGGGCATGACCGACTGGCAGGTTCTTGCGCAGATCGAGGCCCCGCTCGGCGCGCCGACCTTCCTCTCGGGCCTGCGCGTCGTCACGGTGCAGAACATCGGGCTGACGACGATCGCGGCGCTGGTCGGCGGCGGCGGGTTCGGGACTTTCGTGTTCCAGGGCGTCGGGCAGACCGCGATCGACCTCGTGCTGCTCGGCGCGGTTCCGACGGTCGCTTTGTCCTTCGTCGCCGCCGTCGTGCTGGACGCCGCCTCCGAGAGCGCGGGAGCGCACGCGTGATCACGATCGAACGACTCACCAAGCGCTATGACGACGATGTCGTCGTCGACGACGTCTCGCTGGAGATCGCGGAAGGCGCGATCGTCGCGGTCGTCGGCGCGTCGGGCTCGGGCAAGACGACGCTGCTGCGCATGATCAACCGGATGGTCGAGCCCACCAGCGGCCGGGTGCTGATCGCGGGCGAAGACACGCGCGCCACCGCGCCTCATCTGCTTCGCCGCTCGATCGGCTACGCCATCCAGGGCCACGGCCTGTTCCCGCACCGGACGATCGCGGAGAACGTCGCCACCACGCCGAAACTGCTGGGCTGGGACAAGGCGCGCATCGAAGCGCGGGTCGACGAACTGCTGTCGCTGTTCGGCTTGGAACCCGCGATCTACGGCCCCCGCCGTCCCCATCAGCTTTCCGGCGGCCAGCAGCAGCGCGTCGGCGTGGCGCGGGCGCTCGCGGCCTTTCCGCGCGTGCTGCTGATGGACGAGCCCTTCGGGGCGCTCGACCCGATCGTGCGCGCGAAGGCGCAGGCCGATCTGAGGGCGATCCAGCGCAAGCTCGGCGTGACGGTGGTGCTGGTCACCCACGACATGGACGAGGCGACCAGCCTCGCCGACCGCATCGCCATCATGGAGCGCGGACGCCTCGTGCAGGAGGCGACGCCCGTCGAGGTGCTGACGCATCCCGCGACGCAGTTCGCGGCCGACATGTTCGGGGCGGATGAGCGTCCGTTCCGTCTGTTGTCGCTGAAGAGCGTCGCCGACCTGACGCAGCCCGGCGAGGCCGGAGGCGAGCCGATCGCGGCCGACGCCGACCGTCGCGAGGCGCTCGCCGCCCTGCTCTGGTCGGGACGAGCCGCAGCCCCCGTCACCGGAGCCGGCGGCGAACGCCTCGGAATCGTCACCCTCGCCCGCCTCGTCGAGGCGGCCGCCGCGAAGGCGCGATGAAGGCCGCGGCCTGGACCCTTCGCTTGCTGACGCTGGCGCTGCTGGCCGTCTATCTCATCAGGCCGGAGACCTTCGCCGCCGCGCTCGCTCCGCTTGCGCCGGCCGGAGCGCCGGCCGTCTACACGCAGTCGAGCGTGCTGGAGCTCGCGGCGATCCATGTGGCGATCGCAGCCGTGGCGACCGTGCTCGCGACGGCTGCGGCGCTTGCGCTCGCCGTGTTCGCCACGCGTCCTGCGGGATCTGCGTTCCTGCCGCTGTTTCGAAGCGTCGCGAACGCCGGGCAGACGTTTCCGCCCGTGGCGGTGCTCGCGATCGCCGTGCCCTCCGTCGGCTTCGGCGAGGCGCCGACGCTGATCGCTCTCACGCTCTACGGCGTGCTGCCTGTGTTCGAAAATGCGCTGAGCGGGATCGAGGGCGTATCGCCCGCCGTGCTCGACGCGGCCCGCGGCGCGGGGCTGTCGCCGCGACAGGAGCTTCTGGAGGTCGAGCTGCCGCTTGCATTGCCGGCGATCCTGTCCGGCGTCAGGCTCTCGGCTGTGATCGCGCTGTCGACCGCGACGATCGGCTCAACGGTCGCGGCGCGGACGCTGGGCGAGGTGGTGATCGCAGGGCTCGCGACCAATAATCTCGCCTATATCGTGCAAGGCGCGGCGGCGATCGCGGCGCTGACGGTGCTGATCTCCGACGCGCTCGGCGCTCTCGAACGATGGGCCGCGCGCCGCGCTGGACGCGGTTGAGAGGGCCCCCAGCCGTCAGAACATGTGGCTGTAGCGGTCCGTCTCCCACTGGCTGATAGTGGCGTGATACTCCGCCCATTCCTCGCGCTTGTAGCGCACGAACTCGTCGCGCAGCGCCTTGCCCAGCGTCTTCTCGACCAGCGGGTCGGCGGCGAAGGCGTCGACCGCTTCGGCGAGCGTCTGCGGCAGGAACTCGATGCCGCGCCTGGCGCGCTCGGCCTCAGACAGCTCGTAGAGATTGTCCTCGTTCGGCGCGCCCGGATCGAGCTTTTCGCGCACGCCTTCGAGGCCGGCGGCGAGCGCCAGCGCGGCGGCGAGATAGGGGTTCGCCGCGCCGTCGGCGTTGCGGCTCTCGCAGCGGCCGCCGCCCATCGGTACGCGGATCGAGTTGGTGCGGTTGTTCGAGCCGTAGGAGTTGAACACCGGCGCCCAGGAAAAGGTCGCCATCGCGCCGCGACGGGTGAGGCGCTTGTAGCTGTTCACCGTCGGCGCGAAGGCCGCGCACAGCGCACGTCCATGGCGGATGATCCCGGCGATGAAGTGGTAGCCGACGTCCGAGAGGCCGAGACCGCGCGGGTCGTCCGCCGGGTCACGCGCGAACAGGTTGGCCCCGGTCTCGATGTCGGAAAGCGACATGTTGAAATGCGCGCCGTTGCCCGTGCGGTTCGCGAACGGCTTCGGCATCATCGTCGCGATCAGGCCGAGATCGCCGGCGTACTGCTTCGCCATCAGCCGGAAGAACGTCACGCGGTCGGCTGTCGTCAGCGCGTCGGCGTAGGCGAAGTCGAACTCGAACTGGCCGTTGGCGTCCTCGTGGTCGAAGGAATAGAGGTCCCAGCCCAGATCGTTGATGGTCTCGGCCATCCGGTCGACCCAGGCGAAGTTCGAGAGGAAGCCGCGGACGTCGTAGCAGGGCTTCACGAGCTTATCGTCCGGATCTGGGATCGACATCGTCCCATCGGTCTCCTTCTTCAGCAGGAAGATCTCGCACTCGACGCCGAGGTTGAAGCCGAACCCCATCTTCGCGGCTTCCGCCATGACGTTCTGCAGCACGATGCGGGTCGACAGCGGATAGGGCTCGCCCTTGAACGAGATGTCCGCCGGCGCCCAGGCGATCTTGGGCTCCCAGGGCAGCTGGATGAAGCGCTTCAGGTCGGGGACCGAGGCGAACTCGTCCTCGTTCGGCTCCTGGCCGAGGCCGTCGAGCGCATAGCCGGTGTAGAGCTCCGAGCCGCCAGCCATGTGGGGCAGATGATCGAGCGGCACGACCTTGCCCTTCTGGGCGCCGTGTATGTCCACATAGGCGCCGATGCAGTACTTCACGCCCTTGGCGCGGAGGTCCTCCATCACGGCCTTGACGTCGTCTTTCAGGTTCATCGGAGTCTCGCTCATGTCCTGGCGGGCTTCGCCCGTTCGTCATAGCCGTGCGGGAGCGGCGGTCGTTCTCGGAGGCCGCGGCGGACAAGGCTGCAAAGGTCCTCGACCATCCATGCGAACAGGCGCTCGCCCTTCGCGGCGGTGGCGAGGCTCGGGCGGCCGGTGACGCCGTTCAGGCTCGTGCGATTGACCGGGTGCGAAAACACCAGGCCGTCGGTTCGATCGGGATCGTCCGCGTCGGCCAGCCGGTCCTCGCGCACCAGGGCGGGCGCGATGGCCATCATCAGTGAGGTCTCGGCGTCGTTCGCGTGCCAATCCGCGGCGTCCGAGAAATGCGCCTCGCGCACCCGCTCGCTGAGCGTGGCGGTGTTGACCAGCGCGACCATCAGGTCGTCATGGCCGGCCCGCAGGATCTCGAGCGCCGACCGCAGCGGCGCTGCGTTGGTCACATGGGCGTTGACGATGAACAGCCGGCGCACGCCGGAGGCGTAGGCGTCCTCGCCCACCGCCGCGACCACCCGCGTCATGAGGATCGGATCGAGCGCGATCGTGCCCGGCCAGCGCCGGCTGTGGCCGAGCGAGCAGCCATAGGGCAGCGTCGGCAGCATCGGGACGCCGGTCTCGGCGGCGACGTCGCGGCACAGCCGATCGGCCAGCACGAAATCCATGCCGCAGCCCATATGAGGTCCGTGCTGCTCGGTCGCGCCGACCGGCAGGATCGCGGCGGACGCCGAAGCCGCGACGTCGGCGCCGATCTCCTCCCAGGTCCGCTCGGCCCAGAGCATCAGTCCACCTCCTCGGCCACGCTGGCGAGGCGCACCACCGGCGTCACCGGCTCGTCGTCGACCACCGTCTCGTGCGCGTGGATGAAACCTTCGAGCCGTTCGAGCGTCGCCCGCAGCGCGGGATCGTCCAGCGTGCGTCCGGCGGCCGGACGAAGCGCCGGCACCTCCATCAGGTCGACGACCTCGCCGGGACCGGTCTTCAGCACGAGGATGCGGTCGGCGAGCAGCACCGCCTCGTCGAGGTCGTGGGTGATGAAGACGATGGTGACGTCGATCTTGCGCCAGATGTCGACGAGATAGGCCTGCATCCGGGCGCGGGTGCGGGCGTCGAGCGCGGAGAACGGCTCGTCCATCAGCAGGATGCGCGGCTGGATCGCAAGCGCGCGGGCGATCGCGACCCTCTGCTTCATGCCGCCGGACAGCGTGTGCGGATAGGCGTCGGCGTAGGGCTCGAGCCCGACGAGATCGAGCCACTGCCTGGCCTCTCGCGCGGCCTCCTCCTTCGGTTTGTCCGCCATCCGCAGGCCGAACATCACGTTGCCGAGGACGGTCAGCCACGGAAACAGCGTGTAGCCCTGGAACACCATGGCGCGGTCGGGGCCGGGTCCGTGGACAGGCTGACCTGCGACGAGGATTTCGCCTCCGCTCGCCTCCTCCAGCCCCGCGATCGTGCGGATCAGCGTGGACTTCCCGCAGCCGGAGGGTCCCACGACGCAGAGGAATTCGCGCCGGTGGGTGGTGAAGTTGACGTCGTTCAGGATCGTCCGTTCGCCGTCCTTGGCCGGAACGGTCTTGCACAGACCCCGCACCTGCAGAATCGGCTCGCGCGCCTTCAGCCGGTCGAACCGCGCGCGCACCTCGTCCGGCGACGCGCTCATGCGGTCGTCCTCCGCCAGGGAAACAGCCAGCGGCCGAGCCGCGCCAGCAGCAGGTCGCTGCCGAAGCCGACGATCCCGAGGATGAAGATGGCGGCGTAGACGTTCTCGAAATGCTGGTAGCGCGCCTGCTGGGTGATGAAGAAGGTGATGCCGGACGACGTCCCGACGAGTTCGGCGACGATCAGATAGGTCCAGGCCCAGCCGAGCAGAATGCGCTGGTCGTTGTAGAGATCGGGCAGCACCGCCGGCACGACCACATTGCGCACCAGCCTCAGGTTCCGCGCGCCCAGGGTCTGCGCGGCCTCCAGCAGCGCGTAGTCCGCGCGCCGCGTCGTGCCCGCGATGATCAGCACCTGCTGAAAGAACGTGCCGATGACGACGATCGCGATCTTCGGGCCGTCATAGATGCCGAGCACGGCGACGCAGAGCGCCCCGAAGGCCGGCGCCGGCAGATAGCGGAAAAACTCGACGAACGGCTCCGTCAGCCGCCCGATCGCGCTGTAGGAGCCGCAGAGAATCCCGAGCGGGACGCCGATCGCCGACGAGATCAGGAACGCCCAGAAGATGATCTGGATCGAGTGCCAGAGGCTCGAGCTCAGGCGGAACTCCTCGCGCGCGTCCGCGGCCGGCGTCGCCGCCGCCCACAGCGCGAGCGCGACCTCGTGCGGGGCGGGCAGATAGACCGGATTGGCCGGAATCCCCTGCGGGGGCGCCTGGCCCGAGGCGGTCATGCCCTCGACCTCCTCGGCGAAGGCGTCCGCCGGCGCCCGCATCCCCTTGCTGTAGTAGGCGACGTCGCCGGGATCGGTGATCTCGACCAGCGGATGCCAGAGGAACGGCGCATAGGACACCGCAGACCACAGAGCGAGCGGGAGCACGAAGGACAGCACCCCCAGCATCGTGCGCGCCCGCGGCGTCGGCGACCGCCCGACCGCGAAGAACCGCGCGGAGAACAGCCGCGGCCGAGCGATCGGCCGCGGAACCGCGACGTCAGCCTTCAAGGCCTTACTTGGCCCCGGCCAGCGACGGGTCGATGTAGGACTTCACGTCCTGGCTTTCCTTGTAGACGCCGGCCTTCACGTTGAAGTCGTCGGCGTTGCGCGTGGAGCCGTAGAGCGAGCCGAAGCCGTCGGCGTCCTTGAACACCTTGGCGCCCTCGGCGAGGCTGAGCAGCTTGGTGCCCTTGAGGTAGCGGACGTATTCCTCGGGCGGCACGCCGCTGCGTGCAGCCATGATCTTCACCGCGTCGGGCTGCGTCTTCGGATCGGTGATGAAGGCGACGACCTTGTCCCAGACCTTCATGACCTTGGCCCAGTCGTCCTTGCGGCCGGCGAAGCTCGTCGGCGACACGGTGACGACATCGTAGATCAGGCCCGGCTGGTCGGCCGAGGTGTAGAGCGGCTTCGCGCCCGGCACGCCCTTCATCGCCTGGCCCGCGACCGGCTGCCACGCGCCGACGGCGGAGATGGCGTCGTCCGAGAGGACCTGCGGCGTGTCGTTGGTTTTGACGTTGACGATCTCGACGTCGGCGTCCGTCATCCCGGCCTTCTTCAGGCCGTTGAGCAGCAGCAGGTGCTCCACCAGCCCGCTCTCGAGGCCGACCTTCTTGCCCTTGAGGTCCGTCAGCTTCTTGAGGCCCGGCTTGCCGATGATCATGTCGTTGCCGTTGGAATAATCCGTCAGCATGATCATCACGCCCTTGGAGCCGCCCGACCCCATCACCAGCGTGTCGCCATTTGTCACGGTGACGGCGTCGATCTTCCCCGCGCCGAAGGCGTCCATCGAGGCGGAATAGTCGAACCACTCGAAATCGACGTCGACGCCGGATTCCTTGAACCAGCCCTTGTCGATCGCGACCTGCCAGGCGACCCAGCCCGGCCAGTCGCTGTAGCCGATGCGCAGCGGGCCGTCCGCGGCGCTCGCCTTTGGAGCCGTCGCGCCGATCGCGACAAGCGCGAGCAGCGCCAACGCCGCTCCCCGGATGAAATGCCTGGCCGAACCCATGCCGATCTCCTCTCGACGAGTATTACGATTTTAGATTATCGTAATACTCAACAGGCTTGCATACGCCGTGCCAGAGGAGATCGACATGGAGAAAAAGGAGCCTGGCCCCCAGTCCCGACCTCCCGCCGAGCCCGGCCGGCGGGCGACGGTCGAGCGGGTCAGCCTCTCTTTGCCGCCGCGCATGCTCGGCGACCTCGACGCCATGGTCGCCCGACGGGGCTTCGCCAGCCGGTCGCAGGCTGTCGCCGAGATGCTGCATCGCCTGCTGATCGAAGAGCAGACCGAATTCGGAGAGGAGGTGATGGTCGGAACCCTCACGCTTTTCTATGGTCAGCTGTCGACCGGCGTGGAGCAGCGCATCGGCGATCTGCAGCGCGCCTATATCGACGAGGTGATCTCGTCCTTCCACGTCCACCTCAACGAGAGCCGCACGCTTGAGGTGCTGCTCCTGCAGGGTCCCGCGCGCAAATTGCAGGCGATTGCCGACGAAATGATCACCGTCCGCGGCGTGATCTCCGGTCGACTGCAGGTGGTCGCGGCCATCATCCCGCAGATCCACCCCTTCATCCGGCAATAGGGATCGCGATGCCCCGCCCGGCGCCCGGCTATTTCACCTCCGGCCTTGAGGCCGATCCGGAGCTCGCGGCTGCGATCGGCGGAGAGGTCCGCCGTCAGCAGGACGGGATCGAACTGATCGCATCGGAGAACCTGGTCTCCCGGTTGGTCCTCGAGGCGCAGGGGTCGGTCTTCACCAACAAGACCGTCGAGGGTCCGGCTTACGCCCGCTACTACGGCGGCGCCGAGTTCGCCGACGCGGTGGAGACGCTCGCCGTCAGCCGGGCGACGAAGCTCTTCGGCTGCCGTTTCGCGAACGTCCAGCCGCATTCGGGCTCCAACGCCAACGCCGGCGTGTTTCTGGGCCTGCTAAAACTCGGCGACACGATCCTCGCCATGGACACGGCGGCCGGCGGCCATATCAGCCATGGCCATCCGGCGACGCTGACGGGACGCGACTACGAGATCGTCCGCTACGGCGTGAGCCGAGCGACGGAGCGGATCAACCTCGACGAGGTTCGCGCTTTGGCGCAAGCGCGCCGGCCGAAGCTGATCGTCGCCGGCGGCTCCGCCTACCCGCGCGCGCTCGACGTCTCCGGCCTGCGCGCGGTCGCCGACGAGGTCGGCGCGTTGCTGATGGTCGACATGGCCCATTTCGCGGGGCTCGTCGCCGCCGGCCTCCATCCGAACCCCTTCCCGCACGCGCATGTCGTGACGTCGACGACCTACAAGTCGCTGCGCGGCGCCCGCGGCGGACTGGTCCTGTGGGACGACGACGCCCTGAGCGGGCGGATCAACGCCGGGATTTTCCCGGGCGTGCAGGGCTCGGTGATGATGCACATCGTGGCCGGCAAGGCGGCCTGCTTCGGCGAGGCGCTGCGGCCGGACTTCGTCGCCTACAACCAGGCGGTGGTCGACGGCGCGCAGACGCTGGCGGCGACGCTGGCGGAAGCGGGCGTCCGGCTGGTCGCGGGCGGCACGGACACCGGGCTGATGCTGGTCGACCTCGTCAACCATGGGCTGACCGGCGACGTCGCGGCGAAGGCGCTGGAGGCGGCAGGCCTCGCGGTGAACAAGAACCAGATCCCGTTCGATCCCCGGCCGCCGGAGGCGCCCTCCGGCCTGCGGCTATCCAGCAACGCAGGCGCGGCGCGAGGCTTCGGCGTTGCGGAGTTCGCCTCCATCGGCGGCTGGATCCTGCGCGTCCTGAACGCGCCGGCAGATGGCGGCGCGATAGAGACCGTGCGCTCGGAGGTTCGCGAGCTTTGCGCGCGGTTCCCGATCTACCCCGCGGCGTGATCCGGAATGCGACAAACCGACTGATCGCGCGATTTCATACCGACCGATATGTTTCAGTCTTGACTCCCAGGCGGCCTAACTTTACCTGTCGGTACCATACCGTTCGGTACGGTTAAATACTCTGCTGGGGACGTAGAGATGCCAGACTTTTCGACAGCTTCGCGGCGCACCGTGTGCGCCGGCGCGGCTGCGCTCGCGATCGCGGGCGCCGTGTTCGCGACGCTGCCCGCCAGCGACGTCGCAGCGGACGCGGCCGTCGCCGCAACGCCGCCGGCCACGCCCGCCTCGGTCGCCGCCGTCCAGTCGCGCGACATCACCAACTGGACCGAGTTCTCGGGAAGGCTCGAAGCGATCGACCGCGTCGAGGTCCGATCACGGGTCGCGGGCGAGGTCGAGACGGTCCACTTCCGGGAAGGCGCGCTGGTCGAGAAGGGCACCGCGCTCTTCACCATCGACCCCGAGCCCTACAAGGCGGAGGTCGACCGCGCGCGCTCACAGGTCTCCGCGGCCGAGGCGCGCCTCACCCTCGCGAAGAGCGACCTCGACCGCGGCCGCCGGATGACGGCGCTCTCGACGATCTCCCAGCGTGACCTCGACTCGCGGACCAGCGGCCTTCAGGAGGCGGAAGCCTCGCTGCAGGGCGCGAAGGCGGCGCTCCGGACGGCGGAGCTCAATCTCGGCTACACCGAGGTTCGCGCGCCGGTCGCCGGCCGCGTCGGCAAGATCGAGGTGACCGCGGGCAACCTCGTCGCCGCCGGCCCCGGCGCGCCGGTTCTGACCAGGCTGGTCTCCGTCAATCCGATCTACGCCAGCTTCGACGCGGATGAAGAGACGCTGATGCGGGCGCTCGACACCCTGCCGAAGGGCGGCGACCGCAGCGACGCGGTGGGCGCCATCCCGGTCGAGATGTCGACGCTGACCAGCGACGGCGCGACCCGCGGCAAGTTGATCTATGTCGACCCGACGGTGGACGCGGGCGCCGGCTCCGTCCGCGTGCGCGCCGTGTTCGACAATCCCGACGGCCGGCTGATGCCCGGCCAGTTCGCGCGGCTCAGGATGGGCCAGGCGAAGCCCGCCCCTGCGCTGCTCGTCAGCGAGCGGGCGATCGGCGTCGACCAGGACAAGAAATACGTCCTCGTCGTTGGGCAGGACCAGAAGGCGATCTACCGCGAGGTGAAGCTCGGCCCGTCCGCCGAAGGGCTCAAGGTCGTGCTGAGCGGGCTCGAGGCGGGCGAGCGGATCGTCGTCAACGGCCTGCAGAAGCTCAGGCCAGGAGCGCTGGTCGCGCCGGAGCCTGTCGCGATGGACGGCTCTCCGCTTACGCAGAAACAGGCCTCGGCGGAACGCTGAGACCGGCGGGTCCCGGACGGCGGCGAGCCCGCCGGTCCGGGATCGTCATCCGTGAGTACTGAAAACTTCCAACGATCCCGGCTCTCCGCGCTCGGGACGACGGCAGAATCGAGCCATGAACATCTCCAAGTTCTTCATAGACCGGCCGGTGTTCGCGGGCGTTCTGTCGACCGTGATCTTCCTTGCGGGCCTGTTGTCGCTGCGCTCGATGCCGATCTCGGAATATCCCGACGTCGTGCCGCCGCAGATCGTGGTGCGCGCCACCTATCCCGGCGCCAATCCGAAGGTGATCTCCGAGACCACCGCGACGCCGATCGAGGAGCAGATCAACGGCGTCGAGGGCATGCTCTACATGTCGAGCCAGGCGACGACCGACGGCGTGATGACGCTGACGGTGACGTTCGCGCTCGGCACCGATCCCGACAAGGCGCAGCAGCTGGTCCAGAACCGCGTCGCCCAGGCTGAGCCGCGGCTGCCGGCGGAAGTGCGCCAGCTCGGCATCACCACCATCAAAACCTCGCCCGACCTGACGCTGGTGGTGCATCTCACCTCGCCGAATGGTCGCTACGACATGACGTATCTGCGCAATTACGCGGTGCTGAACGTCAAGGACCGGCTGGCGCGCATCCCGGGCGTCGGCCAGGTGCAGCTGTTCGGCTCCGGCGACTACTCCATGCGCGTCTGGCTCGACCCGCAGAAGGTGGCCGAGCACGGCCTGTCCGCATCCGACGTCGTGAACGAAATCCAGGCCCAGAACGTGCAGGCGGCCGCCGGCATCATCGGCGGCTCGCCCTCGCCGGCCGGCGTCGACCTCCAGCTGTCGGTGAACGCGCAGGGACGACTCCAGAGCGAGGAGGAGTTCGGCGACATCATCGTGAAGTCGGGCGCAAACGGCGAGGTCGTGCGGCTGCGCGACGTCGCCCGCATCGAGATGGGGGCCGCCGACTACGCGCTGCGCTCACTGCTCGACAACAAGTCCGCCGTGGCCGTCCCCGTGTTCCAGGCGCCGGGCTCGAACGCGATCGACATCGCCGACCGCGTGCAGGCCGAGATGCGCGACATCAAGGCGAACATGCCTGACGGCGTGGACTACTCCATCGTCTACGACACCACGCAGTTCGTGCGGTCCTCGATCGAGGCGGTGATCCACACCCTGCTCGAGGCGGTCGCCCTGGTGGTGCTCGTCGTCATCCTGTTCCTGCAGACGTGGCGGGCGTCGATCATCCCGCTGATCGCGGTGCCGGTGTCGATCGTCGGCACCTTTGCGGTGATGCATATCTTCGGATTCTCGATCAACGCGCTCAGCCTGTTCGGTCTCGTGCTCGCGATCGGCATCGTCGTCGACGACGCGATCGTCGTGGTCGAGAACGTCGAGCGCAACATCGAGGACGGCCTTCCCCCCCGCGAGGCCGCGCTGAAGGCGATGCAGGAGGTGTCCGGCCCGATCGTCGCGATCGCGCTGGTGCTGATCGCGGTGTTCGTGCCGCTCGCCTTCATCACGGGCCTCACCGGCCAGTTCTACAAGCAGTTCGCGCTGACGATCGCGATCTCGACCGTGATCTCGGCGATCAATTCGCTGACGCTGTCGCCGGCGCTCGCGGCTCTGCTTCTGAAGGGCCACGACGCGCCGAAGGATCGGCTGACGCGCGTGCTCGACGTGCTGCTCGGCTGGTTCTTCCGCCGGTTCAACAAGGGCTTCAGCTGGGGCTCGCGGGTCTACGGCAAAGGGGTGACCCGGGCGATCGGGCACAAGGTCGTCATGCTCGTCGTCTACGCCGGGCTGATCGCGGCCACGGGCCAGTTGTTCCGCGTCATTCCCGGCGGCTTCGTGCCGGCGCAGGACAAGCAGTACCTCGTCGGCTTCGCGCAGTTGCCCGACGCCGCGACGCTCGACCGAACGGAGGACGTGATCCGCCGCATGGGCGAGATCGCGCTGAAGACGCCGGGCGTGAAGAGCGCCGTCGCCTTCCCGGGCCTGTCCATCAACGGTTTCACCAACTCGTCGAACTCGGGCATCGTCTTCGTGACGCTGAACGAGTTCGAGGAGCGGCGCGACCCGAGCCTGAGCGCGGCTGCGATCGCGATGAGCCTCAACCAGCAGTTCGGCGCCATCCAGGAAGCCGTGATCGCGATGTTCCCGCCGCCGCCCGTGCAGGGCCTCGGCACCATCGGCGGCTTCAAGCTGGAGATCGAGGACAAGGCCGGCCTCGGCTACGACGCGCTCGACCAGGCGACCAAGGCTTTCCTCGCGAAAGCCAATACGGCGCCCGAGCTCGCCGGCCTGTTCTCCTCGTTCCAGGTGAACGTGCCGCAGCTGTTCGCCGACATCGACCGGACCAAGGCCCGCCAGCTCGGCGTGCCGATCTCGGAGGTGTTCAACACGCTGCAGATCTATTTCGGCTCGCTCTACGTCAACGACTTCAACAAGTTCGGCCGCACCTATTCCGTCAGGGTCCAGGCGGATTCAAAGTATCGCGCGCATGCCGACGACGTCGGCTTCCTCAAGGTGCGCTCGAACTCCGGCGACATGATCCCGCTGTCCGCGCTGATGACGGTGAAGCCCAGCGCCGGCCCGGAGCGCGCCATGCGCTACAACGGCTTCCTGTCGGCTGACGTGAACGGCGGCGCCGCGCCAGGCTTCTCGACCGGTCAGGCGCAGGCGGCGGTCGCGCGGATCGCGGCTGAGACGCTGCCGAAGGGCATCTCCTACGAGTGGACCGAGCTGACCTATCAGGAGATCATCGCCGGCAATTCGGGGATCATCGTCTTCCCGGTCGCGATCCTGCTGGTCTTCCTGGTGCTCGCCGCCCAGTACGAGAGCCTGACCCTGCCGATCGCGATCATCCTGATCGTGCCGATGGGCATTCTGGCGGCGCTGACCGGCGTCTGGCTGTCCGGCGGCGACACCAACGTGTTCACGCAGATCGGCCTGATCGTGCTGGTCGGCCTGTCGGCGAAGAACGCCATCCTGATCGTCGAGTTCGCGCGAGAGCTCGAGCTGGCGGGACGGACGCCGCTCGAGGCCGCGGTCGAGGCCAGCCGCCTCCGACTGAGGCCGATCCTGATGACGTCGCTCGCCTTCATCATGGGCGTTCTGCCGCTCGTCACCTCGGTCGGCGCAGGCTCGGAAATGCGCGCCGCGATGGGCGTCGCGGTGTTCTCCGGGATGATCGGCGTCACCGCTTTCGGCCTGTTCCTGACGCCGGTTTTCTATGTCGTCATCAGGACGCTGGCTGGCGGACGCAAGCTCAAGGGTTCTGGGAACCACGCTCCGATAGCGCCGGGCGCGGGCCCCGCCGCGCACGGCTCCGAAACCAAGCTGTCCCTGGGTTAGGAACTGCGAGACGGAAAGCGTCCCCACGCCCTTCGCAGTTCCTGACGACGACGGCCGCCGGATTCCCCATCCGGCGGCCGTCACGTTATGGCTCTCGAACATTTCGCTGAAAACCTGTATATACAGGTTGGATGCTGATCGTCTGGGACGAGCCGAAGCGGCAGGCGAACCTTGAAAAGCACGCGCTCGACTTCGCGGACCTGACGCTGGCGTTCTTCGAGAGCGCGATCTTCGAGCCTGGCCACTCGGAAAGATGGCGGGCCCTCGGTTTGAAAGATGGCGCACCGATCGCCGTGGTGTTCCGTTCGCTCGGCATCGAAGCGCTCTCGATCATCAGCATGCGGCGCGCGAGCGCACAAGAGAGGAGGCTCCTCAATGGCTAGGGCGCAGAACGGCTTCGTCTCCGGACAGGGCTACACGAAGGAAGATTGGGACGACGTCTCGGACAATCCGGAATGGACGGCCGAAGAAATCGCCCAGGCCAAGCCCTTCGCCGAGGTCTTCCCGGAGCTTGCGGAAAGCATCCGCAGGCAGCGGGGGCCGCAGCGGACGAAGGCGGCGATCTCGATACGGCTCGACGACGACATCGTCGCGAAGCTCAGGGAGAGCGGGCCGGGCTGGCAGTCGCGGGTGAACGACGCGATCCGGGCGTGGCTTGACAAGGGCGTCACCTGACGCCTTCAGACTTCGGCGGTTTCGCGCACAGGCAGGGCGCGCAGCGCGAGGTCGGCGACCTTATAGAGCTCGTCCCGCGTCGCGCCGGAGGCGGCCTTCATCGCCATGCCGAGACCGACCGCCATCACATAGCGCGCCCAGTCGGCCGGGCTTTCGCCGGACGACAGCTCGCCGTCCTGCGCGGCGCGATCAAGCCGCTGGCGGAGCGTGTCCTCGCTGAGCGAGCGGCGCGCGATCAGTTCCTGCCGTATGGCGTTGCCTTCGCCGCCGCAGCCGACCGTGCTGTTCACGCCGAGACAACCCGGCGGATGCATCGGGTTCGTCAGGACGTCGGCATAGCCCTTGAGAAGTCTTTCGATCGTCGCGCGGGCGGTGGGCTCCTCAAGCGCATGCGCCACGAAGCAGAGGTGGTTCTGCTCGTATCGGTCGAGCACCTTGCGGAACAGATCTTCCTTGTTGCCGTAGGTCGCATAGAGGCTCGGACGGGTGATGCCCATCGCCTCCGTGAGCTCGGTCAGCGACGCGCCTTCGTAGCCCTGACGCCAGAACACCTGAAGCGCCGCACACAGCGCTTCGTCGACGTCGAACTCCTTGTGCCTGCCCATCTCCCGGCGATCCTAAAATTTCATACCGATCGATATAGTCCCGCGACCGGTTTCCGTCGAGAGCAATCCTCCGTCCAGAAGGCCATATCAGGGCGCCACTCTGGTATGACCCGCCGACGCCAAGCGGAACGCTCAGTCGCCCGGCCTGTCGCCGGTCACGCCGTCGATCAGGTTGAGGCCGAGGAGGAACTCCGAGGACAGCTCGCGGCGGATGACCGGCTCGAACGCGATCCCGCGGGTGAGCAGCGCGGCCTCGTCACGCCGGGCTGCGACGGCCTCGACGATGGAGATCGCGCGGAAGCGGAACGCCGTCCCCGCCCGGACCTGGGCCAGCCGGCCGAGGTCCGGGCCGATGACGGTGGCGATCTTGGGGTAGCCGCCGGTCGGCTGGCGGTCGGCCATCAGCACGATCGGCCGACCATCGCCCGGGATCTGGATTGCGCCCATCGCGACGCCGTCGGAAACGATGTCGTGACCCTTCGCATGCGCGATCGTCGGGCCGTCGAGGAAGGTGGCCATTCGGTCCGAACGCGCGGAGACTTTCCAGGGGCCGGCGAGAAACGCCGCGACCTGGTCGTCCGCGAAGTAATCGTCCTGCGGTCCCATCACGACGCGGATCACATCCGGCCGGCGCTCCAGCAGCGGCGCGACGATGGCGCCAGGCTCCTGTCGGGCCTGACGGCCGGCCGCGACCTGAAGCAGATCGCCCGACCTCAGCCCCCTGCCTTCAAAGCCGCCGAGGCCCGAACGGGTATGGGTCGCGCTGGAGCCGAGCACGTCGGGGAGGTCGAAACCACCGGCCACGGCGAGGTAGCACCAGGCGCCGGCGGCGCCGGCGCGAAGCTTCAGCGCCGTTCCGGGCTCGAGCGTGAGCCTGACAGCCGGAGGCAGCGGCCGGCCGTCGAGCGTCACGGCGAAGGCGCCGCCGGCGACGGCGACCGTCAGCGGACCGCTCTCCGCCGTCGCCTCGACGCCGCCGAGCGAGACTTCGATCGCCGCGGCCCCTGCCGGGTTGCCTACGGCGAGGTTCGCGACCGCATGCGCGAGCCGGTCCATCGGCCCCGCCGCGGTGACGCCGAAGCGCAGGTAGCCGCGCCGGCCGCCATCCTGCGCCGTGACGCCGGGTCCGGCGGACAGCACGCGGAGCGCGCTCATGCCGACGCAGCCTGCGCGACGATCTCCCCGGTCGCGGCGCGCCGCTCCAGCGCGCGGAACGTCGCGACGTCGACCGGCTCGAAACGCAGCGCATCGCCGGGCGCGAGCAGGAACGCCTCGGCGCGCTCCGGCGCATAGAGCCGTTCCGGCGTGCGGCCGACGACGTGCCAGCCGGTCGGCATCGGAAAGGTCGCTATGGCCGCGAGCCCGCCGCCGACCATCACCGCGCCGGTCGGATGCGGCGGTCGCGGCGTCCGGCGGCGCGGAACGGCGAGGGTCTCCGGCAAGCCGCCGAGATAGGCGAAGCCGGGCGCGAAGCCGTACATGGCGACACGGTAGTCGGCGCCGGCGTGCCGCGTGACCACCTCCTCGGCCGGGAGACCAAGCGCCTCCGCGACCTCGCCCAAATCCTCCGCGAGCTCCGCATCGTAGCAGCACGGCATCAGCCAGGCGCGGACGCTGGGGCGGGCGCCGTCAGATGCTCTCGCCGCCGCTTCGCCCGCACGCGCCACCAGCGCCTCGCGGTCGATCACCAGCGGATCGTAATGGATCATCAGCGAGCGGTAGGTCGGGACGAGCTCCAGCAGTCCGTCGGGCGGGTCAGCGGATAGCGCCGCGTCGAGCGCGAGCACCCGGTCGCTGATCGCGGGATCGACGATTTCGCCGAACTCGACGACCAGCGCCGCCTCGCCGGCGTCGAGGAAACGCGGCGCTTCGGTCATCGCGCGGCGAAGGGCTTGAGCGCGACGCCTGCAGCTTCCAGCCGCTCCCGCACCAGCTCCGCGACGGCAACCGCATGCGGGCTGTCGCCGTGCACGCAGATCGAGCGGATCGGGGTTTCGAGCCGCGCGCCCGACCGGGCGATGATCGCGCCCTCCTCCACCATCGCGAGCGCGCGCGACGCGGCCGCTTCAGCGTCCTCGATCAGCGCGCCGGGCTGGCCGCGGGCGATCAGCGCGCCGCCGTCGGTGTAGCCGCGGTCGGCGTAGATTTCCTGATGGACGGCGAGACCCGCCGCCTCGCCGGCCTTCACCTGCTCCGTCAGCGCGATGGCGAGCAGCGCCAGCGCGGGGTCGACCGCCTTGATCGCCCGCGCCACCGCGTCGGCCACAGCAGGCTCCTCGCAGGCGACGTTCGCGAGCGCGCCGTGCGCCTTCACGTAGGTGACGGCGTGGCCGGCATAGGCCGCGAGCGCCGCCGCCGCGCCGATCTGGTAGGCGACCAGCCGCTCGATCTCGCCGGCCGAGAACGGGATGCGCCGCCGCCCGAAGCCGATGCGGTCGGGGAAGCCGGGATGGGCCCCGACCGCGACCCCCCGCTCGCGCGCCAGACGAAAGGTCCGCGCCATGATCTCGGGGTCGCCCGCGTGCATGCCGCAGGCGACGTTCGCGGAGGTGACGAGCCGCAGCATCGCCTCGTCGTCGCCGCAGACGTAATCGCCGAAGCCTTCGCCTAGGTCTGAGTTCAGGTCGATGAAGGGCATCGGTCCTCTCGGGCGATCGGACGGCGGGCGTCCGTTATGGCGAAACCGCACGGAAACGCCGATATGCTAATCACCGATTATCGCGACGGAAACGAAGCGCGGCTAAAGAACCTGCGCGCGACAGATGAAGGGCTCGCCTTGACGGCCGGATCGCCAGACTTCGCCTCCATCCACGCCCACGGCTTCGTCCGCGTCGGCGTCGCGACGCCCGGCGTCTTCGTGGCCGACCCCGCGCGCAACGCGGCCGCCGCGATCGCGCTCGCCGAGCAGGCGTCGGCCGAGGCCGTCGACCTCCTGATCTATCCCGAGCTCAACCTGTCGTCCTACGCGATCGACGACCTGCATCTGCAGGACGCGCTGCTCGCCGAGGTCGAGCGCGCCATCGGCGAGATCGCCGAACGCTCCGCGACGCTTGCGACCGCGCTGCTCGTCGGAGCGCCGCTCCGCCGCAACGGACGCGTCTACAACTGCGCGGTCGTGATCGCCCGGGGGCGGATTCTCGGCGTCGTGCCGAAGAGCTTCCTGCCGAACTACCGCGAATATTACGAGAAGCGCTGGTTCGCCTCGGGCGTCGGCCTCCATGGCCTCGACATGAGGGTCGCGGGACAGGTCGCGCCGTTCGGGACCGACCTGATCTTCTGCGCTCTCGACCTGCCGGACTTCATCTTCCACGTCGAGATCTGCGAAGACGTCTGGGCGCCCACCCCGCCTTCGACGCTGGGCGCGCTCGCCGGCGCGCTGATCCTCTGCAATCTGTCGGCCTCCAACATCACGATCGGCAAGGCCGACGACCGCACGCTGCTCTGCGCCTCGCAGTCGATGCGCTGCATCGCGGCCTACGCCTATTCGGCGGCCGGCGACGGAGAGAGCACCACCGACCTCTCCTGGGACGGACAGGGCGCGATCCACGAGATGGGCGAGGCGCTGGCGCAGTCCGAGCGGTTCGCGCGCGCCGCGCAGCTGATCGTGGCCGACGTCGACGTGCAGCGCATCCGGCTCGAGCGCGCGCGCGTCCAGACCTTCAACGACGCGGCGGCGGCGAGCGGCCACCCGGAGACCGCCTTCCGCCGCGTCGATTTCGAGCATGGCCCGAGCGGCGGCGACGTCGGCCTCAGGCGCGCGCTCCGCCGCTTCCCCTATGTCCCGGACGTCGCCGCGCGGCTCGACCAGGACTGCTACGAGGCCTTCAACATCCAGGTCCACGCGCTGGTGAAGCGCTTCGAGGCGACACGCGGCCGCCACATGGTGATCGGCGTTTCGGGCGGCCTCGACTCGACGCAGGCGCTGATCGTCGCGGCGAAAGCCTGCGACCTGCTCGGCCTGCCGCGCACGACGATCCTCGGCTACACCATGCCGGGCTTCGCCACCGGCGACGAGACCAAGGCGAACGCCTGGGCCCTGATGCGCGCGCTCGGCGTATCGGCGGAAGAAATCGACATCCGCCCGGCCGCGAACCAGATGCTCGCCGACATGGGGCACCCGTTCGCGACGGGCCAGAAGGTCTACGACGTCACCTTCGAGAACGTGCAGGCCGGGCTTCGCACCGACTACCTGTTCCGGCTGGCGAACCAGCATGGCGGCTTCGTCGTCGGCACCGGCGACCTGTCGGAGCTCGCGCTCGGCTGGTGCACCTACGGCGTCGGCGACCAGATGAGCCACTACGCCGTCAACGCCGGCCTGCCGAAGACGCTGATCCAGTATCTGATCCGCTGGACCGTCCGCACCGCGCAGGTCGGCGCCGAGGCGAGCGCCGTGCTCTCCGCGATCCTCGACACCGAGATTTCGCCGGAGCTGGTGCCGGCCGACGAGACCGGCGCGATCCAGAGCACGCAGGCGCGCGTCGGACCTTACGAGCTGCACGACTTCTTCCTGTTCCACACCTTGCGCTACGGCCTGCCGCCGTCGAAGACGGCGTTCCTCGCATGGCGCGCGTGGAGCGACGCGTCGGTCGGGCTGTGGCCGGCGCATTTCCCCGACGAGGCTAAGAACGCCTACGACCTCGCGACGATCGTGCGCTGGCTCGAGACCTTCCTGGTGCGCTTCTTCCAGACCAGCCAGTTCAAGCGCAGCGCCATCCCCAACGGCCCCAAGATCTCCTCCGGCGGCAGCCTCTCGCCCCGAGGGGACTGGCGGGCGCCGTCGGATTCCGTCGCGGACGCCTGGCTGCAGGAGCTGCGCGCGGCGCTCCCGCCCGAGTTCAGGGCCGGATGAGCGTCGTGTCCCGGCCCCGGGGACCGGGACACGACCGGGACATCAGTCGTCCGCGTGCTCGTTCGAGATCGCGCCGGTCTTCGCGTCGATGTGGAACTCGAGCGTCTGGCCGTTCTTGACGCCCGCGCCTTCCCAGCGACCGTCGTCGGCCTCGATCTTCGAGATCTCGGTGTAGACGGCGTCCTTGGCCTTCCGGGCCGCCTGCTCGATGCTGATCCAGCCCGGGCCGGCCGGGTCGGCCAGAACGGGACCGGCGAGGCCGACGGCGAGAGCGGCGGCGAGGACGATCTTGGATGCGTTCTTCATGTCTGGTCCGCGCGCCCCCTCGGATCAGTCCGCGGGGGCGCTCGGAAATCCGGCTGGTCCGTCGCGGGCCTCCAGCCGGGGCGCCAGTTCGGCGACGCCGAGGGTGATGTGGCGGGCGAACTGCTCGGCCGCCTGCGACAGACCGTTGAGACGCCGCCAAAGCATGATGTCGATATTGGGGAGCGGCGGCAGCCCGGATTCCTGACCGAGGCGGACCAGCCCGGTCGCGTGAACGGAAGCCGACAGCACGATCACGGCGGCGTCCGCGAGCGCCATCGCCTGAAGTCCGGCGATGCTCTCGGAGACGCAGGCGATCCGCCAGCTGACCCCCGCTTCGTTCAGGGCCATGAGGGCGAGATCGCGGTAGAGGTTGCCCTCGGGCAGCATGGCGAGCGGCACGGGCGCGCGCCGATGCGCTTCGCCGTTTTCGGCGCCCAGCCACACGAGCTTTTCCGATTTGAGCCGCACCGCGTCTCCCGTGCGCGGGCCGACGCCCGGCATCCGCGTCGCGATCGCCACGTCGACGAGGCCCTCGTCCATGTCGGCGGCGATCTGGCGCGACAAGGCGCATCGCACGGAGACTTCGACGCGCGGATAGGCCTTGCGGAAGCTTGCCAGGGTCTCCGGCAGCAGGAACGCGGCGTAGAGATCCGGGCAGCCGAGCGTGACGCGGCCCTCGATCTCCTCGGAGGCCAGCCGAAGCTGCGCCTCGTCGTGCATGCGCAGAACCGCGCGCGCATAAGGCAGCAGCGTTTCGCCCTGCGGCGTCAGCCGGAGCCGCCGGAGATCGCTCTCGAACAGCGGCTGACCGGCCGCCTCCTCGAGTCTTCGAATCTGCAGGCTCACGGCGGGCTGCGTGCGGTGCAGCTTTCTCGCCACGCGCGTCACGCTGCGCATCTCGATCAGCAGCACGAAGGTCCGCAGCAGCACAATCTCAAGAGGTCGCGTCATATAAGCCAAATATTATTTTGCTTTTTGCAAAGCAATATAAATTTGCTTAGGGGAATGCGCGGCCTTTAGAATGTTTAACAGCACGAATACTGTCGAGTTTTTAAGCTTATGCTCATGGATAAGGCAAATCATGCACAATTGGTGGGCTGGCGGCGACGGCCGTCCGCCCGCGGCCTGTCCGCATGAGCGGCCCGTCGACGAGCGGGTCGGCCCTTTCGCTGCTTGAGGTTCGCGGCGTCGCGAAGCGATATGGAGGGCTGGCGGCGCTCGACGGCTGCAGCCTGACGCTGGAGACCGGCCGCATCACCGGCCTGATCGGTCCCAACGGCGCCGGGAAAACCACGCTGCTCAATGTGATGACGGGCCTCGTCCGGCCCGACGAGGGCCGCGTCCTGCTTTCGGGCCGCGACGTCACGGCCGCGGCCCCGCATCGCTTCGCCGCGCTCGGCGTCGCCAGGACCTTCCAGATCGTGCGCGAACTCGGCAGTCTCACGGTTTTCGAGAACCTGTTGCTCGCCCCGCGCCGGCAATCCGGCGAGGGCGTCGTCGCAAGCCTGTTCGGGCGCCGCAAATGGTGGGCCGAGGAAAGCGCCAACGCCCTGAAGGCGAAGGCGTTGCTCGAGCGGGTCGGCCTCTACAAGCTCGCCGATCAGCAGTCCGGCGGGCTGTCGGGCGGCCAGAAGAAGCTGCTGGACCTCGCCCGAGCGCTGCTGCTTGAGCCCAGGCTCATCCTGCTGGACGAGCCGGGGGCGGGCGTCTCCCCGCCTCTCAAGCTCGAGATGATCCGGCTCGTGCGCGAGCTCAACGCGGAAGGGGTCTCCTTCGGCCTCGTCGAGCACGACATGCATCTGGTCGGCGAGCTCTGCGACCATGTCCATGTCATGGCGGAGGGTCGCCTGCTGGTCTCCGGCACGTTCGGGGACGTCGTCAAGGACCGCCGCGTCGTCGAAGCCTATCTCGGAGTGGCGGCGTGACCGGCGGCGATATCCAGGCGCTTTCGGTGCGGAGCCTGCGCTCCGGCTACGGCCGCGGCGGCGACATCATTCGCGGCGTCGACCTCGACCAGGCGCCGGAGACGATACTCGCGGTGATCGGTCCGAACGGATCCGGCAAGTCGAGCTTCGTGAAGACGCTCGCCGGTCTGCTCGATGTCCGCTCGGGCCACGTGATGGTCACCGGCCGCGACGTGACGGCCGAGACGCCGGCGAAGCGCGTGGCGGCGGGCCTTGCTTACGTCCCGCAGGAAGCCAACGTCTTCCCGAGCCTGACCATCGGCGAGAACCTCAAGCTCGCGACCGAATTCCTACGCGGCCGCGCAGGCGTCGGGCCAGAGCAGCGCCAGCGCGTTCTCGAGCTCTTCCCCGAGATCGCGGCGCGGCTGCGCACCCGCGCCGGCGATCTTTCGGGCGGCCAGCGGCAGATGCTCGCCTTTGCGAGCGCTCTGCTCGCCAACCCCGAAGTCCTGCTGCTCGACGAGCCGTCGGCCGGCCTCAGCCCCAAGATCGTCGGCCAGACGATGGAGGCGATCGTCCGGGTCCGCGAAGCCGGCGTCACGGTGCTGCTCGTCGAGCAGAACGTCGCGGCCGCGCTCAGGATCGCCGATGAGGCCGTCGTGCTGGTCGCCGGCCAAATCAGCCTTCGCGCGCGCGCCGCCGAGGTCGGCGCCTCCGATCTCGCCGAGCTGTTCTTCGCGAAGGTCGCCTGAGATGGCCGTCCAGCTCTTCTTCAATGGGCTTGTGACCGGGTTGCTGATCGCCCTGCCCGCGCTCGCCCTCACCCTGATCTTCGGCGTGCTGAAATTCGCGAACTTCGCCGTGGGTTCGATGGTCACCCTTGGCGCCTACGCCGCCTGGGTCGCGAACGTGCGCCTCGGACTGCCGCTGTCGGCGTCGGCCGCGATCGCGGCGGTCACGGTCGCCGCCGCCGGCGTCGCCTCCGACCAGCTCGTCTTCGAACGGTTGCGCGAACGGGGTTCGATCTCGCTGCTGGTCGCCTCGATGGGCGTCTCGCTCATCATCGAAAACGTCTGCCGCTTCGCCTTCGGCAACGCCAGCCGAGGCTTCGACGTGGCGCCGTCGCGGCCGATCCGCTGGCAGGGCATCAGGATCAACCAGGAGCAGATCACGACCGCGGCGGTCGTCCTGGTCTGCCTCGTGCTGGTCGACGCGCTGCTGCGCTTTTCTCCGCTCGGCCGCGCGATGCGCGCCGTGGCGGACAACGCTTCCCTTGCCGCGGTCAGAGGCGTCGAGCGACGGACGGTCGCCCGGCTGACCTGGGCGCTCGTCGGGGCGCTGCTCGGCGTCGCCGGCGTCCTGTCGGGCCTCGACCGCGCCATCGACCCGCTGATCGGCTGGAATTACCAGATCCCGATCTTCGCGGCCGCGATCCTCGGCGGCCTGGGCTCGCCGCTCGGCGCCATCGCGGGCGCGCTCGTCATCGGCGTCGCGGAAGAGATGTCGGCGCTCGTCATTCCCACCAACTACCGGCAGGTCGTGAGCTTCGCGGTCATTCTCGCGCTGCTTCTGTTCCGGGCGAACGGCCTGTTCGGGGCGAAAGCTGCGCGCCGATGATCGCCTATCTCATCACCATCACCATTCTGGTCTGCGTCGCGGCCCTGGTCGGCCTTGCGCTGAACCTGCAATGGGGCCTCGCCGGCCTGGTGAACTTCGGAGTCGTGGGCTTCGTCGCGATCGGCGCCTATGCGGCCGCGCTGCTCGCCCCTGAAATCGGCTGGCTTCCGGCCATGGCGGTCTCCGCCGCGCTGTCGGCCGCCTTCAGCGCCGGCCTCGCCTTGCTCGCGATACGGCTCGAGGAGAACTATCTCGCGATCGTCACGATCGGCTTCGGGGAGGTGGTGCGGCTCGTCATCCTGAACGAGCCCTGGCTGACGAACGGCGCGCTCGGCATCGCGGACATTCCGAGGCCGTTCGCGGCGCTGGGCGACGCGGTCGGCGGCGACGCCGTGTTTCTCGTCTTCGCCGTCGCGCTGGTGGCGCTGGCCTTCGTCACGCTCGAAGGCATGGCGCGCTCCCCCTTCGGGCGGGCGTTGCGCGCAATACGCGACGACGCGACCGTGACCTCCGCGCTCGGCAAGAACGTGTTCGCTCTGCGGGTGCGGGCGTTCGCGGTCGGCGGAGCGGTGATGGGAATCGCAGGCGCGCTCCACGCCTACTACCTCACCTATATCGATCCCGGCCAGTTCACCCCGATCGTCACCGCCTACGCTTTCATGGCCGTGATCGCGGGCGGCCGCGGCTCGAACGTCGGCCTGCTGGTCGGGGCGGGCTCGATCATGGCGCTGCTCGAGGGCACGCGCTTTCTCAAGGACTTCATCACGGTGATCGACGGCGTGCAGCTTTCGGCGCTCCGGCTCGGCCTGATCGGCGTCGGCATCGTGCTGCTTCTGATCCTCCGGCCACAGGGGCTGGCGCCCGAGCCGCGCCGGCGCACCTCCGACGTTCTCCCCGACCGGACCACGAGGTCCTGACGCGCCCCGCGTCGTCATCTTTCAACCCCTGCCGACGACGGCCGATCGGCCGCAACGCCTGCAACCAGCGAGTGAGGATGCATCCATGACTGACAGCTTCGTGGTGAACCGCCGCGCCGTGGTGGCGGGGCTCGGCGCGCTCCCGCTCGCGACCGCGTTCGGCAGGCCGGCGCTCGCGCAGGGCGCGGCGGACGTGCCGCTCGGCATGGTGCTGCCGTTCTCCGGCGCGACCGGCTCCTATGGACCCGCCATGAAACAGGCGGCGGACCTCGTCGTCGCCAAGGTGAACGGCGCGGGGGGCATCCTCGGCGGCCGGAAGGTGAAGCTGTTCATCGAAGACAGTGAAACCAGCGCCACCGCGAGCGTCGCGGCCAGCAAGAAGCTGCTCGAGGTCAACAAGGTCGAGCTCGTCGGCGGCTTCTGGGGCAGCCCGGAGGCGCTCGCGGCGAAGCCGGTCATTCTCGCGGCGAACAAGGTCCAGATGCTGTCCTGCGCGGCGAACGCCGTCACCGAGGGCGACACCAAGGGCCTGATCTACCGGCTTCAGGCCAAGAGCAGCCAGTGGGGGCCCGCCGGCGCCAAGGTGATGGAGAAGATCGGGGCCAAGAAAGTCACGGTGCTCGCGCAGCAGAACCCGTTCATCGTCGCCATGGTCGAGCCGTTCAAGGCCGAGATGGCGAAGATCGGCGGGCAGGTGATGGACGTCGTGATGTACAATCCCGACCAGGCGTCCTACCGCGCCGAGGTCGAGAAGGCGTTCGGGCCGGAGCCCGACGCGGTGTTCGTGCTGCCGCTGCTCACCGACATGGTCTCGATCGCGAAAGAGATCTTCCGTGGCGGCTTCACCTCGAAGGTGGTGTCGCTCGGCACAGGGGCGGACGCCGAGGGCAAGTTCCTGCAGGCGGTCGGCCCCGAGGTCGCCGAGGGCATCTACCACCTGCAGCCCTCGCCGCCGATCGACAGCCCGTCCTACGCCCGGTTCGTGAAGGAGATGGGCGCGCCGGAGGGGACGGTCTTCCTGTTCGCCGGCAACGCCTGGGACCAGGTCTGCATCACGGTGCTCGCGATGGAGCACGCCAAGACCCAGGAGGCGGCGGTCTGGACCAAGTCGGTCCGCGAGGTCTGCAACCCGCCCGGCGAGAAGGTCGACGACGTCGTCAAAGCGCTGAAGATGATCCGCGACGGCAAGAAGATCAATTTCAACGGCGCGGGCTGCACCTGCGACTTCGACGAGAAGGGCGACTCGATCAACCGCTCCTTCTACGTCCAGCTCATCAAGGGCGGGAAGAACACGCCGGTCGGCGTCGTGAGCTGACCGCACGAACCCAGACGCTTTGAACGGAATCTAGGAGCGCGTGGCCGCCGGCCGCGCGCCAAGGGAGGCGCGCGCCCGGACGAGGCCGCGAAGGCAGACAATGACCCAGCCGAAACAGATGCATTTCTGCGGCTTTCTCGTCGCAGGCCCCGTGGTCCACAGCCACGCGATCTGGCGCAATCCCGCGCATGAGACGCCGTTCCTCAGCCTCGCGCATTACGCCGGCATCGCCCGGACGCTCGAGCGGGGGGTGTTCGACTTCGTGTTCTTCGCCGACCGCCTCGCGATCGCCGACCGCTATGGCGACAGCCACGAGATGGGCCTGCGGCTCGGTGATCAGGACGCCACCCGCATGGACCCCCTGCCCATCCTCGGCGCGATGGCGGCGGTGACGTCGCGGCTCGGCCTCGGGGCGACGCGGTCCACCACCTACGACGCGCCGTTCAACGTCGCGCGCGAGTTCGCCACGCTCGACCACATCTCAGGCGGGCGCGCCGCATGGAACGTCGTCACCTCGATGAATGACGGCGAAGCGCTGAACTTCGGCGACGTGCCGCACCTCAGCCATGACGAGCGCTACGACCGGGCCGACGAGTTCATGGAGGTCGCGTTCAAGCTCTGGGACAGCTGGGACGACGACGCGCTGGTGCTCGACCGCGCCGCCGGCGTCTATGCGGATCCGTCGAAGGTCCACTACGTCAACCACAGGGGAAAGTGGTTCCAGTCACGCGGCCCGCTCAACATTCCGCACAGCCCGCAGGGACGTCCGGTCGTCATTCAGGCGGGCTCGTCCGGGCGCGGCAAGGCGTTCGCGGCGCGCTGGACGGAAGTGATCTTCGCTCTGCAGCCGAACATGACCCGCATGGCCGCCTTCACGAAGGATGTCCGCGCCGCCCTCGAGGCCGCAGGCCGCGCGCCGGACGCCGCCAAGGTGATGATGGCCGTCATGCCCTTCGTGGGCGCGACGCGGGCGGAGGCTGAGGCGAAGCGCGACCTGCACGACAGTCTGATCGACCCGCGCGTCGGCCTCTCGACGCTGGCCGCCCACGCCAACGCCGACTTCGGCGCCCTGCCGCTCGACGCCGCCGTCAACGAGATCGCCGACACCGGCAGCCAGGGAAACCTCGCCGCGCTGCGCTCGATCGCCGGCGACGGCTCGATGACGATCGCCGAAGCCGGCAGGATCTATGGCCGCGGCGTGATGTGCCCGCGGCTGGTCGGAACCGCCGAGGACATCGCGGACGAGCTGATCGCGATCGTCGACAGCGGCGCCGCCGACGGCTTCGTGGTGTCGCCCGCTTTTCTGCCCGACACCTTCGACGATTTCGTCGACAAGGTCGTGCCGCTGCTTCAGGCGCGCGGACGCGCCGCCGCGGCCTATGGCGAAGGAACGCTGCGCGATCGGCTGGGCCTCGCGGGGGGCCGGGAATGAGGGCGACCCTGTCTCCCCTGCGGGACCGCGCGGAGGGCGTTGCCCCCGCCCCCTTCAAGGCCGCGATGCGCCGTTTCGCTTCGGGAGTGACCGTGGTCACGAGCAGGTCCGGCGCGAGCGTCAACGGCATGACGGCGACTGCGGTGTGCAGCGTGAGCGCCGACCCGCCGCTGGCCCTCGTCGTGGTGAACCGCGCCAGCGCATCTCACGCGCTGATCGTCAAAGGACAGGCCTTCGCGCTCAACATCCTCGCCGAGGGACAGGAGGGGCTGGCGACCTATTTCGCCGGCGGAGACGCGAAGACCTTCGAGGCCGCGCCGCATGCGGTGGGCGAGACGGGTTGCCCGCTGCTCCTCGGCTGCGCCGCCCACGTCGAATGCGTGGTTGAAAACGACTATGACGAGGGCACGCATACGATCTTCGTGGGGCGGGCGATCCATGTGTCGTCCGCAGATCTTGCGCCCCTCATCTATTGCGACGCGGACTTTCAATCGCTGCAGCGGGTCTGAAGGGGCCAGTAGGCTCTTCCGCGTCACCCGGGCTTTATCAACCGGCTCAGGGATCAGCGCGCCCGCCGTCGGGCGGGCGCGCCGATCCCCGCAGCCAGCGCTTATTTCTGCTTGGGCTGTTCGGAATCGCTGCCCGGAGCGGCGCCGACAGTGCCTGGCGAGGTCGTGCCCTTGCCTGCCTCGCCGGCTCCCTTCGACTGCTCCTGCACCTCCTGCGGGCTGGTCGCGACGCCCGACGACTTGTTCTCCATCGCGCCGGTCGCTCCGGGCGAGGAGTGCTTCGGGTCGGCCTGCGGGTTCTGTCCCGAGGCCGCGGGCGCGTCGCTCGTCGACGGGGTGGTCTGGGCGAGCGCGGAGCCGCCCATGACGGCGGCGATGACGATGGCGGAAAGAATTCGCATGATCTGTCTCCCTGACGGTTGTTTTTACTTGTCGAGCTGTTGAGCCATCTCGAGATGGTGTTGGAGGGCCGGCAGCGTCTGCGCCGCCCAGGCCTTCAACTTCGGGTTGTCGCCGCCGTCGGCGTAGCGCTGGAACAGCGAGACCGCGTCCTTGTGGGCGCTGACCTGGTCGTCGACATACTGATCGGATAGGTCGCCACCGCTTCGGCCCTTGAGGTCGTCGAGCATGCTGACCTGGCCGCTGCTCATGTCGGTCGGAAGACTGACCTTGGGCGCGTCCGACCCCACCAGAGCCGTGAGCTCCTCGGTCGTCTTCTTGTGCGCGTCGATCATCTGCGCGGCGAAGGTCTTGGTGGCCTCGTCGCCTTTCGCTGCGGCCAACTCGCTGGACCGAATCTCGAATTTGTCGCTCTGAGCGGCCTGCATCACGAAGTCTTCGGTCGAGGGCGTGATGCCGAGAACGGAGTTCGCGCCGGTCTTCTCGCCGATCGACTGCGCCGAGGCCGGCGCCGCGGCGAGCATGCAGAGAGCGAGGAATGTCGTTGTTTTCTTCATCGCGAGCCTCCCAGCGAATACGGTGTGTAACGCTGCGAGGTCGCCGACGATCCCTGACCGCCCCCCTACTTTAGGCGCCGGCCGGAGCTCGAGATCATGAACATGATCTACTGCCACGTGATGAGCGCGGACGAGCTGTTCGGCTATCTCCCGTAAGCTGCGACGAACGTGCAGCCGCCGCGGCGGGCGGCGTCGCCGGCCTTACGTTCGCTTCTCCGGCGCCTGGTCCGGCGCGGTCGATCGCGCCGCATGGGCCATCGCCTCCTGCCGGGCGCCCAGCCAATAGCCGTTGACGAGCCACGCCGCCGCTACGGGCAAGGCGGCGAGCGCGACCCCCGCGACGCCGAGTCCGAAGGCCGCGAGAAGCGCGTAGGACCAGCTGCCGACCTGATCGCCAAGCCGGTAGACCACGGTGTCGACGACGTTCTTCGCCTTGTACTTGTCCTCGCGCGGAAGCACCGTGAACATCAGCTCCCGCGTGGGCTTCGCAAGCCCGAAATTGCCGACGCGGCGCAGCACCTGGAACACGACGATCGCGGCGATCGTCGGCGCGATCGCGAGGACGGCGAAGCCCACCAGCGTCAGCAGCGGGAGCGCGGCCGCGGCCTTCGCCACGCCGAAGCGGCGGAGGATCCCGCTCGTCAGGAACACCTGCACGAACAGCGTGAGCACGTTCACGGCGAGATCGACGGAGGCGAAGAACGCCGTCCGAGCGCCGCGGTCGGCGAACGCGTTCTTCGCGATCTCGGCCTGCTGGAAGTACAGAAACGTCGAGGTGACCGTGTAGAACAGGATGTAGAGGCCGATGTTGACGAGGTAGGGCGACCGCGCGACCCGCGTCAGCCCGGCCCACAGCCCTCCCCCGATCGTCTCGCGCTCGAGATCGGCGGTCCTGCTCGGCATGTCGCGCGCCAGCCGCACGATGCGGGCGACGCACCCGACCGCGACCAGCAGCAGCGCCGCAGCGACCGTCATCATCGCCGCCGTGCTGAGCGCCTTGGCGAGCGTGGCTGCGATCGTCGAGCCGAGCGTGGCGCCAAGCGTCGCGGCGGCGGACAGGAAGCCGAACAGCCGCTTGGCCTGGCCGGGGTCGAACAGGTCGACCATCAGCGTCCAGAACACCGAGACGACGAACAGGTTGAAGACCGAGAGCCAGATGAAGAAGGCGCGGCCGACCCAGACGAGCTGCTCAGGGTTCGCGACATGCGCCGCCGCGCCGAACAGGCCGAGATTGGCGATGAAGAACAGGTAGACGACCGGGATCAGCGACCGGCTCGGCAGCCCGCGGACCAGCGCCGCGTAGAACGGGTTCAGCGCGATCATCGCGACCAGCGTCGCCGTGAACAGCCAGGGCAGGTTCTCGATCCCGCCCTCGACGCCCATCGCGTCGCGTATCGGCCTCAGCACGTAATAGGCGGTCATCAGGGCGAAGATGTAGAGCCCCGCCCACGCGATCAGCGCGCCTTCGCCCGGCCGGATCTCCACGACGCGTCGGAGTCCGCGCCCTGCGGCGCCTCGCTCGGCTGCGACCGCTTCGGCGGCCACGCGTCAGCCCAGCATCTCGATCAGCGATTTTCGCTGCGCCTGGTCGAGCGCCGGTCCTCGTCCGGCCTTGAGGTTGTCCGCCTGGCGTTCGGGCTTGCCGGTCGCCGGGATCACGACCGTGACCGCAGGCTGGCTGAGCGCGAATTTGAGGAAGGCCTGAGCCCAGGAGGTGACGCCGGCCTCGGCGGCCCAGCCCGGCAGCTCCCGCCCCTTGACGCGGGCGAACAGCTTTCCGTCCTCGAAAGCGCGGTTGATCATCACCGCGACGCCCATGTCGCGCGCGGCGGGCAGCAGCCGGTCTTCCGCGCCGCGCACGCCGACCGAATAGTTGATCTGGATGAAGTCGGGCCTGGTCTCGCGCATGGCGTCGAGCAGACGATCATGGGCCGATTCGAGATAATGCGTGAGGCCCACATAGCGCGCCTTGCCCTCGGCCTTGAGCTCGCGGGCGAGCTCCGCCTGGGTCGCGACGTCGCCGAGATTGTGCACCTGCAGCAGCTCGACCTTGTCGGTCCGGAGCGATTTGAGCGAACCGTTGAACTGATCGAGGCCGTGGTCGCGGCCTCGGACGCCCGACAGCTTGGTCGCGAGCCAGCATCTCGAACCCAGGTTCTGCTCGGCGAGGATCGGGCCGAGGATGTCCTCGGCGTTCGAATAGGTCGGCGCGGTGTCGATGACGGTCCCGCCGCCTGCGAAAAACGTCTTTACGACGTCGCGAAGCGCCGTCTCCTCAGAGGATCCCGGCTGGACCTCGAAGCTGCCCGACGTGCCCATGCCGATCACAGGAATCTTTTCGCCCGTGGACGGGATCGCGCGCGTCTCGATCTCCATGACGTTTCCTTCGACCGGCGCCGCCCAGGCGTCGAAGGGCCGAACGGCTGTGGTTGCGGCGGCTGCTGCGAGCAGGGCGCGGCGGGTCAGCATGGGCGCTTCCTCGTTGGTCCCGTCCGCGGCTCTCCTTCAGCCGGCGCGGCGGGAGCGTGGCGTCGTCGCGGAGCCAACTAAAGCGCCCGGAGGAATGCGCGACCGGAGGTCCATCACATCTGATTGAAAGGAGACGCGCAGCGGGACGGCTGAGGCCTGTGACCGCTATCCGTCAGCGTCCGGCGGCTCCGCCGATCGATCGGAGGCGTTCGCCAGGCCGCCGCCGTTTCGCTTCAGAACGTCGTCGAGGAGCTCGATCTCGCCGCGCGCTATCGCTTGTTCGAGGCGATCGAGGAAACGACGGGTGTCGGAGTAGGGAATGTCCTTCATCACCCGGCGATCGAGGTGATAGTTCCACCATTTCACCCTGAGCAGGCGTTCAACGGTCTGCCCGTCAAGCCTGAGCCGGCGCATCGTCGCGGGCACGCCGGCGACGATCGCGTATGGCGCCACATCTTTCGTGACGACCGCGCCGGCGGCGATGATCGCCCCGTCTCCGACTGTCACGCCACGACGTATGATCGCCCCCGCGCCGATCCACACGTCGTTGCCGATCGTGGTCCTCAGCGGCCCGGAGCTGAAGGGCTCGTGGGACTTCATCGCGGCGAAGGTCGGATCGTCGCGGAAACGGCGGTCCCGGTTTCCGTGCGAGAAAATGTGCGTGCTGAGGAAATCGGTGGGATGTTCGGCGAGTCCGGCGATGACGCGCGGCGCGATCGAGCAGAACCTGCCCACGTCACAGCGATCGAGCGTCACTTCTCCGTTCAGATAGGTGAATGCGCCGATCCGTGTCTTCCGGACGAGCTGCTTGTGTCGGACGTCGACCGGTTGCTCGAAGATGTTCCCGCGCGCCAAAGCCTCTCCAATCACTGACAGCGGAGGTTGCGCACGCGCAGCAGCGATCCCTCTTCGCCCTGGTTCCAGCCCTCTCCGGACGGCTCCTTGATATCCGGAGCGCGCCGCAAAAAGAACGACCTTTACGCCGCAGCCTCCCCGCTCGGCGCCGTTCTGCGGCCGCCGGCGGACGACCGGCGTGAACGGAATCCACGCTTTTTCGACGTCGGCGGACGTGGCGGGACGCGGCGGACCCGTTCCGGCTCTCAGAAGCGGCGGGTCGGGGCGAAGGCGTCGATCGGGATCGACGGCGGGCGGCCCGCGATAAGATCGGCGACCACAGCGCCGGTCCGCGCGCCGGCCGCAAGCCCGACATGGCCATGCCCGAAGGCGTAGATCACGTCGCGCGTGGCGCGGGCGCGGCCGATCACCGGCAGCGAATCCGGCATGCTTGGCCGGAAGCCCATCCACCGCGACAGCCGGTCCTCCGGATAGCCGTCGCGCAGCGCCGGGAACAGCCGCCTGCCGAGCGTCAGCAGCATGCGGGCCCGCCGCCAGTCCGGCGCGGCCTCGAGCCCGGCGAACTCGACCGTCCCCGCGAAGCGCAGCCCCACATCCATGGGCGTCGCGACGAACTTGCCGGCCGCGTCGAGGATCGACGAGCGCGGCGTGACCTCTGGATCCTTGATCACGACGTGATAGCCGCGCTCGGTGTCGAGCGGCAGGTCGTCGCCGAGCGCCGTCGCGAGCGGCTTCGAATGGGCGCCGGCGGCGACGACCGCGGCGTCCGCCGGGATCGCGCCGCTCTCGGTGCGCACCGCCTTCAGGCGGCCGCCCTCGACGTCGAAGCCCGTCGCCCGTTCGCGGCGGACGGCTCCGCCGTCGCGAAGGAAGGCCTCGGCGAGCGTCGCGATCAGCCGGTTCGGGTTCACCGTGTGGCCGTTGCCGGGAATGAACACGCCGATCTCGTAGTCGCGCGACAGGCTCGGCTCCTGACGCCACAGCGCGTCGCGCTCCAGCACGTCGAAGGCGATCCCGTTGTCGCGCCTGAGGCTCCAGCCGAACGCGTCGCCCTCGAAATCGGCCTTCGAGCGATAGACCACGAGGTGCCCGTTCCGGCGCATCAGCGTCTCGGCGCCGGCGTTCTTCACCAGCGCGGCGTAGGAGCCGTAGCTGTCGTGCAGCAGGCCGCGCAGCGCCTGCGCCTGCGCCGTGACGCGCTCACGCGTCCCCGCACGAAGGAACTTCACCAGCCACGGCGCGATCTTGGGCGCGTAGGACCAGCGGATCGAGAGCGGTCCGAGCGGATCGAGCAGCCAGCCTGGAACCTTGGCGAGGTTGCCCGGCACCGACATCGGAACGACCGACGACGCGTTCAGGCAGCCGGCGTTGCCGAAGGTCGCGCCCTCGGCGATCGCGCCGGGCTCCAGCAGCGTCACCTCGTGCCCGTCCCTGAGCGCGAAGCTCGCGGAGGCGACGCCGACCACGCCGCCGCCGATCACCACGACCTTCATGCCGGCGTCGCGGCGGAGCGGAGCGCGTCGAAACGCCCGTCGGCGTAGAGCAGCGGCCAGGCGGCGTCGTCGCGCAGGGACAGCCCGACGACGGTCCCGATGAACACCGTATGGCTATGGACCGCGACCGCCTCGGCGACTGCGCAGTCGAAGCTCGCGATCGCGGCGGTGAGCGCAGGCGCGCCGGTCCCGAGCGTGCGCCACTCGCAATCGGTGAAGCGGCGGAGCCGGTGCTCGGAGGCGCTGAACAGCCGCGCGACCTCGACGTCGTCCTCCGCGAGCAGGTTCACGCAGAACACGCCGGAACGCCCGATCGCGTCGTGGCAGGACACCGCGCGGTTCACGCAGATCAGCAGCGTCGGCGACGGCTCCGCTGCGACCGAAGTCACCGCCGTCGCCGCAAAGCCCTGCGGCGCGCCGTCCTCGATCGTCGTGATCACCGACACGCCGGCGGCGAGCCGGCGCATGCCGCGCTTGAACTCAGTGGGATCGATCATCGTCAACTCCTGAAGCGCGGCCTCACCGGGCGGCGACGCGCTTGGCGAGCTTTGTCGGCAAGCGACGTGCCAAGCGCCTGCGCCCTGAACTCCGCGGCCGCGGGCCGACGACGTCTCGGGCCTGAGCCGGCGCCTGTCGCTGTTTTGAGATTTTGGAGGCGGCGGCGCGCGGGGCGTCGGGCTGAGCTCGGGACGAGAAGCGCCGCGAGGCCGCGACTTACCGGGAGATCGGCCGCCGCGCCGGTCGGGAAAGCCTGGCCATGGCATGGCTCTTGCGCCGCTCCGCCCAAAGGCCACCCGCCTAAATTAAAGGGGGAAAAGGTGAAGCTTTCTCTGTTCATGATGCCGATGCACGCGATGGGCCGGGATTATCCGGTCACGCTCGACGAAGATGTCGAAGCCTTCAGGCTCGCCGATGAGCTTGGGTTCGAGGAGGGGTGGATCGGCGAACATTATTCCTCCGAGATCGAGCAGATCTCGTCGCCGCTGATTTTTCTGGCGCACATGGCCGCCCAGACCAAGAACATCAAGCTCGGCACAGGGGTCGTGTCGCTGCCGATCTATCACCCCGCGCAGTTGTCCTCGCATATCGCCCTGCTCGACCACCTCACCAAGGGGCGGCTAATTCTCGGGATCGGCACCGGCGGCCTCGGCTCGGATTTCGAGGTGTTCGACCTTGTCGACGCCGATCGCACGGCGATGATGCTCGACAGCCTCGACATCATGAAACAGATCTGGGCCTCCGACCCGCCCTACGACATCAAGGGCAAGTTCTGGAAGGTCAGCGTCCAGAACACGATCTGGCCCGACCTCGGCGTCGGTCCGCTGCCGAAGACGCTGCAGAAGCCGCACCCGAAGCTCGCCATCTCCGTCAGCAGCCCCAACTCGAACTCGATCCGCGTCGCCGCCCAGCGCGACCTGATGCCGATCTCGGCCAACTTCGTGGCCTCCTGGGTCGTGAAGACGCACTGGGAGACTTACTGCGACGAGATGGCCAAGCTCGGGAAGACCCCGGACGGGGCGGACTGGCGGGTGGCGCGCAGCATCTTCGTCGCGCCGACCGACGAGGAGGCCGCCGCCGTCGTCAAGACTCCGGGGGGCGCCTTCGACTGGTATTACGACTACATGTTCCAGGTGTACGCCCGGATGGGCGCGGCCGGCCTGCTGGCGCCCTTCGCCGACACGCCGCCGGAGAGCATCACCCACGAGATGGTGCGCGATAATTTCGTGATCTTCGGCAGCCCCGAGACGGTCGCGAACAAGATCCTCGCGCTCCGCGAGGAGGTCGGTCCGTTCGAGACGCTGATGATGACCTCGCACGACTGGGCCGACAAGGCGGCGATGCGCCGTTCGATGGAGCTGCTCGCCAACGACGTCATGCCCCGCGTCAACGCCGCGCTTTCAGCCGGGGCGCCGTCGCTGAAGCATGCGGTGGGAGCCTGACCATGCTGAGCCCCGACAGCGGACTGCTCGAGCCGGGCAGGCTTTGGTACAACTGGTTCGGCGAGCAGTACTTCGTCCCGACCTACACGGCGCGCCCGAAGTCCGAGGAGGACGTGCGGACGATCGTGCGCGAAGCCCGCAAGCTCGGGCTTCCGCTGCGCGGCAGCGGCGCCGGCCACTCCAACCCCGCGATCGTGCCGACGCCCGGCGTCCATGTCGATTTCGACGCGATGCGCGAGATCGTCTCGGTCGACAAGGCGAAGCTGCAGGTCACGGTGCAGCCGGGCGTCCGCGTGGGCGAGCTCAGCCGCTATCTGCGCACGCAGGGCATGTCGCTCAACAATCAGGGCGACATCGACACGCAGGCCGTGCCGGGCGCGATCATGACGGCGACCCACGGCGCCGGAAAGACGCTGCCGTGCATGTCCGCGCAGATGATCGCAGCCCGCATCGTGACCGCGGACGGCGATTTCCTCGACCTGTCGGCGGAGAAGGACGGCGAGCTGTTCAAGGCGTTCCGCGCGTCGATCGGCATGTTCGGCCTGATCGTGTCGCTCACTATCCAGGCCGTGCCCTCCTACAACATCCACAAGCGCTCCTGGAACACGGACGTCGAGGACACGATCGGCAACCTTCACCAGCGGCTCGACGACAACCGGACGTTCTGGTTCTTCTGGCTGCCGAAAAAGGAGTCCGCGGATCTCTACGTGCTGCCCGGCGGCGCGGTGCCGTCGACCGCGACGCGCGACCACGACATCTGCCACATGCGGACCTACAACCCGGTTCCGGTCGACGAGCCCGCGCCGGAGCTGCAACCCGGCGAGCAGTTCGACCACAGCTCCGTCATCTACCCGAACCCCTACATCCCGAATTTCCGGGAGATCGAATACGCGGTTCCGTTCGGCCGCTTCGAAGAGGCTTTCGCCGAGGTGCGGGAGCGCATGCTCCAGAAGTACCCCGAGGCGATCTATCCGATCGAATGCCGGGCGGTGAAGGGCGACGACAGCTATCTCAGCGCCTACGCCGAGCGCGACGGCTACGCCATGTCCATCTCGGGACCGCTCGAATATTGGACCTGGGGCATGCTCAAGGAGATGGACGAGATCCTCGATCGCTACGAGGCGCGTCCCCACTGGGGCAAGCATCACTTCATGTCGCCGGCCCGGCTCGAGCGCCTCTACCCGCGCTATGACGCCTTCAAGAAAATCCGGCGTGAGATCGACCCCGGCGGGATGTTCCTGAACGATCATCTTCGCGCGTTGTTTGTCTGAGGCGTTTTGGCTTCGGCTTTTTGCGCGCGTCCACTCCCGAGAGACCGGAACGGCTCCATGACCATGACCCTCAGCCTCGCCCCCGCCCCGTCGGCCGGCGT
>NZ_BSFI01000022.1 GCF_027922265.1 Hansschlegelia plantiphila | reverse complement strand
GGCGGAGACATCCGGTCATCCCCGCCGCAGGCGCCGCTCCTCCCCCGCATGGCCGGCCGGTCCGGACACGCCTCCCGTGACGGGGAAAGACGGGACGGAGCGTGCGGGAGGAAAGTGGAAATGTCAAGGAATTTATTCCGATCGCCCCTCGCTGACGGGATCACGCCGGTCCATCGCCGCGTCATGCCCGGCGCAGCCGGGCATCCACGACTTCGGCGTCGAGCGGCGCAGAGAAGGCAAAGTCGTGGATGCCCGCGAAGGCGGGCATGACGGCTGAGGGCTTCATCGACCGTTGCGCTTCTTCGGCCCGCCCGTCGCGCGTCTGGATTCCGGCGTTCCGCTCCGCTCCAGCCGGAATGACGGCGCTGTCGAGTGAATATGGGCCTCTCAGGCGAGCGCTCCGCCCCGCCTCCCCAGCAGCGCGAGATACGCCGCCCGCGAATCCGGCGGCTTGATCCCGCGCGGCTCCCAGACTCGGGACGCGAGAAAATGCCCGGTGAGCGCGAAAGCTGCCGCGACGTCGTCGCCTGTTGGCGAAGCGTTGGCGCCGGAGCCCACCAGGAAGGGCGGCAGCGCGAACAGCTTTTCGGCGTAAGGCGCGCCGGCGGCGCGGCCGACGGCGCGGCCGGATTTCGGGGAGACGTAAACGAGGTCGTCCCGCTTGCCCGTCGCGGCGCAGGAGGAGAGGTCGAGCCCGAAGCCGAGCTCGGCCAGCACCGCGAGCTCGAGGCGGACGACGAGAGCGGGGGCAACGGCCGGGTCGTCGAGATGGTCGGCGACGATCTCGGCTGCGTCGTAGAGCGCCTCGTGCGGGTCGCGCTCGGCGACGAGCCGCAGCAGATGCGCGAGGTGCCCGACGCCGTGCAGCGCGTCCGCCCGCTCCATCAGGCGTCCCGCGCGGGATTCCAGCGGCTCGACCACGAAGGCGCCGAGGTGGTCGTCGAGCCGCGCCCGCCATGTCGCGCGCACCGTGTTGCCGGGCTGCAGCGTCGGCCGCAGGCGGCGCGACCGCCCTCCCCGCACCAGGCCGAGATGCCGGCCATGCGCCCGCGTGAAGAGCTCGAGCACCACGCTCGTCTCTCCCTGCCGGCGCACGCCGAGGATCAGCCCGTCATCGGTCCATTGCATGGGGGAAAGATGGCGGGGGACGCGAGGGATGTCATCCGGTCGGAAGGAGATTTCCGAATGAAACAAAACACGAACTTTGTTCGTGATTCTATGATTAAATTCCCACGCCTCTTGGATATTCAAAAATATCGAAGGAGAAATTCTTCAAAATGAGGCGATGATACGAGAGGCGAATGATCGCCTTGGGGCCTTCTCGGAAGGCCGCTCTGGGCTCGACATGGCGATCGAAACGCCCTGCAGGGAAATCATGATCTCGACGATCGGGTGGGAGCTTTTACTCAAAGCCAAGACGAAGTCAGAACGGACTCGCGTGCGAATATGGGAGAATGACCCGCGGTGGCCGGACGATATCGTCATAGCAGTGGATGACTGCAGCGCCGCCGAATACCAAAATCGGACTCTAATCTTACCCACCAAGATATAGTTAGTGACCGCATCACGCCTGAAGGCTTAGGCGCGTGATATTCGATACGCACCGCATTCGCATCTGGGGAAACCATCCAAGCGAGCCGGACGACGTTGTTATCGGGCTTGGATGACGGCGGCAGCGCCGTATCGTCAACGACCTTTGGAGGCACAAATAGATGCCGTCCACCGTCAAAATCGCGCCGCCTTACTCACTTTTCTTTATTTCAGATCCCGACTTGGGAGAAGCTCCAGAGCCGAGCGGCGCACACCTCAAATGGACGGACTCCGTCGTATGCATCTCCTGCTTGAGTTGGATGGACGGCGAGACGAGCGTGACCTTGGGCGCTGCGGACGAGGTCGGCCTTCATCAACCGCCCGTCTTCGACCGGTTGATCGTGACGCCGCATCTAGAAATCGTAGTAACGACAGTCGAGCTCGACGTCATTCTTCGAGCGTCAGTTCCTTCAAGCCGCACACGCGTCCGCATCTGGGAAAACCATCCGAGCGAGCCGGATATCATCGTGATAGGGCTCGGCTGAGCCATTCGGCGCGACCGCCCTCCCGCACTGAGCCGAGATGCCGGCCAGGCGCCCGCGTGAAGAGTTTGAGCGCCACGCTCGTCCCCCCTGCCGGCGCACGCCGGGGATCAGCCCATTATCGGGCCATTGCATGGGGGGAAAATGGCGGGGGACGCGTGAGCGCGCGGAGCCCCCTCATAGGAGGAATTTCTTTGACCGGCACAATCTTCGGCCCCATGCTCTCACGGCAATCAATCGAAAAGGGGGAACGCCATGATAGAAGAAAAAATAAAAATACTTGCTGAACGCATAAAGTCTCATTCCAGTGCTATGATAACCGAAGAGGCCGTGAAAACAGCGGTTGTCCTGCCGTTCTTTGCAGCTCTTGGCTACGATATATTCAACCCAAGCGAGGTTATTCCGGAATTCACGGCGGATGCGGTCGGGAAGAAGGGAGAGAAAGTCGATTATGCAATTAAAGTTGACGACAAAATCCGCATTCTCGTTGAATGTAAGCCAATAGCCGTTCATCTTGATAAGGTGCATCTTGCGCAGCTTTATCGGTATTTCTCCGTTACCTCAGCAAAATTTGCGCTGCTTACGAATGGTCGTCATTTCCAACTGCATACCGATCTCGACGAACCAAACAAATTGGATCCGCTTCCCTTTCTGAAATTCGATCTTTCGGATATCAACGCGTCTATACTCAGCGAAATAAAGAAATTTGGGCGAAACGAGTTCGATATTCCAAATATATTGGCTTCTGCAAGCCGCCTAAAATATACATCTGAAATAAAAACTCAGATAAGCTCTCTAATGGAATCTCCAACGGAAGAATTTGTCCGGCAGGTGACAGCTGGATTGTACGAAGGTCGGTTCACGTCGGCGGTGAAGGATATGCTCACGCCATTGGTGAAAAACGCCTTTCGTGAGGTCGTGCGTGATTCCGTCCAAAGCCGCCTTTCATCAGCTCTGGCTGACACAGAGGTTATTGACGTTCCCGTTTCGGCCGCTGAGCCCAATAGCGATGAGGTCGTCACAACTGCCGAAGAGATGGAAGGCTTCCATATCGTCCGGGCGATCGTTCGGGATATTATCAGAGCCAACCGGGTGATTATGCGAGATCAGAAGAGCTACTGCGGCATCATCATAGACAACAATAACAGAAAACCTCTTGCTCGCCTACACTTCAACAGATCAGTTAAGTACGTCAGCTTTTTTGATAAGAATGACGAAGAGCGCATCCGCATACAAACACTTGACGATATCTATGACCATGCTCAGAGGTTGCGGGATACGGCCGCTGCGTACGCTGAGGGGAAGAATCTAGTTCTTGAGTCTCCCGTTGCGGAACAGGGAGGATAGCGTCCCCCGCCTCACGCGGCGGCGTCCGCGTAGGGCTTCGGCGCGAAATCGGCGTGGGCGTCGCCCCACGCCTTCAGCGCCGCGATCACCGGCTCGAGCGACCGGCCGCGGCCGGTCAGGCTGTACTCGACCTTGGGCGGCACCTCGGCGAACACTTTTCGGGCGAGGAAGCCGTCCGCCTCGAGTTCGCGGAGCTGGTTGGTCAGCATCCGCGGCGTCACGCCCGGCAGGCGCCGACGGATCTCGTTGAACCGCAGCGTGCCGTCGAGGAGGTGATAGAGGATCACGCCCTTCCACTTGCCGTCGATAAACTGCAACGCGGCCTCCACCGCGCAGCCGGGCGAACAGTCGAGGCGGTCGTGGCGGACGCGCGACATAACGGTATCCTTATCGACACTATGCGCGGTTTATGTGCGTTCTTGCGCAATAGTACCACGCAGGTCATCTCCGTCTCCAGAACAAAGGAGACCGCCATGCGCGCCATCGGCTACCGGACCCCCGGGCCCATCAGCGACCCCGCCTCGCTGTCCGACATCGAGCTTCCCGCGCCAAGGCCGGAAGGCCGCGACCTGCTGGTCGCGGTCCGGGCGGTGTCCGTCAATCCGGTCGACACGAAAGTCCGGGCCTCCGCGGCCCCCGAGGCCGGCCAGTGGAAGGTCTTGGGGTGGGACGCCGCAGGCGTCGTCGAGGCCGTCGGACCGGACGCCACGCTGTTCAGGCCAGGCGACGCGGTGTTCTACGCCGGCGCGCTCGGCCGGCAGGGCGCGAACGCCGAGCTGCATCTCGTCGACGAGCGCATCGTGGGGCGCAAGCCCGCCTCGCTCAGCTTTGCGGAGGCGGCCGCGATGCCGCTGACCTCGATCACCGCCTGGGAGGCGCTGTTCGACCGGCTCGACGTCCGGCGCGCCGTCCCCGGCGCCTGGAACGCGATCCTGATCGTCGGCGGGGCCGGCGGCGTCGGCTCGATCGCGACGCAGCTTGCACGACGGCTGACCGACCTCACCGTGGTCACGACCGCGTCGCGGCCGGAGACGCAAGCCTGGAGCCGCGAGTTCGGCGCGCACCATGTGATCGACCATTCGAGGCCGCTCGCCGCCGAGATCGCGGCGCTGGGGCTCGGCCAGCCCGCCTTCGTGTTCTCGACGACGAACACCGACAGTCATCTCGCCGAGATCGCGGAGCTGATCGCGCCCCAGGGACGGTTCGCGCTGATCGACGACCCCAAGGCGCTCGACGTCGCTCCCTTCAAGCGCAAGAGCGTGTCGACGCACTGGGAGTTGATGTTCACGCGCTCGATGTTCGGGACCGCCGACATCGCCGAGCAGGGCGCGCTGCTGAACGAGACGTCGGGGCTCGTCGACGCAGGGACTCTCAGGACGACGGTCTCCGAGAGCTTCGGCGCGATCAACGCCGCCAACCTCAAGCGCGCCCACGCGCTGCTCGAGAGCGGCCGGTCGAAGGGCAAGATCGTGCTCGAGGGTTTTGGGACCTGACGACGACCCAAGCGGTCGCGCCGCGGGGCGGCGCGACCGCTTGGGAACCTACCGCAGCGCCTTCAGTGCTTCCCTGCCCGCATAGATCGCCTGCGGCCCGAGCGCCTGCTCGATGCGGAGCAGTTGGTTGTATTTCGCGACCCGGTCGGAGCGGGCGAGCGAGCCGGTCTTGATCTGCCCGCAATTCGTCGCGACCGCGAGGTCGGCGATCGTCGAATCCTCGGTCTCGCCGGATCGGTGCGACATCACGGCCGTGTAGGCGGCGCGGTGGGCCATGTCGACGGCGGCGAGCGTCTCGGTCAGCGAGCCGATCTGGTTGACCTTGACCAGGATCGAGTTCGCGACGCCCTTTTTGATGCCGTCGGAGAGGCGTTCGACGTTCGTCACGAACAGGTCGTCGCCGACGAGCTGGGTCTTCGACCCGCAGAGGTCGGTGACGGCCTTCCAGCCGTCCCAGTCGTCCTCGGACATGCCGTCCTCGATCGAGGCGATCGGGTACTTCGACGCGAGGTCGGCGAGGTACTTCGCCTGCTCGCCGGGGTCGCGCGTCACGCCCTCGCCCTCGTAGACATATTTGCCGCCCTCGAAGAACTCGGTCGCGGCGCAGTCGAGCGCGAGGAACACGTCCTCGCCCGGCCGGTAGCCGGCCTTCTCGATCGACTTCATGACGAAGCCGAGCGCGTCCTCGGCCGACTTCAGGTTCGGGGCGAATCCGCCCTCGTCGCCGACATTGGTGTTGTGGCCGGCGTCCTTCAGCTGCGCTTTCAGGACATGGAAGATCTCGGCGCCCATGCGCAGCGCCTCAGCGAAGCTCCCCGCGCCGACCGGCATGATCATGAATTCCTGGAAGTCGATCGGGTTGTCGGCATGCGCGCCGCCGTTGACGATGTTCATCATCGGCACGGGCAGCACGCGGGCGGAGGTTCCGCCGACATAGCGGTAGAGCGGCGCGTCGATGGAAGCCGCGGCGGCCTTGGCGACGGCGAGCGAGACGCCGAGAATGGCGTTGGCGCCGAGCCGCGCCTTATTCGGCGTGCCGTCGAGCCCGATCATCGTCTCGTCGATCTTGACCTGATACTCCGCGTCGAAGCCGCCGATCGCGTCGAAGATCTCGCCATTGACGGCGTCGACCGCCTTGCGGACGCCCTTGCCGCCGTAACGCTTCTTGTCGCCGTCGCGCAGCTCCACCGCCTCGTGTGCGCCGGTCGAGGCGCCAGACGGCACCGCGGCGCGGCCGAGCGAGCCGTCCTCGAGGGTCACGTCCACCTCGACGGTCGGATTGCCGCGGCTGTCCAGGATTTCGCGGGCGACGATGTCGACGATGGCGGTCATGGGATCGGAGGCTCCGGCTTTGGTGGCGCGCCGCACGTCTATCCCAAGGCGGGGCGACGGAAAAGCGCGACTGGAAGAAGCCGGCTCGTTATATCGGCGCACGAGAAGGATCGATGACGATGACAGAGCTGCAGCTCGGAAAACAGACGCCCGCCCCGCAATCGCCGGAGGCCGCGACGCTTGACCGCGTGCCGAACCCGCATGCCGACGTCGACTACGCCGTCCGCTTCGCGGCCCCGGAGTTCACCTCGCTCTGCCCGGTGACGGGCCAGCCGGATTTCGCCCATCTCGTCATCGACTACGTTCCCGACCAGTGGCTCGTGGAGTCAAAGTCGCTAAAACTGTTCCTCGGCGCGTTCCGCAACCACGGGGCCTTCCACGAGGACTGCACGATCATGATCGCCAAGCGCCTGGTCGCGACGCTCGCGCCGCGCTGGCTGAGGATCGGCGGCTACTGGTATCCGCGCGGCGGCATCCCGATCGACGTGTTCTGGCAGACCGGCGCTCCGCCCGCCGGCCTGTTCCTGCCGGACCAGGGCGTCGCGCCCTATCGCGGACGCGGCTGAAGCGCCGGCGCGCCCCAGAGCGTCACTTCTTGTCGTACGGGTTCTCGGCCGATCGGAAGTTCAGCCGGATGGGCGTGCCCGGCAGGTCGAAGGCCTCGCGCAGCGAGTTGACGAGATACCGCGTGTAGGAATCCGGCAGCTCGCTGGTGCGCGTTCCGAAAATGATGAAGGAGGGCGGCCGAGCCTTCGCCTGGGTGGCGTAGCGCAGCTTGATCCGCTTGCCGGCGACGGCGGGCGGCGGATGGCGTTCAAGGGTCGCTTCGAGCCAGCGGTTGATCGCGGCGGTCGGCGCGCGGCGGTTCCAGACCTCATGGGCCTTGGCGACCGTCATCATCAGCTTGTCGACGCCCTCGCCCGTCTCGGCCGACAGCGGCGCGAGGCCTGCGCCCTTGACCTGCGGCAGCAGCCGGTCGAGCGCCTCGCGGGCGTTGGCGAGCGCCTTGTTGCGGTCCTCGACGAGATCCCATTTGTTGAGGCCGAAGACCAGGGAGCGGCCCTCGCGCGCCACGAGGTCCGCGATCGAAAGGTCCTGCTTCTCGAACGGCACGGCGGCGTCGAGCAGCAGCACCACGACCTCCGCGAACTTGATCGAGCGGATCGCGTCCGCGACGGACAGCTTCTCGAGCTTGTCGACGATGCGGGCGCGCTTCCGTAGCCCGGCTGTGTCGACCAGCCGCACGCGGCGGCCGCGCCATTCCCAATCGACCGAGACCGAATCGCGGGTGATGCCGGCCTCCGGGCCGGTCAGCATCCGGTCGGAGCCGATCAGGCGGTTGACCAGCGTCGACTTGCCGGCGTTCGGACGCCCGACGATCGCGATCCTGAGCGGAGGGTTCTCCTCCTCCTCCGGCTCATCGTCGCCGGCATATTCGTCCGGCACGGCGAAGAAGGGAACCAGCGCGTCATAGAGGTCGCCGAGGCCCTCGCCATGTTCCGACGAGATCGGCATCGGGTCCCCGAGTCCAAGCGAATAAGCCTCATAGGCCATCGTCGAGGCGGCGCGACCCTCGGCCTTGTTCGCGACCAGGATGACCGGGCGCGCGGAGCGGCGGACCAGATCGGCGAAGCGTTCGTCGTCGGCGGTGAGGCCCGCGCGGGCGTCGACCATGAACAGCACAACGTCGGCCTCGGCGATCGCGGCTTCGGTCTGTGCGCGCATCCGCGCCTGCAGAGAGCCGTCGGCGGCGTGCTCGAGACCGGCGGTGTCGACGATGCGGAAGACGAGGTCGCCGAGATGGCCCTCGCCTTCGCGACGATCGCGCGTCACGCCCGGCTGGTCGTCGACCAGCGCGAGGCGCTTGCCGACGAGCCGGTTGAACAGCGTCGACTTGCCGACGTTCGGTCGGCCGACGACGGCGACCGTGATGCGGGGAGCGTTCTCAGTCACAGTCAGACGGCCTTCCCGGAGCCCGAACCGTACGGGCGGCCGAGGTGCGGCCGGCCGCCGATCAGGCGAACTTGATGTTTGTGTCCTGCGGCAGCGCGGAGAGCGGCTGCGGGACGGTGTCCGGCGGCGGCGGCGCGACCTGCCGCACCGGATGCCGCTCGCCCGGCAGAGGCGTTTTCTTCTCGGCGAACGGGTTCATGCCCGAGAGCGTGTCGCAGCCGGCGACCCCGCCGACCAGAACAATGGCGAGCCCGAGGCGGATGGATTTGGTGAGGCGGCGTTCGTTCACGGAAGACGATCCCCAGAATGGCCGGCCGAACAGGCCGGCAGGTCAATTGGTCGGCTTGTCGGCGGCCGGCTTTTCAGGCGCCGCCTGCGGAAGCACTGCAAGAAGCAGATCCGCGCGCTGGCGCGTCGCTCCCGGCGCATCGGCGTCGGCGACGATCGCCTCGAACTGTCGCCGGGCCTCGGTCGTGTCTTCGGCCTTATAGGCCGACAGACCGAGCGCCTCCCGGGCGAGCGCGCTCCACGGTCCGCCCGCGGCGAGCGGCTCGGCCAGACGGCGCACGTCCTCCGGCGCGCCGACGTCGACCGCGAGATAGGCGGCGCGGACCCGAGCAGCGTCGCGAAGCATCGAATCCCCCGAGCCGTCCGCGACTTCCTGATAGAGCCTGAGCGCCGTGGGCTGGTCGGTCTTGGCGACCTCGTCGGCCTCGCGAAGCCTCGCAAGAGCGCGATAGCCGTATGGCGAGTTCACCGCGATCGCCGCGAACGCCGCGCGCGCCTCGTCGCTCCTGCCGTCTTCCGCGAGCTTGGCCGCGGCCTGATAGCGGTCGCCGGCGGCCGCGGCCTGCTTCGCCTCATAATAGCTGTAACCGCGCCATCCGCCGACGCCGAGGACCACCAACGCGGCGAGCGCCACCAGGAACACGCCATAGCGCGCCCACAGCGCCTTCATCCGATCGCGGCGGATGTCTTCCTGAATCTCATGATAGATATCGGTCATGCTGGTCCGGCGGCGTGTCGGCGCGAGGCTTTGGGGCCCCGACGCGCGGGGCCGCACCATAGCGACGCGACCGGAGCCCCGCAAACGGTTTGCGGGGCGGCCTCTCTACATTCTGAACGCCGGGACGCCGATCAGCAGCTGGTGCAGATACGCGCCGAACAGCGCATAGGCGACCGTCCCGATCACGACCGCCAAGACATCGCCCCGCCAGGAGGCCGCAGGCTGCGGCGCCCTTCCCTCGCGGCGCTCCTGACGCTTCAGGCCGATCCGCGCCGCCACGCCCCAGGCGAGGAACGACCCGAACAGGACGATGCTTGCGAGATCGCCGTTCGCGACGAGGTGGGCGGTCGCCCACAGCTTCACGGCCGCAAGCATCGGATGCCTGGCCTTCGCCCGGATGTGACTGGGCAGGCAGGCCGACGCCAGCAGGATGAAGGCCGGCCACATCAGCGTGACCGGAACGTGCCGCGTCCAGGCCGGCGGGGACCACACCTCTATGAACGGCGCCGCCCGCCACCCCAGCACGATCAACAGCAGACCGATCGCCGAAACGACGGAATAGGCGACCTTATAGGGACCGTCGCCGAACCGCGCGACGAGAGCCGCGCGGCGGCCCTGGGCTCGCGTGAAGAGATGCCCGCCCAGGAAGATCGCGAGGCCGAGAATGAGAATCGCCATGGCGGCCTCCGAGTTTTGACTGATTACAAACTAGCTACCCCACGGACGGCGCGCCATCACGGACGCGCGATTCGACTCACCGCCGCATTTACGCCACACTTGCGGCGCGCGTGGGGCGGGAGACGTAGATCGGGGCATTGTCATGCGTAAGCAGTGGCTTCTCGTCGTCTTCTTGTGTGGACTGGCATTTCCCTCAGCGGCGTCCGCAAACGTCGTCGCCGCGATCAGCCTCTCGCAGCAGCGGGTCGACGTCTCGGTCAACGGCTGGCCTGCCTATTCCTGGCCGGTCTCGACGGCGCGGCGCGGCTACGTCACGCCGACCGGCTCCTACCGGCCGATCCGCACGGCGCGGATGTGGTATTCGCGGAAATACGACATGTCTCCGATGCCCTATTCCGTGTTCTTCAGGGGCGGCTACGCCATCCATGGCACAGGCTATGTGCGATCGCTTGGCCGGCCGGCGAGCCACGGCTGCGTGAGGCTCCATCCGACAAACGCGGCGACCTTCTACAACCTCGTCCGCGCGCAGGGGCTCGGCAACGCCCGGATCGTGATCACGCGCTAGGAACGCCCCTGCCCCGGCGCGCCGGCGCTTTCGCGGCTGTCGGGGACTTGAGCGCGGCGCGTTTTAACGCGCGAAGAACGCCTCGTACTGCTCGGGCCTGAAGCCGACCAGCAGCTCGCCGTCGCGCGTAAGCACCGGACGCTTGATCATCGACGGCTGCGCCGCCATCAGCGCGAGGGCGCGGCTCTCGTCGAGCCCCTGCTTCTCGGACTCCGGCAGCTTGCGGGAGGTCGTCCCCGCGCGGTTGAGCAGCGTCTCCCAGCCGACCTTAGCCGCCCAGAGCGCGAGCGTCCCGCCGTCGATCCCGGCCGTCTTGTAGTCGTGGAAGACGTAGGGCGCGCCGTTAGCATCGAGCCAGGCGCGGGCCTTCTTCATCGTGTCGCAGTTCCTGATCCCGTAGATCGTGACGGCGGCCATGGTCGTCCTCTTCTTCAGACGGCTTCCGCGACGAAGCGCCGGTAGCCCGCCGCGCGCAGCTCGCAGGCCGGGCACGTCCCGCAGCCATAGCCCCAGTCGTGGCGCTCGCCCCGTTCGCCGAGATAGCAGGTGTGCGTGGCCTCGACGATCAGATCGACCAGCGACGGTCCGCCGAGATCGAGGGCGAGGCCCCAGGTCGCCGCCTTGTCGAGCCACATCAGCGGCGTCTCCAGCACGAAGCGGCGCTCCATGCCGAGATTGAGCGCGACCTGCAGCGCCTTGATCGCGTCGTCGCGGCAGTCGGGATAGCCGGAATAGTCCGTCTCGCACATGCCGCCGACGATGCGCTTCAGGCCGCGCCGGTAGGCGAGCGCCGCGGCGAAGGTGAGGAACACGATGTTCCGGCCGGGCACGAAGGTGTTCGGGAGGCCGGATTCGGCCATCTCGATCGCGATGTCGGAGGTGAGCGCCGTCTCCGACAGGCGGCCGAGCTCGGGCAGGAGGAGCGTGTGGTCCTCGCCAAGGCGGCTCGCCCAGTCCGGCCGGATGCGCGCGATCTCCGTCCGCAGCGTCGCCCGGCAGTCGAGCTCGACGCGATGCCGCTGGCCGTAGTCAAAGCCGAGCGTCTCGACCCGCTTGTAGCGGTCGAGCGCCCAGGCGAGACAGGTCGTGGAATCCTGGCCGCCGGAGAACAGGACGAGCGCGCCCTCCCCCGCGGCGCCGTCAGCCTCCGTCATATTCCGCCCAGGACTGCGGGGTCTCGAACACCCGCACGGCGGAGAGCTGAGGCAGCGCCGGTTTCGTCCGATCCCAGATCCAGCCGGCGATGATCTCGGCGGTCGGGTTCTCGAGACCCTCGACCTCGTTCAGGCAATGGTGGTCGAGCCTTCCGAGCAGCGGCGCGAAGGCGCTCTCGACGTCGAAGAAGTCGACGACGAAGCCGGTCGCCGGGTCGACCGCGCCGTCGAGCTGCAGTTCCACGCGGTAGGAGTGGCCGTGCATCCGGTGGCAGCGATGCGTCTCGGGCACGTTCGGCAGCCGGTGGGCGGCCTCGAAGGTGAAGGCCTGCGTGATCCTCATCGCGGGGACAGTCTCATGGGATGCCGATCATCTTGTGGGTCTGCAGGCTGAGGCGCCATGGCGGGTTGTCGAGACAGTAGTCGGCGGCGAGCGCGGTGTTCTCCGCCTGCCGGGGGCCGTCCATCGGCTGCAGCCAGAAATGCCGGAAGGCGAGCGCTTCGAGCGCGGAGGGGTGAAGGTCGTCCTGGGGGAAGACCAGCTTCACCTCGTCGCCGCCTTGGACGCGCAGCTTTGCGCCGGCCTTGGGGCTGACGCAGAGCCAGTCGACGCCCGGCGGCGGCTCGAGCGTGCCGTTGGTCTCGACCGCCGCCTCGAAACCCCGCGCATGGATTGCGTCGAGCAGGTCGGCGTCGAGCTGCAGGAACGGCTCGCCGCCGGTGAACACCACGAACCTGGCGCCGCCCTTCGGCCCCCAGGTCGCGGCGATCGCGTCCGCCAACGCCGCTGCGTCCGCGAAACGACCTCCCCCCGGACCGTCGAGGCCGACGAAGTCGGTGTCGCAGAAGCGGCAGACGGCGGCCGCGCGGTCCTCCTCGCGGCCTGACCACAGATTGCAGCCGGCGAAGCGGCAGAACACGGCGGCGCGCCCCGCCTGCGCCCCCTCGCCCTGCAGCGTCTTGAACAGCTCCTTGACCGCGTAGCTCATGGATCTTCCGAGGGCGCCCCGCGCGAGGCCGCTATGGTGGTGGGCGCCAAGCGCCGTCGCCCGCAAAGGCCGCCTCGGCCCCGCAGGCGCTTCCTCTAGCCCCGCCAGCCCCACGCTTCAACCAAGACGCGGTTCTACGATCCCGCGAAGGCCAGCGCGTTTCCGAGCGCAGCTCCGGAGGCGGTGTTGTCGAACACGCACCATGTCGGCTCGCCCAGGGCGCGGCCGGCGTCGGCCCGCGCGCGAAGGGCGACCAGGGCCGCGTCGTCGTAATCCGAGTAATAGACCCGCGGCGAGCCGTGCCAGCGGTAATAGCGCAGGCCGCTCCACCCGCCCGGCTCCCCGGCGACGGGAGCCGGCGCCGGATCGGCGGCCACGCGCGCAACCCGGCGCTCCGCAAGCCAGGCGTCGAGCTCCGGCGCGAACCATCCGGGATGCCGCGGCTCGAACGCGACGGCGGCGCCGCTCGCTCCGCGCAGCTGATCGAAGAACACCCCGGCCGCCGCGGCGTCGGGCGGCGACGAGCGCGGCAGCTGGACCAGCAACACCGCAAGTTTTCCGCCGAGGCCGACGACGTCCGCCATGAAGGCGTCGATCAGGGAACCGCAGTCGACCAGGCTTCGCTCGTGCGTGATCGTTCGCGGCAGTTTGACCGAGAACCGGAACCCGTCGGGCGTGGCGCCGGCCCATCGCTCATAGGTCTTGTGCTGATGCCGCCGATAGAAGGAGGTGTCGATCTCGGTCGCGTTCAGGCGGCGGGCGTAGCGCTCGAGATGGGTTCCAGACCCCGGAACGGCGTCGGCGTAGCGCGACGCCACGCTCCAGCCCGCGGTTCCGACAAAAAGATCGCCAATCTTCGTCGCCACGCGGCCTGCCATCAGTTCCTGGAGCCCGCCCCTGGCGCCGCCGGGTCGTTCATTCTTCGGCGCGTTTGGACCGGCGTGCAGCCCGTCAAAATAGTGCGAGGGTGCTTTGCTCACATATTCTCGCAGGAATTTTTCAAGTCTCCACAGCCGCCGCCCTCTCAAAACAGACCCGGCGCACGAAGGCGAGGCCAGCTCGTCATCCTGTCTGCGAGTTGATCACCCGCTTGCGCCGGCGCTTACAGGTTCACGTTCGATCCGCGCTCGCGGGATGCGACCGAAGCCGATATCTGCGAGGCTGCGGCCCGCGCGGCGGAGGCGGCCGCGGCGTACTGACGACGGGATAAGGTCCGTCGCGCCGCCTGGCGCGGTCCGCGAGCAGAGAGACTCATTGGCTCGGCGCGACCGCCGTCGCTGTCTCCGAAATCGCCTTGACGACCGACGAGAGGAACTCGGCCGAATGGATGATGTCGAGATGGGTCGCGCCTGCGACCCGTTCGAGCCTCGCGACCCTCGCAAGCGCGCTCCAGTCGCGCAGCCGCTCCGGGCGGCTCAGCGAATCCTCAGCCTGCCAGACGTGCACGGCCTGGCCGGGAAGCGGCGCATGGTCGTGGCCGGGAGCGCGGAGCCGCTTGTCGAGCTGCGCCCAGAGCATCGCCTCGGCGGAGCCCGTGGCCGGACCGTCGACGGGCAGGATCCCGTCCCGGTCGAGGACGCCCCGCAGCGCCGCCTCGGTTTCCTGACCCCCCATGCGGCCGAACAGGGCCCGCCAGCGGTCGGCCATCAGGCTGCGCGCCAACCACGCCTCGCACGCCGCCTCGGCGCTGGCCCGCTCCGTCTCGGAGAGCGGACGGTCGGTCATGAGCGGCGTCGCCTCGAACACGTCGACCAGGCCCAGAAATTCGACCGCGACGCGCCCCTGAAGCCTGCGCGCCGTCTCGAAAGCGAGATCGCCGCCCGAAGACCAGCCGATGAGCGCACAGCGTCCGGATAGCGCGATCTCTTCCACATAGGCGGCGTATTCGGCCGCGAGCGCCCCGACGTCGTAGCCCCGCCAGAGCGTCTCGGTGTAGGCGTGGCTGACGAAGCCGATGACCGGCCGTGAGCCGCCGAGCGCCTCGGCGAGCGGCGCGAACTCCGTCGAATTGACGAGCAGACCCGGCAGGCAGAACAGCGGCGCGCCGCCGCCCCCCTGCGCGAGGCGCACGACGTCCGGGCGCGCCGCCGGCGCTACAGGCGCGGGCGACAGCCGTTCGGCCAGCGCCGCGAGCGTCTTGGCGTTCAGGATGTCGGCGAGCGCGAGCTTCTTCGCGGTCTGGCCGATCCCCTGCTTGCGGATACGGCCCAGCATTTTGAGGCTGAGGATGGAGTCGCCGCCGAGCGCCATGAAGCCGTCGTCGCGGCTGATCGCCTCGACGCCGAGCAGATCCCGCCAGACCGCGGCGAGCGCCTCCTCGATCGGCCCGCGCGGCGGCTCTCCGGCCTGCTTCGGGTCTTCCGGCTGCGGCAGCGCGCGCCGGTCGACCTTGCCGTTCGGCGTGAGCGGCAGGGCCTCCAGCGCCACGATGCGCGCCGGGATCATGTGGGCCGGCAGCGTCTCGGCGAGCCGCGCCGCCAGCGCGGTGGGCTTAGGGATCGCGGCGCCGGCCACATAGGCGACGAGCCTTCTCGCGCCGTCCGCCTCGACCGCGGTCACGAAGGCGTCGGAGACTCCCTCGATCCGCTTCAACGCGGCCGCGACCTCTCCGGGCTCGACCCGGAACCCGCGGATCTTCACCTGGTCGTCGACGCGGCCGAGGAACTCCAACGCCCCGTCCGCGAACCGTCTGACGCGGTCGCCGGTCCGATAGAGACGGGTGCCCGGAGCGCCGAAGGGATCGGGGACGAAGCGCTCGGCCGTCGGGCCGGGCCGCCCGGCGTAACCGCGCGCGAGACTTCCTCCGCCGATGAACAGCTCCCCCGCGACGCCGTCCGGCGCCCGGTTGAGATATCGGTCGAGCACATGTGCCTCGGCCGCGCCGAACGCCTCACCGATCGGCGCGGTCCCGGCCTTCCGGTCGGCGGCCTCGACGCGCTGGCGCGTCGCGCCCACGGTCGTCTCGGTCGGGCCGTAGTGATTGACGATCCTCAGCTCCGGCGAGAGCGCCCGGACGCGGTCGACGAACTCCCAGCCCGCCGCCTCGCCGCCGAGGACCAGAACCTTGCCGGGGAGCGCGGACTCGCGCGCTCGGGCGTGCGTCAGCGCCTGCAGATGGCTCGGCGTGATCTTGAGGGCGTCGATGCGGCGGTCCGCCATCCAGGCGGCGAAGCGGTCCGGGTCGAACACGTCGTCCGCGGCCGCGAGATGGAGTTCGCCGCCGTCGGCGAGCGCGGCGTAGAGCACGGTGTTGCCGAGATCGGCCGCGACGGTCGAGACCATTCCGAGCCGCGCGCCTTCGGGCAGCGCCAGCAGCTCCAGCGCGCCCCGGACATAGCGAGCGAGACCGCCGCGCGTGACGACGACGCCCTTGGGCTCGCCGGTCGAGCCGGAGGTGTAGACGACATAGGCGGCCTGTTCGGGATGCGGGCGGCTCGGCAGGGCGGCGCCGGGCTCATCGTCCGCGTGGTCGAACGAGGCGGTCAGCCGTTCGCAGCCGAGATCGTCCTCGCGGCCCGGAGCGGAGACGACGAGCCGGGCGCCGCTGTCGGCGACGAGCGCGGCGCGGCGGCTTCGGGGCGCGGCGGGATCGAGCGCGACATAGGCGCCGCCGGCCTTCAGGATCGCGAGCGCGCCGAGAACCCATTCGGCCGAGCGGTCGGCGTCGAGCGCGACCGCGACGTCCGGTCCGACGCCGCGGGCGGCCAGCCGCCGCGCGAGCCTGTCGGAGGCCGCGTCGAGCGCGCCGCGCGACATCCTCCGCACGCCGTCCGCGAGCGCGGTCGCGTCGGGCGCCGCGGCCGCATGACGGCGCCAGGCGTCCACAACGTCCTCGGCGGGCGCGGAGTCTCGAACGGTCGCCGCCGGCCGCCCTGACACGAGCGGCAGGTCGACGAGCCGCCGGCGCGGATCCCGCGAGGCGGCGTCCGCGAGCGCCGTGAAGTCGGCGGCGAAACGCTCGACGGTCGCGAGGTCGAAAAGATCGCGCGCGAAGGCGAAATGGCAGTCGAGGCCATCCGGTCCGTCGGCGACGTCCAGGCTGAGGTCGAAATGGGCCTCGCCGGCCGAGAGGCTGCGCGCCTCCGCCGGCAGGCCGCCGAAATGCGAGACGTCGCCCGCGCGCTGCTCCGTGCACTTGGTCTGGAACAGCGGATGGACCCCGTCGACGCGGGCGGGCCTAAGCGCCTCGACAACCGCGTCGAACGGAACGTCGACATTCTCGGACGCCGCGAGCAGACGCTCTTTTTCCCCGGCGAGCGCCTCCGCGAAGCTCAGCCGCTGGTCGAGCGCGCCGCCGAGCGTGGCGGTCGCGGCGAAATAGCCGACCACCCCATGGGTTTCGGCGCGGCGACGGTTCGAAAGCGGAGCGCCGACGCGGACATCGTCGCTCCCGCTCCACCGCGCGAGCGTCAGCCGGAAAAGCGTGAGCACGACCATGAACAGCGTGGCGTTGCCGCTGCGGGCGGTCGCCCGCAGGCGCCCCGACAGCTCGGGCGACAGCCGGACCATATGGCCGCGGCCTTCGACCGGTCCGCGCGGCGCGCGCCGCCTGCGGTCGAACGGCAGCTCGAGCGGGGCTCGCTCCTCGCCGAGCGCGTCGCGCCAGAAGGCGATCTGCCGCTCCTTCTCGCCGGCGTCGAGCCAGTCGCGCAGCCAACGGACATAGTCGGAGAACTGGATAGGAAGCGGCTTCAGCTCCGCAGGGACGCCGGCCAGGGCAGCTTGGTAGAGAACCGACAGCTCTTCGAGGATCAGGCCGATCGCCTCGCCGTCGGCGACGACATGGTGAAGCGACAGCGCGATCGCGGACTGGCCGTCGCCGCGGCGATGCAGCTCGACGCGCAGCAGCGGACCCGTCTCAAGGTCAAAAGGCTTCCGCACGAGCGCCTCGGCCGCCGCGGCGCTTTCCGCGTCATCGGCGACATCGCGCGCGACGAGGGTCGGCGCCGCCGACGCGTCGAGGCGCTGGACCGGCTCGCCGTCGGCGCTCAGGCCGAAGGTCGTGCGCAGCGGCTCGTGCCGTTCGGCGAGCGCGGCGAGCGCCCGACGCATCGCGGCCTCGCCGAGTTCTCCCTGGACAGTGATGAGGCCGCCTATGTTGTAGGCCGGGCTCGACGGATCGCTCTGCCATGTGAGCCAAAGGCCGCGCTGCGCCTCGGACAAGGGGACGTCGCCGCCGCGCGGGGCCGGCGAGATCGGAAGCGCGGCGAAGTCGACGCCGTTCTCCTTCAACTTCTCCAGGAATCTGCGCCGCGCCTCGGGCGCGAGCGCCGCGTAACGCATGCTGATCTGGCGGGCGTCGATGGTCATCGCTCTATCCTTCGATCTCGCTCATCCAGCGGTCCATGTCGTCGAGCAGGCCCTGCGGGCGCTCGCCGAGCTGCGGCAGCGAGGCCGCGAAATCGGCGAGCCGCGGACGCTCGAAGAACCGGCGGATCGGCGCGTCGAGCCCGTGGCGTTCGAGCAGGAGCGCACGCGCTTTCATGGCGGTCAGCGAATGGCCGCCGAGGTGGAAGAAGTCGTCGCTGCGGCCGGGGGCGACGCCCAGCGCCTCCTCCCAGACCTCCGCGACGGCGCGTTCGGTCTCGGTCTCCGGCGGCTCCGCCTCTGAGCTCCGGCCGCCGTCCGGATTCGGTAGGGCCGAAACGTCGAGCTTGCCGTTCCGCGTGGTCGGCAGCGCCGGCAGGACGACGACCCGCGCCGGCACGAAATGCGCGGGGAGCCGCTCGGCGAGCGAGGCCCTGATCTCGTCCTCGGGCGCGCAAGCTCCGTCCCCGGTCGCGACATAGGCCACGAGCGCGTCGCGGACCACGATGACAGCGGCCTCGCGAACGCCTGGGAAGCCCCGGAGCGCCGCCTCGACCTCGCCCGGCTCCACCCGCATTCCGCGCAGCTTCACCTGCCGGTCGACGCGGCCGAGATAGATCAGCGCCCCGTCCGGATCCCGGCGGGCGAGGTCGCCGGTCAGATAGAGCCTGTCGCCGGGCGCCCCTCCAGGATCGGGCGCGAAGCGCGCAGCGGTCAGCCCCGGCCGGCCGAGATAGCCGCGCGCGAGATTGACGCCCGCGATCGCGAGCTCCCCGGCCGCGCCCGGAGGCGCCTCGTGGAAGTCCGCGTCGAGGATGCGGATCGCGGTGTTGGCGATCGGCAGGCCGATCGGCGTTCGCCGCTCGTCGGAAGCGCAGGTCCAGTGCGTCACGTCGATCGCCGCCTCGGTCGGACCGTAGAGATTGTGCAGCTCCGCTCCGGTCGCGGCCAGCGTTCCCCGGGCGAGGTCTGGCGCAAGCGCCTCGCCGCTCGCGAGGATGCGCCGGAGGGTCGGGCAGGACGACAGCTCGCCCGAAGCGAGGAAGGCCGCCAGCATGGACGGCACGAAGTGCAGCGTCGTCACGCCCTCGGCCCTGATGAGCGCGCCGAGCGCAGCGGGATCGCGATGGGCGCCGGGCGGCGCGACCACGAGCCGGGCGCCCGCGAAGAGCGGCCAGACGAACTCCCAGACCGAGACGTCGAAGCCCATGGGGGTCTTCTGCAGAACCGCGTCGTCGGGCGTCAGGGCGTAGCGGTCTTGCATCCAGGCGACACGGTTGCGGAGCCCCTCGTGCGTGTTGCCGACGCCCTTCGGCCTGCCGGTCGAGCCCGAGGTGTAGATGACATAGGCGAGCGACTTGGGATGGAGCCGCGGAGAGGGCGTCACGTGCGGATCGGAGTCCGGCCGGTCGAGCAGCAGAACCTCGAAACCGGCGCCGGCCGGGAGCCGGCCAGCGAGACTCGACGCGCTTAGTACAACCTGCGCGCCCGCGTCCGCCGCCATCTCGGCGATGCGCGCCGCCGGCAGATCGGGCTCGAGCGGCAGCCAGGCGGCGCCCGCCTTCATGATCGCGAGGATCGCGACCACGAGTTCGAGCGAGCGCTCGAGCGCGATCCCGACCACATGATCCTCGCGCACGCCGCGGCCCGCGAGCCGGGCCGCGAGGTCATCGACGCGCCGGCCGAGTTCGCCGTAGCTCAGCGTCTCGCCTTCGAAGGCGACCGCCGGCGCCTCCGGCGTCCGCTCGATCCACCCCGCGATGCGGTCGAGCACGGTCGCCCGGCCCCCCCAGTCGCGCGCCGTCGAGGCGTCGGCCATGCTCTTGGCGGCGTCGAGCAGGTCGACCGCGCCGAGCGGAGCGTCCGGATCGGCGACGATCGCCAGCACCGCCCGCTTCAGGCTGGCGTCCAGACCGGCGACCGTCTCGCCGCGAAAGGCCTCGCGGCTCCAGGTCCAACCGAATTCGAGCCCCGCGCCGGTCTCCATGACTGTGAGCGCCAGCGGATAGTTGGTGGTCTCGACGCCTCCGAGCGGTGCGAGCTTCACGCCGCGCCCTTCGTGAAGCGCCGCCGAGACCGGATAGTTTTCGAACACCAGCAGCGTGTCGAACGGCGCCGCGCCGCCGAAGCCCGCGAGCGCCTGGGTCGCGTAGAGCGGCGCGTGCTCGTGATCGCGCATCGCGGCCGCGCGCGCCTGAACGTCGGCGAGCCAGTCCGCCGCGCCCTGGGATGGATCGACGGTCTCGGCCTGGATCAGCGTGTTGATGTACAGGCCGACGGCCTCGCCGACGCCGGGGACGTCGGACGAGCGGCCGGAGGTCGTGGTTCCGAAGGCGACGGTCCGCGCGCCGGTCAGGCGCGACAGCAACAGCGCCCAGGCGCCCTGGACAACGGTGTTCAGCGTGACGTTGCGCTCGCGGGCGAAACGCTTGAGCCGCGCGGTCGCGCCGGGATCTAGGGTGAAAGCCTCGTGGCCGAAGCCGGTTTCGCCCTTGGGCGGCCTGCCGAAGATTTCGGCGAGCAGCGTCGGCCCGTCGAGCGACGCGAGCCTCTCCTTCCAGAAGGCGGCGGAGGCCTCGGCGTCACGGGCCTCGAGCCAGGCGATGTGGTCGCGGAAACGCCCGCCCGCCGCCGGGACGGCGCGGCCCTCGTAGCGGGCGAGCGCCTCGGCCGTCAGGCGCGAGGTGCTCCAGCCGTCGAGGATGAGATGATGGCTCGTCAGAACGACGCGCACGCGTCCGCCGTCGAGGCGGACCAGCGAGATCCGCAGCAGGGGCGGCCTGAGCAGGTCGAAGCCGCGCTGGCGCTCCCCCTCGGCATGGGCGGCGAGATTGTCCTCCGTGACGTCCCGGCCCCGCCAGTCGAGCGTTTCGACCACGGAAGCCGCCTTCTCGACGACGAACTGGAGCGGCCGTTCGAGGCCATCGGACACGAAGCCGGTGCGCAGCGCCGCGTGCCGGGCGACGGTTGCGTCCCAGGCGGCCGCGAAGCGGGCGCAGTCGAGCCCTTCGGCCGCGACCGAGATCTGCGTGACATAAAGTTCGGGCTCGTCGAGGCCGTGAAACAGCATGCCCTGCTGCATCGGAGTCAGGGGATAGATGTCCTGAACCTCCCCCGGCCGAAGCGGCAGGCGCTGGAGCAGCGCGTCGAGACGCGGCTGGTCGAGACGCGCCAGCGCGACGTCGGAAGGCGTCAGCCCTTCAGCGTCCGGCCGCTCGCAGGCCGCCGCCAGCGCGATCGCCTCCGATCTCAGGGCCCCCGCGAGTTCCTCGACTACGGCGCGGTCGTGGCGCGCGGCGGAAAACACGAGGTCGAGCGTCAGTTCGCCGTCGAGCGTCTGGCCGTTGATGGTCAGCTCGGCGCCCAGGGGAGAGTCCGGATCCTGGTCATCTCCGGCGCTGCGTCCGGTGAGCACGAACGCGCCCGCTGGTGCGCCCGAGACGTCGAACCGACCGAGATAGTTGAACAGCACGTCCGGCGCCGGAAGCAAGGCGAGCTCGGCGCGCGCCTCGTCGCTTCCCATCCAGCGCAGGACGCCATAGCCGAGGCCCTTCCCGGGGGCCGCCCGCGCGGCGTCCTTGACCGCCTTCAGCGTGGCGAGCGGTTCGCCCGTCAACCCCTCCAGCCGGAGCGGAAAGACGCTCGTGAACCAGCCGACCGTGCGGCTGAGGTCGAGCCCATCGGACGGACCGCCGTCGCGGCCGTGGCCCTCCATCCCGACCGTCAGCGCCTCGGCGCCGCGCCGTCGCGCGAGAACCCGCGCCAGCGCCGCGAGCAGCAGGTCGTCGACCCGCGCGCGGACGGCGCGGGGCGCCGCCGCAAGCCGCGCCGTCGCGGCGCGGTCGAATGAGACGCGCACCCGCTCCGCTTCCGAGATCCGGTCCGCGCCCTCGGGGCGCGCGGGCGGGAAGGCGCGTTCGCTCGAGGCCGCCCGGCGCCAGAACGGCCGCTCGGCCTCTAGCCCGGCGCTCGCGGCGTAGGTTTCGAGCCGCGCGCCCCAGGCAGAGAACGGCGCGCTTCTCGCGCCGAGCGCAACGGCCGCGCCCGATCGGGCCTGATCATAGGCCTGCTCCAGATCCTCGAGCAGCACGCGCCACGAGACGCCGTCGACCACAAGATGATGGACGACGACGAGCAGCCGCGCCGTTCCGTCCGGAAGCCGCGCGAGCGCGGCGCGGACGAGCGGGCCGTGCTCGAGGTCAAGGTCCGTCTGCAGCGTCTCGCACAGGTCCGCAAGCTCCGTGTCGTCCGCGACGTCCCGGACCCCAAGCGTGTCACGCACCGTCTCTGCGGGCGCGTAATCCTGACGCCATTCGCCCGCCGCGTCGTTGCGCCGATAGCGCAGCCGCAGCGCGTCGTGCCGCTCGACGAGCGCGTCGAACGCCAGCCCAAGGGCCGCGACGTCCACCGTTCCTTGCGCCGAAAGCTCCACCGACTGGCTCCAGCGCGCCGGCCGCGCCAGCTGAAGCGAGAAGAACCAGCGCTGGATCGGCGTCAGGACCGCAGGCCCTTGAACGGGCCCCGCCGGCGCTGCCGCCACCGCGGCCCGCTCCGCGACCTCGGCGAGCTCACGGATCGTCGGCCGCTCGAAAATCTGGCGCGGGGTGACGACCACGCCCGAGGCCCGGGCCCGCGACACCGCCTGCAGGGAGAGGATGGAGTCGCCGCCGAGCCCGAAGAAATTATCGGTGACGCCGACTTCCGGAAGGTTCAGCGTTTCGGCCCATGCACGGGCGAGCGCCGTCTCGACCTCGCCAGCCGGCTTGACCGCGCCGGCGTCGTCGGCCTCCCAGTCGATCTGAGGCAGGGAGCGGCGATCGATTTTGCCCGTCGACAGCCGTGGTAGCGCCGCGAGCGTGACGATTCGCGATGGGACCATGTAGTCGGGCAGCTGCAGCTTCAGCGCCCCAAGCAGGGCCGCGCCGTCTGCGCCCGCTGCATAGCCGGCGAGCCGCCGCCCGCGGGGCGTCTCGACGGCGAGCGCCACCGCCTCGCGGGCTCCCGCCTCGACCAGCGCCGCCTCGATCTCGCCGAGCTCGATGCGATAGCCGCGGATCTTCACCTGCTCGTCGACGCGCCCGACATAGATCGCCGCGCCGTCCGCCCCCCAGCGCACGAGGTCGCCGGTGCGGAACATCCTCGCTCCCGGCTCTCCGGACGGATCCGGGACGAAGCGTTCCGCCGTGAGCGCGGCGCGGCGGAGATAGCCGCGCGCGAGCCCCGCGCCGCCGATCCAGAGTTCGCCGGTCGCGCCTTCCGGAGCCGGATGGAGCGCGTCGTCGAGGACATAGGCGCGCCGGTCGCCGACCGGGCGGCCGATCGGCGCATAGGGGCCCTCGAAGACGACATCGGAGGCGGTCTCGACGCGCCAGAGCAGCGGCGTCACCACCGCCTCGGTCGGACCGTAGCCGTTGATCAGGACGCGCGGCTTCAGCGCCGATCGCGCCAGCTCGAAGCCGGCGCGCGGCATCGCCTCGCCGCCGAACGAGTAGAGGTCCACGGCCGGCGGCGGCGCGCCCGCGGCGCCCGAGGCCATCGCGGTGAGATAGGCCGGCGGGAAGCCGGCGTTGGTGACGCCGTGCCGGCCCATCGCCTCGAGCGTGCGCTCGGGCGTCCAGAGCTCGTCGTCGCGCAGCACGAGGCTTCCGCCCGTCATGAGCGCGGTCAGCCAGCGCTCGTGCGCGCCGTCGAAGGCGAGATTGATAAAGTGGAATTCGCGCGAGCGCTCGTCCATGTCGTAAAGCGGCGCGGTCGCCGCGCAGTGCATGGCGATCGCGGCGTGGCCGACGCCGACGCCCTTCGGCCGTCCCGTCGAGCCCGACGTGTAGATGACATAGGCGAGGCTTTCGGCGTGGAGCGCGGATGGGAGCGGCGCCGCGGCCGCGCCCGACCCGTCGGGGCCGTCGATCCCGACCACGGCGGCGCCGGTCGCACGCGCCCGGTCGAGCGTCGACGCCTCGGCGATCACGAGCCAGGCGCCCGCATCCGCAACCGTTTCAGCGAGCCGGGCCGCCGGCCAGTCGAGCGGCAGGGGCAGGAAGGCGCCGCCGGCCTTCAGCACGCCGAGCAGCGCCGCAAGGTGGTCGGGCGATCGGCCGAGCATGACGCCGACGATCCGGTCCGGCCCGACGTCGCGGTCGACGAGGGCGCGGGCGATCCGGTTGGCGCGCCTGTCGAGCTCGCCGCGCGTCACCGTGAGGTCGCCGAAAAGCACCGCGGGACGGTCCGGATCCGCGGCCGCCCAGGCGGCGATCCGCTCATGGACGAACTGCGGCGCCTGCTTCTCCCACTGGCCGCGCGTCCAGGGCGCCTGGATCGCCGCGTCCTCCTCCGACAGCGGGGAGAGCGACCCGAGAGCCGCGTCCGGATCCGCCGCGAGGCGGTCGAGCAGCGCGTCCAGGCTGCGCGCCAGCTCGCGGACGCGCTCGTCGGAGAACACGGCGCGATCGTAGCCGAAGGCGATGTCGAGCGCCTCGCCGGCGTCGATCCCGAGCGTGAGCGGATAATGGGTCAGGGCGGCCGCCTCGGCCTCCACCGCCTCGACGGTCAGTCCCGATCCGTCCCGCGCCGCGCGGTCGACCGGATAGTTCTCGAACACGAGGAGCGTGTCGAACAGCGGCCGGCCCGGATGCCCGGCCCAGCGCTGGACGTCGTTGAGCGGCGTCTGCTCATGTTCGCGGAGCGCGGCTCCCCACGCCTGCAGGTCGCGCAGCCACTCGCCGACGCGGCGGCCGGGCGGCGCGGAGACCGCGACCGGCAGCGTGTTGATGAACAGCCCGATCATCGTCTCGCAGCCGTCGAGCTCAGCCGGCCTGCCCGAGACCGTAGCGCCGAACGTCACGGTCTCCTGGCCCGTCCGGCGCGACAGCAGCAGCGCCCACGCGCCCTGGATCAGGGCGTTGAGCGTGACGCGCTCCCGCCTGGCGAAGGCTACGAGGCGGGCCGTCGCGGCGTGGTCTCGCCTGCGGCGCAGCAGGCCGTGCTCCGACTGTCCGCCCGCGCTGGCGGCCGCGGCCCCGAGCAGGGTCGGCTCGTCGACCCCCGCCAGGGCTTCGCGCCAGAACGCCTCGTCGGCCGCGGCGTCCCGGCGGGACAGCCAGTCCACGTAGCGGGCGTAGGGCGCGACCTCCGGCAGCGTGCCGCCCGCATAGCGCGTCAGCGCTTCGCCGATCGCCAGCGAGGCGCTCCAGCCGTCGAGAATGACGTGATGGAACGTCCAGACGAGGCGCCAGCGGGCCTCGTCGCAGCGCAGGAGCTTGAGGCGCGACAGCGGCCCGCGGACGAGGTCGAAGCGGCGCGCGCGCTCCTCGCTCGCGATCGCCGCGAGGGCGGCGTCGCCGAGGCCGCGGGCGTCGACGATCTCGATCGGACAGGCGGCGTCGCGAAACACGACCTGGTTGTCCGCGATAAACACGCTGCGCAGCGCCTGATGGCGCGCGAAGGTCTCGCGCCAGGCCTGCGCGAAGCGTTCGGCGTCGAGCCCGTCGACCGTGACGACGCTCTGCTCGACATAGGCCGCGCCCTCGGGATCCTCCGCCGCATGGAACAGCAGCCCGCGCTGGAGCGGCGACAGCGGGAACACCGCCTCGACCGCGCCGCGCGCGACGCCAAGCGCCTCGAGGTCGGCATCGGAAAGCGGCGGCGCCTCGCCCGCGGCGCCGGCACGCGGCCGAACGTCGTCCCCGGCGAAAGTGGCGACCTCCGCGAGTTCGCGGACGGTCTGGCGTTCGAAGATCTGCTTGGGCGAGACGGCGAGGCCCTTGGCCCGGGCGCGCGAGACGACCTGGAGCGACAGGATGGAGTCGCCGCCGAGCGCGAAGAAGTTGTCGGTCGCGCCGACCGCGTCGAAGCCGAGCGCGTGCGCCCAGATCTCGGCGAGCGCGGTCTCGATCTGCCCCTCGGGCGCAACCCGCCCGCTCGCCTGCGACCAGTCGACCGCGGGCAAGGCGCGCCGGTCGACCTTGCCGGAGCCCGCCCGTGGAAGCGCGTCGAGCGTCACGACCCGCGCGGGGACCATGTGGGTGGGAAGGCGCTCCCTCAGCGCGGCGAGAAGCGCCTCGCCGTCGCCCGAAGGCGCGGCGTAGGCGACGAGACGGCGCCCCTCCGGCGCCTCGACCGCGACCGCGACCGCCTCCCGCACGCCGTCCTCCGCGAGCAGCGCCGCCTCGACCTCTCCGGGTTCGATTCGATGGCCGCGGATCTTCACCTGGTCGTCCGCCCGTCCGAGGAAGATCAGTTCGCCGCCGCGGGTCCAGCGCGCGAGATCGCCGGTGCGGTACATGCGGGCGCCCGGCGCCCCGAACGGATCGGGCGTGAAGCGCTCGGCGGTGGCCGCGGGCCGATCGAGGTACCCGCGGGCGATCACGTCGCCGCCGATGTAGAGCTCGCCCGCCGCGTCCGGGGCGACCGGCTGGAGCGCGTGGTCGAGCACATAGGCCCGCCGTTCTCCGATCGGACGGCCGAGCGGCGCGTAGGCGGATTCGAAGCCTGCCCCGCCGTCCCATCGCCAGGCGAGCGGCGTCATCACCGTCTCGGTCGGTCCGTAGCCGTTGACGAGCGCGCGGGGCTTCAGGGCGCGGATGATCAGCTCGAAGGCGGCGCGCGAGGTCGCCTCGCCCCCGAAGGAGTAGAGCGCGCCTCCGGGCGCCTCCGCTCCGCTTTGCTCGGCATGCTCGGCGATCGCGGCGAGATAGGCGGGCGGAACATCCGCATGGGTGATTGCGCGGCCGGCGATTTCGGCGAGCGTCCGCTCCGGCGCCCAGAGCTCCTCGTCTTTCAGCACGAGCGCCCCGCCCGCGCCGAGCGCGCCGAGCCAGCGCTCGTGGGCGGCGTCGAAGGCGAAGGACAGCACATGGAGCTCCCGTGTCGCCTCCGACAGGCCGAAGGCGACGGCGGCCGCCGCCGAATGCGCCGCGAGCGGCCCGTGCGCCACGGCGACGCCCTTGGGCCTGCCGGTCGAGCCCGACGTGTAGAGCACATAAGCGAGCTGGTCCGGATGCGGTCGCGCAACGTCCGGCGGCGCGTCCTGCTCCCCGGCCGCGTCGCGCTCCAGAACGAGAAGGCGCACGCCTGCGCCCTGCAGCCGCGGCGCGGCCGCCGCTTCCGTCACGACGAGGACCGCGCCCGCGTCGGCGGCCGTCTCGGCGATCCGCCGGTCCGGCTGGTCGAGCGGCAGCGGCAGGAAGGCGGCGCCCGCCTTGAGCACGCCGAGCAGGGCGGCGATCAGCTCGGGCGAGCGCGGGAGCGCGACGGCGACCCGGTCCTCCGGCCCAACTCCGGCTTCGACCAGCGCGGCGGCGATCCGGTTCGCCCGCGCCTCCAGCGCCCCCCGCGTCACCACGCGTTCGCCGAACAGGATGGCGTCGCGCCCGGCGTCGGTCGCGGCGAAGGCCGCAATCCGCTCATGGACCAGCAGGCCGTCCGCCTCGGTCCGCCAGCCCGGCGCGCCCCACTGCATGACTTCGGCGAACGCGTCGTCGTCGAGACGCGTCGCCCCACCGAGCGCCGCGTCGGGATGGCGGAGCAGTTCGCCGATGAGGCGCTCGAAACGCGACGCCCAGCCAGCGACCGTCCCGCGGTCGAAAACCGCGGCGTCATATTCGAACGAGCCGCGCAGCCGCCCGTCCGCGTCCTCGACGGTCGTCAGCGTGAGGTCGAACTGCGCCGCGCCGCCCTCGCGGGCGAGCGGTTCGCTCCGAAGCCCCTCGAACCGGACGCTGTGCGCAGCCGCGGCGCGGTCGTGCTGGAACATGACCTGGAACAGCGGCGCGCGCGTCAGGCTGCGCTCCGGACTGAGGCTCTGCACCAGCCGCTCGAACGGAAGAGTCTGGTTCGCCTGCGCCGACAGCACCGTCCGCCGGGTCTCCGTCACGAGCACGGCGAAGCTGAGCCACGGATCGACGCGCAGCGGCAGCGCGAGCGTGTTGACGAAGCAGCCGATCACGCCCTCGACGTCTGGGCTGGAGCGGTTCGCCACCGCGGTTCCGACGCGAAGCTCCGGCTGGCCTGCGAGACGCGCGAGCAGGACGGCGAAGCCCGCGAGCAGAACCATGAAGCCGGTCGCCCCGAGATCGCGGCCGAGCGCCGCGACCGCCGACGCGGTCTCGGGCGGAAGATCGAAGCGCAGCACGCCGGCGTCGACGTCGCTGCGGCCGGTGCGCGGCCGGTCGGCGGGCAGATCCAGGGTCCGGTGGACGTCCCCGAGCGTCTCGCGCCAGAAATCGAGCTCGCGTTCGCCCTCGCCGGCGTCGAGCAACTGGCCGCGCCACCAGGCGTGGTCGACGTAGTCGATGACCGGCGCCGGCCGGTCCGCGCCGCCGCCCGCGACACGCCGGCCGTATTCCGCCGCGAGGTCGGCGACCAGCAGTTCGAGCGACCAGCCGTCGGCGGCGATGTGGTGGAGCGTCAGCAGCAGCGCGGCGCTGTCGGCCGTCTCGCGCACGAGCAGGGCGCGAAACGGCGTTTCGCTCGCGAGATCGAACGGCGCAGCGGCGTCGGCCTTCGACAGGGTCTCGAACCGGGCGGCGCGCTCGGCGTCGGGCAGTCCGGTCAGATCCACGACGGCGAGCGTTTCCCTCGCCGTCGGGAGGATGCGCTGGACGACCTCGCCGTCCTCTTCGGCGAACACCGCGCGCAGCTGGCCGTGCCGCGAGACGACGGCGTCGAGGGCGGCCGCGAGCGCGCCTTCGTCGAGCATGCCCCGAAGGCGGAGCCCCGCCGCGATGTTGTAGGCGCCGCTCGCCGGATCGAGCCGCCACAGCGTCCAGAAGCGGCGCTGGGCGTCGGAAAGCCCGCGGGCTTCGCGCTCCGGAGCGCGGGGCGTCGGCAGCGAGGCGGGCGAAATCCCCTTGTCGCGGAGCTGCATGAGAAAGGCCCGGCGCTTGTCCTGCGGGAGGGCGACGACGCGGTCGGCCACGGCCTTGAGCTGGGCGGCGCGGCCGGGAGACAAATCGTTCATTCGGCGACCTCGAGGACGTCCAAAAGTTCGGTCATCGCTGCGACATCGTCCTCGACGCCGCCTCCCGCGCTCTCTGCGCGCGCAGCGAAGGCGGCGAGCGTGCGGGCCTCGAACAGCGCACTCACCGGGAGATCGATCCCGTGGTCGGCCCGCAGCCGCGACACGACCCGCATCGCGAGCAGGGAATGGCCGCCGCGCTGGAAGAAGTCGTCGTGGCGGCCGAGGGCAGCGACGCCGAGCGCGGCCTCCCAGATGTCCGCGACCGAGCGCTCGACGCCGGGAAGCGGCGGTTCGTCGGACGCGGCGGCGACGTCCGGGGGCGGCAGCGCGCGCCGGTCGAGCTTGCCGTTGGCGGTCGCGGGAAGAGCCGGCAGCGCGATGATCCGCGCGGGCACCATGTGGCCGGGCAGGCGCGCGGCGAGGATCGCGGTCGCCTGGGACTCGTCGAGCGCGTCGGCCGCGACATAGGCGACAAGCGCGTCGCTCCACGGCAGCACGGCCGCGTCGCGGGCGCCGGGCAGGCGGCGCAGCTCCGCCTCGATCTCGGCGGGCTCGACCCGCATGCCGCGCAGCTTCAACTGGCGGTCGAGGCGGCCGAGATAGCGGATCGCGCCGTCCCGGCCGAGCGTCCCGAGGTCCCCGGTCAGATACAGCCGGTCGCCCGGCGCGCCGTGGGCGTCGGGTACGAAGCGCTCTGCGGTGAGCCCCGGCCGGCCGAGATAGCCGCGCGCGAGATTGACGCCCGCGATCGCGAGCTCGCCCGGAACGCCCGGCGCCGCAAGGCCGAGATCGGCGTCGAGGATGCGGATGGCGGTGTTGGCGATAGGCCGCCCGATTGGGATCACGTCGTCGTCGGCCGCGCAGGTCCAGTGCGTGACGTCGATCGCGGCCTCGGTCGGGCCATAGAGGTTGTGCAGCTCGGCGGATGTTTCGGCGAGCGTGGCGCGGGCGAGGTCCGGAGGCAACGCCTCGCCGCTCGCCATGATCCGCCTGAGGCTGGGGCAGCGGCCCAGCTCCCCGGAGGCAACGAAGGCCGCGAGCATCGTGGGCACGAAATGCAGCGTCGTGATCCTCTCCGCCCGGATCAGCGCGCCGAGCGCCGCAGGGTCTCGATGCGCGCCGGGGGCGGCGACGACGAGCCGCGCGCCGAACGCCAGCGGCCAGAAGAACTCCCAGACCGAGACGTCGAAGCCGATCGGGGTCTTCTGAAGCACCGCGTCGCCGGGCGCGAGACCGTAGCGCTCCTGCATCCATGCGATGCGGTTGTGGAGGCCCGCATGGGTGTTGCCGACGCCCTTCGGGCGGCCGGTCGAGCCCGACGTGAACAGCACATAGGCGAGCGACCGGCGGTCCGTCCGCGGGGCCGCGTCGGACCGCGCGTCTTCGGCGCCGCCGATCCGGTCGAGGGCCACGACCTGGACGCCCGGCGTTTCCGGGAAAGCCTCGGCGAGGCGGGCGACGCTCACCACGATGCGCGCGCCGGCGTCTTCGGCCATGTCCTGCAGCCGGGCCGGCGGAAGCTCCGGATCGAGCGGCAGGAAAGCCGCGCCCGCCTTCATGATCCCGAGCAGCGCCACGACGAGCTCCAGCGAGCGCTCGAGCGCGACGCCCACGACGGCGTCGGCCCCCGCCCCGAGGCGCCGCAGCCGCGCCGCGAGACGGTCGGCCCGCAGGCCGAGTTCGGCGTAGCTGATCGTCTCGCTCCCGAAGGTCACGGCCGGAGCCTCGGGCGCCGCGGCGATCCGGGCCTCGATCAGCTCCAGCACGCTTCCGCAGCCGTAGTCCTTGGCGGCGCCGTCGCCCGCGCCGAGGGCCGCGCGCTCGCCGTCGTCGAGCAGGTCGAGCCGGCCGAGCGGCGCCCCGGCGTCCCCGGCCATCGCGAGCAGGACGCGCTTCAGCCGCGCGTCGAGACTTTCGATCGTCGCGTCGTCGAAGACCTCGCGCGAGAACGTCCAACCGAAATCGAGGACGCCGACCTTCTCGGCCACCGTGATCGCGAGCGGATAGTTGGTGGCCTCGAGGTTCGAGAGCTGGCGGAGCGCCAGGCCGTCGCCGTAGCGCGTCTTCAGCGCCTCGGCCACGGGGTAGTTCTCGAAGGCGATGAGCGTATCGAACAGCGGCGCGCCGGGCCGCCCCGCGAGCGCCTGCGCAAGGTGGAGGGCGACGTGCTCGTGCTCGCGCATGGCGGCGCTTTGCGCCTGCGCGCCTCGGAGCCAGTCCCCGACAGGGGCCGCGGGATCGACCGTTGCGACCTCCGCGACCGTATTGATGAACAGGCCGAGCGCGGTCTCAACGCCCGGAACCTCGGACGACCGTCCCGCGACGGTCGCGCCGAAGGCGACCGTGCGCTCACCCGTGAGGCGCGACAGGAGAAACGCCCAGGCGCCCTGGACGAGCGTGCTGAGGGTGATCCGCTCCCGCTTCGCGAAATCCATCAGCCGGGCGGTCTCGCCCGCGCCGAGCGCGTGGCGGAAGACGCCGACGCCGTCCGCGGCGTCCTCCCGCCGGCCGATCGCGGCGGCGAGCGAGGTCGGCTCGTCGAGCGGCGCCAGGCGCTCGCGCCAGGCGGCGGCCGCTGCCTCGGCGTCGCGCGTTTCGAGCCAGGCGACGTGGTCGCGGAACCGGCCGCCGGCCGCGGGAACCGCGCGGCCGTCGTAGCGCGCCAGCACCTCGCCGATCAGCAGCGAGGTGCTCCAGCCGTCGAGAATAAGGTGATGGGCGGTGAGCGCGATCCGCGCGCGGCCGCCGTCCAGCCGCACGAGAGCGACGCGCAGCAGCGACGGCCGCTCGAGGTCGAAGCCGCGGAGACGCTCCTCGCGGCCCAGTTCCCTCAGGGCCTCGTCCGGATCGTCGGGGCGGCCGCGCCAGTCATGGATCTCGACGGGCGACGGAACGGACCCGACGACGAACTGCAACGGCCGCTCCAGCCCCTCATGGGCGAAGCCGGTCCGCAGCGCCGCGTGGCGCGCGGCGGCCGCCTCCCACGCCGCGGCGAAGCGCTCGAGATCGAGCCCGTCGGCGGCCACCAGCGTCTGGGTGACGTAAAGCTCGGGCGTCTCCAGCCCGTGGAACAGCATGCCCTCCTGCATGGGGGAAAGCGGAAAGACGTCCTCGATCTCCGCCGGGCGATGAGGCAGGCGCCTAAGCAGCCCGTCGAGCGCATGCTGGTCGAGCGCTGCGAGCGGGACGTCGGAGGGAGTCAGGCCATCCGCGCCCGGCGCCAAGCAGGCGTCCGCGATCGCCTTAGCCTCGCGGGCGACGCGCTCCGCGAGCGCCTCGACGTCGCGGAGGTCGTGGCGTGCGGCTGAGGCGGAGAAGTCCAGCGCAAGTTCGCCGTCGAGCGTGCGCCCGTTGACGACGAGTTCGGCCCCGCAGGGAGCCTCCGCGTCCCGGTCGACGCCGGCCGAGAGCGCCGCCAGCGGGAACAAGCCGCCGTCCGAAGTCGCTCCGTCGAGCCGGCCGAGATAGTTGAACAGCACGTCCGGCTCCGGCGTCGCGCCAAGCTCGGAGCGGACGTCCTCGCGGCCCATCCAGCGCAACGCGCCGTAGCCGAGGCCCCTGTCGGGCGCGGCGCGCATCTGGTCCTTCACAGCCTTGAGCGCCGCGAGCGGGCCGCCCTCTGCCGGCGCGAGGCGCAGCGGGTGGATCGCCGTGAACCAGCCGACCGTGCCGCCGAGGTCCGCGCCGTCGGCCAGGCCCCCGTCGCGTCCGTGGCCTTCGAGCGCGATCGTCACGGCCGGCGCGCCGGGCCGGGCGGTCAGCGCGCAAACGAGCGCCGCGACCAGCAGTTCGTCGAGCCGCGCCCGGACGGAACGCGGCGCGCTGGCAAGCCGCTCGGTCGTCGCGCGGTCGAAGGCGAGGCGATGGACGAAGACGTCGCCGATCCGGTCGGCCCCGTCGGGCCGCGCCGGTGGGAAGGCGCGCGCGCCCGAGACCGCCTCGCGCCAGAACGGAAGCTGCGCCTCGGCTTGTGGAGAGCGGGCGAATGCCGCGATCCGCGCGCCCCAGGCGGAAAACGGCGCTGGCGTTGGGCCGAGATCAATTGGCCGTCCCGCCGCGGCCTGGCCATAGGCCGTTTCAAGATCCTGCAGCAGGACGCGCCAGGAAACGCCGTCGATCACGAGGTGGTGGACGACGATCATCAGCCGCGCGCCCTTCGCCCTGCGTTCCAGCGCGGCGCGGATGAGCGGTCCGGTCGTGAGATCGAGACCGGTCTGAAGCTCCTCCGCCAGCGCGGCCGAGGCGGCCTCGTCGGCGACGTCGCGGACGACGAGCGCGGCCTCCGCGTCGACCGGCCCGTAAGCCTGCCGCCAGCCCTCCGCTGCGGGCGCGAACCGCAGCCTCAGGGCGCCATGGCGCGCGACCAGCGCCGCAAAGGCGGCCGCGAGCGCGCTGTCGTCGACCGCGGCGGCGGCTGACAGCGTGACCGACTGGTTCCAGCGCGACCTGTTCGGGATGTCCTGCGCGAAAAACCAGCGTTGGATCGGCGTCAGCTCAGCCTCGCCCGTCTCCGCGGCCTCCGGAGCCGTCTCGTCGGCTTCGACCGGCGCCGCGACGGCGGCGAGGTCGCGGACGGTCTGGCGTTCGAACATCTGCCGCGGCGTGATCCGCAAGCCTGCGGCGCGCGCCCGCGAGACGACCTGGAGCGACAGGATCGAGTCGCCGCCGAGCGCGAAGAAATTGTCGGTCGCGCCGACCTCGGCGAGCCCGAGGACCTCGGCCCAGACCGCCGCGAGCGTCGCCTCGGCTGCGCCCTCAGGCGCCGCGCGAGCGCCATCCCCGGACCAATCGACCGCCGGCAGCGCCCGCCGGTCGACCTTGCCCGAGCCGAGCCGCGGCAGCGCGTCGAGCGTCACGACCCGCGACGGAACCATATGGGCGGGAAGCCGCGCCTTGAGCCGCGCGAGGATCGTCTCAGACGAAGCCGGACCCGCCGCATAGGCGACGAGCCTGCGCCCGCCCGGCCCCTCGACGGCGACGGCGGCGGCCTCGACCACGCCTTCGATCTCCGCGAGCGCCGCCTCGACCTCGCCGGGCTCGATACGGTGGCCGCGGATCTTGAGCTGGTCGTCGGCGCGGCCGACGAACAGAAGCTCGCCTGCGGCGTCCCAGCGCGCGAGGTCGCCGGTCCGGTACATCCGTGCGCCGGGCGCCCCGGACGGATCGGGGAGGAAGCGTTCGGCGGTCAGGCCCGGTCGGCCGAGATAGCCGCGCGCGAGGCCGTCGCCGCCGACATAGAGCTCGGCGGCCACGCCCGGCCCGACCGGCTGCAGCGCGCCGTCGAGCACATAAGCGCGCCGGTCGCCGAGCGGCCGGCCGATCGGCGCGTAGGGCGCGTCGAAGGCGGCGTCGTCCCGCCCCCAGCGCCTGGCGAGCGGCGTCATCACCGTCTCGGTCGGCCCGTAGGCGTTGATCAGCGCGCGCGGCCGCAGGGCCTCGCGGACCAGCTCGAAGTTCGCCCGCGAGGTCGCCTCGCCGCCGAAGGACCACAGCACGCCCTCGGGAACGGCGGCGCCGGCGGCGCGGGCATGAGCCGCGAGCGCGGCGAGATAGGCGGGCGGAAGGTCGGCGTTGGTGACGCCGGCCTTCGCAATTTCGGCGAGGGCGCGTTCGGGCGCCCACAGCTCCTCGTCCTTCAGGACGAGCGCGCCGCCGGCGCCGAGAACGCCCATCCAGCGCTCATGCGCCGCGTCGACGGCGAAGGACAGCAGGTGCAGTTCGCGCGTCGCCTCGGACAGGCCGAAGGCCCGCGCCGCCGCGGCCGAATGCATGGCGAGCGGACCGTGGGGGACAGCGACGGCCTTGGGCCGCCCCGTGGAGCCCGAAGTATAGAGCGCGTAGGCGAGCGACCCGGCATGAGGCCGCGCCGCACGCGGGGCGACGGGCGCGCCCGTCGCGTCGTCCCCATCCACGAACAGCAGCCGCGCGCCCGCGGCCGCGAGACGGTCCGCCGACCGGACCTCGGCCAGGATCACGGCCGCGCCGGCGTCGGCCGCGGCCTCGGCGAGCCGCGCATCCGGCCACTCGAGCGGCAGCGGCAGGAAGGCCGCGCCGGCCTTCAGCACGCCGAGCAGCGCCGCGATCAGGCCCGGCGTCCGCTCCAGCGAGACGCCGACAAGGTCCTCGGCGCCGACCCCCGCCGCGATGAGCGCCGCCGCGATCTCGTTCGCGCGCGCATCGAGCACGCCGCGCGAGACGGTGTCGGCGCCGAACACGATGGCGGGACGATCGGGCGCGGCCTTCGCGAAGGCTGCGATCCGCTCATGCACGAACAGTCCGTCGTCTTCGACGCGCTCGCTCGGTTCGCCCCAGGTGCGAACCTGCGCAAGCCCCGCCGCGTCGAGACCGGCGATCGAGCCCAAAGGCGCGTCGGGCGCGGCGAGCGCCGCTCCGAGCAGTGGCAGATACGTCTCCGCCCAGCGTTCGGCGGTCGCCGCGTCGAAGCGGGCGGCGTCGTATTCAAGCTCGATGTCGGCGCCCTCGCCATCGGCCGCGACGTCGAGCGTCAGGTCGAACTGGGGGCTGAGCGGCGGCAGGTCGATTTTCTCGATGTCCAGTCCGCTCAGCGCGAGCGGGCGGGCGTCGCGGCGGGGGCGGAAGTTGAACTGCGCCTGGAACAGCGGCGCGCGGTCGGCGTCCCGCTCCACGCCGAGCGCGTCGAGCAGGAGTTCGAAGGGCAGCTCGGCGTCGGCGAGCGCGGCCATCGCCTCGCCGCGCAGCCGGCGGCAAAGCGCGCGCATCGTGAGCGCCGGATCGAGCCGCGTGCGGAACACCTGCGTGTTGACCAGGAAGCCGACGACGCCTTCGGTCTCGGCGCGGCCGCGTGTGGCTGCGGGGCAGCCGATCGCAAAGTCCTCCTGGCCCGACAGGCGCCCGAGCAGGAGCTGGAAGGCGGCGAGCAGGACGGCGAAGGGCGTCAGACGCTCGCGGCGGCAGAAAGCCTTGAGCGCCGCGGCGAGCTCGGGCGGCAGCCTGCGCGCGACGCGGCCGGCGGCGCGGTCGGCTGCTGGCCGTCGCTCGGCCGGAAGGACGAGCGGCGGGGGGACGCCGTCGCCGAAGCGCTCGCGCCAGCGGGCGACGGCCGCCTCGCCGCCGTCCCCCGAAAACGTCTCCCGCTGCCAGATCGCATGATCGACTGCGTCGATCTCGGAAAAGGCGCCGATCCCGCCATCGGGCGGAGTTCCAGCGACCGTCGTACCGATCTCCTGCGCATAAAACCCTTCGACGTCGCGGAGAATGACCTCCGCCGACCATGCATCGACCACCACATGGTGCAGCGCGATCAGCAAAGCCCAGCCGCCCTCCTCGACCGGCGCGAGGCGGACGCGCAACAGCGGCCGCGCGGACAGATCGAAGGGCTCGCTCGCGCCGGACCGCGCCCAGTCGGCGAGCGTCTCGGCGGAAACGGGTCCGTTGCGGGCGATCGCGAAAGGCGCGTCGGCCAGAACGCTCTGGCGCGGCCCCTCCGCGGTCTCGAAGAAGCGCGTGCGCAGCGCCCCGTGGCGCGCGATCAGGCGCTGAAAGGCGCGCTCCAGCGCCTCGACGTCGAGGTCGCCGGAAAGCCGGAAGGCGCGCGCGGAATTGTAGGCGGCGTCGGCGGGATCGAAGCGATGGAGGAACCACAGGCGCTGCTGAGCGAAGGACAGCGGCGCAGGCGCGAACGGGTCGGAACGGGCGACGAGCGCGCCTTCGCCGCTCGCGTCCGCGCGCATCAGGGCGGCGAGCGCCGCCCTGTCCATGATCCCCGCGCCGCTCACGAGCCCGCGCCGCCTGCTTCCGCAAGAAGCGCGGCCCGCTCCTCCTCCGGCAACCCGGCGAGCGTCGCCCGCATCTCGGCCACTCGGTCGATCCGCCCGTCGGGCGCCTCCGCCCGCAGCGCTGCGGCGAGTTCGGCAACGCTCGGATGGTCAAACACCGCGCCCGGCGCGAGGTCGACGCCGAAGAGCTTCCTGATCCTGGCCACGAACTTGATGACCTGCAGCGAGTTGCCGCCGAGGTCGAAGAAGTCGTCCGTGACGCCGACCGCCTCCCTAGAGCGGCCGAGAAGCTCGGCCGCAAGGTCACGCAGCGTGGTTTCGAGCGCGTCCCGCGGCGCGAGCCCCGCGGGCGCCTCGTCAAGCGGCCGCGCCGCGAGCGCGGCGCGGTCGATCTTGCCGTTGCCGAGCAGTGGCATGCGCTCAACCGGCACGATCCGCGCCGGAACCATCGGCGCCGGCAGAAGCGCGGCGAGCGCGGCCTTCAGCGCCGCGGCGTCGGCCCCATGCGTCGTCGCGAAGGCGACGAGCGAGGCGCCGCCCTCGTCCCGGCGCACGATCACGGCCGCCTCGCGGACGCTGTCGAGCGCCGCGAGCGCCGCCTCGACCTCGCCGACCTCGACGCGATGGCCGGCGATCTTCGCCTGGCCGTCGGCCCGCCCCGCGATCTCGACGCCGCCCTCGGGACGATAGCGGGCGAGATCGCCGGTCGGATAGAGCCGGCGGCCCGGCGTCGTCGGATCGTCGACGAAGCCTGCGCCGCACGCGCCGAGATAGCCGCGGCAGAGCTGGGCGCCGCCGATATGGAGTTCGCCGAGCTCTCCCGTCGGGGCGGGACGGCCGTGGGCGTCGAGCACGAGGACGACGTTGCCGTCCAGCGCGCGGGTGAGCGGAAGCGGGCCGGATTCGGACGGCGCGGCTTCGTGGACCAGCACGCCGACCGTCGTCTCGGTCGGGCCGTAGTGGTTGAAGATCCTGCAGGCGGGATCGACTGCGCGAATGCGGGCGACGAGCGCCGGCGACGCCGGTTCGCCGCCGAGGATCAGGGCGGCTGGGACGGTCGCGTCCTCGGCCTCGAGCAGCGCCGACAGATGAGACGGCGCGAGCTTGGCGCAGTCGATTGCGTTCGCCCGCAGGAAGGCCGCGAAGCCGGCCGGGTCGCGCGCCTCGTCGTCGCCCGCGACCGCAATGCAGGCGCCGCCGGCGAGCGCGCCGAACAGCGTGGTGTTGCCGAGATCGGCCGCGACCGTGGAGACGAGCGCGAAGCGCCGACGCTCGTCGAGCCCGAGCGCCTCGCGGGCCGCCGCGACATAGTTCGCGAGCTGGCCGTGCTCGACCACGACGCCCTTCGGCGTTCCCGTGGAGCCCGAGGTGAAGAGCACATAGGCCGCGCGGTGCGCCGGCGCGTCGGGATCGGGCAGCGCCGCCGCCTCCGTGCCGGCGAGCGCATCCGCGAAGGCGAGCGCCGGGATTCCCGACGCCGGGGCGCCGGCCCCGCCGTCGTGGATCACCATCGCCGCGCCGGCTGCCTCGGCGAGCTGCCGGCGGCGGGCTTCGGGCCAAGCGGGGTCGAGCGGAAGATAGGCGCCGCCGGCTCGCCACACCGCGAGCAGCGCCACGATCATGTCGACCGACCGCGCCATGTCGAGCGCCACCACCGTCTCCGGCCCGACGCCGCGGGCGGCAAGCGACCGGGCCACCCCTTCGACGCGCCCGGCGAGCTCGGCGTAAGTCAGCGCCGCTCCGCCGCCGGAGACGGCGGGAGCGTCGGGCGTGCGCTCCGCCCAGCCGAGCATCTGAGGCAGGAGCGGCGCGCGTCCGACCGGGGCGACGTTCGTCCGGTCCAGCTCCGCCATCCGGGCGCGCTCCCGAGGAGCGGCGACCGGCAGTTCGCCGAGCGGAACGGCCGGCGCCTCGGCGATCGCGGCGATCAGCGCGGCGGCCTGCTCGAGCAAGGTCTCGGCAGCCTCTGCGCCGTAGCGGCCGGCGTCCCAGCCGATCGAAAGCGCCGAAAGCGCGCCGGACGAACCGATCTCCGGCCGGAACTCCAGCTCGAAGGGCGACGGTCCGTCGAGCGACAGGCGGCGCCAGGCGTCGACGCCCGCATCGAGCCCGAAGCCGACGACGAGGCCTTCCGGCGCCTCCGGACCGTCGAGGGCGAGATGCTCCTGCCAGTCGAGATGGCCTGCGACCGCCTCGACCAGGCTTGCGAGATGCCGCTCGAACGGCGCGGCGGGGTCGTAGGACGCGCGGACCGGCATGATCTTCTCGAACGGCCCGGCCACGCCGGCGAACATGGCGTAGTCCCGGCGGCAGTCGTGCCGCCAGCCGAGACGGAAGCGCCCGTCGCCCGAGATCCGTCCGAGCAGCGCGGTCCAGATCGCGAGCAGGCCGAGCTCGAGGCCGGCCTCGCCGACGCGTTCGGCGAAGCGCGCCGCAAGCGCCGGGTCGATCGCGACGCGGTGGTCCTCGCGCGCGCCGCCCTCGCCCGCGCGGCGATAGGCGAGCCTCGGCGCGGGCGGCGCGTCCCTGCCCTCCTCCGACCAGTGGAGCTTGCCCCGCGGAGCGTCCTCGTCGGCCTCCATCTCGGAGCGCCAGTCGGCGTATTGCGCGTAAGACGCGTCGTCGTCGGACGCCGCCGCGCGTCCCTGAAGCGCGGCGGCGATCAGGATCAGCGTCGTGCGATCCGCCGCGAGCGGAGAGGCCGCCACCGCGAGCCGCCACGCGTCATCCCCGAGCCGCCACAACCCGGCGCGCAAGGTCTCGCCGCGCGACAGGTCGAAGGGCGCGGCTTTCAGCGCCGCCAGGTCGACGGCGATCTCGGCCTCGGACTCCGGCCGCCCGCGCAGGTCGCGGACGGTCCAGGCTGCGACGGCCGGACCGTCGATCCGCGCCCGGCGCAATCCCCGAAAGCCCGCCGCGCCCACGAAGGCGCTCGACAGGACGTCGTGCCGAGCCGCGACCGCGGCGAGCGCGGCCCGGAGCCCGGCCTCGTCGACCGGGCCGTCGATCGCGAACTGGGCGACGATCGCCTCGGGCGACGCGCCCGCGGCGCGCTGCTCGGGGCTCAGCGGCCAAGTCTCGAACACCGCCGCCGCGCTCCCGGCGCCGCTCACGAGAACGCCTCCGGCGCGCGCGCGGCGACGTCGGCGCGGTCGGTCATGTCGCCCATGGCGACCACGATGCGGCGCGTGCCCTGGAACGGGTCGCGGGCATGGGCGGCCAACATGTTGTCGAGCATCACGACGTCGCCCTTGCGCCAGTCAAAGCGCACCGCGCAGGCCTCGTAGAGCTCGCCGACCAGATCCATGGTCGCGTCGTCGATCACCGAACCGTCGCCCCACAGCACCTGCCGCGGCAGGCGGTCTTCGCCCAGCATTCCGATCAGATCCTCGCGCACGTCGGCGTCGAGGAAACGGGTGTGGTGCAGCTGCACCTGGTTGAAGAACGACGTGTCGCCGGTGAGCGGGTGGACGATCACCGCGGGGCAGCGCGTGCGGGTCTGCAGCGCGTCGCCGTCGAGCCATGCGATCTCCACGCCCTCGGCGTGGCAGCGCGCCTCGACCTCGGCCTTGTCGCTCGTGCGGAAGAAGTCGCGCCAGTCGACGTCGAGCCGCGGCGTGAAGGTGCGGACGTAAGCGAGCCCCAGCCGCTCGAACTTTTCGGCGAGGGCCGCGGGCAGGCGGCGGAACATCTCGCGGCAGTCGACGATCGGCGTCGCGCCGCCGACCGGCGCGGCCTGCTCGCAGAAGAACCATTGCTTGCGCGGCCAGCGCGGCAGGTGCGAGCTCTCGTTGTGGAAGAGGATCATCTTGTCTTCCGGATAGGGCGTCGAGCGGTAGGTGTTTTGGCCGCCCTCCTTCTTCGGAAGGTCGCCGTAGCCGCCGTAGAGGCCGGGCTGGAGCGCCTCGGCGAAGGCTTCGAAGTCGCGGGGGCCGGCGAGGCCGAAGCCGCGGAACAGCAGGCCCGCATGGCGGCGCAGCCTGTCCTCGACGAGGTCGCGGTTGGCCGAGGCCCAGGCGGGCGCGTCGAGGTCGGGGCTCGTCGGCTCGATCACCAGCGGGAAATCCGCGCCGGGAGCGAGCGTCGATTCCCGCACCAGGCCCGCGGGCGCCGCCGGCCGCGGGCCGCCGGCCGAGAGTTTCTTCAGCTTGTCGAGTTTGGAGCCCATGCGGGCGCCGGAAGCCGAGGAGACGGGCGACGGGGCGACGGACATCTTGGCGTCCTCCAGTGACGGCGGGGAAAACTGGCCGAGGGCGCGCGACGGCGCTTCGACGATCTCGGAGAGCAACTGTTCGAAGGCGCGGGCGAGATGCTCGATGGTCCCGCGCCTGAACAGCGCGGTGGCGAAGGCCCATTCGCAGGAGAGGCCGCCCGCGCCGTCCGGTTCGAGGAACAGCGCCATGTCGAACTTCGAGCTCTGCGCGGGGGCCGGGACGAGCGTCGCTTCAAGCCCCTCGACGCCGAAGTCGCCGCGCGGCGCGCTCTGCAGCACGAACAGGAGCTGAACCAACGGATTTCGGCTGCGGTCGCGCGGCGCGCGGACGGCCTCGACGATCCGGTCGAATGGCAGCGTCGGCCGGTCGAACGCCGCCATGGCCTCGTCGCGCGTCGCGGCGAGCAGCGCCTCGAAGGAAAGGTCGGGCGCGGGCCTTGCGCGCAAGGGAAGCACGTTGACGAAGAAGCCGATCAGCCGGTCGAGCTCAGGCAGCGGCCGGCCCGCGACGTCCGCGCCGATGAGCATGTCGGCGGCGCCGGTCCAGCGGTGGAGCAGCGTCTCGAAGCCCGCGAGCGCGGTCATATAGAGCGTCGCGCCATGGGCCGCGCCGAGCGCCTCGAGGCGGCCGACCAGCGCGGGCGATAGCGCGAAGCGGACGCTCGCGCCGGCGAACGAAGCGACCGGCGGCCGCTCGAAGTCGGTCGGCAGCGGGAGCGCGGTCGGCGCGCCGTCGAGGCGTTCGCGCCAGAACGCCTCCTCGCGCGCGAGCGCGCCGGAGGCGTCGAGCTTCCGCTGCCACAGCGCGAAATCGGCGTATTGCGCGGCGAGCGGCGGCAGGATCGCAGGCCGGCCCTGCAGCGCTGCGCGATAGAAGGCGCCGAGGTCCTGCGCCATCACGCCCATCGACCAGCCGTCGCAGACGATGTGGTGGAGCGCGATCAGAAGATCGTTCTCGTCTTCGCCGAGCCGGCAAAGCGTCGCCCGCATGAGCGGCGCGGAAGAGAGATCGAAGGGAGCGCGCCCCTGCTCCGCCTCCGCCTCGGCGAGCGCGGCGCGGCGCTGCGGGAGGGCGAGGCCGGAAAGATCGAGCGCCCCGAGATTGAAGCCGCGCGCGTCGCGGACGAAGGCGCGCGCCTCGCCCTCGTCGTCCTCGACGAAGGCGGTGCGCAGAACCTCGTGCCGGGCGACCAGCGCGGTCAGCGCCAGGGCGAGAGCGTCATGCGACAGCGGCCCGCGCAGTTCGAGCCGGCCGACGACATTGTAGGCCCCGGCCTCGCCGCCGAACTTCTGAGCGACCCAGAGGCGTTGCTGGGCGAGCGACAGCGGCGCGCGCGCCCCCGGCGCGCGGCGCGCACGCGTCAGCGGCGGAAGACCGGCCGCCTCCTCTCGCGGCGCGGCGTCGAGCCAGGCGGCGAAATCGGCGAGCGTCCGCGGCGAGAACATATCGCGCAGCAAGACCGCGACCCCGAACTCCTCACGGATGCGCGCGGCCGCCTTGGCGGCGAGAAGCGAATGGCCGCCGAGCGCGAGGAACCGGTCGAAGCGTCCGACCGCGTCGACCTCGAGCGCCTCGGTCCAGATCGCAGCGAGGCGGCGCTCAGTCTTCGAGCGCGGCGAAGCCTCGCCCGCCTCCTCGACGCGCTTCTCGACGAGGGGACGACGATAGACCTCGAACGCGGCGATCTCACCGCTCGCGACGCCGGCCGAGCAGCTCGACCGCTGCAGCTTGCCGCTCGTCGTCTTAGGCAAGGCGCCCGGCTCGAGCAGCGCAATCAGGCTCGCAGGCTCCTGCAGAGTCTCGGCCACGACCGCGTCGATCGCGGCTATGATCTCGGCGGCCGTCGAGGTCCGGCGGACGCCGCGGCCGATCTCCGCGGCGACCCCCACGCCTTCGCGGCCGTCGCGCAGCACGGAGAAAGCCGCGACGCGTCCCTTGCGCACCGCCGCGACGCCGCGCTCCACCGCCTGCTCGATGTCCTGCGGGTAGAGGTTCTGGCCGCGGACGATGATGACGTCCTTCTTCCGTCCCGAGACGAACAGGTAGCCGTCGCGCAGGAAGGCGAGATCGCCGGTGCGCAGCCAGCGGCCGTCGGGCCTGTCGAGAAAGGCCGCGGCGGTCGCTTCCCTGTTGCGCCAGTAGCCGCGGGCGACGCTCGCGCCCGAGACCCACACCTCGCCGATCTCGTCCTCCCCGCAGACGCCGAATGTCTCGGGATCGACGATGCGCACGCGGTCCGGCTCGACCGGCAGCCCGCTCGCCACGAGCTCGACGCCGAGCGGGCTGGCGGCGACCCTGCCCCGCGCCAGTTCGCCGGGGTCGACGCGCGCGGTCCGATAGGGATGGAGGCGCCGGTCGCCGCTCACCATCAGCGTGGCCTCGGCCAGGCCGTAGCTCGGATGCAGCGCGTCCGCGACAAAGCCCGCGGCGGCGAAGCGCCCGGCGAACTCCGCCATGGTGTCGGCTCTTACCGGCTCCGCCCCGCAGAAGGCGACGCGCCAGGAGGAAAGGTCGAGGCCGGCGAGCGTGGCGTCCGACACGCGTTCGACCGCAAGACGGAAGGCGAAGTCCGGTCCGCCGCTGATCGTGCCGCCGAAGCGATGGATCGCCTGAAGCCAGCGCGCCGGACGCGCGAGGAACTGTTCCGGGGGCATCAGGTTGAGGGGGACGCCGCAAAAGACGGGCAGCGCCAGTCCGGCGATCAGCCCCATGTCGTGATAGAGCGGCAGCCAGCTGACCACGACGTCGTCCGCGCGCACGCCGAAGCCGCGCACCATGATGAGCTGGTTGTCGACCAGATTGGCGTGGGTGACCTCGACGCCCTTCGGGGCCGAGGTCGAGCCGGAGGTGTACTGCAGGAAGGCGACGTCTCCGGCGCAAACCGGCGCCGGCGTCCAGCCGGGCGACGGCCGCTCGCGCATGAGGGCGACATCGGCCGCAAGCACGCCGTGCTCGGCGCAGAGCGCGGAGACCGCGGAGAGCGACGCCGCGTCCGTCAGCGCGAGACGCGGCGCGGCGTCGGCGATCATCCCGGAGAGACGGGCGACGTGATGCGGCCGGAGCGATTCGGGCGGATAGGCGGGAACCGCGATGACGCCCGCATAGAAGCAACCGAAGAACGATGCGACGTAATCCGGCCCGCTCGGCAGCAGGATGAGCGCGCGGTCGCCGGGCGCCGCGACGCGCCCGAGGGCGGCGGCGATCTCGCGGGCGCGCGCCTCGAGCGCGCGGTAGTCCAGCGTCTCGACGGGCGCGCCGTCAGGCCCGAGGAATCGAAGCGCGATCCGGTCGCCGTCGTGCTCCGCTCGGGCGGCGAGCGCCTCCGCCAGGGTTTTGGCGTCCTGGAAGGCCAGGACGGTCCGCTCGCGCACGTCCAGGGGGCGGCGGGCCGCGGGTGAATCGGGCGTGACGTCGAGCATCATGACGCGGCCCGCCAGGGCGCGAGCCGAAGGGACGGCTCCGGGGCCGGCGCGGACCGCGGCGCGGAGGCGCCTTCCGAGATCACCCGGCCGCCCTCGAGCTTCACGATCCTGTCGGCGAGGTCGAAGTAGCGGTCGTCATGAGTGATGACGACGAGCGCCTTGCCAGATGCCTTCAGCTCGGGCAGCACCTCGCGGTAGAACACCTCCTTGAAGGCCGGGTCCTGGTCGGCCGCCCATTCGTCGAACACCATCACGGGCTTGTCCTCGAGGCAGGCCGCCACCAGCGCGAGGCGCTTGCGCTGACCCTGCGACAGGTCGCGCGTCGTGAAGGCGCCGCCGCGGACCGCGGCCTTGTGATCGAGCTGAAGCCGCGCGAGCCACCGGTTCGCGCGATCGTCGAGCCGCCCGTCCGCGGCTTCGAGCAGCGTCTCGAACAGCTGGAAGTCGGGATAGATCGCCGCGAAGTGCTGGCGATAGGCGTGGCGGCCACCCTCGCCGACCGGAACGCCGTCGACCAGGATGCGGCCGCCCTCGGGGGCGTAGAGGCCTGTGAGAAGCTTGGCGAGCGTGGTCTTGCCAGAGCCGTTGCCGCCGACGATGAACAGCGTCTCGCCGGCCGGCAGCGTGAGGTCGATCGGCCCGAGCGTGAAGACGTCCTCCTCGCGCTCGCGGAAGTAGCCGTGCGTCACGCCTTCGAGCGTGATGGTGCGCGGGGCGGCGGCCGGCGCGCCGGAGAGGTCCGCGGGCTCCGCCTTCAGCTCCGCCAGCACGCCCTCGATGCGGCCGATCGCAACGCGCGCGAGGTTCACATAGGGAAGCTGCGCAAGAACGCCTTCGAGCGGGCCCATGAGATAGAGGAACGCAACCACATATCCCGTGACGACGCCGGCGTTCTCCTGCGGCAGCCAGAGCCGCGCGAACAGCGCCATCCCGATCAGGAACATGAAGAGGAAGCGGCCCCAGCCGTCGGAGAGCGACAGCAGCGCGAGACCGCGCGCGCGGTCTCGACGGACCGCGGCGATCGCAGCCGCGAGATCGCGGTCGAGGAAGCGGCGGGCCTTGGCCTCGTTGAGCTTCAGCTCCTTGGCTCCGCCGAGAAGCTGGTCGAAATCGCCGTAAAGCTTGTCCTGGCTGAAGCCCGCCCGGCGCAGGTGGTCGACCACGCTGCGGTGGCTCAGATGGTAGCCGAACGACCCGGCCGCGATCAGCGCGAGCGCCACGAGGAAAATGCCGAGCGACAGCCAGGCGAGATAGCCGAGCGCGCCGAACACCACGACCACGTTGGTGACGAGCACCGGGAAGCCGACGCCGAAATTCGCGATGTTGACGGCGTCGTCGGCGAGCGCGGAACGGATCCGGGCGCGCCCGATGGTTTCGAGGTTGCGATAGGGCGTCCGAAGGATCGCCTCGGCGATCTCGAGGCGAAGGCGGGCGAGGCAGGTCTGGCCGAGATGGGCGAACAGCGCCCAGGACGCCGACTGCGCCGCCATCACGGCGACCGCGATCGCCGCGAAGGGCGCGAGCAGCCCCGTCAGCCGCTCGACGGGCGCGTTGAGCGCCTCGTTGATCAGCATCACGAGCGCGGCGCCGCCGACTCCGCAGAGCAAGGCGGCCGCTAGTGCGGCGGCGAACAGCGCGGGGGACGCGCGCCGAAGGATCGCGATCAGAGACACCGAGTCGTCTCCAGTGGTTGCCTGGCGACCCGCGCCTCAGCGCGAGCCCTGCGCCTCAGCCATGGCGACGCGGACCTTCCGCGGCCCTTTGAACGGCGCGCGGCCGTGGGCCACGAGCATGTTGTCGAGCATCGCGACGTCGCCGGGCCGCCAGGAAAAGGCGATCTTGCGGCGTTCGAGCACGCCCCTCACGACGTCGAGCGTCTCGTCCTCGATCGGCGAGCCGTCGCCATAGGTGACGTTGCGCGGAAGATCGTGCTCGTCGACGAGGTCAAGCAGCGTCGAGCGCACTTCGGGCTCGAGGTTCGAGACGTGGAACAGGTGCGCCTGGTTGAACCAGACCATCTCGCCGGTCTTCGGATGCGCCGCGACCGCCTGGCAGCGCTGCTTCGTCCGCAGCTCGCCGTCGTCCTTCCACTCGCATTCGATGCCGCGCGGACCGCAGAAGGCCTCGACCTCAGCCCGGTCGTCCGTCCCGAACACGTCGGTCCAGGAGACGTCGAGCCCTGCGCCGAAGTTGCGGACGTAGGTCAGCTCCCGCTCGGCGAAACGCGTGCGGATGTCTTCCGGCATGTCGCGATAGACCAGGCGGCTATCGGCGAGCGGCGTTTCTCCGCCCTCGGGCGCGGCTTCCTCGCAGTAGAACCAGATCTTCATCGGCCAGTCCCGCGTATAGGACTGCTCGTTGTGCAGCGGGATGTGCTGGTGCTGCGGGTATTCGGTCGAGGTGTAGACGCCGGTCTCGACCTTGGAGCGCGGCGTGGAGCCGAACTCGTAGGTCAGCAGATCATGGCCGAAGCCGGCCGCGAACTCCCGGAAGGCCGAGGCTCCGTTCAGCCGGAAGCCGCGGAACAGCAGCCCGCCCGCGACGGGAAGGTGATGGTCGGCGAGCCGTTTGAGCTCCGGGAGGGCGTCGATCAGCGACAGGCCGGCGGGGTCCGCCTCCACCAGCAGCGGAAGCGCCGCCCCCTCGGAGAGCGGCTTCGCGGTCAGCGCCCGGCGATCGAGAACATCGGTCATCTGTCATTCGCTCCTTGACGTTTGGGAGCCCCGGAACTCAGGCCGCGGCGCGGGCGGCGGTCATGGCCGAGAGGCCGGCTGCGACGAAGTCGAGCGCTTCGCGCTCCTGGCCGTGGATGAAGAAGTGACCGCCCTCGAACAGGCGCATCGCGAAGCCGGCCGAAGTTTCGGCTTCCCACGCCGCGATCGCGTCTGGCGCCACGTCGTCCTGGGCGCCGCCGAGCGCCGTGATCGGGCAAGGCAGCGGGGCGCGCGGCCGGCGGACATATCCGCCGGACATCAGGAAATCGGCCCGCAGCGCCGGCAGCACGAGCGCCATCAGCTCGGGGGCGGCGAGCGCCTCCTCGGGCGTTCCGCCGAGGCGGCGAAGCTCGTCGAGAAGCCTTTCGTCCGACATCGGCGCCGCCCTGCCGCGGTCGTCCCGCAGCGCAGGCGCAGCCGAGGCGGAGGCGAACAGGCGCAACGGCGGCGGCGCGCCGCGATCGATCAGCGCGTGCGCGAGTTCGAAGGCCACGACCGCGCCGATGCTATGGCCGAACAGCGCGTAGCGCGAGCCGACATGCGGCCGAAGCTCCGCGGCGAGATCCTGCGCCAGCGCGACGAGATCGGTCCGCGGCGCTTCGCCGGCTCTCGCGCCGCGCCCCGGCGTCTCTACCGGACGCACTGAGATCCACGACGGCAGCGCCTTCGTCCATCGCAGATAGCCCTGGGCGGTCGCGCCGGAATGCGGCAGGCAGAAAAGCCGGATCGTGTCGCTCACGGCGCTCAGCTCGGCCGGTCTGAATCAGCGGCGGCGTCCATGTGCCGACGGAGGCTGAGCGGACGCATGTCGGTCCAGACCTCGTCGATATAGGCGAGGCATTCGGCCTTAGGCCCGGTCTTGCCGACTGTGCGCCAGCCCGCCGGAACGTCGCGGTAAGTCGGCCAGATCGAGTATTGTTCTTCGTGGTTTACGACCACATGGAACACGCCGTCTTCGCGGTCAAACGCCATGATGGGAACCATCCACAAGCTATTTACTAGTCTTGAATGGCGCAGGAATAAGCACGCGCCAACGCCAATATCAAGTGAAATTTCTATATACACCCTTTGTAAGACTTATGACTTAGGGATCGAATTTGTAATTATTATAAGAAGAGTTCTATAGAGGCGATGATTACGAATTAGGCGATGATTTGGACTTTACATTGCTTTCGAAAGGCCGATGGTGTTCGCGCCCCTCGCAGCGTCCGGGGCGGGTTTGTTTTCGGCCGGCGGCGATATCGGCGTCCGGGCGGACGTCCACTCACGGCTCTATGGACCGGCCCGGTTGGGCTCGGGAGACGAAGCATGCAGGATCACCTCGCGTCCGCACGGGAGTTCGTCGCCTTCTCGGCGCGCGGCCGCCCGCTCAGGATCGTCGGCCGCGACGGGGCTGTGACGGTCGGCGACGCGCGACGGGCCGGGGCCGGGGTCGACTTCGCCTGTCCAGACGGCGGCGACACGCTTCGGCTCGTCTCCGACCCGCCGTCCGATCCGGGGGATTTCCGCGACGCCGCCCTCGCAGCGCTCGAAGCCGCCTTCGCCTGGTTTCCCGACAGGGACGTCCTCGCGGTCGAAGCGCCGGCGCGCGAGGCCTGGTTCGAGCCGCTCGTCGCGCGCGGCGTCCTGACGCGCGCGGACAACCGCCTGCTGGCCCGCGCCGACGCCCTCATGCAGCAGCCGGCCCTCTGGCTCGCACGGGGCGAGGAGCCGCCGTTCCCGGAGCGCTTCGTTCTTTCGGGCGACCGCCGCCATCCCCTGCGGCGGCCGAAGCCCGAGGGCGTCACCTACGCCCGGTTCATCCCGTGGCTCGGCGAGACCCTGACGTTCCGGGCGGCCGCGGTGGAGGACGATCTCGACGTATTCCACCGCTGGATGAACGACCCGCGGGTGGCCTCCTTCTGGAGCGAGAGCGGCGACCTCGAACACCACCGCCGCTACCTCGAGGACCTGATCGCCGATCCGCACATGATCCCGATGATCAGCGCCTTCGACGGCGTCCCCTTCGCCTATTTCGAGATCTACTGGGCCAAGGAGAACCGCCTCGCGCCGTTCTACGACGTGGACGACTATGACCGCGGCTGGCACGTGGCGGTTGGCGAGGCGAGCCGGCGCGGCGGCGCTTATATCGCCGCTTGGCTGCCCTCGCTCATGCACTTCATGTTCCTCGACGATCCGCGCACGCGACGCATCGTCGGCGAACCTGCCGCTTCGCACGTCCAGCAGATCCGGAATCTCGAGCGGTCCGGCTTCGCGAGGATCAAAACCTTCGACTTCCCTCACAAGCGCGCGGCGCTCGTGAGCCTGCTGCGCGAGCGGTTCTTCGCCGACAGGCTATGGCTGCCCGCGCAAGGCCGGGAGGTCGGATCGCCCGCGTCGGCCGCTCCCCTCCCCCTCGCAGGCGCCGCCTGAGAACGCCCGGAGCGCTCCACCATGAAGCCTAACCCGGCGGCCCCTCTCGACGTCCTTGGCGTCGGCTTCGGCCCCTCGAACCTCGCGACCGCGATCGCGATCGAGGAGAGCAACAGGCGACTGCGGCCGGCCTGCTCCTACGTCTTCGTCGAGAGGCAGGACGGCTTCGTCTGGCATCGCGACATGCTGCTGCCGGACAGCGACATGCAGATCTCCTTCATCAAGGACCTCGTGACGCTGAGGGAGCCGACAAGCCCGTTCAGCTTCATGAACTACCTGCATGAGAAGGGCCGGCTTGAGGCCTTCATCAACCGCAAGTCCTTCTTTCCGAGCCGGATCGAGTTCAATGACTATCTGCGCTGGGCCGCCGCCCGCTTCGAGGACGGCTGCCGCTACGGCGAGGAGGCGCTGTCGATCGAGCCGGAGGTTTCGAGCGACGGCGTCGTGCGGTCGCTTGCGGTGCGGACGCGCGGCGCCGGCGGCGAGGAGATCGTAAGGCGGACCCACGACCTGGTGCTCGCGGTCGGAGGCGCGCCTCATGTCCCGCCGACCTTCGCGGACCTCGCCCGAGACCCGCGCCTGTTTCATTCGTCGCGCTATCTGCGGGCGGTCGCCTGCCTCGGGCTCGAGCGCAAGCCTGGCGCGACGATCGCGGTGGTCGGCGCCGGCCAGAGCGCGGCCGAGATCGCCCTGGACCTCCACGGGCGCTTTCCCGAGGCCACCATCGACATGCTGTTCCGCGGCTCGACGTTGAAGCCCGCGGACGACACGCCTTTCGTCAACGAGATCTTCAACCCCGAGTTCACCGACCTCGTCTTCTCGCAGCCGGAGGAGCGGCGGCGCGAGATTATCGCCGAGTTCCGCGACACCAACTACGCGGTGATCGACGCCGACCTGCTCGGGCGGCTCTATGAAATCCTCTATCAGCAGCGCGTGCTCGGCGACGCCAGGCTGCGTCTCCAGGGCCGGATCGAGGTGGCCGACGCCGCGCTCGCCGACGACGGCGTCCGCATGGCGGTCGTCCGCTCAGGCGGCGGCGAGCGGACGACGCGCCGTTACGACGCCGTGGTGCTTGCGACCGGCTATGAGCGCGACATCCGGCATCCGCTGCTCGCTCCCCTCGCCGAGCACCTCGAGGACTTCGAGGTCGGGCGCGACTACCGGCTGAGGGCGCACCCGGATTTCTGGCCGCGGGTCCACGTCCAGGGGTTTTCGGAGGACACCCACGGCCTCAGCGACACGCTGCTCTCGGTGCTCGCGATCCGCTCGCAGGAGATCGCCCTGTCGCTGGTGGAATCGAAGCGCCACCGCCTCGCCCAGGCCGCCTCGGATCCGGGCTGGATGGCCCAGGCCGGCTGACCGGTCGTCAGTCGTCAGCCGCGACGCCTTCGGGAATGACGGGACAGGTTCCGCAATAGCCGGCGCCCGGCGCGAGATAGCGCAGGCAGCAGACGCGGCGGACCCGCCCGCCCGCCGGATAGCTCACGGGGGCGTAGAGCGGGTTCGGGCGCCCGCGCCGGCGTCGCTCGGCCATGAGGGCCAGCCCGGCCTCGACGCCCGCGGCGTCCGCGCCGAGATCGCCCGCGCCGCGGACGATGAAATCGAACACGTTGCCGGCGTTGCTCCAGAACACCTTCGGAGACGCGCCGCTGACCGCCGCGAGCGCCGCTATCAGCGGCTCCAGATGCCCCTCGATCAGCCGGTCGAAACGCGTCTCGCCGGCCTCGGGACCGAGGGCTTCGCCCCCGTGCGGCAGCGCGAAACGACGCGTGCGGCCGCGCTCGTCGGCGACCAGCGCCACCTCGCCGAGCGTCACGGGCAGGTCAAGGTCGAGCAGTAGATTGGCCGCAAGCACCGCCGGCATTAGCGCCGAGAAGTGGCTCTTCGACCATATCGAAGCGACCGCGCGACGGTCGCCGTCTCCGTAATCAACCGCGAGACGCTCGATCAGCGCGCCGAGCGTCTCGCGGTTGAGCAGATCCGCCGCCGCCCGCGCGCCCTCGACGGGCGCGAGCGTCAGGCTGTCGGAGAAGGGCTCGAGCGGCCCCCTGAACAGCGGTGCGAGCGCGGAAATCGTCATCGCTTCGACTTCATGAGCCAGAGAAAATAGAGCCCCCCGAGCGCTGTCGCGACCACGCCGGCCGGGATCTGCCACGGATAGATCGCGTTGCGGCCGATCCAGTCGGCGAGCGCCATCAGAATCGCGCCGATCAGCCCGGCGGCGAGGCTTTCGGCGAGCGCCGTCCGCGCGCCAAACAGCCGGGAGAGATGCGGACCCATCAGCCCGACGAAGCTGAGTGGTCCGACAAGCACGGTCGACACCGCCGTGAGCGCGGATGCGAAGACAAGGAGCGCGAGCCGGCTCCGCCCGACGGAAAGCCCGAGCGCCTGCGCCGGCGGATCGCCGAGCGGAAGGATCGCAAGCCAGCGCGCGGCGAAGGGCAGCGCGAGCGCCGCAAGCGCGGCCGCGACGCAGGCGCCGGCCGCGAGCGACGCCGTCACGGCGTAGGTCGAGCCCGCAAGCCATGTCAGCAGCTGCGCGGTCCGCGGATCCCCGGCGACGAGGAGCGACTCGACGGCCGCGTTGAGCAGGGCCGTCAGCCCGACCCCGATCAGCAGCATCCGCATGGGAGCGAAGGCCGAACGGCGGCCGATCGCGAGCACCATCGCGAGGCTCGCGAAGGCGCCCAGCGCGGCGATGGCGAGAGATCCGCCATAGCCGAGGCCGGGCGCCAGGAAGGCCGTCGCGATGAGCGCGATCGCGGCGCCGGCCGAGACGCCGAGAAGCTCGGGGCTCGCCATCGGGTTTCCGCTGATGCGCTGGAGAATCCCGCCCGAGACCGACAGCATGAAGCCCGCCGCTAAGGACGCCGCGACCCGCGGCCCGCGCCAGGTCGAGAGCGCCGCGATCTCGGAGCCGGTCGCCCAGCGCCAGCCGCCGTCTGGCGTCCGGCCGAGGGACAGCGCGAGCAGAACCGCGACGGCCGCGAGCGGAGCCAGCGTCAGCAGCACGCGGGGGATGCCCGCCGCCGAGACGCCCCGGCGTCCCGGCGCTTCGCCGCCGCGTTCCCCGGAGCCGGTCGACCGGAAGCGCCAGACGAGCCAGAGCAGCAGCGGCGCGCCAAGCAGCGCCGTCACTGCGCCGGTCGGCGGCAGCGTGCCGCCGGTCGTGGCCACCAGGGCCTGATCGGTCAGGAGGAGCACGCCCGCCGACACGCCCGCCCCCCAGACGAGACGCTGTCTGAGGCTCCGCGCGCCGGCCGCGCGCGCGATCGCCGGTCCCGCAAGGCCCACGAAGCCGATCGCTCCGACCGCGCCGACCACGGAGGCGCTGACCAGGACCGCCACCGTCACCGCCGCGAACCGCGTCCAGGCCAGCGGGACGCCGAGGCTCCTCGCGCCGGACTCATCGAGATCAAGCACAGCGAGCGGACGGGAGATCAGCGCCGCCGCCAGCGCCGCGACCGCGATCCGCGGGGCGAGACCGGCTGCGGCGGACCAGTCGTTCTGCGCGAGCGACCCGGCCTGCCAGATCATGAGGTCCGACAACTGCTCGAAATTGCCGATCGCCAGCATCTTGTTCGCGGCCTCGAGCGCGAGCGAGACGATCAGGCCGGCGAGCACCACCGCGAAAGGCGCGAAGCCCCGGCCGCGGGCGAGCGCGAGCACCAGCGCCATGCTCGCCGCGCCGCCGACGAGCGCGAGCGGCTCGTAGCCGTAAGCCAGCAGGCCCGGCGCCCACAGCGTCCCGGCGTAGAGCGCGAAGCGGGCGCCTGCGAAGACGCCGAGCGTGCCGGGCTCCGCGAGCGGATTACGCAGCACCTGCTGCAGCAGCGCGCCCGACAGGCCGAGCCCCGCGCCGCAGAGCAGCGCGACCGCGATCCGCGGCAGCGCGCTGTATCGCAGGACGAGCTCGCGCATATCGGTCACATCGGGCGCGAGCAACGCCTGTAGCCAGCGCCCGACCGGCGCCGCGGCCGCCAGATTGAACGCCGCGACCGCGAGCGCCGCCGCGAGCAGCCCGAGCGCGACCGCGCCGGCGCCGGCCGCGGGCCGACGGGCCGCGGCGCCCGCGGCCATGGTCTCAGCCATGCGTCCCGAGCGCGAGGCGGAGCTGATCGGCGAGGCGGGCCGCGGAGGCGAGGCCGCCGTTCGGATGGACCACCGGCATGGCGATCACCTCGCCGCGCGCGACTGACGGAAGCGCGCGCCAGAGTGGGCTCCGGTCGAGACGGGCGAACGCGCGTTCGGTTTCGGCCCCGCGATGGAAATGCACGATGCGCGCCTCCGGAATCGACGCGAGGTTCTCGACCGCGGCGAGCGCGGTTCCGAAGGCGTTCTGACGCCCTTTCCAGGCGTTCGCCACCCCGCAGCGTTCGGCGACCGCGCCGAGGACGCTGTTCGACCCGAAGACGGCGAGGTGGCGTCCGTCCTCGAAGAAGCGGCAAAGCAGCGTCGGCTGGTCCGAGACCATGGCCTTCGCCCGGTCGCAGGCGGCGTCAAGCGCAGCGGCGAGCGCCGCCCGTTCGCGCTCGCGACCGACGATGTCTGCGAGCCGCCGCGAGATCATGTCGAGCGTCTGGAGCGGCGGCCGGCGCTGGAGGTCGCCCAGCACCTCGACCGGCGCGACGCGGGCGAGCGTCGCGCGGCTGCCGCTCGCCTCCCAGGCCGGGAGCACCATGAGGTTCGGCGCGATCGACTGCAGGAATTCGAGATTGGGCTGCTGGATCGGCCCGAGGTCGAGCACGCTCGCCGGCAACTCGGGCTGCCCGACCAGGCGACGGTAGAGCCTGTTGTCCGCGGCCGCGACCGGCGGCGCGCCGAGCGAGACGAGGATTTCGGTGAGTTGCAGTTCGAGCGACACGACGCGCGGCTCGGCGGCGAAGACCCGCGCCGGCGAAACGCAGACGGCCGCCGAAGCGGCCGTTGCGGCAAGGGCCCTCAGCGCGCCCCGGCGGCTGAGCGAGGATGTCACCACTTGTAGGACAGCGTGGCGAGGATCGTGCGCGGCTGGCCGTAGTTGCAGCCGGCTTTCGCGGAGACGCAGGAATACGTCTTCTTGTCGAGCAGGTTCTTGGCGTTAAGCTGCGCCTGGAAGCCCTGCATCTTCGGGTTCAGCGCTCCGAGATCAAGCCGGGCGAGGGCGTCGACAGTGACGTAGCCGGGCACGTTCCCATAACGCTCTAGAACTTTGCCGTTCACGGGATCGACGGACTTCGGCTCGTCGATGTTGGTCTTCCCGAAATATTTCAGGCCCGCTCCAAGCGTGAGGCCCGGAACGCCGATCGACGTCAGGTCGTATTTGGCCCAGACCGCGGCCTGATGCCAGGGAACAGTGGGGAGTTGCTGGCCGATGAGCGCCGTGTCCTCGTCCTCGACCGTCTTGGCGTCCGTATAGGCATAGGACGCCAGAAACTCCCACGCGCCCTGCCGGCTCTTGGCCTCGAACTCGAACCCCTTCGAGCGGACGAGGCCAGTCTGCTTGTACTCGTAATTCGAGTCCAACCCGACCACGTTGCGCTGCTTGATCCGGAAGACCGAGGCCGTCAGCAACGTCTTCTGGTCGGGCGAGGTCCAGCGCAGGCCGCCCTCGTATTGCTCTCCGGTGGTCGGCTTGAAGGAGGGTCTGAGCCCCGTACCGGCCGTCTGTTCGGCCACGATCGCCGGGGAGAAGGATTCGCTGTACGAGACGTACGGCGCGAAGCCGTAAGGAGCCAGGTAGACCGCGCCGAGATGCGCCGTGAAATCGTGGTCTTTCTGCTTTGGATAGATTCCATACGCAGGCGTATCGTATTTCAGGTCGGTCGACGCCCAGTCCTGGCGGCCGCCGGCTAGGAAGATGAACTTGTCCGCGATCTTTATCTGATCCTGCGCATAGACTCCGACCTGATTGATCTTGCGGTCGAAGCCTCGGTTGGCCCCATAGCCGCCCGAGATGGGGGCGGAATCGGGGCCGTCGAAGTCGGCGAAGCCGCCGAAATTGTCGCGATAGCGCTCGGTGTCGTAGGTCTGGCGGGCGTAGTCCACGCCCACGATCGCGGTGTGCTCCACCGGGCCCGTGTCGAACTTGAACTGGAGGTGGTTGTCGGAGGTCCAGACCTTCGAATGTTCCGTCCGCGCGCTGCGGCCGCGCGCGATCGTGGTCGGCCCGGCGAAGCGGAGAAACGTCAGATAATCCCAGTCGGCCTTCGATTCGTAATAGCGACCGCGCGAACTGAACGAGACGTTCTCGTTGAACGCGTGGTCGAAGATATAGGAGAGAGCGCCGGAATTGATGTTGTAGCGATCGAAATCAGTATCGCCGATGAAGAAGTCGCGCGGCACGCGACGGCCGCCGGCGTTGCGGAACACCGTGCCCTCGGCGTCCATGGGGGCGGTGAAGCGGGTCCGGGTCTCCTGGTAATAGGCGAGCAGGGTGAGCGAGGTGGCGTCGGTCGGCTTCCAGGTGATCGCGGGCGCGATGTAGCGGCGGTCGTCGGGCACATGGTCGATCCAGCTGTTTGAATCGCGCACGAGGCCGGTGATCCGGTATGCCCAGTCGCCGCTGGTCCCGATCGGACCGGACACATCAGCGGAGAGCTGCTTGTTGTCGAAGCTGCCGCCCGTGAGGTTGATCTCGCCGATCGGCGTGAAGCTCGGCCGCTTGGTGACCGAGTTCACGATGCCGCCCGGCCCGAGCTGGCCGTAGAGAATCGAGGCCGGCCCCTTCAGGATCTCGAGGCGCTCGAGCCCGTAGAGCTCCTGCGACCCGTCATAGAGATTGGCCTGCAGCTTCATGCCGTCGCGAAGCTGGCCGAGGTTGCCGTTGGCGGTGTCGAAACCGCGCACTAGGAATTCGTCGAGCGCGATCGACCGGCCGGACGAGAACGACGCCACTCCCGGCGTGTAGGAGATCGCGTCCTGCAAGGTGGTCGCCCCGCGGTCCGTGAACTCGTCGCGGGTGACGACCGAGATCGACTGCGGCGTCTCGACGATCGGCGTGTCGGTCTTGGTGCCGGAGGCGCTGCGGGAGGCCACGTAGCCCTCGACCGGCCCCTCGGCGGTCTCGCCCTGGCCTTTCCCCTGGACGTTGATCTCCTCGAGCGGCACGGCGCTGCCATCCTGCGCTCGCGCGGCGACGATCTGCGCGGCGCAGAGCGCCAGCACTGAAACCCCAAGGAAGCGCGCCCCACGGCCGCGCCTGACCCGCACCATCATCGACAGTCCCCCGAATGTAACGTCCGCTATAGACGACCCCGCGAGACAAAAGCCATGGATCGCATCGAATCAAACTCATAATTTCTTGATACCATGAAGCTTCGCGCTATGTTGCAGCCATACAACAATCTATAGGTCGTCTATTTCCAGCATAAGCTACTCCTTAGAGTATTTATAGTTTTCGGATGACCACGAATTCGAACTGGAATAATTCTGATTTGGAGAGCGGTTGCCGGCGCGCCGAACCCGGGGCCGTGGCGCTGCGTCTCGCGAAGCCGGAGGCGCTCGACGCGTCCGAGCTCGAGCGCTTCGAGCGGTTGCTGTCGGAAGACGAGCGCGGCCGCTGGCGCGGCTTCCGCTCGCGCGAGGCGGCGGCGCAGTTCCTCGTCGGGCGGGGGCTTCTACGCAGCGCGCTGTCCGATTGCGCCGATATCACGCCGGAGCGCTGGCGCTTCGGCGCCGACGCCCATGGCAAGCCCCGCATCGCTTCGCCGACTATCCCGCAGGACCTGCGCTTCAACCTTTCGCACACGCGCAGCCTCGTGGCGCTCGCGGTATGCGAGGGCTTCGAAGTCGGGGTCGACGTCGAGGAGATCCGCCCGCTCGACATCGCGGAGCTTGCGCCGCTCGCGCTCGCGCCCGAGGAGCGGAGCGCGTTCGAAAAGCTCGCGCCGGACGAGCGGCTGGAGCGCTTCTATACGCTGTGGACGCTGAAGGAGGCCTACGCCAAGGCGCGGGGCTTCGGCCTGTCGCTGCCCTTCCCCGAGATCGTCTTCGAACCCTGTGACGGGGGATGGCGGCTCGCTCGCGCGCCGCAGGACGCCGCCTCCTGGACCTTCCTGACCATGCGGCCGACCGACCGCCACCGGCTGGCGATCGCCGCGGAGGGACCTGCGGTGACGGTCGCCGTCATCGGGTATCTCGGACCGCCGGCTGCGGCGGCCGGAAACGACGAGCGGGGGAACGGCTGCCGCACCGAGATAGCCGATGAACTCATGCCCGAGAGGCTCGATGCCTGATGGTGGTCGCGCGTGCGCAGGGAGAACAGCGAAAGGCTCGTTACCGCATGCTTTGCCGGAATACTTGTCCTTGACGGGCCTTCCACGCTTTATCGTGATTTAAAACGCCGCCACGGGACATGAGCTAGAGCGGGCGCAAACCGATTTTTGAAGGGCGGCATGAAACACCTCGCCTATTTTAGGAAACGGCGAGGCGCGCGAAAAACGACTTCGAAATGATCCTGGTTCAACCGGTGATCGGTGGCTTCGATCACGGACGACGCGCTCCGGCTCCTAGGCACAACCGAGTTATATTCGTTCGAACCCACCCAAGCAAAACGACGTATGGCGATCCGCTCAATACATTCCAGAACTATCGGAACAAACTATCCGACAATTCTACGCTAGACCATCCCACACTATCCGAAACTACGACCCGTCATTCCCACTCAATTATAAAATTCCATAAATTGCTTTATATTTCAATATCTTGAAAACGACTCGTCGTTTGATACCATGAAAAGTACCACGACAGGAACCCGCAAATAACCGCTACGAAAATTGCTTCCGTTCATTGATCCACCGGTTCTGTCTTGTGCAATTTAATGCAATGTACAGAGCAGTAAGCTTATAAGGAGCCTCGTACCCATTTGAACGAGGATTGAGCATGAGCAGCCCGACGCTTGAAATCGTCACCGAAGACGCCGGGCTCTACGCTATCGCCCGCGAGGCTAGTGAAACCCTCGGCGTGATTGGGCCGATGGACGATCGTGACGCAATCACGCAAGCTGCCGAAGAACGCTGGCCGACCATTGATCACGTCGACCTGCCGTAAAGGTGACGCCATAGCCGTCCTGACAGCTTTCGACCCCGGCCTTGCCGTTCCGATTGAATGTCCTCTTGCACGGAAGCGGACATTCAATCGGACGATGATCCCACAACCTATGCCGCAGAAGGCGTCGGTAGCACAGCCTCGATTGCCATTCGCAGCCTGTCATCTTCCTTGCTCTGAATGGCACGCGTGACCCAGGCAGTGAATTCGTTGACGCTGCCAGCACGCATCCGTGCGGCGAGCGCCAGCAGCGGCTTCTTGCGGTCGTAAATAGCGAGCAGTGCAGGTAGGTCGTCGCCCGCTATTGCGTCGGTTATTATCTTTTCGATCCCTGCGGCAATCGCGGCGACGTCGAGCGCACCCGTTTGGGTGACGTAGCTGGTAGAGAGGTCGACGACTGACTTGTCGGCCGAGAAGTCGATCCGCTTCAGCATCTGATCGATGCGCCGGCGGCAGTAACCGAGCACTACCTCATTAACGTTCTCCGGCACCATCGCGTCAGCGAATACTGCCGCCTTCACCTCGGCTAGCTTGCTCTCCAACTCAGCGCCGCTGAAATCGTTCTTCGCCAGAATGATTTGCGACACCGTGGGTAACAACAGCAGATTCTCGATCTCAGCGACAGGTAGCACCGATACGCCGATGCCGGCGAGATACGCCCGGTCGTCCGTGTCGCGTCCATCCGCGTCGACCAGACCGGCACAGGTGATGCGGGTGAAGGCCGCGTTGCGCCGCATCGTAGCGACCGAGTGAATGACACTCTCGCATCCGCCTCGCGGGATCACTGTCCAATCTGGATAGCAGGCACGGTAGAAGGCGATGTCGAGACTACCCTGTTCGCCCTCAACGAATAGCACTGGCTTCCGGCTGCCGAGAATTAGCGTGACCAGTTCCTCGCTGAATCCTTCCGCCTCCGGCACGTCCTCGATCATCCAACCAGTCGTAGGCGCATAGCTCCGCACAACGTACTTTCGGCCTGCTCTTGCAGCAGCAAATTCTAGGTCGTGCGTGATAAGGAGAAACGCACAGTCTGGTCGTGCCGCCTCCAACTCGTCCCACAATCGACTTAAAATTGAGCGATGAACGTGAATCTCAGGCTCGTCCATAATGAAGGCAGAGCCAAAGTCGGCGACTAACACCTGTCCAATAATGTAGAAGACGGCCTTCTCGCCGTCGCTCATCTGCGTGATGTTGTACGGATCACTCATAGAGCCTTCAGCATCACGGGCTATTACAGTGATATCGTCTGCGGTAGTTGCTAGGCTACGGGTCGGTAGCACTCGGTGAAAAATTGCCTTCAATTTGCGTAATACGGTTTCGCGGCCTACTACGGGCATTCCCGCTTCGGCCGCATCGTTCACTGCTACTCCGACGTTTGCTTGTTCCGCGAAAAGCACTTGAAGCAGTGATCCAGCGTCATTGAGGATGAAACGAGGCTGCGCTTGACCCCATCGATTTACGTCACGCGCCTGTTGGACTCCACCATATTGCTGTGGATCGTTGTATCCGTATCGCAATTGATTGCGAGCTGTTTGCTCGCTGATTTTCTCGATAGAGGGGTCAAGTGCGAGCATCCGTTGCGCTGAAATCCGGTGAGCGGTTGCACCAGCCTGCCGTTCACATTCCATCGCGAGACGTGTTTTCCCGCTGCCGTTCGCGCCAACGATGATCGTCGACATACCAGCACGCAATTGGACGGGTACGCTCGCGCCGGTTAGCTGAAGATTAATAGGAAGTGGCAACGCAAATTCCTTCGAGAATCGATAACCTTATTAGTAGCTGAATGATTGCTTTCATGACTACCAAGGACAGCTAGTCAGCGACAGTTTTATGCACCAGTCCCCCCGGAGGCTGCCGTTCCGCTTCCCACCCCTCCTCGGTGATCCCGTCGTGGTCAGAATCTATCTCGCGCCTGACCGACTATCGCGAAGCAAGGGGGGACTGAGGAATACAGATCGCCCTCTCAAAATGCGCCAAAACACCCGAAATACCATGCTCGCGCAGGCCCTGAACGGCGGCTGAAGCAGAAAAGGAATGTTCTACACTTTCAGTGGGTTACTAAGCTGCGCACGGCTCCAATCGAGCATCTGATACCATGACCGAGCCGTATTCCCATTCATGGCATCGGCAAACGCTTCAAGCGAATGTCGCTCCGATGCCATGAAAAGTACCATTGATGATGCGGGATAAGTTATTGTTTTCTTGAAATTTACCAAGCGAAATCAATAACTTGAAATCTCAATTCATTCCCACTCGATCGTGCCGGGCGGCTTGGAGGTCACGTCGTAGACGACGCGGTTGACGCCCCGCACCTCGTTGATGATGCGGGTCGCGGCGCGGCCGAGGAAGTTCATGTCGAACGGGTAGAAATCGGCCGTCATGCCGTCGACCGAGGTGACCGCGCGGAGCGCGAGCACGAAGTCGTAGGTGCGGCCGTCGCCCATGACGCCGACGGTCCTGACCGGCAGCAGGACGGCGAAGGCCTGCCAGATCACATCGTAGAGGCCGGCCTTGCGGATCTCATCGAGATAGATCGCATCGGCCTGGCGGAGGATGTCGAGCTTCTCCTTCGTCACCGCGCCGGGGCAGCGGATGGCGAGGCCCGGTCCCGGGAAGGGGTGGCGGCCGACGAAGGCGTCCGGCAGTCCGAGCTCCTTACCGAGCGCGCGGACCTCGTCCTTGAACAGCTCGCGCAGCGGCTCCACGAGCTTCATGTTCATGCGTTCGGGCAGGCCGCCGACATTGTGGTGCGACTTGATCGTGACCGAGGGGCCGCCGGAGAACGAGACGCTCTCGATGACGTCGGGATAGAGCGTGCCCTGCGCGAGGAATCCGGCTCCGCCGATCTTGCGCGCCTCTTCCTCGAACACGTCGATGAACAACCGTCCGATCGCCTTGCGCTTGGCTTCCGGGTCTTCGACGTCCTGCAGCGCGGAAAGGAACATGTCCGCCGCGTCGACGTGGACGAGCGGGATGTTGTAGTGGCCGCGGAACAGGTTGACGACCTCGTGGGCCTCGTCCTTGCGCATCAGCCCATGGTCGACGAACACGCAGGTGAGCTGCTCGCCGATCGCCTCGTGGATCAGAACGGCGGCGACCGAGGAGTCGACGCCGCCCGAGAGCCCGCAGATCACCTTGCCGTCGCCGACCTGCGCGCGGATCCTTGCGATCGCCTCCTCGCGATAGGCCGCCATCGACCAGTCGCCCGCGCAGCCGCAGATGTTGCGCACGAAGTTCGACAGCACCTTGCCGCCCTGCGGCGTGTGCACGACCTCGGGGTGGAACATCAGGCCGTAATAGTGCCGGGTCTCGTCGGCGATCGCGGCGAAGGGCGCGTTTTCGGAAACGCCGACGATGCGGAAGCCCGGGGGCATCTGCGTAATGCGGTCTCCGTGGCTCATCCACACCTGATTGCGGCTGCCGTCCTCCCAGACGCCGGTGAACAGCAGCGAGGGCGCCACGACGCTGAGATCCGCGCGGCCGAACTCGCGGTGGTGGCCCGCTTCGACGACGCCGCCGAGCTGCTCGGCCATCGTCATCTGGCCGTAGCAGATGCCGAGGACGGGCACGCCCGAGTCGAACACGGCCTGCGGCGCGCGCGGCGTCCCCATCTCGGCGACGGAGGCGGGGCCGCCGGAGAGAATGACGCCCTTCGCCCCATAGCCGGGGAAAACGTCGGGCGCCGCGTTGAACGGCACGATCTCGCAATAGACGCCCGCCTCGCGGACGCGTCGCGCGATCAGCTGGGTCACCTGCGACCCGAAATCGATGATGAGGATGCGGTCGTGGGAGGGTTCGGCGGTCATGCGTGTCCGTACTCCGAACACGCAAGTCCCCGCAACGCCGAGAAGGTCGCGGCTACTCTGAAAATTTCGACGAGCTGGCTAGAGCCTGCCGCCGCCGTCGGGATTCGAGGGCGCGGGCGTCGTCTGGTCGGCGACGGGGCTGCACATGGTCGGCGCCTCGGTCGCGAAGCGCTGGTTGAGCTTGCTGCAGCCCCAGTCCCGGAATGGAGTCGGCAGCATCGGCCCGATGGTCGCGCCGATGCGGTCGTGCGGGTTCGAGCCCCAATTCGCGTACCAGACCCAGTAGCCGGCGACGATGATGACCAGAAGGCCGATAAGCTGAAGAAGGCCGCTGACTGTCCGCATCTGCTCCGCCGAAACCGTTTATACGCCCCGAGAGTGGGACATGGACCGCAGAGCCCGTCGGTCAAGAGCGCGAGAGCGTCGCGACGAAGAAGCCGTCCGTGCCGGAGCGCCGCGGCGTGAGAAGCAGCGCGTCGCCCGCGCCGTTCGCATGGGCCGCCACGGCCGGCAGACCGGCTGAGACCGCGGCCTCCACGGCGGGGACGGAGCGGAATTCCGGATGCCGGGAGAGGAAGGCGGCGATGCGATCCTCGTTCTCCTCCGACAGCACAGAACAGGTGACGTAGACCAGCCGGCCGCCCGGCTTCACCAGCGGCGCGCCGGCTTCGAGGACGGCGTCCTGCTCGACCATGCGCTGCTCGAGAGCCGACGGCCGCATCCGCCACTTGGCGTCCGGGTTGCGGCGCCATGTGCCGGCGCCGGTGCAGGGCGCATCGACGAGGACAAGGTCGGCCCGCTCGACGAGATCGGACAGCACGTCAGCGCCGCCGCGCGGCGAGCGAAACTGGAAGTTCCGGACGCCCGCCCGCGTCGCCCGCTCGTTCAGCGGGGCGAGGCGCCTGACGTCGCTGTCATGGGCGTAGATCTGGCCGGTGTTGCGCATGCCGGCCGCCAGTGCGAGCGTCTTGCCGCCGGCGCCGGCGCAGAGGTCGACGACCTGTTCTCCCGGCGCCGCCGCTGCGATGAGCGCCGCGATCTGCGAGCCCTCGTCCTGCACCTCGACCAGCCCCTTGAGATAGGCCGGCTCCGCCTGCACCGGCGGCCCGCGTCCGTCGTCGGAGAGCGGGATGCGCAGGCCCCATGGCGATAGCGGCGTGGGGATCGGCTTGAGATGCGCCAGCGAGCGCTCCGCCTTGGCGCGGTCTCCCTTCAGCGCATTGACGCGCAGGTCGAGCGGCGCGCGACGCGCGAGCGCCTCCCCCTCCTCCGCCCTCTCGTCGCCGAAGGCGCGGGCGAGCGGAACGTCGAGCCATTCCGGATAGTCGCCGCGGACATGGGCCGGCGCGCCCTCGAGCGAATCGCCGGACGTCATGGCCGACCGCTCGGCGTCGCTCGGCGGCTCCGGCGCATGAGGGCTCGATCCGAACGCAGCCGCAAGCGCCGTCGCGTCGGCGCTGCGCGTAAAGACGAGCGCGCCGAGCACGAGCGCGCGCGGCGTCTCGGCCCCCATCCGCCAGGCGATCGAGGCGCGCGAGCGGAGCGCGTCGTAGACCAGGCTCGCGATCCGCGCCCTGTCGCCCGAGCCCGCGAAGCGATGCGAGCCGCCCCAGTCCTTCAGCGCCTGCGGCGCCGGCCGGTGGCGGCTCTCGATCTCGGACAGGACTTCGATCGCGGCGAGCGCGTGGGCGGCGGGGGTCACGCGTCGTCCTTCAGGCGTTGAGCAGAATGCGAACGGCGAACACCGCCCACATGACGGCGAGCACGATCACGCCGGCCGCGAACAGCGGGAAGCGGAACTTCAGCCGGTTGGCCCCCGTATGCTCGACGGCGTGCAGAAAGCGCGTCGCGACGAACACCCAGGACAGCGTGACGAACAGCAGGTCGGCCTTGCGCGACAGGATCGCGAGCGGAACCAGCGCGAAGAACAGCGTCGGAATCTCGAACTGATGATGAAAGCAGTCCGAAACCTGCTGCGCCTTCGCCGGCCAGCCATAATTGCGCGGCGATCCCTCGCGGGGCCTCACCTCGCCGGCGCGCACGGCGGCCGCCCGCGTCCCGCCCATCCAGAACAGCAGGAAGAAGACCAGCAGCACCTGCGCGAAGACCGGGGCGAGGATGGCGGGAAGAGTCATCGGGGACGCCTTTCAGCAGGCGCTTCTCACACCATGCTCGGGTAATTCGGGCTTTCGCGGGTGATCGTGACGTCGTGGACGTGGCTTTCGCGCAGCGAGGCGCCCGAGATCCGGACGAAGCGCGCCTTGTCGTGAAGCTCCTGAATGGTCGCCGCGCCGACATAGCCCATCGCCGCCCTGAGGCCGCCGGCGAGCTGGTGCAGCACCGCCGCGACCGGCCCCTTGTAGGGCACCTGGCCTTCGATGCCCTCGGGCACGAGCTTCAGGCGGTCGTTGACGTCCTGCTGGAAGTAGCGGTCCGCAGAGCCCTGGGACATCGCCCCGACCGAGCCCATGCCCCGGTACGATTTGTAGGAGCGGCCCTGGTAGAGATAGACGTCGCCGGGGCTCTCGTCGGTGCCCGCGAGCAGCGATCCGACCATGGCGGCGTCGGCGCCCGCCGCCATCGCCTTGGCGAGATCGCCGGAATATTTGATGCCGCCGTCGGCGATGACCGGCACGTCCTCGCGCCGGGCGACGTCGACCGACTCCATGATGGCGGTGAGCTGCGGCACGCCGACGCCGGCGACGATCCGAGTCGTGCAGATCGAGCCCGGACCGATGCCGACCTTGATGGCGTCGGCGCCCGCGTCGATCAGCGCCCGCGTCGCGTCGCCGGTCGCGACGTTGCCGGCGACGATCTGGACCTCGTTGGACAGCCGCTTGATGCGCGCGACGACGTCGAGCACGTGCTGCGAATGGCCATGCGCGGTGTCGACCACGATCAGGTCGCAGCCGGCGTCGATCAGCGCCTCGGCGCGTCCGAAGCCCTTGTCGCCGACGGTCGTCGCGGCCGCGACCCGAAGGCGGCCCTGGGCGTCCTTGTTGGAGTTCGGGTTGGTGACCGCTTTCTCGATGTCCTTCACGGTGACGAGCCCGACGCAGTGGTACGCGTCGTCGACCACCAGAAGCTTCTCGATGCGATGTGCGTGGAGCAGGCGCTTGGCTTCGTCCTGGCTGACGCCCTCATGAACGGTGACGAGGTTGTCGCGCGTCATCAGTTCGGAGACCGGCTGGCGCGGATTGGTCGCGAAGCGAACGTCGCGGTTGGTCAGGATGCCGACGAGCTTGCCCGGCCGGCCGGCCCCGTCGCGCTCGACCACTGGAATACCGGAGATGCCGTTGCGCTTCATCAGGTCGAAGGCTTCGGCGAGGGTGCCGTCCGGGGCGATGGTGACGGGGTTCACCACCATGCCGCTCTCGAATTTCTTGACCTGCCGGACTTCCGCCGCCTGCTCTTCGGGCGTCATGTTGCGGTGGACGACGCCGATGCCGCCGGCCTGAGCCATGGCGATCGCGAGACGCGACTCGGTCACCGTGTCCATCGCCGACGACAGGATCGGTATGTTGAGCGAGATCGTCCGCGTCACCCGGGAGCGAAGGTCGGCCTCGCCCGGCATCACTTCAGAGAGGCCGGGCCGCAGGAGGACGTCGTCGAAGGTGAGCGCCTCGCTCCCCAGAATGTCGTCAATCCTGGCCATGCCGAACCCTCCTGATGCGGATGTGCGCGCGAGCGCCCGGCGCCGCCAATACGGCGTCCGGCCCCTTGAGCGTCGGCTTAGAAGGCCGGAGCGCGGTTTGGGGAAGTTGGCGCGGACCTTTAGCACGGCTCGCCGCACGCGCAAATCATCGAGCCGCCCGTTCGGCGCGGAGCCGCCACGCTCGTTCAGGAGGGGTGAGACGCGCTCACTCCTTCCGCGTCCATGGGAAGGTCCAGCTCTCGGTCAACGTCCTGTCTCCAACCTTGAGGACGGCGCGCAGCACCGCCTCGGTGTTCGGCTGTTCGATCTCGTGGTCGAGGAACAGCCTGAAACCGTTGATCTCGGGGTTGGGGACGACGTAGGCCGCATTGATCTTGCCCGAGCTCGCCGCGGTCTCAGTCACGACGCGCTTGGGATCGTCGAGCCAGTAGTCGAGCTCGCCGCCGGCGAAATCGATGACGAAGCGCCGGGCGGAGAGCGACCCCGGCCCTGAGCCGCCCGACGCCTGCGGCTCGGTGACGAAGGTGTGGATGGCGCGCGCCTTCGGCGTCAGCCGCTCGCTGAGCTTGAGGGAGCGGATGACGTAGGAATAGCGCAGCAGCGAGCCGGCCTTGGGCTGCGCGTTGGGCGTCCAGTACGCGACGATGTTGTCGAAGGTCTCGTTGTCGGTCGGAATTTCGACCAGTTCGACCCGGCCCGACCCCCAGTCGCCCTGCGGATCGATCCAGTAGCTCGGCCTAAGATCGTAGCGGACCTCGAGGTCCTGATAGTGCTCGAACAACCGGTCGCGCTGGAGCACGCCGTAGCCGCGGACCGCGGGATCGGGGAACGCCGTCTTCTTGACTGCGTCGGGATTCACCAGCGGACGCCACACCCACTCGTCGTTCTGCGAGTGGACCAGCAGCCCGTCCGAATCGTGCACCTCGGGCCGGAAGCCGCGATACTGCCGCCGGTCGTTCTCGCCATAGAAGAACATGCTGGTCAACGGCGCGACGCCGAGCTTCGGGATGTCCACGCGCGGAAACAACGTGCAGCCGACGGCGACCGTCGTCTCGTCGCCGGGGGTGATCACCATGCGGTAGGCGCCCGACAGCGACGGGCCGTCGAGCAGCGCATGGACCACGATCTCGGCAGCGCTCGGGCCCGGCTCCTCGATCCAGAACTCCCGGAAGATCGGGAACTCCTCCGGCTCCGTCTCGCCCGTCCCGATCGCGATCCCTCGCGCTGAAATGCCGTAATGCTGGCCGGCGCCGAGCACGCGGAAATAGCTTGCGCCGAGGAACACGCCGAGCTCGTCCATCACGGTCGGCTTGTTGAGCGGGTAGTGCAACCGGAAACCGGCGAAGCCGAAATCGATCGGCAGCCGGCCGGCAAGCTTCGTCTGGCCGAAATCGAACAGCGACGCATCGTAGGGGATCGGCGCGGGCACGCCCTCGCGCACCAGATTGACCACCACCGGCGTCTTGTAGAGGAAGCCGAGATGGAAGAGCTGCATGCGGAAATCGCTGCGGCCCTTGGCGAAGAACGCCTTGTCCGGCTTGAAGCGGATGTCGCGATAGGCGTCGAACGACAGATCGTCCAGCGCCTTCGGCAACTCGGCGCGCGGCTCCTGATAGGGAGTCTGGGCGAGCTGACGCGCCCGCTCGATGACGAGACCATGATCGAAAATAGCGCGCGGCTCCTGCGCCCATCCGAAGGAGGGAGCGAGCGCGCTTCCCGCGCCGGCTCCGAGAAGCGCCACGGCGTCGCGTCGGCTCAACATCGCTCGATCGAACTCCCCGTTCTGTGACGCTTGGTTTCTATGGCGCGGCGACGCGGATGCGAGAGGCCGACGGCGGCCCGCGACGTCGTGGCCCTATTCCTGCCCGAGCTGGCGGAGCGCGGCTTCGATCTTGGCGAGGCGATCCCGATAGCCTGCGCGCTTCTCCTTCTCGCCCTCGACCACGTCTTCGGGGGCGCGCGCGACGAAGCTCTCGTTCGCGAGCTTGCCGTCAATTCGTTTGATCTCGCCCAGCGTCTTGTCGCGCTCCTTCGCAAGCCGGTCCTTCTCGGCCGCGATGTCGACGACGCCTTCGAGCGGCAGCGCAGCGACCTGGCCGCGCACCAGAAGCTGGATCGCGCCGCCCGGCGCCTGATCGGCGAAGGTCACGCTGGAGACCCGCGCGATGCGGGCGAGCGTCGCCTCGGCGCGCTCCGCCCGGCCGCGGGTCGCGGCGTCGGCGCCCACGATCACGAGCGGAAGCGTCGCGGACGCCGGCACGCCCATCTCGGCGCGCGCGGAGCGGAGCTCGGTGACGAGTTCCACCAGCCAGCCGATCTCGGCCTCGGCGTCGGGATCGTCGAGATCGCCGAGGACGGGCCATTCGGAGAGCGCGAGCAGTCGCTCGCGTGGCGCGTCGCCGGCGCGGGCGGCCCACAGCTCCTCGGTCACGAAGGGCATGAATGGATGCAGCAGGGCGGCCGACTGGTCGAGCACGAAAGCGAGCGTGGCGCGTGTCTCCTCCGCTTCGTCGCCCTGCCCCTCGCCCTGCAGAACCGGCTTGGCGAGCTCGACATACCAGTCGCACACGACATTCCAGACGAACCGATAGACCGCCGACGCCGCCTCGTTGAAGCGGTAGGCCTCGATCGCGGCGGTCGTCTCGGCCGCGGCTCTCGCCGCCTCGCCGAGGATCCAGCGGTTGAGCGTCGTGGTGACGCTTCTCGGATCGAAGCTCGCGACCGGCGCGCTGCCGTTGAGCTCGGCGAAGCGCGAAGCGTTCCAGAGCTTGGTCGCGAAGTTGCGATAGCCCTCGACGCGCGCGCGGGCGAGCTTGACGTCCCTGCCCTGAGCCGCCATCGCCGCCAGCGTGAAGCGCAGCGCGTCTGCGCCGTAAGCGTCGACCAGATCGATCGGGTCGATGACGTTGCCCTTCGACTTCGACATCTTGGCCCCCTTCTCGTCGCGCACGAGGGCGTGGATGTAGACGTCGCGGAACGGCACCTCCTTCATCACGTAGAGGCCCATCATCATCATCCGGGCGACCCAGAAGAAGATGATGTCGAAGCCGGTAACGAGGACGGCGTTCGGGTAGTAAGCGCCGAGCTCGGGCGTCTTGTCCGGCCAGCCGAGCGTCGAGAACGGCCAGAGCGCCGAGGAAAACCAGGTGTCGAGGACGTCCTCGTCGCGGGTCAGCGGCGTCGGGGCGCCGTAATGCGCGGCGGCGGCGGCGAGCGCCGCCTCCTCGCTCTCCTCGACGAAGATCGCGCCGTCAGGCCCGAACCACGCCGGGATCTGGTGCCCCCACCAAAGCTGGCGCGAGACGCACCAAGGCTGGATGTTCTCCATCCACTCGAAATAGGTCTTCGACCAGTTCTCCGGCACAAAACTGGTGCGCCCGTCGCGCACGGCGGCGATCGCGTCGACCGCGAGCTTCTGCGCGTCGACATACCACTGGTCGGTCAGGAAGGGCTCGATGACGACGCCGGACCGGTCGCCATGCGGGACCTGATGGACGTGGGGCTCAGCCTCCAGCATCAGGCCACGCTCCTCCATCAGCGCGAGCACGCGCTTGCGCGCCTCGGCGACAGCGACGCCGTCGAGCGCGAGGACGGCGTCGAGGTCTGCCGAAGACGGGACGCCGGCGAGGAAGGCCTCGTTGCCCGCAAGCGCCAGCCGACCATCCGACGTCAGCACATTGATCAGCGGCAGCCCATGGCGTTTGCCGACCTCGAAGTCGTTGAAGTCGTGCGCCGGGGTGATCTTGACCGCGCCGGTGCCCTTCTCCGGATCGGAGTACTCGTCGGCGACGATCGGGATTTTGCGCCCGACGAGCGGCAGCACGACGTTGCGGCCGACGAGATGGCGATAGCGCTCGTCCTCCGGATGCACCGCGACCGCGGCGTCGCCGAGCATCGTCTCGGGCCGCGTGGTGGCGACGACGATCGACTCGTCTGAGCCCTCGACGGGGTACCGCAGATGCCAGAGGTGGCCCTTCACCTCGATCGACTGGACCTCGATGTCAGAGATCGCGGTCTGCAGCTTCGGGTCCCAGTTCACCAGCCGCTTGTCGCGGTAGATCAGCCCGTTCCTGTGCAGGTCGACGAACAGCTTGACGACCGCCCGCGACAGGCCCTCGTCCATGGTGAAGCGCTCGCGCGACCAGTCGCACGAGGCGCCGAGGCGCTTGAGCTGCTCGAAGATGCGGCCGCCGGATTCCGCCTTCCACTCCCACACCCGCTCGACGAAGGCCGCGCGGCCCATGTCGCGCCGTCCGGGAAGCTGGCGCTCCATCAGCTGGCGCTCGACGACCATCTGCGTCGCGATGCCTGCATGGTCCATGCCGGGCTGCCACAGCACGTTCTTGCCGCGCATGCGCTCGAAACGCGCGAGGATGTCCTGCAGCGTGTTGTTGAGCGCGTGCCCCATGTGGAGCGAGCCGGTGACGTTCGGCGGCGGGATGACGATGCAGAACGGATCGGCCCCGGGCGCGGCCCCAGCGCCGGCCTTGAAGGCTTCGGCCTGCTCCCAGCGGGCCGCTATCCGAGGCTCGATCTCGGACGGCGAATAGGTCTTTTCGAGCATAGGACGGAACACCTTCGGGCATGCGGGGTCCGAGGCGGGGCGCGCCACGGACCGAAGCCAGCCCTTGAAGCGAAGCGCGCCGCGGGTGTCAACGGCGGGCTTCCGAGCGCGTCCGGCTAGCGGCCGCCGCGCGCGACGCGCTCGATCTCGTGGCGCACCAGCCGCTCGACCAGCGGCGGCAGGTTGTCGTCCAGCCACGACCGCAGCATCGGCCGCAGCATCTCCTTGACGATGTCGTCGAGCGTGCGGGCGTTGTTGGTGAGAATCGTGTTCGCGAGCGAACCGAAGGCGTTCGTGACGACATCGTCGGTCGCGGACGACAACAACCGCTCGTCGAAGGCGGAGGCCGGCGCCGCGGCGCGGACCGGCGACGGGGGGACGGGCTGCGCGGGCGCCGGCTGCGGCGCAGCCAGCGGCTCATCGGCCATGTCTTCCGTCAGCTCGAACACGTCGAGATCGTCCGGAGCCTGCGAGGCCGCGGATCGGGACGCAGGCGGCGTCAGCGCGGGCTTCGCCTCGTCCTTCGGCGCAGGAGCGTCGAACGAGGCGAACATCGCGTCGATGTCGTCCTGTCCGAGCGCCTCTTCGGCGACGGCTTCGGGGGCTTCCGGTTCGGACGCCGGCGCTGCGGCCGGCTTTGCGAGCGAAGGCTTTGGCGCCGCCATGGACTGTCCTGGTTCGTCGTCGGAGATGATGCGACGGATCGACGCCAAGATCTCTTCCATCGTCGGCTCGTGAGCCTTAGCAGCCGTGCTCATGCGCCCTCCATCGCCGCGTCGTTGGAACGTCCCTGGCGGGGCCGCGCGCGCTCCGCGCCCGGATCCACGAATCACCAGGGGACGCCGGCCCCTCGTCATCGGCGAGTATTGCACTGCAGGGCTCGCGGACAAGCGCCGCAAAGCGCTCGCCCACAGGTCGTCCGGCCGTTCAGCGCCCGTCTGGGGTGCGCAAGCCGTACCATTTGTCGCGGACCTGATCGTAATGGACGTTCGGGTCGTAGCGCGCGACGCGAAGGCCGAGCCGGTCGGCGGTCAGCCAGCCGACGGCCGACAGCAAAGCGTAGGACGCGACCATGCGGTCCCGCTGCGCCTGGATCAGCGTGACGCGGGCGTTGAGCAGGTCCTGCTGCGCGTTGAGGACGTCGAGGGTGGTGCGCTGGCCCACCTTGGCTTCTTCCCGCACGCCGTTGAGGGCGGTCTGGGACGCCTGGATCTGCGCCTGCGCGGAGGAAATCTGCGCGGTCGCCGCCTGCACCTGCCCCCAGGCCGAAACGGTGGCCTGACGGACCTGATCGCGCGCGACGTCGGCTTCGAGCCGGCGCTGCCCGGCGACTTCCTTGGCCTGGCGAACCTGCGAGGAATAAGAGCCGCCGGCGTAGATCGGGATCGTCAGGCGCCCGACCAGCGAACCGGCCGTGACCCTGTTGACGGACGAACTGTCGTCGTAGCGGCGCTGGAACGCGGCCTCGACGCCGATCTGCGGATAGAGCTGCGATTCGTAGACGCGAATCTGCAGGTTCGCGGCGTCGACGCCGTGGAACGCGGCGAGGATCGCGGGGTGCTGCGCCTGGCTGAGGTTGATCGCCTCGTTCAGCCCCCTCGGCAGCAGCCGGTCGATCGAGCGGGCGGGGCGCGGACGGGCGATATCCTCGCCCACGATCTGCCGATAGGTGGCGCGGCTGGTGTTGAGCTGCGCCTCGGCCTGACTGACGTTGGTGTGCGAGCCCTCGAGCGCGGCTTCCGCCTGGGCCGTGTCGGTGCGGGTCACCTCGCCCACCTGGAAACGCTCGCGCGCCGCCTTCAGCTCCTCGCGCAGCACGTCGACGTTGTTCCGCCGCACGTCCAGGATCGCGTAGTCGCGCAGCACGTCCATATAGGCCTGCGCGGTGTCGAACAGCACGTTCTGCTCGCTGTTGAGCAGTTGCTCCCGCGCGCCGAGCACGTTCGATTCGGCCGAACGCAGCTGATTCTGACGGCGGAAACCGTCGAATATCGTCTGGTCGGCGGTGACGCCAAAACCGCGCGGGGACGAGTTCGTCGTCGTCTTGGCCTTGGGAATCGTCAAGACCTCCCCGAGCGAACTCGACGGGGTCACCTGCTGACTGCGCTCGATACCGACATCCGCCGATGCGGTGATCGTCGGACGGTACCCGGACAACGCCTGGGGAACCTGCTCGTCAGTCGCCCTGACAGAGGCGCGTTGAGCGTTGAGGGTAGGATTTGCGCCATAAGCGCGAGCAAGGGCGTCCTCAAGGGTCTGCGCGCGCGCAGTCCCGCTGAAGGACAGAGCGATCCCCAAACCAAACGCCGCCCCGGCGCAGAGCGCGCCAGCACGACGACGAAACGAGACGCTCGTCGACATCGTTACACACCGGATTTCGAACGCTTCCCCGCCGGATCTTCCGTTACGGCTCAGCCTGTGATGCGACCCCACCCTACCGTAGCGGGGCGAAGGACGGGTGAAAACCACGCTGCGTCCACTTGGTCGAAAGACGCAGGGAGTGGCGCAACGCGGCCACAGCGGCGGCGGACGGGCCTCAGAATGCGAAGGCCTCGGCGGGCTCGAAGCCCGGCAAGGCCGGTGCGTAGGCGTCGAACGCAGGCGCGGCTGTAAGCTCTGTTTCGCTTGGCCGGAACACCGTCGCCTTAGTCGCGCGGCCGGGCCCCGCCGGCCCCACCAGCCGCCCGGTCGGCGCAAGCTGGGCTGCGAGCGTCTCGAGGCCCGCCGTCACCGCGCCATCGAAAAAGATCAGGTCGAACGGCCCCTCCTCGGGGGCGCCGGACGTCAGCGGCCCGGTCACGATTGCGACATTCGGACGGTCCGACAGATTCTCACGAGACGCGGCGGCGAGGTTCGGGTCCGATTCGAGCCCGACGACTCGACCCGCAAGCTCGGAAAATATCGCGGCGGAGTAGCCAAGCCCGGATCCCACGACCAGCACGCGTTCGCTGTTCTCCGGCGCCGCAAGCTGAACCAGCTTGGCGAGCGTCATCGGATCGAGCATGGCACGTCCGGGAGGCCCAAGCGGGATGCGGGCGTCGAGGTACGCGAGGACCTCGCGACCCGGGGGCGCGAACTTCTCTCGCGGGACCGACAGGAAGGCCGCCAGGATTCGATGGTCGGTCACGTCGGCGACACGGATCTGGCCGTCCACCATTCCATGCCTGAGACGCTCGAAATCGGTCATGAGCGCAGTGCTCCCGGCCGGCGGGCGTCGTCCCGCCGCATTGAGGCCTCTTCTGCGACAGCCCGGCCTCAGTGGCAAGCATTCCCCTGCGCATGTTGCGGCGATCGGAAGCGCGCGCTATGGAGAGCGCCCATCCGCAAAAGCTGGGGGTTTTCGGGGCGATGCCCTGAACGCCCGCTCACGGGGCCACGTGGCGGAGTGGTTACGCAGAGGACTGCAAATCCTTGTATCCCGGTTCGATTCCGGGCGTGGCCTCCACCTTATTTTCCTTCAGTGACGGAGCGGCGACCGCGGATCGCCGACAGATACGGCTTTGTGTGGCTGCAAATCCGTCTGACGGATTGCGCGCAGGCCGCGTGTTGAGGCATCAACGCGGCTGGAACAGCGTCGAGCGGAGGCCGCGATGTTCATAGAGACGATGGGACACGCGACCCTCGCTCTCTACCGCGATGGCGAGCGCCCTGTCCTGCTGACCGATCCCTGGCTGACCGGCTCCTGCTACTGGAGGAGCTGGTGGATTGAGAACTACCCCTCGGCCGAGGACCTCGCGAGGCTGCGCGCCGCCCGCTACGTCTATCTCACCCACGAGCATCCCGATCACCTGCATCTGCCGAGCCTGCGTCTGCTCGGGCCTGACGGCCCGGAGATCCTGACGCCGGACTTCCTCGAGATGAAGATGGACGGCTTTCTTCGCGGCGAAGGCTTTCGCGTGCGGCGGCTGGCGCCCGGCGTCTGGACCGAGCTCGATCCGGAGGTCGCCGCCATGAGCCTGCCGATCTGGAACAACGATTCGATCCTGATCCTCTCGACCCCGGAAGCGTTCATCGTCGACCTGAACGACGCCAAGCCGGACCAGCGGATCTTCCGCAAGCTGGCGGCGTTGCGGGCGACCGCCCCAGGCCGGCGATGCGTCGTGCTGCGCAGCCATTCGCCGGCCAGTCCCGCCAACAGCTTCTTCGTCGACGGCGGACGGCTGGAGCGGACGTCGAAGGCGCAGTTCGTCCGCGCGGCCCGGAACGCATGCCGGCGCATCGGCGCGACCGATTTCATGCCGTTCGCGAGCCAGTCCGTGTTCCGTCGCAGCGACAGCGAATGGGCGAACGCCTACAAGGTCGGCCTCAGCGACCTGCGCAGGCACTGGCGGGACGCCCCCACGCGGCTGCTGCCGCCCTATACGAGGCTCGACCTCGCGACCGGCGAGACCAGTTCGCGCGATCCCGCGAGCTTCGACCCGCACGACACGCCGGAGACCCGGGCGCTGATCGCCGAACAGGAGGCCGCGAACGCGGCGGTCACGCTGGAGGACGCCGATCTCGATCGCCTGCGGGCGCAGCTCGGCGAGTTGCGCGTGTTCCTGCTCGCCTTGTTCCCGCGCGGATTCGGCGTCACGGCAGGCGGTCTCTCGCTGCATTACGATCCGCGCCGGGGACGCCTCGAGCGCCGCCCGACCACAGGCCATTTCCGGCTGACGATTCCGCCGCTCGCGCTCAAGGAGGCGCTGACCTTCGGCCATGTCGGCGACCTCTGCATCCCGATGTTCACCAGCGTCCATCTGGACGGCCGCACGGCGCCCCGCCGCGTCGAGGCGTTCTTCATGCTGTTGACGCTGCGCGACTACGGCTACCTCGGCAGCGCCCGGCGGATGGGGCGTTGGGCCGCCTGGGCGCTGCGCGAGTCGCTGCGCCGCCTGCCTGCGCCGCCGCCGCCGCCGTCGCCCAAGGCCACGGCGTGACGATCAGCGCCTCGCGGGCGGCCGAACGCTGAACGAGACGTCGAAACGGGGTGGCGCCCCGGCAATGCGTCTGGTATAGCGCCGCTCCTCGGAGCGACGCGGCTTTGCGCGCCCCGTTCCTCGGTAGCTCAGCGGTAGAGCCCTCGACTGTTAATCGAGTTGTCGCAGGTTCGAATCCTGCCCGGGGAGCCATTTCGACAGGGGGTCCGGCCTTAGGGTCGGCCCCCTGTTTCGTTTCGCGGTCGCTTTGAACCAGCCGGCCGCCGTTCTCGTAACTGCTCTCGACGCCGGTCATGATCCGGGATCCTCCGGGTCCCGTAGTTCTGACCGCCCCTCGATCCGTCGCGAGCTCGATGACCCGGAACGGAAAACGCGCGCCTGCCGCCCTGCTCTGGTTCCGAGAGGATCTCAGGCTCGCGGACAACCCCGCGCTCGACGCCGCGCTGCGTTCCGGCGCGGCCGTGACGGCGCTCTATGTGCTCGACGACGAAACGGAGGGCCAGAGGGCGCTCGGCGGCGCTTCCCGCTGGTGGCTCGCTCGGTCCCTCCGCTCGCTCGCGAAGGACTGCGCGGCGATCGGCCTGCCCTTCGCGATCCGGCGCGGAAAGGCGGGGATCGCCGTCCCACACGCCGCGCGCGAGACGGGCGTCGGCGCGGTGTTCTGGAACCGGCGCTATGGCGCGGCGGAGGCCCGTGCGGACGTCGCCATCCGCGCGGAGCTCGAGGGCGAGGGGATCGCCGTCGAGGACTTCAACGGCCGCCTGCTGCACGAGCCTTGGGACGTGAAATCCAGGGCGGGCGAGCCGCTCCGGGTGTTTTCGCCATTCTGGCGCGCCGCGATGACCCGCGGCGAGCCCAGGGCGCCCCTGCCCCGGCCGACGAGCTCCCGCGTCTCGGCGGGGCCTGCGCTCGACGGAGTGGACGTCGAGTCGCTCGCGCTCGATCCCACGAAACCGGACTGGGCGGGCGGTCTGCGAAACGCCTGGGAGCCGGGCGAAGCTGGCGCGCGCAAGGCGCTCGGAGCCTTCCTCGATAGTGGTCTAAAGGGCTACGCCGAGACTCGCGACCGCCCCGACATGAGCGCGACCTCGCGCATGTCGCCCTACCTGCGCTTTGGCGAGGTTAGTCCGCATCAGCTCTGGCACGCGGTCGAGGCGGCTGCGGCCGACGGCTCGGCGCGCGCCGGAGATGTCGAGAAGTTCCGGGCGGAGCTCGGTTGGCGCGAGTTCTCCTATCATCTGCTGCAGAACTTCCCCGACCTGGCGTCGCGGAACGTGCAGCAGCGCTTCGACGACTTCCCATGGAGCGCGCCGACGCAAGGCGATGTGCGCGCCTGGCGGAAAGGCCTCACCGGCTACCCGATCGTCGACGCCGGCATGCGCCAGCTCTGGACGACCGGCTGGCTGCACAACCGGGTCCGGATGATCGTGGCGTCCTTCCTGATCAAGGACCTGCTGATCGACTGGCGCGAAGGCGAGGCCTGGTTCTGGGACACGCTCGTCGACGCCGACCCCGCCAACAACGCCGCGAGCTGGCAGTGGGTGGCGGGCACGGGCGCGGACGCTGCGCCGTATTTTCGCGTGTTCAACCCCTCGCTCCAGGGCGCCAGGCACGACCCCGACGGCGCTTACGTTCGCGCCTTCGTGCCGGAGCTCACCCGGGTTCCGGCGAAATGGATCCATGCCCCGTGGGCCGCGCCGCCCGGCGTGCTCGAAGCCGCGGGCGTGTCGCTCGGGCGGGATTACCCCAAGCGGATCGTCGACCACGACGCTGCGCGGAGCCGCGCGCTGGCCGCCTTCGGCTCATTGAAGACGAGAACCGCGTGAAGCGGCGATGAGGGAGAGACCGATGCGTATCGCCGTCGTGGGTTCGGGCATCGCCGGCAACGCCGCGGCCTGGGCTCTGAGCGAACGGCACGATGTCGTCGTCTACGAGCGCGAGCTCCGCCCGGGGGGTCATTCCCACACCGTGGACATCGACTACGACGGCGTCCCCATCGCGGTCGACACCGGCTTCATCGTCTACAACGAGCTGAACTATCCGAACCTGACGGCGCTGTTCGCAGAGCTCGGCGTCGTCACCCGGCGCAGCGAGATGAGCTTCGGCCTGTCGCTCGACGGCGGAGCGCTGGAATGGTCCGGCAAGACGCTCGGCACGCTGTTCGCCCAGCGCCGCAATCTCGTCGCCCTCTCCTACCTGTGGATGCTTCGGGAGGTGCTGCGGTTCAACCGGCTGTGTCGCGAAGACCTCGCCGCAGGCGTGCTGTCGGGACTGAGCCTTGGCGCATGGCTTGATCGTCACAGGCTGAGCCGCCGATTCCGCGACGACTATCTGATCCCGATGGCGGCCGCGATCTGGTCTACTCCCTCGATACATGTGCTCGACTTCCCCGCCGAAAGCTTCATCGCCTTCTTCGACAACCACAGGCTGATCGACGCCCACCGTCCGCTCTGGCGGACCGTCGATGGCGGCAGCAGGGCATATGTCGAGCGCCTGACCAGGCGGTTCCGGGACGGCATCCGGCTTGGTTCCGAAGTTTCTAGGATCGAGCGCGACGATCGTGGCGTCACGATCGTCGATGCGCGCGGCGAACGTGACCGGTTCGACCAGGTGGTCGTCGCCTGCCACTCCGACGACGCGCTCCGTCTGCTCGCGAAACCCTCGGACGCGGAGCGCGAGATTCTCTCCGCCATCCGCTACCGGCCCAACGATGTGGTTCTGCATCGCGACGAGCGCCTGATGCCGAAACGGCGGGCCGTCTGGTCGGCGTGGAACTATCTCGGGACGCGGAACAGCGCGGCCGCCGGCCGGCGCGACGTCGCCGTGACATACTGGATGAACGAGCTTCAGGGCATCGACCGCAGAACCCCGCTGTTCATCACCCTGAACCCGCCCATCGAGCCGGAGCCTTCGAAGATCTTCAGACGTTTCAGCTACTCCCATCCGCAATATGACGCCGCAGCGCTTGCGGCGCAGCGCCGTCTGCCGTCGGTGCAGGGGCTGGGCCGGACGTGGTTCTGCGGCGCGTGGACCGGCTACGGATTCCACGAGGACGGGCTTACGTCCGGTCTCGACGTGGCTGAACGGCTGGGGTGCAGCATTCCGTGGCGCGATCCGGTCTTCGCCGAGGCCGCGGAGTGACCGACGGCCAGCCCCACTTTCCGCCGCCCGCCGGCGCGGCGTCGCTCTACAAGGGCGTGGTTCGCCACACGCGGCTGAAGCCGAGGCGCCGCCGCTTCGCCTATGACGTATTCTCGTTGCTGATCGACCTCGACGCGCTCGATGAGGCGAATCGGTTGTCGCGGCTGTTTTCCGTCGGCAGGTTCAATCTCGTCAGCTTCTTCGAACGCGACCACGGGGCGGGCGACGGCGCGTCGCTTTCGGCCCACGCCCGCAGCCTGCTCGCCCGCGGCGGCGTCGATCTCGACGGCGGACGAGTGCTGCTGCTCTGCTACCCCCGGATCCTGGGTTACGTGTTCAACCCGATCGCGACCTATTGGTGCTACGGCGCCGACGGCGCCCTGAAGGCGCTGATCTACGAGGTCACGAACACCTTCCACGAACGCCACGCCTATGTCGCGCCGGTGCGCGACGGGGAGCTGAGCTCCGACGGCCTGCGCCAGTCGCGCGACAAGCTGCTCTATGTCTCGCCCTTTATCGAAATGGACATGCGCTACGCATTCCGGCTCAGACCGCCCGGCGAGACCGTGCGGCTCGGAATCCTTGAAAGCGACGCGGAAGGTCCGTTACTTTCTGCGAGCTTCGCCGGCGACCGTCGCGACGTGACGGACGCCGTTATCGCGCGACTCTGCGCCAGGATCCCGCTGATGACGCTGAAAGTGATGGCCGCGATCCACTGGGAGGCGGCGCGGCTCTGGATCAGGGGCGCGCGTCTCGCCGACCATCCCTCGCCTCCCGCGGACGCCGCGAGCTTCGATGCGCCGGGTCCCTTCAGCCACGGCGGCGCGGCCCGGCGGGGCGCAAGGCCTGCCGCCCGGCGTCCGGAACCGGCTTCATCGCTATGACGACATGCGACGTCTCTCCGCCGGCCGGCCCGCAGAGGGTCACGACCGAGACCGTGGCGGAAGCCACCCGCGGGCTGCCCCTCGAGGTGCGGCTCGCGCTCCAGGTCTGCGCGCGGCTCGCCAATGGCGGACTCACGGTCTGCACGCCCGACGGCCGTACGCTGATCTTCGAGGGATCGAACCCCGGCCCGCGGGCGACGCTCCTCATCAAGGACTGCCGCTTCGCCCGCCGCATCCTGCGCAGCGGCGACCTCGGCGTCGCGGAAGGCTTCCTCCGCGGCGAGTGGGACAGTCCGGATCTGCCGGCGTTCCTTGAGCTGTTCTCGGCCAACGCCGACCACGTCAACGGCTACCTGATGGCCAAGCCGCTCTACCGGGCGCTGCAGTCGTTCCGGCACTGGCTGAACCGGAACACCAAGAGACGGGCCCGGCGGAACATCGAGGCGCATTACGACCTCGGCAACCGCTTCTACGAGCAATGGCTCGACCGCTCGATGACCTATTCCTCGGCTCTGTTCGAGGGGACCAACGGTGAGCTCCAGGCCGGGCAGAACCGCAAATACGAGGCGCTCGCCCGATCGACCGGCATGGGTCCAGGCGACCACGTGCTCGAAATCGGCTGCGGCTGGGGCGGCTTCGCCGAGTTCGCGGCGAAGGAGATCGGCTGCCGCGTCACCGGCCTGACGATCAGCCCCTCCCAGCTCGAATACGCCCGGAAGCGCATCTTCGAGGCGGGCCTTGCTGACAAGGTCGACCTGAGGCTGGAGGACTACCGCGACGAGCGCGGCGTCTACGACCGGATCGCCTCGATCGAGATGTTCGAGGCGGTGGGCGAGCAGTGGTGGCCGACGTTCTTCCGCCAGATGCGCGAGCGGTTGAAGCCGGGCGGCGCGGCGGGCGTGCAGGTGATCACGATCCAGGATCGCTACTTCGAATCCTACAAGAACGAGGTCGACTTCATCCAGCACTACATCTTCCCGGGCGGCATGCTGCCTTCCCCCCGCGTGCTCCACGAACTCGCGGAATCGTCCGGGCTGACGGTCGCGAGCGAGCGCATCTTCGGGCTCGACTATGCAGAAACCCTCGCCGAATGGCGTCGGCGCTTCCGCGCCGCCTGGCCGACGATTCAGACGCAAGGCTTCGACGAGCGCTTCCGGAAGCTCTGGGAGTACTACCTCTCCTACTGCGAGGCGGGCTTCCGCTCCCGCAACATCGACGTGCGCCAACTGGTCTTCGCGCGCGGCTGAGCCCTCAGTCCTCGCGCTTGTCCCAGCCGGTCGCCTTCGTCACGAGCCAGAAATAGGCGGGATAGGGCAGCAGCCGCAGCAGCTTCAGGACATAGGTGAAGCGCTTGGGGAAGGTGATCTCGAAGCCGCCGCGGATGACGCCCGCCACGATGCGCCGCGCCGCCTCGGAAGGTGGGATCAGCGCCGGCATAGCGAATGCGTTCCCGGCGGTCGCCGGAGTGTCGACGAAGCCGGGATTCGCCACCTGGATGGCCACCCCGCGCCTGTCGAGGTCGAACTTCAGGCTTTCGGCGAGGTTGATCAGGCCGGCCTTGCTGGCGCCATAGGCGGCCGAGCTCGGCAGGCCGGCATAGCCGGTCACCGACGACACGACCACGATGCGCCCTCCCCGCCTTGCCGTCATCGCGGGCAGCACGGCCGCAAGGCAGGCTGCGGTTCCGCCGAGGTTGACCTCGAACGTCCTGCGGAACGCGTCGAGATCGAAGGGGTCCGCGCTAACCGGTATGAAGAGGCCGGCGTTCAGGATGGCGAGGTCGATCGGTCCGTGCGCTTCGGAGATTTTCCGCGCGATCGAGATCATGTCCCCGGCGTCAGTGACGTCGCCCGGAAGCGCCGTGATGGATCCGCCAAGGGCGGCCGCCTTCGTCGCGAGCGCATCCAGGGCGTCCGCGCGGCGCGCGGTCGCCGCGACCGTCACGCCCTTGGCGGCGAGTTCAAGCGCCAGCGCCTCGCCGATCCCGGAGCTCGCTCCCGTGACCCAGGCGACCCGCACGCCTAAGTCGCGCAGCGACCGGGTCACCGGCGAAGCACGAGTTCGATCAGCCGCCCCACCGGCCCCGTCAGCCGCACCGGCCCCTCCGTGACGGCGAAGCAGACGCAGCCTTCGCGGGGATCGGCGACGGGGCGGTGGTCGACGGACTCATCCGCGATCGCCACATCGCCGCGGCGATAGGCGCCGACGCCGTCGCCATATGAACCCCTGAGCACCAGGGTGACCTCAAGTCCATTATGCGTATGTTGCGGCAACGCCTTGCCAGGCTTCACTTTAAATAATTGGGCTGTGACGCCCTCGTCCTCATGCAGGCAGTGCTCGCGGAGACCGGGACCGTAGAATCGCCACGGGATGTCATCGAGCTCGCGCCCGATCAGCCGCATCAGCGGCTCCGGCACGTCCGGATCGATCTTCTCGGGCCGCGGGCGTCCGTACCAACTGCCGGCGTAGATCGCTCCGAGAACCTCGTCGCGCGCCGCGTGGGGCATGGACGGAACGGACATGCCGTCGATCTCCGCCCCCGCGGCCTCCTCCATCGCCCGCACGAAGTCGCGGTTCTTCGGCGAGAGGATGAGGTGCGATTCGATCAGCGCATGCATGAAGGGCTCGAGCGAGCCGAGCGCATAGCCGGCCAGCAGCGGCCTGATCGGGGCTGGCCCCCCTTCGCGCCCCGCCATTGGCGTCATCGGCATTGTCACGTCAAAACTGCCCCGCCGCCGATTGAAGCGCATGCCGATCGCGCAGACCCGCCGAATTCCAGTGAATCGCTACGTCGCGCGTCCGTCGATGGATCATCATGAAGGGCGCGCGAACGCCAAGATCCCTCGCACGCTTTTCATCGCGAGCCGCCGCGAATAACGTGTCCGGCCGCCCCACAGCTCCCGATCCAGCAAACGACCGGACCTTATCCATGCGCATTCGTCGCGGACTTGTCGACGCCATCGGCCGGACGCCGCTCATCCGCCTCGCGGGCGCGTCCGAGGCGACCGGGTGCGAGATACTCGGGAAAGCCGAGTTCATGAACCCGGGCCAGTCGGTCAAGGACCGCGCCGCGCTCTGGATCATCGAGGATGCGGTGCGCCGGGGCGCGCTGCAGCCCGGCGGAGTGATCGTCGAGGGCACGGCGGGCAACACCGGCATCGGCCTGGCGCTCGTCGCCAACGCGCTCGGCTACCGGACCGTGATCGTCATTCCCGACACCCAGTCGGACGAGAAGAAGCAGATGCTGCGCCTTGCCGGCGCCGAGCTCGTCGAGGTCCCCGCCGTCCCCTACAAGGATCCGAACAACTACGTGAAGCTGTCGGGGCGACTGGCGGAAAGCCTGGCGAAGACAGAGAAGGCCGGCGCGATCTGGGCGAACCAGTTCGACAATGTCGCGAACCGCCAGGCGCATATCGACTCGACCGGGCCGGAGATTTGGGACGATCTCGACGGCAAGGTCGACGGTTTCGTCTCGGCCGTCGGCACCGGCGGCACGCTGGCGGGAACCGCCATGGCGCTGAAGGAGCGCAGCAAGGACGTTAAGATCGCCCTCGCCGATCCCCCCGGCGCCGCGCTCTACAGCTTCTACACGACCGGCGAACTCAAGGCCGAGGGCTCCTCGATCACCGAGGGCATCGGGCAGGGCCGCATCACCGCCAATCTGGAGGACGCGCCGGTCGACTTCGCCTACCAGATTCCGGACGCGGAATCGGTGCAGATCGTGTTCGACCTGTTGGAGCACGAAGGCCTGTGCCTGGGCGGCTCGTCGGGCGTCAACGTCGCCGGTGCGATCAGACTCGCGCGCGAGATGGGACCCGGCCATACCATTGTGACGATCCTCTGCGACTACGGCACGCGCTATCAGTCCAAGTTGTTCGACCCGACCTTTTTGCGGTCGAAGAACCTGCCGGTCCCCGGCTGGCTGGAGAAGCCGGGCGTTGTGGACCTCGCGGAGGTGATGCGATGAGCAACCCGAACCTTGTCTCCACCGGATGGCTCGCCGAACGGCTCGGCGATCCGGACGTGATCGCCGTCGACGGCTCCTGGTATCTGCCGGACGCCAATCGGGACGGCCCTGCCGAGTTCCTCGAACGGCATATTCCGGGCGCCGTGTTCTTCGACATCAACGTGGTCGCGGACGTCTCGTCCGGTCTGCCCCACATGCTCCCCTCTCCGGACGCGTTCTCCGAGGCGGTCGGGAAGCTCGGCGTCGCAGACCGGGCGACGATCGTCGCCTATGACGGCGCCGGCCTGTTCTCCGCGGCCCGCGTGTGGTGGACGTTCCGGACAATGGGCGCGACGAAGGTCTTCGTGCTCGACGGCGGTCTGCCCAAATGGCTTGCGGAAGGCCGTCCGGTCGAAAGCGGACCATCGAACCGCGCGCCGCAGAGCTTCCATGCGACATTCGACGCTCATGCCGTAAAGTCCGCCGACGACGTCGCCCAGGCGCTCGGCGCCGGATCGGCCCAGATCGTCGACGCCCGGCCGGCCGCCCGCTTCCGCGGCGAGGCGCCGGAGCCCCGCCCAGGTCTCGCCTCCGGGCACATCCCGGGCTCGCTCAATCTGCCGTTCCAGCAGATCGTCGGCGCCGACGGCCGACTGGCCGAGGAAGCCGAACTGCGGCGGGCGTTCGAAGCCGCCGGAATCGATGTCTCCAGGCCGATCGTGACCTCGTGCGGATCGGGCGTCTCGGCGTCGATCGTTGCGCTCGCGCTGGAGAGCCTCGGAGCGAAAGCCGACGGCGTCTATGACGGCTCGTGGGCCGAATGGGGCGCCGGCGGCCGTCCGGTGGCCACCGGGCCCGCGGAAAAGAGCTGAGGCCGGGAACCGACGCCTCCGCACGCGCTTCTATGACATGACGGGGCGCGCGGTCTGATTTATGCAACCGTCGAATCGAATTATGACAGTCATCTTGGGCGGACGCCCTCGACGGCGACTAATTAAGCGATTGATAACATGGTCGAAGTCACAGCCGAACTCAAGAAGGCGAAGCCGAAGCGCAGCTGGTTCTACCGGATGGGCAAGCGCATGCGTCCATGGTTCGACGATGTTCTTGCGAAGTCGTCCCTGGTCGGCAATCCGCCTGTGTTCGATACCGGACTGTTCGCCTGGACCGCGGGGCTGGAGGCCAACTGGGAAGCCATCCGCCGCGAGGCGCTCACGGTGCTTCAGACCGAGGACATTCCTGTTCTGGCCGAGATCTCTCCCGACCACGGGCGACTGGGCAAGGACCGGAAGTGGAAGTCGTTTTTCCTCTACGGCTACGGATACCGCGTCGAAGACAATTGCGCGAAGTGCCCTGAAACGGCCCGCCTCGTCAGCCGGGTTCCGGGGCTGAACAGCGCGTTCTTCTCGATCCTCGCGCCCGGCGCGCGCATTCCCCGGCATCGCGGCGTAACCAAGGGACTGATCACCTGCCATCTCGGACTGCAGGTTCCGAAGGACTGGAAGAGCTGCCGCATGGCTGTGCACAACGACATGGTGCACTGGCGCGAGGGCAAGACGATGGTGTTCGACGACACCTATTTCCACGAGGTCTGGAACGAGACGGACGAGACGCGCGTCGTGCTGCTCGTCCAGTTCGAACGTCCGATGCGCCAGCCCGGCCGCGCCATCGGACGGACCTTCATGGGCGCGGTGCGCCGAAGCCCGTTCGTGCAGGAGGCCCGGAAGAACTTCCTTGCGTGGCAGGGCGTGCAGAACAAGATCGACGGGCACTGAGCCGGGGGCCGCCAAAGGCTCCCTGACACGGCGGTCTCATTCGTCGTAGTCGTCGTCCGGCCTTGTGTCGCCGAAGATCCGGGCGACATGGCGCGGCAGCGACAGCACGAGGAGGGCGAGCACGACCCCCATCGCCGCGAGCGTCCAGTCGGCGAGGGCGCAGACGATGCCGAGCGCCGCCGTCAGCCAGACAGCCGCGGCGGTGGTCAGGCCGCGCACGCGCATGCTGCCGTCCTGTTTCAGGATGACGCCCGCGCCGATGAAGCCGACGCCGGTCATCACACCCTGCAGCACGCCCTGAATGATGCGGCTCAGCGCATCCGCGTTGTCGTGCAGCGACGGTTCGTGGAGCGCGGCGAGCGACACGAGGCAGGCGCCGAGCGCGACCAGCCCGAGCGTGCGTACGCCCGCCGCTTTCTGTTTGCGATCGCGATTGAAGCCGATGAGGACGCCGCACAGCACGGCGGCGAGCAGACGAACGGCGTTCTCAGCCGGAAATCCGCCGACGCCGCCGAACGCCTCCATGTTGCGCGCCGCCTCAGATCCCCAGTTTCGCCTTCAGGATGTCGTTGACGGCCTGCGGGTTGGCCTTGCCGCCAGAGGCCTTCATGACCTGACCGACGAACCACCCGATCAATGTCGGCTTGGCCTTCGCCTGCTCGACCTTTTCGGGATTGGCGGCGATCACCTCGTCGACGACCTTTTCGATCGCGCCGGCGTCGGTGACCTGCTTGAGACCGCGGCTTTCGACGAGTTCGCGGGGATCGCCGCCCTCGCTCCAGAGAATTTCAAAGAGATCCTTCGCGATCTTGCCGGAGATCACGCCTTCGGAGACGAGATCGACCAGCCCGCCGAGCTGAGCCGCCGACAGCGGGCTGTCCTGGATGGCGACGCCCTGCTTGTTCAGCCGGCCGAACAGCTCGTTGATCACCCAGTTCGCAGCCTGCTTCGCGTCGCGGCCCGCGGCCACCGCCTCGAAGAAGTCGGCGGACTCCCGCTCCAGCGTCAGCACCATGGCGTCGTAAGGGGTGACGCCATAATCGCGGATAAAGCGGGCCTTCTTGGCGTCCGGAAGCTCAGGCAGCGCGGCCGCGAGCGCGTCGACTTCGGACTGCTCCACGACCAAAGGCAGCAGATCCGGGTCCGGGAAGTAGCGGTAGTCGTGCGCTTCCTCCTTGGAGCGCATGGCGCGCGTCTCGCCCCTCACGGGGTCGAACAGCCGCGTCTCCTGGTCGATCGCGCCGCCATCTTCCAGAACGCCGATCTGGCGACGCGCCTCGGTCTCGATCGCCTGGCCGATGAAGCGGATCGAGTTGACGTTCTTGATCTCGCAACGCGTGCCGAGCGGATCGCCGGCCTTGCGGACGGAGACGTTCACGTCGGCCCGGAGATTGCCCTTCTCCATGTCGCCGTCGCACGACCCGATGTAGCGCAGGATGGTCCGGAGCTTGGTTACGTATGCCTTGGCCTCTTCGGACGAGCGCATGTCGGGCTTGGAGACGATCTCCATCAGCGCGACGCCGGACCGGTTGAGGTCGACAAAGGAGGAGCGCGGGTCCTGGTCGTGGATCGACTTGCCGGCGTCCTGCTCGAGATGGATGCGCTCGATCCCGACCGTGACGCTCTCGCCTTCGCCCATGTCGACGACGACCTCGCCTTCGCCGACGATCGGGCTCTTGTACTGCGAGATCTGATAGCCCTGCGGCAGGTCCGGATAGAAATAATTCTTCCGGTCGAAGGTCGAGCGCAGGTTGATCTGCGCCTTGACGCCGAGGCCGGTGCGGATCGCCTGGCGCACGCATTCACGGTTCAGCACCGGCAGCATGCCGGGCATCGCGGCGTCGACCAGGCTGACATGGCTGTTCGGCGCAGCGCCGAAGCCGGTGGAGGAGCCCGAGAACAGCTTCGCCTCGGAGGTGACCTGCGCGTGGATCTCGAGGCCGACGATCACCTCCCAGTCGCCGGTCGCGCCGGGAATGAGCTTGGAGGGGGTCGGCAGGCGGGAGGGCGCGTTCATCTATCGGGGGCCTTGGATTGCGATGTCGACGACAGTGTTAGCGGCAAGGCGGGAGCGAGCACAACGACCCCGTCTTGGCCGCCTGCGTCTCAGGAGGCGGAGGCCGGCAGGGGAAACCGGATCGTCGTCATGACGCCGCCTTGGGGCGAAGCCGCTTGCTCGATAGTCCCTTTCGCATTGTCCGTCAGCGAACGGACCATCAGTGAGCCGAGCTTTCCAGACTGCGGCCAGGTCACCCCATCCGGCATGCCGACGCCGTCGTCGGACACCGAGATGACGCAGTTGTTCTGATCGTCCTTCAGGCAGCGGACGCTCACGACCCCCTCGGGCCGGCCGTCGAAAGCGTATTTCATCGCATTTGTGAGCAGTTCGTTGACGAGCAGCCCGACCGACATTGCGACGTCGATCCCCGCGAGGCAGGCCTCGACCTGCAGGTCCAGCTTGACGCCCTCCGGAGCCTGGGCCCCCATGACGGAGCCAACCATCTGGCTGAGAAACGAGCCGAGGTCGACGGTTGCGCTCCCCTCGTCCAGCGCGAGCTGCTTGTACAGCAGGCCGAGGGCCTCGATCCGGCCGGCGAGGCGTTCGAACGGCCCGGTGCCGATCTGGGATCCGGCGCGGCGCGCCTCCATGCGGATCAGCGCCGTCACGATCTGGAGGTTGTTCTTCACCCTGTGCTGTATTTCCTGCAGCAGCAGGTCCTTGTCGCGCAGTTGAAGCTCGAAGGCCTGACGCTGGGGCTCGTTGCGCTCCGTCACGTCGATCAGCGCCACAAGGCGGAATCGTTCGCGATCGTTCTCGTCGGCGGCGATCGCGGTTTGAAGCTCCACATGGCGCCCCGGCGCCCCGTTGGCCGATCGCAAGACCAGCACGCTCGTCGCCATCCGGTCATCGAATATCGCTTCGGTGAAGTTCGGCCGGATTTTCCCTTCGACGATCTCGTCGAGCCGGCTCCAATCGCATCCTTCGACGTCGCTGAACGCCGCCCCCAGAACGAGCTCCGCCTCATGGTTGGCGTAGACGATGCGCTCGGCGTTCGCACCGCGGATTTCGCTGACCAGAATGGCGACCGGCATGTGGTCGAGGAACTGCTTGAACCGCTCCGATTCAAGCGCCTCTACCAATTCTGGCGAGGCCGCCAGTTCTTCGAGCTGTTCGGCGGTCTTCTCGGACTGGGTGTCGGGCATCGTCATTCCGGCGAGGCGTTCGGGTTCGGCGCGCCTCGGCTGAGGTCGGCGGTGGGTCGGTCGCGCCATCCGCGTCAGGAACGGGTCGCCCGCTCCATAAGCTCACGTTCATGCGCGATGAATTCTGACATCATCGCACGCCAAAGTCGCTCCGCGAGATCGGGATCGACCCCGTGCCTCTCCGCCAGCTCTCGCGCATGGGCGGCGACCTGCTCCACCCGCCACGGCACCAGCGCGATCGAGGGATCGCCCTTCAGCCGCGCGGCCTCGGCGATGCAATGCGTGCGCTCGGCGATCAGCGGCATCAGCCGCTCGTCCAGCGCGTCGATCGCGGCGCGGACCTCGTCCATCGACGAGTAGGTCGGACGCGATGCTTCGCTCACCACCAGCGCTCGGGGCTGAAGCCGCCGCCGCCGGCGTCCTCGATCACCGACGCCGTGGCGAACAGAGTCTCCTCGTCGAACGGTCGACCAATCAGTTGCAGCGCGAGCGGAAGCCCCTCGCCGGAGAGCCCGGCAGGAACCGCTATCCCCGGCAGTCCGGCCATGTTGACCGTCACCGTGAAGACGTCGTTGAGATACATCTCGACAGGCGAGGCGTTCGCCTTCTCGCCGATCCCGAAGGCGGCGGAAGGCGTGGCCGGGGTGAGGATGGCGTCGATTCCATCGGCGAAGACCGTCTCGAAATCGCGCCTGATCAGCGTTCGCACCTTCTGGGCGCGGACGTAATAGGCGTCGTAGTAGCCGGCCGACAGCACATAGGCCCCGATCATGATGCGACGGCGCACCTCGGAACCGAAGCCTTCAGCGCGGGTGTTCTCATACATTGCGGTGATGTCGGGTCCAGGAACCCGACGGCCGTAGCGCACGCCGTCATAGCGCGCGAGGTTCGACGACGCCTCGGCCGGCGCAACGATGTAATAGGCCGGCAGCGCGTATTTCGTATGCGGCAGCGAGACGTCGACGATTTCGGCTCCCGCGGCCTTGAGCTGGGCCGCGCCCGTCGTCCAGAGCTGTTCGATCTCGGCCGGCATGCCTTCGACGCGGTATTCGCGCGGAATGCCGATCCTCAGCCCCTTCACCGAACGGCCGACAGCCGCCTCGTAGTCCGGGACCTCGCGGTCGATCGACGTCGAGTCCCTCGGATCGTAGCCGGCCATGGCGCCCAGAAGGATCGCGGCGTCACGGACGTCGCGGGCGATCGGGCCCGCCTGGTCGAGGGACGAGGCGAAGGCGACGATTCCCCAGCGCGAGCAACGGCCATAGGTCGGCTTGATCCCGACCGTCCCGGTGAAGGCGGCGGGCTGGCGGATGGAGCCGCCGGTGTCGGTGGCGGTCGCGCCGAGGCACAGGCGCGCCGCGACCGCCGCAGCCGAGCCGCCCGACGAACCGCCTGCGACCAGCGCCGCGTCGGAGCCGGTCCGTCGCCAGGGATTGACCGGCGCGCCGAAGCACGAGGTCTCGTTCGACGAGCCCATCGCGAACTCGTCATTGTTCAGCTTGCCGAGCATGACGGCGCCGGCGCGTCGCATCCGGTCGGTGACGTGCGACTCGTAAGGCGGCGTGAAGTCTCCGAGGATTTTCGAGCACGCCGTCGTCCGGACGCCTTCGGTGCAGAACAGGTCCTTCACCCCGAGCGGCAGACCTTCGAGCGCGCCCGCCTCGCCTTTGCCGATGCGCTCGTCGGAGCCGCGCGCGCGCTCGAGCGCGATTTCCGGCGTCTCGAGCACATAGGCGTTAAGCGTCCGCGCCTGCTCGATCGCGTCGAGATAAGCGCGCGTCAGCTCGACGGCGGAGACGTCCTTGGCGCGCATCGCAGCGCGCGCCTGGGCGAAGGACAGGTCAAGCAGATCGGTCATTCGACGACTTTCGGCACGACATAGAAGTCGCCTTCGCGGGCCGGAGCGTTCATGAGGACGCGTTCGGCGTCGCCGCCGTCGTTCACGACGTCCTCACGCAGGCGGACCGAGGTCGGGATGACGCTGGTCATCGGCTCGACGCCCTCGACGTCGAGCGCCGAAAGCTCCTCGACGAACGCCAGAATGGCGTCGAGCTCGCCGGTGAGCTTGGCGATCTCCTCGTCTTCGACCGCAATGCGGGCGAGCTTCGCCACGCGGCGGACTGTGGATTCGTCGACGGACATCGGCGGCTTTCGGGCGGGCTTGGAGGCGACGGCGCGCTTTAACACACCGTCCTTCGGCCCGGCAACGCCGCCTCGACCTTGGAGGAACGCCCGATCAGGATTCGGTTTCGAACGACTCGCCGACGCCCGGAACCTTCACGGTGGTGCCGCGCACGCTGTCCATCAGCTCGACGAAGCGGTCGGCGGACGGATCGATCAGCGGGAACGTGCCATAATGGCAGGGCACGACCGTGTCGAAGTCGAAGAAGTGGCGGCATGCGTAGGCCGCGGTCTTCGCGCCCATGGTGAAGCGGTCGCCGATCGGCACGAAGCCCACGGTCGGCGCATAAAGTTCGTTGATCAGCTTCATGTCGCCGAAGATGCCGGTGTCGCCCATGGCGTAGACCACCGGTTCGTCCTCGCCTTCCGGAGCGATGATCAGTCCGTGCGGGTCGCCGAGATAGTGCGACACGCCATTGTCGAGCTTGCCGGAGGAGTGGAACGCCTGCGTCATCGTCACCCGGAAGCCGCCGAGCACGATCGAGCCGCCCGTGTTCATTGGCTCGAGCTTCTCCACGCCCTGGGCGCCGATCCACTGCGCGAGATCGAAGTCCGCGACCAGCGTCGCGCCTGTTCGCTTGGCGATTTCGACCGTTTCTCCGACGTGATCGAAATGGCCGTGCGTCAGCAGGATGTGGGTCGTGCCCGCGGTCGCGGCCGTCCTGTCGCCTTTGAACACCCCATTGTCGAGGAAGGGGTCAACCAGGACCACGCTCGGGCCGAACTCGAGCTTGAAGGCGGAGTGGCCGTACCAGGTGATTCGCATGAGGGCGCGTGTTCCTTGTCCGGTTGCGAGTGCGTGCGAACAACTAAGCGGTCGCCCGCCGGAAGCAAGCGGAACGGCGTGACGCGCATTCGCCGAAGCCGCATCCGGCGTGCTAGGCGAACGCGGTTATGACCTCAGTGTTCGACGATTTCACGACCTTCTGCGCCGCTCTGCCGCCGGTCGGGTCGATCGCCGGGCTCGATCTCGGCACCAAGACGCTCGGCGTGGCGGTCTCCGATCCCGGCCGCACGGTCGCATCGCCGCTGGAGACCATCGCCCGCACCAGGTTCACGGCGGACGTCGACCGGCTGCTCTGGCTGTCGGAAAGCCGGCGATGCGCGGGCTTCGTGCTCGGTCTTCCCGTCAACATGGACGGCAGCGAGGGCCCGCGGGCCCAGGCGACGCGCGCTTTCGCGCGCAATCTGACGCGGCGAACCGATCTGCCCATCGGGTTTTGGGACGAACGCCTGTCGACGGCCGCCGTGGAGCGCCTGATGATCTCGTTCGACACCAGCCGGAAGAAGCGCGCGGAGCAGGTGGACCGACTGGCGGCGGCCTATATCCTTCAGGGCGCGTTGGACCGCCTGTCGACGATCCGGCGAAACCTCAGCGCCCCGCCCATCGGCTGAAAAAAGAGGCGGCGGAGCCCGCCGCCTCTGTTCCGACCTCAGCAGGGACGGTAGCGGATCACCCGGACCGGCCGCCCGTTATAGTCGCGGCCCCGGGTGATGACCTGGCACTCCGCGCCGCCGTAGTAGGCCCGGCTGTAGCCATAGCGGCCGCCGTAACCGCCGCGGTCATAGTAGTCGTCGTCGTATCCATAGCCATAAGGGCCGGCGAGAGCCGCTCCGGCGGCGAGACCGACGATGCCGGCCGCGGCGTACCCGCCGTAGTTATGATGGCGGTAGCCACGGTAATAGCCGTAGCGCGGGCCGCCCCATCCGCCGCCGCCCCAGTGCCGACCGCCGCCGCCCCAACCGCGGCCGGCGTAGTGACCGCCGCCCCAGCCACGACCGCCGCCGCCGCCCCAGCCGTGTCCGCCTCCATGACCGCCACGGAAGGCGACGGGCTGGATGTCGCTGTAGTTCACGCCAGCGATCGTCTTGCCGGACGATGGCGAGGCGGCCTCCGCAGGGAGCGTCGCCGCTCCCAGACCGAGGGCGGAAACGCCGGCGATTATTGCATTGTGCAAGGATGTCATCGAACAACCTCCTGACGAACGTCCGCCATATCCTGCGAAGCCGGACGTCGCGTTTTTCGGGCCATGGCGTCGCGCCACGACCCGACGAGCCTCTCGAAATGAGACATGGGATTTTCACGCCCGTGGACAAGATGGCCTGCGCGCTTGCCGCGCATGTCGCCCTGGGCTTAAGAGACCGACCTTGATGCGCCCCGAGCCGAGCCCGCCGTTCGTTTTCCCTCACCGGCATTTGCTTGGCGTGGCGGGGCTGTCGGCGTTTGAGATCGAGGGGCTGCTCGCAGCCTCCGAGGAGGCGGTGGCGCTCAGTCGCCAGGTCGAGAAGAAGCGCTCGACGTTGCGCGGCCGCACCCAGATCAACCTGTTCTTCGAAAATTCGACCCGGACTCAGTCGTCCTTCGAGATCGCGGGCAAGCGGCTCGGCGCCGACGTCATGAACATGTCGGTCGGCGCCTCGTCGATGAAGAAGGGCGAGACGGTGCTCGACACCGCGGCGACCCTCAACGCCATGCGGCCGGACATCATCGTGGTGCGCCACCACGCCGCCGGCGCCGTCGCCCTGCTCGCACAGAAGGTCGATTGCTCGGTGGTGAACGCCGGCGACGGCGCGCACGAGCATCCGACGCAGGCGCTGCTCGACGCGCTCACCATCAAGCGCGCCAAGGGCCGGATCGAGGGCCTGACGGTCGCGATCTGCGGCGACGTGCTTCACAGCCGCGTGGCGCGGTCGAACATCATCCTGCTGAATGCGCTCGGCGCCCGGGTCCGCGTCGTCGCTCCCTCGACCCTGCTTCCGGAAGGCGTCGAGCGGCTCGGCGTCACCGCGCACCGGACCATGCGGGAAGGGCTCGCGGGCGCCGACGTCGTCATGATGCTCAGACTGCAGCTCGAGCGGATGAACGGCTCCTTCGTGCCCTCGGTGAAGGAGTATTTCGCGCATTTCGGGCTCGACGCGGCGAAGCTCGCTTACGCCGCGCCGGACGCGGTGGTGATGCATCCGGGCCCGATGAACCGCGGCGTGGAGATCGCGTCCGAGGTCGCCGACGGGCCGCGATCGCTGATCCGCGACCAGGTCGAGATGGGGGTCGCCGTCCGTATGGCCGTGCTCGAGGCGCTCTCGCGACATTTGCCCAATGACTGAGGCCCCCGCCCGAACGCTGTTCGTCAACGCGCGGCTCGTCTGTCCCGCGAGCGGGCTCGATGAGGTCGGCTCGCTGCTGGTCGAGGGCGGCGTGATCGCGGCGCTCGGCCGCGAGCTCCGGACCGAGGGCGGCGCCGAAATGGTGGATTGCCGGGGCGCGGCGCTTGCACCCGGCCTGATCGATCTCGGCGCCTTCGTTGGCGAGCCTGGCGCGGAGCACCGCGAGACCATCGCGACCGCGAGCGACGCCGCGGCCGCAGGCGGCGTGACGACGATCGTCACGCGCCCCGACACGACCCCGCCGGTCGATGCTCCGGAAATCGTCGACTATCTGAAACGCCGCGCCCGCGACACGGCGAGCGTCAACGTCTATCCGATGGCCGCGCTGACCAAGGGGCTCGCCGGCCACGAGATGACCGAGATCGGCCTTCTTCTCGAGGCTGGCGCGGTCGCCTTCTCCGATGGTCCGCGTTCGATCCCGAACGCCCGGGTGATGCGCCGCACGATGACCTACGCGCGCGATTTCGGCGCGCTGGTCTGCTGCCACGCCGAAGATTCCGACCTGATCGCCGGCGGCGCGATGAACGAGGGCGAGTTCGCAACCCGGCTCGGTCTGCCCGGGCGTCCGAAGGCGGCGGAAGCGCTGATCCTCGAGCGCGACGTCCGCCTCGCGACGCTCACCGGATGCCGCTACCACGCGAGCCTGATCACCTGCGCGGAAAGCCTCGATATCGTCGCCAGGGCGAAGAAGGCGGGCGCGGCGGTCACCTGCGGCGCCTCCATCGCGCATCTCACGCTGAACGAGAACGACGTCGGCGAATACCGCACCTTCTTCAAGCTCGCGCCGCCGCTGCGCAGCGAAGACGACCGCCGCGCCCTCGTGCAGGGGCTCGCCGACGGCCTGATCGACGTCGTCGTCTCCGGTCACGACCCGCAGGACGTCGAGACCAAGCGCCGTCCCTTCGCCGAAGCCGAGGATGGCGCGATCGGGCTGGAGACCATGCTTGCCGCCGGCTTGCGGCTCGTGCACTCCGGCGACGTGCCGCTCGGCCGCCTGCTCGCCGCCATGTCGACCCGTCCGGCCGCCCTGCTCGGCCTGCCCGGCGGCTCGCTCGCGGTCGGCGCGCCTGCGGACCTCGTCGTCGTCGACGTCGACGCGCCATGGGTTCTCGACGCCCACCGGCTCCGATCGAAGTCCAAGAACACGCCGTTCGACGGCGCGCGTCTTCAAGGACGCGTGTTGAGGACCATCGTTGCAGGCGAGACAGTCTACACCTACGCTTAGGCTACCAATCTTCTCGGACACGCCAACAACGTATCGGCGCCGCTGCGGATAGCGCGGCAGAAAAGAAGCCAACGGCAATGTCGTCCCTGCTGCTCGCGGTCGCGCTTGGCTACATCCTCGGCTCGATCCCATTCGGCGTCATCGTGACCTACGCCGGCGGCGGCGGAGACGTCCGCAAGATCGGCTCCGGCAACATCGGCACCACCAATGTGCTGCGTACGGGACGAAAAGAGCTCGCCGTGCTGACGCTGCTCGGCGACACCCTCAAGGCTACGGCGGCGGTGCTCATCGCGAACCACCTGTGGGGCGAGCCGGCAGGCATCGTCGCGGGCGCGTCGGCCTTCGTCGGCCACGTCTTCCCGATCTGGCTTCGCTTCAAGGGCGGCAAGGGCGTCGCGACCTATCTCGGCGCGCTGATCGGCGTCGCATGGCCCGTCGCGCTCCTGTTCACGGTGGTCTGGATCACGGTCGCAGCCGTCACCCGCTACTCCTCGGCATCGGCGCTCGCCGCGAGCGCGATCGCGCCCGTCGTCCTTGCGATCTGGGCGCCGGAGCCTCTGGCGCTGGTCTTCGTCGGACTGAGCGTGGTGTTGTGGGCGTTGCACTGGGAGAACATCACCCGCCTGCTCGCAGGCAAGGAAAGCCGCATCGGACAGCGTCCCGCTGCGTCCGGCGGACGCTGAGCCGCCGTGGCCGTCCGGCTGGGCGACGAGCAACGGATCGCGTGGCTCCGGCTCATCCGGTCGGAGAACGTCGGTCCCCACACCTTCCGCAGCCTGGTCAACCATTTCGGCGGAGCGGTCGCGGCGCTCGAGGCGCTTCCTGAACTGGCGCGGCGCGGCGGCCGGAGCGGGGTGATCTGCGCCCGCGCACGGGCCGAAGATGAAATCGCCGAGATCGTCGCGCGCGGGGCCCGCCTGATCGCGCTTGGGGAGCCCGATTATCCTCCGGCGCTCGCGGCTGCGGACGGCGCGCCGCCGCTGCTCACGGTCGCCGGTCACGCCGGAGTTTTCCACCGTCCGATGGTCGCGATCGTGGGAGGCCGCAATGCGTCGTCGGCAGGCCGGTCCTTCGCCACACGGCTGGCGGCGGAGCTCGGCGGCGCCGGCTGGGTGGTGGTGTCCGGCCTCGCGCGCGGCGTCGATGCGGCCGCCCATTCGGCCTCCGTCAGCACCGGGACGGTCGCCGTCTTCGCCGGCGGCCTCGACTGCCTCTATCCACCCGAGCACGCCGACCTCGCGAACAGGATCTGCGCGGAAGGCGCGCTCGTCTCGGAAATGCCGATGGGCTGGCAACCGCGCGGTCGCGACTTTCCGCGTCGCAACCGGATCATCGCCGGGATGTCGCTCGGCGTCGTCGTCGTGGAGGCCGCGGTGCGATCGGGCTCGCTCATCACGGCGCGGCTCGCCACTGAGATGGGCCGCGAGGTCATGGCTGCGCCCGGATCGCCGCTCGACCCGCGCTGCGAAGGCTCGAACGCGCTGCTGCGGGAAGGCGCGACGTTCATCACGCGCTCCGACGACGTGATCGAGGCGCTCGCTCCGCTGATCGACCGCGGCGAGCCTCCCCCTCAGCCGATCTCGCTGGCGCAGGCCGAGGCGGCGGGCTTCGACAACGAAGAGCCGGCGGCCGACGACCGGGCGCGCGTCGTCGAACTGCTCGGCCCCTCCCCCGCCCTGGTCGACGATCTCGTACGCCAGTCCGGCGCCGACGCCCGCACCGTCCAGATCGTGCTGCTCGAACTGGAGCTCGCCGGCCGGATCGAGCGTCACGCCGGCGGCCGGGTCCGCCTACGACCGGCCGAAGACTGGGTCTGAGTCGCCGGTCTTCTGACGCGCGGCCGATTCCGCCTCAAGGCGCGCCATGTCGAGCAGGTAAGCGAGCGTCGGCAGATCGCTCCGGCGCGCAAGCTCGCGCAGGTCGCTGGCGAGGGAGGCGACGTAGGCCGCGATCTCTTCGCGATCCGTTTTAGCCCACGGCCGAGGGTCGCCGGTCTTGTGCACGAGTCCGCCCCATATGGTTGTGCCGAACCCATAAAATATACCTTAGATTGTACATTGGCTATCGGTGCAACCCGGCTTTTTACACCAGCCTCGAAAGGCGCCGTTTCGACCCTCATTTGACACGCCTCGAGCGCTCTCCCATTTTCCCGCCGCCGCCGAAGGCAGCACGGCCGGCGAAAGGCTCCCTCCTCATGCACAGCGTCGTCATCGTCGAATCGCCAGCAAAGGCGAAGACGATCAACAAATATCTCGGCTCGGATTATGAGGTTATCGCCTCCTACGGCCACGTCCGCGACCTTCCGGCGAAAGATGGTTCGGTCGATCCCGAGGCGGATTTCCACATGCTCTGGGAGGTCGACGGCAAGTCCTCCCAGCGGCTGAACGAGATCGCGCGCGCCGTTAAGGCCGCCGACCGCCTGATCCTCGCGACCGACCCGGACCGCGAAGGCGAAGCGATCTCGTGGCACGTGCTGGAGGTGCTGCGGCAGAAGAAGGCGCTGAAGGACCAGCCAATCGAGCGCGTCGTCTTCAACGCGATCACCAAGCAGTCGATTCTCGAAGCGATGAAGAATCCGCGCCAGATCGACGTCGCGCTGGTCGACGCCTATCTCGCCCGCCGCGCGCTCGACTACCTCGTCGGCTTCACGCTTTCGCCGGTGCTCTGGCGCAAGCTGCCCGGCGCGCGGTCGGCAGGACGGGTGCAGTCGGTCTCGCTCCGGCTGGTCTGCGATCGCGAAGCCGAGATCGAGCGTTTCACGCCGCGCGAATACTGGTCGCTGATCGCGAGCCTCTCGACCCCGAAGGGCGAATCGTTCGAGGCGCGCATCTCCTCCGCCGACGGCAAGAAGCTGGGCCGGCTGGACGTTCCTGACGAGGCGACCGCGACCGCGCTGAAGCAGGCGATCGAGGCCTCCGACCTCAAGGTCGAGTCGGTCGAGGCGAAGCCCGGCCGGCGCAATCCGCAGCCGCCCTTCACGACCTCGACGCTGCAGCAGGAGGCCTCGCGCAAGCTCGGTCTTGCTCCCAACCGCACGATGCAAATCGCCCAGCGGCTTTACGAGGGCGTCGACATCGGCGGCGAGACGGTCGGCCTCATCACCTACATGCGGACCGACGGCGTCGACATGGACCCCGGCGCGGTCACGGCCGTGCGCTCGCTGATCGGCTCGGACTACGGCGCCCGCTACGTGCCCGGCGCGCCGCGCAAATACATGGTGAAGGCCAAGAACGCGCAGGAGGCCCATGAGGCCGTGCGTCCGACCGATCCGCAGCGCACGCCGAAGGAGATGGCGAAACGCCTCGACGACGAGCAGGCGCGGCTCTACGAGCTGATCTGGAAGCGCACCGTCGCGAGCCAGATGGAATCGGCCGAGGTCGAGCGCACCACCGTGGACATCGCCGCGACCGGATCGGGCCGCGCGATCGAGCTGCGCGCGACCGGCACGGTCGTCACCTTCGACGGCTTCCTCGCGCTCTATCAGGAAGGCCGCGACGACGAGGACGACGAGGAGGCGAAGCGCCTGCCCGCAATGGCGCGCGGCGACGCCCTGAAGCGCGTCGGCCCCGTCGCCTCGACCCAGCATTTCACCGAGCCTCCGCCGCGCTACACCGAAGCCGCGCTTGTGAAGCGCATGGAGGAGCTCGGCATCGGACGGCCGTCGACCTATGCGGCGACGCTCGCCGTGCTCCGCGATCGCGGATACGTCAATCTCGACAAGAAGCGGTTGGTCCCCGACGACAAGGGACGGCTGGTGATCGCGTTCCTCCAGAGCTTTTTTTCCCGCTACGTCGAATACGACTTCACGGCGAGCCTCGAGGAGCAGCTCGACAAGGTCTCGAACCACGAGCTCGACTGGAAAGAGGTTCTGCGCGCGTTCTGGCGGGACTTCACCGGCGCGGTCGACGCGACCAAGGAGCTGCGCGTCACCGAGGTGCTCGACGCGCTCAATGAAATCCTCGGCCCCTATGTCTTCCCGCCGAAGCCGGACGGCTCGGATCCGCGCGTCTGCCCGACCTGCGGGACGGGCAAGCTGTCCCTTAAGCTCGGCAAATACGGCTCCTTCGTCGGCTGCTCGAATTATCCCGAATGCAAATTCACCCGCCCGCTCGGCGGGGAGCCCGAGGGCGAGGAAGGCTCGGCCGCCGGCCCCGACGGCGTGAAGGTGCTGGGAACGGACCCGGAGACCTCGCTCCAGGTGACGCTGCGCGCCGGGCGGTTCGGCCCTTACGTCCAGCTTGGCGAGCCCGTCGAGAAGGAGAAGCCGAAGCGCGCCTCGCTGCCGAAGGGCTGGTCCGCCGCCGAGCTTGATCTCGAGGCGGCGCTCAAGCTGCTGTCACTTCCGCGCCTGGTCGGCCCGCATCCAGAGAACGGCAAGCCGATCGAGGCGAATATCGGCCGCTACGGCCCTTACGTCAGCCATGACGGCGTCTACGCGAACCTCGATTCGGCCGAGGAGGTGTTCTCGGTCGGCCTCAACCGCGCGGTCTCGGTGCTCGCAGAGAAGAAGGAGAAACGCGGCGGACGCGGCGGCTCTCCGGCGGGCCGGGCGCTCGGCGACCATCCGGACGGCGGCCCCGTCACCGTGCACGCCGGCAAATACGGACCTTATGTGAAGCACGGCAAGATCAACGCCACCCTGCCGAAGGGCGTCGACCCGGAGACGGTTTCGCTCGACGAGGCGCTCAAGGTGATCGAAGCGAAGGCCGCCAGCGGCGGCGGGGCGAAGAAGCCGGCGCGCAGGGCCGCTCCTGCGAAAAAGCCGGCGGCCAAGAAGGCCGCGCCAAAGAAGCCGGCGAAGACCGCGAAACGCGCGGCTGAATAAGCTCAGGGGAACGCTGCTATGAGACAAGGCGCACTCGCCGCCATGGCAATGGCCGCCGCGGCGCTCTGGTCGTCGGCGGCTAGCGCGCAGTCCTATGTGGTCTGGGGGATCGGGGCCGAGCGATGCGCGGCGTGGGTCGACGCCAAACGGAGCTCCGACAAGGTTCAGCGCGCGGCTTACGAGACCTGGGCGCACGGTTTTCTGACCGGCGCCGGATTCGAACGCGGCGGCGCGATCATGACCAAGGCGAGCATGGATCGCGACGGCGTGCTGAAGTGGCTCGACGACTATTGCGAGGCGAATCCCCGGATGAGCATCGAACGGGCGGTGGTCGCGCTTCTCGGCCGCCTCGGCGGCGAGAAATAGCGCCCGGCGTTTCACGAACGCGCCGGGGCTCAACCATGAAGGTCAGCAGAACTTGGCACGCCGCCTGAAGACCGCCGCCGCGCCCTCGCCTCGCCCCGTCTCTCGCGGGCTGCCGTCGCGCGAGGAACTGGTCGCCTTCATCGCGGCGGAAGGCGGCAAGGTCGGCAAGCGCGAGATCGCGCGCGCCTTCCGGATTTCCGGCGCGGAGCGCGTCGAGCTCAAGCGCATGCTGCACGAGCTTCAGGAGGAGGGCGTGGTCGACCGCCGCGGCAAGCGGCTGGGCCGCGCCGGCGCCCTGCCCTCGATCGTGCTCGCCGACGTCATCGGCCGCGACCGGGACGGCGAACTGATTGCGGTCCCGGTTGAATGGGACGAGGAGGAGCACGGCGCTCCCCCGAAGATCCTGGTCGACGTCCCCTCCCGCAACCGCAAGCCAGACCTCGTCGCGGGCGTTGGCGACAGGGTGCTGGTTCGCGCGGAGCCGCTCGAAGAGGTTGAGCCCGGCGGTCCGAGCCATCAGGGACGTGTCGTCAAGGTCCTGTCGAAGCAGTCCGCACGGGTGCTCGGCGTCTTCCGCGCGCTGCCTGACGGCTCCGGACGGCTGGTTCCGGTCGACAAGCGCAACGCCGGCCGCGAGCTTACGATCGGACCGGGCGACGCCAACGGCGCCGTCGACGGCGACCTGATCGCGGCCGACATCGTCAAGCAGGGCCGCTACGGCATGCCCGGCGCCCGCGTCCGCGAGCGCCTCGGCTCGCTGAAGAGCGAGCGGGCGGTGAGCCTGATCGCGATCCACGCTCACGCCATCCCTCACGTGTTCTCCGCCGCCGCGCTGGCGGAAGCCGAGGCCGCGCCCGCCGCCACGATGCGCGGCCGCGAGGACTGGCGGCGGCTGCCGCTCGTGACGATCGATCCGGCCGACGCCAAGGATCACGACGACGCCGTCCACGCCGAGCCCGACCCCGATCCAGACAATTCCGGCGGGCACATCGTCACCGTCGCGATCGCAGACGTGGCGTCCTATGTCCGGCCGGGCTCCGCGCTCGACCGGGAAGCGCTCGACCGCGGCAACTCTGTCTATTTCCCGGACCGCGTCGTTCCGATGCTGCCCGAGCGGATCTCGAACGATCTCTGTTCGCTGCGTGAGAAGGAAAACCGGCCTGCGCTGGCGGTCCGGATGTGGCTTGCGAAGGACGGCCGGAAGATCCGCCACTCGTTCCACCGCGTGATGATGAAGTCGGCGGCCAAGCTTTCCTACAACCAGGCCCAAGCGGCCATCGACGGCGCGCCGGACGAAACGACGGGGCCGCTGCTCGAGACCGTGCTTCAGCCGCTGTGGGCGGCCTACGCCGCGCTGAAGACGGCGCGCGACGGGCGCGGTCCGCTCGATCTCGATCTGCCCGAGCGCAAGCTGCTGCTGAAGCCGGACGGCTCGGTCGACCGCGTGATCGTGCCGCCGCGCCTCGACGCCCATCGTCTGATCGAGGAGTTCATGATCCAGGCGAACGTGGCCGCCGCCGAGACGCTCGAGTCGAAGCGGACGCCGCTCGTCTACCGGGTCCACGACGCGCCGTCGCTCGAGAAGCTGACCGCGCTGCGCGAACTGCTCAAGACGCTCGACATCGACTTCGCTCAGTCCGGCAACCTGCGGCCGATGCACTTCAACCGCATCCTCGCCCGCATGGAGGGCACGGAGAACGCAAGCCTGATCAACGAGGTCGTGCTGCGCACGCAGGCGCAGGCGGAGTACGCCGCCGACAATTACGGGCATTTCGGGCTGAACCTGCGCCGCTACGCGCATTTCACCTCTCCGATCCGCCGCTACGCCGACCTCATCGTCCACCGCGCGCTGATCCGGGCGCTGGATCTCGGAAGCGACGGCCTGCCGGACGGGACGACGCCCGAGACCCTGGGCGAGATCGGGGCCCGGATATCCGCCGCCGAGCGCCGGGCGATGGCGGCCGAGCGCGAGACCGTCGACAGGCTGATCGCGCACTTCCTCGCAGACCAGGTCGGCGCAAGCTTCCACGGCCGCATCGCGGGCGTCACGCGATCGGGGCTGTTTGTGAAGCTCGATGAGACCGGCGCCGACGGCTTCATCCCCGCAGCGACGCTGGGCGAGGATTATTTCGCCCACGACGAGGCTGCGCGCGCTTTGGTGGGAACGCGGACCGGCGAAAGCTTCCGCCTCGGCGACCATGTTCATGTCAGGCTGATCGACGCCGCGCCGGTGGCGGGAGCGCTCCGGTTCGAAATGCTGTCGGAAGGCCGCGAGGGAAAGCCGACCGGCCGCGGGAAGCGTGGCGTGCGCCGGACGGCCGCCTCGCAAAAGGCCGGACGAGGGTCTAAACCGTCGGGGTCGGCCAAGAAGAAGCCCGCCGACAGCCGCAAGGGAGGTCGCAGGTGAGCGTTCAGGCGATAGCCGGAGAGCCGGCCGAGGAGCGTCTTGTCGGGCGCTCCATGCTGCGCGGTTTGATGTGCCGCTGCCCCCGATGCGGCGACGGCAGGATGTATTCGGGCTACCTCAAGGTCGCGCCGGTCTGCCCCGATTGCGGCGAGGAGCTGCACCATCAGCGCGCCGACGACGCTCCGCCCTACGTCGTCATCTTCATCGTCGGCCACGTCGTGATCAGCGCCCTCCTCGCGGTCGAAGTCGCCTATCACCCGCCTGTGTGGCTGCACATGGCGTTGTGGCTGCCGCTCACGATCATCATGTCGCTCGCGCTGCTGCCGCCAGTGAAGGGCGCCCTCATCGGGATGCAATGGGCGCTGAGGATGCACGGCTTCGGCGGAGAATCCGACGAGCTGCCGTCGAAGGACGGCGGACTGAGCCCCGCCCGGCCGGAATGAGCGCGGCCGAAGCCGTGGTCGACAAGGCGTCAGCGCCAAAGCGTCAGCCGATCCGTGACGCCGCGACGCTGATCGTGATCGACAGGTCGCGCCGGACGCCGAAACTGCTGATGGGCAAGCGCCACGAAGGCTTGCGCTTCATGCCCGGCAAATATGTTTTCCCCGGCGGCCGGGTCGAGCGCGAGGACGGCCTGGTGAACATCGCCGGCGCCTATGCGCCGCATGTCGAGCGCCGCCTCCAGGCGAACGTCGCCCGCCCTTCCATCACCCGGGCGCGAGCCTACGGGCTCGCCGCCATCCGCGAACTTGCGGAGGAGACCGGCCTGCTGATCGGCGAGACCGATACCGATGGATTCAACCCCCGGAGCGAGGCCTGGCGGCCGTTCGCCGAAGGCGGTGTGTTTCCATCTCTCGAAGGTCTGCATTTCGTGGCCCGCGCAGTGACGCCCCCGGGACGTCCACGGCGGTTCGATACGCGCTTCTTCGCAGCCGATTCCGCGCTGATCGCGAAGACCCTGCCCGACGTCGTGACCGCCGATGCCGAGCTCGTCGAAATGGTCTGGGTCAGCCTCAAGGACGCGCGCGCCCTGGATTTGCCGGCGATCACCCGGATGGTGCTGGCGGACCTCGAGAAGCGTCTGGAGGACGGCCTGGAGCGCGACCTTCCAACGCCATTTTACCGCCAGGGCTCGAAGTCGGAACGCGAGCTGATCTGACGTGAACCGATCAGCCCTCCCGCGAGAGGGCTGGCGTTAATTCGCGGGCTGTGCTCTTGGCACGGCGTCATGTCCCACCAGTCCATTTCAACAACCGCCAGCGGCGACCGCCTCGGCATCGCCGCCGCCATCGCATGCATCACGCTGGCAGGCGTCAGCCTCAGCCTGTCCATTCCGCTGATCGCGCTTTCCATGGAGACGCGCGGCGCTTCCGGTTCGCTGATAGGCCTTAACACGGCGCTTGCGGGGCTTGCGGTGCTGACCGTCGCGCCGGTCATCCCGTGGGCCGCGGCGACCGTCGGCGTGAGCGCGCTGCTGTTCGGGGCGCTCGCCGTCGGCGCGGTCACGATCCTCGCCTTTTACGTTGTCGAACCGCTGTGGCTGTGGTTCCCGCTGCGCTTCCTGTTCGGGGCGTCGTTCGCGGTCCTGTTCGTCGTCTCGGAGTTCTGGATCAACGCGCTGGCGCCGCCGAAGTCGCGCGGCCTGGTCATGGGCCTCTACGGAACCGCGCTGTCGCTGGGATTTGCGCTCGGACCGGCGATCGTCGCGTCAACCGGCTTCACCAGTTTCGCCCCTTACGCGATCTGCGCCGGCCTGTTCGCGGCGGCGGCGGGGCCGGTGTTCGCGGCCGGCGGCTCCGCGCCCCGGATCGAACGACCGGAAGCAGGCCGCGGCGTGATCTTCTTCATCCGGCTCGCGCCGGCGGCGACCTTCGCCGGCTTCGTCTTCGGCGCGATCGAGACAGGCGGCTTCACCTTTCTGCCGCTCTACGGGACGCGGGTCGGCCTGGATCCGGCGAGCGCCACCCTGCTTGGCGCCGCAATCGCGCTCGGCAACATGCTTTGCCAGGTGCCCCTCGGCATTCTCAGCGACCGCATGGACCGCGCTCGCCTGCTGCTGCTCATCGGCGTCGTTGGCGCGATCGGCGCGGCCGCCATTCCTCTGGTCGCGCAATGGCCGATCGCGCTCTACTTGATGCTCGCGGCGTGGGGCGGAATCGTCTCCGGCCTTTACATGATCGGGCTCGCGCTGATCGGCGGACGCTTCGCAGGCGTCGACCTCGCGACGGCGAACGCCGCTTTTGTGGTCATGTACGCGCTGGGCATGCTTGTGGGCCCTCCGATGCTCGGGGCGGGCTTCGACGTGTGGAATCCGCATGGCGCGCCGCTGGCGATGGCGCTGCTGCTCGGCTCCTACGCCGTGATGCTTGCGATCCGGCGCCGGAGTCCTTGACACAACGCTGCGTGTGAGTAGGTTGCGCCCTCGCTCGAATTCCAGACTGCGGCGCGTTTCACGCCCGCCCGCCCGAGGTTCTCCGCCATGGCGAAAGCCGCCAACATCAAGATCAAGCTGCTGAGCACGGCCGACACCGGCTTCTTCTACGTGACCAGCAAGAACTCGCGCACGAAGACCGAAAAGATGGTGCTGAAGAAGTACGATCCGGTCGCGCGCAAGCACGTCGACTTCAAGGAGACCAAGGTCAAGTGATCTTGGATTAGCCGCCCCGGCGGCTTTGCGGATGGGCGCCCTCAGGGGCGCCTTTTTCGTTTGGGGGTCCGACGCTTCCCGCCTCGGAAAATCGAAGCGACGCCGCGTCGGTGACGACCTGGTTGCGGCCGGCGGTCTTCGCCCGGTAGAGCGCGAGGTCGGCGCGCTTGAGGAGGGCGGCCGGCACATCGTCGGCGCCCATGAAGGTCGACACGCCGACGGACACCGTGACGTCGATCATGAGTTCCCCGTGGGCGATCGCAAAGCCTGCCTCCGCCGCCTTGGAACGAATGCGCTCGGCGACCAGGCGCGCAACCGCAGCGTCCGTCTCCGGCATGATCACGACGAACTCCTCGCCGCCGAGGCGGCAGGCGAGGTCGATTCCGCGCACGCTCGATCTCAGCCGGCGCGAGAACTCGCGCAGCACATCGTCGCCGGCGTCGTGGCCGTGGGTGTCGTTGACCCTTTTGAAGAAATCGATGTCGACGACGAGCGCTGCCAGCGGCCTGTCGCGGCTCACCGCCTGATCGAGCAGGCTCTGGAGATGCATCTCCATGTAGCGGCGGTTGTGAAGCCCGGTCAGGCCGTCGGTGACGGCGAGCTCCATGCTGGCCTGCAGGTTCGACCGCAGTTGATCCGTGTAGCGGCGACGCCGGACCTGGGTGCGGACGCGCGCGATCAGCTCGTTGGGTTCGATAGGCCGCATCAGATAGTCGTTGACGCCGACCTCGAGCCCGCGGAGCACCCGCGCGTTCTGCTCGGGATCCGCGATCAGAACGATCGGCGTCATGCGCGTGCGCTCGAGCGAATGGATCTGGGCGCAGAGCCGGAGCGCGTCGAAATTGGTCAGCGACAGCGCGATGATGACGACGTCGTAATCGCCGTCCGCGGCGCGGAACAGCGCCTCGTGGGGTTCCGTCTCGACCTCGACCGTCTGCGAGGCGGCGAGCACGGAGCGGATGCGCGCCGACGAACCCTCGCGGTCGTCCACGAGAAGCACCCGGCCGTTGAGGCCTGCGTCCGAAACGGCGGCGATCAGCGCGTCGGACATCCCGAGCTCGCGCGACGTCTGTGCGCGCAGTCGCAATTCGTCGCCGAGCATCTTGAGGCGGGTGAGAGAGCGGACGCGGGCGAACAGCGCGACGTCGGCGACGGGCTTGGTCAGAAAATCGTCGGCGCCGGCCTCGAGCCCCTGAAGCCGGTCCGACGGCTGGTCAAGCGCGGAGATCATGACGACGGGGATATGATGCGTCTTCGGATCGGCTTTCAGCCGGCGGCAGACCTCGAAGCCGTCCATGCCCGGCATCATCACGTCGAGCAGAACGATGTCGCATTGCGCACGCGCGCAGATATCGAGGGCCTCGACGCCGGTGGACGCGCAGACCACGTCGAAATACTCCGCGGACAGACGCGCCTCGATCAGCTTCAGGTTCGCCGGAACGTCGTCGACGACCAGGATCCGAGCGGTCATGTCGGCCGGTCAGCCTTCGCCGAGAAAATGACGCACGGTTTCTAGAAACTTCGAGACGGAGATCGGCTTGGAGAGATAGGCCTCACAGCCGCCGCCGCGGATGCGCTCCTCGTCGCCCTTCATCGCGAACGCGGTCACGGCGATCACCGGGATGGCGCGGGTGCGCTCATCCTCCTTGATCCAGCGCGTCACATCGAGGCCCGAGACCTCGGGAAGCTGGATATCCATGAGGATCAGGTCTGGCAGGTGGGCGCGCGCGAGTTCGAGCGCCTCGATGCCGTTCCGCGTTTCTATCGTGGCGTAGCCATGCGCCTCCAACAGATCGTGGAAGAGCTTCATGTTGAGCTCATTGTCCTCTACGATCAGGACGGTTTTGGGCATGTCGATCCTGCACTCTCTCGCGCATCAACGCCGCGCGGCCCTACGCCGTCCGGATGGTCGCGGGCCGGGGAGGCGCCGTCCTCCACGCCCGGGCAGATCTCTCTTTGTTTCACTAAATCGTATCGATCATTCGTTGCGAAAAGGCGAACGGACGTAATGAAACGCGTGTCTGATACGCTTTCTCCGGAGACTGTCGCGACGCGGGCGCTGAGCTTCCTGGCGGCCGACTTCGAGCGACTCGGCCGCTTCCTCGCCCTGTCGGGGCTCGACCCGGCCACGATCCGTCAGGCCGCCCGGGACCCCGCGTTCCTGCCCGCCGTCCTCGACCATCTGCTCGGCGACGAGCGGCTTCTCCTCGCCTTTTCGGAGAGCGAGGGGCTGCGTCCCGAAACGGTGGCGGAAGCTCGTAGGGCGTTCGAAGACCAGCCGTACGATCTCGACTGAGGGCGCAAGTACCTTTCTCTTCCACCCGTGCGCCGAGACAATATCCCAGCCGTGCGCCTCGAGAGCGCGACCCGTGTTACGAGCGCCGCCATGGCCAACGCCTCCACGCCCCTCGCCTTCTGCCGCGACTGCCTGGCGCCGTCCGCGGCGGCGCTGCGCTGCGCGCGGTGCGGCAGTCCGCGGATCGCGCGGCATCCGGCGCTCGGGTCCCTGCACATCGCCCATGTCGATTGCGACGCGTTCTTTGCGACGATCGAGAAACGCGACGATCCTTCGCTCGCCGACAAGCCGGTGATCGTCGGAGGGGGCAAGCGCGGCGTGGTCTCCACCTGTTGCTACATCGCCCGCATCAAAGGCGTGAAATCGGCCATGCCGATGTTCAAGGCGCTGAAGCTCTGTCCCGACGCCGTCGTCATCAAGCCGAACTTCGCGAAATACGTCGAGGCGAGCCGCGCCGTGCGCGCCAAGATGCTCGCGCTGACGCCGCTCGTGGAGCCGCTGTCGATCGACGAGGCGTTCCTTGATCTCAGCGGCACCGAGCGGCTGCATCAGGCCCGGCCGGCCATGGTCCTCGCCCGTTTCGCGAGGGATGTGGAGCGCGACGTCGGCATAACGGTCTCGGTCGGGCTGGCCTCGAACAAGTTCCTCGCCAAGATCGCCTCCGACCTCGACAAGCCGCGCGGCTTTGCGACGCTGTCGATCGACGAAGCGTCTGCGTTTCTCGCGCCGCGGCCGATCGGCTTTCTCTGGGGCGTCGGTCCCGCCTTCGCCGAGACGCTCGCCCGCGACGGACTCCGCACGATCGGCGACCTTCAGCGCGCCGAGCCGCGCGACCTGGGTCGGCGCTACGGCGAGCAGGGCTTGAGGCTGGCCCGCCTCGCCTTCGGCCGTGACGACCGCCAGGTCGAGCCCGACCGCGCCCGCAAGAGCGTCGGGGCGGAGACCACGTTCGATGTCGACGTCCGCGATCCCGACGAGCTCGCCGCTCGGCTGTTCCGGCTCTGTGAGAAGGTCGCCGACCGGATGCGCGTCGATTCGATCGCAGGCTCGACCGTGACGCTCAAGCTGAAGACGTCGGATTTTCGCCTGCGGACGCGGGCGCAGGCGCTGCGCTCGCCAACCCTGCTCGCGGCTCGCATCTTCGAGGCGGCGCGCCCGTTGCTGAAGCGCGAGGCCGACGGCACGGCGTTCCGGCTGATCGGCGTCGCGGTGTCGGATCTCGGACCGGCCGCCGCCGCAGACCCTCCGGATCTCGAACGGCGGCTGGAGAAGCTCGGCGCGATCGAGAAGGCGGTCGCGGACCTGCGCGGCCGCTTCGGACCGGACTCCGTCGACCGCGCCTTCGCGAGACGGCCGAAGCGCTAGGGAGCGGCCTTCGCGCCGCAGTCCGTGGCCTTCAGAAACCTGAGCTCTTTCAGTTCGCCGTCCAGCACGAACTCCCCGTAATCGATCTTCAGGGCGCGGCTGACGCCGTTCTCGTAGAGATCGAAGCTCATTTCGTAGTCGGGGGTCTGCTCGCCGTCCGCCTTCTTACCCTTCTCGAAATAGCTGACCGTCACCGGCCAGTGCCGCTCGCTCGCGAGCTCGCTGGTTTTCGCGGGCGCCTCGATGTCCGCGGGGGGCGTGTCGCTCGGCTTGCCGATCACGGTGAGCGTGTCGAACGTCTTGTCGCCCGCTTCCGAACCGTCATAGACCCTGGCCTCGAGCAGCGGGTCGCCGCGGCGACCGGCCTCGATGATGCGCATAAGGTGTTCGGTCGGGAACAGCGTCCGCGCGTCATAGGAGTTCGAGGATTTCTCCGGCTTCGACAGGGTGACCTTCATCGCGTCCGGCGAGCGTTCGGCGCGCCCGTCAGTGTCCCGGTCCAGCTTCTGATTCAGGTAGTTCCGTGCGGCGAAGCGGAAGCTGCGCGCGCGGCCGTCCTCCCAGGTTTCGGACCGCAGGTCGGAGACGTTGGTGTCGCCGCTATCGCTGCCGATCTCGGTGACCTGTCGGAAGTTCAACGCATAGCCGCCGCACGAATCGCCGGTGAATTCGTAGACGATTCGACCGCGCACCTGATCGACCTGGGTCGAGCCGCGGCTTTCCCTGAGCTTGAGCTCATAGACCGCGCGGTGCGGCGCAAGCAGCACGCCGGCGTACGCGGGGGCCCCGGCCAGCAGCATCGCGACGACCGCGGCTGAGCTTTCGAAAAGACGGAATCTGGTCACGTGCGAAGCCTCGCCCTGATGTCGTTTCCATTGTGCGCCGCGCTCGTCTAAAGGCAATGAGAAGGGGCCATCGGAACACGCGCGAGGCCGCGCGCCGCAGCCCCCGGAACGCATGCGTTAAGGAGACGGAATATGTCGGGCGAAATAGAGACGCGGCTTCAGGAACTTGGCGTGACGTTGCCGCAGGCCCCCGCTCCGGCGGCGAACTACATCCCGGCTGTGGTCTCGAACGGCATGCTCTACGTCTCCGGCCAGCTTCCGTTCGGCCCGGACGGGGCCATGCTCAAAGGCGTGCTGGGCGCGGGCGTGGAAATCGAGGCCGCGAACGCGGCGGCGAAGCTCTGCGCCATCAACATCCTCACCCAGGCGCGCGCGGCGCTCGGCGATCTCGACCGGATCGCCCGCATCGTGAAGCTCACCGGCTTCGTGGCCTCCGCCCCTGGCTTCGGCGACCAGCCCAAGGTCGTGAACGGCGCGTCCGACTTCCTGGTCGCCGTTCTTGGCGACAAGGGACGGCACGCGCGCTCGGCCGTAGGCGTCGCAGCGCTCCCGCTCGGCGCCGCAGTCGAGGTCGAGGCCATCATCGAGATCGCCTGAGGATCGCGGAGCGAGCCATGGGCCGTCTGGACTGGCTCACTGCGCGGCCGATCGCCCATCGGGGCCTGCACGATCGCGCGGCCGGCGTGGTCGAGAACACGCCGGCCGCCGTGTCGCGGGCGCTGGACGGGGGCTATGCGGTGGAGATCGATGTTCGTGAAACAGCCGACGGCGAGGCGGTCGTCTTCCATGACGCGACGCTTGACCGCCTGACTGCGGACACCGGCCCCATCAGGGCGCGAACCCTGGCCGAGCTTCGGAGGATCCCGCTGCGTGACACGACGGAGCGGATCTGGACGCTCGACGAGTGCCTCGACCTTGTCGGTGACCGCGGCGCGCTGGTGATCGAGATCAAATCGCCCTGGAACAGGGACGTCGGCCACGCCCGCCGCGTGGTCGAACGGGTCGCGGCGCGCGATCGGCCGATCGCGATAAAGTCCTTCAACCCGCGTGCGGTCCGCGCAGCGTTCGAGGTCGCGCCGCAGGTGCCCCGCGGCGTCATCGGCGAAGCCTTCGCGGACGATGATCCGGCATGGTCGCATCTCGGCAAGCGACGGCGGGAGTCGGCGCGGGGGCTGAAGCACATCCGTCTGACGCGACCGGACTTCCTGTCGTGGGACATCGCGGATATCGAACGCCCGCGCGTCGCCGAGCTGCGCGCAGCGGGCAAGCCGGTCGTGGTCTGGACCGTCAAGACTCCCGCGGACGAGACGCGAGCCCGCGACTACGCCGACCAGATCGTGTTCGAAGGTTTCCGTCCGAAGGCGACCTAGAACCGGTAGCCCACTCCGATCGTGGCTCCGCGCTCGTCGAGCGCATCACGCCCGACAGGCGTGAAGAACGCCGCGCCAAACAGCGTCAACCGCTCCGTCAGATCGAAGAGCGCCGCGCCCTGGAGCTTGAATATCCGCTGTTCGAGAGGATAGGGCCCGCGCCACCGGCCAGTCCCTATTGTGTTGAAGCTCTGCGCGAGCAACAGCCATCGCGGCGAGGGCCGCAGCCCGAACGTGGCGTCGACCCGGATTTCGTCCGCCGGGTCCTGGCCGCGCGCGCGATATCCCAGCTGAAGATCAAGAAACGCCGGCTTGCCAAACGCCTCGAAGGTGCGCGCCACCAGTCCGCGAACGTCGAACTGATCGTCGGTCTCACCGATCGCGGCTATTCCCTCCCCCCGTTTTGCGCCGGCGATCACGACCGAGCCCTGGACGCTCCAGATCCAGTCTCCGGATTCGATCACGCGCGCTCTGAGGCCGATCTCGGAGCGCCCGAGGCCGCTGCGGTTGAACGTCCCTCCGTCCTTCGCCTCGATGCGCTGCAGTCCGGTGGACGCAAGCAGCGTGACGCCATCGGCGAGGCCGTATTCCAAGAAGGTTTGAAGATCGTATTTCCGGTATTTTCCCCGTGACCGAAGCTTTCCCCCGCCGTCGTAATATTTGTCGCCCGAGGTGAGCAGGCCGGAGAGAAAAAGCTTCGCCTCGCCCGGCTTCAGGGTGAAGGCGCCGGCGTGAGCGTGGTCGACCGTCTGCCAGGACAGCGCGACGGCGCATAGTGCGGCCATGCATATGCGGGGCCGGCGCGGCGCCATGCCTCCTCCCGATCACGGCAGGCGCGGCGGCTTCGTCGGTTCTGACGGCGCGCGCATACGACACAATTTTGCCGTGTTTCAGGACAGAAAAGCAACGCTATTGATTCGATTGCCGCAGGACGTTCCGATCCTGCGCCAGCGCCTCGATCTCGCCGGCGAGACGGTTGGCGAGGCGGGCGTCCAATGAGCCCGGCGGCGCCGAGGCGAGCGCCGCCTCGATCTGCGTGATCCGGAGGCCAAGCGCGGGCAGACCGATGGTCGGCGCCGAGCCAACCAGATTGTGGAGTTTCAGCCGCAACGTCTGGCGAGCGGAGGCGCCGTCCGGCTGGCCGGCCTCACGCGCGAGGGCGGAGAGTTCGTGAGCCCGTTCGGCGAAGCCCTCGACGAACCGCGCCCGGATGCCGGCGATGCTGTCGGAGAGCCGGGCGCGCGCCGCTCCGTGGTCGCTCGTATCGCTCATCATCGCATGGCGCCCCTGGCGCCGCTCAGTAGTCCCATTCGGCGGCGACGCCGGCCGACGTGTTGCCGGCGGCTCCCGCCTGGCCGCGCGCCTTGATGTGATCCGTCAGATCGATGTTGACGGTCACGCCGGTGTCCTGCGGCGTCGTGCCGGAGGTGAAGCCGAGATAGATGTTGTCGGCGATGTAGCGCCCGACGCCAAGGCCGAAGCCGCCGCTCTCGCCTGCCCCAAGGTCCAGACTGTCGACGCCGAGACCCTTGCGCAGGCTCTCGAGCGGGCCCCCGCCGCCGCCGCCGACGCCGCTGTATTGCGCGACCGCCTGAGCAAGCTGGAGCGCCTGGCTCGCGGAAAGCTCGCCGGAGGCCTTGTTGAACAGCAGCCGCGACAGAACCTCGTCTGTCGGGACGGACGGGTTGGACCCGAAAGCGATCTGCGGAGCGGACGCCGTGCCCGTGATCAGCACCTGCGCGGTGATGTCCTTCGCCTTTGTCTCCGCGACGAAATCGAGCGTCGGATCGAGATCGCCTGCGAACGACACGGCGCCGCGGGTGAAGTCGAGCTTGTGGCCGATCACCGTGATCTGGCTCCGGCCTTGACGCAAGTTGAATGCGCCGACCACTTCGGGGTCCACGGACGTGCCCCCAACGGTGATCTTGCCGCCGGCCTCCGCCTGCATGCCGAGACCGCGGATAAAGATGCGGTCGTTAGCCTCGACCGAGATGTCGAGCGTCGCGACGAAGGCGTCGTCTTTCTTGCCCTTCGCCTTTCCAGTGTTGACCGCCGTGTACTGCTTCATCACGGCCGCCGGCGCTCCGCGATGGCGCACATCCGGCAGCGGCGTATAGCGCGCCGGAATCCGGTCCGGGATCTGGATCTCGACCGAGCGGGTGCTGATCGTTCCCCTGACGACCGGCCGGCGGGCCAGCGGGCCTTCGAGACGCAGGTCGGCGTCGGTGATGGCCGTCACGATGTCGGTGCCGACGATCTCGGCGTTGCTCGCCTTGAACGCGATCTGACCAGGGAAGCCCGCGGCGGGATCCACCTCCACCCGGCCGGAGCCCGAGATCGAGCCGCCGTTGCGCGTGGTCGCCTTCAGGCTGCGGACGTCGATGGTCGCGCCGTTCGCCGCGACGGACGCCGTCATGCCCTTGAGCTGCAGCCCTGCCGCACGGTTGAAGTAGGAGCCGTTGGCGAGCGAGCCTGTCCCGTTGATCCGGGGCGCGGAAGTCGGGCCGCCGACCTTGACGTCGAAGGTCGCCGTGCCGTCGACCCGATCGCCCGAGACCGACAGCGTGTCGTTGAGGAAGGCGAGCGGCGCGCGGCCGGCGACCGCGAGGTCGAGATCGCCCGCGCCGAGCGGGGCCGAGCCGCGCGCCGTGACGCGCAACCCGCTGGCGGCGGTCACCACCGTGTCGGTGGAGACGCGCCTTCCTTCGAGCCGGCCCTTGGAATCGATCGCCGCCGCCGGCACGCCCGCGCTGCGGGTGGCCGCGGTCGACAGTCCCGTGACTTTCAGCGAATAGGTCCCGGTAGGCGCGGAGACCGGCCCGCCCACCCTGGCGTCGCCCTGCAGCGTTCCATTGGCGCCAAGTCCCGGCGAGAAGCCGTTGGCGAGGGCGAGCGGAACGCTGCGGATCGCGATCGTCATATCGAGATCGCCGGTCGCGCCGACCGGTGCCGAGCCGTTCGCGGTGATGCGGAGGCCGCCGCCGCCCGTGACGGCGGTGTCGGTCGTGACGCGTCCTCCGGCCAGGTCTCCCTTGGCGGAGATCTGTATCGGCGGGACGCCCTTCGCCTGCGCCGCCGTCAGATTGGCGACCCTGAAGTCGTAAGTCCCCGCCGGCGCGGAGAACGAGCCGCCGATCCTTGCGCCCCCGGCGAGCTTGCCGCCGAGGCCGAGGCTCGGGACGAAGCCGTTCGCGATCGCAAGCGGAAGCTCCGCGATGTCCACCGTCAGGTCGACGTCGCCGCCCGCGGCCGTGATGGGGATTGCGCCGCGCGCAACTGCGCGCACGCCGCCGCCGCCGGTGATCGCGGTGTCGGTGGTCACCTTCTGGCCCTCGAGCGTGCCCTTGGTCGCGATCTGAAGCGCGGGCACGCCCTTCGCCTGCGCGGCCGTCAGGTCGGCGATCGAGAGATCGTAAGTCCCGAGCGGAGCCGCGATCGTGCCGCCCACCTTGGCGGCCCCCTTAAGCTTGCCGCCGAGGCCGAGCGCCGGCTGGAAGGCGTTGGCCAGAGAGAGCGGAACGTCGCGAAGCGTCACCGCCATGTCGACCGCGCCCGTGCCGTTGATCGGCGCGGCGCCTTTCGCGGTGAGACTGAGGCCGCCGCCGCCTGTGACGACGGTGTCGGTCGTCACGCGCTCGCCCTGGAGGTCGCCCTTCGCCGCAATCTCCAGCGCGGGCACGCCCTTGGCCTGCGCCGAGGTCAGGCCCGTCACGGTCAAATCGTAAGTTCCGGTCGGCGCTTTCACAGGGCCGGCCACCTTGGCGTCGCCCTTCAGCGTGCCGGTGAGGCCGAGCTCCGGCCGGAAAGCGTTCGCGATGGCGAGGGGCAGTTGCCGGATCGCCACCGTCATGTCGAGATCGCCGTCGCCGAGCGGCGCCGAGCCTTTCGCGGTCAACTCGATGCCGCCGCCGCCAGAGACGGTCGTGTCGGTCGTGACGCGTTCGCCCTCCAGCGTCCCGCTCGTCGCGACCTGAAGCGCCGGCACGCCGCGCGCAGGCGTCGCGAGCAGATCGGCGATCTTGAGGTCGTAGGTTCCGCGCGGCGCCTTTACGGGACCGGTCACCTTGGCGTCGCCCGTCAGGACGCCGCTGAGCCCGAGCTCGGGCCTGAAGCCGTTTGCGAGCGACAGCGGGAGCTGCCGGATCGTCACCGCCATATCGAGATCGCCGTCGCCGAGCGGCGCCGAGCCGCGGGCCACGAGGTTCACGCCGCCCTGCCCCGTCACCGTCGTGTCGGTCGTGACCCTGTCGCCCTGAAGCTCGCCTTTGGTCGCGACCTGGAGCGGAGGCGCGCCCTTCGCCTCAGCGGCGACGAGGTTCGCGATCTGCAGGTCGTACGTTCCGACCGGACGCTTGACCGGTCCGCCGAGTTTGACGTCGCCGCGCAGCACGCCGCCGAGGCCCAGCTCCGGCCGCACGCCGTTGGCGATCGCGAGCGGCAGTTCCCGGATCGAGACCGCCATGTCGAGGTCGCCCTCACCGAGCGGCGCGGAGCCCTTCACGCTGGCCTGCACGCCTCCGCCCCCGGAGAGCACGGCGTCGGTCGCGACGCGTTTGGCGTCGGCCGTCCCCTTGGCGACGACGCCAAGGGGCGCCACTCCTCGGGCGCGGCTTGAGGTGAGGCCGGAGACGGCGAGGTCGTAGGCGGCGACCGGCGACTTCGCCGTGCCGGCGACATGCGCCGTTCCGCGCAGCACGCCGTCGATGTCGACGTCCGGCGCGAAGGCGTTGGCGAGATTGAGCGGCAGGGCTCGGATCGCGACGTTGATGTCGAGAGGCCCATCGCCGAGCGGCGCAGCTCCCTGCGCCGCCAGATCGATCCCGCCGCCGGCGACGGTCGTCAGCGTCGTGACGCGCGTCCCCTCGAGAGCGCCGCGCGCCGCCACGCTGAGCGGCGGCAGGCCGCGCGCCGCGGCCGCCTCGAGCTCAGTGATCTTGAGGTCGTAAGTCCCGCGCGGCGCGTCGATCGGACCGCTGACCCGGACATCGCCACGCAGCGCGCCCTTGAGCCCGAGCTCCGGCTGCGCGGCGTTCGCGATGGCGAGCGGCAATTCGCGGATCGTGACGACCATGTCGACGTCGCCCCTGCCGAGCGGGACGGCGCCCTTGGCGACGAGGCTCACGCCTCCCGCGCCCGTCAGGGCGGCGTCCGTCGTCACGCGCTGGCCTTCCAGCGCGCCCTTCGCGGCAATGGAGAGGACGGGCACGCCCTTGGCCTGACCACTGGCGAGGCCCGCGATCCTGACGTCATAGGTCCCGCGCGGCGCCGAGACCGGCCCGGCGATCTTCGCGTCGCCCTGCAGCGAACCCGCGAGCTTGAGGTCGGGCCTGAACACATTGGCGAGCGCCAGCGGCACGCTGCGCATCGCGACCGTCATGTCGAGGTCGCCGTCGCCCATCGGCGCCGAGCCCTGAGCGCTCAGGCTGAGACCGCCAGCGCCGGTGACGGTCGTATCCGTCACGATGCGGTCGCCCTCAAGCCGGCCCTTGGTGGCGAGCGTGAGCGGGGGAACCTTGGCGTCGCGGAGCTGCGCGATCGACAGGTCGGTCCCGCGGACGTCGAAGGTCGCTTGCGGCGCGGAAGACGGCCCCGTCACCTTGGCGTCGCCCTCGACCACGCCGCCAAGACCGAGATCGGGGGTGAAGGCGTTGCCAAGCGCGAGCGGAAGCTCCCTCAGAGCGATATCGAGATCGAGCTGGGCGCCGGCCTTGCCCTTCACGGTGAGCAGTCCGCCGTCGCTCGCGCGCAGCGAGAAGACGTCGATGGCGACGTCGGACCCGACCACGCGGACCCGGGCGGGAGACGCGAGTCGCGCGGTCTTGCCGCCGCCGGCGATGTCGAGCTTCGAAAGGTCGATGCGGGTTTCGGCCGGCGCATAGACCACGCGGCCCTGCGCGACCGCCGACGATCCGCGCGCGCTCATGTCGAGCGACACGTCCATGCCGTCCGGCGCGCCCTTGGCGACGACCGCGGCCTTGTCGATCACCTGGCCGCCGACCGCGATCGAGGAGCCATGCGCGGTCCCGTCGAGGGTCAGCTTGCCCGTCGGATCGATCACGGTCGCCGCGACGTCGATCGCGCCGATCTTGGCGCCGGGGGCGACGATGTTCTGGCCCGTCGCCCCGATCGCCGCGCGCTGGACGCCGCCTTCCACCGAGAGGTCGACGTCGCCCTTGAGCGTACCGGCCAGCTCCATCAGCGCAATCGCGCCGACGTCGGACAGATCGGGCGCGTCGACCGACAGCTTGCCGGTCGCGAGCGCCGCAGGCGTGACGAGGAGGTCCCCCTTCACGCTGGTCGAGGCGATTTGGAGGTCGAGAGCGGTGAGATGGCGGGCGCCGCTATCGTCTGTGCTGAGCCCGCCCGTTCCCCGGAGCGGCTTGCCGCCGAGCAAGCCCGCAAGACGGAACGTTCCACCGACCGCTCCGGTGACGTCGGTCGCGTCGAGGTCGAGCCTCACGTCCTTCAGCGAACGGTCCATCGCGCGGCCGTCGGGAATCTGGATCACGGCCTTCACGCCGAGATCGTCGAGCCTGCCAGTCAGCGTCGCGTCCATCGTCGCCTTGCCGGCGGCGCGCTGATCGACGAGCGACAGGTCGTCGACCTCCGCTTTCGCCCTGACGTCCGCGCGTTCTCGCGTCGCAGAGCCGTCGGCCGTGACGACGACATGGTCGCCGCGCGCATCGAAACCCTGGAAGGCGAACGAACCGTCGGGCGATCGGGTGACGCCGCCCTTTATCATGAGCGCGCCTCCGGTCAGCGCGTCGACCTGGGCGACGCCCGTTTTCAGCCCGCTCGCCGTGCCGTTGACCGCCGCGCCCAGGCGCGAAAGGTCGAAAGCGACGTCGATGTCGGAGGCGACGTCGACCGCGCCGGCGAGCGTGCGTCCGGCGAGCGGCGACAACGTGGACAGGTCGCTCGCCTTGAGCGTCGCATGGCCCTTGGCCGCGTCGGGCGACACCGCGCCGGCGTAAGTCGCCGCGACGACGTCCGCGAGCCTGACTTCCGAGCGCTCGATCTGCGCGTCGCCGGCGAGCGTGGTGTTGAGGGCGGCGGACATCGTGAAGGTTCGGCCGAGACTGAACAGCCGGTCGTCGGCGAACTTCACGCCGTCGGCCTTGGCGTCGACCACGATCGCCACTCGCGTCCGGTCGGAGGACAGCGCGCCGTCCGGCGTCGCCTTGAGCGCGATCCTCGCCGTCTCGGCGCCGCCCTGCTCGGCCGCCAGTCCGCCGCCGTCGATCGTCGCGTCGATCACGGGATGATCGAGCGGACCCTTCGCGGTTCCAAGCAGGCTGAGCGACGCCCAGCTCACGTCGGCCGGAAGCACCGCGGCGAAGCGTGCGGGCTCGCCGGCGCGTGCGTCGTAGGACAGGTCGACCGTCTCGGCCGAGGCGTCGATCTTGCCGCGGGCGCTGAACCGCGCCGAGGGCGCCTCCACGCTCAGATCGATCAGGTCGATCGGCCCCTCATCGGGGGCCAGAGCCTCTGCGGAAATCTTCGTCGCGCCCTCGACAAGCGGCGCGTAGCCCGGCGAGACCATCCGTCCGACGTCGCCGGTAAGCCCGAGCGTGAAACGGCGCGCCTTGCCCTCGCGCTTGACGTCGGCTGCGCCGTCGATCCGCCCTTGATCGCCGGCGGTGATCACGAGCTGGGTGCGCAGCGCATCGAGCGTGCCGGCGCCGTCCATCCCGATATTGATCGGCGGCAGACCGGGAATCTGCGCCATGCGGGCGACCAGTCCGCCCGCGGGCTCGCTCCCCCGCAGCGACAGTTCGATTCCGTTCGTCGCCGGGACGAACCGCCCATGGCCTGCGATCTGACCGGGCGTGTCGTCGATGCGGCGAAGATCGAATTCGGCCGAGACGCCCTCTGCCGGTCGCCGGAGGGTGGCGGCGGCGGTCGCCGCGAGCTTGGCGGGAACCCCCATAACGGGCGCCGCCAGGTCGAGCGCGGCGAGCGTGAACTTCTCGAGATGGATCTCGATCGGCAGCTCGGGGAACAGCGGCGCGTTCGGATCAGGCGGGGCGACCGGCTCGTTCTGTTCGGGATAGTCCGGCTGCCGGGCGACCTTGACCTCGCCGACATCCACGAGGTTCACGACGAGCTTGCGGTTGTAGAGCTGGAGCGGCGACCATTCGACCCGCACGCGATCGACCGTCAGCCACTCGCCCTTGCGGTCGGAGAGCCTGACGTCGCGGATCGTCATATCGGTCGGGAACGTTCCCTCGATCTTGCCGATGGCGATCCTGGTGTCGTCGGAGCTCGCATATTTCGACGTCAGGCTGGCGATCGTCGCGAGCCCGGGGGCGGTCGTCAGATAGACCAGGATAGCGCCGAGAACCACGACCGGGATCAGCAGCAGCACGCCGAGGACGATGAGGGCGCGTTTCATGATGGCCATCAGAACGCCTGCCCGATGCTGATGTAGAAGGCGACCCGCGGATCATTCTTGCTGCGCCCCATCACGGGCGTCGCGATGTCGGCGCGGATCGGACCGATCGCCGTATAGTACCGCAGGCCGATACCGGCGCCGACGCGGATGTCCTCCTTGAAGTCAGGGATCGACTTGTCGAAGGCGGCGCCCGCGTCGACGAACGGAACGATGCCGATCGTATCGGTGATCTTCACGCGCGCCTCGAGCGACGTCTCGATCAGGCTGCGGCCGCCGATCGGCGTGTCGTCCTTGCAGGCGAGGGCCCGCTTCGGCCTAGGATTGATCGGCGTGCAGAACGGGCTCGCGCTCTGATAGGCGAAGCCCCGGATCGAGCCGCCGCCGCCGGCGAAGAACCGCCGGTTCGCCGGGACGTCCGCGAGCGTCTTCGGTCCAACCATCGAGCCGAAGCCGATCTTGCCCGCCAGGATGAAGCGGTGGGCCTCGTCGAAGCTGAGATAGCTCGACACCTGCCCCTTGAAGATGTTGAGCGACTTCGACTCGCCCTGGAAGTTGTAATAGGGCGCAGCGCTCAGCGTGGCGCGGACGCCGCGCGAGGGATCGAGCTTGCTGTCGGTGTTGTCGAAGGTGGCGCTGACCGGCAGGCCGACGAGCAGGAAGTCCTTCTCTCCGAAGGTGTCGCGAATCGTCGAGCCCTCGGCCTCGACGCCGCCCTGGATCGAGAGTTCGCTCGTGAGCCGGCGGCGGATGGCGGCGGCGGCGCGAATGCCGTCGCGGTCATAGGCGTCGGGCCGCTCGCGCAGCGCCTCGACGTCGACAAGGAGGTCGTCGAATCCGGTCCAGACTCCGGGCTTCTCGAAATGCGCCTTCAGGCTGTACTCGTAGTCCTGCGGCGAATTCGAGATCAGGCGCGAGACGCCGGCGTCGATCCTGAGCTTCTCCGCCCCGCCGAACAGGTTGCGGTGGCCCCAATAGGCGCCGAGGCTGGCGCCGTCGATCGAGTCGTACAACGCCGACGCGCCGACGTAGCGGAACTTCTTCTCTTCGACCTCGATCGTGATCGGCACGCGGCCATAGGCGTCCGGGGCGGTCGCCTCGCGGATGCGGATCGAGCCGAACACGTCGAGCTTGTTCACCTCGTCGCGAAGCTCCGCGACCTTTTTCGGGCTGTAGCGGTCGCCCGGCTTGAACGGCACACGGCCGAGGACGACCTTCGGGTCGACCTCCCGGGTTCCCGTCACCGTCACGTCGCCGAAGGGGGCGCGGACGCCGGCCTCGACCCGTATTGTGACGTCGAGCTGGTTGCGTGAGTGATCGGCGACGACGTCGCGGCCCTTCACCGCCGCGAACGGGTAGCCCTCGTTGCGCAGCTTGTCGACGATCCGCGATTCCGCGGCGAAGACGACTGACGACGGCGCAGGCTGGCCGGGAACGAGGCCCACTTTGGCCGGATCGATCGACGCCACCTGGCTCGAGCCGGCGTCCAGACTCTGGATGCGCACGTTTCCGAGCGTGAAGACGGGCCCGGGATGGACGCGAACGACGACCTGCGCCGGGCGACGCGCGCGCTGGGCGGCGTCCGCTGCGCTCTCCGAAGCAACGGACACTCCGGCGATCGTCACCTCAACCAGCGCAGCGTAGCGGCCCGTCGCCGTCAGCGCCGCGGCGATGCGCTCGATGTCCGCCTTGCCGCGGCCGACGAGGCCGGGAGGGCCCGGAGGAACTTCTTTTTCCAACGATTTGAGCGACGAGGTCTCGCTCGCGATCTTCTCGACGTCCGCGTCGCCGCCGTCGACGGCGAAGGTCGTGACGTAGGGGATTCCCGGAACGGCGGCCGCGGCCGCCGGCGGGGGACCGGACGGCGCGGCCTGAGCCAGAGCCCCATGATCAAGCGTACAGGCCAGGATCCCGGCGGCCAGCAATGCCGGCAAACCGCCGTGTCGTCGTCCCTGCCCCACGCCCACTCGCAGTCCCCGCATCGACACCCCGATACCGTCATACCCATTCGACGGAGCGGGGCACAAGGTAAAAGCCGGAAGCTAACGCCTGCTTAGGACCGCCCGTCCAGCAAACGGCGACACGCCCGAAGCTCGTCCAACGCGGACGACAACCGGGCGATCTGCCTTTCGGTCAGGCCGGCCGCAGGCGGCTCGACCGACTCCGGAAACGGCTCGGCCTCGCTTCGAACGCCATACGACTCGAGGACGGTCTCCGGATCAGCCGGCGCCGGGGCCGCCGCGGTCTTCCCCGCCGGAGCCCAGAAGTCGGGACCGGCGTCGGCCTGCATCAGGCCTCTGGCCCGCTCGCCGCTCGCCGGAGCCTCGAGAGACGGATCACGTCGGGGCTCCGCACCGACGGACGCGCCGGCCGCGCTGGCCGCCTTCCGGCCGCCCTGCTCCCGCAGGATCCGCTGGACGCCGCGGATCGTGTACCCCTCGCCATAGAGCAGTTGCTTGACGCCCCGCAGCAGGTCGACGTCGTTCGGGCGGTAATAGCGCCGGCCGCCGCCGCGCTTGATCGGCTTGACCTGAGGAAAGCGCGTCTCCCAGAACCGCAGCACGTGCTGTGGCAGGCCGAGCTCCTCGGCGACTTCGCTGATCGTGCGGAAGGCGTCCGGCCCCTTGCCGACGCCTTCGCTCTCGATGTCGCCGGGGTCGGTCGTCAAGCGGTGCCGTTCCTCTTGGCCGGAAGCTCTTCGTCGATGCCGTTGATTCGGCTCTTCAGGATGTTGGACGGCTTGAACACCATCACACGGCGGGGCGGGATCGGGACCTCCTGGCCGCTCTTCGGATTACGCCCGACCCGCTGGCCCTTGTCGCGAACCACGAACGAGCCGAAGGACGACAGCTTCACCGTCTCCCCCCGCTCCAGACAATCGCCGATCTCCGCCAGCACCATTTCAACCAGCGCCGCAGACTCCGTGCGCGACAGTCCAACCTTCTGGTAGACCGCTTCGCAAAGATCCGCGCGCGTCACCGTGCGCCCAGTCATCCCGTGCCTTCCCCCTGCTTTTCCGGCCGATCGCGCGATATCGGAGTTCGCGTCTCTACCCGGCCAAGGTCAGGCTATGTGCCTGCTCGACGGCGGTCAACGCTCGGATCGCATTGAGAGATCGTGCTTTCGTCCGTCACCAGCGAACGAGCGCGGAAGCCCAGGTGAAGCCGCCGCCCATCGCCTCGAGCAGAACGAGGTCGCCTTGTGCGATACGGCCGTCCTGCCGCGCGGCGACAAGCGCCAGAGGAATCGAGGCGGCGGAGGTGTTGCCGTGCTGGTCTACGGTGACGACCACCTTCTCCGGCGCGATGCCGAGCTTCTGGGCGCTGGCGTCGATGATCCGGCGGTTCGCCTGATGCGGCACGAACCAGTCGATCGTCTCCGCCGTCTCGCCGGTCGCGGCGAAGGCGTCGCGGATCACGTCGGTGATCATGCCCACCGCGTGGCGGAAGACCTCACGGCCCTCCATCCGCAGCAGCCCCGTCGTGCGCGTCGAGGACGGGCCGCCATCCACATAGAGCTTCAGCTTGTGTCGGCCGTCGGAGCGGAGATGCGTGGTGAGCACCCCGCGATCGCCGGCGTCCTCGGCCGCCTCCAGCACGATCGCGCCGGCGCCGTCGCCGAACAGCACGCAGGTTGTGCGGTCCGTCCAGTCCAGGATGCGCGAGAAGGTCTCCGCGCCGATCACGAGGGCGCGCTTGTGCTGTCCCGAGACGAGAAACTTGTCGGCGATCGCGAGCGCGTAGACGAACCCCGAGCACACCGCCTGCACGTCGAAGGCGAAGCCCTGCGTCATGCCAAGCGCCGCCTGGACGGCGGTTGCGGTCGCGGGGAAAGTGTTGTCGGGGGTCGACGTCGCGAGAACGATCAGATCGATGTCGGTCGCGTCGATCCCGGCGTCCGCCAGCGCCGCCTTCGCTGCGCCGATCGCGAGGTCGGAGGTCATTTCGCCCTCCGCCGCGATGTGGCGTTGTCGGATGCCGGTGCGCTGGACGATCCACTCGTCGGAGGTGTCGACGGTCTGCGCCAGCTCCTCGTTGGTGAGAATCCTGCTCGGGAGATAGGCGCCGCAACCCCGGACTACGGAACGCAATTGGGTCACGAAGCGGCCTCTACGAGCGCGTCGTCGCGCCGGGTGGAAATCTCAGCGACGGTCGAGCCGGCGCCATGCACGAGACCCTGCTGGATCTTCTGGGTGAGATCGTAGCGCGCCATGTCGTAGCCGAGCTCGACGGCCGACGCGAAGCCTTCGGCGTCGGTTCCGCCATGGCTCTTGATCACGACGCCGTCGAGGCCGAGAAACACGCCGCCGTTCACCTTGCGCGGATCCATCTTGTCGCGGAGCTCGTCGAAGGCGTGCTTGGCGAGCAGATATCCGATCTTCGACATCAGGGTCCGAGATAGCGCGGCGCGCAGGTATTCCGCGATCTGGCGCGCCGTGCCCTCGGCGGTCTTGAGCGCGATGTTGCCGGAAAACCCTTCGGTCACGACCACGTCGACCGTGCCTCTGCCGAGATCGTCGCCTTCAACGAAGCCGCGGAAATCGATCGCGGGAAAGCCGCCCTCGCGAAGCAGCCGCGCGGCCTCCTTGACCTGCTCGACGCCCTTGATCTCCTCGACGCCGACATTGAGCAGCCCGACGGTCGGGCGCTCGATGTCGAACAGGATTCGGGCCATCGCCGAGCCCATCACCGCGAAGTCGACGAGCTGCTTGGCGTCCGCGCCGATGGTCGCGCCGACGTCGAGCACGATGCTCTCGCCGCGCAGCGTCGGCCAGATCGCGGCGATCGCCGGGCGTTCGACGCCAGGCAGCATCCGCAGGCAGAAGCGCGACATCGCCATCAGCGCTCCGGTGTTGCCGGCTGAGACGGCCACATGCGCCTGGCGCGCCTTCACGGCGTCGAGCGCGAGCCACATCGAGGATCTGCGGCGGCCCTGCCGAAGCGCGACGCTCGGCTTGTCCTCCATCCGCACCGCGACATCGGTGTGCAGTATCTCGGAGACCGCCTTCAGCCGGGGATCGGCTTCGACCAGCGGGCGGATGCGGGCTTCATCCCCCACGAAGAGGAACGTCATGTCGGGCTTGCGGCAGAGCGCGAGGGCCGCTCCAGGAGCCACGATCTCGGGGCCGAAGTCGCCCCCCATGGCGTCGAGCGCGATGCGAACCTTGTCTGTCATTCGTTCCGTTGCCGTCGACCGGCGCCCTGGGCTCGAGAGACGCCACGGTGGCCCGGCGGCGGGCGACGGTTCAGGCGCGGGCGGACCATAGCGGCTGTCTCACAAGTCGCAACCCTCGCCGTCAACCCTGAAATCAGCGCCCGTCGGGACCTTCTTTCAGACGCCGCAGCGCAGCAAACGGCGAATCTCCGACGCCGTCGCCGTCTTGCGCGAACACGGCGCCAGGCTTCCGCGGATGGGGATCGAGCGCGAGGGCGAAGAATTCCGCGGCGAGCTGGCCCAGGTCAATCGCGCCGCCGACGAGCGGCTCGGGAGCGTCGTCGCGCTCGTCCGCGGCGTCTGCGCCGGGAACGAAGCGGACGTCGATGTCCTCATTGATCCTCTCCGGGAACGGGTCGAGGGTCACCACGCAGGTGCGCGTCGCCTCGGCCGCCAGCGTTCCGCGGACCCGCAGGCCATCCCGACCGAGCGGCGAGACGTGCAGCCGCGCGACGAACGAGTCGACCGAGACCGTTTCGTTGAAGGCCGCGAGCGCCGCGCGCTCGTCGCCGGTGGCGACCACCTCGACGTCGATCCCTTCGGAGGGAACCGCGGCGGCGGCGAGCGGCCGTGACAATGGAAGCGTGCTCATGCTTCGCCCTCGATGGCAGGAAAGCTCGGCCCCGTCGACACGAGCGTCTCGACGGGCTGCGCCGACAGCGCGTCGGCGGCGAGCGCAACATAATCGGCGAGGCGCTCGGGTCCGTCGCCGGCCCCGGCGTCGCGATAGACGATTCGCCGAAGCGCCGAGGCGAGCGCCTCCCGGTCGCCGGACGACAACGCCGCGTCGTAGAGCGCGAGGCCGTCATAGAACGAGCTCGCCATCGCCTTGATCTTTTTCGGGACAGTGAGATCCCCGACCCCGATCTCACGCAGCGAGGCGTCGAGCGAGGCGAACATGGCGTCGAGAACGCCCTGCGCCCGGGCCGCCGCCTCGGGGCCCTCGCCGCTCAGCCTGCGCAGGTAGAGAGAGACGTGCAGCACGATGAGCTCGAAGCGGCCCGGCAACGTGTCCGGCGCGCCGAGGTCGCGGTAGAACGCGGGTCGCCGCGCGTCGGCCACGATCCCCGCATAGACCGTCTCGGCGACCGAAAGCTCGGCGGGCGACCGCTTCCTGAGGAGACCGAAGATCATCGCTGTGCGCGCCCCTGTTGAACTGGAGCCTGCCGCGAGGTACGCCAAGAGCGGCGGAGGAGCAAGCCTGAGCGGCGTTGGCGCGCCTTCTCGGGGCAGGATTGTGAGCCCTCTTCAGTCGCGTTTCGGGAGGAAGCTTCGCACATGACCATCAAGAGTTTCGCGTCGGGCGTCCGGGTGGCCGGCCTGATCGCCGCGACGGCGCTCGCAGCCTCGGCCGCGGGCTGCGCCGAGGACCAGTCCAAAGGCTACGTGCTCTCGGAGAGCGCCCTCCAGCAGGTGCCCGTCGGCTCCAGCCAGGAGCAGGTGCTCGTCGTGCTCGGCACGCCCTCGACCACGGCGACTCTGAAGGGCGACGTCTTCTACTACATCTCGCAGAAGACCCACCGCGCGGTGGCCTTCATGAACCCGACCATCTCGGATCAGCGGGTGCTCGCGGTCTATTTCGACCAGAATCACAAAGTGTCCCGGATCGCGAATTACGGCCTCAAGGACGGCCGCGTGTTCGACTTCATCGGCCAGGTCACGCCGACTGCGGGCCAGGAGACGAACTTCATCGAGCACATGTTCAAGGGCCTGCTGTCGAACGACGACTGAGGACGCGCGATCTCGGAGCGCCTGCATGAACACCACCTGGCGATGGGCGGCGGCGATTCTCGTCGCGGCGGCGGCCACCACGGAAGCGTCGGCCGCCGCGCCGGGAGACCGGCAGTTCATCACGATCGAGAGCCACGACCCGTCGGCCTTCCTGAGGGCGGTGCGGGTCGGAGCCGATTTCGTGAAGAGCGGCCGCGGGCGGCAGTTCCGGATCATCCTCGCGAACGGCGGAGTGATCGTGGCGATTCCCGGAATGGCGCTGGTCCAGCGCGACCTGCCGCCGATCCTGCGAGGCGCTTCGGGACTTGGCGTCGTCGCCTGCAAGGAGACGATCGACCTGCTGTCGAAGGCGAACAAGCGCCGCGTGCCGGTGCTGCCCGGCGTGCAGGTCGCTTCGTGCCGCAGCCTGAGGCACCAGATGACCGTCGCCGGCTGGCAGACCGCCCCGGGTTTAGACAACTGAGTCGGCCATAGCGACCGCGCAATGACGCTTCACCTGCAAAAGCTCTGCGTCGGATGCGATTCGCCGGAGGACCTCCGGCAATGGATCGACGAGCGCATGGCCGAACGCCGCCGCCGCGGCGCGCCGGCGGAACAGGTGCACACGACGCGAATGGCGCCGAAGCGCGCCGTCGAACTGCTCGACGGCGGCTCGCTTTACTGGGTGATCAAGGGCGCGATCCTCGTGCGGCAACCGCTGGTCGACCTCAGGCCGGTCAGGGGCGCCGACGGGATCGAGCGTTGCGAACTCGTGCTGACCCCGGACCTCGTGGCGGTGCGGCCGACGCCGCGACGGGCCTTCCAGGGCTGGCGGTATCTGCCGTCCGGCGACGCGCCGCCGGACCTCGCGGACGACGAGCGCTCCGCGCCGGGGCTGCCGGCGCACCTCGCGGCCGAGCTCAGGACGCTCGGACTGCTATGACCCGGATCATCGACGTCTTCTCGTGGATGGACGCCGTCGCGATCGCTGCGTTCCTTGGGACGTGGATCCTGCAGCACGTCCTGTCCGAACGGTCGTCGCTGAGCCTCAACGCCGTGATGGCGCGACGACGGCGGAGCTGGATGGGACGGATGGCGGGCCGCGAGGCGCGCATGCCGGATTCGATCACCATGCAGGGCCTGCAGAACGGCTCGGCGTTCTTCGCCTCGACGTCGCTGCTCGCGATCGGCGGCGGGCTGGCTGCGCTGCGCGCCAGCGATCAGGCGATCGAGGTGTTCGCCTCGCTGCCCTTCGGCATCACCACCACGGCGCAGCTCTACGACGTCAAGGCGCTCGGGTTCTCAGCGATCTTCGTCTACGCCTTCTTCAAGTTCGTCTGGGCGTACAGGCTGTTCAACTATTGCTCGATCCTCATCGTCGCCGCGCCCCCGCCCGCCTTGGTGGGGACGTCGGAGATGGATCTCGCGGTCGAGCGCGCGGCGCGGATGAACATTGAGGCCGGGCGGCACTTCAACCGCGGTCTGCGCGCGCTGTTCTTCGTGCTCGCCTATCTCGGCTGGTTCGTCAGCCCCGCGGTACTGATCGCCGCCAGCGTCGCCGTGTTCGTCGTGCTCTACCGTCGCCAGTTCGATTCCGAACCGCTCAGGGCCGCAAGCTATGGCGACTGACCCTCAGGGCGGCGACGCGCCCGCCTTCAGCAGCTTGTAGGCGACGCTGTCGACGAGCGCTTCGAACGACGCCTCGATGATGTTCGGAGACACCCCCACCGTCGTCCAGGACTCGTCGCCGTCGGTCGACTCCACCAGCACCCGCGTGACGGCCTCCGTGCCGCCGTTCAGGATGCGGACCTTGTAGTCGGAGAGCCTGAGGTCGGCGATGAACGGCTGGTAGCGCCCGAGATCCTTCCGGAGCGCGACGTCGAGGGCGTTGACCGGACCGATGCCCTCGGCGGCCGTGATCAGGGGTTGGCCGTCGACGATCACCTTCACCACCGCCTCCGACATCGTGACGAGTTCGCCATGCGCGTTGTGACGCCGCTCGACCATCACCCGGAAGCTCTCGACCGTGAAGAAATCCGGCACGCGGCCCAACGCCCGCCGCGCCAGGAGCGCGAACGAGGCCTCCGCGCCCTCGTAGGCGTAGCCCTGCGCTTCGCGCTCCTTCACCATCGCCAGCAGCGCGTTGAGCCGGGGATCGTCCTTGTCGACCTCTAAGCCGATGCGGGCGAGCTCCGACAGCAAATTCGACTTGCCGCCCTGGTCGGAGATCAGCAGCCGCCGCCGGTTGCCGACGCTTTCGGGCCGGACATGCTCGTAGGTTCGAGGGTCCTTCAGGATCGCCGAGGCATGGATTCCGGCCTTGGTCGCGAAGGCGTTGGCGCCGACATAGGGCGCATAGCGGTCGGAGGTCCGGTTGAGAAGTTCGTCGAAGGAGCGGGAGAGCTGGGAAAGGCCGCTCAGCGCCTCGTCGTCGACGCCGATCTCGAACTGTTCCGCGAACTCCGGCTTCAGCTTGAGCGTCGGGATCAGCGTCGTCAGGTTGGCGTTGCCGCAGCGTTCGCCGAGACCGTTCAGCGCGCCCTGGATCTGCCGGGCGCCGGACATCACCGCCGCCAGCGAATTCGCCACCGCCAGACCCATGTCGTCATGGGCGTGGACGCCGAGATTGCCGCCGGGAACCACCGCCGAAGCCTTCTCCACGATCGCGGCGATCTCGTCGGGCGTGGTTCCGCCATTGGTGTCGCAGAGCACGACCCAGCGCGCGCCGGCCTCGAACGCTGCGCGCGCGCAGTCGAGCGCGTAGCGGGGATTCGCCTTGAAGCCGTCGAAGAAGTGCTCGCAATCGACGAGCGCCTCCCGTCCAGCCTCGACGGCGGCCTTCACCGTCTCGCGGATCTGCACGAGGTTTTCGTCGAGCGAGATCCCGAGCGCGTTGCTGACGTGGAAATCCCAGGCCTTGGCGACGAAGCAGCACGCCGCCGCCTTCGCCTGAAGCACGCCCTGCAGGCCGGGATCGTTCGCGGCCGAACGCCCGGCCCGCTTGGTCATGCCGAAGGCGGTGAAGACAGCGCGCTTCGTCCGATGTTCCGAGAAGAACTCCGTATCCGTCGGGTTGGCGCCGGGATAGCCGCCCTCGACATAGTCCACGCCGAGACGATCGAGCATCTCCGCGACCACGATCTTGTCCTGCAGCGTGAAGTCGACGCCCGCCGTCTGCGCGCCGTCCCTGAGCGTGGTGTCGTAGAGATAGACGCGCTCGCGCGTCATCTCGCGACCTCCCAGCTCGTGCCGGCCGCGCCGTCCTTCAGCACGACGCCGCCCGCCAGCAGTTCGTCGCGGATGCGGTCCGCCTCGGCGAAATTCTTCTCGCGGCGCGCTTCGATGCGGGCGTCGATCAGGCGTTCGATCTCCTCGCGCGGCAGGCCGGCCTTCGGCGCGCGGGCGGCGCGCCAGTCTTCGAACACGTCGGGCCGGAAGCCGAGGAAGCCGAGCGTGCCGGCGAGCGCCTTGCGGCCGCCTTCAGCCTTCAGCCGGTGGATCTCGGCGATCATCCTCGGTGTGTTCAGATCGTCCGCAAGCGCGTCCACGACGCCCGGCGCGGGGCGGGGCTCCGCGCCCTCGGCCGCGGCGTCGAACCACTGGCCGAGCGTCCGCTCCGCCTCCTGAAGGCTCTTCAGCGTCCAGTTGATCGGCTGGCGGTAATGCGCGGAGAACATCGCGAGGCGCGCGATGTCGCCCGGCCAGTCGGCCAGCACGTCGCGGATGGTGACGAAGTTGCCGAGCGACTTCGACATCTTCTCGCCTTCGACCTGCAGGAAGCCGTTGTGCAGCCAGACATTGGCCATCGTCTCCGTGCCGAAGCAGCAGGTCGACTGGGCGATCTCATTCTCATGGTGCGGGAAGATCAGGTCGATGCCGCCGCCGTGGATGTCGAACACCTCGCCGAGCAGCGCCGCCGACATAGCGGAGCACTCGAGATGCCAGCCCGGACGTCCCCTGCCCCATGGGCTGTCCCACGCCGGCTCGTCTGCCTTCGACGGCTTCCACAGCACGAAGTCCATCGGGCCCTTTTTGTAGGACGCGACCTCGACGCGGGCGCCGGCCTCCATCTCGTCGAGCGTGCGGCGCGCGAGGCGCCCATAGGCGGGCATCGAGGCGACGTCGAACAGCACGTGGCCGTCGGCCTCATAGGCGTGGCCGCGTTCGATCAGGCGCTCGACCAGCTTGACCATGTCGAGCTCGCCTGCGCCCCGGCAGATGAACTCGGTCGCGCGCGGCTCCGCCGTCGGCCTGAGGCAGCCGAGGGCGGCGACGTCCTCGTGGAAGCCCTTGGCAGTCTCGTCGGTCAGCTGGCGGATGGTGATCCCGCGTTCGGCGGCGCGCGCGTTGATCTTGTCGTCGACGTCCGTGATGTTGCGGACATAGGCGACATGGCTCTCGCCATAGACGTGCCGCAGCAGCCGGAACAGCAGGTCGAAGACGATAACGGGCCGGGCGTTGCCGATATGCGCGCGGTCGTAGACCGTCGGTCCGCAGACATACATGCGGACGTCGCGCGGATCGATCGGCGCAAAGGCGTCCTTCGCGCGCGTCAGAGAGTTGTAAAGCTTGAGCGCAGTCACGCCCGTCCTCCTCGTCGGCCGGGGTGTCGCTCTTCTCTCAAAGAATCAAGAAAAAAACCGCCGCGGCCAGCCTTTCAGCTATCCGCAGATGATGACGATCGGGTTGATCGTCTCGGCGCTTCGGGCGGTTTTCATGGCGCGGGACAATGCTGAGGCGCGCCGCGCTCGTCAAGCAGGACGTCACCACAGCCCGTAAAGCGCTCCGAAACCTGGCGAAATCGTGGCGATCCGGGGTGCGGAGGCTGTCGGGCCGCGGGCGAAGTCTAAGAACTTCTTGAGGATTCTGCGCCCGCATTACCAAGATTTAAGGCGACCCTCGCTGGCGCCCCGCCCCTTGCGAAGCTATCTTTAGAGCTGCGCCAAGGAGAAGCGATCGCTTCTTCCCAGGCGTGAAGTCTTAGGAAACACATAGGAGGCTACAATGGCCATCTGGACCGCTCCGATCGTTGAAGAGACCCCCGTCGGTCTCGAAGTCACGTCCTACAGCCCGGCCGAGCTCTGAGCTTAAGCCGTGACTGACCGTGGGGCGATCTGCGTGAGTGCGGGCTGAAGCCATGTCTTTGCGCATGATTGTCCTCGGATCAGCCGCCGGCGGCGGCTTTCCCCAGTGGAACTGCCGCTGTCCGGTGTGCTCTCTCGCTTGGGATGGCGATCCGCGGGTCAAACCGCGCACCCAGTCGTCGATCGCCATCGAGACCGGCGCAGGCGCCTGGACGCTGTTCAACGCGTCGCCGGACCTGCGGTCGCAGATCCTCGCCACTCCGAAGATTCAACCGACCGGGCTGCGCGAGACCCCGATCCGTTCGGTCGTGCTGACGAACGGCGACGTCGACCACATCGACGGACTGATCACCTTGCGCGAGCGTTCGCCGCTAAAGGTTTACGCAACCGAGCAGATTTCGTCGGTGCTGGACGCCAATCCGATTTTCGGCGTGCTGGCCGCCGACGTCGTCGAGCGCTGCACCGTGGAGCTCGGCCGGCCATTCGAGATCGACCAGTCGCGAATCGAATTCTTCGCCGTGCCCGGCAAGGTGCCGCTCTATCTCGAGACCGAAGACCTCAGGATCGGCGACAGCTCGGGCGATACGGTCGGCGTCGATGTCCGCAAGGACGGCAAGCGCCTTGTCTACATTCCGGGGTGCGCGGTCGTGAATGACGACGTGCTCGCCCGGGTCGACGGCGCCGACGTTCTGATGTTCGACGGCACGGTGTTCGAGGACGACGAGATGCGGCAGGCCGGCGTCGGCGTGAAGACCGGCCGACGCATGGGACACGTGCCGCTTTCGGGCTCCGGCGGCTCGATGGGCGCGTTCGATGGTGTGAAGATCGGTCGGAAGATCTACATTCACATCAACAACACCAACCCGATCCTGATCGCGGGCTCGCCCCAGCGACGCGCGGTGGAGGAGAAGGGCTGGGAGGTGTCGGAAGACGGACTGGAGGTCGTCGTCGGCGCCGGTCTGCATATCGATAAACGTGACGATCGCGGGTCAACCGCGGCCTGAGACTGCGGAGGACGCGATGACCGGACTGCTCACCCAGGAACAGCTTGAAGACGCGCTCCGCGAGGTCGGCGCGACTCGCTACCATCACCTTCACCCGTTCCAGCTTCGCCTTCAGTCCGGCGCGTGCTCGCGCGGCGAGGTCGAGGCGTGGGCGCTGAACCGTTATCTCTACCAGGCCTGCATCCCGCAGAAGGACGCCATCATCCTCGCGCGAATGGACGAGGCGCCGCTCCGCCGCGAATGGCGCCAGCGCATCATCGACCATGACGGCGAGCGCGAGGGCGAGGGCGGCATCGCGAAGTGGCTGAAGCTGACCGACGACCTCGGCCTCGACCGCGAGACCGTGATGTCCGGCAGGCTCGCCCTTCCCGCGACCAAGTTCGCGGTCAACGCCTATCTCAGCTTCGTGCGCGACCGCTCGCTGCTCGAGGCGATCGCCTCGTCGTTGACCGAGCTGTTCTCGCCGATGGTGATCGCGACCCGCGTCTCCGGAATGCTCGCGAACTACGACTACGTGACCAAGGACACGCTCGCCTATTTCACTGCGCGGCCGGTGCAGGCCAAGCGGGATAGCGACTTCGCGCTCGATTACGTGAAGACCCACGCCAGGACGCCCGAACAACAGCGGGCGGTGATCGGCGCGCTCGAATTCAAATGCTCGATGCTGTGGGCCATGTTGGACGCGCTCGAGCATGCCTATCTCTACGCCAAGCCCTGGCCGGACGCGTTCCAGGCGTCCGAACGGGGCGAACGGCAGGCCGCGGAATGACCGATGTTTCTTCCGACGCGACGCCGAGACTGCCGCGTGGCGTTCGCCTGCGTCGGGACGAGGTGCGCGACCAGTGGCTGCTTCTGGCGCCGGAGCGCGTGCTGCACCCCGACGCGATCGCCGTGGCCGTTCTGGAGCGTTGCGACGGGGTCAGGACGGTGACGGAGATCGTCGACGATCTCGCGACCGCCTACGCCGCGCCGCGGGAGCAGATCGAAACGGACGTCAAGGCGATGCTGGCGGATCTCCAGGTCAAGCGCGTGCTCGACCTGGCCTGATCCATAGGAGGAGGAGGGCGACATGAACGACATGACCCTGCCGGACCCGGCCAAAGCCGCGCGCGTCGCGCCGCCCGCCCCTCTCGGCATGCTCGCGGAGCTGACCCACCGCTGCCCGCTGTCCTGCCCGTATTGTTCGAACCCCGTGGAGCTCGACAAGCGCTCCGGAGAGCTCGACACCGAGACGTGGAAGCGCGTTTTCTCGGAGGCCGCCTCCATGGGCGTGCTCCATCTCCACCTTTCCGGCGGCGAGCCGACTGCGCGCAAGGACATCGTCGAGCTGACGGCCCATGCCGTGCAGGTCGGGCTCTACACCAACCTGATCACCTCCGGCATCGGCGTGCAGCGCGAGAAGCTGGAAGAGCTTGCAGCCGCCGGCCTCGACCATGTCCAGCTGTCGATCCAGGACGCCGACGCGGACAACGCCGACAAGATCGCAGGCCTGAAAGGCGCCCACAGCAGGAAGCGCATCTTCGCGAGCTGGGTGCTGGAGCTCGGCCTGCCGCTCACGATCAACGCCGTGATCCATCGCGGCAACATCGAGAGCATCGAGGCGCTGGTGAACATCGCGCTCGAGTTCGGCGCCCGCCGCGTCGAGATCGCGCATTCGCAGTATTACGGCTGGGCGCTCGAGAACCGCCGCAATCTGATGCCGACCCGCGAGCAGGTGATGCGCGCCGCCGGCACCGTCGAACGTCTGCGCGACGAGCTCAAGGGCAAGCTCGTGATCGACGCCGTGGTGCCGGACTATTATGCGCGCCGCCCGAAGCCGTGCGTGGGCGGCTGGGGCCGCCAGTCGCTCAACGTCACGCCGCAGGGCAAGGTGCTGCCGTGCCACGCCGCGGAGACGATCAAGCACCTGCAGTTCGACTACGTGACCGACAGAAGCCTGCCCGACATCTGGGCGAACGGCTCGGCCTTCGAGGCCTATCGAGGCACGAGCTGGATGAAGGAGCCGTGCACCTCCTGTCCGCGCAAGGAGATCGACTTCGGCGGCTGCCGCTGCCAGGCGCTTGCGATCACGGGCGATCCGGCGCAGGCCGACCCGGCCTGCTCGCTGTCGCCTTTCCACGCCAAGATCACGGCGCTCGCGATCAAGGACGCGGTGGCGGACGCGCCGGACTACATCTACCGCCGCTTCAATGCGACGCCGGGCAATGCGCGGGTCCAGATCACGCGCAACAACGCGCCGGTGGAGTGACGCCTCACTTCGATCTCATTCCGGCGCCTCTGTGCGCGGCCGCCCTGAGCGGGTAAAGAGTCGGAGTTTGGACGCGCAGGCGCGGCCCTGACTCGCGCATGGGAATGTTCATGAGGTCGATATTCGCCGCTTTGGCGGCAGCTCTGCTCGCCTCGGCGACCGTCTCTTCGGACGCGCTCGCCCAGGAAGGCTCGGAGGACTGTCTGCGGCTCGAGGCCCAGCTCGCCTCGCTCGGGCGCCCCAAAGGGCAGGATCCGCGCCAGATGGCGCAGGCCGCCGCCAAGCAGCAATCCGAGCTCGAGCGCACCACCGCATACGCCAAGCAGCTCGGCTGCGGCCCTCGGCTGTTCTTCATGCCCGACCCGCCCGCCGAGTGCCGCCCCTTGAGCGACCGCATCCGGCAGATGCAGGCGAATCTCGACCGGCTGCAGGCGCAGGCGTCTCAAGCCGCGCAAAACCCGTCCTCCGGCGACCCCCGCCGGCGCGATCTGCTGATCGCGCTTGCGCGCGGCCAGTGCGGGCCTCAGTACCGCCTCGTCGAACGCAAGATCGTCACGCAGCCCGAGCGCAAGGGCTTCTTCTCCTTCCTGTTCGGCGGCGGCCAATCGGAGCAGCAGCACGAAGAGACGGTGATCGAGCCGGAGATGGACCCGCAGTCGACCCCGCGCGTCTCCACCTACCGCACCGTCTGCGTGAGAACCTGCGACGGCTTCTTCTTCCCGATCTCGTACCAGACCTCACGCAACGCCTTCGAGCGCGACGAGGCGATCTGCCAGGCGACGTGTCCCGGGGCGGAGGCCAAGCTGTTCGCCTATCCCAATCCCGGCGGACAGATGGAGCAGGCGGCGAGCGTGGACGGCGAGCCCTACACCAAGCTCGAAAACGCCTTCCGTTACCGCAAGGAGTTCGTCTCCGGCTGCTCGTGCAAGCCGGAAGGCATGAGCTGGGCCCAGGCGCTCTCGGGCGTCGAGGACAAGACCGTCAAGAAGGGCGACATCGTCGTCGACGAGCAGAAGGCCCACGAGATGTCGCGGCCGAAGGATGAGGCGGAGACGCAGGCGCAGATGCGGCTGTCGAAGCCCCCCGCTCCGCGTACGCCGGCTCCTGCCCCGCCAAGCCCGCCGCCCGCCGATGAGCAGCAGCCGACAGGCGCGGCGCAACGCAGCGGCGTGCCGGACGACGTGATCATCCTGGACCAGCCGCCGCTCGACCGCGGCGGGGTCCAGCGCCGTCCGCTCGACGGTCCGGACGTCGAGCGCGCGCCCGAGCAGTAGCGTCGCGGCCCGTCGCACTTGACGCGTCGGGACGCGATGCGTTCAGTGCGCGCACTCTGAGAGAGACCGTGCGATGACCGCCGTCACGTTGATCGACAACTACGACAGCTTCACCTGGAACGTCGTGCATGCGCTCGGCGCTCTCGGCGCGACCGTGACCGTCCATCGCAACGACAAGATCACCGTCGATCAGGCGCTCGCCGAAGGTCCCGACGCGATTGTGATCTCGCCCGGCCCCTGCACGCCGACCGAGGCGGGAATTTCATGCGAGCTGATTGCGCGCGCGGCGGGCCATACGCCGCTGTTCGGCATCTGCCTCGGGCATCAGGCGATCGGCGAGGTCTTCGGCGGCGTCGTGGTGCGCGCGCCCTCTCCCGTCCACGGCAAGGTCGCGACGGTGACGCATAGCGGCCGCGGCCTGTTCCGCGGCGTCAACGACCCGATCCGCGCGACGCGCTATCATTCCCTCGTCGTGCGGCGCGACGACCTGCCCGCGACGTTGGAAGTGACGGCCGAGACTGACGACGGGCTGATCATGGCGCTGTCGCATCGCGACTTTCCCGTCCATGGCGTGCAGTTCCATCCCGAAAGCATCGCCTCGGAGCACGGCGCGACGATCTTCGGCAATTTCCTGAACGAGGCCGCGGAATTCAATCTCGGCCGACGGCGCCTCGCCGCCGCGCGCGCGAGCTGAGCGTTTCCGCGATGGACGGATTCAAAGCGGTGATCGCCCAAATCGCCGACGGCGAGACGCTCGACCAGGTTCAGGCCGAAGCCGCCTTCGGCCGGATCATGTCGGGCGAAGCGACCGAGGCGCAGATCGGCGCGTTCCTGATGGCGCTTCGCCTCCGTGGCGAGACAGTCGACGAGATCGCCGGCGCGGTCGCCGCGATGCGCGCACGGATGACGACGGTCGTCGCTCCTCCCGACGCCGTCGACGTCGTCGGCACCGGCGGCGACGGCGCGGGCTCGGTCAACGTCTCGACTTGCGCCGCCTTCGTCGTCGCGGGCTGCGGCGTGCCGGTGGCCAAGCACGGCAACAGGGCGCTTTCCTCCAAATCCGGGTCGGCTGACGTATTGCGGGCGCTCGGCGTCGAGGTCGACATCGGGCCTGACCGGATCGCCGCCTGCATCTCCGAGGCCGGCATCGGCTTCATGTTCGCGCCGAGCCATCATTCAGCGATGCGCCACGTCGGCCGCGCCCGCGCCGAACTGGGGGTCCGGACGATCTTCAACCTGCTCGGCCCTCTCTCCAACCCTGCGGGCGTCAGACGCCAGATGGTCGGCGTGTTCGCGCGCAAATGGGTCGAGCCGATCGCCGAGGCGCTGGCGAGGCTGGGCTCCGAGCGCGCCTGGGTGGTTCACGGCTCCGACGGGCTGGACGAGATCACGACGTCGGGACCGACCGCGGTCGCGGCGCTCGAGAACGGCCGCATCACGACCTTCGAGATCACCCCGCAGGACGCAGGCCTCACGCCGCATCCGGTCGGCGCGCTTTCAGGCGGCGACGCGCAGGAGAACGCCAAAGCGCTCCGCCGCGTGCTGGACGGGCAGCCCAGCGCCTATCGCGACGTCGCGATCCTGAACGCCGCAGCGACGCTGGTGGTCGCCGGCAAGGCGGAGACCTTCAGCGACGGGGCGTCGCTCGCCGCTGCTGCGATCGACAGCGGCGCGGCCGCGGCCCGGCTCGACGCGCTGGTCCGCATCTCCAACGCGGAGCGCGCGGCGTGAGCGACATTCTCGACCGGATCGAAGCCTACAAGCGTCGCGAGATCGCAGACGCCAAGAGCGCGCGTCCCTATGCCGAGGTCCGCCGCGCGGCTGACGCCGCCTCCCCTCCGCGCGGCTTCGTCGCCGCCATCCGCCGGACGCTCGACGAGCGGCGACCCGCTCTCATCGCCGAGATCAAGAAGGCGAGCCCGTCGAAAGGTTTGATCCGGGCCGATTTCGATCCGCCGGCGCTGGCGCGCGCCTACGCCGAGGGCGGCGCGACATGCCTCTCGGTGCTGACGGACGGCCCGTCGTTCCAGGGCGCGCCGGATTACCTCGTCGCCGCGCGCGAGGCGGTCGCGCTCCCCGCGATCCGCAAGGATTTCCTTTACGAGCCTTATCAGGTCGCCGAATCCCGCGCGCTCGGCGCCGACTGCATCCTCGTCATCATGGCGGCGTTGACCGACTTCGAAGCGCGGGACCTCGTGGCCGCCGCCGCCGATTTTGGGATGGACGTGCTGGTGGAGGTCCACAACGACGCCGAGCTCGACCGCGCCTTGCCGCTCGGGACCGCGCTGGTGGGCGTCAACAACCGCAACCTGCGCACCTTCGACGTCACGCTCGAGACGACGGAGCGCCTCGCCGCCCGCATCCCCGAAGACCGCATCATCGTCGGCGAAAGCGGCATCTTCACACCGGCCGACGTCGCGCGGCTTTCAGCCGTCCGATGCCGAGCGCTGCTGGTGGGCGAAAGCCTGATGCGGCAGCCCGACGTCGCGGCGGCGACCCGGGCGCTGCTCGCTCCGGCCCAATCGTGAAAGCGCCGGAGGATCGGCCGAAGGCCGACGGGATGAGTGAAGAACTTCATTCCGATCTCCGCCACGCGGCGCGGCGCTGGTTCGGCAAGGAGATTGACGCCCTCAACGAGGCGGAATCTCGCGTCCTTCGTAACGCCAAGCATCGCAGCGTCCTCGCGCGACGCCCGTTTGAGCAGAATGGAGGGAGCCAGACGTTCGGCGAACGCCTCGCCGACCAGGTCGCCACGTTCGGCGGCTCCTGGACGTTCATCATCCTGTTCGGCGTGTTTCTGGTGTTGTGGACCGGAGCGAACGTCTGGCTGCTGTCCCAGCCATTCGATCCCTACCCCTTCATCTTCCTCAACCTCATGCTCTCGATGGTGGCGGCCCTGCAGGCCCCGATCATCATGATGAGCCAGAACCGCCAAGCCTTGAAGGACCGCGAGAACGCCGCTCTCGACTATGAAGTGAACCTGAAGGCCGAGATCGAGATCATGGCCCTGCACGACAAGCTCGACGCCATGCGGGAGGAGCACCTCGCCGGGCTTTTCGCCCAGCAGAAGGAGCAGATCGATCTGCTGACTAGGCTTCTGGCCGAGCGCGGGGGAGATCGGAAGAACGACTCATGAGCGAAGACGACGGCGAGTTGAAGGAAATGCGTGTCGAGAGCATTGACGCTGTCTTTCGCAACGGCTCGATCACCGCGTTCGGCATCGTCGTCTCGTTCTCGCTCAACTTTCTGGCGCAATGGGCGGCGAGTCCCGGCGTCTGGCACACCTACGACACGCCCCCGGTGGCCGCGATGTTCATCGGGATAACGCTGCAGATCCGAGCGCTGGCGCTGCTCCTGCCGATCGAGGGACTGCACAAGACGGTCTATGATAAGGCGACCAGACTGTTCCTCTGGGGCCTTGTGCTGACCGGTCTCGGCGTGTTCTCCGCGGTCGCGCTCGACGCCGGCTCGGCGTTCTTCTTAGGGCTGAAATGACCCGAATGGCGAACCATCGCCTCACCCATCTTTCCGCCTCCGGCGAGGCCAACATGGTCGACGTCGGCGACAAGCCGTCGACCCGCCGCGAGGCCACGGCTGAAGGCCGGGTCGTGATGGCCTCCGAGACGCTGGCGCTCATCCTCGCCGGCGACGCGAAGAAGGGCGACGTGCTGGGAACCGCCCGCATCGCCGGCATCATGGCGGCGAAACGGACGCATGAACTGATCCCGCTCTGCCATCCGCTGGCGCTCTCCAAGGTCTCGGTCGACCTCAAGCCGGACGCCTCATTGCCGGGCGTCGTGGTGACGGCGACCGCCCGCGTGAGCGGACCGACAGGCGTCGAGATGGAGGCGCTGACCGCGGTCACGGTCGCCTGCCTCACCGTCTACGACATGACCAAGGCAGTCGACCGCGGCATGCGAATCGAGGGCGTCCGACTGCTGGCGAAATCCGGCGGACGGTCCGGCGATTTCCACGCGGACAAAACCGCGTGAGCGGACTTCTGCCGGTTCCGGAAGCCCGCGCACGCATCCTCAGCGGCCTTGAAGCCCTTCCCGCCGAACGCGTCGTCCTGGCTGATGCGCTCGGGCGGACCCTCGCTGCGCCGCTCGCCGCCCTGCGAACGCAGCCGCCATGGGACTGTTCGGCTATGGACGGCTACGCCGTGCGCGCCGCCGACGCGGCGTCCGCGCCAGCACGCCTTCGAGTCGTCGGCGAGGCCGCGGCCGGGAGAGGTTTCGGCGGCCGCCTCGGGCAAGCCGAGGCCCTGCGCATCTTCACGGGCGCGCCGCTTCCGTCCGGCGCCGACGCGGTCGTCATCCAGGAGGATGCGACGCGAGACGGCGACTTCGTGGTGCTGAACGAGGCCGCGAGAACCGGACGCCACGTCCGCCGCGCCGGATTGGATTTTAGCGAGGGCGAGACGTTGCTGCCCGCCGGACGGCGGCTCGGCGCGCGCGATCTCGCTTTGGCTGCGGCGCTCGGACATGGCGCGATCGACGCGGCGCGCCGTCCCCGCGTCGCCATCCTCGCCACCGGCGACGAGCTTGTGGCCGCGGGCGAACTCCCGGGCGCAGACCAGATCGTGGCTTCCAACAGCTATGCGATCGCGGGCGTCGTCGCGGCCGAAGGCGGCGTCGCCGTCGATCTCGGGATCGCCCCCGACGAGCGGTCCGCGATCCTCGCCGCGATCAATCGCGCGATCGACGACGAGGTCGACGTCCTGGTGACGCTCGGGGGCGCCTCGGTGGGCGACCACGACCTCGTCCAGCCCCTCCTTGAGGAAGCCGGGGTCGCGCTCGATTTCTGGAGAATCGCGATGCGGCCCGGCAAACCGATGATGGCCGGGCGCCGCGGGGGAATGCTCGCGCTCGGCCTGCCGGGCAATCCGGTATCGGCGATCGTGTGCTCGCTGCTGTTCCTCGCCCCCGCCATCCGGAAGCTGTCGGGCCGGCCGGACGTCGAACCCCCGCTCGCTCCGGCGCGCCTCGGGCGCGACATGCCCGAGAACGACCAGCGCGAAGACTATATGCGCGCCGCCCTCACCTTTGATTCGGACGGGATCGCGGTTGCGACGGCTTTCCCCCGGCAGGATTCGTCGATGCTTCGTCCGCTCGCCGACGCGGAATGTTTGCTGATCCGCCCCGCGCACGCTCCGGCCGCCCGGGCCGGCGACGCCTGCAGCATCATGGCCTTAGCTCATCCGCTCTAGGGTTTGCAGCTTCGCGCGCGGCGTTGACCGGACGTTAACTGTTGCGGAACACATCTAGAACAGCTACACGTATGTTCATGATTTGTTTTGATTCAGCGCGGACCCGGCCATGTTGACCCGCAAGCAGTATGAGCTCCTGCGCTTCATTCATGAGCGGCTGAAGGAGAGCGGCGTTCCGCCTTCCTTCGAGGAGATGAAGGACGCTCTGGGCCTTCAATCCAAGTCGGGAGTCCACCGTCTGATCATGGCGCTCGAGGAGCGCGGCTTCATCCGGCGCCTGCCGAACCGGGCCCGAGCGCTGGAGGTCGTCAAGATGCCTGAGGCCGCGGCGCCGCCGGTGACGCGCCCCACCGGCCGGTTCGCGCCGAACGTGATCGAAGGCAGCCTCGGACGAGTGCGGCCCGTAAGCGGACGCGACGACGAGGACGAGAATCGCTCGGTGATGGTGCCGGTGATGGGCCGGATCGCCGCCGGCGTGCCGATCTCGGCGATCCAGACCCGGAGCCACTCGATCGCGGTCTCCCCGGACATCCTGTCGACCGGAGAGCACTTCGCGCTGGAGGTTCGAGGCGACTCGATGATCGAGGCCGGCATCCTCGACGGCGATCTCGTGCTGATCCGCCGCCAGGACACGGCCGACAGCGGCGACATCGTCGTGGCGCTTGTCGACGAGGAGGAGGCGACGTTGAAGCGGCTGCGCAAGCGCGGCGCCTCCGTCGCGCTCGAGGCCGCTAATCCGGCCTATGAGACCCGCATCTTCGGCCCGGATCGCGTGGCGATCCAGGGTCGTCTCGTCGGGCTGATCCGCCGCTACTGATCCTCGACGCCGGGTTCGTCGTCCGGATCAGTCGGATCGACCGGCTGCTGCGCATCGGCCGAGGCTTGCCTCAGGCGTGGACTGAACGTCAGTCTTAGCGCTTGTTCGGGCGGGGCGATCGCGTTTGGCGGTCCAGTCCATGGCCGAAGACCGCCGGGATCGCGCGCGGCGGTCGCGCTGAACGAGGGTCCGTCGCGCGAGAGGCTGAGCGCGCCGGTGGCGGCGAGCGCGCGGCGGCCGACCACGGCCGTGGTCTCCGAGCAGGCCTCCGGCGGATCGAGCCGCGTGACGACGAGCACGGCGCGCTTGCAGTCCTCCTCCAGCGCGCGGGCGTCCCACGACAGGGCGACGATCCCGCCGCCGATCAGCGGAGCCGTGCAGCCGTATGCGTCGCAGCGCACGTCGCTCAGCGCGCCTTTGACCGGGGGCTCGGCGGCGTCGGCCGCGAACCACACCTTCGCCGCGAAGCTTCCGCCCGGCTGTCCCGCGCCGAGGAGCGCCAGTTCGCCGGTCGGCGATCGCACCGCCGCAAACCGGCCGGACGGGTCGATGACGACATCCGGACGCGACGGCCACGCAGCGAGACCGAGGGCCGCGGCCAACGCCGGCAAGGCCGCCCAGCGGAGCTTGGTTCTCCAAAGGCACAGCCAGGCGATGCCGAGAGCGAACAGCGCGAGCGACGTTTCGCCGAACGCCGTCACGTTGCGCTCGGAGCCCGGCCAGGAGGCGACGGTGTGAGAGATCGCAAGCACCGCACGCAGGCCGCCCCCCATCGCCCGCCAGAAGATCCCGTCGAGGCCGAGCGGCGCAAACAGCAGTCCGCCAAGCACCGACGGCATGACGACGAGCGCCATGATCGGCTCCGCCAGCGCGTTGCCTGCGATCGCATAGGGCGTGACCCGGTGGAAATGATAGGCGGCGAACGGCGCGGTCGCGAGGCCCGCGACCAGCGTCGTCATCAGAGCGAGCGTGACGGCGGTCGCGATTTTGCGTCTTACGCGCGCCACGGCGTTTGGCGGCGGCGGCGCAGGCTCGCGATCGCGCCGCGTCTCGAACCATGCGACGAGGCCGGCGACCGCTGCGAACGACATCTGGAAGCTCGGACCCAACATCGCCTCCGGCGTCAGCGCCAGCACGATGAGGGCGGCGAGCGCGAAGTTCCTCGGCGCGAGCGCCGGCCGGTTGATCATCACGGCGAGGAAGGCGATCGCGATCATCACATAGGATCGCTGGGTCGCGACCTCCGCGCCGGACAGCGCGAGGTAGAACGTCGCTCCGGCGAGCGCGACGGCGGCGGCGATCTGCTTGACCGGCCAGTTCAGGGCGGCGCGGGACGACAGCGCGAGAAGCGCCCGCGCCAGCCAGAACATCGTGCCCGCGACCAGCGCCATGTGAAGACCGGAGATCGACAGGATGTGGCTGAGCCCCGCGCCCCGCAGGTCGTCCTGCACGTCCTGCGGGATCGGGCCCTGCACGCCGGTGACGAGCGCCGCCGCGACCGCGCCCTCGGGACCCCCTATGGCGGTCGTAATCCGTTCCGTGAGGGAGGCGCGAAGGCGCTCCAGGGCAGCGGACATCGACGCCCGGAGGCCCATGTCGACGTCGGGACCGTGCGCCTTGATATCGCTCGCCCCAAGCCCCGTCGCGCCGACGCCCTGGAAGAAGGCGACGCGGGCGAAGTCGTAGCCGCCGGGCCGCACCGGACCCTCCGGCGGGCGCCAATACGCGGCGAGCGAGATGCGGTCGCCAACCGTGATCGGCGGTTTGAAGCCGATCGTGATGCGAGCCTTCGCCGGACGGCGTTCGACAGGGAGCGAACCCAGGCGCTCCAGGTCGATCGTGACGCGCCGCCAGCCGCGCGCTCGCGGCTCGATCGTGACGACGCGCCCGACCGCTTCGGCGCGCAGCGGAGCCGCAAGCGCCGGCGAGCCCATCCGGATCGTCGCAAGCTTGCCCGACAGAAAGCCCGCCGCTCCGAACAGCAGCGCAAGCGCCAGCCACGCCACGATGAAGCGCCGGCGCGCGAGCAGGCTCAGTGCGCCCGCCCCGATCGCCAGCGCTGTCGCCGCCCAGAGCGCAGGCTCGCGTGAAGCCGCGAAATAGGTCGCGACGCCCACGCCGAAGGCGACCGGGAGCCAAAGCGCGAAGCGACCAGCCTCCGCCTCCTCGGCAAGACGCGCGCTCAGCCAACCGAAGACCAGGGCGGTCCAAGATCCCGCGCCGCCGTCCGCCACGCGCGCGTCGTCGGGCAAGGCCGCGGCCTGCGCGCGCCTTCTCCGCTGCTGCTCCGGCGTCCCGGCCATGAGCGCGCCTTCCCCCCGCTTGGCCCCGCATGCTACACCCACGCGCCGCGTCGTCGAGCCGAACGCCGCCTTCCCCGATTTCCCAAGAGACTGAACGCCCGTGACCGAGACCGTCGTCACCCGCTTCGCGCCTTCGCCGACCGGCTTCCTGCACATCGGCGGCGCGCGCACGGCCCTGTTCAACTGGCTGCTCGCGCGCAGCCTCGGCGGCAAGATGCTGCTGAGGATCGAGGACACCGACCGGGCGCGCTCCACGGACGCCGCGATCGACGCCATTCTCGACGGGCTGAAGTGGCTCGGACTGGACTGGGACGGCGACGCCGTCTTTCAGTTCGCGCGCGCCGACCGCCACCGGCAGGTGGTGGACCAGATGCTCGCCAGCGGCCGCGCCTACCCCTGCTACGCCACCCAGGCCGAGCTCGAGGAGATGCGATCGACCGCGCAGGCCGAGGGCCGGCCGCCGCGCTATGACGGCCGCTGGCGCGACCGCCCGGAGAGCGAGCGCCCGACGGACCGCTCGCCCGCCATCCGACTGAAGGCGCCGACCGAGGGCGAGACGGTCGTCGACGATCTCGTTCAGGGCCGCGTCGTGATTCCGAACAAGGATCTCGACGATCTCGTGCTGCTGCGCTCGGACGGCACGCCGACCTACATGCTCGCCGTCGTCGTCGACGATCACGACATGGACGTCACCCACGTGGTGCGCGGCGTCGACCATCTCACCAACGCCGCCCGCCAGACGCAGATCTACCAGGCGCTCGGCTGGGTCGTGCCGAAGATGGCGCACATCCCGCTGATCCACGGTCCCGACGGCGCCAAGCTCTCCAAGCGCCATGGCGCCCTCGGCGTCGAGGCCTATCGCGAGATGGGCTACCTGCCGGCGGCGCTGCGCAACTATCTCGCCCGCCTGGGCTGGAGCCACGGCGACGACGAGATCTTTTCGAGCGAGCAGGCGATCGAGTGGTTCAAGATCGGCGACGTCGGGCGTTCCGCGGCGCGCTTCGATGAGGCCAAGCTGCAGAATCTCAACGGTCACTACATGCGCGCCACGCCCGACCACGAGCTGATGGCGGCCTTGCGGCAGGCGCTGCCCTATCTTCCGGGCGGCCCGGCCGCTGCGGAGCGTCTGGAGGCGACCGGCCGCTGGCCGGCGCTCGAGAGCGCGCTGCCCGGTCTCAAAGAACGCGCGAAGACGCTGGTCGAGCTGCTCGACGGCGCCCGGTTCCTGCTTGACGAGCGGCCGCTGGCCGTCGAGCCCGCGGCGCAGGCTCTGCTCACTCCCGAGGCCCGCGCTCTGCTGGCGACCCTCGGGTCGCGTCTGGCTGCGCTTGATCCGTGGACCGCGGCGGGCGCCGAGGAGATCGTGCGGAGCGTCGCGGACGAATCTGGCGTCAAGCTGGGGGCCGTCGCCCAGCCGCTCCGGGTCGCCCTGACCGGCCGGAAGACGTCTCCTGGCATCTTCGACGTTCTCGTGGCGCTTGGCCGCGAGGAGAGCATCGGGCGTATCGCGGATCAGACGCCCGCCCCGGCCGCCGGCTGAAGCGCTCCCTTGCGCGGTCGTTTGACAGCGCTAATTCGCACTGCAACAAAAGCGGAACCGCGCCCACCGCGCCGGTCTGCGTCCCGCTGCTCGCCCCAGAGCCAAAGGACCATATCTCCTACGCGGCGCGACGAGGCTGTTTCCAGCAGAAGGGGCATGGCGCATGACGACCAGCACGGCCAAGATCCAGCAGGATGATCCGAACGTCGGACGGCTCAGCGTAGGAGGCGCGGACCTCGATCTCGCGATCCGCCATGGCTCCGTCGGCCCCTCGGTGCTCGACGTCCAGACCCTTTACAAGAACACCGGCCTGTTCACCTACGACCCCGGCTTCACCTCGACCGCGAGCTGCGAGTCGAAGATCACGTACATCGACGGCGACGAGGGCGTCCTTCTCTACCGCGGCTACCCGATCGACCAGCTCGCGGAGAACGGCGACTTCCTCGAGACCTGCTACCTCCTGCTGTTCGGAGAGCTGCCGACGTCGGCGCAGAAGGCCGATTTCGACCATCAGGTCACGCGCCACACCATGGTGCACGAGCAGATGTCGCGCTTCTACAGCGGCTTCCGCCGCGACGCGCACCCGATGGCGGTGATGTGCGGCGTCGTCGGCGCGCTGTCGGCCTTCTATCACGACTCGACCGACATCACGGACCCCGAGCAGCGGCTGATCGCGTCGATCCGCATGGTCGCGAAGACCCCGACGCTCGCCGCCATGGCCTACAAATATTCGATCGGCCAGCCGTTCATCTACCCGCAGAACTCGCTCGATTTCTCGGCGAACTTCCTGAACATGTGCTTCGCCGTGCCGTGCGAGGAGTACAAGGTCAACCCGGTGCTGTCGCGCGCCATGGACCGCATCTTCATCCTGCACGCCGACCACGAGCAGAACGCCTCGACCTCTACGGTGCGGCTCGCCGGCTCGTCTGGCGCCAATCCCTTCGCCTGTATCGCGGCGGGCATCGCCTGCCTCTGGGGACCCGCCCACGGGGGCGCGAACGAGGCGGCGCTGAAGATGCTCGCCGAGATCGGAACGCCCGACAAGGTCGACGCCTACGTCAAGAAGGCGAAGGACAAGAACGATCCGTTCCGGCTGATGGGCTTCGGCCACCGGGTCTATAAAAACTACGACCCGCGCGCCAAGATCATGCAGAAGACCTGCCACGAGGTCCTCGGCGAACTCGGCATCCAGGACGACCCGCTGCTCGACGTCGCGATGGAGCTCGAGAAGATCGCGCTCAAGGACGACTACTTCATCGAGAAGAAGCTCTATCCGAACATCGACTTCTATTCGGGCATCACGCTGAAGGCGATGGGCTTCCCGACCGAGATGTTCACGGTGCTGTTCGCTCTCGCGCGCACCGTCGGCTGGATCGCGCAGTGGAAGGAGATGGTCGAGGACCCGTCGCAGAAGATCGGCCGTCCCCGCCAGCTCTACACCGGCGCCCCCGAGCGCGAATACATCCACATCGGCCAGCGGCGCTGACCGCAGGTCGGATGCGGGCGGCGGCCGCCCGCATCCGACCTAAAGAGCGCGCAGAGAAACGCCGTTATTTGTCGACCAGCATGGCCGAGATCTCGGCCTCGCAGACCAGCGCGCCGGCGACCTTCGCCTCGCCCCGGAACCACCACATGCTGGCGCGGTTGCGCAGCCGGGTCATGTGGTACTCGACCACGTCGCCGGGGACGACCGGCTTGCGGAACTTCACCTTGTCGATCGTCATGAAATAGACGATCCGCGGCGCGTTCGGATTGGTGCGCGACGCCACGCAGATCGCACCCGCCGTCTGGGCCATGCCCTCCACCAGCAGGACGCCCGGCATCACCGGAGCGCCGGGGAAGTGCCCCTGGAAGTGCGGCTCGTTGAACGTGACGTTCTTGATCCCGACGCCCGACCGGTCGCCGTCGATGTTGATGATGCGGTCCACCAGCAGGAAGGGATAACGGTGCGGCAGGTAGGACAGGATCGTCATGATATCGGCCGCGCCCAACGTGGTGGTGGGCGTGGTGAGGGGCGTCAGGTCATTCATGCTGCAATCTTCCTGGGGCGCGCGCGCCATGGGCCGCTCTGTGGCGGCCGCTCAGGCGCTCGGGGCGCGTCTCACGCCCGGGGCTGACATTACCGCGGCCGACCGACCGTCGGACCGGCCGAGCACCGAATAGTCCTTCAGTCGCGCGCCTTCCTCGATGACTGCGTCAGCGAAGATCACGCAATGGCGACCGATGACGACGTTTTGTCCGATATGGACGAGGTTGTCGATCTTTGCGGCTTCGCCGATCACAGTGTCGCGATCCGATCCGCGGTCGATTGTGGCGTTGGCGCCGATCTCGACGTCGTCCTGCACGATCGCTCGCCCGATCTGCGGCGCCGTGGGCAGGCGCTCGTGCGGCCGCAGCAGGCTGAGGCCGCCCTGCCCGATCCGGACGCCCTGCTGAATGGTCACGCGATCGCCGATCAGCGCATGGACGATCGAGGCGCCGGGGCCGACTGCAGCCCCGCGTCCGAGCCTGACGTCGGCGCCGATCACCGCATTGGCGCAGATGACCGCGCCCCGGCCGATTTCGGCGCGCGGGCCAATCACGGCGCCCGGATCGACCGAGACGTCGGGCTCGAGCCGCGCCTCGGGGTGGACGACGGCGCCGGGCGCGACGCCTGGACCGAAAATAGCCTGCGGACGGGCCGCAGCCGGATAGAGCGCCGCGGCGACGCGCGCAAAGGCCCCGAGCGGATCGGCCGTCACCAGCGCGACCGCGCCCGCGGGCGCATGGCCGGCGTGTTCGGGAGATAGAAGCAGCGCCCCGGCGCGGCTTTCGCCGAGCGTCACCGGCGGCGCGCCGTCGATGACCAAAGAGAGGTCCGACGGGCCGGCGCGTTCGATCGACGAAACGCCGCGGATGGCGAGGCCGGCGCCGTCGCGGCCGGCCGCCGTCGCGCCGGTCAGCTCAAGCAGTCGGTCGATGTCGAGCGGCTCCGGGCTGACGAAGAAACGCGGTTCGATCATAGCCTCCGCCGGGCTTCGCGCCCTCAATGCGAAACGGGCGGCGGATGATTCCGCCGCCCGTTTATGCAATCGATCCAGGACGTTAGACGGCCTGCTTCAGAAGCGAGTTCCGCCGGAGAACCGGAAGAACTGGGTCTCGTCGTACTTCTCCTTGGTGAGAACCTTGGCGAAGTCGAAGCGGATCGGTCCGAGCGGCGAATTCCAGAGGAGCGAGGCGCCGACCGAGGACCGGATTTTCTTGCTGTCCATGGCGTTGACCTCGATCTTGCTAGTCCCGCCGGCAAGATTCCCGGGCGCGCCGTCCCCGTTGCGTACGCCGCTGATGCTCCGGATGCCCTCGTAGTTGAACACCGTGCCTGCGTCGGCGAAGACAGCGCCCTTGAGCCCGATTTCCTTCGGAAGACCGAAGATCGGGAACTGGGCCTCTGCGGATGCGCCGAAATATGTCGTGCCGCCCAGCGGATCGTCGTTCGGGCTGCCCTTGAACGGGTTGATGCTGCCGTTCGCATATCTCGAGCGAACGTCGCGCGGGCCAAAGCCCTGGGGCTCGAAACCGCGAACGAGATCCGGGCCGCCGGGGAAGTGATCCAGCACGCGGAGGTCGTCGCTCCCGAACGCCTTCACGTGGCCGCCCTGAACGCGGAGCATGCCGATGACGTTATCGAGCACCAGCGGGTGATAGTAGCGTCCATCGAATGTGGCGCGGACGTATTTCGCGTCACCGCCGAGACCGGCCACGTCGCCCTTCAGTTCGGCGTAGAAGCCGAGCGTCGGATCAGCCGGGTTGTCGAGCGTGTTGTAGATCAGCGAAAGACCGGCGAGCGACGTGATCGTCTTGCCTTCGGCTTCGAAGATCGCCGCCGACGCACGGTCTTCGTTCACGTTGCCGTTCTTGTTGTAGATGTCACGATACCGGCCCGGGATCTTCAGATCCTGCTGATAGAGCTGGTAGCGGGTGCCGATCGTGAACTCTTCCGAGACCGGGAACCCGAAGCGGATGCCGCCGCCATAGGTGTCGACCTTGTAGGACGTGTAGTCGGTGTCGTCGCGGCGCTTCACATAGGCGTCGAAGCCCGCCGAGACGCGGTAGCCGAGGAAGTACGGCTCGGTGAAGGAGAAGTCGAAGCCCGACGCGTTCTGGCCGAACTGCGCGGCGATGCGCGCATACTGTCCGCGGCCGAGGAAGTTGCGCTCGCCGAGCGCCACTTCGCCGATGATGCCGTCCGAGGTCGAGTAGCCGCCGGCGACCGAGAACTCGCCGGTGGGCTGATCCTCGACGTCCACGTTGACGATGACGCGATCCGGCGACGAGCCGGGCTCGGTCGTGATCTTGACCGTCTTGAAGAAGCCCAGCGCCTTGATGCGCCGCTCCGCGCGGTCGATGAAGATCTGGTTGTAGGCGTCGCCTTCGCCGATATCGAATTCGCGGCGAACGACGTAGTCGCGCGTACGGGTGTTGCCGCGGATGTTGATGCGCTCGACATAGACCCGGGCGCCCTCCTCCACGACGTAGGTGAGCCCGATCGTGCGCTCCGAGAGGTTGCGGTCGCCGCGGGGACGGACCTGGGCGAAGGCGTAGCCGCGGGCGGCGAGTTCGAGCGACATCGCCTCGACGGATTTGTCGACGTCCTGGGCGCTGTAGATCGAGCCGGCGGAGGAGACGATCTTGCTCTTCAGCGTGGCGCCGTCGATCTCGGGAACGTTCGACTCCACGTTGATCGCGCCGAACCGGTACTGCTGGCCTTCCTCGACGGCGATCTTCAGCGTGAAGGCGTTCGTCGTCTTGTCGAGATCGGCGTTCGCCGAAATCACGCGGAAGTCGGCGTAACCATGGTTGAGGTAGAATTTGCGAAGGAGTTCGAGGTCGGCGTTGACCCGATCCGGGTCATAGACGTCGGACGTCTTGATCCAGCTCAGCCAGTTCGACTCGGTGGTCGTCATCTGGTCGCGCAGCGTGCCGTCTCCGAAGGCTTCGTTGCCCTCGAAGGTGATCGCCTGGATCTTGGTCTTGTCGCCCTCGTTGATCTCGAACACGAGGTCGACGCGGCCGTTCGGCTGGTTGATCGTCTTCGGCGTGACGGTCGCCTCGTAGCGGCCGGAGCGGCGATAGATTTCGGTGATGCGCTGGGCGTCCGACTGCACGACCGCCGGATTGAACGGCCCGCGCGACTTGGACTGGACCTCCGCGGTCAGCACAGCGTCCTTGACCTTCGAGTTGCCCTCGAAGGCCACTCGATTGATCACCTGGTTTTCGCTGACGGACACCACGATGCCGCCGCCGGAACGGGTGACGCGCACGTCGGAGAACAGCCCCGAGGCGTAGAGCCCCCGGATGCCCTCGTCGATCACGGGCTGGGTCAACGGACCGCGGCCGGTGAAGTAGGAGCGAACAGTCTCCGCATCGACGCGCTGGTTGCCGCGGACGGAAATGTTGCTCGCGCTCTGGGCGTTCGCTTCCGCCACGCCGAGGACGCTGACCCCGGCGCCCGCGACGAGGGCCTGCGCGGCCACCGATGAGGCAAGGGCAAGCCGCCCGAATACTCTAACCATACGCTTCATGGGCTGACGGACCCCCGTGCCGTATATCGCGCTCCCGCAACCGTTCAGAACGGTGTGACGCCGCGGGGCGACCCCGTCCGCTTCTATAGAAGTTTCAGCCACGTGCAAACTCGCTACTCAACGCACACGAGACGTTTGGGGCCCGCCGTTGCGGCGAGGCAACGCCACCGAAAATTCAGCCTAGCGCCGAAAGATGAATGATGTCGTTCCAGGTGGCGAAGATCATCAGCGCAAGCACAAGAGCCAGACCGATCCGCATGCCCATCTCCTGGACGCGGGCGCCGAGCGGCCGGCCCCGGAGCGCTTCGATCGCGTAAAAAAGAAGATGGCCGCCGTCGAGCATCGGAATCGGCACCAGGTTGAGCAGGCCGATCGAGACCGACAGAATCGCGGCGAGGTTCAGGAGGGCGACGAAGCCGAGGGTGGCGAAATCGCCCGAGGTTTTCGCGATCCGAATCGGGCCGCCGATCTGGTCGGTCGATTCCCGCCCCACCACCATGCGGCCGAGATAGTTCGCTGTGCGCGCGACCTGGAACCAGGTCTCCTGCGCGCCCGCCCCGATCGCCTGGAGGGGGCCGTAATGCTGGACCCTGACGTTCTGGGCGTTGGTCGAGCGCTTGATGCCGAGCAGACCGATCTTGAGCTTGTTGCCGAAGCCGTCTGAAATCTCCTTCAGTTTCGGCGTCGCCTGGAGATCGAGCTGCGTCCCTGCGCGCTCGACCGTCACGCGCAGCGTCCGGTCGGCGCTGGTCTCGACGATTCTCTGCATGTCGCCGAACGAGGCGATCTTCTCGCCGTCGATCGCGAGGACGAGGTCGCCCGGCGCGAATCCGGCGGCCGCCGCCGCGCTGCCAGGCTCGACCTCATCGACCATGGCGTCGGTCACCGGACGGCCCGCGATCAGGAAGATGCCGGCGAAGATCACGATGGCCAGCAGAAAATTGGCGATCGGGCCAGCCGCGACGATCGCGGCCCGGCTCGGCAGCGGCGCGAAGAAGAAGCTGCCGCGGCGCTCCTCCGGCCCCATCCGTTCGAGCGCGTCGACGTCGGGGGCGCTTGCGGCGTTCTCGTCTCCGGCGAAGCGCACATAGCCGCCGAGCGGAATCGCCGCGATCCGCCAGCGCGTGCCGCGTCTGTCGTCGAAGCCGAACAATTCGGGACCGAAGCCGAGCGAAAAGGCGAGCACCTTCACGCCCGTCCAGCGCGCGACCAGGAAATGTCCGAGCTCGTGAAAAAAGATCACCAGCGTGAGCACGAACAGGAACGGCAGGAGGTAGCCAAGCGTCGCGGACCCTGCGCCGACCATCTCGTTCAGAAACGACATCATGCCCTCGATCCAGCCCGGTTCGTCCCGCCCGGCAGAGGCGGGCGGCGTTCGCCAGCGCCGTTAGTGCGCCCGGAACTCGGCCTCTGGCAAGCGCTCAGAGGCGATCGCGCGGGCCTCCGAATCGAGCGCCAGCGCATCCTCGACGGTCGCCGGAGCGCGCGACAGCCCGATCGCCTCGGCCCGGTCGAGCGTTTCGGCCACGATCGCCGGGATGTCCCCGAAACCGATGCGGCGAGACAGGAAGAGCGCGACCGCGACCTCGTTCGCGGCGTTCAGCACCGTCGCCGCCCCATCGCCCGCGGCGAGCGCCTCACGGGCGAGCCGGAGCGCGGGAAACCGCTGGAGATCCGGGGCCTCGAAGGTGAGGGCGCCGATGCGCGCCAGATCGAGCCGAGCGGCGGGCGTCGAGATTCGCTTCGGAAAGCCGAGCGTGTGGGCGATCGGGACGCGCATGTCGGGCGACGCGAGTCCCGCCGTCACGGCGCCGTCCCGGAACGTGACAAGACCGTGGATCACGGACTGCGGATGCACCACGACGTCGAACCGGTTTTGCCCTATTGCAAAAAGGTGATGGGCTTCAATTAGTTCGAGGCCCTTGTTCATCAATGTCGCCGAATCGATCGTGATCTTCGCGCCCATCGACCACGTCGGGTGCTTGAGCGCGTCCTCGGGCCGCGCCGCCGCGATCCGCTCCGCGCTCCAGCTGCGGAACGGACCGCCCGACGCGGTCAGCGTCATCGTCTCGACCGCGTCGAGTCCCTGCCCCCCGAGCGCCTGAAGCAGCGCGTTGTGTTCGGAGTCCACCGGCAGAAGCGTCGCGCCGGCGCGGGCGACCTCTCTCATGAAGGCCACGCCCGCGCAGACCAGGCATTCCTTGTTCGCGAGCGCGATGACGCCGCCGCGGCGGACGGCCGCGATCGTCGGCGACAGGCCGGCCGCGCCCGAGATCGCGGCCATTGTCCAGTCGACGGGACGCGACGCCGCGTCGATCACGGCGCTTGGCCCCGCCGCGGCTTCCACGCCCGATCCTTCGAGCGCCCGAGCCAACGCGCCGCCCTTCGCCGCGTCGGCGACGACAGCCACCCGCGCTCCGAGCCGAACTGCGATCCCGGCGAGCGCATCGGCGTCGCCGCCGCCCACCACCGCCTCGACGTCGAACAGGTCGGCGTGGCGCTCGATGAGGTCGACGGTCGCCCGGCCGACGGAGCCGGTGGCGCCGAGCAGCGAGACGCGGCGCCTGGGCGCAGCGGCCGTCACCATCTCAGAAGGCCCTGCCCCGCCGCGTCGAAACCGCCGCGCGTCAGCCCGATGATCGCCGCCAGCGTCGCCGCGACCAGAAAGCCGTCGAGCCGATCCATCAGCCCGCCGTGGCCCGGGATAAGCTGGCTCGAATCCTTGGCCCCGAAGGCGCGCTTGGCGCCGGATTCGAACAGGTCGCCGAATTCCGACGCCACGGATGCCGCGAGCGAAACGATGGCGACCGGCAGTAGCGCCGCGACGCCGCCGCAGGCCGCGACCGCAGTTCCCGCAGCCGTTCCCGCGAGGGCGCCCCCGAAGGCGCCGGACCAGGTCTTGTTGGGAGAGATTCGCGGCGCGAGCTTCGGCCCCCCGAGGGCCCTGCCGGTGAAATAGGCGACGATGTCGGTCGCCCAGACCACGGCGAACAGCCAGAACACTGCGAGCAGGCCGTCGGCGGGGTCGCGGCGCAGGACGATCGCGCCAATGAAAACCGCCGCGCCGTAAGGCGCGCCAAAAACTGCGACCCAGGCAGGATATGCGGCGATCGCCGCGGCGGCCGCTCCGAAGCAAAGCACGGCGACCACCACCCAGGGATCGATCGAGAGAATCGAGGACAGGGCGACAAGCGCGCCCGCCGCGCCGAGCGTGACCGCGACGAGGCGGGCGGACCAGCGTCGCGCCCGCGGCTCGGAGGCTGCGAGCCACGCCCATTCAACGCCGACCGCGATCCCTGCCGCCGTCCAGAAGACCGCGAAGACAAGCCCGCCGAGCAACGCCGCCAGCAGAGCGGCGGCGATCATGACCACACCGGACACGACGCGGCGGCGAAGCTCGGCGGCCGCTCCCGGGGTCGGACGGATGTCCGTCACGCGCCCGCCCGGGCCGTCAGACCGCCATAGCGCCGCTGCCGCGCACGGAAGCTCGCGATCGCCTCTTCGAAAGCGCTCCGGTCGAAGTCGGGCCAGTGAAGCGGCAGGAATACGAACTCCGCATAGGCGCTTTGCCAAAGAAGAAAATTCGACAGCCGAAGCTCCCCGCTGGTGCGGATCACGAGGTCGGGGTCCGGGATGTCGGCGGTGTCGAGATGGTCGGCGACCAGGGCGGCGTCGACGTCCTGCGCCGTGATCTTGCCGGCCTGCGCGGCCTCGACGATCCGGCGCACCGCGGAGACGATCTCCTGGCGGCCGCCATAGTTGAACGCAACGACGAGCGTGAGGCCGGTGTTCGCCATGGTCAGCGTCTCGGCCTCCACGAGCAACGCGGCGATGTCGCGCGGCAGCCCGGCGCGCTCGCCGATCACGCGGACGCGGACGTTCTCACGGTGAAGCTCGGAGAGGTCGCGGCGGATGAAGATGCGCAGCAGGTTGAGAAGATCCGAGACCTCCTCGGCCGGGCGCGACCAATTCTCGGCCGAGAAGCTGTACAGAGTGAGGTACCGCACCCCGAGCTCGTAGGCGGCCTTCACGGCGCGCCGCAGAGCCTCCATTCCCCGCCGGTGCCCCTCGAGCCGCGGCAGCCCGCGCGCGGCGGCCCAGCGGCCATTGCCGTCCATGATGATCGCGACGTGTCGCGGAGGCGCGCCTTCGCCGGCGCCTCCGACGGCGCCGTCCGTCAGTCGTGTCGCGTTCGTCGACGGCATGGATGAGGCGCCCGGGCGAGAGTGCTCAAAAGCCGACCCGCTCCTTAGCGGGCCTCGATCATTCCTGAACGCCGGCTTTCGAGCCGGCGCGGGCTGGACAGCCGGTCGCTCTCCAAGCCACGCCGCCCGCAAGACCGCGAGTCGACCTGGCCGGAGGATATCACACCTGCAGGATATCCTTTTCCTTGGCGGCGACCGCCTGGTCGATCTCGCTCACCGTCGCGTCGGTCGCCTTCTGGACCTGATCGGCCAGGCGGTCGTGATCGTCCTTGCTGACCTCGCCGTCCTTCTCGAGCTTCTTCAGCAGGTCGAGCCCGTCGCGCCTGACGTGACGCGCGGCGACCCGCGCCGCCTCGGCGTATTTGTGGGCGACCTTGACGAGCTCCTTGCGCCGGTCGGCGTTGAGCTCGGGCAGGGGAATCCGCATCAACTGGCCTTCGGTGATCGGGTTGAGGCCGAGATTGGCCTCCCGGATCGCCTTCTCCACCGCGCCGACCATGCTGCGGTCCCAGACCTGAACGCTCAGCATGCGCGATTCCGGCACGCTGACGGTCGCGACCTGGTTCAGCGGCATCTCGGCGCCATAGGCGGTGACGGTGACGGGATCGAGCAGGTTCGCCGACGCGCGGCCGGTGCGAAGGCCCGCGAGATCGGTCTTCAGAGACGCGACCGCGCCCTGCATCCGACGTTTGATGTCATCCAGATCGAGCGAAGCTGCGGACATGGGATCGGCTGTTCCTGCGTTTGGCCCGAGGGCGGTCTTCTCGCCTCTTCAGCTCGCCACGGTCGTCGCGCGTCCTCCGCCGCAGATGACCGCCGGGATCGACCCGGGCTCGTGAATGGAGAAGACGATTACCGGAAGTGCGTTCTCGCGGGCAAGCGCGAAGGCCGCGGCGTCCATGACCTTGAGATCGCGCTGCATCACCTCGTCATGCGTCACGCGATCGAAACGGGTGGCGGTCGGATCGGTCTTCGGATCGGCGGTGTAGATGCCGTCGACCTGGGTGGCCTTCAGAAGCGCGCCGCAGCCCATCTCGATCGCGCGCAGCGCCGCCGCGGTGTCGGTGGTGAAGAACGGGTTGCCGGTGCCGGCCGCGAACACGACGACGCGGCCCCGCTCCAGATGAGCGAGCGCGCGAGGCCTCGTATAGGTCTCGCAGACGGCCGGCATGTCGAGCGCCGACAGAACCCGCACCTGCGCGCCCTGCCGCGTGATCGCTGCGGCGAGCGCGAGCGCGTTCATCACGGTCGCGAGCATGCCCATATAGTCGCCGGTCGCCCGGTCGACGCCCTGGGTCGAGACCTGGACGCCACGGAAGATATTGCCGCCGCCGACTACGACCGCGAGCTCGACGCCGAGTTCGTGGGCCGCGGCGAGGTCGGCCGCAATGCGGTCGACCGTTTGCTGGTGAAGGCCGTAAGCGGAGGGCCCCATCAGGGCCTCGCCCGAAACCTTGACGAGAACGCGGGAATACAGCGGCGTCGCCATGGTTCCGGAGCTCGTCATCGTCAGCCTTGCTTGGCTGCGGCCGCGACTTCGGCGGCGAAGTCGTTCTCTTCCTTCTCGACGCCCTCGCCGAGCGCCAGACGGACGAAGCCCGTCACCTTGATGGCCGCGCCGACCTCGGCCTCGGCGGCCTTCACCGCCTGAGCCACGGTCTTGGAGCCGTCATGGACGAAGGGCTGCTCGAGCAGCGTCGCTTCCTTGTAGTAGGTCTTGATGCCGCTCTCGACGATCTTCTGGATCACAGCCTCGGGCTTGCCGCCCTCGCGCGCCTTGGCGGCGAGCACTTCCCGTTCACGCTCGACGATCGCAGGATCGATCGAGGCCGCGTCGAGACCCTGCGGGTTGGTCGCCGCGACATGCATCGCGATCTGCTTGCCAAGCGCCAGCAGCGGCTCGGCCTTGCCTTCGGACTCCAGTCCGACCAGCACCGCGATCTTGCCGAGGTTCGGCGCGACCTGACCATGGACATAGGCGCCGATGACGCCCTTCGACACCGACAGCGGCGCCGCGCGGCGGAGCGTCATGTTCTCGCCGATCTTCGCGACGGTCGCCTGGATCTTGTCCGCGACAGAGCCGCCGCCGGGATAGGCGGCCGCCTCGATCGCAGCCACGTCGTCGCCGCCGACCGAGAGCGCGACGGTCGAAATCGTCGCCACCATCTCCTGGAATTCGGGATTGCGCGCGACAAAATCGGTCTCGGAGTTCACCTCGACGGCGACGCTCCTGGTCCCGTCGACGGCGAGCGCCACCAAACCTTCGGCGGCGACGCGGCCGGCCTTCTTGGCGGCCTTGGCGAGACCCTTCTTGCGGAGCCAATCGACCGCCGCCTCGATGTCGCCCTCGACCTCGCCGAGCGCGTTCTTGCAATCCATCATGCCGGCGCCGGTCTTCTCGCGAAGCTCCTTCACCATGGCCGCGGTGATGTTCGCCATGTCTTCCTCTGAACTCGCGTCGCCCCTCGAGGCGACGAATGCCGTTAGGGCCCGCGCGTCACGCCGCGCAAGGCCCGCCGATCGATGCGTCAGGCCGCGAGGCCAGCGAGATGCTCGCGCGCCTGAGCGACCCAGCCCTCGCGATCGAACCGGCCGTTGAGCTTCATGTCGGCGTCCGCCTTGGCGACGTCGTCGGCGCTCATCGCCGAGATCTGCCAGTAGTGGTAAATGCCGTACTCGTTCAGCTTCTGCTCGAGCTGCGGGCCGACGCCCGTGAGCTTCGACAGGTCGTCGGGCGCGCCGCGGGGAGCGGCGAGCAGCTCGTATTTGTCCTCCGGCACTTCGGTGCCGACGATCTCGGCCACCGCCGGCTCCTCGATCGCAGGCTCTTCCTGGGCGCCGAGATCGACGCCGACGTCGCCCTGACCGCGGCCGATGCCGTCGATCGCGGCGCGAGCGATCAGATCGCCATAAAGCGCGAGCGCCCGGCCAGCGTCGTCATTGCCGGGGATCGGATAGGTGATGCCGTCCGGATCGGAGTTGGTGTCGAGGATCGCGGCCACCGGAATGCCGAGGCGCTGCGCCTCCTTGACGGCGATCTGCTCCTTGTTCGTGTCGATCACGAAGATCAGGTTCGGCAGGCCGCCCATGTCCTTGATGCCGCCGAGCGTCTTTTCGAGCTTGTCGCGCTCGCGCGACAGCGTCAGCCGCTCCTTCTTGGTGAAGCCGTGAGCCGCCTCGCCGGCGAGCATCTCCTCGAGCTTGCGCAGGCGCTGGATCGAGCCGGAAATGGTCTTCCAGTTGGTCAGCATGCCGCCGAGCCAACGGGAGTTCACGAAATACTGCGCGGAGCGGCGCGCCGAGTCGGCGACGACGCCGGCGGCCTGGCGCTTGGTGCCCACGATCAGCACGCGGCCGCCGCCGGCGACGACGTCGCTCACCGCCTGGAGGGCGCGGTGCAGCAGCGGCACGGTCTGCGCGAGATCGATGATGTGGATGTTGTTGCGGGCGCCGAAGATGTACGAGCCCATCTTCGGGTTCCAGCGGTGGGCCTGATGGCCGAAGTGCACGCCAGCCTCAAGAAGCTGACGCATGGTGAAATCGGGAAGCGCCATTTCGGTATTCTCCGGTTGACCTTCGCGGGCGCTCACCGGAGCTCGCCAACCGAGCCCGGCGCCGGAACGGCTTGGTTATCGCCGCTAACCCGCGTGTGGGATGGCGCGGCTTATAGGCGAAGAGCCGCTACAAAGGCAAGCAGCGCGACGCCGTCGCGGGCGCCAAAGCGCCTTTCGTCCGCCATTCAGGCCGCCTCGACGGCCACCACCCCCGGCGCGGTCTTCAACGCGCCGGCGATTTGCGGCGACACCCGGTACCGGCCCGGCAGCCTGATCTCGACCTCCGTCTCCTCCTCGTCGAGCATGAGGACGACCGAAACCTCGCCGTCACCCGACTCGAGCCGCCGAGACACCGCCTCGAACGCTTCCGGCGCCCGCATGAAGATGCGAACCGAGCGCTGCATCTTCTCGGCCGCCTTATCGAGCGGCTCGACATGCTCGATGCGGATGCGAAGCTCCTCGCCCTCCATCGCGGCCGCCACCGTCACGATGACCGGGGTGTTCGGCTCCAGAAGATCGCGATAGCTGGCGAGGCCCTCGGAGAAGATGATCGCCTCGTAGTGCCCCGTCGGGTCCGACAGGGTCAAGATGCCCATCCGGTTGCCGCTCTTGGTCTTGCGCTCCTGCCGGGTGAGCACGGTCGCTGCGAGCCGCCCTGCGGTGGCGCCGGCCTTCGCCGCCGCCGCGAACTCCGCGTAGCGCCGCACGCGCAGCTTTTCGAGCAGATCGCGATAATCGTCGAGCGGATGGCCGGAGAGGAAGAAGCCGACCGCCTCGTATTCGCGCTTCAGCCGCTCGCCCGCAGGCCAGGGCTCGTGCGGCTGCGCTCGGATCGGCTCCTCCACCGCCTCGAAGAATCCGAACTGGCCGACCGCCTCGTCCCCCTTGGTCCGCGAGGCGATCGCCATGACCGCGTCGACGCTTGCGAGCGCCCTCGCCCGCTCCGGCTCCAGCGCGTCGAGCGCTCCGGCCTGGACGAGGCTCTCGAGCGCGCGCCGCGGCAGCGCCTTGACGTCGAGACGCCTTGCGAAATCGCGCAGATCCTTGAACGGCCGCTCGCGCCTGCTGGCGACCACGCCTTCGACAGCCTGCCCCCCGACGCCCTTGAGCGCCGCGAGCGCGTAGAGGATCGCCCCCTCCTCCACGTCGAAGCTGACGCTCGACCGGTTCACGCATGGCGGTTTGACGGCGATGCCGAGGCGCATCGCCTCCTGACGGAATTCGGCGAGCTTGTCGGTCGACCCCATGTCGAGCGTCATCGAAGCCGCGAGGAACTCCACCGGATAGTTCGCCTTGAGATAGGCGGTCTGGTAGGCGACGAGCGCATAGGCCGCCGCGTGGCTCTTGTTGAAGCCGTAGTCGGCGAACTTCGCGAGCAGTTCGAAGATCGTCGCGGAATCCGCCTTGCCGATTCCCCGCTCGACCGCGCCGGAGACGAAACGCTCGCGCTGGGCGTCCATCTCGGAGCGGATCTTCTTGCCCATCGCCCGCCGCAGCAGATCGGCTTCGCCTAGCGAATAGCCGGCGAGCGTCTGGGCGACCTGCATCACCTGCTCCTGGTAGATCACGACCCCGAAGGTCTCGGAGAGGATCGGCTCCAGCTTCGGGTGCAGGTATTCGGACTTCTCGTGCCCGTGCTTCCGCGCGCAATAGGTCGGAATGTTCGCCATCGGGCCTGGCCGATAGAGCGCGACCAGCGCGATGATGTCCTCGAAGCGGTCGGGCTTCATGTCGGCGAGCGCGCGCCGCATGCCTGCGCTTTCCAGCTGGAACACGCCGACCGTCTCGCCGCGCGCCAGCATGTCGTAGGTGGCCTTGTCGTCGATCGGGATGCTCTCGAGATCGAGCGTGATTCCCCGCTTCTTCAGCAGCGCGACCGCGCCGGTCAGCGTGGTCAGCGTCTTGAGGCCGAGAAAGTCGAACTTCACGAGGCCCGCCGGCTCGACCCACTTCATGTTGAACTGCGTGACCGGCATCTCCGAGCGGGGGTCCCGATAGAGCGGCACCAGCTCCATCAGAGGCCTGTCGCCGATGACGATTCCGGCCGCGTGGGTCGAGGCGTGGCGGTAGAGGCCCTCCAGCTTGAGCGCGATGTCGAGCATGCGGCTGACGGCGGGATCGCCAGCGCGCGCTTCGGCGAGCTTGGGCTCGTCGCCCACCGCCTGCTTCAGCGTCACGGGATTGGCCGGATTCTGCGGCACGAGTTTGCAGAGCTTGTCGATCTGCCCGTAGGGCATTTCGAGCACACGGCCGACGTCGCGCATCACGCCGCGGGCCTGGAGCGTGCCGAAGGTGATGATCTGAGCCACGCGATCTTCGCCGTAGCGCCGCTGGACATAGCGGATCACCTCCTCGCGGCGGTCCTGGCAGAAGTCGATGTCGAAGTCCGGCATCGACACGCGCTCGGGGTTGAGGAAGCGCTCGAACAGCAGGCCGAAGCGCAGCGGGTCGAGGTCGGTGACAGTGAGCGCGTATGCGACGAGCGAACCTGCGCCCGAGCCGCGGCCCGGACCGACGGGAATCCCTTGAGCCTTCGCCCACTTGATGAAGTCGGCGACGATCAGGAAGTAACCGGGGTATTTCATCCGCTCGATCACGCCGAGCTCGAACTCCAGCCGGTCCGTATAGGTCGCGACGTCGAGGCCGGGCGCCGGCCCGTGCGCCGCAAGACGGGCCTCGAGACCGGCCATCGCCTGCCGGCGCAGCTCGAACGCCTCCTCCGCGCTGTCGTCTCCGGAGCCTGCGCCCACCGTGAAGCGCGGCAGGATCGGCTTTGCGGTGCGCGGCCGGTATGCGCTGCGCCGCGCGATCTCGACGGTGTTCTCAAGCGCCTCCGGAAGGTCGGCGAACAGCGCCGCCATCTCGGCGCCGGTCTTCAGATAATGCTCCGGCGTCATCTGGCGGCGGTCGCTCTCGGCGAGGAATCGGCCGTCGGCGAGACAGATCAAGGCGTCATGCGCCTCGTAATCCCCGCGCTCCGCAAACCGCGCGCCGTTGGTCGCGACGATCGGAAGGCCGCGGTCATAGGCGAGGCCGACGAGCGCGCCCTCCACCGCCTTTTCGCGCGCCACGTCATGCCGCTGCAGCTCGACGTAGAGCGCGTCGCCGAACAGGTCCGCGAGGCGGCCGAGCCGGGCCGCGGCGATGTCGTCCGTCCCGTCGGCGAAGGCCCCGTCGATCGGCCCCTCGGGGCCCCCGGTCAGGGCGATGAGCCCGTCGCAGCGTCCGTCGAGCATCGCGAGCGTCGCGTGCGGCGAGCCGTCGGGGTCGCCGTCGAGAAAGGCGCGGCTGCTCAGCGCCATCAGGTTGCGATAGCCGGTCTCGGACCTCGCCAACAGAACGATCGAGGGTCGGCGCGGGTCGCGGGCCGGCCGACCCGTGCGTTGCTCCCGGTCCTTGAAGTCGATCGCGAGCGTGAGGCCGACGATGGGCTGGACCCCCGAGCCCGACAGCTTTTCGGAGAATTCTAGCGCGCCGAACAGATTATCGTCGGTGAGCGCGATCGCAGGCCGTCCGTCGGCCTTCGAGGCCGAGGCGAGCTTGGCGATCGTCAGCGCGCCTTCGAGCAGCGAGAAGGAGGAGCGCACATTGAGATGCACGAAGCCTGGATCGGCCTTCAGTCCGTCGTTCATCGCCTTCTCCTGCCTCGGCGCCAGCTTAGCCTGGCCTCCGCGCGCCGGAGACGTCCAGCGCGCCTCTCCACAGGAAAGCGTCAGGCCATCGAGAGCGCAGCGGCCCACACCCAGAGCGCGCCGATGAAAACTGCGACCGACCCCAGCTCCAGGCACCCGATCGCCAGCGAACGCAACACACGAATTTCGGCCATGGAACTCTCCCACATATAATGTTCCTGTTTTGTTCCACGACCATCCCATCGAGTCAAGCGCCCCCACCGCGCCGGCGCGGCCCATCTTCGTTCTAAGAGGAATTACGGGAGTTCAGGCTTCCACGACCACGCCGTCCCGCAGCGTGAGGCGACGGTCGAGCGTGCCGGCGAGGTCGAGATTGTGGGTCGCGACGATCGCGGCCAGGCCCGAGGCGCGGGCGAGCGCGGTGAGCGTCGCGAACACATGGGCGGACGTCACCGGATCGAGGTTGCCCGTGGGCTCGTCGGCGAGCAGCAGCCGCGGCGCGTTCGCGACCGCGCGGGCGATGGCCACGCGCTGCTGCTCGCCACCGGAGAGCTCCGACGGGCGATGGCTGAGCCTCGCCCCGAGCCCGAGATAGGACAGCAGATCCTTGGCCCGGCTCCTTGCCTCGGCGGCCGAGAGCCCCCGGATGAGCTGAGGCATCACCACGTTTTCAAGCGCGGAGAACTCTGGGAGCAGGTGGTGGAACTGATAGACGAAGCCGACCTGATTGCGGCGGAGCGCGGTGCGGGCGGAATCGGAAAGCCCGACGGTCGGCTCGCCGTCGAAGTAGACCTCGCCGCCGTCCGGCCGTTCGAGCAGTCCTGCGATGTGAAGCAGCGTCGACTTGCCGGTGCCCGAGGGGGCGATCAGCGCGACGACCTCGCCGGACTCGATGACGGCGGAGGCTTCGAGCAGAACGTCGACGGTCTCGTCGCCCTGGACGTAGCGGCGCGCCACGCGGTCGAGCACGAGCAGCGGCGGGCTCGCTGCCTCCGCGTCGAAGATTTCGTCCGAATAGACCTGGGCGTCTGCGTCGGCGCTTTCGCTCATTCGTTGCGCAAAGCCTCCACGGGCTCGAGCTTGGCGGCGCGCCACGAGGGATAAACGGTCGCCAGCACCGAGAGCACGAGCGCCATCAGCACGACCGTCAGGGTCTCCCGGGCGTCCGGATCGGCCGGCAGGCGGCTCAGGAAGTAGACCTCGGGCGAGAACAGCTCCGTGCCCGTGAGATAGGCGAGGAAGGCGCGGATCGACTCCACGTTCCAGCACACCAGCATGCCGAGTCCGAAGCCGGCGAGCGTGCCGACGACGCCGATGCTGGCGCCCGTGATGAGGAAGATGCGCATGATCGCGCCGCGCGTCGCGCCCATCGTTCGCAGGATCGCGATGTCGCGGCCCTTGTCCTTCACCAGCATGATGAGGCCGGAGATGATGTTGAGCGCCGCCACCAGCACGATCAGAGTGAGGATCAGGAACATGACGTTCCGCTCGACCTCCAGCGCCGAGAAGAACGTCTTGTTCCGATCCCGCCAGTCGAGAAGATAGAGCGGCCGGCCCGCGGCGTCCTGCAGCTTGGGGCGCGCCTCGTCGACCTTGTCGGGATTGTCGAGGTAGATCTCGATGCCGGTCGCGTCGTCGTCACGGTTGAAATAGGCCTGCGCCTCGGCGAAGGGCATGAACACGAAGGCGGCGTCGTACTCCGACATGCCGATCTCGAAGATCGCGGCGACCCGGTAGCCCTTGATGCGCGGCGTGACGCCCATGGGCGTCACCGCGCCGCGGGGACTGACCAAAGTCAGCGTATCGCCAGCGTGCAGCCCCAGCTGCTCGGCGAGACGCTTGCCGATCAGCACGCCGCCGCCGTCGTCGAAATTCTCGAGGCTGCCTTCGCGGATGGTCCGGGAGACGAGCTGGAGCTTGCCGAGGTCCTGCGCGCGCAGGCCCCGCGCCAGCACGCCGCCCGCGCCGGCCGGCGAGGAGGCGAGCGCTTGTCCCTCGACAAGCGGAATCACGAACTTGACGCCCGAGACCTTGGCGAGGCGATCCGCGACCGCCGCGTAGTCCGTCAGCGGGCCGTCGAGCGGCTGCGCGACGACGTGGCCGTTGATGCCGAGGATCTTGTTGAGAAGCTCGGTCCGGAAGCCGTTCATCACGGCCATCACGATGATCAGGGTCGCGACCCCGAGCGTGATGCCGAGAAACGAGAACCCGGCGATGACCGAGATGAAGCCTTCCTTGCGGCGCGCGCGAAGATATCGGCCGGCGATCAGCCATTCGAACGGCGCGAACGGCCTGGTGCCGCCGAGCTCAGAGGGGGTCGCCGCCTTCTTCGTGGCCGCCATCCGGCCCTCAGCCGATGATCGCGGAAAGCGCGGAGTCGACGCTCATCGCCTCCGCCGCGCCGCCGTCGCGGCGCTTCAGCTCCACCGTGCCGGCGGCGAGCCCCTTGGGTCCGACCACCAGCCGCCACGGCAGGCCGATCAGCTCCATCGTCGCGAACTTGGAGCCCGGGCGATCATCGGTGTCGTCATAAAGCACGTCGATGCCCTGTCCCATCAGCTTGCCGTAAAGGTCTTCGCAGGCGGCGTCCACCGCGGCGTCGCCCGGCTTCAGATTCACCAGGCCGACCCTGAACGGCGCGATGGCATCCGGCCAGATGATTCCGGCGTCGTCATGGCCGGCTTCGATCGCAGCCGCCGCGACCCGGCTCGGGCCGATGCCGTAGGATCCCATGTGCACGGGCGTGTCCTTGCCGTCCGGTCCGGTGACGAGCGCCTTCATCGGCACGGAATATTTCGTGCCAAAATAGAAGATATGCCCGACCTCGATCCCGCGCGCCGTAACCTGGCTGTCCGCAGGAATTGCGGCGAAGGCCGCCTCATCATGCATCTCGTCGGTCGCGGCGTAGGAGCCGGTCCACCGGTCGACGATCGCCTGAAGCCCGGCCGCGTCGTCGAAGTCGACGTCGGCGGGGGGCGCCTCAAGGCCGAGAAAATCCTTGTGGCAGAACACCTTGCTCTCGCCGGTCTTCGCCAGAATGATGAACTCGTGGCTGAGGTCGCCGCCGATCGGGCCGGTGTCGGCCGCCATCGGGATCGCCTTGAGGCCAAGACGCGCGAAGGTCCGCAGATAGGCGACGAACATCCGGTTATACGAGACGCGGGCGGCGGCCTGGTCCAGATCGAAGGAATAGGCGTCCTTCATCAGGAACTCGCGCGACCGCATCACGCCGAAACGCGGACGGCGCTCATCCCGGAACTTCCACTGGATATGGTAGAGGTTCTTGGGCAGGTCCTTGTATGAGCGCACGCCCGCGCGGAAGATCTCGGTGATCATTTCCTCGTTGGTCGGCCCGTAGAGCAGATCGCGCTCGTTGCGGTCCTTGATGCGCAGCATCTCCTCGCCATAGGCGTCGTAGCGGCCGCTCTCGCGCCAGAGATCGGCGAGCTGCAGCGTCGGCATCAGCAGCTCGATCGCGCCCGCCCGGTTCTGCTCTTCGCGGATGACGTCTGAAATCTTGTTGAGAACGCGAAGGCCAAGCGGAAGCCAGGCATAGATGCCGGCGGCCTCCTGCCTGATCATCCCGGCCCGCAGCATCAGGCGGTGGGAGACGATCTCCGCTTCCTTCGGCGCGTCGCGCAGGATGGGCAGAAAATAGCGGCTGAGGCGCATCGAACTCACGGGCTCCAGGCGAATCTTGAACACGGTCCGGCCGGAACCGGGAAGGCGCGCACGAAAGCCGAAGGCGCCCGGAAACACAAGCGCGACGACGCCTGGCGAGCCGGTCTGACCGTCGCTTGTTTTTTTGGCGCCTGGTGCACAAAGAGATGACAAGTCTCAAAGGCGTCGCTAAGGTCAGGCCATAAGAAAAGGGCCAACCGGCGACGTTGCCTCGCCGGACAAGCCCCGGCCCTACGCTTGGGAGGAATGTTCGTTCTGCTCGCCTTAGGGCGACGATCCTGCGCCGAAGTCCCGCACCGCTCGCGGCGTTGGATTTGAACGGACGACGAACTCGCATACGCAAGGCTTCGGCCTTGCTTTTTTTTGCCCGCGAAGCCGCCGGCTCACGGCAACGCCGTCTCTGGGCCGCGCTGAAAGACCTATGCCGCGTGCTGGAACTTCGGCAGGAACGGGATGTCGTCCAGTCCGAAGACCTCCTGCGTGAGCAGCAGGACGATGCCGCCGAACACGAGCGCCGAGACGATCGTCGTCATGAGGACGATGCGGCCGACGCGGGTTCGGGTCGGGGCGCCCGCCTCCGATCCCGGCACGACGTCGCCGTCTTCCGCCTGACTGCGGACGCCGAAGGGCAGCACGACGAACAGCGTCGTCCACCAGACGACAAAATAGATCGCAACCCAGCTGACCGCCGAAAAGATCAAGCCTGTTCGAGCTCCACCAGCGTGCCGAGCATGTCCTTCGGGTGAAGGAACAGCACCGGCTTGCCGTGCGCGCCGATCTTGGGCTCGCCGTCGCCGAGCACCCGCGCGCCTTGCGCCCTCAACTGGTCGCGGGCGACGAGAATGTCGTCCACCTCATAGCAGACGTGATGAATCCCGCCCGCCGGCGCGCGGTCGAGGAAAGCTGCAATGGGAGACTTTTCTCCAAGTGGCGCAAGGAGTTCGATCTTGGTGTTCGGAAGCTCGATGAACACCACGGTCACGCCGTGCTCGGGCTGGTCAGTCGCCGGCGTCACGGCGGCGCCGAGCGTGTCGCGGTAAACCGCGGTCGCGGCCTCCAGATCCGGCACCGCGATGGCGACGTGGTTAAGGCGACCGATCATATCGAGGCTCCGAGCGGCTTTCGCCCGCTCATACCTTCAGCACGGCGACGTGGCAAACCGGCTTCTTGCCCCAGACCAGCGACAGCTCGCTGCGGATCGACCGCTCGATCGCCGTCGTCACCAGGCCCGTGTCGCGGCGCTTCTGCTTGGGCAGTCCGTCGAGGCAGTCGAGCACGGTGTCGCGCAACACCTCCAGCATCGGCGTGCCCTCGTCGTCGCGCGGGGGAAGGCCGGTGAACCGGACCTCCGGCGGGCCCTGGACGTCGCCGGCCTTGTCGATCGCAATCGCGATCGTGACGACGCCGGCGAAAGCGAGCTTGCGCCGCTCGCCGATCGTGGGCTCGGACATGGAGATCAGCACCTTGCCGTCCTTCAGCATCCGGCCGGTCACGATTTCGTCGACCACGTCGGGCGGGCCGCCGGCGACGCGGATCACCTCGCCGTCATGCACGCGCGCCACGCGCGGCACGCCGACCGATTTCGCGAGCTCGGCGTGCTCGGCCATGTGCAGCTCTTCGCCATGTACCGGCACGAGCAGCTGCGGCTTCAGCCAGCCATAGAGCAGCGCGAGCTCCTCGCGATGCGGATGGCCGGAGACATGGACGAAATGGGTGCGGTCGGTGATGACCTCGGCCCCGCCTCGGATCAGGCCGTTGATGATCTGCCCGACCGCCTTTTCGTTGCCGGGAATGGCGCGCGACGAGAAGATCACCCGGTCGCCCTTGGCGAGCGTCACCTGCGGGTGATCGCCCGAGGCGACGCGGGCGAGCGCCGCGCGCGGCTCGCCCTGACTGCCCGTCATCAGCGCCACGACCTTGTCGCGGGGAAGGTAGCCATAGGCGTCGGGCTCGAGGAACTCGGGCACGCCCTCGAGCATGCCGAGGCCGCGGGCGACGTCGGTGGCGCGGCGCATGGCGCGTCCGATCAGCACGACCTGCCGGTCGGCCGCGAGCGCCGCATCGGCGACCGCGCGAAGGCGACCGACGTTCGATGCGAAGGTGGTGACCGCCACGCGGCCCTTCGAGCCGCGGATCAGTTCGGCGAGGCTCGCCGCGACCTCGGTCTCCGAGCGCGAGAGCCCCGGCCGCGTCGCATTGGTCGAATCGCCGATGACCGCGGCCACGCCTTCTTCGCCGAGCTCGCGCAGCCGCTTTTCGTCGGTCGGCCGGCCGAGCACCGGCGTGGCGTCGATCTTCCAGTCGCCGGTATGAACCACGAGGCCCGCAGGCGTCCGGATCGCGAGCGCACAGGATTCGGGGATCGAATGCGCCACCGCGACGAACTCGACCTCGAACGGACCCGCCTTGAACGACCCGCCCTGCGGGATCACGCGGACGTCGATCTTGGGCGCGCCCTTCTCCGAGGCGCGTTTCGACTCCAGCATCGCGGCGGCGAATGGCGTCGCGTAGACCGGGCACCGGAGTTCGGGCCAGAGATCGAGCAGCGCGCCGTAGTGATCCTCATGCGCGTGGGTCAGCACCAGCGCTTCGATCTCGTTCCGCCGCGCCTTCGCGTAGCGGATGTCCGGCATGATGAGGTCAATGCCGGGCGTGCCCGCAGGGTCGCCGAACAGCACGCCGCAGTCCACCATCAGCCAGCGGCGCTTCGCCCCTTCTCCAAAACCATACAAGCCGGCGTTCATGCCGATCTCGCCCACTCCTCCGAGGGGCGCAAAAATCAGATCCGTAGCCATCTTTATCCTTGCGCGGCGTGGCTTGACGCCGAGCCGAAATATACGTCGCCGGCGGAGATCGCCGTCGCGACGCCTGTCTGGGCGCGGATCACGAGCCGGCCGCTGTCGTCTATCGATTCAAATCTGCCGCGGATCGTGCGACCGCCAAGCTCGACCGCGACCTGCGAGCCCAACCCGGCCGCGCGCGCCATCCAGGCCTTGCGGACGGCGGCGAGTCCACGCCCGCTATCCCACACTTCGAGCCAGCCGACGAGAGAATCCGCAAGCGCCGTGAACAGCTGCTCCGCCTCCACCTCGTCGCCACGGGCGGCGAGCGAAGTCGCGGGGTATGGCAGGTCCTCCGGCGCGGAGACGACGTTGACGCCTATCCCGACCACCACGGCGAGCCTGCCGTCGGCGAGCGCGTCGGCCTCGAGCAGGATGCCGGCGAGCTTCGCGCCGTCCACGATCACGTCGTTCGGCCATTTGAGCTCGGGCCGCGCGTCCCGCGCCTGGAGCGATTTGGCGACCTGGCGGAGCGCGGTCTCCAGCGCGAGACCTGCGACGAAGCCGAGCGTCGCGGCGGTCGCCGGCGCCACGTCGAGCGTGGTCGCGAAGCTCGCGGCCAGATTGCCGCGCTCCGTCGACCATTCCCTGCCCCGGCGGCCGCGCCCGGCGGTCTGCGAGCGCGCGACGACCCAGGCCGGGCCCCTGCCCTCGCGGGCGAGCGCCAGGCCTTCCGCGTTGGTCGAGCCGACGGTGTCGAACGCCTGCAGCGAATGCCCGGCTGCCACCGCGACCGCCCCGAGCGCGAAGCTCATGAGGCGCGCGCCGGATGCGGTGCGGAACGGCGTCCGCGGTCTCTCCGCGGACGCGCCGCGCTGAAGGGTCTCGTCATCCCGTCTCTCAGAACAGCGACTGCGCAGCCGTCGCCGCGGCCGCCGTCAGCGGGGCCGGATAGACGAAGAACAGCATCGTGAAGCCGCCGGCGACCGTGAGGACCGCCGTCGCGACGGCTGTCATAGGCGCAAACGCGACCTTTGGCTCATCGAAATAGATAATCTTCACGATCCGCAAATAGTAGAACGCGCCGATCACGCTCAGCACGAGGCCGATGACCGCGAGCGGCGCAAGCCCTGCGTTAACCGCGGCGTAGAAGACGTAGAACTTCGCGAAGAAGCCCGCAAGCGGCGGGATTCCGGCGAGCGAGAACAGGATCATCGCGAGCACGAACGCCATCGCAGGATTCGTGCGCGAGAGCCCCGAAAGATCGTCGATCGATTCGACATAGGCGTCGCCGATCCGCATCGAGAGGATGCAGGCGAAGGCGCCAAGCGTCATCGCGACATAGATCGCGACGTAGATCAGCACGCCGCTGACGCCTTCCGACGTGCCCGCGGCGAGACCGACCAGCGCGTAGCCCATATGGCCGATCGAGGAATAGGCCATCAGCCGCTTGATGTTGGTCTGCCCGATCGCCGCGAACGAGCCGAGCGCCATCGAGGCGATCGAGACGAACACCACCACCTGCCGCCACTCGATCGCCGCCGACGGGAAGGCTTCGGACACCACGCGCACGAACATCGCGACGCCCGCGACCTTGGTTGCTGAGGCGAAGAAGGCGGTGATCGGCGTCGGCGCGCCCTCATAGACGTCCGGCGTCCACATGTGGAACGGAACGGCCGAGATCTTGAAGGCGAAGCCCGACAGTAGGAACACCAGCCCGAAGATCAGGGCCATCGACGAATGCCCGTCCTTCAGGGCGACGGCGATGTCGGCGAAGCCGATCGCGCCCGTCGCGCCATAGACCATCGACGCGCCGTAAAGCAGCATGCCGGAGGAGAGCGCGCCGAGAACGAAGTACTTCAGGCCGGCTTCCGTCGAGCGGACGTCGTCGCGGTGGATGGCGGCGATCACATAGAGCGCCAGCGACTGCAGCTCGAGGCCCAGGTAGAGCGCGATCAGGTCGCTCGCCGAGATCATCAGCGACATGCCGAGCGTCGAGAGCACGACGAGGATGGCGTATTCGAAGCGCGCGAACCTCTCGCGCTTCATGTAGTCGAACGACAGCGCGAGCGCGGCGAAGGCGCCGATATAGGCCAGAACCTTCATGAAGCGCGCGAAGGCGTCGAGCTTGAACGAGCCGCCGAAGGTCGCCGGCCCGTCGACCGGCGCGATCAGCACCAACGCCATGGCGAGCGCGATCACCGCGAGCGCGAGCGCATTGATGAGCGCGGTCGCGCGCTCCCCGGCGACGGCCCCGATCAGGACGAGCGCGAGCGCCCCCGCGGCGAGCACGATCTCGGGCAGCGCAGGGCTGAACAGCGGAAGGGCTGAGGCGTCCATGTGGCTTTCAGGACCCGTTCTTGGAAAGGCGATCCGCCCGCAGGCCGACGCTCATGGCGTCGTCGCCATTGCAGCCTTGCCCGCGGAATCGACCGCGGCCTGGGCCGACTGGATCAGGTTGTCGACGGACGCGGCCGACATGTCGAGGATCGGCGCCGGCCAGAGCCCGTAGATCACGGTCAGAACCGCCAGCGGGACCAGCAGCGCGATCTCCTTGCCCGAAAGATCCGGGATCGCCTCGAGGCCGGGCCTGATGGTCCCGAACACGACGCGGCGATAGAGCCATAGCGCATAGGCCGCCGAAAGAATCACGCCCGTCGTCGCGAACAGCGCGACCCATGTGTTGGCGCGGAAGGCGCCGACCAGCGTCAGGAACTCGCCGACGAAACCCGAGGTGCCTGGCAACCCGACGTTCGCCATGGTGAACACCATCAGGGCCGCGGCGTACCACGGCATCTTGTTCACGAGGCCGCCGAACGCCGCGATCTCGCGGGTGTGCATGCGGTCGTAGACGACGCCGACGCACAGGAACAGCGCCCCCGACACCAGCCCGTGGCTCACCATCTGGAACACCGCGCCCTGCACCCCCTGGGCGTTCATCGCGAACAGACCCATCGTGACGAAGCCCATGTGGGCGATGGACGAATAGGCGATCAGCTTCTTGATGTCCTCCTGCATCAGCGCGACCAGCGAGGTGTAGACGATCGCGACGACCGAGAGCGTCCACACGAACGGCGCGAAATACTCGCTCGCGAGCGGGAACATCGGCAGCGAGAAGCGCAGAAAGCCGTAGCCGCCCATCTTCAGCAGGATGCCGGCGAGGATGACGGACCCCGCCGTCGGCGCCTCGACATGGGCGTCCGGCAGCCAGGTGTGCACTGGCCACATCGGCATCTTCACCGCGAAGGAGGCGAAGAACCCGAGCCACAGCCAGGTCTGCATCTCCGCCGGGAACTTGTAGGCGAGCAAAGCCTGGATGTCGGTCGTGCCGGCGACGCCGTACATCGCGAGGATCGCGACCAGCATCAGCAGCGAGCCGAGCAGCGTGTAGAGGAAGAACTTGAAGCTGGCGTAGATCCGCCGCGTCCCGCCCCAGATCCCGATGATCAGGAACATCGGGATCAGGCCGCCTTCGAAGAACAGGTAGAACAGCACCAGATCGAGCGCGGAGAACACGCCGATCATCAGCGTCTCCAGCACCAGGAAGGCGATCATGTATTCGCGGACGCGGAGCTTGATCGAGGTCCATGACGCCAGGATGCAGAACGGCATCAGGAAGGCGGTGAGGATGATGAACGGCGTGGAGATGCCGTCAACGCCCATCCGGTACTTGATCGCGCCGCCCAGCCATTCGGCCTGCTCGACGAACTGGAAGCCGGGATTCGTCGTGTCGAACTTCGCCCACAGAACCAGCGAGACCGCGAAGGTGACGACCGTCGTCCACAGCGCGACGTGCCGCACGTTCCTGAGCGCCGCCTCGTCGTCCCCGCGGATGACCAGCAGGAAGAAGACGCCGACGAGCGGAAGGAAGGTGACGAGCGAAAGGATGGGCCAATCGGTCATCCCCGTCAGATCCCCCGAACCATGAACCAGGTGAACATCGCCGCGACGCCGATCAGCATGGCGAAGGCGTAGTGGTAGAGGTAGCCGGTCTGGAGTTTCACCACCTGGCCGGTCACGTCCAGGACGCGCGCCGAGACCCCGTCCGGCCCCAGGCCGTCGATGATCTTGCCGTCTCCGGTCTTCCAGAGGAAACGCCCGATCCACTTCGCAGGCCGCACGAAGATCCGGTCGTAAAGCTCGTCGAAGTACCACTTGTTGAGCAGGAACTCGTAGAGCGGCCGCATCTCGGAGGCGAGCCGGCCCGGCAGGTCCGGCCGCTTGATGTAGAACAGCCAGGCGAGCGCGAAGCCGATGACCATCACCACGAACGGCGCATAGACCACGAACGCCGGGACCTCGTGCATGTGATGCAGGATCTCGTTGCCCTCGCCCGTGAACAGCGCTTCGCGCCAGAACTCGCCCTGGCCCTCCCCGACGAAGGCGCTGTGGAACACGAGCCCCGCGAACAGCGCGCCGACCGACAGGATCAGCAGCGGCGCGATCATCACACGCGGGCTCTCGTGGACCTGGCTCATGGTCTCGAGCGAGGCCCGCGGCGCGCCATGGAAGGTGAGGAAGATCAGCCGCCACGAGTAGAACGAGGTCAGCAGCGCGGCGAGGACCGTCATCGCGAAGGCGTAGGCGCCGACGCCGGTATGGGCGGCGTAGGTCGCCTCGATTACGGCGTCTTTGGAGAAGTAGCCGGCGGTCAGCGGGAAGCCGGTCAGCGCCAGCGTTCCGATCACCATCATCCAGTAGGTCACGGGGATCAGGCGGCGCAGGCCGCCCATCTTCCGCATGTCCTGCTCGTGGTGCATCGCGTGGATGACCGAGCCGGAGCCGAGGAACAGCAGCGCCTTGAAGAAGGCGTGGGTGAAGAGGTGGAAGACGCCGACGCCATAGGCCCCGACGCCGAGCGCGGCGAACATGTAGCCGAGCTGCGAACAGGTCGAATAGGCGATGACGCGCTTGATGTCGGTCTGCACAAGCCCGATCGTCGCGGCGAAGATCGCGGTGGTTCCTCCGATGACCGTGATGAAGGCCAGCGTGTCCGGCGCGTGCTCGAAGATCGGCGACATCCGCGCGACGAGGAACACGCCGGCCGTCACCATGGTCGCCGCGTGGATCAGCGCGGAGACCGGCGTCGGGCCCTCCATCGCATCCGGCAGCCAGGTGTGCAGGCCGATCTGCGCCGACTTGCCCATCGCGCCGATGAACAGCAGGAACGAGATCACCGTCAGCGCGTGCCAGTCATGGCCGAGGAAGTGGATCGTCTTGTCGGCGACGCCGGGCGCGGCCGCGAAGATCGTCTCGAACGAGACGCTGCCGAACACCACGAAGGTCGCGAACATGCCGAGCGAGAAGCCGAAGTCACCGACCCGGTTGACGACGAACGCCTTGATCGCGGCCGCGCAGGCCGACGGCTTCTGGTACCAGAATCCGATCAGCAGGTAGCTCGCGAGGCCCACGCCCTCCCAGCCGAAGAACAGCTGCACGAGGTTGTCGGACGTCACCAGCATCAGCATGGCGAAGGTGAACAGCGACAGGTAGGCGAAGAACCGCGGCCGATGCGGATCCTCGTGCATGTAACCGATCGAGTAGACGTGGACGAGCGCCGACACCGAGTTGACGACGACCAGCATGACGGCGGTCAGCGTGTCGATCCGGAACGCCCAGTCGAGCTGCAGGCCGCCCGCCGAGATCCAGCGCATCACCCTCACATGCGCGTCGGCGTCGTTCAGCGTGACGTCGACGAAGGCGATCCAGGACAGGACGGCCGAGACGATCAGCAATCCGGTCGTGACATATTCCGCAGCGCGCGAGCCGTAGGCCGCGGGCTCGACGGGCCCGTGCGCGTGGTCGTCGTGGCCGCCATGATCGTCGTGGCCGTGCGCGTCATGGGCCGCGTGATGCGCGTGGTCGTGGCCGTCGTGGAAGGCGTCGACCGGGCCGACCGCGCCCGGGTGCCGCCGGCGAGCGCCCGTCAGCGCGATCACGCTCGCGATGACGGCGCCCAGCAAAGGGAGGAAGACGATGAGGTGATACATCGCTGTCAGCCCCTCATCCGATTGATGTCGGCGACCGCGATCGTGCCGCGGTTTCTGAAGTAGACGACGAGGATCGCGAGGCCGATGGCGGCTTCGGCGGCCGCGACCGTCAGCACGAACAGCGCGAACACCTGACCCTTGAGGTCGCCCATATGGGTCGAGAACGCGACGAAATTGATGTTAACCGCAAGCAGGATCAGCTCGATCGACATCAGGATGACGATGACGTTCTTGCGGTTCAGGAAGATGCCGAACACGCCGAGCGTGAACAGAATCGCGGCGACGATGAGGTAGTGCTCGAGCCCGATCATCTGACGCCCCTCCCCTCAGCGATGCCCTGCCCCGTCGGCGCCGTGACGATCTCGATCGCCTCGGACGGCTTCCGCGCGTTCTGGAGCGTCACGTCCTGACGCTTCACGTCCGTCCTGCGGTCGCGCAGCGTCAGCACGATCGCGCCGATCATCGCGGTGAGCAGCACCAGGCCGGCCGTCTGGAACAGCAGGAGATAATCCGTGTAGAGCACGCGGCCGAGCGCCTCGGCGTTGGTCATGTCGGTCGGGATCGGCGAACCGCCCCTGGTCGTCGGCAGCGCGCCGGAGGCCCCCCAGCCGCCCACGACCAGCACGAGCTCCGCCAGCATGATCAGCCCGATCAGCACGCCGACAGGCAGATACTGCAGCACGCCGCTGCGAAGCTCCGCGAAGTCGACGTCGAGCATCATCGTCACGAACATGAAGAGCACGGCGACCGCGCCGACATAGACGACCACGAGGATCATCGCGAGGAACTCCGCGCCCATAAGCACGAAGAGCCCGGCCGCGTTGACGAAGGCCAGGATCAGGAAGAGCACCGAGTGCACGGGGTTCTTCGACGAGATGACCATGAGGCCCGAGGCCACCGTCACGCTCGCGAACAGGTAGAAGAACAAAGCGGGGAGACTCATGCGCGGATCCTTCGGCCGAGCCCGGAGACGCCTCTGCTGCTTACGACAGCGAACGCCTGCGCGAAAGGCGAGACCTCTGTTGTCATGACGCCGCTCACCGGTAAGGCGCGTCCAGCGCGATGCGGCGGGCGACTTCGCGCTCCCAGCGGTCGCCGTTCGCGAGCAGGCGCTCCTTGTCGTAATAGAGCTCCTCGCGCGTCTCGGTGGCGAACTCGAAATTCGGACCCTCGACGATGGCGTCGACTGGACACGCCTCCTGGCAGAAGCCGCAATAGATGCACTTCACCATGTCGATGTCGTAGCGCGTGGTGCGCCGCGTGCCGTCGTTGCGGCGCGGGCCGGCTTCGATGGTGATGGCCTGCGCCGGGCAGATCGCCTCGCACAGCTTGCACGCGATGCAGCGCTCCTCGCCGTTCGGATAGCGGCGAAGCACATGCTCTCCCCGGAAGCGCGGCGAGATCGCGCCCTTCTCGTAGGGATAGTTGATGGTCGCCTTCTCCCGGAAGAAGTAGCGCATCGACAGAAAGAACGCCGATACGAACTCCTTCAGGAAAAGCGAACGCGCCGCTTGATCGAGCCGCATTCCGAACCCTTCTCACGTCCCGGGCGATCAGCCCGCAAGCATTTCAACCGCGACGTAGCCGACGACCGCAACCTCCACGATCGTCGTCGCGATGACGATCGGACCGGCGAGCCGGCGGATCGTCGTGAACTTCCCGGCGTCCTCGGGAGACGCCGTTTCGATCTGCCCGTCCAGCCCGGCGTTCAGCGCCTTCGCGCCGAGCAGGCCGAGACCAAGGCCGACGAGCGCGCCGAGAACTGCGCCGAGCGCGCCCGTCGGCATGTCAGCCGTGCGCCCAGCCCGTGAACTGAAGCACCCCCGCGACAGCCACGACCATGAACAGCGAGATCGGCAGAAACACCTTCCAGCCGAGCCGCATCAGCTGGTCGTAGCGGTAGCGGGGCACGAAGGCCTTCACCATCGCGAACATGAAGAACACCGCCGTCATCTTGCCGACGAACCAGAACACGCCCGGCACCCAGGTGAAGGGGACGAACGGGATCGGCGACAGCCAGCCTCCGAGGAACAGGATCGTCGTCAGCGAGCACATGGTCAGGATCGCCACGTACTCGCCGAGCATGAACAGCAGATAGGGCGTCGAGCCGTATTCCGTCATGAAGCCTGCGACGAGCTCGGACTCGGCCTCGACCAGATCGAAGGGCGGCCGGTTGGTCTCGGCGAGCGCGGAGATGAAGAAGATGACGAACATCGGGAACAGCGGCAGCCAGTACCAGCCGAACAGGCCGGCGGCGGAGTCCTGCGCGCGCACGATGTCGGAGAGGTTGAGCGAGCCGGCGCAGAGCAGCACGGTGATGATCACGAAGCCGATCGAGACCTCGTAGGACACCATCTGCGCCGCGGCGCGGAGCGCGGAGAGAAACGGGTATTTCGAGTTCGACGACCAGCCGGCCATGATCACGCCGTAGACGCCGAGCGACGAGATCGCGAAAATATAGAGCACGCCGACATTGAGGTCGGCGATCGCCCAGCCGTCGGCGAGCGGGATCACCGCCCAGGCCCCGAGCGCCAGGAAGCACGAGACCAGCGGCGCCAGCAGGAAGATGCCCTTGTTGGAGCTCGCCGGTATCACCGGCTCCTTGAGCACGAACTTGAGCAGATCCGCGAAGGACTGCAGCAGGCCGAACGGCCCCACCACGTTCGGTCCCCGGCGCAGCTGCACCGCCGCCCAGACCTTGCGGTCGGCGAGCAGGATGTAGGCGATGAACACCAGCAGCGCGACCAGCAGCGCGACGCTCTGGACGATGATCAGCAGGACGTGGAGGAAGGCTTCCATGTCTTACTCCGCCGCCTCCGCCAACGCGCCGCGCCGGAGCGCGCTCATCTCGGCCATGATGGCGGAGGCGCGCGCGATCGGGTTGGTCAGGTAGAAGTCGGTGACCGCGTTGCGGAACGCGTCGCTCGAGAGCGAACCGGCGCCGGCGCCGAGGCGGCCGAGATCCGCCGGATCGCCCGCCGCGATCTCGCCGACAGCCGCCATGTGCGGATAGGCCTGAAACAGCGCGGCGCGCAGCTGCGCCAGCGTGTCGTAGGGCAGCGTGACGCCGACCTGCTCGGACAGCGCCCGCAGGATAGCCCAGTCTTCGCGTCCCTCCCCGGGCGGGAAGGTGGCGCGGTTCGCGAGCTGGACACGGCCTTCGGTGTTCACGTAGAGGCCGGTCTTCTCGACATAGGCCGCGCCCGGCAGGACGACGTCGGCGCGATGCGCGCCGCGGTCGCCATGAGCGCCGACATAGACGACGAAGGCGCCCGGCGCGACGTCGATCTCGTCCGCCCCGAGAAGAAGCGCGACGTCGAGCGCGCCGGCCTCCGCCATCTCGCGCGCGGTGAGCCCGCCCTGCCCCGGCACGAGGCCGAGATCGAGGGCGCCCACGCGGGACGCCGCGGAATGCAGGACCGACAGGCCGTTCCAGCCGTCCGCGACGCCGGGACCTGCGGCGAGCTTCGCGGCGGCGGCCAGCACCGCCGCCCCGTCGCTGCGGGCGAGAGCGCCGGCGCCGACGATGATCAGCGGCTTCGCCGCGCCGTCCAGAGCCTTGGCGAAGGAATGCTTGCCCTCGACCAGTTCGGTGAGCGAATCCGCGCCCGCGCCGATGTGCTCGGCGCCGTAGGTCAGGTCTGCGCGCTCACCGACGAGGCCGACCCGCAGCGACCCGCGCCGCCAGCGCTTGCGGATGCGCGCGTTCAGCACCGGCGCCTCGAGGCGTGGATTGGTCCCGATGAGCAGGATCGCGTCCGCCTCGTCGATCCCGGCGATCGTCGCGTTGAACAGGTAGCTCGCGCGGCCGAGAGCGGGATCGAGCGCCGAGCCGTCCTGGCGCGCGTCGACGTTCGTCACGCCGAGGCGGGCGAGCAGATCCTTGAGCGCGAACATCTCCTCGACCGCGGCGAGATCGCCGACGATCGCGCCGACGCGGGTCTTGTCCGCGGTCTTAATCCTGGTCGCGACAAGAGTCAGAGCCTCGCCCCAGGACGCCGCGCGCAGCCGGCCGTTCTCACGGACGTAAGGGCGGTCGAGCCGCTGGGCGCGCAAGCCGTCCCAGACGAAGCGGGTCTTGTCCGAGATCCACTCCTCGTTCACGTCCTCGTTCACGCGCGGCAGGATGCGCATGACTTCCCGGCCTCGGGCGTCGACGCGGATCGCGCTCCCGAGCGCGTCCATGACGTCGATCGACTCGGTCTTGGACAGCTCCCAGGGCCGCGCCTTGAAGGCGTAGGGCTTCGAGGTCAGCGCGCCGACCGGGCAGAGGTCGATGACGTTGCCCTGCAGCTCCGAGGACATCGCGCTTTCGAGATAGGTCGTGATCTCCATGTCCTCGCCGCGCCCGATCGCGCCGATCTCCGGCGCGCCGGCGACTTCGGCGACGAACCTCACGCAGCGCGTGCAGTGGATGCAGCGGGTCATCGTCGTCTTGACCAGCGGACCGATATACTTGTCCTCGACGGCGCGCTTGTTCTCGAAGAACCGCGTGCCGGAGACGCCATAGGCCATCGCCTGGTCCTGCAGATCGCACTCGCCGCCCTGGTCGCAGATCGGGCAGTCCAGCGGATGGTTGATGAGCAGGAACTCCATCACCCCCTCGCGCGCCCGTCTCACCATCGGCGAGCGCGTCATCACGACCGGCGGCTCGCCGTTCGGGCCGGGCCTAAGGTCGCGCACCCCCATCGCGCAGGAGGCGACGGGCTTCGGAGGGCCCCCCTTCACCTCGACGAGGCACATCCGGCAGTTGCCTGCGATCGACAGCCGCTCGTGGAAACAGAAGCGCGGAATCTCCGCGCCCGCCGCCTCGCAGGCCTGCAGGATCGTGTATTCGGCGGGAACGTCGACCTCGGCGCCGTCGACGATGATCTTGGTCATGGCTGATTACTCCGCCGCTATGGCGTAGTCGGGAGGCGTCGGGTTCGCCGCATAGTCGTCGATGCGCTTCTCGATCTCGTGGCGGAAGTGGCGGATCAGGCCCTGCACGGGCCACGCCGCCGCGTCGCCGAGCGCGCAGATGGTGTGACCCTCAATCTGCGTCGTGACCTCGAGCAGCATGTCGATCTCGCGCTTCTCGGCGCGGCCATGCGCCATGCGGTCGAGCACGCGCCACATCCAGCCCGTGCCCTCGCGGCACGGCGTGCACTGGCCGCAGCTCTCATGCTTGTAGAAATACGAGATGCGGGCGATGGCGCGGACGATGTCGGTCGACTTGTCCATCACGATCACGGCCGCGGTGCCGAGGCCGGTCTTCAGGTTCTTGAGCGTGTCGAAGTCCATCGACAGGTCCTGGCACTGGTGCTCCGGCAGCACCGGCACGGACGAGCCGCCGGGGATCACCGCATAGAGATTGTCCCAGCCGCCGCGGATCCCGCCGCAATGCCGCTCGACGAGCTCGCGGAAGGAGATGCCCATCTCCTCCTCGACGTTGCACGGCTTCTCGACATGGCCGGAGATCGAGAACAGCTTGGTGCCCGTGTTGTTCGGCTTGCCGAGCCCTGCGAACCACGAGCCGCCGCGCCGCAGAATCGTGCCGGCGACCGCGATCGACTCGACGTTGTTCACCGTCGTCGGGCAGCCGTAGAGGCCCATGTTGGCCGGGAACGGCGGCTTGAGCCGCGGCATGCCCTTCTTGCCCTCGAGGCTCTCGAGAAGCGCCGTCTCCTCGCCGCAGATGTAGGCGCCCGCGCCATGGTGCACGTAGAGGTCGAAGGGATAGCCGTGCTTGTTGTCCGGCCCGATGAGGTTCTCCTCATAGGCCTCGGCGACGGCGCGCTCGAGCGCCTCGCGCTCGCGGACATATTCGCCGCGGACGTAGATGTAGCAGGCGTTCGCCTCCATCGCGAAGGAGGCGATCAGGCAGCCTTCGATCAGGAGATGCGGGTCGTTCCGCATGATCTCCCGGTCCTTGCAGGTGCCGGGCTCGGACTCGTCGGCGTTGACCACGAGGTAGTGGGGCCGGCCCTCCTGGGGCTTCGGCATGAACGACCACTTCAGGCCGGTCGGGAAGCCGGCGCCGCCGCGGCCGCGCAGGCCCGACGCCTTCATCTCGGTGATGATCCAGTCCTTGCCCTTCTCGAGCAGGAACTTGGTTTCGTCCCACGCGCCGCGGCGCAGCGCGCCCTTCAGGCCCGCGTCCTGGCGGCCGTAGAGATTGGTGAAGATCCGGTCGCGGTCGGTCAGCATGGTCAGGCCTCCTCGCCGCTCGGCTTCGACGGCCGGGGGAGATCGGCCACGCCGCCCTTGCCGCCGGCCCAGGCCGGCTGGCCCTCGCGACGGCTGCGGTCGCTCGGCCGGTCGTCGGCGGGCTTGGCGTCTGCAGGCTTGGCGTCCGCGTCGGCTTTTCCTTTGGACGCCTTGGCTTCCGGTCGCGCGCTCTGGGCGGGCTTGGCGGCCGAATCGGATTCCGTCGCGTCGCCCGCAGCCTGCTCGTCGAACCGCTTGCGCCACGCGCCCACGACCGAGCCGTCGTAAAGCGCCTCGTCGAGAAGCGAGGTGTCGCCGCCGGACGGCGCCGAGCACGAGCGGCCGGTCTGCGAACCGGTCTTGACCGCCTTGCCCGCACGGAGATCGCCGAGCAGCGCCTCGAAGCTCTCCGGCGTCAGGTCTTCGAAATAATCGTAGTTCACCTGCACCATCGGCGCGTTCGAGCAGGCGCCGAGGCACTCGACCTCGAGCCAGCTGAGCTTGCCGTCTCCGGTGACGTGGCGCTCCTCGCCGATGACCTTGCGGCAGACGTCCTTCAGCGCGTTCGCGCCGCGCAGCGCGCAGGGCGTCGTGCCGCACAGCTGGACGAAGTGCTCGCCGACCGGGCTCAGGTTGAACATCGTGTAGAAGGTCGCGACCTCCATCACGCGGATCGTCGGCATAGCCAGCATCTCGGCGATCGCGCGGATCGCGGGCTCAGGCACCCATCCGCCGTTCTGCTCCTGCGCCTTCCACAGCAGCGGGATCACGGCCGAGGCCTGACGGCCTTCCGGATACTTCGCGATCTGCCCTTCCGCCCACTGCAGGTTGTCCTGCGTGAAGGCGAAGCTCTCGGGCTGGATCTCGGCGAGGCGACGAACCGACATCAGGCGCAATCCTCAACGTAGTTGCGACGTCCGGCCATCATCGATCGACCTCGCCGAACACGATGTCGATCGAGCCGAGGATCGCCGAGACGTCCGCCAGCATCACGCCCTTGCAGAGATGGTCCATCGCCTGCAGGTGGGCGAAGCCCGGCGCGCGGATCTTGCAGCGGTATGGCTTGTTGGTTCCGTCGGAGACGAGATAGACGCCGAACTCGCCCTTGGGCGCCTCCACCGCGGCGTAGACCTCGCCCTCGGGGACCCGGTAGCCCTCGGTGTAGAGCTTGAAGTGGTGGATGAGGCCTTCCATCGAGCGCTTCATCTCGGAGCGCTTCGGCGGCGCGACCTTGCCGTCGAGCGTCGCGATGCGGCCGCGCTCCGTCCGAAGCCTGGCGCAGGCCTGCTTCATGATGCGGGCCGACTGGCGCATCTCCTCCATGCGGATGAGGTAGCGGTCGTAGTTGTCGCCATTCTTGCCGATGGGGATGTCGAAATCCATGTCGGCGTAGCATTCGTAGGGCTGCGACTTGCGCAGGTCCCACGCGGCGCCCGAGCCCCGCACCATCACGCCCGAGAAGCCCCAGGCGAACGCCTCGTCCAGCGGCACGACGCCGATGTCGACGTTGCGCTGCTTGAAGATGCGGTTGTCGGTCAGCAGGCGGTCGATGTCGGCGAGCGCCACGAAGAAGCCGTCGCACCAGCGGTCGATGTCCTCGATCAGCTCGGGCGGCAGGTCCTGATGCACGCCGCCGGGCCGGAAATAGGCCGCATGCATGCGCGAGCCCGAGGCGCGCTCGTAGAACACCATCAGCTTCTCGCGCTCCTCGAAGCCCCACAGCGGGGGCGTCAGAGCGCCAACGTCCATCGCCTGCGTGGTGACGTTGAGAAGATGGCTGAGGATCCGGCCGATCTCGCAATAGAGCACCCGGATCAGCTGGGCGCGGATCGGGACCTCGACGCCGAGCAGCCGTTCGACGCCAAGGCAGAAGGCGTGCTCCTGGTTCATCGGCGCGACGTAGTCGAGCCGGTCGAAATAGGGCATCGCCTGCAGGTAGGTCTTGGTTTCGATCAGCTTCTCGGTGCCGCGGTGAAGCAGCCCGATATGCGGATCGACGCGTTCCACGACCTCGCCGTCGAGCTCGAGAATCAGGCGCAGCACGCCGTGGGCCGCGGGGTGCTGGGGCCCGAAGTTGATCGTGAAGTTGCGGATGTCCTGTTCAGCCACCGGCCGCTCCGATCCCGTGATGTTCGGCCATGACCTCCGCGCCGGTCCGCTTCAGCGTGTCGTTCGCGAAGGCGTAGTTGGCGGGCTTCTCCTCGATGAACATCTCGCTCTCGAAGGGGAAGCGTCCGGGATCGTCGACAGCCTGGGCGGAGACGTCGGCGCTGCTGCCGTCGCGCATCCGCCAGAACAGCGACGTGCCGCAGAGCTTGCAGAAGCCCCGTTCGGCCCATTCCGACGATTGGTAGATCCCGATGGCGTCGCCGCCCGAAAGCTCGAAGTCCTCGGCCTCGACCGGCAGATAGAGCAGCACGCCGCCGGTCCAGCGACGGCACATGTCGCAGTGGCACGCGTGCATCGCGCCGTCCTTCAGCGTCGCGGCGAACGTCGCCGCCCCGCAGATGCACCGCCCGGTGATGCGCTCGCCCGCCGCCATGCCGCCCTCAGTTCGGCTGCTTCGCCTTCTCGTCTCCGGGGAGCACGTAGTCCGTGCCCTCCCAAGGCGAGAGGAAGTCGAAGTTGCGGAATTCCTGATTGAGCCGGACGGGCTCGTAGACCACGCGCTTGGCCTCGTCGTCGTAGCGCACCTCGACGAAGCCCGTGGTCGGGAAATCCTTGCGGAGCGGATGGCCCTCGAAGCCGTAGTCGGTCAGCAGGCGGCGCAGGTCCGGATGACCGGTGAACAGCATGCCGAACAGGTCGTAAGCTTCGCGCTCGAACCAGAGCGCGCCCGGGAAGACCCCCGTGATCGACGGCACCGGCGTCTCGTCGTCGGCCTCGACCTTCACGCGGATGCGCGTGTTCTTATAGGGGCTCAGCAGGTGATAGACGACGTCGAAGCGCTTCTCGCGGGCCGGCCAGTCGACGCCGCAGACGTCGATGAAGCAGACGAACCGGCACTCGGGGTCGTCACGCAGGAAGGTGACGACGTCGACAATCTCGGTCGCTTCGCAAAGGAGCGTCAATTCGCCGAACGCGACGGAGGCGGAAATGAGCTTCGCGCCCAGTCCCGTCGCGACGTGCGCGGCCAGAGCCCGCAGATGGGCTGTGGGCGCGGGCAGGACGTCGTGAGGCGAAACGTTCGATCCCTCGCTCATGGCCTCACCGCTCGATCGTGCCGGTGCGGCGGATCTTCTTCTGAAGCAGAAGCACGCCGTAGAGCAGCGCCTCGGCCGTCGGCGGACAGCCCGGCACGTAGATGTCGATCGGCACCACCCGGTCGCAGCCGCGCACGACCGCGTAGGAGTAGTGATAATAGCCTCCGCCGTTGGCGCAGGATCCCATCGAGATGACGTAACGCGGCTCCGGCATCTGGTCGTAGACCTTGCGCAGCGCGGGAGCCATCTTGTTGGTCAGGGTGCCGGCGACGATCATCACGTCCGACTGGCGCGGGCTCGCGCGCGGCGCGAAGCCGAAGCGCTCGACGTCGTAGCGCGGCATCGAGACCTGCATCATTTCGACAGCGCAGCACGCCAGCCCGAAGGTCATCCACATCAGCGACCCGGTGCGCGCCCAGGTCACGAGATCCTCGGCCGACGTCACCAGGAACCCCTTGTCGGAAAGCTCCGCGCTGACCTCGCCGAAGAAGCGGTCGTCATGGCCGACCGGCTTGCCCGAGGGATCGACCAGCCCCTTGGGGGCCGGCGCGACCAGCGTCTCGGAGCGGGTGTCGTTCAATCCCATTCCAGCGCGCCCTTCCGCCACTCGTAGACGAACCCGACAGTCAGGACGCCGAGGAACGTCATCATCGACCAGAACCCGAACAGGCCCACCGACTTGAAGGCCACCGCCCAGGGGAACAGGAACGCGACCTCCAGGTCGAAGATGATGAAGAGGATCGCGACAAGGTAGAACCGCACGTCGAATTTCATGCGCGCGTCGTCGAACGCGTTGAAACCGCACTCGTAGGCCGAGAGCTTTTCCGGATCGGGGCTCTGGTAGGCGACGATGAACGGCGAGATCAGCAGCGCCATGCCTATGAGCAGGGCCACGCCGAGAAAAATCACCAGCGGGAGGTAATCGGCGAGGAGATCCGTCATCGCGTCAGCGCGCCTCAGGTCGTCGCGTTACACCGGCGGGTCACTATGCTGCGCCGCGTCATTGCAGCGCAGCGACCGTCAGTCGCTTGAGCCGACGCTTAGACCCCTGAGACTAAAGGCGCAAGGCGCGCCAGACGCGAAACAGAAGAATTCCAAAGCGGCCTCGCAAGAGGCCGCTGCGACCGCGACTTACGGGATACGCACGAGCGTCAGGAGCGGATTTCACCGTCGTTGAAACGCGCTCCAAATCAGCGCGAGCGACGCCGCCCGAATCGCGCTCGACGGTCTGGCGCTCTTTGGAAGGGGTCCGATTGACTGCGACGCCGACGGCGGCAAACCGCTTCTCAAGGCGGAGGCCGCCTTCCCGGCGTTCTCCCGCGCGGCCCGCATGGTCGCGCAGGCGCCGCGCCAGGACCTCAAGATGGCGAAGAAAATGAGCGCCCTGAACAAGCGCTTCCAAAATCTCTCAAGCGTGCACGCAGCATCCAGTGCCGCGCGACATAGAAAACAAACTGAAGAATAAGAAAATCTGAGACTTTGCGATTCGAAGAGCTCAAACTCCTCGATCGCCTGTCGCAATGAAGCCAAGAATAACTTGGCGGGAGTGACGGGACTCGAACCCGCGACCTCCGGCGTGACAGGCCGGCGCTCTAACCAACTGAGCTACACCCCCAATCGGGGCCGCGAAGCCCCGACGAAGTGGGCGGTTGGTACGGGAGCCGACAGGTCGTGTCAAGCTCACGGACCTCCGCCCGCAACGCATTATCCGATGGTTCGCAAACGGCGGTCCGGACATGCGTCGTCGGGGCCGCACCCGGCCCGCGACACTATTGGAATGCGATCTGATCGCTCGGAATGGTGGGCGGTGACGGGCTCGAACCGCCGACCCTCTCGGTGTAAACGAGATGCTCTACCAGCTGAGCTAACCGCCCGAAGCCGCGCCAGCGGGCTTTCCGACTGGACGGTCGCCCGGTCCGCCGCGAAGGGGCCGACCGAACGAACGAAGCGGCCCGGATGCGCTTCCCCTCGAAGGAAATACGCCCGGGCCCCGGTCCTCGTCAGCCGTTGACGGCGTCCTTCAGGGCCTGACCGGCCTTGAACTTCGGCGTCTTGGAGGCCGGGATCTTGATGGTTTCGCCGGTGCGCAGGTTGCGGCCGACGCCGGCGGCGCGCTGAACGACGGCGAAGGTGCCGAAGCCTACGAGACGGACTTCGTCGCCCTTCTTGAGAGCGGCGATGACGGCGTCAAACGTCGCGTCGACGGCCTTGGCCGCATCGAGCTTCGTAAGACCGGACGTCTCGGCGACTTCGGCGATGAGATCGGACTTGTTCATCGTTACCTCCATGAGCGCGAGGGGATTCGCCACGTTCAGCGGCTCCCCCCGAATAAGGCGCGCACCCTTTCGCGAAAACGCTGCGGGCGCAAGGACGGAACCCGAAAAATCAGTCTATTTCGACCAGATTCAGCGATCGGACGATCAATAAAAGAGGCCCGGGATGCGATCCCGGGCCTTTGTTCAGTCGGTAGTGGCTGTCCCAGAATGGGACCGCCGTTCAGTGCGCCCTGATCGCGGCGCCGTCTTCCTCGACCACCGCCACCGCCGGCGGCGGCGCGGCCTGATCCTCGTCCCATTCGATCGGCTCCGGCTGGCGGACGAGCGCACGTTGCAGCACGTCGTCCACCACACGCACCGGAACGATCTCGAGCCGGTTCTTCACGCTGTCCGGAATGTCCGCCAGATCCTTGGCGTTCTCCTCCGGAATCAGCACCGTCTTGATGCCGCCGCGCAGCGCGGCGAGCAGCTTCTCCTTCAGGCCGCCGATCGGCAGCACCCGGCCGCGCAGCGTGATCTCGCCGGTCATCGCGACGTCCTTGCGGACGGGAATGCCCGTCATGATCGAGACGATGGCGACCGCCATGGCCACGCCCGCCGATGGCCCGTCCTTGGGCGTCGCGCCTTCCGGCACGTGGACGTGGATATCGCGGCTCTCGAACTTCGGCGGCTGGATGCCGAAGTCGATCGCCCGGCTGCGGACATAGGACGCCGCCGCGGAGATCGATTCCCGCATCACGTCCTTGAGGTTGCCGGTCACCGTCATCTTGCCCTTGCCCGGCATCATGACGCCTTCGATCGTCAGCAACTCGCCGCCGACCTCGGTCCATGCGAGACCGGTGACGACGCCGACCTGGTCCTCGGCCTCGGCCTCGCCATAGCGATAGCGCTGCACGCCGAGATAGTCGGCGAGCTTGGCCTCGGTCACCTTCACCGACTTCTTGCGGGTCGCGAGCATCAGCTCCTTCACGACCTTGCGGCAGAGGTTCGCCAGTTCACGCTCCAGGTTGCGGACGCCCGCCTCCCGCGTGTAGCGGCGGATGACGGTCAGCAGCGCCTCGTCGTCGATCGAGAACTCCTTCTCCGCCAGGCCGTGCTTCTTCAGCACCTCCGGCAGCAGGTGACGACGGGCGATCTCGACCTTCTCCTCCTCCGTGTAGCCGGCGATGCGGATCACCTCCATCCGGTCCATCAGGGCCGGGGGGATGTTCAGCGTGTTCGCCGTCGTCACGAACATCACGTTCGACAGGTCGTAGTCGACCTCGAGATAATGGTCGTTGAAGGAGCTGTTCTGCTCGGGGTCGAGCACCTCCAGCAGCGCGGACGCCGGGTCGCCCCGGAAATCCATGCCCATCTTGTCGATCTCGTCGAGCAGGAAGAGCGGATTGGCCTTCTTCGCCTTCTTCATCGACTGGATGACCTTGCCGGGCATCGAGCCGATATAGGTGCGCCGATGACCGCGGATCTCCGCCTCGTCGCGCACGCCGCCGAGCGACATGCGGACATATTCGCGGCCGGTCGCCTTCGCGATCGACTTGGCGAGCGAGGTCTTGCCCACGCCGGGAGGCCCGACGAGGCACAGGATCGGTCCGGTCAGCTTGTTCGCCCGGCTCTGGACCGCGAGATACTCGATGATCCGCTCCTTGACCTTCTCCAGGCCGAAGTGATCGGATTCGAGGATCTTCTCGGCCGCCGGCAGGTCCTTCTTGACCTTCGACTTCACGCCCCACGGGATCGACAGCAGCCAGTCGAGATAGTTCCGCACGACGGTCGCTTCCGCCGACATCGGGCTCATCTGGCGCAGCTTCTTGAACTCAGCCTCGGCCTTGTCGCGGGCCTCCTTGGAGAGCTTGGTCTTGGCGATGCGCTCCTCGAGCTCGGCCAGGTCGTCGCGGCCGTCGTCGTCGCCCAGCTCCTTCTGGATCGCCTTCATCTGCTCGTTCAGGTAGTACTCGCGCTGGGTCTTCTCCATCTGGCGCTTGACGCGCGTGCGGATGCGCTTCTCGACCTGAAGGACCGAGACCTCGCTCTCCATCAGCGAGAGCACCTTCTCCAGCCGCTCGAACACGTCGACCAGCTCCAGCACGCCCTGCTTCTCCGGGATCTTGACCGCGAGATGCGAGGCGACGGTGTCGGCGAGCTTCGAGGGATCCTCGATCTGGCTGACGGCGCTCACCACTTCGGGCGAGACCTTCTTGTTCAGCTTCACGTAGTTCTCGAAGTCGGACACGACCGAGCGCGCGAGCGCCTCGACCTCAACCGGCTTCTCGATGACGTCGTCGACCAGAGCGATCTCGGCTTCGAAGAAATCGGCGCGGTCGGTGTAGCCGACCACGCGGCCGCGGGACTGCCCTTCGACCAGCACTTTCACGGTGCCGTCGGGCAGCTTCAGCAGCTGGAGCACGGTGGCCAGCGTCCCGAGCTCGTAGATCGCGTCCGGGGTCGGCTCGTCGTCGGTGGCGTTCTTCTGCGTCGCGAGGAGGATCGGCTTGTCTGCCTTCATCACCTCTTCGAGCGCGCGGATCGACTTCTCCCGCCCCACAAACAGCGGGACGATCATGTGCGGGAACACCACGATGTCGCGAAGCGGCAGCACGGGATGGACGGAGGCTTCGCCCGATTTGCCGGGCGCGCGCGATTTGGCGGCGGTCATGCTCATGTCCTTTCGACTGCGCTTGCGACGTCAGGGAGGGTGACGCAACAGGCCTTTGCCGGCGCGGCGCTCTCGCGAGCCTTTTGAGGCCTCGCGAACGGCCGCCCGAGGGGGGTGCGCTCGCCGCGCCCCTTGGACTCACGGGGTGCGTCGGCGCGTCGCGCTGATTAGGTGGCCACCCGGCGGGGGGGTGTCAAGGACGCCGAAGCCCGCCCTTTTCGCGCCGCAGCAGACGCGGCGCCGGGGGATTGAAAATCCGGGGACTATCCGGGCGTCGTCGCGGCCCGAGAGAATGGGTCTTCCACAAACGAAGACGCCCGCGACTTGCGCCGCGGGCGTCCGAACCTTCAAGGAGCCTGACGTCAGGCGCTGGCGCCGCCGGCCTCGCTCGCGCGGTCGGCGTAGATGTAGAGCGGCCGACCCTTGCCGTCGGCGACGTCGCCAGAGATCACCACCTGCTCGACGCCCTCGAGACCGGGGAGGTCGAACATCGTGTCGAGCAGGATCTGCTCCATGATCGAGCGCAGGCCGCGGGCGCCGGTCTTGCGGTCGATCGCCTTCTTCGCGATCGCCGTCAGGGCCTCGTCGTTGAACGAGAGCTCGACGTTCTCCATCTCGAACAGCCGCTGATACTGCTTCACCAGCGCGTTCTTCGGCTCCGTCAGGATCGTCTTGAGCGCCGCCTCGTCGAGATCCTCGAGCGTCGCCAGAACCGGCAGACGTCCGACGAATTCGGGGATAAGGCCGAAGCGCAGCAGATCCTCGGGCTCGACGTGGCGGAAGATCTCGCCGGTCTTGCGATCGTCGGGACCCTTCACCTTGGCGCCGAAGCCGATGGACGTGCCCTGCCCCTTCGACGAGATGATCTTGTCGAGGCCTGCGAACGCGCCGCCGCAGATGAACAGGATGTTCGTCGTGTCGACCTGCAGGAACTCCTGCTGCGGATGCTTCCTGCCGCCCTGCGGCGGCACGGAGGCCACAGTGCCTTCCATGATCTTGAGCAGCGCCTGCTGGACGCCCTCGCCCGAAACGTCGCGGGTGATCGAGGGGTTGTCCGACTTGCGGCTGATCTTGTCGATCTCGTCGATGTAGACGATGCCGCGCTGCGCCCGCTCGACATTGTAGTCGGCGGCCTGCAGCAGCTTCAGGATGATGTTCTCGACGTCCTCGCCGACATAGCCGGCTTCGGTCAGAGTCGTGGCGTCCGCCATCGTGAACGGCACGTCGAGGATGCGGGCGAGCGTCTGCGCGAGCAGCGTCTTGCCGCAACCGGTCGGGCCGATCAGCAGGATGTTGGACTTCGCGAGTTCGACGTCGTTGTGCTTGGTCGCGTGGTTCAGCCGCTTGTAGTGGTTGTGGACCGCGACCGAGAGCACCTTCTTCGCGTGGTCCTGCCCGATGACGTAATCGTCGAGGACCTTGCGGATCTCCTTCGGAGTCGGGATGCCGTCACGCGACTTCACCAGCGAGGATTTGTTCTCCTCGCGAATGATGTCCATGCACAGCTCGACGCACTCGTCGCAGATAAAGACGGTGGGTCCGGCGATGAGCTTGCGCACCTCGTGCTGGCTTTTGCCGCAGAAGGAACAGTACAGGGTGTTTTTGGCGTCGCCGCCGCCGACCTTGCTCATCTCTAAAGTCCCTTTCGGGTCGAAGCCGCCGCAGAGACCTCGCGCCGCTTCATCATGACGTCATACGCCGACCGACCTTAACCAATCGGCGCCGTCACGTAAGGACAGGAAGCCCGCGACGCAACGCCGTGGCTCGATGATAGGCGATTGTGCGCGCGCAGCAACCGCCTGAGGCGGCTGCGCTTGTCGAACATCGGGGACGATGCGTTTTCGTCACGCCGCCTTCGGCTCGGACTCGCCGTCCGTCGGGCGACGCTCGAACACCTGGTCGATCAGCCCGAACTCTTTCGCGACGTCCGCGGTCATGAACGTGTCGCGGTCGAGCGTGCGGTCGATCTCCTCGTAGGAGCGGCCGCAATGCTTGACGTAGATCTCGTTCAGCCGGCGCTTGATTTTCACGATGTCCTCGGCGTGGCGCTCGATGTCGCTCGCCTGGCCCTGGAAGCCGCCGGAGGGCTGGTGGACCATGATGCGCGCGTTCGGCAGCGCGGCCCGCATGCCCTTTTCGCCCGCGGTCAGCAGCAGCGAGCCCATCGACGCCGCCTGCCCCATGCAGAGCGTGGCGACCGGCGGGCGGATGTACTGCATCGTGTCGTAGATCGCGAGGCCGGAGGTGACCACGCCGCCCGGCGAGTTGATGTAGAGCGAGATTTCCTTCTTCGGATTCTCGGCCTCGAGGAACAGCAGCTGGGCGCAGATCACCGCCGCCATGTCGTCGTGGACCGGGCCGGACAGGAAGATGATGCGCTCCTTCAGCAGCCGCGAGTAGATGTCGTAGGAGCGTTCGCCGCGATTGGTCTGCTCGACCACCATCGGGATGAGGAAGTTCGTCGCCTGGGCGTAGATGTCCATTGTGGTCTTCCCTCCTCGTAGGCGAGGGCGGCGCCGTGGCGCCGCCCGCCGAATCTCATTCCTTCGACGACTTGTCCGCGTCCTCGTCGTCGGACGCAAGCAGCTCGTCCTTCGACACCGAGCGTTCGGTGACCGTCGCGCCGGCGAGGATCTGGTCGACGACCTTGTCCTCGAAAATCGGCGCGCGGAGCTCGGCGATCGCTTCCTGATTCTTGCGGTAGTAGTCCCAGACCTGCTGTTCCTGACCGGGGAACTGGCGGGCGCGGGCGATGAGAGCGTCGCGGACCTCGTCCTCGGTGATCTTCACATCGTGTTTCTCGCCGAGCTCCGCAAGGACGAGGCCGAGACGCACGCGACGCTCGGCGATCTTGCGGTAGTCCGCCTTAGCCGCGTCCTCGGTGGTGCCTTCCTGCTCGAACGTCTTGCCGGACTGCGCGAGGTCGACGGTGACCTGGCGCCAGACGTTCTCGAACTCCTGCTCGACCAGCGTCGGCGGCAGATCGAAAGCGTATTGCGCGTCGAGGGCGTCGAGCACCTGGCGCTTCACGCGCTGGCGCGAGACCCGGTCGAACTCGGCCGCGATCTGCGAGCGCGCCGCGTCCTTGAGGGCCGCGAGGTCGGCCATGCCGAGGCTCTTGGCGAGTTCGTCGTCGATCTTGGCCTCGGCTGCGGCCTCGACGGCCTTCACGGTGACGTCGAACTTCGCCGCCTTGCCCGCGAGATGCGACGCGCTGTAGCCCTCGGGGAAGCTGACCGACACGACCTTGCTGTCGCCCGCCTTGGCGCCGACGAGTTGTCCCTCGAAACCGGGGATGAAGGTGTCGGAGCCGAGCTCCAGCGGCTGATCCTCGCCGGCGCCGCCCTCGAAGGGTTCGCCGTCGATCTTGCCCACGAAGTCGATGATCACGCGGTCGCCGTTCGCGGCGGCCTCGCCCTCCGCCTTCGGCGCAAAGCTGCGGTTGGACTTGGCCACCCGCTCGACCGCATCGTCGACCTCGGCGTCGGTGACCTCGGCCGTCAGCTTCTCGACCTTGAGCTCCGACAGCTCCTTCAGCTCGACTTTCGGCAGCACCTCGATCGCAACCGTCATCGCGAGATCGTGCTTGCCGGCGATCACGCCCTCGACGCTCTCCTCGTCCTCGGCGAGGCTGACCTTCGGCTGCATCGCGAGCTTGAGACCGTTGTCGTCGATGATCTTGCGGTTGGCGTCGGCGACCACCTGCTCGACCACTTCCGCCATCACGGAGCGGCCGTAGAGCTTGCGGAGATGCGCGAGCGGCACCTTGCCCTTGCGGAAGCCGTTGATGTTGACGCGGTCCTTGAGGGTGTTGAGCCGCTCAATCAGTCGCGTGTCGAGATCGGCTGCGGGGACGACGATCTTGAACTCGCGCTTGAGGCCTTCGTCGAGCGTCTGCGTCACCTGCATGGCGTCGTTCTCTTTTGTTCGAATCTCTGCCGGACGCCGCGCCTTCGAGGCGCGCGCCCGCGCTGAAAGATAAACGGGTGGCGGCGGGCTTGTCGGTCCGGTTTGGTGCGGGCGGAGGGGCTCGAACCCCCACGGCTTGCGCCACGGGAACCTAAATCCCGCGTGTCTACCAGTTCCACCACGCCCGCGCCGGGCGCATGCGCCCCTCGGCGGTTGAGGCCTCCGAACGCGCGGCGTCTATAACATGGCGGCCGCTTGGCGCAGCAAAAAAGTGAGGGAGCCGCGCGAACGGCGGATCGGGGTCTTGACCCCTGGGCCGCAGCGGCGCCACCTCGGCGCATCCAGCCGGAGCTCCTCATGACGCCGTCCAGGGACATTGCCGGTCTCATCGAGATCATGGCCGCGCTTCGAACGCCGGGCACCGGCTGCCCGTGGGACCTCGAACAGACCTTTGCGACCATCGCGCCCTATACGGTCGAAGAGGCCTACGAGGTTGCGGACGCGATCGCCCGCGGCGACGTCTCCGAACTCCGCGACGAGTTGGGCGACTTGCTGCTGCAGGTCGTGTCCCATGCGCGCATGGCCGAGGAACAGGGCTCGTTCTCCTTCCCCGACGTGGTCGAGGCGATCACCGCCAAGCTCATCCGCCGCCATCCGCACGTCTTCGGCGACGCGCGCGATCTCTCGGCCGACGAGGTGAAGCGCCTCTGGGCGACGGTCAAAGCCGGAGAGAAGACCGCCCGTGGCGAGACCGCCGACGGCCCCGGAAGTCTGCTCGACGGGGTGGCGGTCGCCCTGCCCGGCCTCACGCGCGCGACCAAGCTGCAGGAGAAGGCCGCAGCCGTCGGTTTCGACTGGGACGATGTCGCGCTCGTCGTCGGCAAGGTCCGCGAGGAGGCCGACGAGGTCGCCGAGGCCGTGGCCTCCGGGGACACGGACGCGATCGAGGACGAGATCGGCGACCTTCTGTGCGCGGTCGCGAACCTCGCCCGTCACGCCGGCGTCGATCCGGAAGCGGCGATCCGCCGCTCAAACGCCAAGTTCGAGCGCCGCTTCCGTTCGATCGAGCGGGCCCTTGCGGCGGAGGGCAGAACCCCCGCCGACAGCGACCTCACCGAGATGGACGGGCTGTGGAACGAGGCGAAGGCGGCCGAGCGCAGAGCCGCTGAATGAATCGCGGTGCGGCGTAGGAGCGAGGCCCAGGCGCTCGCAGTAGTGCATCAGAAGCCGCCCCGGCCAGCCGTCTCCTTGCCGCCGCGAGCCATCCCTGATTACGTCCGCCACGTTCATCGTGATCGGATTTGCCAAGTGGCTCTCAAGGACTGGAAGCGGCATCCCGGCGGGGGCCTCGCGATCAATCCGATCGTCGGCTACGAAACCGCCGCCATGACCGACGGCATGGCCGGAATGCTCAGGATCGAGTTCGCGCTCGACCCGACGATGCGGACCAGCGACGCGGTCCAGCTGGTGGCGACGGCCAGGCAGCTCGAAGACCTTATTCTGGTGTTGCGGGACCTCGCCGATAATCTCGCGGTCGCTGTCGCGACCGACAAGCCGACCGGGAAACCGAGCTAGCAGGCCCTCAGCGGCCCGGCCTTTTCGAAGCTCTCCGTTTCGACTTCGAAGACGCCGGCGCTCCGCTCAGGCCGCCTTGCCCATGTGCTCGCCCTCGCCCAGCCGCGCCCGCAGAAACTGAGAGATGCGGTCGATCGCCGTCTTCGCTTCCGGGATCAGGCGCGCGAAGACCTGCCAGACATGCGGCATCTGGGTCCAGACCTCGAGTTCGGCGGAAACCCCTGCGGCCTCCAGCGCGCGCTGGAGGCGCACCGCGTCGTCGAGCAGGATCTCGTCGCTGCCGCACTGGATGAGGCAGGGAGGCAGCCCCGCGAGGTCGCCGAACAATGGCGAGAGCAGCGGATTTGCGGGATCGAGGCCCGGCGCATAGGCGCTGACGACGGACGGGAAGCCGGCGGCGTGGAGCAACGGGTCGAGCGCGGCGTTGGTGAGCAGGCTCTCTCCGCTCCCGGTCATGTCGACAAAGGGCGACATGCCGACCGCGGCTGCCGGCATCGGCGCGCCCTCCGCCTTGAGCTTCAGAAGCAAGGCGAACGTCAGATTGCCGCCGGCGGAATCGCCGACGACGGCGATCCGCGCAGGCGGCACGCCGTGATCGAGCAGCGCGCGATAGACCGCGGCGGCGTCGTCGAGAGCCGCCGGAAACGGGTGCTCAGGCGCCAGCCGGTAGTCCGGCACTACGACCCGGGCCGCTGCTCCGCGAGCGAGCCGGCCCGCGATGCCGCGATGCGTCCTCGGCGAACCGGAGACGAAGCCGCCGCCATGGAGATAGAGGATACGCCGGTCGGTCGAGGTCGCAACGGGAGCGCTCCACTCGGCCGCGACGCCCGAGATCACGGTCTTTCTGACGGTTACGCCCTTGGGTCGATCCGGCGCGAATCGCGCCACGCGTTCCATCGACGCTCGGATACGATCGATATCCGGGGTCGCGTGCATGCGGGTCTTGATCGCGTGCCGCATGAAGAAGCGAAGCAGATGCGCGCGACCGCTGACGTGTGACGTCATCGAAACTCGTCCTTGCAGCCCGCCCGCCTCTTATGCATCCAAACGCAGATTGGCGGCAATTCGAGGGCCTCGGGTCTTAAACGCCGCCTGTGGCGGCGCGATCCCTTCGCTTATGCAAGAATGACGTCCGTCGCATGTCGGCCGCGAATCATACGATCAGGCGAAGAATGGCTAAGTCGAACGACCTTTTCGCAGGCGCGGCGCCGGAGAGTCCCAGGCGATCCCCGGCCGCCAGAAGCCCTCGCATCCCGCCCGCCTCCCCTCCGGAGCCCGAGGCGGGGTACACCGCGGCGGACATCGAGGTTCTCGAAGGCCTGGAGCCGGTGCGGCGCAGGCCGGGCATGTATATCGGCGGCACCGACGAGAAGGCGCTGCACCACCTGTTCGCCGAGGTGATCGACAACGCGATGGACGAGGCGGTCGCCGGCCACGCCAGCTTCATCGCGGTCGACGTCATGGCCGACGGCTCGGTCGCGGTCACCGACAACGGCCGCGGCGTGCCGATCGACCCGCACCCGAAATTTCCGCAGAAGTCCGCCCTCGAAGTCATCATGACGACGCTGCATTCCGGCGGAAAATTTGACAGCAAGGTCTACGAGACGTCAGGCGGCCTGCACGGCGTCGGCGTCTCCGTGGTGAACGCGCTGTCGGAAAAGCTCGACGTCGAGGTCGCGCGGAACCAGAAGCTCTATCGCCAGTCGTTTTCGCGCGGCGTTCCGCTGGGGCCGCTCGAAGAGGTCGGCCCCGTCCACAACAGACGCGGCACGCGGGTGCGCTTCCTGCCCGACGGCCAGATCTTCGGCGCGGACGCGCGGCTGCAGCCGGCGCGGCTGTTCCGGATGGCGCGCTCGAAGGCCTACCTGTTCTCCGGCGTCGAGATCCGCTGGACCTGCGCGCCCGAGCTGCTCGCAAATCTCGAGGACGTGCCGGAGCGCGCCACGCTGCACTTCGCGGGCGGTCTGAAGGAATATCTCGCCGCGAGCCTCGCAGGCCGCGAGCTGACGGCCGAGATCTTCGCGGGATCGCACAAAAAGCCTGGCGGCCACGGCTCGGTCGAATGGGCGATCGCCTGGGCCGACGACGGCGAGGACGGCTTCAGTCGCTCCTACTGCAACACCATTCCGACGCCCGAGGGCGGCACCCATGAACAGGGTCTGCGCATCGCGCTGCTGCGCGGGCTGAAATCCTACGCCGAGCGCGTCAGCAACAAGCGCGCGGCGATCCTGACCGGCGACGACGTGATGGCGGGCGCCGCCGCCATGCTCTCGGCCTTCATCCGCGAACCCGAGTTCCAGGGCCAGACCAAGGAGCGGCTCGCGACGCAGGAGGCCTCGCGCATCGTCGAGGCGGCGGTGAAGGACGCCTTCGACCACTGGCTCGCCGCCTCCCCCCAGCAGGCGAACCGGCTGCTCGAGACCATCATCCTGCGCGGCGAAGACCGGCTCCGCCGTCGCCAGGAGAAGGACGTCCAGCGCAAGTCCGCGACGCGCAAGCTCCGGTTGCCGGGCAAGCTCGCCGACTGCAGCCAGGCCGGCTCCAAGGGCTCGGAGCTCTTCATCGTCGAGGGCGATTCGGCCGGCGGCTCGGCGAAACAGGCCCGCGACCGCGCCACCCAGGCCGTGCTGCCGCTCCGCGGCAAGATCCTGAACGTCGCGAGCGCCGGCGCCGACAAGCTCGCCCAGAACCAGCAGCTCTCCGACCTGCTGCTCGCGCTCGGCTGCGGCGCCCGCGGCCGCTACGTCGAATCCGACCTGCGCTACGACCGCGTGATCGTGATGACCGACGCCGACGTCGACGGCGCCCACATCGCCTCGCTGCTGATGACCTATTTCTACCGCGAGCTGCCGGAGATCATCCGCAACGGCCATTTGTTCCTGGCCGTGCCGCCGCTCTACCGGCTGAGCCACGGCGGCGACACGGTCTACGCCCGCGACGACGCCCACAAGGACGAGCTGCTCGCCAAGCGCTTCAAGGGCAAGAAGGTCGAGATCGGCCGCTTCAAGGGCCTTGGCGAGATGATGCCGGCGCAGCTGCGCGACACCACGATGGCGCCGGCCCGCCGCACGCTTCTCCGGGTCGCGATTCCGGAAGGCGATGCGGAATCGACCCGCGACGCTGTCGACCGGCTGATGGGCGTAAAGCCGGAAGCTCGCTTCCGCTTCATCCAGGAGCGCGCGCCGTTCGCAGGCGACCTCATCGACGTGTGAGGCGGGCAGCCCGTGCCTTTGCGCAGGGCGGCCCTATATCCGGGTGATGCGCACAAGAGCACCAGAGCCGATCATGCGACGCCGCTCGGGACTGATCCTGTCGTTCCTCCTTACAGCAGCCGCCGCGCCCGCCTTCGCGCAGGCGCCGCCGGTGACGACGCCCCCCGACAAGATCGATCCGGGCCCGGTCCGGCCCGAGACTCCCGCGCCGCCGGAAGGCGGCTCCCAGGCGAAGGAGGCGACGCCTTCAGCCGACACGCTCGACGTGCCCGCCAGGGTGTTCGCGGTCCGGGTCGCCGGGCCGTGGCAGGCCGACGGCAAGAAAGGGTTCTCGCGGGTCGTCGGCGTGACGCAGGACGGCGCTCAGCACTTCTACGTCCAGTGGCTGGGTGAGCCGGACGGCCAGGTGGTCGCGACCAAGGAAGTGGTCGACGACGAAGCCGCCAAGGTCACGTTCGGCGACGTCCGCACCGAGCCGGGCGACGAGGGGGTGACGGTGTTCCTTGACACCGTTCCCGACAAGGACGGCATGCGCGACACCTGGGTGATGGTGATCGGAGAGCCGGGCGACGTGCGTTTCGGGCCCGCCACGAACTGAACCGCCGAAGAAATTCGCGGCGTTCCGCGGTTCGCATTGCGCAAACCAGCGGCGGATCTTCACCGCAGCCGCCGCGTCCATGACGCCGCAGGTTGGGTGACGATGAGGCGTTCGCGGGGCCCGGCGATTGACAAACCGCGCCGAAAGCCTCATTTCCCAACGTAAATTATGGACGCCGCGGTATGACACGCGCGGGATCCAGGCGACGGACGCGGAGCCTCGCGTCGCGCCATCTAGCTGTCGGCCGTTTCAAGGACGTCATGACCTTTTCAGAACTCGGACTGAGCGCGAAGGTGCTCGCCGCCGTCGAATCCTCCGGCTACACGGAGCCCACGCCGATTCAGGCGGCTGCGATCCCGCATGTGCTCGCCGGCCGCGACGTGCTCGGCATCGCCCAGACGGGAACCGGCAAGACCGCATCGTTCACGCTGCCGATGCTCACGCGCCTGGAACAGGGCCGCGCCCGCGCCCGCATGCCCCGCACGCTGATCCTCGAGCCGACGCGCGAACTCGCCGCGCAGGTCGAGGAAAGCTTCGGCAAATACGGGCAGAATCACAAGCTTTCGATGGCGTTGCTGATCGGCGGCGTGTCATTCGGCGATCAGGACGCCAAGCTCACCCGCGGCGTCGATGTGCTGATCGCGACTCCGGGCCGGCTGCTCGATCATTTCGAGCGCGGCCGCCTGCTGCTCACCGGCATCGAGATCCTCGTCATCGACGAGGCCGACCGCATGCTCGACATGGGCTTCATCCCGGACATCGAGCGCATCTGCAAGCTGATCCCGCCGTCGCGGCAGACGCTGTTCTTCTCCGCGACGATGCCGCCCGAGATCCAGCGCCTGACCCAGCAGTTCCTGCGCAACCCGGAGCGGATCGAGGTGGCTCGCCCCTCGACGACGGCGGCTCTGGTCAAACAGCTGCTGATCTCCGTCAGCGACGATCCCGCCGAGAAACGCGACGCGCTGTGGCGCGCGGTCGACGGCGCCGAGAACTTCAAGAACGCGATCGTATTCTGCAACCGCAAGCGCGACATCGGCGTGGTGCACAAGTCGCTTGAGAAGCACGGCTTCAAGGTCGCGGCGCTGCATGGCGATCTCGATCAGCGCGCCCGCATGGCGGCGCTCGACAGCTTCAAGACGGGCGAGGTGGCGCTGCTGGTCGCGAGCGACGTCGCAGCCCGCGGCCTCGACATTCCGGACGTCAGCCACGTCATCAATTACGATATCCCGATCCACGCCGAGGATTACGTCCATCGCATCGGCCGGACCGGCCGCGCCGGACGCAGCGGAGTCGCGATCAGCCTCGTCACGCCGGCCGACGCGAAAAACCTCGCGGCGATCGAAAGCCTGACCAAGACCTCGATCACCTGGCAGGGCGCGGCGCTCGATCCCGAGGCGGCCTCCGAAGCCCGCCCGCGCGGTGGTCGCTCCCGCGGCGGAGCCTCCCGCGGCGCCGAAGGCGGCGCGGCGCCCGCTCGCGGACCCCGTCGCGGCGGGGCCGATCGCGCCGCTCCGCGCGCCTCCAAGCCAGTCCCCGTCCCTGTCGAGGTCGAAGCCGTGGCGGTGGAGGACGTCCCCGCTCCCGTCCGTACGCCGAAGACTCCGCGTCGTCCCGCGCGGGTCGCTGCAGAGAAGGAGCCCGTTGCTCCCGCCAAGGTCGAAAGCCGCCGTCCGGCCGAACGTCGTCCCGTTCCACAGGGCGCCGAGGAGCGTGTGCTCGGGCTCGGCGACCATGTTCCGGCTTTTCTTCTGCGATCGACGCGCAACAGCGCCTGAACTTCCGTCTCCGCTCCACTTAACCGATCGGCGTCGCCAAATGGCGACGCAGCGACAGCGCCCAGACCATCCTCGACCGGGCGGACCGCTGCATGTACGCCGCAAAGCGCGACGGCCGAAACCTGGTCGTCACCGAAGACGATCCCCGCGCGACGCAGATCTCACGCCGACGCCGAGCCGCGCGCTCAGGCGACCTTCGCGCGAAGGTCGCCTGAGCGGGATCACTCCGGGATCATGGCCGGGCAAGTCGCTGTCGCCCGCGCCGAGATTACTAGGGCCAGCGCTGGTTCGAGCCCTCAGGCCACCTTCGAAGCAGCGGTCTCCGCAAGAGACGGATAGTCGGTATAGCCCTGCTCGTCCCCGCCATAGAAGGTCGCCTTGTCGCCTTCGGCCAGCGGCGCATCCGTACGGATGCGTTCGACAAGGTCGGGGTTGGCGATAAAGGGACGACCGAACGCGACGAGATCGACCTCGCCCGAGGCGATGCGCTCGGCGGCGAGCGCCGAGTTGTAATTGTTGTTGCCGATATAGGCGCCCTTGAAGGCCCGGCGCAGAACCGAAAGATCGAAGCCGCCTTCCGGCGCGCGGTTCCCCTGGGTTTCGCCCTCGATCACATGGATATAGGCCACGCCCAGCTTTGAAAGCTGCTCCACGGCGTAGGTGAAGAGCGGCTCAGGGTTCGAATCCGAGATGTCGTTGAACGGGCTCAGCGGCGACAGGCGCACCCCGACCCGATCCGCGCCGATCGCCTTGGCTGCGGCCTCGGTCGCTTCGATCAGGAAGCGTGCGCGGTTCTCGATGGAGCCGCCATAACGGTCCGTGCGCTTGTTCGTCTTGTCGCGCAGAAACTGGTCGAGCAGGTAGCCGTTGGCCGCATGCACCTCGACGCCGTCGAAGCCCGCCGCGATCGCGTTCGAGGCCGCCTTGCCGTACTGGGCGGCGATCCCGGGAATCTCGTCGGTCTCAAGCGCGCGCGGCGTCACGTGCGGCTTGAAGCCGGTCTCGGTGAAGGCCTGGCCCTCCGGCTTGATCGCCGACGGCGCGACGGGCAGGACGCCGCCTGGCTGAAGGTCAGGATGCGAGATGCGGCCGACGTGCCAAAGCTGCAGGACGATGCGTCCGCCCTTGGCGTGGACGGCGTCGGTCACGAGCCTCCAGCCCTTGATCTGTTCGTCCGAATAGACGCCGGGCGTCCAGGCGTAGCCCTGACCCTCAGGCATGATCTGCGTCGCTTCCGCGATGATCAAACCGGCGCTGGCGCGCTGGGCGTAATAGTCGGCGTTCATCTGCCGCGGCGCGAGGGTCTTGTGGTCGGCGCGCGAGCGGGTCAGCGGCGCCATGACGATGCGGTTGGGAAGCGTGAGGGATCCAAGCGTGAACGGCTTGAACAGGACGTCGACATTGGTCTGGGACATGGGAAAGCGGCTCCGCACTATGAACGCCGGCGTCGGCCGGCCATCGTCTGACTAAGACATAGGGTCGGCCATGCTGCGCCGCACCCCTCATGGGCTTGTTCGACGCGCACGAGGCGACTTGCAGCGGCGCGAACGCGTCAGGTCTTTTTCGACTGCTTGCGCGGGGCCTGCTGCTTGCGCGACAGCGCCACGGCGAGCGCCCTCCTCGCCCACACCGCGAACTCTTCTGGATCGTCGAGCAGGCGATCAGGCGCGCGCCAATACGAAGCGATCGTCCGCTGTCCTCTGGCTGTGTCATAACTGAACGGGCCGCAGCCTTCCGCCTGGAAGGCGGCCTGGGTCGACGCGTCGGTCTTGAGATAGAGGACGTCCCGAACCTCGAGCGCGAACATGACATCCCGCGCGTAGACGCCGGTCCCGCCGAACATCGGCCGGCAGCGGACCGGGCCGAAAGCTTCGAACAGCTCCCCCGCCCGTTCGACGTCCAGCATCAGGCGGCGGGGACGTAGGTCTCCGGCCGCGCCGGCGTGATCGCGACCGACTCGCCGCAACCGCAGGCCGAAGTCTGGTTCGGGTTGTTGAACACGAAGCGCTGCGTCAGCTTCTCGGTGACGAAATCCATTTCGGTCCCGAGCAGATAGAGGATCGCCTTGGGGTCAATTAGCACCGTGGCGCCCTTGTCGACCACGACCTCGTCGAGAGGCTGGGGCTCGGCCGCGTAATCAAGCGTGTATTCCATGCCGGCGCAGCCGCCAGTCTTCACGCCGATGCGCAGGCCAGTGAGCGGCGTGTCGGAGCGTTCAACGATCGAGCGCACGCGCGCGGCGGCGCGTTCGGTGAGGGTCATCACTGCGGGACGCGGACGGGACGCCATGGCGGCCTGAACTCCTTTTTCGACCTGACATAGATAAGCCGAGGCGCGGCGAAAATCGAGCCGCCTTCAATAACTCGCCCAAAGCCCCGGCGAGGCGATCTCCACGAGGTTGCGGTCGGGGTCGCGGAAATAGAGGCTGACGCCGCCGCGCGGCCAGTCGACCCGGCCCTCGAGCGCGACGCCATGGTCTTCCAGACGCCGCAGCCATCTCGGAATGTCGTCCGCCGACGTCGCGAAGGCGAAATGCAGGGACCCCGTCCCGTCATGGCCGGGTATCACGCCGCCGCCGGGCTGATGCTTGGCCTCCGCCGACGATCCCCGCCTGAACAGCAGGAACACGCTGCGGCGGCCGGCGTCGTAGGCCACCATGGTCTGGTCGGCGAAAAGATGCGGGAAGCCGAAGAGAGCGTCGTAAAACGCGGAGGCGCAATCGAGGTCGTCGACATAGACCGCCGTCTCGACCACGCCGTCGATCGACGGCCTCGCCTCCGCCAGCGGCTCCACGCCTCACCACATGTCGAGCGCGACGCGGGCCTCGTCCGACATGCGGCTCTGATCCCACGGCGGGTCGAACACCATGTTGACGTCGACCTTGCCGACGCCCGGCACGGCCCCGACGGCGTTCTCGACCCAGCCCGGCATTTCGCCGGCGACCGGGCAACCGGGCGCGGTCAGCGTCATGTCGATCACGATGTCGCGGCTGTCAGCGATGTCGATCCGGTAGACGAGACCGAGCTCGTAGATGTCGACCGGGATTTCGGGATCGTAGACCGTCTTCAGCGCGCCCACGATCTCGTCCGTCAGGCGCGCAAGCTCGTCCGCGGGAATCGCGGAGGTCTCTTCCGGCTTGGAGGCCGTCGCAGCGTCGCTCATGGTCGAGCCTTTCTCACGCGAACAGGTCTCGCGCCTTGGTCAGGGCGTCCGCGAGACGATCGATCTCGTCGGTCGTGTTGTAAAGGGCGAAGGACGCCCGGCAGGTCGACGTGACCCCGAGCCGCTTCAGCAACGGTTGGGCGCAATGGGTGCCGGCGCGGACCGCGACGCCCGATCGGTCGAGCACCGTCGCGACGTCATGGGCGTGAGCGCCCTGCACATTGAACGAGACGATCGCGCCCTTACCCGGCGCTTTACCGAAAATTGTCACAGAATTAATCGCGCTTAACCGCTCCTGCGCATAGCGGCCGAGCGCAGCCTCGTGGTCCGCGATCGCGGGAAGCCCGACTGTCTTCATGTACGCCAGCGCGGCGCCGAGCCCGATCGCCTGGACGATGGGCGGCGTACCGGCTTCGAAACGGTGAGGCGGGTCGCCATAGGTGACGTTCTCCTCCGTCACGTCGCGGATCATCTCGCCGCCGCCATTGAACGGCGCAAGCTCCTGCAACCGCTCGGATTTTCCGTAGAGGACGCCGATCCCGGTCGGCCCATAGACCTTGTGGCCCGTGAACACGTAATAGTCGCAGCCGATGTCGCGAACGTCCGGAGCCAGATGGACCGCGCCCTGGCTGCCGTCGACGAGGACCTGGATCCCCCGCTCATGGGCGAGCCGTACGACCTCCTTCACCGGCACGACGGTGCCGAGCACGTTCGACATATGCGTGATCGCGACGAACTTGGTGCGTTCAGTCAGCGCGGCCTCGAAGGACTCGATATCGAACGATCCGTCCTCGCGGACCTGCACCCATTTCAGCACCGCGCCCTTGCGCTCGCGCAGGAAATGCCACGGCACGACGTTGGAATGGTGCTCCATGATCGAGAGCACGATCTCGTCGCCCTCCTCGATCCCCGCGAGTCCCACGCCGTTCGCGACAAGATTGATCGCCTCCGTCGCTGAACGGGTGAAAACGATCTCGTCGATCGAGGCTGCGTTGAGGAAATCGCGGACGCTCTCGCGGCCGCCCTCGAACGCCTCAGTCGCGGCGTTCGCAAGATAGTGCAAGCCACGGTGGACGTTGGAGTATTCGGTTTCGTACGCCCGCCGCATCCGGTCGAGAACCTGCACCGGCTTCTGCGCCGACGCGCCATTGTCGAGATAGACGAGCGGCTTGCCGTGGATCTGCATCTTGAGCGCAGGAAAATCGGCGCGCAGCCGCTCCACATCATAGGGCGCGGCGACAGGCGAGAGCTCTTCGGCGAAGGACATATCCCTGATCTAACCGCTGCCGTCGCGAACGCAAGGCCGTAACGTGGTCGACCGTTCAGTCGCGCTCCCGCAGCCACCGTTCGGCTCGGGCGGTCAGCGCGTCGCGCAGCGGCTCGTCCTCGATCATCTCGATCACCTCGCCGACGAAGGCCTGGACGAGCAGCGCCTCGGCCTCCACCTGCGGCAGGCCGCGGGACTTGAGGTAGAACAACAGCTCATCGTCGATGGCCCCGACAGTCGCCCCGTGCCCGCAGACGACGTCGTCGGCGAAGATCTCGAGCTCCGGCTTGGCGTCGGCCTCGGCCCCTTCGGACAGCAGCAGCGCCTTCGCCATCATCTTGCCGTCGGTCTTCTGCGCGCCTGGGCGCACCACGATCTTGCCCTGGAACACCGAGCGCGCCTGGCCGTCGAGAGCGGTCTTGAACAGTTCGCGGCTGACGCAGCCCTGCCCCTCGTGATCGATGACCAACGTCGTATCGAGGTGGCGCCTGGCGCCGGCGAAACCGGCCCCGCTGACGTTCGCCGTCGCCTTGTCGCCCTTGAAGGCGAGGAAGATCTGCTGGCGCGCAGCCAGCGAGCCGGCTGAAAGCGCGAGCGAATTCAGCTCCGCCTTTCGGCCCAGCCGAACCGCGAGCGTCGCGAGGTGCAGCGTGCCGAGCCCCTCGTCCTGCAGCTTCACGAGATTGGCCTTGGCGTCGTCCGCAAGATCAAGGCCGACAAGCGTGTTGGTCTGGTGGCCTGCGGCGTCGCCGGAATGGCTTTCGATCAGGGTCACCGAGGCGCCCTTCCCGACCGACACCAGAAGGCGTCCGTAGGACGAATGCGCCGCCCCGGTCTGGACGTTCGCGACATGGATCGCACGGCTGGCGGCGACGCCCTCATCGACCGCGATCATCAGACCGTCCGCCACGAACGCAGTATTGAGCGCGACCAGGGCGTTGTCCGCGGGCGCGCCTTCGAGGACGAGAGCATGCGGCGCGTCGCCTTCAAGGGCGTCGGAGAGCGGCGAGATGGCCACGCCGGACGGCGCGCCGGCGAGCTGAGACAGGCTGGGCGCCAGCCGTCCATTCACGAAGACGATCCGCAGCGCTTCCACGTCCGCCATCGGCAGAAGCGCCTCGGCCGCAGCGAGCTCGGCGGGCGTCACCGGCCCAGCCAAGGGACGCGCCTCGCGCATCAGGGCGCGAAGGTCGGTGTACTTCCATTCCTCGACGCGGCGGTTCGGCAGGCCGCGGCTCGCGATCGTCGCGAAGGCGTCGTCGCGCAGCTGCGCTCCCCGCTCACCGCCAGGCAGCGCGGCGCGAACCGCCTCGAAGGCTTCGATCAGGCCGGTCTCGGCGGCGGTTCGTATGGGGCGGACATCCGCGTTCATCGCGTGGTCGGTCCTCAAGCGGCTTCTTCGACGTAATCGGCGTATCCGCGGGCTTCGAGCTCGTGAGCGAGTTCCTTGCCGCCGGTGCGAACGATGCGGCCCTTCGCCATCACGTGGACGACGTCGGGTACGATGTGGTCGAGCAGGCGCTGGTAGTGGGTGATCACCACGAAGCCGCGATCCTTGGCGCGCAGCGCATTGACCCCCTCGGCCACGATCTTCAGCGCGTCGATGTCGAGGCCGGAGTCGGTCTCGTCGAGCACGCAGAGTTTGGGCTCGAGCAGCGCCATCTGCAGGACCTCGTTGCGCTTCTTCTCGCCGCCGGAGAACCCGACGTTCAGACCGCGCTTGAGCATGTCGGTCGAGATGCCGAGGCCATCGGCCTTCTCACGCACCAGCTTTATGAACTGCGGCGTGGGCAACTCCGCCTCGCCGCGCGCGCGGCGCTGCGCGTTGAGCGCGGTCTTCAGGAAGGTCATCGTTGCGACGCCAGGAATTTCCAGCGGATACTGGAAGGCGAGGAACAGCCCGGCGGCGGCCCGCGCGTCGGGCTCCATTGCGAATAAATCGGCGCCGTCGAGCGTCGCCGAGCCTTCCGTGACGTCGTAGTCGGATTTGCCTGCGAGCACATAGCTCAGCGTCGACTTGCCCGACCCGTTCGGGCCCATGATGGCGTGAACCTCGCCGGCTTTCACATCGAGGTCCAGCCCGCGAAGGATCGGCTTGTCCTCGATGGAGGCGTGGAGGTTCTTGATCGAGAGCAACATTTTTACGTCCGGTTCCATTCATCATCCCGGCCGAGCGAAGCGAGCGCCGGGATCGTCATCCGAATATAGGGCGCACGATGTCGGCTCGGCGTGAAAGCCGTCCGGGATCGTCTCCTGCGCTAGCCAACGCTGCCTTCGAGCGAGATCGAAATCAGCTTCTGCGCCTCCACCGCGAACTCCATCGGCAACTGCTGAAGCACGTCCTTGACGAAGCCGTTGACGATGAGCGCCACCGCCTCCTCGGACGACAGTCCGCGCTGCTGGCAATAGAACATCTGGTCGTCGGAGATCTTCGACGTCGTGGCCTCATGCTCGAACACCGCGGTGGATGTCTTGGCTTCGAGATAGGGCACCGTATGGGCCCCGCACTTGTCGCCGATCAGCAAAGAATCGCAGTTCGTGAAGTTGCGCGCGTTGGTCGCCTTGCGGTGGGCTGACACCAGCCCGCGATAGGTGTTCTGCGAGCGGCCGGCCGAGATCCCCTTCGAGATAATCTTGGAGCTCGTGTTCTTGCCGAGGTGAATCATCTTGGTGCCCGAGTCGACCTGCTGGCGGCCGTTCGAGATCGCGATCGAGTAGAACTCTCCGCGAGAGTTGTCGCCGCGCAGGATGCAGCTCGGATATTTCCAGGTGATCGCCGAGCCGGTCTCGACCTGGGTCCAGGAAATCTTGGCGTTCCTGCCCCGGCAATCGCCGCGCTTGGTCACGAAGTTGTAGATGCCGCCCTTGCCCTCAGCGTCGCCTGGGTACCAGTTCTGGACGGTGGAGTACTTGATCTCGGCGTCGTCGAGCGCGACGAGCTCGACGACCGCCGCATGCAGCTGGTTCTCGTCGCGCATCGGCGCCGTGCAGCCTTCGAGATAGCTGACATAGGAGCCCTCGTCGGCGATGATCAGCGTGCGCTCGAACTGCCCGGTGTTGCGCTCGTTGATGCGGAAATAGGTCGAGAGCTCCATCGGGCAGCGGACGCCCTTCGGCACGTAGACGAACGAGCCGTCTGAGAACACCGCTGCGTTCAGCGTCGCGAAGAAGTTGTCGGTCGCCGGCACCACCGTGCCGAGATACTTCCGTACAAGTTCAGGATGATCGCGCAACGCCTCGGAGATCGGGCAGAAGATCACTCCGGCCCGGCCGAGCTCTTCCTTGAAGGTTGTCGCGACGGAGACGGAGTCGAACACGGCGTCGACCGCGACGCGGCGCTGCTCGACGCCTGCCAGAATCTCCTGCTCCTGGAGAGGAATGCCGAGCTTGGCGTAGGTCCGCAGCAGTTCGGGATCGACGTCGGCGAGCGTCTTCGGGCCCGAGGAGCCCTTAGGCGCGGAATAATAATAGAGCTCTTCATAGGGGATCGCGGGATAGTCGACGCGCGCCCATTTCGGCTCCGCCATCGTCCGCCAGCGGCGGTAGGCGTCGAGCCGCCATTCCAGCATCCACTCCGGCTCGCCCTTCTTGGCCGAAATGAAGCGCACCGTATCCTCCGACAGGCCCTTATCGGCGCGATCGGATTCGATTTCGGTCACGAAGCCGTACTTGTACTGGTCGACGTCGATCGAGCGGACGCGAGCGACTGTCTCCTGAACTGCCGGCATAATTCCTTGCTCCATGGCGCCGCGGGCGACCGCGGCGTTTGTTGGAAACCTTCTAGCAGGGCTTCGGCGTCTGCGGAACGCCTCCGGCTAACTTAAGCGGCGGAGACCGATGGCTTCCGCGCACTTCTGCGGACGATGTCCGACCATGCCGAAAGGAAACGCTCCACGTCCGTCGCTTTCGACGACCAGCCGAAGCTGACGCGGATCATCCCAGACGACAGATTGGGTTCGATCCCCATAGCTTCAAGCACTGCAGAGGCCTTGGTTTTGCCGGAAGAGCAGGCCGATCCCGAGGAAACCGCGATCCCGGCGAGGTCGAGCGCGATGATCGCGCGATCCGAGGCGACGCCGGGGCTTGCGAAGCAGGACGTGTTCGGCAGCCGCGAGGCGCCCTCGCCGAAGACCACGACCTTGTCGAGCGCCCGGATTCCGCGCTCGAGCGCGTCGCGCAGGACAAACAGACCCCCGAAGGCGTCGAGGCCCGCCCTCGCCTCCTCGGCGGCCAGTCCGAGCCCTGCAACGCCGGCGACATTCTCGGTCCCGCCGCGCCAACCGCGCTCCTGGCCGCCGCCGCGGATCAGAGGCTCCTCGACGTGCAGCCCTTCTTCGGCCCGCACCAGCGCGCCGACGCCCTGCGGTCCGCCGAACTTGTGGGCGGAAAGCGCGAGGAAGTCACAGCCGAGTTCGCCAATGTCGACGGGGATCTTGCCCGCGGCCTGCACGGCGTCGACGTGAACGAGGCCCCCGAACCGCCTGGCGATGCGGCAGGCTTCGGCCACCGGCTGGATCACGCCCGTCTCATTGTTCGCGAGCATCAGCGCGAGCATGGCGCGCTCGTCCGGGCGAGCCACAGCGTGCCGGCCGAAGGCCGCCTCGACGCTCTCGAGGTCCACCACCCCTCGGCGGTCAACGGGGACGCTCTGGACCGCCGCGGAGCGGAAGCGGGCGCCGGCCGCGACCGCCGGATGCTCGACGGCCGAGACCAGGAGGCGCGTCACCGGCCGCGGGTCGCGGGCGTCGCGGATCGACGGAGTGAGCGCGATGTTGGAGGACTCTGTGCCTCCGCTCGTGAATGTCACGGAGGACGGGGAACCGCCCACCAGCGCCGCGACCTGTTTGCGAGCGTTTTCGACGATCCTGCGTTTCGCGCGGCCTTCCGCGTGGATGGAGGACGGGTTTCCGGTCGCGCCAAGCGTCTCGGCGATCAGCGCGATCACGTTCGGACGCACTATCGTCGTGGCGTTGTGGTCAAGATAGACGCGAGGCTCAGTCATCGATCCTCCAGCCTCCTGTCTCTGCCGTAACGCCGGACCAGGCTCTCGTGATCCTTGCTTTTGGTGAGCCCTTCCGTGCTAGAGACAGGCGATTAAACACGCAAGACCGCCCCGGTGGGCAGCGCTGGTCTCGTCCCGGAAGCAGCGGATGCTTCCGGGCCTGAACGGCTTACCCCAGGCCCGCGCGGCGACCATGAAGGACCCACTATGCCCGAGGTGATCTTCAGCGGACCGGCTGGCCGGCTCGAGGGCCGATACCACCCCGCGAAAACGCGTCGCGCTCCGATCGCGCTCATCCTGCATCCCCATCCGCAGTTCGGGGGCACGATGAACAATCAGATCGTCTACAATCTCTATTACGCGTTTCTGAACCGCGGGTTCTCCGTTCTTCGCTTCAATTTCCGCGGCGTCGGCCGAAGCCAGGGCGCGTTCGACCATGGTTCAGGCGAGCTGTCCGACGCGGCCTCCGCGCTCGACTGGGCGCAGACCCTGAACCCGGACGCCCGCGCCTGCTGGATCGCCGGCGTCTCGTTCGGCGCCTGGATCGGCATGCAGCTTCTGATGCGCCGCCCCGAGGTCGAAGGCTTCATCTCGATCGCCCCGCCTGCGAACCGCTTCGACTTCTCGTTCCTCGCCCCCTGCCCGTCCTCGGGCCTGTTCGTCCACGGCGACCAGGACCGCGTCGCCCCGATGCGCGACGTGCAGGTGCTGATCGAGAAGCTGAAGACGCAGAAGGGCATCGTCATCGACCAGGCGGTCATCCCCGGCGCCAACCACTTCTTCGAGAACCGCATCGACGAGTTGCTGGTCGAAGTGAACACCTATCTCGACAAGCGCCTCGGCGCGGTCGAGCCGGCGCCGGCGCCCGCCCCGGTTCCGGCGATCACGTCGGGCGGCGAAGACGCCGCCTGAGCGCATGGGGCCAAAACGCTCATCGTCCTCCAGCTTGACCGGAGGACGATGTTCGAGCTCAAGGCTCTTCGGGCGACATGGTTCTGGAAAGTCAGCGGACGCTTACGGTTGCGCCAGAACCCCGCCCGTCATCGGCCGCGGCGCGCCGGTCGTGCCGGGATAGGTGAGCGGCAGGCCTCTCAGGCTGCGCACGGCGAGAACCGCGAAGGCCTGCGCCTCCATCGCGTCCGACGACAGGCCGACCTCGTCAGCGGTCATGACGTCGGCGCCAAGACGCTCCCGGAGCATCCCGAGCAGCGTGGGATTACGAGCCCCTCCTCCCGCAACGATCCAGAGCGCCGGCGGAGCCGGCAGATGCCGCGCGCCATGCGCGACCGACTGGGCGGTGAAGGCGGCAAGCGTCGCAAGCGCGTCGGAGAGCGGCAGACCATCCGTCGCCATTGCGTCGAAGGCGTTGCGGTCCAGCGACTTCGGCGGGGGCGCGTCGAAATAGGCGTGCGACATCAGCTTTCGCACGATCTCCTCATCGACCCGTCCGGACGCTGCGATCGCGCCGTCCCGGTCGAACGCCTCGCCGGTCTCGCGGGCCAGCCGATCGTCCATCAGCGCGTTCGCCGGGCCCGTGTCGAAAGCGACAAGCGCGTCATCCTCGCCGATGAAGGTGACGTTGCCGACGCCGCCGAGATTCAGCACCGCGAGCGGCCGAGGCAGGTCGAGGTCGCGGATCAGCACGGGGTGAATGGTCGGGGCGAGGGGCGCGCCTTGCCCGCCGGCGGCGACGTCCGCGGCGCGAAAATCATAGACGACCGGTCGTCCGAGCGAGCGGGCGAGCGCGGCGCCGTCGCCGATCTGCACGGTCAGACGCCGCTCAGGCCTGTGCAGCACCGTCTGACCGTGGAAGCCGACGACGTCGATGCTCGCCATGTCGATGTCGTTTCCCGATAGAAAGCTCTCGACGGCGATGCGGTGCGCGCCGTTGACGATCGCCTCCGCGATCGCAAGCGATCCGGGTCGCGCTGTGCGGTCAGTGAGCGCGGCGGCGTCGCCGAGCGCCCGCGCGAGCACCGCGCGTTCGGCGGCGCCGTATGGCTGGTAGCTGGTCGGGCCAAAGCGCTCGATCCGCTCCCCGTCCGTTTCGACCAGCGCAACGTCGACGCCGTCGCAGGATGTCCCGCTCATTAGTCCGATCGCACGCATCGAGGGACCGTCCCGCGTTCGAGAATCCGTCGGTCCACCTTACGCCAACCGCGACCGGCCGCGCACCCGGATCACAGCGCCGCCAGATAGGTCGGCAGCTCCCTCATGCTCGGCACCACGATCAGCCGTGCGATCTGGCCGGCTTTGAAGGCTCTCAGGAAGCGATCGTAGTTCCTGAACACCACGCAGCCGTTCGACTGAGAGCGGTCGCCGCCGCCCACATACATGTAGGGATGCGCGAGCAGACCGTCGCGGTTGAAGACCTTCTTCTGGTCCCGCGGGAGCAGGCGGATCGCCTCGGCGCCGTGGAAACGGGCCTCGCGCATCCGGAGATCGTAGATGTTAGGCGGCGTCGGTCCGCGGTTCTTCTCCCGGACGTATGACGCATCGTCCTGCCTGTGGCCGAGACCGGAATGCGCCTCGAGCCGCTCGCCGTCCGGCAATCGCACGGTGGCGGATTCGATGTCGTAGACCGCGACGCCGCCATGTCCGCCAAGCGGCCTCGCGACGTCGCCCGGGCTCAACAGGTTCCGCAGAAAATCCCCGGCGCCACGTCCGCCCTCGGCTTCCGGCGACGGCGCGTAGGCGAGCGCGATCGGTCGCGCGGGCCGCGGCGCGGGGGCCGCGGCGTCGAGCCGGAGCGGCGAGGCCGGAGACCGCGCGAGCTCGCGGACCTGCGCCATGCGCGTGAGATCGGCCGGCCGCAGCGGCGGCAGCGGCACGACGGGAGCGGGAGCGGCTTCGGCGGAGACGTCCGCGGGCGCGGCGGAGACCTCGGCCGGGGCGCCCCCCGGCGACGGCTGCGGCGTGTCTTCGAGGGACGCGAGCCGGATGACCGACGGTTGCGGGATCGAGCCTGCGAGTTCTACCTCGTCGGGGATCGCGATCACTCGGGGCGTCGGGACGGCCGCGCGCTCCGACCTTGGCGTGGCGGACGCGACGGTCGAGGCGTTTCCGGACGCGACGACCATCGGCTCCGCTCCCCTGAGCTTCGCGCCCAGCGCGGCGAGCCGGTCGCCAAGCCCTGCCACGTCAGAGGCGCCGAACGCCGCGTCATATTCAGCGAAAAGCGAGGCGAGCGCCGCGCCGCGTTGAGCGGCCCGCAGGGCGGCGTCCTTTTGGAATGGAGGCTCGCGCCAGTCGTCGAGCACGCCGGGGCGGTTCGTCGCGAGGGTCGCGAGACCGCTCGCCGCGATGGACATGACGCTGAGCGACGCCGTCACCGAGGCGCCGGCCGTCAGAAACAGGACAGCCCCTCGGCGGAACAGGCGGCCTCGGCGCGCGACGCGAACGCTTACACTCATCGACCGGCTTCCCCAAAACGCCAACGGCGCGGTCGGTTACACACGAGACATCGCGGCGGACTTCGGCGCCTCAGCGCGCCTTGCCTTGAAGCGATGTTGCTTTGGAGTGTGCGCCAAAGTCGTTAACCATCTTACCGAGGTCTTCAAAGCGACTTCGAGGCTGCGCGCGTCGGCCTGCGCGCCTCCGGCGGGTCCGCACTGCGGCGTCGGGCGGACTGTCACGTGCGATGGCACGTGAAACGTGAACCTGCTACATCCCCGCGCCTATTCGCCGAACCGTCCGGAAGAGCCGCCTGACCCGATGACGACCTACCGTTCCGATTTCCTGCGCCTTCTCGACGAGCGCGGCCAGATCCACCAGGTTTCCGATCCGGCGGCGCTCGACACGCTGGCGACCGAGGGAAAAGTCACGGCCTATATCGGCTACGACCTGACGGCTCCGAGCCTGCATGTCGGGCATATGGCGAACATCATGATGCTGCGGCGGCTGCAGCAGACCGGCCACAAGCCGATCGTGCTGATGGGCGGCGGCACCACAAAGGTCGGCGACCCGTCGTTCCGAAACGACCAGCGACCGCTGCTGGACGACGCCCAGATCGCAGCGAACAAGGAGACCATCAAATCGGTCTTCACCCAGTTCATGACGTTCGGCGACGGCGTCGCCGACGCCATCATGGTCGACAACGCCGAGTGGCTCGACAGGCTCGAATATGTGCCGTTCCTGCGCGAGATCGGCCGGCACTTCTCGGTCAACCGCATGCTGTCCTTCGACAGCGTCAAGTCGAGGCTCGAGCAGGACCAGCCGTTCTCGTTCCTCGAGTTCAACTACATGATCCTGCAGGCCTACGACTTTCTCGAGCTTCAGCGCCGCTACGGTTGCCGGCTGCAGATGGGCGGCTCGGATCAGTGGGGCAACATCGTCAACGGCATCGAGCTCGGCCGCCGCGTCGACGGCGCGAGCCTGTTCGCGCTGACCTGCCCGCTGATTACGACGTCGTCCGGCGCCAAGATGGGCAAGACCGCCGGCGGCGCGGTCTGGCTCAACGCCGACATGGCCTCGCCTTACGTGTTCTGGCAGTACTGGCGGAACACCGAAGACGCCGACGTCGTCCGTTTCCTCAAGTTGTTCACGGACATGCCGCTTGCCGAGATTAAGCGGCTCGGCGCCTTGGACGGCGCGGAGATCAACGAGGCCAAGAAGGTTCTGGCGACCGAGGCGACCGCCATCGTCCATGGCCGCGCAGCGGCTGAAGAAGCCGAAGCGACCGCCCGGAAGACCTTCGAGGAAGGCTCTCTCGCTGAGACGCTGCCCACAGTCGAGGTCGCGCGCGACGCGCTGACTTCGGGCATCGGCGTCCTGTCGGCGTTTGCGGAGCTCGCGCGCCTCGTGGCCTCGAACGGCGAGGCGCGCCGTCAGGTCAAGGGCGGCGGACTTCGTGTGAACGACAAGCCGGTCGCCGACGAGAGAGCGCAGTTGACGGAAGCCGATCTGACGCCGGAAGGCGTGATCAAGCTATCGCTCGGTCGCAAGAAGCACGTCCTGCTTCGACCCAGCGCCTGAGGGTCGCCCGCGCAGAGTCTAGCGGCAAACAAAAAGCCCGCCGCAGGCGCTTGCGGCGGGCTTTTTGTTTCGCGGCGCGACAGGCGCCGGCCGTCATCAAAGTCGGAAGCGGATCTGGTCGGTCCAGAAGCGCTCGAGGCGAACCAGAGCGACGTTCAGCGTCTTGAAGTCTTCCGCGTTGACGCCGCCGACCTGCTCGATCGTGCGGACGTGCTTGGCGTAGAGCTGGTCGACCACGTCGTGGATCTCGCGGCCCTGTTCCGTCAGGCTGATCCGGACCGAGCGGCGGTCCATCCGCGAACGCTGGTGGTGCAGGTAGCCCATCTCGACGAGCTTCTTGAGGTTGTAGGAGACGTTGGAGCCGAGATAGTAGCCGCGGGTCCGGAGTTCGCCGGCGGTGAGCTCGGCGTCGCCGATGTTATAGAGAAGAAGCGCCTGGACGCTGTTGATGTCGGAGCGGCCGCGCCGGTCGAACTCATCCTTGATGACGTCCAGCAGCCTGCGATGAAGCCGCTCGACCAAAGTGAGCGCCTCAAGATAAAGCGGGCGGACTTCACCCTGACGAGGATCGGCGGCGGCGGGCTCGGCCCGGCGGGCAACGTTCTTCATGGCAGACGCCTTCCTATATTCCAGATCAACTTGAGGCGTCGTCCTGTCCCGCGCCTCGTTGATACCGAAGATAGTCCGGGCACGTGAAAATGCGCTTAAATGACGTGATGAAATTTGTATTTATTTCTTAGACTGAACAAACCGTTTCCTGCGTAAGTCAACAAGATCTTACCTGGATAAACGTGAATCGATCTTCATTTTGCCTTCTGAAATCTGAATGGCCATAAACGGTGACTGCGCAGAGCGGGAAAGGCGCTGATCGTCTTGGGCTCAAGGGGCTTCCCGCCGAGCGTTCATAGAGAGAAAAACGTAGGCCGCCATAGCCAGCAGCGTGAACGCCGTCATGAACCAGCGACCGCCGGACGCCGCCGGCTCTACCGACGCGACAACGATCTGGCCGATGGCGGCGAGCAGCCAGATCGCGACCCCCCACGCCGCTCCAAGCCACAGTCCGACCGCGGCCACCGGATCAGCGACCGCGAAGAACAGGCAGGCGACGAGCCACGGCGTCGTCATCCCGGAAAGCGGATCGGGCGAACCGCCCGCTCCGATCAGAGCAGCCCAATAGGCCAGACCCTTGAGCAGTTCGAACACCGCCAGCCCACGCACCATCAGAACCAGCCGGTAGCTCCAGGGCCGCGCGACGCGATCCCCCGACAGCACCGTGTCGATCAGCGAGATGCCGGGAAGGCCCGCCTTGTCCTGCTCAGCCGCCATGGCCTCTCCGATCCGCATCTGGGGCGGTCGCAACGCTGCGACGTCCGGGGGCAATCTCCCCGACTCCCGCCGATGGCGCAAACGGCCGACGCCTGCGCGCCTGAGATGGCGCGTCTGCGCGCTCGCCATGTCCATCAGGTGCTCCAGGTGATATGGCCCTACAAACGCGGGCGGGGGGTGCGGCCGCCGCCGGCGTCCCTGGTTTGGAGGACTCGATCGATGCACGACGCGATCGGAAATCTTCGCGCGACGAGCGACAACCGGACGCCCGACGGCGCGCTCGATCTCCCCACGCGGCTCCGGCGCAATCGCCGCGCGGACTGGTCCCGGCGGCTCGTGCGCGAGAACCAGGTGACCGTCGACGATCTGATCTGGCCGATCTTCCTGATCGACGGCGAGAGGCGCCGCGAGGCGGTGTCGGCGATGCCGGGCGTCGAACGCCTGACGGTCGACGAGGCCGTCCGCGACGTCGAAATGGCGGCGAAGCTCCGCATCCCCGCGATCGCCCTGTTCCCCTACACGGATCCGGCGCTTCGCGACGCACAGGGGTCGGAGGCCGAGAACCCCGACAATCTCGTCTGCACGGCTTTAAGAGCGTTCAAGGCCGCGGTCCCCGAGATCGGTCTGATCACCGACGTCGCGCTCGATCCCTACACCAGCCATGGCCATGACGGCCTGATGGCGGGGGAGCGAATCCTGAACGACGCCACAGTCGCCGCGCTGGTCCGTCAGGCGCTGACGCAGGCCGAGGCCGGCGCGGACGTTATCGCTCCTTCCGACATGATGGACGGTCGGGTCGGCGCAATCCGCGGCGCGCTCGACGACGCCGGGCGGGCTGACGTCCAGATCATGTCCTACGCCGCGAAGTACGCGTCCGCCTTCTATGGGCCGTTCCGCGATGCGATCGGCACCAGGAAGGCGCTGATCGGCGACAAGAAGACCTATCAGATGGACCCGGCGAACAGCGACGAGGCGCTGCGCGAGGCGGAACTCGACGTCGCCGAAGGCGCCGACATGCTGATGGTGAAGCCAGGGATGCCTTATCTCGACATCGTGTGGCGGCTGAAGGAGCGCTTCCGGATGCCGACCTACGCCTACCAGGTGTCCGGCGAGTACGCGATGATCCGGGCGGCGGCCGACAATGGCTGGATCGACGGCGACGCCGCGATGTTCGAGAGCTTGATGGCGTTCAAGCGCGCAGGCGCCGATGGCGTGCTGACCTACTTCGCCCCCGCCGTCGCAAGGCGGCTCCAGGCCGGCGGCTAAAAAAAGGGGCTGCGGATCCCAGCAGATCCACAGCCCCGGACGCGACCGGATTCATTTGCGGACCACAAATCCGCGAGGGTTCAACGGCGCTTCCGCGTCTGATCCGGACGATCAGTCCGCTTTCGCGGCGGCGGGGATTCGGACCACGTTCCAGACCAGCCCGAGTTTCTCCAGCCCGGAGATGATGTAGCCGTTGACGTCGATCTCCCACCAGGTGAGGCCGGCATAGGCGTTGCGCGGATGGCGGTGGTGGTTGTTGTGCCAGCCGTCGCCGAAGGTGAGCAGCGCCAGCACCCAGTTGTTCTTGGCGTGGCTGTGATTGTCGAAGCGCTCGGTGCCGAAGGTGTGCCCGATCGAGTTCACCGCGAGCACCATGTTGAGGAACAGGAAGGTCCTGAGAAAACCGCCGACCAGCATCGATCCGACGCCGTGCTCCCATCCGCCGAAGGCGTAGCCGAACGCGAACGGGGCGCCGGCCAGCGAGAAGAACGCCCAGAACCAGCGGGTGCGATGGCACCACATCACCACGGGATCCTGCTGCAGGTCGCGGGCGAAGACGTCGAGATCCGTCGTGGTCGGGTCCATCAGCCAGCCGATGTGGCTGTGGAAGAGGCCTTTCAGCGTGCCTTCATTGTTGCACATGCCATCGACCACCGGGCTGTGGACGTCCCCGCAGTGATCGGCGTGGGCGTGATGGCGGCGATGATCGGCCACCCAGCGGAGCACCGAACCCTGGCAGCAGAGCTGCGCCAGAACGCCGATCGCGTAGCGCATCGGCTTCGATGTCTCGAAGCTCTTATGCGTGAAGTAGCGGTGGTAACCCATTCCAACGCCGACATTTATGATGACATAGCCGACGCCGAGCGAGGTCCACTCTATCCACGTCATGGAATGGTTCAGAAGCCACCAGACGGCGAACAGCGACCCCGTCGCCATGCTGCCGACCAGCGTTCCGTATTCGATCCGCTTCCTCAGCGCGGCCGGGCCGCCCACCTTCACGCCTGCGCGCGGATGGATGATTTCGGCTGTTTCGCCGCCAAGCGGCGCAAAATCGAGTGCGACCATCTGCCGTTCCTGTCACCGCCCAGTGGTCGCAAAGGCGCCGACGCCGGGATCGAACTCCCGAGCGTCGCTGCAGCCGCACGACCCGCTAATGGTTAAGGAAGCGTAAACAGACGATGAAATCGAGTCGAATCTTACTGATCGATCAAAGCGTCCCTCAGAGGGTGGCGTCCTGGGTCGGTCGCCGTTCCAAAACGGGACCTCGATCGTCGCCAAGCGCCTGCAGATGCGGACTCATGCGGGTCGCGCCGCCGATGGCTGTCCGCGCGAACTGGGTTCGCGCGAAGTGCGGGCCGCAGACGAGGCCGAAGTAGTCGTATGGCCCCTGCACTTCGTTCGCCATGATGAACTGGAAGTGCAGGCGGAACACCTTGATCCCGCGTCTTAGAGACTTGATGGTCGCTGGCTTGAGCATCTTCGTGAGGAAGGCTCGTCGAAAGACCGGATTGGGTCTGTCAGGCGGCGTCTGTAGTCCGAGCTCTGACACCGGATCCCGGCGCGGAAAGTTCAGAGCGTCCCACGGCCCGACGACCTCCGCCCAGAACAGCGCGGGTTCGACGGCGAGACGGCGTATCCGCTCGCGGAACCAGCCCGCCGCCGGGTGGAGCGCGACCATCAGTTCCGTCGCGCCGACCGTCAGAAGCGCGAATGACGGCGCCGTGTGGCTGAAGCCGGGCTCGGCCTCATAGGCGCGCGACACCGCGTCTATCGCGAGGAACGACCCGCTGCTGTGCCCGACGACGAGCACCTCGTCGGCGGCCCCCTCCTGGACGACGGCGCGGATGCGATCCGCGAAGGCGCCGACCCTATCGTGAAGGTCGGCCTCTTTCTGGCGGGCGTAACGAAGCTGCGATCGACCGTCGTCCATCAGATGCACGACGAAACCGCCCGATCGGCGCAGGAGATGCAGCAGGCCAAGCCAACTCAACGCCCAGGTCGCGACGCCGAGCAGCACGCTGATTTCCTCGAACTCCAGTTCAACCGCTCCAGCCTCGACGAGACTGCCTCCGGCGGCGCCGAGGGCGCCCGCGCCGATGAAGACTGCGATCGGGTAGAGCCAGGCCCCGGCATACCATGGAGCGGTGCGCCACAGACGCCACAGCAGGCCGGACGTCACGACCAGCCAGAGCGTTCCGAAGCCTTGCAGAAATTTATGAGCCAAGGGGACCGCAAAATCCCGAGCGACAAGATCGTCCCACCGCAGGATCTCGTAGACCACCGACACCCGAGCGTCCCCTGAACGCATCTCGATCTGCCAGGAAGCGCTCGGCGTCTCCGGGTGTTCGGTCAGCTCCCGGCCTGCATCAACCTCGACATTCCAGAGCTTGGCGAAGCGCCTCAGATTAAGGCCGGCCAACCTGCGTTGCTGCACGGGCGCCTGCGGCAGATAACCTGGGATGAAGAGGACATGACGACGACGAACCGCCTGCGTGGCCTCGCAATCTTCCAGCGGGGGCGCCGCGCCGTCATCGTCCTGCTCTTCGAGTGTCAGACCGGCCGCCTCCCGACGACGCGCTTGGACGCGGTCAGTCGGACCGTTCCTTAGCTGCGTTCTAATGAGAGACTAGCTGCGGATCGCGCGCGCGTCAGCCCTGCGGGTCAGAAGTCGATCCTAGAGCGGTATGTTGTCGTGTTTTTTCCAGGGGTTTTCGAGCCGCTTGCCTCGAAGCATCGCCAGCGCCCGGGCGACCCGTCGCCTCGTCGAGCGCGGCTGGATGACCTCGTCGATATAGCCGCGCTCGGCCGCCACGAAGGGCGACATGAAATGGTCCTCGTACTCTTTGGTCTTGCTCGCGATTCCCTCGGCGTCGGCTCCGCGGAAGATGATCTCGACCGCTCCTTTTGCGCCCATCACCGCGATCTGCGCCGTCGGCCAGGCGTAATTCACGTCGCCGCGCAGATGCTTCGACGCCATGACGTCGTAGGCTCCGCCGAAGGCCTTTCGGGTGATGACGGTCACCTTCGGAACCGTCGCCTCGGCGTAGGCGAATAGAAGCTTCGCGCCGTGCTTGATGAGACCGCCATATTCCTGCGCGGTTCCGGGAAGGAAGCCCGGCACGTCGACGAAGGTGACGATCGGGATCTCGAAGCAGTCGCAGAAACGCACGAAGCGCGCAGCCTTGCGGCTGGCGTCCGAGTCGAGGACGCCCGCCAGCACCATCGGCTGGTTCGCCACGACGCCGACGGTGCGGCCCTCGAGCCGGCCGAAGCCGGTGACGATGTTGCGGGCGAAGGCCTCCTGGATCTCGAAGAAGTCGCCTTCGTCGACAGTCTTCAGGATCAGCTCCTTGATGTCGTAGGGCTTGTTCGGATTGTCGGGGATGAGCCTGTCGAGCGATGGGTCGTAGCGGTCGGGATCGTCGAACGACGGCCATTCCGGCGCGCCCTCGATGTTGTTGCCGGGCAGGAAATCCATCAGCCGGCGCATGTCGATCAGCGCGTCGACATCGTTGTCGTAAGCGCCGTCGGCGATCGACGACTTGGTTGTGTGGATCTTCGCGCCGCCGAGCTCCTCGGAGGTCACCGTCTCGTTGGTGACGGTCTTCACCACGTCCGGCCCGGTGACGAACATGTAGGAGCGGTCGCGCACCATGAAGATGAAGTCGGTCATCGCCGGCGAATAGACGTCGCCGCCCGCGCAGGGCCCCATGATCACCGAGATCTGCGGGATGACGCCCGAAGCCAGCACGTTGCGCTGGAACACCTCGCCATAGCCTCCGAGCGCAGCCACGCCCTCCTGGATGCGCGCGCCGCCGGCGTCGAACAGGCCGATGACAGGCGCGCGGTTGCGGATCGCCATGTCCTGGATCTTGATGATCTTCTGGGCGTGCGCCTCGGAGAGCGAGCCGCCGAACACCGTGAAGTCCTTCGCGAACACGAACACCTTTCGGCCGTTAACCGTCCCCCAGCCGGTGACGACGCCGTCGCCCGGGATCTTCTGCTTCTCCATGCCGAAGTCGCTGGAGCGATGCTCCACGAACATGTCGTATTCTTCGAACGAATCTGGATCGAGCAGGATCTCCAGCCGTTCCCGCGCTGTGAGCTTTCCCCGGGCGTGCTGGGCGTCGATGCGCTTCTGCCCGCCGCCGAGGCGGGCCGTCGCGCGGCGCTGTTCAAGCTCGATCAGAACGTCCTTCATCGCGCCGCAGCTCCCGTCCTCTCACAACCGATCGGAGAGCCGTATAGCGGTGTGTGCGGCGCCGCAACGCCGACGAAGGTCCGAGAACCTCAGCGGGCGGCGGGCGGCGCGAGCATCGCCGTTTGGTGGGTCTTGGCCTTCGCAGGCGCAGGTTTGGGCGCTGCCGGCGCGACGGCCGGAGGCGGCTCGGGAGCCTCGACGACAGGGCGCTGGCTGGCCTCCCTGGCGACGGCCGAGCCATAGACGTGCTCCATGACGTCCGCAGCGATTTGCTGGGCGAGGCGCTGATCGGCCTCGTTTTGTCCTTCATGGCGGAGATCATGACGCCCGCGAGGCCATTGAGCGCCGCTTGATCGATCGCGACCACGTCGAACTTGCCGTTCGGCTTGCCGCTCTCGGCGTCGAACACCGCGACGTGCGCGCCAACGAGTTGGCGTCGCCGATCAGCGCGGACTGCAGGGCGTTCTTGTAGTGCAGACGAGGAATCGCGATGCGCAGCTGCTTGGGCGCGCCGTCATGGCCGTAGCGCGTCGACTCCCGTCACGTCTTGGAGGCGACGATGCCGGCGCTGGTGTGCGACGTGACGTCCTGCTTCAGCTCGACGTCCACCTTGTCGACGAACGACGCCTGCGGGACTATCGCCGGGTAAGTGGCGCAGGCCGACAAGGGGTCTGAGTAGCAACGGAACAGAAAACCTACATAAGCTCGCTGTCATGCATATCTGATGGTGCGCTATGTCAGGTTCAGCCCGCCATCCGACAGCAAAATTTCGCCGGTCAGGTAGTCCGAGGCTACCAGCATAGCGACGATTTGGGCGATATCCTCCGGTCTGGCGGCTCTGCGCATGGGCGAGCGCTCCCGCCACAACTGTTGGGCAGCGGTCCAATCCGCCGTCAGAGGCGTATCCACCAAACCAGGGGCAACGGCATTCACTCTGATATCCGGTGCAAGCGATACGGCGAGCAGGCGAGTGACATGGTTCAACGCGGCTTTGGATGCGGCATAAGGGATTGATGCGCCCTTGGGCCGGACGCCAGCATGTGAGCTGACGTTGACGACACAGGCCGGTCGGCCGCGTCGGGCTGCATCTCTCAAGGCTGTTGCGGCTTCCGCCACGAGGCGAAATGGGGCTACCACGTTGACCTCATGCAGCTCGTTCCAGACGGCAGGCGAGGCGGCCATAAGATCGGCATGGGGAATAACGCGGCTGGTGCCGGCATTGTTGACAAGGACATCAAGCCGACCTCCCCAGGATATAGCCTCCCGCACAAGCCTGATCCTGTCAGCGTCATCGGCCAAATCGGCTTGGATGTACGTAGCTTTTCCCAATTCAGCGGCTAACGCGAATCCAGTTTCAGCGGAATTGCGCGAGTGCAGGACTACGGCATACCCCTCGCTGGATAGCCGGCGGGCTATCGCGGCGCCGATGCCGGACGTGGAACCGGTCACGAGGGCAACGGGTGAGGTATTATTTAGAGCTTGGATCAAAGAATATTTCTCCACTTTGTGGCTAGAAGGCTGAGAATAGGTTTTCTGCTCCGTTACTACTCAGACCCCCGACAATGAGAGCGCGAGGGCGACGACGGGTAGGGCGGGATAAACGGCGAATCGCATGACGGCTCCATCGGTGGACGCGTCACGTTCTGGATGGGCCTGCGGCCTTTTGGCGTCCGCAGAACCCTTTACGCGCCGTCCCTTTCCACAGCATGTGGCCGGAAGATCACCTGGGGCACCGCCGTCACCTGTCGGTCGCGAGCGCTATCAGCCGGGCGGCGGCCTCCATCTCACGCCAGCGCCCGGCGCGGCGCTGGGTCGCCTCGGCGTCTTCGCCCCAAAGCTCGACGTTCCAGTCCTCGTCGACATTGGCGGCGAGCCAAGCCTGCTCCGCCGACAGCCTGCCGCGATGCACCGTGAGCGCGAGCAGCGCCGAGCCTGTCAGCGTGGTGATGGTGCTGAGCGCCGCCAGCACGAAAGGATCGTCCTTGGGCACGGCGTGGCGGACCGCCTCCAGCGTTCCTTCCGGCTGCTCGACGAACATCACGCCCTCGGCCAGCACGAAGCGTGCGCCTAACTCGTCGCGGGCGAATGCGAGCACCGGGTCCCAGTGCTCGCCCTGACGTCCGACCAGCCGCTCCGGCCCCTCGGCGCGATAGCAGACGAGGTCGCTCGAGGCGTATTTTACGATCTCCGCCGCGACCGCCTCGCGCGCGGCCGCCACGCCGTCGATCGCGACGTTGACGAGACGCGTCAGCGGCATCGTCGTCGGGTCGATGAACTCGCCCTGTTCACGCCATTCGTGCGCGAGCGCTTCGCCAAGCGCCGGCGAGGAACAGGCGAGAAGGGCTCTGCCGGGGGTGCGCGCCTTGAGGCCGTCGAGCGTCAGAAGAAAGACGCCGCCCTCCTCCAGCACTTCGGCGGTCTTGTAGAAGCGCTTCGGAAACCTGGGCTTCTCGATCAGGGCGTCAGGCCGCTCGCTCATGACGCCATGGCCTTTTCGGGAAGGCCGAGCGCCGCCGGCAGATCCGCAAAGCCTTCGATGATGGTCTCCGCGCCCGCCGCCATAAGCCGGTCTCTGGGGTGGTAGCCCCAGGCCACCCCAATGGCGCGGGCGCCCGCGGCGCGCGCCATCGCCATGTCGAAGGTGGTGTCGCCGACCATCGCGGCCTCCTCCGGGCGTACGCCGGCTTCCGCCGCCGCCTGGAGGATCATGCCGGGATGTGGTTTCGAGGGAGCGTCGTCGGCGGTCTGGCGCGTGACGAAATGATTCTCGAGCCCGAAACGTTCGATGAAATGAGCCACGCCGCGCCGCGAATTGCCCGTGGCCAGGCCCAGCGTGACGTCGCCGCGGGCGGCGAGCCGCTCGATGATCTGCAGCGCGCCCGGATAGAGCGCCATGCCGTCCGGCGAGCGCGCGCGGCTCTGCATGAAGCTGAGCTTGAACGCCTCGCCGATCTCGGCCTGCGGATGGTCCGCGGCCTCGGCCGACAGCTCAGCGACGGCCTCGGCGACCGACAGCCCGACGATTGCGCGCACCGCCTCGCGCGAAGGCGCGGGCAGGCCATGCTGCGTGTAGGCTTCCGCCATCGCGGCCACGATCGCGTGCTGGCTGTCGAGGAGGGTGCCGTCGACGTCGAAGATGATCAGCTTCATGGCGCTGAACTATGTCGCGGTGGGCAGGCGCACAAGCGGGGCCGTCACTCCGGCGCGTCGACGATCGGGTCGTAGTCGGAGGCGTCGAAGCCGAGCACCGCCCAGGACTGCGCCATGTGGGGCGGCAGCGGCGCGGAGACGTCGAGGACGTCGCCGTTCGGCATCGGCACGACGAGCCGGCGCGCGAGCAGATGCAGCCGGTTCTGCAGGCCGCCGGGGAACTCCCAGTTCTCGACGTCGAAGTATTTCGGGTCGCCGATGATCGGGTGGCCGATATGAGCGGCATGTGCGCGCAACTGATGGGTCCGCCCTGTGACGGGCTTGAGCGACAGCCAGGCGAGCTTCTGCGCGGCCTGGTCGACCACGGCGTAATAGGTCAGCGCATGGGCTGCGCCGTCGTCGCCGTGTTCGGCGACCCGCATCCGCTCGCCTTCGGCGCCCTCTCCCTCGCCCTTGGCGAGATAGGTCGAGATCCGGCCTTGGCGGACGCGGGGAACGCCCTGGACGAGCGCCCAGTAGATCTTCCGCGTCAGCCGCGAGCGGAAGGCTCGGGCGAGCTCCGACGCAGCGAGCCGCGTCTTGGCGACGACGAGGACGCCTGCGGTGTCCTTGTCGATGCGGTGGACGAGACGGGGCTTCTGGCCCTGCCGGTCGCGCAGCGATTCCAGGAGACCGTCGACATGACGCGCGATCCCCGAGCCCCCCTGCACCGCGAGGCCGAAGGGCTTGTTGAGCACCAGGATGTCGCGATCCTCGTGGATCGTGATGTCCTTGAGGAACTTCGCGTCCTTGTCGTCCTCGTTCGGTCGCCGGACGGCTGGGGCGGCTACGCCATCCTCACCAACGTCGCCCTCGGCCTTCAGAGGCGGCACGCGAACGGTCATGCCGACGGAAAGTCGCGCGGCGGTCTTGGCGCGCGCGCCATCGACCCGGATCTGGCCGGTGCGACAGAGCTTTTGGAGATGGCCGAAGGCGAGCGCGGGAAAACGCTCCTTGAACCAGCGGTCGAGCCGCATGCCCTCTTCGGCCTCGCGGACCGGGATCATCTGGACCCCGGCGGCCTTGCCCGGCAGCGCGGGCAGCGGCTTCGCCGCCATCGCGATGCTTTTTTCGACCGCAGAGCGCGGCGCGCCCGGAGACTTCTGCGCGACGGGCTTTTTAACGGGGTTGCGGAACGCGGCTCCGGCCGCGGCGCGCGCCGCGGCCTTGGTGGGCCGGCCGGTCTTGGTTCGGACCGGAGGTCGGGCTCCAGTCTTCCTGGGTCCGCGGGAGGGGCGGTCGGCCATCGGGGACGTGCTTTCGGTTCGCCGATACGGCCGCGACGCCCGCTCGCGGCGCGTCGACGACTTACGTTTCGATTGAGCAGAACCGGCCTTTTACCCCAGCGCGCGCCCAAGAGCGAGGCCGGCGACGAGAGCGCAGATAGAGAGCGCGAAGGACGCCGCCACATAGGCGCCCGCCAGCCCGATCTCACCTCGCTCCCAGAGCGTGACCGTATCGAGCGAGAAGGCGGAAAACGTCGTGAATCCGCCGAGCACGCCTGTCAGCAGGAACACCCGCAGCTCCTGCGAGCCGCCCTTCAGCGCGAGCAGAGCGGCGAGCATGCCCATGACGAAGCCGCCTACGACGTTCACCGTCAGAGTGCCCCATGGAAAGCCAAGCCCGAACATGCGCGTCGCGCAGACATTGACCAGGTAGCGCGCGACCGAGCCGAGCGCGCCGCCGACAGCTACGAGGAGAACGGGGATCATGGGCGGTTCCGGACGGAGGGATCCCGGGACGTGTGGAAGACGCCGAGAATGTCCACATGTTCGAAGCGGATACGATAGATCACAACGTAAGGCAGTCGGGAACAGGAAGCTCCCAGGCGCCTTGTCCGCCGACGCGCCCGCTCTCAGGAAATCGTTCGAGGCGTTCGACGGACGCTTTGATTCCTGAAACGACTTTGCCGGCTGCGGCCGGACTGTCCTGCGCGATATGCTCCGCGATGGCTTTGAGGTGGCGTTCCGCCCGGATCGTGTAACGAACCTTCACGCCCGGTATCGTGCGAAGAACGCCTCCATCTCTTCGTCCGTCGCGTAAGGCCCATCTTCCGCGAGCGCCGCGTCGACCTCCGCCCTCTGCTCGGGCGTCAGGCGGGATTCGCCCTCTGAAAGCAGCCGATCGTTCTCGACGACGTCGATCAGCATCAAAGCCAGTTCGTCCTGGCGGGCGGCTGGCAGCTTGGAAAGCTCTTCGAAGGCCTTGCTGAGAAGTTCAGTCATCGGACCGTCCTCGATCGCTTCGCCAAAACTACACCGTCGCAGCTGGACCCGCCACAGCCGCCCTACTCCCGCTCGGCCCTCAGCTTCGCCCAGTAGTCGATCCTCTTCCGGAGCTCGCGCTCGAAGCCGCGGTCGGGCGGGTCGTAGAACACGCGGCGGCCCATCTCCTCGGGGAAGTAGTCCTGGCCGGAGAACCCCTCGGGCGCGTCGTGGTCGTAGGCGTATCCGGAGCCGTAGCCCTCGGACTTCATCAGCTTGGTCGGGGCGTTGAGGATGTGCTTGGGCGGCACGAGCGAGCCGTGCTCCTTGGCGGCGGCCCGCGCGCGCTTGTAGGCGACGTAGATCGCGTTCGACTTCGGCGCCGTCGCGAGGTGCACCACGCATTCGGCGAGCGCGAGCTCCCCCTCCGGCGTGCCGAGCTGCTCATAGGCGTCACGCGCGGCGATCGCGACGACGAGCGCCTGCGGGTCGGCGAGGCCAATGTCCTCCGACGCCATCCGGATCAGCCGGCGCGCGAGGTAGAGCGGGTCCTCGCCCGCGTCCAGCATCCGGGCAAGCCAGTAGAGCGAGGCGTCCGCATCCGAGCCGCGGACCGATTTGTGCAGCGCCGAGATCAGGTTGTAATGGCCGTCCGCCGACTTGTCGTAGATCGGCGCGCGGCGCTGCACGACGTCCTGAACGCGGGCGGCGTCGAACACCTCGCCCTTGCGCGCCGCGCGCCAGATCTCCTCGGCAAGCGTCAGAGACGCCCGGCCGTCGCCGTCCGCCATCCGGATCAGCGAGGCGCGCGCCTCCTCGTCGAGCGGGAGCGCCCTGCCCTCGATCTCCTCGGCGCGCGCGAGCAGCTTCTCCAGCGCCTCGGCGTCAAGCGGCCGGAACACCAGCACACGGGCCCGCGACAACAGAGCGGCGTTGAGCGCGAAGGAGGGATTTTCGGTCGTCGCCCCGACCAGCGTGACGGTGCCGTCCTCCATCACCGGCAGGAAACTGTCCTGCTGGGCCTTGTTGAAGCGGTGGATCTCGTCGACGAAGAGCAGCGTGCCCTGCCCCATCGCGCGGCGGCCGCGCGCGGCCTCGAACACCTTCTTGAGGTCGGCGACGCCCGTGAAGATCGCCGAGATCGGCTCGAAGGCGAGGTTCGTCGCGTCGGCGAGCAGACGCCCGACGGTGGTCTTGCCGGTGCCCGGCGGCCCCCAGAAGATCAGGCTTCCCAAGCTGCCGGCCTCCACCAGACGGCCGAGCGCGCCGTCGGCGCCGAGCAGGTGCTCCTGCCCGATGACCTCGTCGAGCGTCCGCGGACGCAGCCTGTCCGCCAGCGGACGCGGCGCCTCGCGCTCCAGTCCCGCCGCCTCGAACAGGTTCGCCACGATGGCTCTAGCCCCCGAACACGGAGGTGATGGTGCGGCCGTCGCGCTCGATCGTGACCTTCCAGGCGCTGGGCTGCGACCCCGCGATGATCACGAGATCCCGCACGCTCTGCACCTTCCTGTCATTTACGGCCCGCACGATGTCCCCCTTCTGGAAGCCGAGCTGCTGGGCGATCGAGCCGTCCGCGGCGTCCATGACGACGACGCCGCGCAAGGATTGGTCGAGCGACATCTCGTCGGTCAGCGCAGGCGACAGGTTCGCGATCGTCGCGCCGGTGAACGGCGACTCGCCCTTCAGCGTCCGGGTCTCGCGGGGAGGAACTTCAGGCGCGGGGCTGAGCGCCACGGCGAACTTTTTCTCGGCCCCCTGACGGGTGACCGTGACTTCCGCCTTGCCGCCGATCGGCCGGGTCGCGAAGCGGTAGTTGAACCCCTCGACGCCATCGATCGGCTGGCCGTCGACGGCGGTCAGCAGATCGCCCTGCTCGACGCCCGCAGTCGCCGCCGGCGAGCCGGCGGCGACGTTCGAGACGAGAGCGCCGCTCGGATGTTTGAGCCCGAGGCTTTCCGCGATTTCGGGCGTCACCTGCTGCAGCGAAGCGCCGAACCACGGTCGCACGACCGACTTCGCCCCCGACCGAGCCGAGGACAGCACCACCCGCACCATGTTGGCCGGGATCGCGAAGCCGATGCCGACCGACCCGCCGGACTGCGAGAAGATCGCGGTGTTGATGCCGACCAGCTTGCCTTCGAGATCGACCAGCGCGCCGCCCGAGTTGCCGGGATTGATCGACGCGTCGGTCTGGATGAAGGACTGGAAGTCGTCGATGCCGATCTGAGTGCGGGCGAGCGCCGAGACGATCCCGGACGTCACGGTCTGGCCGACGCCGAACGGGTTGCCGACGGCCAGCACGAGATCCCCGACCTGCACCGCGTCCGAATCCGCGAAATCGAGCTTCGGGAATTTCTCGGAGCCGTCGCCGATCTTCAGAACCGCCATGTCGGCCTTCTGATCCTTCAGCAGAATCTTCGCCTCGAACTCGCGTTTGTCCGAAAGCGCGACGCGAACCTCCGTCATGCCCTCGACGACGTGGTTGTTGGTGACGACCAGGCCGTCGTCGCCCACGATCACGCCGGAGCCGAGCGAGCGCTGCACCCGTTCGCGGGGCATCGGGCCGCCCTCTCCGAAGAACTGACGGAAGAACGGATCGTCGAACAGCGCGTTTCGTTGCCGCTTCTCGGTGCGGCTCGCATAGATATTGACGACCGCTGGAGTGACGGCGTGCACGACGGGAGCGAAGGAGAGCTTCACCTCCTGCCGGCTTTCCGGGAGACGGCGCTCTTCGGCGCCGGCGGCCGGCGCTAGAACGGCCGCTGCGATCAGCGCGATGACGGCGACGCGACGCATGGGAGAATGCTCCTGCTGAGATCGGTCAGGCGGCGCTTGAGATAACGTCGATCATGCCCCGCCGAAAGCCGGAGGCCGACATTGCCGCAGGTCGTTCGCGCGCCGAAACGAAAAAAGCGGCCGTCGCCGGCCGCTCGTTTCAGTCAGATCAAGCGAGCCTCAGCGACTCAAGCCGCCTCGGCGCCTTCCGCTTCGACGCGGGCGCGATCGGCGGCGCCCTTGGCGCTGACGTCGCGGTCGACGAACTCGATCACCGCGACCGCGGCGTTGTCGCCATGGCGGAAGCCCGCCTTGATGATGCGGAGGTAGCCGCCCTGGCGCTCCTTGTAGCGGGGGCCGATCGTGTCGAACAGCTTGCGGACCGTCGCGACATGGCGAAGCTCAGCGAGCGCCAGACGGCGTGCGTGCAGATCGCCGCGCTTGGCCAGCGTCACCAGCTTCTCGACCACCGGACGCAGGTCCTTGGCCTTGGGCAGCGTCGTCACGATCTGCTCGTGCTCGATCAGCGAGAGCGCGAGGTTCGCGAACATCGCCTTACGATGGCTCTGGAGCCGGTTGAAACGGCGTCCCCGCCGGGCGTGCATGGACATTTCGTCTTCTCCTTCAGGCCCGCGCCGCTAACGGCTGCAGGTCCGGCGACCTCAGTAATGCTCTTCGAAACGCTTCGCGAGTTCGTCGATGTTGTCCGGCGGCCAACCACCGACCTCCATGCCGAGGTGCAGACCCATCTGGGCGAGCACCTCCTTGATCTCGTTCAGCGACTTCCGGCCGAAATTCGGCGTCCGGAGCATCTCGGCTTCCGTCTTCTGGATCAGGTCGCCGATGTAGACGATGTTGTCGTTCTTCAGGCAGTTCGCCGAGCGGACCGAAAGCTCGAGCTCGTCGACCTTCTTGAGCAGCGCCGGGTTGAAGGCCAGCTCCGGAATGGCGGACTGGACGCTCTCCTTCTTCGGCTCCTCGAAGTTGACGAACACCTCGAGCTGATCCTGCAGGATGCGGGCGGCGTAGGCGACCGCGTCCTCCGGCGAGATCGAGCCGTTGGTCTCGACCGAAAGCGTCAGCTTGTCGTAGTCGAGGATCTGGCCTTCACGCGTGTTTTCAACGCGGTAGGAGACCTTCTTCACTGGCGAATAGAGGCTGTCGACCGGGATCAGGCCGATCGGCGCGTCCTCGGGACGATTGCGGTCGGCGGGGACGTAGCCCTTGCCCGTGTCGACGGTGAACTCGATGCGGATCTCGGCGCCGTCGTCGAGCGTGCAGATCGGCAGGTTCGGATTCAGGATCTGGACGTCGCCCACAACCTGAATGTCGCCCGCGACCACCTGACCGGGGCCCTGCTTGCGCAGCACCATCCGCTTCGGGCCTTCGCCCTGCATCTTGATCGAGACGTCCTTGATGTTGAGGACGATGTCGGTCACGTCCTCACGGACGCCGGGGATGGAGGAGAACTCGTGCAGCACGCCGTCGATGTGAATCGACGTCACCGCGGCGCCCTGCAGCGACGACAGCAGCACCCGGCGCAGCGCGTTGCCGAGGGTCAGGCCGAAACCGCGCTCGAGAGGCTCCGCGACCATGGTCGCGGTGCGCTTCCCGTCGCCTCCCGCGGCGACCTCGAGCTTGTTCGGCTTGATGAGATCTTGCCAATTCTTCTGGATCACGGACTGCATCCTTCGTCAGTCACCGCGGAAACGCGCCGGCGTCGCCACAGAGAAGGCCTCGCCGCCGGTGCGGGGGCCTGAAACGGACACGCGCCCCGAGAGCGGAGGGGCGCACGCAAATGCTCGTCGGCTCAGACGCGCCGGCGCTTGCGCGGCCGGCAGCCGTTGTGCGGGATCGGCGTCACGTCGCGGATCGACGTCACCATGAAGCCCGCCGATTGAAGAGCCCGAAGCGCCGACTCGCGGCCCGAACCCGGACCGCGGACCTCGACCTCGAGGGTGCGCATGCCGTGCTCGGCCGCCTTCTTGGCGGCGTCCTCGGCCGCGACCTGGGCGGCGTAGGGCGTCGACTTGCGCGAGCCCTTGAAGCCCTGCGCGCCGGCGGACGACCAGGACACCGTGTTGCCCTGCGCGTCAGTGATGGTGATCATCGTGTTGTTGAACGTCGCGTTCACATGGGCGACGCCCGACGCGATGTTCTTGCGCTCGCGACGGCGAATGCGCTGGGCTTCTTTAGCCATATCGATCTCGATCCTTCAGGCGCGCCCGTAATGCCAGGCGCTCGGGACAGGACGCCGTCCACGATGGGACGACGCGCCGCTCTATAAAACGAATTACTTCTTCTTGCCGGCGATCGGCTTCGCCTTGCCCTTGCGGGTGCGGGCGTTGGTGTGCGTGCGCTGGCCATGGACCGGCAGGCCGCGACGGTGACGCAGACCCCGATAGCAGCCGAGATCCATCAGCCGCTTGATGTTCATCGTGACTTCGCGGCGAAGATCGCCCTCCACGATATAATCGCGGTCGATCGTCTCGCGGATCTGGATGACTTCGGCGTCGGTCAGCTGGTTGACGCGACGCTCGGCCGGGATCGCGACCTTCTCACAGATCTCCGTCGCCTTCTGGGCGCCGATGCCGTGAATATACTGAAGCGCGATGACGACGCGCTTGTTCGTCGGAATGTTTACGCCGGCGATACGTGCCACGAGGCATTCTCCATAATGTCCGGCGCATGGCCGGGAAGAGCGCGCGTCCGGTGGAGTCCGGCCCTTGCGCGCTTTGAAAAGCGGAACGAAGGCAAGGCGCGCCTCAGCGCCTGAGTCCCCGTTTGCTCTCGGTGAAGACGTGCGCGTAGCGCCTTAACGGCCCGGCGTCAACCCAAAAACGTGAAGACGGCCCTCAGACGGACGCCTTCACGTCGGAGAGAACGCTGTCGATCGACCGCGCCACCTCGTCAATCGGCGCCATGCCGTCGACCGAGGAGTAGATGCCGCGCTGCTTGTAGAACGGACGCAACTGGGCGGTGACCGCATTGTAGTCGGCGATCCGGCGGTGCACGACCTCCGGCGCGTCGTCCGTGCGGACGGGCTTGCCGGCGGCGGCGAGTTCGCGTGCCCGACGCTCGACCCGATCGAGCAACGAGCGCTCGTCGACCGTCAGCTCGATCACCGCGTCGAGTCCGTAATGCTTGCCTTCGAGCATGCGGTCGAGCGCCTCGGCCTGCTTCAGCGTGCGCGGGAAGCCGTCGAGGATGAAGCCGTTATGGGCGTCCGGCTGCTCGATGCGGTCCGAGACGATCTGAACGACGAGGCTGTCGGGACAGAGCTGTCCACGCGCCATCAGATCCTTCGCCTCGAGGCCGATCGGCGTCTCTGCGGCGACGGCTGCGCGCAGCATGTCGCCGGTCGAGAGCTGGACCAAACCGTGCTTCTCGACCAGCCGCTCGGACTGAGTGCCCTTCCCGGCTCCGGGGGGGCCAAGCAGGATGAGTCTCATCTGCGCTTTCCTCTGAGCTTGGCCTTCTTGATGAGGCCCTCATATTGCGCAGCGTAGAGATGACCCTGGACCTGCGCCACAGTATCCATCGTGACCGACACGACGATCAGCAGCGAGGTCCCGCCGAAATAGAACGGCACCGCGGCGTAGGAGATCAGAATCTCCGGAATGACGCACACTAGCGCGATGTAGATCGCGCCAACCACGGTGATGCGCGTCAGCACATAGTCGATATATTCCGCGGTGCGCTCGCCCGGACGGATGCCAGGGATGAACCCGCCATACTTCTTCAGGTTGTCGGCGGTCTCGGTCGGATTGAACACGATCGCCGTATAGAAGAACGAGAAGAACAGGATCAGGGCGACGTACAGCACCATGTAGAGCGGGCGGCCGTGCGCGAGATAGGTCGTGATCGCGGCCAGCCAGGCCGGACCGCCGCCATGGGCGGAAAAGTTCGCGATCGTCGTCGGCAGAAGCAGCAGCGACGAGGCGAAGATCGGCGGGATGACGCCGGCGGTGTTGAGCTTCAGAGGCAGATGCGAGGACTCGCCGCCCGTCATCCGGTTCTGCGAAACCTGCCGCTTCGGATACTGGATCAGCAGGCGCCGCTGCGCGCGCTCCATATAGACGATGAAGGCGATGACGCCGATCGCCATTACGAGGATCGCGAGGATCAGACCCGACGACAGCGCGCCCTGGCGCGACAGCTCAAGCGTGCCGGCGACGGCGCGGGGAAGCTCGGCGACGATGCCGGCGAAGATGATCAGCGAGATGCCGTTGCCGATGCCGCGCGCGGTGATCTGCTCGCCGAGCCACATCAGGAACATCGTGCCGCCGGTGAGGGTGATCACGGTGGAGAGCCGGAAGAACCAGCCCGGATCGACGACCACCCCCTGCTGGCCCTCAAGCCCCGCGGCGATGCCGTAGGCCTGCACAGCCGCGAGCAGCACGGTGCCATAGCGGGTGTACTGGTTGATGATCTTCCGACCCTGCTCGCCCTCCTTCTTGAGAGCCTCCAGGTGCGGCGAGACCGTCGTCATCAACTGAACGATGATCGAGGCGGAGATGTAGGGCATGATGGCGAGCGCGAAGATCGCCATCCGGCCGACAGCGCCGCCCGAGAACATGTTGAACAGGCCGATGATGCCCGTCGACTGCTGGCGGAACACCTCGGCCAACGCGCCAGGATTGATCCCCGGCATCGGGATATAGGTTCCGAGCCGGTAGACGAGCAGCGCGCCAAGGGTGAACCAGATGCGCTTCTTGAGTTCGCCCGCCTTGGAGAAGGCGGAGAAGTTCAGGTTCGCAGCAAGCTGCTCAGCAGCGGAAGCCATGGGGTTCGTCCAGGGAAAGAGTGCACGCGCCGCCCCCTAAAGGACGTCATGACGCCCCGAAGATCGGGGCGTCATCGAGACGATCCTCAGATAGGGACGTCAGACCGCGTCCGCATCCTTCGTCGGGGCGAGCAGCGTCACCTTGCCGCCGAGCTTCTCGATCGCGTCGGCGACCGACTTCGACACCGCGAAGACCTCGAGGTCGAGCTTGGTCTTCAACTCGCCACGGCCGAGCACCTTCACGCCATCCCGCTTCTTCGACAGCACGCCGGCCTCGATCAGCGCGGCCTCCGTCACGGGCTTCGTCGCGTCCAGCTTGCCGGCGTCCACCGCCTGCTGGAGCCGGGCGAGATTGACCTCGTTCAGGTCGGTCGCGAACAGATTGTGGAAGCCGCGCTTCGGGAGACGACGATAAAGCGGCATCTGACCGCCCTCGAAAGCCTTCACACGAACGCCCGTGCGGGACTTCTGACCCTTGACGCCACGGCCGCCGGTCTTGCCCTTGCCCGAACCGATGCCGCGTCCGACGCGGATCCGGTCCTTGGTGGCGCCGGGATTGTCCCGGAGATCGTTGAGCTTCACCATCACTTCTCTCCCGCGGCGGCTTCGACGCGCACGAGGTGCGCGACCTTCGCGATCATGCCGCGAATGGCAGGCGTGTCGTTAAGCTCGCGGCTCTTGCCGATACGGCCGAGGCCGAGGCCGACGAGGGTCGCGTGCTGGTCAGCCGGGCGACGGGTGGACGAGCCGGTCTGGACCACCGTCACGCTGCCAGCCTTGGCGTTCTTCTTCTTGGCGGCGTCTGCCATGATCAAGCTCCTTTAGGTTCCGATCAGCCTTCGGCGACCGCATCGGCGTCGACATCGCGGCGACGAGCCTGCAGCGTCGAAACCTTGAGGCCGCGGCGAGCGGCGACCGAGCGCGGACTGTCTTCGCCCTTGAGGGCGTCGAAGGTGGCGCGCACCATGTTGTAGGGGTTCGACGAGCCGAGCGACTTGGCGACCACGTCGTGGACGCCGAGCGTTTCGAACACGGCGCGCATCGGGCCGCCGGCGATGATGCCCGTGCCGGCCGGAGCCGCGCGGAGCACGACCTTGCCGGCGCCGTGGCGGCCGTCGACGTCGTGATGCAGCGTGCGGCCTTCGCGCAGCGGCACGCGGATCAGGCCGCGCTTGGCCGACTCGGTCGCCTTGCGGATCGCTTCCGGCACTTCACGGGCCTTGCCGTGACCGAAGCCGACGCGGCCCTTCTGGTCGCCCACGACGACGAGCGCCGCGAAGCCGAAGCGCCTGCCGCCCTTCACCACCTTGGCGACGCGGTTGATGTGCACCAGCTTGTCGACGAACTCGCTGTCGCGGTCATCGCGGTCGTTCCGGCGATTGTCTCTAGGCTCACGAGCCATGTCTTAAATCCTCTCAGCCAGAGCGGGCTTCAAAAGTTGAGCCCGCCCTCGCGGGCGGCCTCGGCCAAGGCCTTGACCCGGCCGTGATAGATGTAGCTGCCGCGGTCGAACACGACGTCCTTCACGCCGGCGGCCGCTGCGCGCTCCGCCACCAGCTTGCCGACGGCCTGAGCCGCCGCGATGTCGGCGCCGGTCTTCTTCTCGGCGCGGAAGTCCTTGTCGAGCGTCGAGGCGGACGCAAGCGTCACGCCCTTCGCATCGTCGATGACCTGCGCATAGATCTGCTTCGACGAACGGTGCACCGACAGGCGCGGACGTCCGTTCGCAGCGGAAAGAAGAGCCCGGCGAACGCGCGCCTTGCGGCGGGCCCCGGTCTGAAGATTCTTCGCCATGGTCCCGGCCCTTACTTCTTCTTGCCTTCCTTGCGGAAGATGAATTCGCCCGCGTATTTCACGCCCTTGCCCTTGTAGGGCTCCGGCCTGCGGAAGTCGCGAATCTCTGCGGCCACCTGGCCGACCCGCTGGCAGTTCATACCGGAGATCGAGATCTCCGTCGGCTTGGCGCACGTGATCTGGATCCCTTCCGGGACCGGATAGATCACGTCGTGGCTATAACCCAGAGCGAGAACGAGGTTCTTGCCCTGAACCGACGCGCGGTAGCCGACGCCGGTGATTTCAAGCTTCTTCTCGAAGCCCTGGGTCACGCCGGTCACGAGGTTCTGCACCATCGTGCGCGACATGCCCCACATCGACCGGGCGCGCTTCGTCTGCTCGCGCGGCGTGACCGAAACCTTGCCGTCCTTGAACTCGACGACGACGTCGTCATGCGCCCGAAAGGCGAGCTCGCCCTTCGGACCCTTGACCTTGATATCCTGGCCTTCGACCGCCGCGGTGACGCCCGACGGCACGTCGACCGGCTTCTTGCCGATGCGCGACATGATCGCTCTCCGTATCCTGTTCCGTGAAAGACCCGTCCGCCAGCGTCAGAAGACGCGGCAGAGGATCTCCCCGCCCACGTTGTTGTCGCGAGCGTCGTGATCCGCCATCACGCCCTTCGGCGTGGAGAGGATCGAGATGCCGAGGCCGTTCGCCACGCGCGGAAGGTTCTTGACCGAGGCGTACACACGCCGGCCCGGCTTCGACACCCGCTGGATCTCGCGGATGACGGGCGCGCCGTCGTAGTACTTGAGTTCGATCTCGAACTCGGTGCGGCCGTTGGTCAGCTCGGTCTCCGTGTAGCCACGGATGTAGCCTTCCGACTGCAGCACATCGAGCACGTGCTGGCGCAGGCGCGAGCCGGGCGTCGACACGGTGGACTTGCTCCGCATATGCGCGTTGCGGATTCGCGTCAGCATATCGCCGAGGGGATCGATCATTGACATGTGCCCCTCCTCCTCACCAGCTCGATTTCGTGAGACCAGGGATCAGGCCTTTGGAGCCGAGGTCCCTGATCGCGATCCGCGAGATGCCGAGCTTGCGGTAGTACGCGCGCGGCCGTCCCGTGATTTCGCAACGGTTGCGTATGCGGATCTTCGAGCCGTTCCGGGGAAGCTCGGCGAGCTTCAGGCGCGCAGCGAAGCGATCCTCGAGGTCGAGGTTCGGGTTCTTGGCGATCGCCTTGAGCTCGGCGCGCTTCGCAGCGTCCCGGGCCACCAACTTGCGGCGACGTTCGTTCTTTTCGATCGCGCTTTTCTTAGCCATGCGATCCTCCCGTCACTGCCTGAAGGGGAAGTTGAAGGCCCGCAGCAGCGCGCGCGCCTCGTCGTCGGACTTCGCCGTCGTGCAGACGATGACGTCCATGCCCCAGACCTGATCGATCTTGTCGTACTCGATCTCGGGGAAAATGATGTGCTCCTTGATGCCCATGGCGAAGTTGCCGCGGCCATCGAAGCTCTTGGGGTTCAGGCCGCGGAAGTCGCGGACGCGCGGCAGCGCGATCGTGACCAGGCGGTCGACGAAGTCGTACATGCGCTGGCGACGAAGCGTCACCTTGGCGCCGACCGACTGGCCCTCGCGCAGCTTGAAGGTCGCGATCGAGGTGCGGGCCTTCGTGATCACCGGCTTCTGGCCGACGATCTTGGCGAGCTCGCCGGCTGCGATCGCCGCCTTCTTGGAGTCGGCGACAGCCTCGCCGATGCCCATGTTCACGACGATCTTGGTGAGCGTCGGAACCGCCATTGGGTTCTTGTAACCGAACTCTTCGATCAGCTGCGGCCGGACGACTTCGTCGTAATGCCGCTTGAGACGCGGCGTGTAGACTGCCTCAGGCATCGATCTGCTCCCCCGAACGGGTCGCGACGCGCACCTTGCGGCCGTCGTCCAGGACCTTGAAGCCGACGCGCGTCGCCTTGCCGTCCTTCGGATCGGCGAGCGCGATGTTGGAAAGGTGGATGGTGGCTTCCTTGCGGATGATGCCGCCCTCCTGCGACTGCGTCTGCTTCTGGTGACGCGAGATAAGGTTCACGCCGCGCACGATGGCGCGCTCGTCCTTCGGCATCACCTGCAGAACTTCACCGGTCTTGCCCTTGTCGCGACCGGCGAGAACGACGACCTTGTCGCCTTTCTTGATCTTCGCGGCCATTACAGCACCTCCGGCGCGAGCGAGATGATCTTCATGTGGTTCTTGGCGCGCAGCTCGCGCGGAACCGGCCCGAAGATGCGCGTGCCGACGGGCTCCTTCTGATTGTTGATCAGAACGGCCGCATTGCGGTCGAAGCGGATCACAGAGCCGTCGACGCGACGAATTTCCTTGGCGGTGCGAACGACGACAGCCTTCATGACGTCGCCCTTCTTCACGCGGCCGCGCGGAATCGCCTCCTTGATCGACACCACGATGATGTCGCCAACGCCGGCGTAGCGGCGGCCTGCGCCGCCCAGAACCTTGATGCACATCACTCGCTTGGCGCCGGAGTTGTCGGCGACGTCGAGGTTGCTCTGCATCTGAATCATGGCCGTAAACCTTTCTTTCTCGCTCGGAGCCGGTTTCCGCTATTCGGCGGACCTGGCCCGGCGGGCCTTACTCTTCAGATGAAATTCACTCGGAAGCGGACGGCGCGGGAGCGGCGACGTCGGGATCGACAGTGACGTCGGCCCGCACCACCCAGCGCTTCAGCTTCGAAATCGGCTTGCTCTCCTCGATCCACACGAGGTCGCCGACCTTGTAGCGGCGGTCCTCGTCATGGGCGTGGTAGTGCTTGGACCGCCGCACCGTCTTCTTCAGAAGCGGATGCGTGAACCGACGCTCCACCTTGACCACGACGGTCTTGGCGTTCTTGTCGGAAATGACAGTCCCTAGGAGGACTCGCTTCGGCATGATGTCCTCCTCAGACCTTCGCGGCGGCTTCGCCGCGCTTGGTCGTCACGACGGTGCGGATGCGCGCGATGTCGCGGCGCACGAGCCGAACCCGTGACGTGTTGTCGAGCTGTCCCGTCGCCTTCTGAAAGCGCAGGTTGAACTGCTCCTTCTTCAGCTTGAGGAGTTCGTCGTCGAGCTGGTCGACGGTCATTGCGCGGAAGTCCTGCGCTTTTGCCATGACGTGTCTCCTTACTCGGCGATGCGCTGAACGAAGCGCGTGCGGATCGGAAGCTTGGCGGCGGCGAGCGCGAGGGCTTCCTTGGCGGTCTCCATGGAGACGCCGTCGATCTCGAACATGATGCGGCCCGGCTTCACCTTGGCGGCCCAGTAGTCCGTCGCGCCCTTGCCCTTGCCCATGCGGACTTCGGTCGGCTTCGACGTCACCGGAACGTCCGGATAGATGCGGATCCAGACGCGGCCGGCGCGCTTCATGTGACGCGTCAGAGCGCGGCGGGCGGCTTCGATCTGACGCGCGGTGACGCGCTCCGGCTCGAGCGCCTTCAGGCCGAACGCGCCGAAGTCGAGATTGAATCCGCCCTTCGCAGCGCCGCTGATGCGACCCTTGAACTGCTTGCGGAACTTGGTCTTCTTCGGTTGCAGCATGACTTAAACTCCCGGCGCCCCGCTCACGCGTGGTCGCGGCGTGACGGACGACCGCCGTCGCCGTCGTTCAGGCGGCGATCCTGCGCCATGGGATCGTGCTCCATGACTTCGCCCTTGAAGATCCAGACCTTGACGCCGCAGGTGCCCATCGCGGTCTTCGCGGTGGCGACCCCGTAGTCGACGTCAGCGCGCAGCGTGTGCAGCGGCACCCGGCCTTCGCGATACCACTCGGTGCGGGCGATCTCCGCCCCGCCGAGACGGCCCGCGCAGTTGATGCGGATGCCCTCGGCGCCGAGACGCATCGCCGACTGAACCGCGCGCTTCATCGCCCGGCGGAACGCCACGCGACGCTCGAGCTGCTGGGCGATCGACTCCGCGACCAGCGTCGAGTCTATCTCGGGCTTGCGGACTTCCACGATGTTGATGTGGACCTCCGACGCCGTCATCGAGCCGACCTTCTTGCGAAGCTTCTCGATGTCCGCGCCCTTCTTCCCGATCACGATGCCCGGACGGGCCGAGTAGATAGAGACGCGGCACTTCTTGTGCGGACGCTCGATCACGATCTTGGAGACGGCGGCCTGCTTCAGATCCTTGAGGAGGGCGTCGCGGATCGCGATGTCCTCCTGCAGGAGCTTCACATACTCGCCGCCGCTCGCGAACCAGCGCGAATCCCAGGTGCGGTTGATGCCGAGCCGAAGCCCGATCGGGTTGACCTTGTGACCCATCGTCTTCTCCTCAGGCCTTCGCCGCTTCCGTCTCGACCTGACGAACGATGATCGTCAGGTGCGAGAACGGCTTCTGGATCTGGCCGACGCGGCCACGGGCGCGCGGGCTGAAACGCTTCATCACGATCGACTTGCCGACGAAGGCCTGGGCGACGACGAGATCGTCGACGTCGAGGTCATGGTTGTTCTCGGCGTTGGCGATGGCGCTCTCGAGCGTCTTCTTCACCTGGCCGGCGATCCGCTTGCGGGAGAAGGTGAGGTCGGCGAGCGCCTTGTCGACCTTCTTGCCGCGGATGAGCTGCGCGACGAGGTTCAGCTTCTGCGGCGAGATGCGAACCATCCGCAGCACAGCTTTCGCCTCGTTGTCGGGAAGCGCGCGCTCGCGTGCCTGCTTGCCCATAACCTTACTTCCTCTTCGACTTCTTGTCCGCCGCGTGACCGTAGAAGGTACGGGTCGGGGCGAACTCGCCGAACTTGTGGCCGATCATCTCTTCATTGACCGACACGGGGATGTGCTTGTGGCCGTTGTAGACCCCGAAGGTGAGGCCCACGAACTGCGGCAGGATCGTGGAGCGACGGCTCCAGATCTTGATGACCTCGCTGCGGGTCGAAGACCGCGCATTGTCGGCCTTCTTGAGCAGGTACCCGTCGACGAAGGGACCCTTCCAGACTGAACGCGCCATGGCCGGCTCTCCTTACTTCTTCTTACGGGCGTGGCGGCTCGACACGATGAACTTGTCGGTCGCCTTGTTGCTGCGCGTACGCTTGCCCTTGGTCGGCTTGCCCCAGGGGGTCACCGGGTGACGGCCGCCCGAGGTGCGGCCTTCGCCGCCGCCGTGGGGATGGTCGACAGGGTTCATCGTCACGCCGCGGTTATGCGGCTTGCGGCCGAGCCAGCGCGAACGGCCGGCCTTGCCCAGGCTGATGTTGGAGTGGTCGGGGTTCGACACCGCGCCCACCGTGCCGAAGCAATGGCCATGCACCATGCGCTGCTCGCCCGAGCTCAGGCGCAGCGTCACGTAGCCCTGGTCGCGGGCGACGATCTGCGCGTAGGACCCGGCGGAGCGCGCGATCTGCCCGCCGCGGCCGATCTTCAGCTCGACGTTGTGGACGATCGTGCCGACCGGCGCGACGCCCAGCGGCATCGCGTTGCCCGGCTTCACGTCGACCTGCGCGCCGGCGACCACGCTGTCGCCCACCGCGAGGCGCTGCGGCGCCAGGATGTAGCTCAGCTCGTCGTCGGCATAGCGGATCAGCGCGATGAAGGCCGAACGGTTCGGATCGTACTCGATCCGCTCCACCTTGGCCGGCACGTCCAGCTTGCGCCGCTTGAAGTCGATCAGGCGGTACGTCCGCTTGTGACCGCCGCCGCGGAACCGCACCGTGATGCGGCCGTGATTGTTGCGGCCGCCGGAGGACGAGAGCCCCTCGGTCAGCTGCTTCACCGGCGTGCCCTTGTAGAGCGCGGACCGGTCGACGATCACGAGCTGGCGAAGGCTCGGCGTGATCGGATTATAATGCTTCAGCGCCATGGCTTAGGCTCCCTCCCCGTCCTGCCTCAAAGACCCGTCGTCACGTCGATCGAATGACCTTCGGCCAATGTCACGATCGCGCGCTTGACGTCGCCCTGCTGGCCGAGGCGGCCACGGAAACGCTTGGTCTTGCCCTTGCGGACCAGCGTGTTGACGCTGACGACCTTGACGTCGAACAGCTTTTCGACAGCCGCCTTGATCTGCGGCTTGGTGGCCGTGTCCGCAACGCGGAACACGACCTTGTTCTGCTCGGACGCGTAGGTCGCCTTTTCCGTGATGATCGGCGACCGGATGACGTCGTAGTGGCGCAGATCCGTCATTTGAAACGCGCCTCCAGCGCATCGAGGGCCGCCTTCGTCAGAACGAGGACGTCGCGTCGAAGGATGTCGTAGACGTTGATGCCCTGAACGGGCAGCACGTCGACGGTGTGGACCGCGCGGGCCGCGAGCTTGACGTTGGCGTCGACCTCGGCACCGTCGATGACCAGCGCATTCGAGAAGCCGAGCGTCTCGATGTGCTGCTTGAACGCCTTGGTCTTGCCCTCGGCCAGCGCGAAAGCGTCGACCACGACGATCTGCTGGTCGCGGGCCTTGGCCGAAAGCGCGTGCTTCAGGCCGAGTGCGCGGAACTTCTTCGGCAGGTCATGCGCATGGGAGCGGATGACCGGGCCGAAGGCGCGACCGCCGCCGCGGAACTGCGGCGCGGAAGCCTGGGCGTGACGGGCGCGGCCCGTGCCCTTCTGCTTGTACATCTTCTTGCCCGTGCGGGCGATGTCCGAGCGGCCGAGCGTCGAGTGCGAGCCGACCTGGCGCTTGGCGAGCTGCCAGCGCACCATCCGGTGCAGGATGTCGGTCCGGGGCTCGAGGCCGAAAATGTCGTCCGACAACGTGATCTTCTCGCCGGCCTTGCCGTCGGAATTGGTGATCGCGATCTCAACCATCACGCGTTCTCCGTCTCTGCGGCGGTTTCGGGCGCGGCGGTCTCGACCGGGGTCGAAGCAGCTTCGTCGGCCGCGCCGCGAGCGCGGAACGAACCCGGCATCGGAACGCCCTCCGGAAGGCGGGTCTTCACGGCGTCGCGAACCAGGATCCAGCCGCCCTTGGCGCCGGGAACGGCGCCCTCGACGAGGATGAGGCCGCGGTCGACGTCGGTCGACACGATCTTCAGGTTCTGCGTCGTCACGCGGACGTCGCCCATATGGCCGGCCATCTTCTTGTTCTTGAAGACCTTGCCGGGATCCTGACGGCCGCCGGTGGAACCGTGCGAACGGTGGGACACGGACACGCCGTGGGTGGCGCGCAGGCCGCCGAAGTTATGGCGCTTCATGGCGCCGGCGAAGCCCTTGCCGATCGAGGTGCCCGTCACGTCGACGCGCTGGCCGACGAGGAAGTGGTCGACCGTGATCTCGGCGCCGACGGGGATCACCGCGTCGTCGCTGACGCGGAACTCGACGAGCTTCCGCTTCGGCTCGACTTCCACCTTCGCGAAGTGGCCGCGCTCGGCGCGGTTCACGTTCTTCGGCTTGCGCGAGCCAGCGCCGAGCTGAAGCGCGACATAACCCTGCGCCTCAACCGTGCGATGGCCGACAACCTGGCACTGGTCAACCTTGAGCACCGTGACCGGAACATGCTCCCCGGCGTCCGTGAAGACGCGGGTCATGCCCAGCTTCTGTGCGATGAGTCCGGACCGCATTTGCGTCGCCCTTCCCAAATATCCGTTCAGAGCTTGATCTCGACATCCACGCCGGCCGCGAGGTCGAGCTTCATCAGCGCGTCCACGGTCTGCGGGGTCGGATCGACGATGTCGAGAAGACGCTTGTGCGTCCGGATCTCGAACTGTTCGCGGCTCTTCTTGTCGACGTGAGGCGATCGGTTCACGGTGAACTTCTCGATGCGGGTCGGAAGCGGGATCGGCCCGCGGACCGTCGCGCCGGTCCGCTTCGCCGTCGACACGATCTCGCGGGTCGACGTGTCGAGGATGCGATGGTCGAACGCCTTGAGGCGGATCCGAATGTTCTGGCCGTTCATGTTCGTCAGTCTCCACGAGACTGGGCGGCGCCGGATGGTCCGGCGCGCCCCGCCGCGGTCAAATCAAGAAGGTTCAGCTCACTCGATGATGGTTGCGACGACGCCTGCGCCGACGGTGCGGCCGCCTTCGCGGATCGCGAAGCGCAGCTTCTCCTCCATCGCGATCGGCACGATCAGGTGCACCTCCATCGCGATGTTGT
>NZ_BSFI01000021.1 GCF_027922265.1 Hansschlegelia plantiphila | reverse complement strand
TCGCCGCGCGCGGAGCGCCGGGCGACCGACTAACGGAAATGCCCCACGACGGTGGCCCGGCGCTCTGCGCCTTCCCCGTTACGTTCGTGGCGTTGACCAGAGCGAGGACTGAAGCCAGCCGCGGGCGTTAGCCGGCGGCGGCGCAGCCGTGTCCGGCCCCCGAGCCGGGACCAGGACGCACGACGTCATGCTTCCTTCACCAAGCCGCCGGGGCGGCGCGCCGATCCGGAACACCGGGGCGCCCGGCGCGTTCTGGGTATGAGGCGGTCGACGCCCGCAGGGATCATAACAATGCCGGAACCGTCCTCAGCCGAGGTCCGTGGGCCCGACGCGTCGAGCGCGATCGTCAGGGCGGCGTCGGCGGCGATCGTCGGCTGCGTCGTTGTCGCCGTGCTCTATGTCGGCAGCGACGTTCTGATCCCGCTGGCGCTCGCGCTGCTCCTGAGCTTCGTGCTGGCGCCGCTCGTCGGCCGGGCGCGCAAGCTCGGGTTGCCGCGCACCCCTTCGGTGATCATCGTCGCCCTGTTCGCCTTCGCCATCCTGTTGGGACTGTCCGCGATGATCGCGGGCCAGGTCGGCCAGCTCGCGGCGGATCTGCCGCAATATCAGTCCACGATGCGCGAAAAGGCGCAGTCGATCCGCGAGGCGACCGGCGGCAGCCGCACGCTGGAGCGCGCCGGCGACCTGCTGCAGAGCCTGGGGCGCGAACTCAACGCGCCGAGCCCTCAGGGCAGGACGCTCGGCGACGACGGCAAGCCGCTGGCCGACCCGCTCAAGTCCGGCCAGCCGCTGCCGGTCGAGATCCACCAGCCTGCGCCGACGCCGCTGCAGAACATGCAGGCGATCCTCCAGCCGCTCGTGCATCCGCTCGCGATGGCCGGCATCGTCATGGTGTTCGTGATCTTCATTCTGCTGCAGCGCGAGGATCTCAGGAACCGGCTGATGAGCCTCGCGGGCTCCAACGACCTGCAGCGCACAACCGCCGCGCTCGACGACGCGGCGAAGCGGCTGAGCCGGCTGCTGCTCACCCAGGTCGCGGTCAACGCGGCCTTCGGCGTCGCGATCGCCATCGGCCTGTCGCTGATCGGAGTCCCGAGCGCGCCGCTCTGGGGCATTCTGGGCGCGGTGCTGCGCTTCGTGCCCTATATCGGCGCGATCATCGCGGCGATCTGCCCGCTGATCCTCGCAGCCGCCGTCGATCCGGGCTGGACGATGCTGATCTGGACGGCCGTGCTGTTCGCGGTGGTCGAGCCGCTGGTCGGCCACGTGATCGAGCCGGTCGTCTATGGCCGCAGCACCGGTCTGTCGCCGGTCGCGGTGGTGCTCGCTGCGACGTTCTGGACGGTGCTGTGGGGGCCGATCGGCCTTGTTCTGTCGACCCCGCTCACCGTCTGCCTCGTCGTGCTCGGCCGCCATGTCGAGGCGCTCAGGTTCCTCGACACCATGTTCGGCGACCGGCCCTCGCTCACGCCGCCGGAGCTGTTCTACCAGCGCATGCTGGTCGGAGATCCGGCGGAGGCCGCCGAGAAGGCGGAGGAGTTCCTGAAGGAGCGATCGCTCTCGACCTATTACGAGGAGGTTGCGCTGCCCGGCCTGCTGCTTGCGACCCGAGACGCGACGCGCGGCGCGCTCGACGACCGCAGGCTCGCCACCGTGCGCGCCGCGGCTGACGAGCTGGTCGAGGATCTCGACGAGTGGGCCGACGAGGACCCGATGGCCGATCGGATAGGCCAGACGACCGACATGGAGATCGTCGCCGCCGTCGAATCGTCGGACGCGGACGCATCGGCGGCGCCGCTGCCTGTCGCCCCGCCGCCGATGGTCAGGGCGCGCTGCGTCGGCGGCCGCTCTGCGCTCGATCACGCCGCGGCCGGCGTGATGCGGCAGATCCTCGCCAAGCACGGCGTCGAAGCGAGTTTGGAGGACGAGGCCTTCCTGTCGTCGGCGAGCGTGGTCGAGCTCGAGAAGGGCGGCCCGCGGACGATCGTCTGCCTCGCTTTGCTCGACCCGACCGAGGCGCATCTGAGGCTCGCGGTCCGCAGGGCGCGCAGACGGGCGCCCCAGGCGACGGTCCTGGTGGCCTTCTGGTCCGCCGAGGCCGATGCGCTTGCGTCGGGCGCGGCGCGCGCCGGCGCGGACGGACTCGCCCGCAGCCTTTCCGACGTCGTGGCGTTCTGCCTCGGCCGTCCGGACCGGAAGCCGACAGTCGCCGCGGCCGGGCCGGAGCTGCGGCGCGCCGAGGGCTGAGAGTGAGTAAAGCGGCTTCCGGATCATGACGAGAACCGCCGCGGCCCCCATATTGCGCGACGAGGAGGAGCCCGACATGCTCGACGAGACCTACGAAGTCACCCGGACGGACGCCGAATGGCGCGCGATGCTCACGCCCGAGCAATACGCCGTGATGCGTCAGCATGGCACCGAGCGGGCCGGAACCTGCGGTCTGCTGCTGAACGAGAAGAGGCGCGGCGTGTTCGCCTGCGCCGGGTGCGGCCAGACGCTGTTCAGCTCCGGCACAAAGTTCGAGAGCGGCACCGGCTGGCCGAGCTACGGCGCGCCGATTCCGGGCTCGGTCGGCGAGACCGACGACACCAGCTACGGCATGCGCCGCACGGAAGTGCACTGCGCGCGCTGCGGCAGCCACCTCGGCCACGTCTTCCCCGACGGCCCGCCGCCGACCGGCCTGCGCTACTGCATCAACGGCGTGGCGCTGAATTTCGAGCCGGAGTGAGCCTCACCAGCCGGTGGTCGACCGGACCGCCGTCAGCGATCCGCGGGGGCGGAGGGGTCGCCAACATAGCTGACGCGATAGATTGCGCCGTTGTGGTCGTCGGAGACCAGCAGCGAGCCGTCCTTCAGCACCAGCACGTCGACGGGCCGGCCGAGATAGTCGTTGTCCTGCACGAAACCGGTGAGGAACGGCTCGACCGAGACCACCTCGCGACGCTTGTTGAGGAACGCCACGGCGACGTCGGCGTCCTTGCGCTGACGGTTCCACGGCCCGTGCCGGGCGATGAAGATCGCGTCGCGGTATCGTTCCGGGAACATCGTCCCGGCGTAGAACCGCATCCCGAGCGGGGCGGCGTGGGCGCCGAGCAGGGCTGCGGGCTTCTCGAACTCGTCGCAGCTGCGACCGCCGAATTCGGGGTCGGTCATGATGCCGGAATGGCAGTAGGGGAAACCGAAGTTCTGCCCGCGTCTGGCGACGTGGTTCAGTTCGTCAAGCGGCATGTCGTCCGAGATCCAGTCGCGCTGGTTGTCTGTGAACCAGAGGTCGCCGGTCTTCGGATCGAAGTCGAAGCCCACGGTGTTGCGCACGCCCGTCGCGACCGTCTCGACGTTGGTTCCGTCGAGATCCATGCGGAAGATGCGGGCGTGGCGGGCGTCCGGCTGGCAGATGTTGCAGGGCGCGCCGACCGGAAAATAAAGCTTCCCGTCCGGGCCGACCTTCAGGAACTTCCAGCCATGCGGCCCGTCGCCCGGGAATTTGTCGTAGAGCACCGTCGGTTTCGGAGGATCGTCGAGATGATCCTCGATATCGGCGTAACGCAGGATCTGCTTTGGCGTCGCGACATAGAGCGCGCCGCCGTGGAACTCGATCCCGTTCGGTTGGGAGAGGCCGGAGGCGATGACCTTGACCTCGCGACGGTCGCCCTTGTCGAGGATCGCGTAGACCTTGTTCGCGACGAACAGCGAAGAGACGAAGACCGTGCCTTTGTCCCCCTCTCGCATCATCCGCGCGTCGAGGACGTCGGAAGCCCAGGTCTCGACCTTGAACCCCGGCGGCGCGCGCAGCTTCGCGGTCGGAAGCGCGTCGGCGGCCGTCGGCACGGGAAAGGCTGAAACGGGGGCGAGCGAGAAGCCGGGACCGGTCTTCGGCTTACCGACTGACCAGAATTCCTCCGGCTTGTCCGCGCCCCGCGCCGCGTCCGCGCCGACAAGCGCGGCGACGGTCATGATCGTCCAGGCGAGGCTCGCAGCGCTGCGCATTCGATCTCCCTCCGGGCCGCTGCGGCAAGCTAGCGGCGTCGGCCCGCAACGCCAACTCCGGCGCGGACGGCCTTGGTTTCGACGAATTGCCGGCGCTGTGGATCAGATCCCGGACGCTGAAGTGAGTTCGCCGACGTGAGACGCATCGCCTTCGCGCTCGCCTCCTTTTCGCTTGTGATCGCAATGGGCCTGACCGCGGCTGCGACCGAATTCGAGCCCCGCCTGACCATCGCGAAGGCCGATCCGGGCGTCCGCGCCGTCGCGCTGACATTCGACGCCTGTTCCGGCAGGACCGACCAGCGAATACTCGACGCCCTGCTTGAGACGGGGGCCAAGGCGACGATCTTCGTCACCGGCCGCTGGCTGAGAACCAATCCGGAGGCGCTCGCCGTCCTGAAGGCGCATGCCGACCAGTTCGAGATCGAGAACCACGGCGCGCGGCACGTCCCGCTGGTGACCGACGCGCCCGAGGTCTTCAAGGTGAGGTCGGCCGGGTCGATGGAGGCGGTGCGCGCGGAGATCAGCGGCGGCGCCGCGGCGATCGAGGCCGCGACCGGCGCGAAGCCGCGCTGGTTCCGTGGCGCGACCGCCCGCTACACCCGGGACGCCCTCGACGAGCTGAAGGCTGAGGGGTACCAGGTGGCGGGCTATGCGCTGAACGGCGACATGGGCGCCTCGCTTCCGGCGTTCAGCGTCGAGAAGCGGATCGCCGGCGCGAGGTCCGGCGACGTCGTCATCGCCCACATCAACCAGCCGACGCGTCCGTCAGGCCAGGGCGTCGCCGCTGCGATCAGAGCCCTGAAGGCCGCCGGCGTCACCTTCGCGCGGCTCGATCAGGTCGAAACCATCAACGACGACGGGCGGCCGATCTCAGCCCCCCATCATGAAGTCAAACACCAGCTTGCCGTTCAGGATGACGATCACCGCGGCGACCAGAGCAGCGGCGACCGACATCCATCTGGGGGCGACGAACTCGCCCATCTTGGCGCGGCTCGCGGTGAACCAGACCAGCGGGATCACGGCGAAGGGCAGCTGCAGGCTGAGCACGACCTGGCTCAGCACCAGTAGCTTTGCCGTCCCGCTCTCGCCGTAGAGGAGAGTCACGGCGATCGCCGGCACGATCGCGATCGCCCGGGTGATCAGCCGTCGCAGCCATGGCGAAAGCCGGATGCGGAGGAACCCCTCCATCACGACTTGTCCCGCCAAGGTCGCGGTCACGGTCGAATTCAAGCCGCAGCAGAGCAGGGCGACGCCGAACGCGGTCGCGGCCAGCGCCCCGCCGAGAAGCGGACCAAGCAAAGTGTGCGCTTCGCCGAGTTCGGCCACTTCATGGCGTCCGTTCGCATAGAAGGCGGCGGCGGCGAGGATCAGGATGGAGGCGTTGACGACGAAGGCGAAGGACAGCGCCAGCGTCGAATCCGTCACCGCATAGCGGATCGCCTCGCGCTTGCCGGCGGCGTCCCGGCGGTAGCCGCGCGTCTGCACAATCGAGGAATGCAAATAGAGATTATGCGGCATCACCGTCGCGCCGACGATGCCCAGCGCGATGTAGAGCATCGCCGGATTGGTGACGAGCTCGGTGGTCGGGGCGAGGCCGCGGATGACGGCGCCGAAATCCGGGTCCGCCATGGCGAGCTGAATCGCGAAGCAGGCGGCGATCACCATCAGCAAGGCGATGATGAAGGCCTCAACCCAGCGGAATCCGACCCTCTGCAGCATCAGCACGAGGAAGACGTCGAGCGCCGTCAGCACGACGCCGATCTCGAGCGGCAGACCGAAGATCAGATTGAGGCCGATCGCCGTGCCGATGACTTCCGCGACGTCGGTCGCGCAGATCGCCGCCTCCGCGAGCAGCCAGAGCGGGAACGAGACCGCCTTCGGGAACGCGTCGCGGGAGGCCTGGGCGAGGTCGCGGCCGGTCGCGATCCCAAGACGGGCGCAGAGCGCCTGCAGCAGCATCGCCATCAGGCTGGACATCGCGATGACGGCCATCAGCGCGTAGCCGAACTGCGAGCCTCCGGCGAGCGAGGTCGCCCAGTTGCCGGGGTCCATGTAGCCCACGGCGATCAGATAGCCCGGTCCGATGAAGGCGAGCAGGCGGCGGAGCTTCGAACGTCCGGTTACAGAGACCGAGCCATTGACCTCCGCGAGCGAGGCGTCGCCTGGGCCGTTGCGCCATCCACTGAACGGCGTGGATCGCGGCTCTTGGGCGACGTCGCTCATATGCCGGGCTCGCCTTTTCTCGTCGCTGTGGAATTCGGAACGCTTATAATAATCGTTCGCAGGAGACGTTTTTGCAAGTAGGTCGCAAAAGCAATTTTGCAGATGCGAAGCCTGGGCTTCGATCGCGGCTGCAGGCGCGACGGCTCGAAACGCCGCGCCGATCGCCCAGTTATGTCTCGGAGCGGCTTGTCAGCGAGCGAGCGCCGTGCCACCTCGGATCGCGTCTGGACCTGTCCTTCGCAGATGCGAGAAGCTTCTGAGAGAATTCGAGGAGACGTGCGCGATGACCAAGTGGGTTCTCACATTCGGCGACGGCCATGCGGAAGGGCGCGCCGAAATGCGCGACCTGCTTGGCGGTAAAGGAGCGAACCTCGCGGAGATGGCGAATATCGGCCTGCCGGTGCCGCCGGGCTTCACCATCACCACCGAGGTCTGCACGCATTTCTACGCCAACGCGCACGCCTATCCCGCTGAACTCGAAGCTCAGGTCGCGGACGGGCTGAAGCATATCGAAGCGATCACCGGCCGCCGTTTCGGCGACGAGGCGAACCCGTTGCTGGTATCGGTGCGTTCCGGCTCCCGCGCCTCGATGCCCGGGATGATGGACACGATCCTCAACCTCGGGCTGAACGACCGGACAGTCGAAGGACTTGCGGTCGAGGCGGACGATCGCCGGTTCGCCTATGACAGCTACCGCCGCTTCATCCAGATGTACTCGAACGTCGTGCTCGGTATCGGCCACGACCTGTTCGAGGACATCCTGGAGACCGCGAAGGAGAAGAAGGGCGTCGTCGAGGATGTCGAGCTCGACGCCGGCGACCTCACGAAGATCGTCTTGGCCTACAAGGCCAAGGTGGAGGCCGAGAGCGGCGCGCCCTTCCCGCAGGACCCGCTCGCACAGCTCTGGGGCGCGATCGGCGCGGTGTTCTCCTCGTGGATGAACCCACGCGCGATCACCTATCGTCGCCTGAACGCCATTCCCGAAAGCTGGGGCACGGCTGTCAACGTGCAGGCGATGGTGTTCGGCAACATGGGCGACACCTCCGCCACCGGCGTCGCCTTCACGCGCGATCCCTCGACTGGCGAGAAGAGCCTCTACGGCGAATTCCTGGTGAACGCTCAAGGGGAGGACGTCGTCGCGGGCATTCGCACCCCGCAGCCGATCACCGAAGCTGCGCGGCAGGCGGGGCAGGTCCGCGCGCCGTCGCTTGAGACCCGCATGCCCGACGTGTTCAAAGAATTCGTGGGGGTCGCGACGGCGCTCGAACGTCACTATCGCGACATGCAGGACCTCGAATTCACCGTTGAGCGCGGCAAGCTCTGGATGCTTCAGGCCCGCAACGGCAAGCGCACCACGAAGGCTGCGCTTAAAGTCGCCGTCGACCTCGTCAACGAGGGGGTTCTGAGCAAGGAAGAGGCCATCGAGCGCATCGATCCGGCGTCCCTCGATCAGTTGCTTCATCCGACGATCGACCCGAAGGCCGAGCGAAAGATCATCGCGAGCGGCCTGCCGGCTTCGCCCGGCGCGGCCCAGGGCGAGATCGTGTTTTCCTCGGAGGCCGCCGAAGAGGCGGTCGCCGGCGAGAACAGCGCAAAGAAGGTCATACTTGTCCGGACGGAGACCTCGCCGGAGGACATCCACGGCATGCACGTGGCCGCCGGCATCCTGACGACCCGCGGCGGCATGACGAGCCACGCCGCCGTCGTCGCGCGCGGGATGGGCAAGCCCTGCGTCTCCGGCGCCGGCTCGCTCCGCATCGACGAGAAGAAGGGCACGCTCACGATCGGCGGTCGCGTCTACAAAGCCGGCGACGTCATCACCATCGACGGCTCCGCAGGGCAGGTGCTCGACGGCGCCGTTGCAATGGTCGAGCCGGAACTGTCCGGGGATTTCGCGACCCTGATGAACTGGGCCGATGGGATCCGCCGCATGAAGGTCCGCGCCAACGCGGAGACGCCGGAAGACGCCCGCGCCGCCCGCGGCTTCGGAGCGGAAGGCATCGGTCTGTCGCGCACGGAGCACATGTTCTTCGACGAGCGCCGCATCGTCGCCGTGCGCGAGATGATCCTGGCCGACGACGAGGCGGGCCGGCGCAAGGCGCTCGACAAGCTGCTGCCGTACCAGCGCTCGGACTTCCGCGAGTTGTTCGAGATCATGAAGGGCCTGCCCGTCACGATCCGCCTGCTCGACCCGCCGCTGCACGAGTTCCTGCCGCACGGCGACGAGGCCGTGGCCGAGGTTGCCGCGGCGATGGGGATCGACGCCGAGAAGCTGCGCGGCCGCGCAGAGGCGCTGCACGAGTTCAACCCGATGCTCGGCTTCCGAGGCTGTCGCCTTGCGATCGCGTTCCCCGAGATCGCGGAGATGCAGGCGCGCGCGATCTTCGAGGCGGCCGTCGAGGCCGGCAAGGCGACCGGCGCCCCGGTCACCTGCGAAGTCATGGTGCCGCTGGTCGTCGGCCGGGCCGACTTCGACTTCGTCAAGGCGCGCATCGACGCCGTCGCGAAGGAGATCGAGACCGAGAGCGGCGAGACGCTCTCCTATCAGGTCGGCACCATGATCGAGCTGCCGCGGGCCGCCCTGATGGCCGGCGAGATCGCGGAGACGGCCGAGTTCTTCTCCTTCGGCACCAACGACCTGACGCAGACCGCGCTCGGCATCAGCCGCGACGACGCCGCTCCCTTCCTCGGCCCCTATGTCGCGAAAGGGCTGCTGGCTCACGACCCGTTCGTGACGATCGACCGTGAAGGCGTGGGCGAACTGGTTGCGATCGGCTGCGAGCGCGGGCGTGCGACGCGGCCTAACATCAAACTCGGGATTTGCGGAGAGCATGGCGGCGACCCCGCGTCGATCGCCTTCTGCGAAGAGGTCGGGCTCGACTATGTGTCCTGCTCGCCGTTCCGCGTGCCGATCGCCCGCCTTGCGGCCGCCCAGGCGGCGATCAGGCGCATGAAGGCGGAGCGGACCAAGACGGCCGCCTGACGCTTGCGCCAACGCAACCGGCGAAGCCCCTCGCGCCTGCTTGTCCGCGGCGCGAGGCTGGCCATGTGACTCTGCTCACGCGGAACTTCGCATCCGACGGGGTGTTTTCTACGCATCGAGCGCGCGGGCCATCCGTTCCGCGCCTCGCCGCGTAACGAATGCGTCGTCTCGAACGAAGTCGAGCGATCGAAGGAGTCCTCATGACAGGCAATCCGGTTCGCCTGGCCCGCCAGTCCTCGACGCTTTCCCAGCGCTACAGTTCGGTTCGCGGCCACAGCAGGAAGCTTGCGGGTCCTCTGTCCGACGCCGACGCGACCGCTCAGTCGATGGCGGACGCGAGTCCGGCCAAATGGCACCTCGCGCACACAACCTGGTTCTTTGAGACCATGGTTCTGAAGCCGAACGCGCCCGGCTATCGCGTGTTCGACGAGACCTTCAATTTCCTGTTCAACTCCTATTACGAGACCATCGGCGCAAGGCATCCGCGGCCGAAACGGGGGCTGCTGACCCGGCCGTCGCTCGACGCGATTCTGGCTTTCCGCGCGCATGTCGACGTGGCGATGGAGGCGCTGATCGCTGACGGCCCTGATCGGGCGCTCGCTGACCTGATCGAGCTCGGCTGTCACCACGAACAGCAGCATCAAGAGCTTTTGCTCACCGACATCCTGCATCTCTTCGCTCAAAGTCCGGTGCGGCCGGCCTACCGCGATCCGGAGCCGGTCGCCGTGGCGGATGATCCGGGCGATGCGGACTACGTCGCCTTCGAGGGTGGTCTCATCGAGATCGGACATGACGGCGCGGGCTTCGCCTTCGATTGCGAGGGGCCGCGTCACAAGACGTATGTCCGTCCGTTCCGCATCGCCGATCGGCTTGTGACGAACCGCGAATGGATGGCCTTCATGACCGACGGGGGATATCGCGATCCGCTGCTCTGGCTGGCCGACGGCTGGGGTCAGATCCTCGAGCATCGCTGGACGGCGCCGCTTTACTGGGAGGATCGCGACGGCGCGTGGTGGAGCATGACGCTGCGCGGCATGCAGCCCGTCGATCCTTCGGCGCCCGTCACTCATGTCAGCTATTTTGAAGCCGACGCCTTCGCGAGTTGGGCCGGCAAACGGCTGCCGACCGAGGCGGAATGGGAGCTCGCTTCGGCCGATGTTCCCGTTGACGGCACGTTCGCAGGCGGTGGGCGCTTGCGGCCCAGGCCAGCGGGACCCCCGACGGGCGGACCTCGTCAGATGTTCGGCGACGTCTGGGAATGGACGCGCAGTCCGTTCACGCCCTATCCCGGCTTCAAGATCGCCGAAGGGGCCGTCGGCGAATACAACGGCAAGTTCATGTGCGGTCAATTTGTGCTGCGCGGCGGTTCGTGCGCGACGCCGGACGATCATGTCCGAGCCACCTACCGGAACTTCTTCCAACCCGACAAGCGCTGGCAATTCTCCGGCCTTCGCCTCGCCGAGGATGCGTGATGCTTGAGCGTGTTGATTTCCGATCCGCCCAGCGTGAAGCGTTTCGTTCGGACGTTCTGGAAGGGCTCGGCGCGGAGCGCAAGACGCTGCCGTGCCGCTGGCTCTATGACGACCGCGGCTCGGAGCTTTTCGAGGAGATCACGGCGCTTCCGGAATATTATCCGACGCGCACGGAGACCGCGATCCTGCAGGACAAAGCAGGCGCTATCGCTGCGTTTTGCGGACCGCGGGCGGTGCTGGTCGAGTATGGCGCCGGGGCCGGCGTGAAGACGGAGATACTGCTCGGCGCGCTCGAGAACCCTGCGCTTTATGTGCCGGTCGACATCGCAGGCGACTTTCTCGCGATCTCCGCCGAACGGATCGAGCGGCGTTTTCCCTATATCGAAATCCGCCCCGTGGTCGCTGACTTCACCGACGATTTCGATCTGCCGGCGGACCTGCCGAGGCTGACGCCGCGGGTCGCGTTCTTTCCCGGCTCGACCGTCGGCAATCTCGACCCTCTGGACGCGATCGCTTTCCTCAAACGCGTGCGCGGCCATGTCGGCGAGACCGGCAAGGCGGTGATCGGCGTCGATCTGAAAAAGGACGTCTCGACGCTGCTGCGCGCCTATGACGACGCGGCGGGAATTACGGCGGCGTTCAACCTCAACCTGCTCGAGCGCATCAATACGGAGCTTGGCGGCGACTTCGACATGGGGGGATTCGCTCATGAGGCGCGCTGGAACGCCGAGCGTTCTGCGGTCGAGATGCATCTCGTCAGCCGAAAGGCCCAGTCCGTCGCCATCGACCACCGGCGCTTTGATTTCGCAGCCGGCGAGACGATCCACACAGAGAGCTCGCGCAAATACTCTCATTCCGAATTCCGCGGGCTGGCGGAAGCCGCGGGCTGGCGCGTCGGGGATGTGTGGACCGACGCCGACGACCTGTTTGCTGTTATCGGCCTGACTTGAGCGCTTCCCCGACGGACGACTGGGGTCGCAATGGTCGACCTCTCGCGATAATAAAAAACATAAGCGCGGCGTTCCGACGGCGCATCTGGTTTTGGAGGACAGTCCCCATGCGTCGTCTCATTCTCGCAGCGACCGCCGCCTCGTTTATCGCCGCGATCCCGTCGGCTTACGCTCAGGGAAACGACGGTGCTGGGCAAGCGCCCGATCCTGCGCAGTCCAAGGCGATCGATGAGGCTTACATCGCGGCGTGCTCGCCGAAAGCTCCGAAGGAGCTTTGCTCCTGCCTCGTCGCGGTGGCCGACATGCACATCAACGACGTCACCGAGCGGCAGATTTTTTACGCTTACACGGTGGGCGACTACGAGACGGCGCGGTCGCAGCGGGCTGCGATCGACCCCGATCGCAACATGAAGTTCAACATCGCGCTCCAGAACGCCGAGACGATGGTCCATAACGAGTGCGACAAGTTTCGGCCTCGGACGCCGGCGCCGCAAAAGCCGCAGTAAGACAGACGAAGGCGCCGTCGCGCCGAAACCCGGAACGTGCGAGATGAGCGCCTGAACCGACGCCTCCCGCACCGGATTCGAGCTTGAGCGCCACTTCGTTTCCAGACCTCGAATCGTTGCGCGGAGCCGGCAAGGCGGCCTTGGCGCGAGCGTTGGCCCAGCTTGAGCGCGCAGCCGGAACGCCAGAGGCGGCGCGTCTTCTCGACGCCGCCGCCGCCGAGCCGAAGGGCGAGGTTCTCGGTCTCACCGGACCGCCGGGCGTCGGCAAGTCCACGCTGACCGGAGCGCTGGTCCGGGCTATGAGGGCGAATGGACTGAGTGTCGGCGTCGTCGCCGTCGACCCGTCGTCGATGCGATCGGGCGGAGCGCTGCTCGGGGACCGCGCCCGCATTCCCACCGACCCCGAAGACACGGGCGTTTTCGTGCGCTCCTACGCCGCCCGCGACCGGCTCGGCGGCCTGTCCGATCTTGCATTCGGCGCCGCCATCCTGATGCGCGCGCTGTTCGACCGGGTGATCGTCGAGACTGTGGGCGTCGGCCAGTCCGAGGCGGACGTCGCGATCGTCGGCGACACCGTGCTGCTGGCGGTGCAGCCGGCGTCCGGCGACGCGCTGCAGTTCATCAAGGCGGGCGTCATGGAGTTGCCTGACGTCGTCGTGGTGACCAAGGCGGACCTCGGCGTCCCCGCCCGCCGCGCGCGGGACGACCTCGAAAGCGCCCTGTCGCTCGCGGCCGCGGCCGATCCGGACTGGGAGGTCCCCGTCACGCTGGTGTCGGCTGACACCGGCGAGGGACTCGATGCGCTTTGGAGCCATCTGTCCGCCCACTCCGCGTTCCTCGGGGAGGGCGACAGGCTGGAACGTCGCCGTCGCGCGCAGTCCGAGGCGCGGCTTGACGCGGCGCTTAAAGGCCGCTTCGGAACCGAAGGCGCGCGCGCCGCCCACGACGTTCTCTCCGGCTTCGCCGGCGGCCCGTTCGCACGAGAGGCCGAAGCCGCTCGTGTGTTGAGAGGCCGGCTCCGCCCCATACAGTGATCCCCCGTTAACCGCTCATCAAGGTTAAGAGCCGAAAACCATACGGCGTTTCGGTTCGGGGTGCGTGGAGTGATGGGGCGAGTAGGACAGGGCGCGCGCCCGCTGAAGCGCCACAAAGGCCGCCGTGCGCGGCCCGCGCTCAGGCTGCTTCTGGCGGCGGCCGTCGTTCCGTTCGCCACCACCTCGATCGCCCGCCAGGACGCGTTCAGTCTGCTGCCGCAATCCGCCGAGCAACGCGAGGACGGGCGCGGCCATTATCTTGCGATGGTCGCCCGTCCGATGGAGCTCGCCTCGCTGGAGGCGGCCGATCTGTTCGGATCGGGCCGCGGGCCGATGGTCGCGCCCGATCCGCTGGCAGGCGGCGAAAGCCTCATGGTGCTCGACCTGCCGGAACCCAAGCCGGAAAGCGGCTCGAAGGCGGAGACGCCGGCGCCCTTCGTCGACCGGACGCTGAAGGGGGACCGGCGGCCGATCGCGGCCCCTGTCCACACCCATGCCGCGCCGCATGTTGCGCTTCGCGCCGATCCTTTCGCGGCCCTGCCGAGCCTCGCGTTGGCGATGAAGCTGGACCTGACGGGGCTGAACGCGCTGCCTGCGATCGGCGCCGCAATCGCTGACCTGCATGACGCGGCGGGGGATGGCGCCCACGCACGCCCGGCGCCGGCCTCGCCGGCCTCGATCCCTGTCGCCGGCCTGACCACGCCGAAGCCGGCGCCGCCCGCGGTCGACGGCGGCGCTGCAAGCGAACAGCTTTCTGCGGACGCCGGCTCCACCAGCGTGCCGATGATCCCGCGCGAAGCGGGGCCGAACCATGACGGCTCGACCCCCTCCGTGGCGGCCCTTGCCGGTGGGGACATGCCGCATACGACGACGCCGCCAGGCGAGACGCCGCTGGCGGTCGCGGCGCTTCCGGTCTCCGGTTTCGCGGCGCGCGTGCCGGGCGACGAGCGCCGCGGCGTTCATGTCGCCCTTACGCCCTCGCACCGCGCGGTGTCGGAAGGCGAGACGATCGCGTCGCGCGAAGATCTGACAGGCGACGGATCGGTCGAAACCCGGCTGTCGCATCGCGTCTACATCCCGGAAGCGGAACTGGCGAAGGCCGAGCAGTGCCTCGCCGAGGCGGTCTATTTCGAGGCGCGTGGCGAACCCGTTAAGGGTCAGTACGCCGTGGCGCAGGTGATCATGAACCGCGTGCGGTCGGGCTTTTACCCCTCGGACGTCTGTGGCGTCGTCTATCAGAACAAGAACCGGCGCAACGCATGCCAGTTCTCCTTCGCCTGCGACCGCATCCCGGACCGGGTGACCAACCTCCACGCCTGGCGCATCGCGACCGGCGTCGCCCGCGACGTCGCCCAGAACGGGGCCTGGCTGCCGGAAGTCGGCGACAGCACGCATTATCACGCGACCTATGTCCGGCCGCGCTGGATCCGGGATATGGTCAAGGAAGACAAGATCGGGCGGCACATCTTCTATCGTGTCCGCTGGCGGCCGCCGCTGGACGCCTGACCGCATTTCGATCTATCGGGGACAAAGCCGGGGCGCGGCGCCTCGGATCGCCCGGGTCGTCAACGCGAGGTTCACATGCGCCTTCGCGCCGGTCCGAGAAACAGCATCACCGACGTCTCCGGCGTGCTCGTCGGCCACGCGGACGACGGGCGGTTAGCGTCCGGCGTCACCGCCATCGTGTTCGAACAACCCACGGTCGCGTCGGTCGACGTGCGCGGCGGAGGGCCGGGGACGCGCGAGACCGACCTGCTGCTGCCCGAGCGCACCGTCCAGGCGATCGACGCCATCTGCCTTTCCGGAGGCTCCGCTTTCGGTCTCGACGCCGCGTCGGGCGTTATGGCCGCTCTGGCTGAGGCGGGCAGGGGCTTTCAGGTCGGCTCCGCCCGCGTTCCGATCGTTCCTGCGGCGATCCTGTTCGACCTGCTCAACGGCGGCGACAAGGAGTGGGGGCGGTTCCCGCCTTATCGCGACCTTGGCCATACCGCCGCATCGGCGGCGTCGCACGACTTCGCCCTCGGCAGCGTCGGCGCCGGCCTCGGCGCGCGAACGGCGAACCTGAAGGGAGGCCTCGGCTCGGCGTCGAGCGCGGTCGAGGAACTTGGCGTCACGGTCGGCGCGCTCGCGGTCGTCAACGCGCTGGGGTCGGCCACAGTGGGAGACGGACGGCATTTCTGGGCGGCGCCGTTCGAGCTTGAGTCCGAGTTCGGCGGGATCGGTCCGGCGGCCGACGTCTCTCAGGACGCATGGTTCCCGGCGTCGAAACCAATGGCGGGAGGCCACACCACCATCGCCATGGTCGCGACGGATGCGGCGCTCACCAAGACGGAGGCGCGGTCGCTCGCCGTCATGGCGCAGAACGGGCTCGCCCGCGCGCTCGTGCCCTGTCACACGCCGCTCGACGGCGACGTCGTCTTCGCCGCCGCGACGGGCCACGCCGAACTATCGGGAGAGCGCGTCACGGCGCTTACGTGGCTTGGCCATATCGCTGCGTTGACGCTCTCGCGCGCAGTGGCGCGAGGCGTCTATGAGGCCGCAGGAACGACGCCCGGAGCACAGCCGAGTTGGAAGGGACTGTTCGGAAGTTGACGCAGTCCCGTCGAAAGGTCTGAAAAACCTAAAGATCATCAACAAGGCGCTGTCAGAGAAAGTCACGATCTCGCGTGCACGGGAACATCTTCCCGGTATGTGAGTTCTCCTTTTACCAAAAACAAAAGGAGGATCTCACCCATGCGGAAGGCCATTCTCGCAATTGCAGCCACCATGCTTATGGTGGGCGGCGCTTATGCTCAGGATACGAAGTCAGACGTGGACAAGGGCGCGACTTCTGCGCCTCACGGCGACGCCAAGCCGACCTCGCCTGGCACGACCGGGGCGATGAACAACAGCGCCGGCGGCGTCGCGACCAGTCCTCAGGACACGCAGATGCAGCAGTCGGGCAAGTCCACCGCGACGGAGGGCGGCGCCGCAATTCCGGGCGCGTCGACGAAGGATCCCAACAAGAGCTCCAAGGAAAACCAGACGGGTCAGTAACGCCTCACCGTCAGCTCTGCATTTCAGCCGCTCGCGACATTGTCGCGGGCGGTTTTCTGCGTGGATCTCGCCACGATTCGGTAACCATCCAGGGGTTCAATCGTTCTGAAGGCGGATGACGGTGAGAAGGCTGGACATGGGCGTCGATCTGTTTGCGGGACTGGCCAACGCGGCGATGCCGCGGCTCGAGCGCGCGCCGAAAATCCTCGTCTTCGACTCGGGCCTTGGCGGCCTCACCGTTCTCGCAGCCCTGGATGTCGCGCTTCCGGGCGCCGATTACGTCTACGCAGCAGATGACGCCGCATTCCCTTACGGCTCTCTCGATGACCAACGGCTCGTGGCGCGGGTCGTTGCGGTGATGGAGCGTCTGATCGCGCGCGAAACGCCGGACCTTGTCGTGGTCGCCTGCAATACAGCCTCCACCCTGGCGTTGCCCGCTCTTCGGACCCGATTTGCTCTGCCCTTCGTCGGTACGGTGCCGGCCGTGAAGCCAGCCGTCGCCGCGACCAAGTCCGGCCTTGTGACGATTCTCGCCACAGCAGGCACCGTTCGCCGCGAGCACACGCGCGCGATGATCGACGCTTTCGCCGGAGAGGCCGAGGTCACGCTGGTCGGCGCGCCGAACCTTGCGGGCTACGCTGAGGCGGAGCTTCGCGGATCGCCTGCGGAGGACGCCGAGCTCGCAGCGGAGATCGCGCCGTGCTTCGTGGAGAGAGATGGACGGCGGACCGACGCCGTCGCGCTGGCTTGCACGCATTTTCCCCTTCTGATGGACCGCTTCCGATCGATCGCCCCCTGGGAGGTCAAGTGGATAGATCCGGCGCCGGCCGTGGCGCGACGCGTCGCGGCGCTGGTGGGGGACGCTCCAATGGGCGAGCATGGCGCGCAGCGGGCGCTCTTCACGTCCGATCGCGCGCTTCCGAAGGCTCTCGTTGAGGCTCTGGCGGCGCGCGGCGTCACCGAAGTCGAGCGTTGCTTGTTCGCGCTCGACTGACAGCGCTCTAGCTACGTCTTCAGGATGACATGATCCTGCGGTGTCTTTTCTTAAACGCGTTGTGAGCCGGCGCGCACGTCGCTTCAAGACGGCGAAACAGGAGCGCCTCGCTATGCTGAGCCAGCGCTATCCGACGATCCTCGAAATCGAGGGCATCCTCGCCGACGTGCCGCACGACGGCTATGCGGACGCGTTGACCGCCGCCTTCGCCGATCCTGCGGTGATGGTCACGCTTGGCGGCGTCCGCTCTCCCGAAGCCGCACGCAGCTTCATCATTCGATCGCGCGCGCATTGGCGCGACGCGGGGTTTGGCCTCTGGTTCCTGCGTGACATGCGTGACGGATCCTTCGGGGGTTGGGCGGGCATCCGCCGATGCGAGGCCGCCGGCGAGAAAACCGTGGAGCTCGCCTACACTCTCGTGCCGAAGCTCAGATGCAAGGGACATGCGACGCGCATCGGCCGCGCAGCGCTCCAATTGGGGTTCGAGAACCTGGGTCTGCCGGAGATCGTCGCCCTCACGACCGAGACGAACACGCACTCGCTCGCCGTCATCGAGCGGCTCGACTTCGCCTACGACAAGTCCTTCGAGCATGTCGGTCTGCCGCATGTTCTGTACCGCCGGACCGCCGCAAGACATCAGGCGGCCTGATCCGTCAGCCTCGCTCTCGGGCTTCCGCAAGCGGATCCGGGCCGGCCGGGGCGTGGCCCGAGACTTCCCCGCCCGCATTTGGCGCAAGCCGCGCGAACAGGAACACCGAAGAGGCCGAGATCAGCCCGATCATCATGAAGGTGGGCGGGAAGTCGCTGGCTTGGAGCGTTGTTCCCGCGCGATGCCCGAGGATCGCCTCCAGCGCGAGGGCGGCGAAGCTGACGCCGAGCGACAGCGATATCTGTTGCGCGACGCTCGCCAGACTGGTCGCCCTGCTCATGCGGGCCGAGTCGATGTCGGCATAGCCCAGCGCATTGACTGCGGTGAACTGGAGCGACCGGAAGAAGCCTCCGACCAGCAATGCGCCGAGCATCACCGCGGAGGGCGTCGCCGCCGTGAACAATGCGGGCGCAGTCATGAAGGCCGCCGCGATCAACGCGTTCGCTATCATGGTCGCGCGGAAGCCGAAGCGCTGCAGGATCGGCTTCGCGGCCATCTTCATGAACAGCGCGCCGAGCGCCGAGGCGAATGTCAGCAGGCCTGACTGGAAAGCCGACAGGCCGAAGCCCAGCTGCAACATCAGCGGAAGCAGGAAGGGCGCCGCCCCGATCCCGATCCGGAACAGAGAACCGCCGAGGATCGCCGCGCGGAAGGTCGGGATTGCGAACAGTCTCAGATCGAGGATCGGGTGTTCGACCCGCCGGAAGTGAAGGATGTAGCCGGCGAGCGAGACGACGCCCGCCGCCAGCAGGACGAACGCGACCTCATGCGGCAGCGCCTCGAGGCCGAGCGCGGTGGCGCCTGAGACGAGAGCGGCCAGCCCGAAGCCTGACAGCACGAAGCCGAGCCGGTCGAACGGCGTGCGCTCCTCGCCCTTGAGGTCCGGAATGAACAGCGTCGCCAGCACCAGCCCGAGCGCCGCGATCGGGAGGTTGATCCAGAAGATCCAGCGCCATGAGAAATAGGTGGTGATGAAGCCGCCGAGCGGAGGCCCGAGCACCGGCCCGATCAGCGCCGGCACGGTGAGCCATGCGAGGGAGCCGACAAGTTCTGACTTCGGCACTGTCCGCAGTATCACCAGCCGACCGACCGGCACCATCATCGCCCCGCCGACCCCCTGGATGACCCGCGCCCCGATCATCTCTGGCATGGTCGCGGAAAAGCCCGCCAGCGCCGAACCGAGCGCGAATACGGCGATTGCGGTGCGGAACACCAGCCGCGCGCCGAACCTGTCCGCGACCCATCCGGAGACGGGGATGAACACCGCCAGGCTGAGCAGATAGGACGTCATCGCGAGCTTGAGGTCGATCGGATTGACGCCAAGCTCGGTCGCGATCGCCGGCAGGGACGTCGCAAGCACCGTGGAGTCGAGATTCTCCATGAAAAGCGCGCAGGCGACGATCAGCGGAACCAGAATGCGGTTCGGGATCGCGACGTTGGAGAAGACCGCCATTCACGCATGTCCAGGCGCAGGTCGCCCCGCGGGTCGCACTTGAAGCGCGAAGCGGTCGTTTGATCAACCGCCGCCTCGTCAGGTTTCGCGCAAGGTCGGACCGAAGATGTCCTCGAAGGTGTCGCGCATGGCCATGTCGACCTCCGCCATGCTCACCACGCGACCGAGGTCGGCTAGGCTCGTTACGCCGTGATCCCGCACGCCGCAGGGCACGATGCCCGCGTAATGCGTGAGGTCCGGTTCGACGTTCAGGCTGACGCCATGCAGGGTCGTCCAGCGACGAACCCGCACGCCGATGGCGGCGATCTTGTCCTCCATCTCGCGGCCGCGTTCAGGCCTTCGAACCCAGACGCCCACCCGGTCCTCACGCCGTTCGCCGGCCACGCCGAAACGATCAAGCGTCGCGATCAGCCAGGCTTCCAGCGCGGCCACGTAGCGGCGCAGGTCGGGCTCCCGTCGCTTCAGGTCCAGCATCACATAAGCGATGCGCTGGCCGGGACCGTGATAGGTATATTGCCCGCCTCGCCCGCTACGGAAAACGGGCAGCCCGCCGGGATCGGTCAGGTCCCGAGCGTCGGCGCTGGTCCCGCCGGTGTAGAGCGGCGGATGCTCCAGCAGCCAGACGAGTTCAGGGGCGGTCCCTTGGGCGACCGCCGTGGCGCGTTCCTCCATGACGGCGAGCGCCTCCAGATAGCCGACAGCCTCATCGGTCGCCCGCCATTCGACGGAGCGACCCTCGGCCCGTGGAAGGAAGGTCGCGGACAGCGCGTCGCGAAGCGGGAAAGGAAGCCGATCAACCATGCCTAACCATGTTTTGCGCATCGTCTGGAAACGACATGCGCCCGCGTCGACGCGGCGCATACGGAGATCGTGTCCCTCCGATCGACAAGGTCAATCTCGATATTTCTGTCGTGCTGGGCGCCGCGACGATACCGATCCATCAGCTTCTGCGCATGGGTCGCGGCGCAGTCATCGAGCTGTCCGCCATGGAGGGCGCCGCGGTGACGTTGCTCGCGAACGACCATCCCATCGCCTACTGCGCGGCGTTCGTAAATGACGAGCGGATCGGCGTCGAAATCACCACCATGCCGTTGCGGCCGGAGAAGGGCCGCAGCGAGCGCGTCGCGGAAGACGTCGCCGCATGACGTTCAGCGCCGCTTATCGCGCTTGTGGCGCCGCGATCGATTTGTTATCAGCACGCCGCCGCGGTCGTGGCGGAACTGGTAGACGCGCAGCGTTGAGGTCGCTGTGGGGCAACCCGTGGAAGTTCGAGTCTTCTCGACCGCACCAAGATAGGCAGTCGCCGGGAACGTATTCCGGCGAACGAACGGCGGCCCCTACCAGGCCGCCGTTTTCGTTTTCAGGCGCCATGGTTGCCGCGCCGAACGAGACCACCTACACGGGCGCCTGATACGCCGTTTCCACATTCGTGAAGCCGAGGGCGCATGACCGCTGACGCCGAAACGCGCGACGCGAAGCCTGGAGCGGATGTGGAGATCCGCGCCGAAGACGGCCGCCTCGCTTCCGGATTTATAGAAAGCGTCGCGTCGGCGATTTCGTCGAACGACGCCGCACGGGTCCGCGAACTCGCCGGCGACCTCCACGAATCCGATCTCGGCGACCTGATCGAAACGCTGGAGCACGACGACCGGCCGAAACTCATCGAGTTGCTCGGCAAGGACTTTGACTTCGCGGCCCTGACCGAGATCGACGAGACGGTCCGTGTCCAGCTGCTCGAGGAACTGCCCCCGGAAACCGTCGCCAAGGGCATGCGGGGGCTCGATTCGGACGACGCGGTCTACATTCTCGAAGACCTCGACGAGGTCGACCGCGCCAAAATCCTGGATCAGATCCCTGCGCTCGAACGCGTCGCGCTGAAGCGGAGCCTCGACTACCCGGAGGACTCCGCCGGCCGTCGCATGCAGACCGAGTTCGTCGCGGCTCCCCAGTTCTGGACCGTCGGCCACCTCATCGACTACGTCGCCGACACCGACGAACTCCCGGAGACGTTTTACACGATCTTCGTGGTCGACCCGGCGTACAAGCTGCTGGGCTCGGTGCCGCTGGACAGGCTGCTGAGAGCCCGTCGGAGCAAGCTGCTCTCTGATATCCTGGAAGAGAATCCGCGCACGATCCGCGCGACCGAAGACCAGGAGGACGCGGCCCGCACCTTCGAACGCTATAACCTCGTCTCGGCGGCGGTCGTGGATGACGGCGGGCGTCTCGTCGGCGTGCTGATGGTCGACGACATCCTCGACGTCATCGAGGAAGAGGCGGACGAGGATCTGCGCGCGCTCGGCGGCGTGACCGGCGACGAGGAAATCTCCGATCCCGTGTTCTATACGGCGCGGAGCCGCATCCCGTGGCTGCTGGTGAATCTCGTCACCGCGTTCTTTTCGGCCAGCGTGATCGGCCTGTTCGAGGGCACCATCGAGCAGATGGTGGCGCTCGCGGTGCTGATGCCGATCGTCGCCTCCATGGGCGGCAACGCCGGCACGCAGACGATGACGGTCGCGGTTCGCGCGCTCGCCACCCACGACATCGGCGGCCATAACGCCCGTCGCCTGATCCGACGCGAGACCCTGGTCGGACTGTTCAACGGCGTGATCTGCGCTGTGGTTGTGGCGTGCATCGCGGGGCTGTGGTTCCAGAACGCCCAGCTCGGCGCGATCATCGCCTGCGCGATGGTGATGAACCTGGTCTGCGCCGGCCTGTTCGGCATCCTCATTCCGCTCGGCCTGGAGCGGATGAAGTTCGATCCCGCCGTCTCCTCCGGGGTGTTCCTGACGACCGTCACCGACACGGTCGGGTTCTTCTCGTTCCTCGGCCTCGCCACATGGTGGTTCGGCCTCGGAGGCCCGCACTAAAATATGGTGACCGGATCGTTAACGTTTTGGCCACTTTCGACGACTTAGGCTGCGCGTGGCCGAATCATCACGCGGGAAGAGTCCGAAATGATTGAACCGATGGTCGCGCGCCTTGCAGGATGCCTCGTTTTCGCAAGCCTCCTGGCGAGCCTGATCACCGCGGTCGACGCTCCGAGCGAGCGCCGTCGCCAATCGGAACGGGTCGCACAGGCTGAAATCCAGCAACGGGTCGAACATCAGCTATTCACGCGTCCGTGATCGACGTCGTCGGCTCGGACGTCTAGAGTGCCTTTGACAGCTTGGAGCGCGCGGGGACCATGGGACGGATCGGGGGAGGCGCCGCGGCCACGCGCGGCTTCCGCGTCGCGGCCCTTCTGGCCGCAGCTGCGGTTTTGTCGGCATGCTCCTCGTTTGGAAGCGACGTCGACGTACAGCGCACCGCTCTAAGGACCACGGTGCCGGCAGACGTCGGGGTCTCGTCGGCGCTGACGGGCGTCGTGACGACGCCGGAAGACCACGCCATCCAGGGCATCGACGTCTCGAAGTATCAGGGTACGGTCGACTGGGCCGCAGTGAGGGCGGCGGGCGTGTCTTTCGCCTATATCAAGGCGACCGAGGGCGGAGATCGCGTTGACGACCGCTTCGCCGAGAACTGGGCCGCAGCGAAGGCCGCCGGCGTGCCGAGAGGCGCCTACCACTTCTATTATTTCTGCCGCACCGGCGCCGAGCAGGCCGCCTGGTTCATCCGCAATGTTCCGAGAGATCCGGAAGCCCTCCCGGTCGTGCTCGACATGGAGTGGAACCACACCTCGCCGACCTGTCGGCGGCAGCCGCCGGCGGCGGAGGTTCAGCGCGAGATGTCGAGCTTCCTCCGCATCGTCGAGAAGCACTACGGCAAACGCCCGGTGATCTACACCAGCGTCGACTTCCATCGCGACGCGCTCGTCGGCGCGTTCCAGACGCACCAGTTCTGGCTTCGTAGCGTCGCGGGCCACCCGAGCGCCAAATTTTCCGATCGCAGCTTCGCCATCTGGCAACATACGGCGACGGGCCAGGTGCCGGGCGTCACCGGCTTCGTCGACCGCAACGTTTTTGTCGGTTCGACCGACAACTGGCGTCGCTTCGCCTCGACGGGCTTCTGACGCCGCGGACAGCGTCCTGCGTTCACCTCCGGGACCGACCCGCGGGCTGACATCGGACCTTGGCGCACCATCTGACGTTCCGACATGATTTGCGGAATCGCGACTTCGTCGCCCGCCGCCGCGATGGCGCCGCCTCGGCTGCGGCGGGATCATGGAAGGATCTTTAATGCTTACGACACCTGGCAAGGCGCCTCTCGTCGCCGCGAACGGCGCATCGATCCCCGCTCTCGGCTTCGGCACTTGGCAACTGCGAGGGGTGGAGGCCCGCGACGCGGTCGTCGAGGCGATCAGGGTGGGCTACCGCCATATCGACACAGCCCAAATTTACGAGAACGAGACGGATGTCGGTAACGGGCTAAGGCTATCGGGGATCGCCCGCGACGAGATGTTCCTCACCACGAAGGTCTGGACATCCAATTACCGCGACGGAGATCTGCAGCGCTCGGTCGAGGAGAGTCTGAAGCGGCTTGGCGTCGTCCACGTCGATCTGCTGTTGTTGCATTGGCCGAACCCGGAGACGCCTCTCGCCGAAACCATGAAGGCGCTGAACGCCGTTCGCGCGGCGGGTTTGGCGCGCGATATCGGCGTGTCGAACTTTCCCACTCGCGAACTGCGCGAGGCGATCGACCTCTCAGGCGCGCCTCTCGTCACCGATCAGGTGGAGTACCACGCATTCCTCGACCAGTCCGCGCTCAAGGCTGAACTCGACCGCGGCGGCATGGCGCTCACTGCCTACAGCCCGATCGCCCGGGGTAAGGCGGCGCACGACGAGACGATCAGGACGATCGCGCAGACGTACGCCAAATCCGCCTCTCAGGTCGCTCTGCGCTGGCTCATCCAGCAGGACGGCGTGATCGCGATCCCGCGCTCATCGAAGAAGGAGCGGATCGCCGAGAATTTCGACGTGTTCGATTTCACGCTGAGCGATGAAGAGATGGCTCGGATATCCGCGCTCAGGACCCGCGAAGGACGGCTCACATCCCCGTCATTCGCGCCCGAGTGGGATTGAGACGGGGGATCGCTGCAACGACCGCGGGCCGCGGACGGATGAACGCCAGGATCGTCAACGGAAGGGCTGGTTATGTATTTCTTCGCGTCGAAGGTCCTGAGCTTCTTCCTGTCGCCATCGAACCTGCTTGTGGCGCTTGGCGTCATTGGCGCTCTCGCCTGGCTCTTCCTCTCGCCGCGCGGCGGGTCAACAATAATGGCGGCCTCGGTCTTCTGCCTGGCGATCGCGGGGCTCTCTCCGCTCGGCAACCTGTTGCTCATCCCGCTCGAGGAGCGGTTTCCAAGGGCTCCCGACGGGGAGCCGCCCGCCGGACTGATCATCCTCGGCGGCGCTTTCGACACCGTGATCGCCGGCGCCCGGGGCGACGTCGCGCTTACCAAGGCCGCCGAACGCTTGACGCAGGTTGCGGAGCTCGCGCGGCGCTGGCCGGAGTCGCGGATCGTCTTCAGCGGCGGATCCGGCACGCTACTATATGACGGCGTGACCGAGGCGGATCTTGCAGCCCGACTGCTCGAGAGTTTCGGCGTGGCGTCCGATCGGATCGTGCTCGAGGATCGTTCGCGCAACACTGTCGAGAACGCGCGTTTCACCCGCGACCTCGTGTCGCCGGCGCCGACGGAACGCTGGTTCCTTGTGACGTCGGCCTACCACATGCCTCGGGCCGTCGGCTGCTTTCGCGAGCAGGACTTTCCTGTTGAAGCCTGGCCGGTCGATTATCGCACGCGGGGCGCCAGAGACGTCGTGCGGCCGTTCTCATCGGTCGGAGCAGGTCTTCAGCGGGTCGACGTCGCGGTGCGTGAGTGGGTCGGCCTTGTTAGCTACTGGCTGCTGGGATATGTGAGCGTCCCGTTGCCGCGACCCTGATCGACGCTCATAATTCCAGGAACACGCCGGACAGCGGCCATCCGCTTTCTCCCGGCCATGCGGGCCAAGGCTTCCCATGACGACTAGCTCCGACGAAGGCGCGGCCGCGAAGTCTGCGCCTTCCGAACCCACGCCCGGCGCGCTGACGCCCGGGGCATCGGGCACGCACGGCGCCAGCGCCACCGCCTCCACCGCTACGACCAGCGAACGGCACGGGTTCTGGTCGCTGACGATCGGCAGCGTCGGCGTCGTCTATGGCGACATCGGGACGAGTCCGCTCTACGCAATGCGCGAATCCCTGCTCCATCTCGGGCACCAGCCGAGCCTGGAGGAGGTGATCGGCGTGACCTCGCTGCTGATCTGGGCGCTCGTCGTCGTCGTGACTTTCAAATATGTGCTGATCCTGCTTCGTGCCGACAACCACGGCGAGGGTGGAACGCTCTCGCTGATGGCGCTCGCTCAGGACGCGCTGGGGCGCCGAAGCTGGCCTCTCGTAGCGCTCGGCGTTGTCGGCGCCTCGCTGTTTTACGGCGACGCCGTCATCACGCCAGCCGTCTCGGTGCTTTCGTCAGCGGAGGGCCTGAAGGTCGCAAGCCCGAGCTTCGAACCCTACGTCCTGCCGATCACGCTCGCGATCATCTTCGGCCTTTACACCGCGCAATCCTTCGGCACCGGCAGGGTGGCGGCCTTTTTCGGCCCAGTGATGGTGGTGTGGTTCCTGTCGCTCACTGCGCTCGGCGCGATCCACATCTTCGACGCGCCCACGGTGCTGAACGCGCTGAACCCGTATCACGCGGTCCTCTTCCTGTTTCAGCACGGCTTTCTCGGCTTCGTCGTGCTCGGCGCGACCTTCCTCGCGGTCACCGGCGCGGAGGCGCTCTACGCGGACATGGGGCATTTCGGCCCGGGCCCGATCCGGACGGCGTGGCTCGGCTTGGTACTGCCGTCGCTCGTGATCAACTACCTCGGCCAGGCCGCGCTTGCGATCTCGCACCCCGAGGTCGTCGAGAACCTGTTCTTCCTGATGGTCCCGGAATGGCTCCGCCTGCCCTTCGTGCTGTTCAGCTGCGTCGCGACCGTGGTCGCCAGCCAGGCGAACATTTCCGGCGCCTATTCGCTGACCCGCCAGGCCATGCAGCTCGGCCTGCTGCCTCATCTCGAGGTTCAGCACACGTCGGAGACGCAGCACGGCCAGATTTACATGCCGAAGGTGAACTGGCTCATGCTGGCCTGCGTGGTGCTGCTGGTCATCACCTTCCAGACATCGGGCCGGCTGGCTGCGGCCTACGGCATCGCCGTCATCGGCACGATGATCATGTCGAGCGTCCTCGCGATCGTCGTGATCGCCAAGACCTGGAAACTGGGCTGGCCGCTCGCGCTGCTCATCATGACGCCGCTGATCGTCACCGACGCGGTGTTCCTCAGCGCAAACCTGCTCAAGATCAAGGACGGCGGCTACATTCCGCTGATGCTTGGCGTCGTCGGCGTCGTGGTGATGTGGACCTGGATTCGCGGCACCCGCTTCGTGGAAGGCCGCATCGAGCGAGAGGCGATCCCGATCAGGGAGTTCGCGAAGTCGATGAGCACAAGTTCGGCGACGCGCGTGAAGGGCACAGCGATGTACCTCACCAGCTCGCCCGAGATCACGCCGCCGGCGTTGCTCCACAACCTGAAGCACAACAAGGTGCTCCACGAACGCAACGTGATCCTGTCGGTCTACACCCTCAATCAACCCACCGTCCCGCAAAACGAGCGCATCACGCTCAAACGGGTGTCGGAGGAGTTCTCGACGCTGGAGCTGCGCTACGGCTTCATGGAGGATCCCAACCTTCCCCGTGCGCTGGCGCAGGCGAAGGCGCATGGACTGCCCTTCGACATGATGAAGACCTCGTTCTTCGTCGGCCGCCGGTCGTACCGCGCCTCGGCGAGCGTCGGCATGCCGCTCTGGCAGGACCACATCTTCATCAGCCTCGTCCGCCAGTCCTATGACGCGACGGAGTACTTCCGAATCCCCGCAGGACGCGTGGTCGAACTCGGCAACCAGATGGTGGTGTGAGGGTCAGACCCGGCGCGACCTGCCGCTCTCAGTCCGCAGGGCCTTCCGGCGGCAGGCCGATTCGGTAGACGCCCTTGAAGCCCTCGGGATCGACGGGCTTTCCCTTGCGATAAATCGAGACCTCGCCGCGTTTCGCGAGGCTGACCGCAACCGCCCGGACAGCCTTGATGCGGGCGCCCCACATGGCCTCCTCGGGAGCGACGCCCGAAGCCTTGGCGGCTTCCGTCGGGCAGATCGTCTTGCCGGCGCCGCGCTCGATGACCAGCCGCAGCACCAGCGCGTCGAGCGTCTCGCTCATTCGGCGGCCTGCGCGATCGCACCGCCGCCGAGCCATGCGGCGAGATCCGCGCGCGCGCGGTCGGTCAGCATCTTCTTCTTCGCCTGCGCCTTCATCGCGCCACGCAAACGCGCTCCGTCCACCGACTTGATCGGCCCCTCGACCGGCGGGAACAGTCCGAAATTGACGTTCATCGGCTGGTAGCTCTTCGGACCTTCGTCCTCGACTTCGATATGGCCGCCCGTGACGTGGCGGAGCAGCGCGCCGATCGCCGTGGTCGCCGGCGGCGCCGAAAGCGTCTCGCCGCGCCGCTCGAATGCGGCGAAGCGTCCCGCCAGCAGGCCGATCGCGGCGCTCTCGACATAGCCTTCGCATCCCGTGATCTGGCCTGCGAAGCGCAGGCGCGGCTCGCGTTTCAGCCTCAGATGGGCGTCGAGCAGCTTAGGCGCGTTGAGATATGTGTTGCGGTGAAGGCCGCCGAGCCGCGCGAACTCCGCCCGCTCCAGGCCCGGAATCGTGCGGAAAAGCTCGACCTGCGCGGAGTATTTCAGCTTGGTCTGGAAGCCGACCATGTTGAACAGCGTGCCGAGCGCATTGTCCTGCCGGAGCTGCACGACCGCGTAGGGCTTCACCGCGGGGTCGTGAGCGTTGGTCAGGCCCATCGGCTTCATCGGGCCGTGCCGCAACGTCTCGGGGCCGCGCTCGGCCATCACCTCGACCGGAAGGCAACCGTCGAAATACGGCGTCGAGGCTTCCCATTCCTTGAACGAGACCTTTTCGCCCGACACCAGTCCGGTGACGAAGGCCTCGTACTGCTCCCGGGTCATCGGGCAGTTGAGATAGTCGGCGCCTGTCCCGCCGGGCCCGACCTTGTCGTAGCGCGACTGCTTCCAGGCGATCGACATGTCGACGGTGTCGGCATGGACGATCGGCGCAATGGCGTCGAAGAACGCCAGTTCGCCTTCGCCGGTCAACTCCTGAACCGCCTGCGCGAGGGCCGGGGAGGTGAGCGGGCCCGTCGCGATGATCACGCTGTCCCAGGCCTCAGACGGCAGGCCGGCGACTTCTCCGCGGTCTATCGTAACAAGCGGGTGCTGCGCGAGCGCCGCCGACACCGCGGCCGAGAAGGCGCCCCGGTCGACCGCAAGCGCGCCGCCCGCAGGCACCTGATTGGCGTCCGCCGCACGCATGATCAGCGAGCCTAGCGCCCGCATCTCCTGATGCAGCAGGCCGACCGCGTTCTGTTCGGCGTCGTCGGAGCGGAAGGAGTTCGAACAGACGAGTTCGGCGAGCCCGTCGGTCTGGTGCGCTTCCGTGGCGCGCTGGGGCCGCATCTCGTGAAGGACCACGGGCTGGCCGCCCTGCGCCAGCTGCCATGCAGCCTCGCTCCCGGCGAGGCCGCCTCCGACGACGTGAACGGGTTGATTGGGCTGAGCTGTCATGGCCGGAAGCTAGAGGCTGCGGGAGAGCGCCGCAATCCGGGCTCGGCCGGCGGTGGGCCGCAGATGCAAAAAAGCCCCGGGCGGGGCCGGGGCTTTCAGCGCGAGAGCGTCGAGCCCTCGTTCAAGCAGCAACTGCCCTGAGGGCGGCGCGGCGGGAGATGCCGGCGATTTCGTTGCGGCCGACATTGATGTCCGCCAGCGTGCGGTCGTCGAGGTTGGCGAGTTCGGCGTAGGTCGAGCGGTAGATCTTCCAGACCTGGTACCGCTTGAGAAGGAAGCTCCAGAAAAGCATTGTCGTCGTCCAAAGTTCGCGGCGTGGACCCCTTCGACGCTTCTTGCGTCAAAAGCGACGCCGCAGCGTCATAGCGAGCATATGGGCCTCGACGGGGCTCCTGCGCAATTCGCGAGCAGGCATTGCTGCAATGCGCGCCAATCATGGGCGGTAACCGAACTGTTAACGACCGCCTCTTCCTTGGACCTGTTGAAAAATCAATCAGGATAAATGGCGCCGCGGCGCCATAAGTCGGGCTGGGACGGCGCCTAAAAAATCGTCACGACAAAGCGCTGCTCATTCCGCCGCGTCCTTGATCGCGGTCTTCAGCGGCCGCCTTTCGAGCACTTCGGCCAAAAAGCGTCCGGTGTGGCTGCTCTTCGCCTTGGCGATCTGCTCCGGCGTGCCGGTCGCGACCACCTGACCGCCGCCGTCGCCGCCTTCCGGACCCATGTCGATGATCCAGTCCGCGGTCTTGATCACCTCGAGATTGTGCTCGATCACGGTGACGGTGTTGCCCTGCGCGACCAGTTCGTGGAGCACTTCGAGCAGCTTCGCGACGTCATGGAAGTGCAGGCCAGTCGTCGGTTCGTCCAGAATGTAGAGCGTCCGCCCCGTCGCGCGGCGAGACAGCTCCTTCGAAAGCTTCACGCGCTGCGCTTCACCGCCGGAGAGGGTGGTCGCCGGCTGACCGACCTTGACGTAGCCGAGGCCGACGCGCGCCAGCGTCTCCATTTTTTCGCGGATGGAGGGAACCGCCTTGAAGAACACGACCGCCTCGTCGACGGTCATGTCCAGCACGTCGGCGATCGACTTGCCGCGATAGAGCACCTCCAGGGTCTCGCGGTCGTAGCGCTTGCCCTTGCAGACGTCGCAGGTGACGTAGACGTCAGGCAGGAAGTGCATCTCGATCTTGATGACGCCGTCCCCTTGGCAGGCCTCGCAGCGGCCGCCCTTCACGTTGAACGAAAAGCGGCCCGGCATGTAGCCGCGAGCCTTGGATTCCGGCAGGCCGGCGAACCAGTCTCGGATCGGCGTGAAGGCGCCGATATAGGTCGCGGGGTTCGAGCGCGGCGTGCGGCCGATCGGCGACTGATCGATGTCGATGACTTTGTCGAGCGCCTCGAAGCCTTCGATCCGCTCGTGGGCCCCCGGGTTCTCGTTCGCGCCGTTCAGCTTGCGGGCCGCCGCCTTGAACACGGTGTCGATCAGCAGCGTGGACTTGCCGCCGCCGGAGACGCCCGTGACGCAGGTGAAGGTTCCGAGCGGAATCTCGGCCGTGACGTCCTTGAGGTTGTTCGCCCGCGCACCGACGACCTTCAGCACCTTCTTCTTGTCGAACGGCCTCCGTCGGGCAGGCGTCGGAACGCTCAGTTCGCCGGTCAGGTACTTGCCCGTGATGCTGTCGGGGTTCGCCATCACCTCTTCCGGCGTTCCCGCCGCGATGATGCGGCCGCCATGGACCCCCGCGCCGGGCCCGACGTCGACGACATAGTCCGCGAGCCGAATCGCGTCCTCGTCGTGTTCGACCACGATGACCGTGTTGCCGAGGTCGCGCAGCCGCTCGAGCGTCCCGAGCAGGCGCTCGTTGTCGCGCTGGTGCAGCCCGATCGACGGCTCGTCGAGCACGTAGAGCACGCCCGTGAGCCCCGAGCCGATCTGGCTTGCAAGCCGGATGCGCTGGCTTTCGCCGCCCGACAGAGATCCCGACCCGCGGGCGAGGGTGAGGTAGTCGAGTCCGACGTCGACAAGAAAGCGCAGGCGGTCCCGGATTTCCTTGAGGATCCGATAGGCGATCTCGTTCTGCTTCTGGGTCAGGTGGTTCGGCAGATCCTCGAACCAGGCGTGGGCCGCCTTCACCGAAAGCGCGGACGCCTGCCCGATGTGCCGGTCGGACACCCTGACGGCGCGCGCCTCGGGCTTCAGCCGATAGCCCTCGCAGATCAGGCAGGGAACATCCGACATGTAGCGGCCGATCTCCTCGCGGGACCAGTCGCTCTCGGTCTCCTTCCAGCGCCGCTCGAGATTGCGGACGACGCCCTCGAACGTCTTGACGGTCTCGTAGGAGCGCAAGCCGTCGTCGTAGACGAAGCGCACCTTCTCGTCGCCGCTGCCGTAGAGAATGACGTTCTTCGCCTTCTCCGGCAGATCGGCCCAGGGCTTCGTCAGCGAGAAGCCGTAGTGCTTGGCGAGCGCATCCAGGGTCTGGACGTAATAGGGAGAGGTCGAGCGCGACCACGGCGCGATGGCTCCCTTGCGCAGCGTCACGCCGCCTTCGGGCACCACGAGATTGGGGTCGACGCTGAGCTCGGTGCCAAGGCCGTCGCAGGCCGGGCAGGCGCCGAACGGGTTGTTGAACGAGAACAGCCGAGGCTCGATCTCGGAAATCGTGAAGCCGGACACGGGGCAGGCGAACTTCTCGGAGAAGGTCAGACGCTTCGGATCGCCGTTCTCGTCCTTCTCGTCGGCGAACTCGGCGAGCGCGATGCCGTCGGCGAGCGCGAGCGCGGTCTCCAGACTGTCGGCGAGGCGGCTCGAGACGTCGCCTCGGATCACGACGCGGTCCACCACCACGTCGATGTCGTGCTTCAGCTTCTTGTCGAGCGCAGGAGCGTCAGCGATCTCGTAATATGTCCCGTCGATCTTGAGGCGCTGGAAGCCCTTCTTCTGAAATTCCGCGATCTCCTTGCGATACTCGCCCTTGCGGCCGCGGATCGCCGGCGCCAGCAGATAAAGCCGCGAGCCTTCGGGCAGCTCCTTCAGCCGGTCGACCATCTGACTGACCGTCTGGCTTTCGATAGGCAGACCGGTCGCGGGCGAATAGGGAATGCCGACGCGCGCCCATAAGAGGCGCATGTAGTCGTAGATCTCGGTAACGGTGCCGACCGTCGAGCGCGGATTGCGCGAGGTCGTCTTCTGCTCGATGGAGATCGCCGGCGACAGGCCGTCGATCTGGTCGACGTCGGGCTTCTGCATCATCTCGAGGAACTGGCGGGCGTAGGCCGACAGGCTCTCGACATAGCGCCGCTGGCCTTCCGCGTAGATCGTGTCGAAGGCGAGCGACGATTTTCCGGAGCCCGACAGTCCGGTGAACACCACGAGCCTGTCTCGAGGGATGTCGAGATCGACATTCTTGAGGTTGTGCTCGCGCGCGCCGCGGACGCTGATCATCCGCGCGTCGCGGCGCTCGCCCTTGCTGGCCGCCGCCGTGTCGAAGGCCGCCTCCAGCGCGGCGGCCTTGGCCTTCGGAGCAGGCGCGCGACCGGCGGGTTTGGCGTCAGCTTTCTTGGCGCGCGGCGCCGATGTCGCGGACCGCGTCGTCGTCTTCGTCATGTCGCATCGTCCCGTGGCGGGGAGGGGCCGCCGTCGTCACTTAGGTCGTATCCCAGCGGAACGGATCAAGGAGCGCTTGCCGCCGCAGGCCGCTGCTGGTAGAGAACATAGAAAGAACGGAAACGCCAGCGGTCACGAATTCTGGTGGATGGCGCGCTTGTGGACAAGGCGGCCCTTCGGCGCGACCCGCACGGACGTTCGGCGTAAGGTGCCCCTTCGAATTTTGGGAGATCGCCATGGCTGGCAGCGTGAACAAGGTCATCCTGATCGGAAACCTCGGCAGGGATCCCGAGGTCCGGCGGATGAATTCCGGCGAGCCCGTCGTCAACCTGCGGATCGCGACGTCCGAGACGTGGCGCGACAAGCAGTCCGGCGAACGGCGCGAGAAGACCGAATGGCATCAGGTGGTGATCTTCAACGAGAACCTCGCCAAGGTCGCCGAACAATATCTGAAGAAGGGCTCGAAGGTTTACATCGAGGGCCAGCTCCAGACCCGCAAATACACCGACGCCTCCGGCGTCGAGAAGTACTCCACCGAGATCGTGCTCCAGCGCTATCGCGGCGAACTGACGATGCTCGAAGGCCGCAGCGGCGGGGACAGCGGCGGCGACGCCTATGAAGGCGGCGGTGGCGAAAGCTTCGGTCGGTCGAGCCCGACCGAGCGTCGCCAGCCTGCGCCTGCCGCCGCCGGCGCCCGCGGCGGCTACGGCGCCGACGCGATGGACGACGACATCCCGTTCTGACGATCGGGATGAGTCCCGCCGGACGCGCGGATGGGGCGTCAACCTGAGCGCTGCGGCGTCGAACCTGCGAGAGCAGGTTTGGCCGCGCCTGAGATCGGCCTCTATAACCTACTGATATAGATGAGCTATTCGACGTTTTTTGACGGGGCCTGAGGATTGGCTTTCGCGGGCGGAATCGTCTAGGTTCCGGCGCGAATTAACGATCCGAAAGTTTCCTGATCTTGGCCGATCCTACCGATCCGACGTCGCCGTCCGACGTCCGTCTCGTCTCGATCGCCGACGAGATGCGGCGCTCCTATCTCGACTATGCGATGAGCGTCATCGTGGCGCGCGCGCTCCCCGACGTGCGCGACGGGCTGAAGCCGGTGCATCGCCGCATCTTGTTCTCGATGAACGAGAACGGCTATTTCCCCGACCGGCCCTATCGTAAGTCGGCGCGCGTGGTCGGCGACGTCATCGGTAAGTATCATCCGCACGGCGACCAGTCGATCTACGACGCGCTCGTGCGCATGGCGCAGACGTTCTCGATGCGCCTGCCGCTCGCGGACGGCCAGGGAAACTTCGGCTCGGTCGACGGCGATCCCCCCGCCGCCATGCGGTACACCGAGATCCGGCTCGCCAAGCCCGCGATGGCGCTGCTCGCCGACATCGACGAGGACACCGTCGATTTCCAGGACAACTATGACGGCTCGGAACGCGAGCCGACGGTTCTGCCCGCCAAGTTTCCGAACCTGCTCGTCAACGGCGCAGGCGGCATCGCGGTCGGCATGGCGACCAACATCCCGCCGCACAATCTCGGCGAGGTCGTCGACGCCTGCGTGGCGCTGATCGAAAATCCCGAGCTGGATCTCGAGGCGTTGCTCGAGATTGTTCCGGGTCCTGATTTCCCGACTGCGGGCCGCATCCTCGGCCGCAGCGGCATCCGCTCGGCCTATGCGACGGGTCGCGGCTCGATCGTGATGCGCGGCACGGTGACCACCGAGGAGATCCGCAAGGATCGCGAGGCGCTGATCGTCACCGAGCTGCCCTACCAGGTGAACAAGGCGACGCTGATCGAGAAGATGGCCGAGCTTGTGCGCGACAAGCGCGTGGAGGGCATCTCCGACCTGCGCGACGAAAGCGACCGCCAGGGAATGCGGATCGTGATCGAGCTGAAGCGCGACGCGGTCGCTGACGTCGTGCTGAACCAGCTTTACCGCTTCTCGCTGCTGCAGACGACGTTCGGCGCCAACATGGTGGCGCTGACCGGCGGCCGGCCGGAGCTGATGACGCTCCGCGACATGCTCGTCGCGTTCATAGCCTTCCGCGAGGACGTCATCAGCCGGCGGACCAAGTTCCGCCTCAACAAGGCGCGCGACCGGGCGCATGTCTTGGTGGGCCTTGCGATCGCTGTGGCGAATATCGACGAGGTCATCCACCTCATTCGCACCGCGCCGGATCCGGCGACGGCGCGCGAGCGCCTGATGGACCGCGATTGGCCGGCGGTCGACGTCGCGCCGCTGATCGCGCTGATCGACGACCCCCGCCACCGGCTGTCGGATGAGGGCACCTACCGGCTGTCGTTCGAGCAGGCGCGCGCGATCCTCGATCTGCGCCTGCAGCGCCTCACGGCGCTCGGCCGAGACGAGATCGGCGGCGAGCTCGACAAGCTCGCGGCCGAGATCGCGGACTATCTCGATATCCTGCGATCGCGCGAGCGCGTCCAGGCGATCGTCCGCGAGGAGTTGCTCGCTGCGAAGGACCAGTTCGCGACGCCCCGCCGGACCGAGATCATCGAGTCGGAGGCCGACTTCGAGGACGAGGACCTGATCCAGCGCGAGGACATGGTCGTCACCTTCACCCATGGCGGCTACATCAAGCGCGTGCCGCTGGTGACCTACCGCTCGCAGAATCGCGGGGGCAAGGGCCGCTCGGGCATGGCGACCCGCGACGAGGACTTCGTCAGCAGACTGTTCGTCGCGAACACGCACACCCCGGTGCTGTTCTTCTCCTCCCTCGGCCAAGTCTATAAAACCAAGGTTTGGCGTCTGCCGCTCTCGGCTCCGCAGGCGCGCGGCAAGGCGCTGATCAACATGCTGCCGCTCGATCCGGGCGAGCGCATCACGACCATCATGCCGCTCACCGAGAACGAGGCGGACTGGGCGCGCTACGACGTGATGTTCGCGACGTCGGGCGGCACGGTGCGCCGGAACAAGCTGAGCGACTTCGTCAACGTCAACCGCTCCGGCAAGATCGCGATGAAGCTCGACGAGGGCGAGTCGATCGTCGACGTCCAGATCTGCTCGGAGGATGACGACGTCCTGCTGACCACGCACCTCGGCCAGTGCATCCGCTTCCGTGCGGACGACGTTCGCGTGTTCAAGGGGCGGGACAGCGTGGGCGTCCGCGGCATCTCGCTCGCCGAGGGTGACCGCGTGATCTCGCTCTCGATCCTTCGCCATTTCGAGGCTTCTCCGGTCGAGCGCATCGCCTATCTCAGGCTGGCGAACGCCGTCAGGCGCGGCCAAGGCGAGAGCGTCGCCGAGGAAGGCGGCCCAGAGGGCGAGGTCGAGGCGGAGATCGAGGCGAGCTCGGACATCGAACTCGGTCAGGAACGCTATACCGCCATGAGCGAGGCTGAGCAGCTGATCCTGACCATTTCCGAGAACGGCTATGGCAAGCGCTCGTCGTCCTTTGAGTATCGGGTCACCGGTCGGGGCGGAAAGGGCATCGTCGCGATGGTGACGAACGAGCGCAACGGGCCGCTGGTCGCCTCGTTCCCCGTCGAGCACGCCGACCAGATCATGCTGGTCACCAACGCTGGCCAGACCATCCGCTGCCCTGTCGACAACATCCGCCTCGCTGGCCGAAGCACCCAGGGGGTGATCGTTTTCGCGACCGCGGAAGGCGAGCGTGTGGTCTCCGTCGACCACATTGGCGAGGATGAGGGCGAGTAGGCCTCATGTTCGAAGGTCGACGGTCGGCCTTCGGCTGAATGGTCGATTGTTATCTTAGGGTTAATCAAACGTAACGCTTGCCGGCCGCATTGGAGAGTGCGAATTGATCGCCATCGGCCCGGTGGGGGAATGGCTACCCGGGGGGACGGGAACGTCTTCGTATCCTGGTTCAATTCCAGGCTGGGCCTCCAAATCAGAAACGGCGCTTCCTGCCCGGGAGGCGCCGTTTTCGTTTCGAGCGTGAATGGAAGTCGCCCGGCGGCTCCCCAGACTGCCGGGCGTCCTCATGCGCCTCCGAACCGGAGAGGGGCGGGTATCCGGTTCGTCGCCGTTTCGCGGCGGGGGTCAACGCAAGAGGGAGTTCGGACGGCGAGACAGGTCGCGGCGAACAGCAGGGCGATGACCAGCACCGTGGCCTTCGTTCCCGTCATTCGATCGACCAGTCTCGAAACCATCGTGATCCCTTCCGAAAAACCTTCATCAGGCTACCGTTCGTGGTTGAACGACGTCTGGCGTCGCCATTCATCGGTCATTCACGGCCTTGGCGGCTTGCGGGCAGACGTCTCGGCGGGGTAAGCAGCGGCGCGCTGACCGCAACCGGATCATTCCATGCCGCGCGTCGCCTTCTATCCGGGTTCCTTCGACCCGGTGACCAACGGGCACCTCGATATTCTCGGCCGCGCCTGCCGGATTGCGGATCGCGTCGTCGTGGGGATCGGGACCCACGCTGGCAAAGCGCCGCTGTTTTCCGTCGCCGAGCGGGCTCAGATGCTGGAAGACTGCGGCGCGCCGCTGGCGCGAGCTGCAGGCGTCGCATTTGAGGTCGCGACCTTCGATGGGCTAGTGGTCGCCGCGGCGTCGCTGTTCGGCGCGACGATTCTGGTCCGGGGACTGCGGGACGGCGTCGATTTCGACTACGAGATGCAGATGGCGGGCATGAACGGCGAACTCGACGCAACGCTCCAGACGGTGTTTCTTCCGGCTGCGCCTTCGGTTCGCCCGATCAGCGCCACGCTCGTGCGGCAGATCGCGGCGATGAAGGGCGACGTGTCGGCCTTTGTTCCATCCGAGATCGCGGCCCGGCTTGCGGCGCGCTTCTCGAAATGACGCGGGCCGCGCCGTCCGCTCCCCTCTTCTGTTCGTTGAGATTTTGATGCTCAAAGCGTTGTCCGCCGCCCTAATCGCCGTTGCGCTCGCCGTGCCTGGAAGCACCGTGGCCAGCGCGCAGACGAAGTCGTCCGCCGCGCCTATGATCGTTCTTGAGACCACCAAGGGCGATGTCACGATCCGGCTGCGCCCGGACCTCGCGCCTAATCACGTCGCGCGGATCGAACAGCTTGCCCGCGAGAAGTTTTATGACGGCGTGCCGTTCCACCGCGTCATCGCTGGCTTCATGGCTCAGACTGGCGATCCGACCGGCACGGGCGAGGGCGGCTCGAAATATCCCGACCTGAAGGCAGAGTTCTCCAAAGAGAGCTTCAGGCGAGGCTCGGTCGGGATGGCGCGCACCAGCGACCCCGACAGCGCCAACAGCCAGTTCTTCATCTGCTTCGCGCCTGCTCCCTGGCTCGATGGCCAGTACACCATCGTCGGCGAAGTGACCGCCGGCATGGATGTCGTCGACAAGCTTAAGAAGGGACAGGGCGGCGGTGGCGCGGTCCAGGGCCCCGACAAGGTGAAGGCGGTCCGCATCGCCGACGCGCCGCGCTGACGCGCGCCCTCATTCAAGGAGACCGATCATGAGCGATCCAGAAAACACCCTTCTGCTCGAGACCTCGAAGGGAGCCGTCACCATCGAACTGCGCCCGGACCTCGCGCCCGTCCACGTCGCGCGCGTCAAAGAACTCGCCCGTCAGGGCTTCTACGACGGCGTGGTGTTCCATCGTGTGATCGAGGGCTTCATGGCGCAGACAGGCGACCCCGAAGGCACCGGCCGCGGCGGATCCGGAAAGCATCTCAAGGCCGAGTTCTCGAAGGAGAAGCATGTTCGCGGCACGGTTTCAGCGGCGCGCGCTATGGACCCGAATTCGGCGGACAGCCAGTTCTTCATCTGCTTCGGGGACGCGCCCTGGCTCGACGGCCAATACTCCGTCTGGGGCAAGGTGACCGCTGGTATGGATTACATCGACCAGATCAAGCGCGGCGAGCCGGTGTCGGATCCCGACCGGATCATCACGATGAAGGTTGCGGCCGACGTCGCCTGAGCCTCGCAGCTCCTACCCGCGAAGCGGCCGGCGGACGCCGGAGATCGGACGCACTTGGACGTCGCGCTGTTCGACTTCGATCTGCCGGACGACCTGATCGCGTTGCGCCCCGTGGCGCCGCGTGACGCGGCGCGCCTGCTCGTCGTCCGCCCGGGCGGGGAGCCGGAGATCGACGACCGTACGGTTTCTGATCTCGCCGGCGTCCTCGAGCCGGGCGACGCCCTGGTTGTGAACGCGACCCGCGTCATCCCCGCCCGGCTACGGGGCCTGCGCCGGCGGGGCGAGACCGTGGCGCGGGTCGAAATTCTGCTCCACCGCCGTCTCGACGCGGCGCGCTGGCTGGCCTTCGCCCGACCCGCCAAGAAGCTCGCCGCGGGCGATCGCATCGAACTTGCGCCGGATTCGGGCGACGCTTCTCCGCTCACGCGCCTCGCCGCGACAGTCGAGGCGCGTGGCGGCGCCGGCGAGGTCACGATCGCCTTCGACCTTGCCGGGCCCGATCTCGACCAAGCGATCGCCGAGACCGGTGAACTTCCCCTGCCGCCCTATATCGCCGGACGTCGCGCGACCGACGCCCGCGACGCGTCAGACTACCAGACCCTCTTCGCCCGCGAGCCAGGCGCGGTCGCGGCTCCGACGGCCGGACTTCATTTCACGCCCGCCCTGATCGACGCGCTCGCCGCGCGCGGCGTCAGCCGGCACGAGACGGTGCTTCACGTCGGGGCCGGGACGTTTCTGCCCGTCAAGGCCGAAGACACCGACGACCACCGTATGCACGCCGAGACCGGGTTCCTCGACCAGCAGACCGCCGATGTGCTGAACGCCGTCCGTGAACGGGGAGGGCGCATTGTCGCCGTCGGCACCACGGCCGCTCGGCTCCTCGAAAGCGCCGCTGGCGAGGATGGCCGTCTCCGCGCGTTTTCGGGCGAGACCGAGATTTTCATCACTCCCGGTTATCGCTTCCGAGCGGTCGACGCGCTGATAACCAACTTCCACCTTCCGCGATCGACCCTGATGATGCTGATCTCGGCGTTCGCAGGCCTCGACACGGTTAGGCGCGCCTACGCGCACGCCATCGCCGAGCGTTACCGTTTTTACTCCTACGGCGATGCGTGCCTGTTTCTGCCGGCGAGGTCATGAGCGCGATACCCTTCAATATCGCAGCCAGCGACGGCGCGGCGCGCACTGGGGATCTCGTCTTTCCCCGTGGAGCGATCCGTACGCCCGCTTTCATGCCGGTGGGCACCGCTGCGACCGTCAAGGCGCTCTACGCCGACCAGGTGCGCGCGACCGGCGCCGATATCGTTCTGGGCAACGTCTACCATCTGATGCTGCGGCCCGGCGCGGAACGGGTCGCGAGGCTCGGCGGGTTGCATACGTTCATGGGCTGGCCGCGCCCGATCCTCACCGACAGCGGCGGCTTTCAGGTGATGTCGCTGTCGGCCCTGAGGAAACTCGACCGCGACGGCGTGACTTTCCGCTCGCACATCGACGGCTCGACGCATCGGCTGACGCCGGAGCGCTCAGTCGAGATCCAGCGCCTGCTCGGCGCCGACGTCACCATGCAACTCGACGAATGCGTGCGCCTTCCTGCGTCGCGGGAAGAGATCGAGCGCGCCATGCTGCTCTCGGTCGACTGGGCCGAGCGTTCCAAGGCGGCCTTCGGAGCGCCACAGGGCAGGGCGCTGTTCGGCATCGTGCAGGGCGGCGACGTCGCCGATCTCCGCAAAGTCTCGGCTTGCAAACTCGTCGACATCGGCTTCGACGGTTACGCGGTCGGCGGCCTCGCGGTCGGCGAGCCTCAGGAGACGATGCTCGCGATGCTCGACGAGACTGTTCCCGCGCTGCCGTGGGATCGGCCGCGCTATCTCATGGGGGTGGGCTCGCCCGACGACATACTGAAGAGCGTCGCGCGCGGGATCGACATGTTCGACTGCGTCATGCCGACACGCGCCGGCCGGCATGGCCAGGCCTTCACGCGTTTCGGCAAGATCAACCTCAAGAACGCCCGTCACGCTGACGATCCACGTCCTCTAGACGAGGCGAGCGACTGTCCGGCGCTCCGTGACTATTCCCGCGCCTATCTCCACCATCTGGTGAAGGCGGGCGAAATCCTTGGCATGATGCTGTTGAGCTGGGCGAACATCGCCTACTATCAACACTTGATGTACGGCGCTCGGGCCGCGATCGCGGCCGGATCCTTCGCAGACTACGCAGCGTCGGCACAAGAAGGATGGGCGCGGGGCGACATCTGACGCCCGGAAACGGCCCGACGTCGTTTTGCATTCACCATCTTTGGTGACGAAGCATTTCTCCTTCCGGCGACTATCATTCGAATACGTACGCAGTTTCGCTGATTGCGGTAACGTATCGCGTGACATATTCACGCGCCCACAAAGGCCGCTAAACGGCCGTGCGGCCGGGACCGATGTCGATGTCGATGGCGCAGAACCAGAATCAGCCCCAAGGCCCCGGCGCCGACGCTCTGAGGCGCGTGAAAGTCGAACTGAAGTCCGCCGTCGGGCTGCTCGCAGTGTTTAGCATCGCGATCAACCTGCTGCTACTGGTCCCCTCTCTTTACATGATGCAAATTTACGACCGCGTGCTTCGCAGCGGCGTAATCGAAACGTTGATCTATGTGACGCTGATCGCCGCCGGGTCGATCGCGATCTACGCGATGCTTGAATCCCTTCGTCTTCGGGCGCTTTCGCGCATTGGCGAATGGATCGAGGACACGCTGTTCGAACCGGTGTTCGCCGCCGCGATGGGCGCCGAACGCGGCCTCGTGAAGCATTCCGGCGCGCAGGAAGGCACCCCCTTCAACGACCTGCGCACCGTTCGCCAGTTTCTATCCGGTCCGACGCTGCCGTCGCTCTGCGACATACCCTGGATGCCGCTGTTCCTCATCGGCTGCACGCTGATCCATCCCTATCTCGGCCTTCTGGGCCTCGGCTTCTCCATGCTGATCGTGGCTCTCGCGCTTCTCAACGATCGCGTGACGAAGCCGGCGACCGAGCGCGTTTCGAAGGGTCAACAAGAGGCCCAGCGCGTGCTGGCGGAGGCGGCCCGCAACGTCGACACCGTGTCCGCGATGGGCCTTGGCCGGCCTCTCGCCGAAAAGGCGAGCCGCGCAAACGCGATGTCGACCGCCATCCTCGCCGCCGCGACCGACAGCAGCACCGTCATGATCGGCGCCGGTAAGTTTCTCCGGGTCGTAGCGCAGATCGCGACGCTTGCGCTCGGTGCCTATCTCTCGCTCGCCGGGCACATCACGCCGGGCGGCATGATCGCGAGTTCGATCCTGCTGTCACGGGCTCTCGCGCCGCTGGATCAGGCGATCGCCGCATGGCGCGGCCTTCAGCAGAGTCGGCTCGCGTGGGGCCGCATCGAATCCCTGTTGAACGCCTCCGGCGCGTTGATCGAGAGCCCGATCGCTCTGCCGGCGCCTGAAGGGCGGCTGACGATCGAAGGGGTGACCGTGATGGCTGCCGGTAACAAGGCGATCCTGAACAACGTGTCGCTCGTCGTGAAGGCCGGGGAAAGCATCTCCTTCATCGGACCGTCGGGGTCGGGCAAGAGCACGCTCTGCCGCACGATCGTCGGTAGCCGCGCGCCGAGCAGGGGGGCCGTGCGGCTCGATGGCGGCGATATCCTGATGTGGCGCGACGACCAGCGTCGCAAGTATGTCGGCTACCTTGCGCAGGGCACCGAACTCTTCTCCGGCCGCGTCCGCGACGTCATCGCCCGCTTCGACGAGCCGGACGACGCAGCCGTCGTTGAAGCCGCGAAGCTCTCCGGCTGCCACGGTCTCATCCTTTCGCTGCCGCAGGGATACGACACGGTGCTCACGAACGGCGGGGCTATGCTCTCCGGCGGGCAGCGCCAGCGCATTGCGCTTGCCCGTGCGGTGTACGGCGACACGCGCATCGTCGTGCTCGACGAGCCCAACGCAAGTCTGGACGGTGAAGGCGAACGCGCGCTTGTGGCCTGTCTGGCGGCGCTCAAGCAACGCGGCGCGACCGTCGTCATCGTCACGCACAAGCCGGCGCTCGCGCATCTCGCAGACAGGGTCGCCGTCATGCAGAACGGACAGATCGTCAAGCTCGGCCCGCCGACCGAGGTGCTCCGCGAACTCGTCGCGCCGGTGCCGTCGTCCGACATACGCGCCATACCTGGAAGCGCGCGATGAGCGCGAACCCGGTCGTCAGCGTCGACGAGTCCGTCGTCGTCCGCTCGCCGCGTCTTGCGGTCCGGCTCCGCGGGGTCGCGGTCGCGGGAGGCGTCGTCATCTTCGGCTTCATGGGCGGTTTCGCCGTCTGGGCCGCGACCGCGCCGCTGTCGGCCGGCGCCGTTGTGCGCGGCACGGTCGGGCCGGAAGCCAGCCGCAAGTCGGTCTCGCATCTCGAAGGCGGCATCGTCAGCGAAATTCTCGTCAAGGAAGGCGACTTCGTGAAGCGGGGGCAGCCGCTTCTGACCCTTCAGCGGGAGCAGGCTCAGTCGGTCGTCGGTCAGATCAGAGGGGCGTTGTCGCGCCGTTCAGCCGAGGCGGCGCGCCTTTCCGCGGAACTTGCGCGCGAGAGCGCGCCGGACTTCTCAAGCGCGATCGCCGTCGCCGCAAGCGATCCAAACTTCGCGGACTTTGTCACGGGCCAGCAGCGGCTGTTCGAGGCGAACGTCCGGAACCTCCTCGAGAAGAAGGATCTGCTGCAGACGCAGATTTCGAAGCTTCGCGCCCAGGTCGACGGCGCCAACGCCAGGATTGACGGGTCCAAGACGCAACGTGATCTGGTGGATATCCAGATCGCCGACACCCAGAGCCTGATGGACAAGGGCCTCGCCCGGAAGCCGCAGTTGCTTGATCTGCAGCGTCGCCGGTCGGAGCTCGACACCGAGATCGCGACGACCAGATCCGACATCAGGCGCGCCGAGCTCGAGGCCGTTGAGAAACAGATCACGCTGCAGAACACCGACACCGCCTACGTCAGCGACGCCTCTGGCGAGCTCTCCAAGGCGCGCTCCGAGATTGCGGGTCTTCAGTCGCGGCTGACAGGCAGCGCCGACATCCTCACCCGTACGCAGGTGCTGGCGCCCGATGCGGGGTACGTGCTGAATCTACAGGTCAAGACCGTCGGCGGCGTGGTCCGGCCGGGCGTCGAAATTCTCCAGATCGTGCCGACGGAAGGCGACCTCGTGATCGAAGGGCGCGTATCCCCGCAGGACATCCGCAACATCGAGGCGGGCCAGCCGGCGCGCGTGTCGTTCATGACTTTCCCGATGCGCGACATGCCAATGATCCCAGGCCACGTCATCAAGGTCGCGGCGGACATCATCACCGATCCGCAAACCCGCGAGAACTACTACACCGCTCAGGTCGCCGTGGACCGCGCCGCCTTCTCCGCCTACGCCAACCCGCAGGACATGAAGCCCGGCACGCCCGTCGAGGCCTATGTCGAGGCGAAGAAACGTGTGGCGATGGAATATTTCCTCGATCCGGTCCTGCACTCGTTCCACAAAAGCTTCCGCGAGCAGTGACGAAGCGGCCTTATGGGCGCCTGAAAGGAACCACGAGCCCCTTCCGGAGGTTTTGAGCTCATGAGCTCAAACGGCCGCCGTCTTAATCGGCGCCCAAGCCTAAGGAGTTTCTTCATGGCCGCTTCATCCGACGCCGACCGGGTCTGGGAACTCGTCGACGAGATCAGCGTCTGCATGCTGACCTCGAAAAACGGCGACGCCCTTCATGCCCGGCCGATGCATGCGATGTCCGATCCGGAGCGCGGCGAGATCGTATTCTTCACCGACGTCCGCGCGCACAAGGATGAGGAGATCGCAGCAGACCCGCAGGTCTGCCTGGCTTTCGCGAAGCCCGGATCCAACGCGTATGTCTCGATCTCGGGCGAAGCGGAAGTCAGCGACGACCGAGCGGAGATCAGGTCCCGGTTCAATTCGATGACCAAAACGTGGTTCCCTGACGGACCGGAAGACCCGAACATCCGGCTACTGAAAGTTACGCCGCGTTCCGGCGAGTTCTGGGACGGAACCTCGAACCCGTTGGTCGTCGCCTTCGAGATCGCCAAGGCCCGCTCCAAGCACGAACGGCCTGATCTTGGTGAGAACCGCAAAGTCGCTCTCGGTTGAATGGCGGCGAACAACCTTTCGACGTGACGGCCGGCAGTCCGGAAGCGAAGGTCGGATCGAGACGTCGCGCCGCGACCGCGGCGATGCTCGACGCGCTCGCTAAAGTTAGCCTGATCGGGCTGTTCGTCATCGCAGCCTCCATAGCGCTCAAGCTCGCTGGGGAAGTCCTGATGCCGATCGCGTTCGCGATCATCATCGGACTGCTGCTCGGGCCCGGCATTGGCCGGCTCGAGCGGCGCGGCGTGCCGGCCCCGATCGGCGCGTTGATCGCCGTGATCGGGATCGGTGTCGTTCTTTATCTCGCCGCTTACGCGTTCTCGCTGCCGCTCCAGGCGTGGATCGACCGTGCGCCGGAACTCTGGCGCGCGCTTCAGGTCAAGATCATCGAGATGCGCGCGACGTTCCTCCAGCTTCGCGAGGTCTCGGAATCAATCGAGCGCGCCACGAGCATGGGCGGCGAGAAGACGCCCCGGGTGGTGCTGGAGAGCGCGGGGCTTCTATCCAGCGCCGCTCAATCCGCGCCTGCGATTCTGGGCCAGCTGGCGCTGTTCGTCTGCACGCTGTTCTTCTACCTTTCGACGCGCACCGGCATCCGCACCGGCCTCCTCAACCTCTGTCTGGGGCGCAAAGCGCGGCTCACCGCCGGCCGCGTCATGCGGGACGTCGAAGCGCACGTCTCGGATTATCTGCTGACGATCACGATCATCAATTTCGGACTTGGCGTCGCGGTGACGATCATGATGTGGGCGCTCGGCCTTCCGAGCCCGACCCTTTGGGGCGCGCTGGCCTTCGTGCTGAATTACGCGCCGTTCATCGGTCCCGCGACGCTGACCCTGATCCTTGCGGGCGTCAGCCTCGTGACGATCAAGTCGACGCTGATCGCTCTACTGCCGCCGCTCGCCTTCGTGGCGCTCGCTTTCGTCGAGGGCAACATCCTCACGCCACTGGTGCTCGGACGTCGATTCACCATCAATCCCCTCCTGGTGTTGCTATCGCTTGCCTTCTGGCTGTGGCTCTGGGGCCCGGTCGGCGCATTCCTCGCCGTGCCGTTGCTGGTGATCTCGTTCGTGCTGATGAAGCACCTGCTGCTTCCCCATATCGCCGTTCAGGAAGAGGAAGAGCGCCGGGAGGGCCGCCGGTACAGGTTCGTCCACCGTAGGCTCCGCTTGCGTGAACCCCAGATCGTCTCCAGGCCGTCGCCGGCGGAGTGATCGGAACCATCGGGCCGGGGCACGCCTTGTCCTGATGACGACTGGCTCGATCCAAGGAGCATGCGATGAATTTTGGCCCGAACGTTCCCAATCCGCCCCAGCCGGGCGAGCCGATCCGGCCGCCAATTCCCGACGAGGCCCCGGTTCAGGATCCAGACATCGTGCCGAACCCCGACCCCGGCGTCGACCCGTCCATCGACGAACCGATTTCCCCGCCCGAAGGACCGATGATCGAGCCGCTGATGTAAGCCAGAGACCCGCTGGATTGGTGGGTCGCCCGCGATCGACGCGGACGGAGAGCCATGGTGAGCGCGCTGGGACTCGAACCCAGGACCTACAGATTAAAAGTCCGTTGCTCTACCAGCTGAGCTACGCGCTCCCGGCCGTATGCGGCAGCGGCGTCCTGTAGCATCCCGAACGCGAATAGGCGAGCCTTTCGGGAAGCGGTGCGCCGCCGTCTGTCCTCCTCTTGTCGGCATGCCGATGGCCGGATTTTATCGTCGATAGGTAGACCCCTCCAATCGGACGGCGGCGTAGGCTGAGGTTGGCGTCCCATGGCTATGTCCCGGCGTGAAACGCTGGCCGCAGCAGCTGCAATTCTCGTCGGTCTTCCTCATGCTGGTCGCGCCGAAGAGCAGACGCTCGGCGAGCTGGCGGCGGCCAGCGGGCTGCTCTTTGGCTGCGCGGTGTCGAGTGACCATCTATCGAACGATCCCTCCTTCGCGGCGCTGGTCTCGCGGGAGACCAGCATCCTTGTCGCCGAATGGGAGATGAAGCGCGCGGCCGTGCAAAGGCTCGAGGGCGTCTGGGACTTCAGCGGCGGCGACGCGATCGCGGCGTTCGCGGCGCGCAACGGTCAGAAGCTTCGCGGGCACGCGCTGGTCTGGCATTACGAGGGGCCGGACTGGCTCAAGCAACGCCTCGCCGAAGCCCCGGACGAGCGGCTGCTGACCGACATGATCACGCGATCCTGCCTCCACTACCGCGGCCAAATCCATTCCTGGGACGTCGTCAATGAAGTCGTGGACCCGGCCGAGGGGCAGGCCGACGGACTGCGCGTCAGCTCGCACTGGTATCGCGCGTTCGGCGAGGGCTATCTCGAGACCGCCTTTCACGCGGCTCGGGCGAGCGATCCGGACGCGCTGCTGTTCTATGGAGATTACGGCGTCGAGATGGACCATCCCGACCACGAGAAAAAGCGGGTCGCGGTTCTGAAGGTGATCGAGAAACTGAAGAAGCAGGGGGCGCCGATCGACGGCTTCGGCGTGCAGGGCCATCTCGATCCGTTCAGGACGCGGTTCGACGAGCGGATCTACGCCAGGTTTCTCTGGGAGCTCCAGGGCTTCGGTCTGAAGTTGATGGTCACAGAATTCGATGTCGCGGATCGTTTTGGTCCAGCCGACGTCGTCAAGCGTGACGCCGAGATCGCCGCCGTCGCCGGGCGCTTCGCGGAGGTGTCGCTCGCCAATCCGGCGATGATCGGATTTCTCGCCTGGGGCCTGACGGACCGGTATTCCTGGCTGGCCGACTATCCCGACTACAAATGGCCGGATGGCCAGCGGCCACGCGGGCTTCCCTACGACGCGGATCTCAGGCCGAAGCCAATGCGCGCGGCTCTGGCCGCAGCTTTCACCGAGCGTCGCTGAGGCCTCACAAAGCCGGATTCAGCAGGCGACCCACTCGACCGCTTCGATCACGGCGCCGATGCAGACCAGGAACAGTCCGACGGGAATGATCAGGAGTCCGATGAGGAATTTCAGGGTCGAGACTCCGAACTTCACGACCTTCCAGCCGAATTGCCGCGTGTTCGATCCATTCTTGCAAGAGCGCTCGTCTTCCCTGTCGGCCGTTCGCAACGGCGGGCTCTGTATCGCCGAAGCGGTTCCGGGATAAGCGAGCGCGGGCCGGGACGCCGCCGCGGGATTGGAAAGGACGGCGAGGCAGACAAGCGCGCCGAATATCGCCTTCGCCAAAAGCATCAAGGGGATCGCCTCTGTTCGTTCATCGCCCGGCACGGGCTGCTGCTCGCTGCGGCCGAGACGCTCGGGGAGTTAAACGCCATCGGTCCGCTGACCGAAAGGGGCGCCGCTATGCGGCATGGCCTATGCCGGCCGCCCGCAACGCTTCCATGAAGCCGCTCAAAGTGATCTGCACCCCGACGCAGAGCAGAATGAAGGCGGCGAGTCGCGCGATGATTCGGACCCGTCCCGGTCCGAGCAGACTGGTGATCCAGTCGGCGGAACTGTAGGCGAGCCAGACGGCGGCGGCCACCCCGATGGCGGCGGCGGAGGCGCCGAGGCCGAAGGCGGCGAGCTCCGCGCCTTCGCCGGGGCGGTTCGCGCCGAGCGCAATTGCAACCGAGATCGTCCCGGGGCCAGTCGTCAGCGGCATGGTCAGCGGAAAGAAGGCCACGTCGTCGGAGCCCATCTCGTCGTTCACCTGGGCCTGCTTGCGGTCCTCGTGATGTTCGGCGGTGAACAGCAGCCGCCAGCCGCTCGTCGCGACGACCAGCCCGCCGGCTATCCTGAGCGCCGGCACCGTGATGCCGAAAAAGGCGAGCAGATAGGCGCCCAGCCATAGGGAGACGAGCATCACCGCCGCGGCATAGAGGCCGATGCGGCGCGCGAGCGCGATGCGGTCGGCGTGCGAGCGATCGCCCGTCATCTGAGCGAAGATCAGCGCTCCGCCCATGGGATTCACGATCGAGAAGAGCGTCGAGCCAGCGAGCAGGAAGTTCTGCAGGATATCGAGCCACCAGCCCAAATCGTCGTCCTCAGCGCAAGATGGCGAAGGCGGTCACCGGCCCTCGCGCGCCCAAGTCGCGGCGAAGGCGCCGATCAGCAGGATGAGGCCGAGCACGCCCGAAAAGATAGGCAGGATGCCGAGGCCGCGAACGACGCTGGCGTCCGCCTGCCTTACGCCGATCCAGTCCGTCCCGAAAGTCCGCGCTCCGGCGCTGATCTGCACGATCCGTGGCACGTCGAGCGCTCCAGTCTCCGGCGCCACCCGCCTGACCGAGCCTCCGGTCGCGTCCGCCACGGGCTTCATCCGGGCTTCGGTGCTTGCGGCCTCGCTAAGCTCGCGGGGGTTCGGGGGGCCGACATTGACCAGCGTCGTGAAGGCTCCGTCCGCCGCGCGGTGGAGGCCGAGCTCCGGCGTCTCCAGCACGCCGCGCCACAGGCCAGGCTCCGTTTGAGTGAGGGTCACCCGGCGCTGCTCGCCGCTCGGCAGCGTGACGTCGACCGGCTGCGCCTCGTCCTTAAGCGTCTGGCGCTCGATCGTGACGGTTTTGCCGGTCGCCCTGGCGCGCAGCGCTTCCTCCTCGAGGTCCGGCTCCTTCATCAGCCAGTGCGAAAGCCGGCGCAACAGGTCGACATGCGGGCCGCCGCCGTCGAAGCCGCGCGCCCACAGCCAGGCGTGATCGGAAAGCAGCAGCGCGACGCGCCCTTTATCCTCCCGCGCCAGCACAAGCAGCGGCCGGTCCTCGGGTCCGTTCAGCACGGCGTCGCCCTCGCGCAGCCGCGAGTCGACCATGCGGAACCACGGCGCCCATGACGGCGGGTTCGTTTCGGAGCCAGCGAGACCGCGCGTGACGGGATGCTTGCGGCCGACGTCGGACAGCACGGGCAGGAACTCGCGCTCCACCACGCCGCCCATCGGCTCGGCGGGGAGCACCTGCGCGAGCGGGGTCTCGTAGAGCGAGCCGGGCTCCGAATAGTCCGGGCCGCCTGCGACCAGCACCGCGCCGCCGTTCCGGACATAGCGGGCGATGTTGTCGAAATAGACGATCGGCAGGATGCCCTGCCGCGCATAGCGGTCGAAGATAATGAGGTCGAACTCGTCGATCTTCTGCGCGAACAGTTCTCTGGTCGGGAAGGCGATCAGCGACAGCTCGTTGATCGGCGTGCCGTCCTGCTTCTCCGGCGGCCTGAGAATTGTGAAATGCACGAGATCGACGCTGGCGTCGGCCTTGAGCAGGTTGCGCCAGGTCCGCTCGCCGGCATGCGGCTCGCCGGAGACCAGGAGCACTCTCAGCTTCTCCCGCACCCCGTCGATCGGCAGCACGGCGCGGTTGTTGACAGTGGTGATCTCGTTCCCTGCGTCCTCGGCCTCGATCTCCACGAAGTTGACGCCTGCGTGGACGATGGGCGCGTCGACCGTCGTGACCTGGCCGGGGATCGCCTGCAGCCGCATGATCTCCTCGCCGTCGCGGCGCACGACGATGGCGACGGGCCGGCCGAGATCCCTGCCCACCTCCTCGATCCGGAAGCCGATCTTCTGAGTTTGGCCGACGATCCCGAAGCGAGGGCTCAGCGTGAGCGCGATCCGCCGGTCACGTTCGTCCGGATGGCCAGTGATGAGCGCATGAACCGGGGCCGCGAAGCCAAGGCTGCGCGCGTCTGGCGGGGCGTCATGGACAACGCCGTCGGTCACGAACAGCGCGCCCGCGATCCGCTCCGGCGGGACGTCGGCGATCCCGTCACGGAGCGCTGCGAACAGCGTCGTGCCGTCGCTCGACGCTGCGTCCTGTCCAGCTTCGATCCAGCGAATTTCGGTGTTGGGAAGACCGGCGAGGCGACTTTCCAGTTGTTTGCGGACCTCGTCCGTCTGGACCTTGCGGCCGTCGAGCGTCTGACTGCCCGAGCGGTCGATGACGACCGGCAGAACGTTGGTCAGCGTCTCGCGGTCTTCGCTGGTGAAGGACGGGTTGGCGAGCGCAAGCAGCAGGCAGGCGATGGCGGCGGCTCGCAACCATGCTCCCCGCGTGCGCCCGAAGACGCACAGCGCGGCTACGACGAGGCCCGCCACAGCGAGCGCGATCAGCGCAGGCAGCGGGATCAGCGGAGCGAACGCGACTTCGAGATTCATGCCGGTCCTTCTTCAGGCGCCGCGTTCAAGACGTCGAGCATCCGTCATTGGCCGAGCCTCTCAAGCAGCGCCGGCACGTGCACCTGGTCGGCCTTGTAGTTTCCGGTCAGGGTGTACATCACGATGTTGACGCCGACGCGGTAGGCCATCTCACGCTGTCGCTCGTCTCCGGAGGTCGGCAGCAGCGGATCGCCGTTGGCGCCGATCGCCCAAGCGCCGGCGAGATCGGCCCCGGTGATCAGGATCGGCGAGACGCCATCGCCGGCGCGCGCGGGACGCTCCTCGCCGTCCTCGACCGGCGGCAGGGCCTCGACCCAGAGCGGACTGCCAGAATAGCGGCCGGGAAAATCATTCAGCAGGTAGAACGCCTTGGTCAGCACGTGGTCGTCCGGCACCTTTTCGAGGGCCGGCACGTCGAGGCCGGCTAGGAGGCGCTTCAGCGCCTCATTCTCGACGCCGGGCGCGGCGGTCAGCGCGTCGCGCGTGTCGAACAGGATCGCGCCGCCCTGCTTCATGTAGGCGTCGATACGGGCCAGCGCCTCGGGCGAGGGCGTCGGCGCGCCGTTGACGACCGGCCAGTAGATCAACGGGAAGAACGAGAGCTCGTCCTTCGCGGGGTCCACCGCCATCGGCGAGCCCGGCTCCAGTGCGGTGCGCTGGGCGAGCGTCTGGGTAAGGCCTTCGAGACCAGCCTTGCTCAGCCGGTCGACCTCGAAATCGCCGGTCTGCACGTAAGCGAGACGGGTCGACAGCGTGGCCTCCAGCGCGAACCTCTCGTCGATCGCGGGCTTGACCGGCGGTTGCTGGGCGAGGCCGGGCGCGGCGCTCGCAGCAAGCGCCAGTCCGGCGGCTGCGATCATCAGCGCCGCCGTTCCGGCGCGCCGTCCGGAGAGCAGCGCCGCTCCGCCGCCGAGGAGGAAGACGATCAGGCTGTCAGCGATCGCCGCGACCGCTGCGATCGTGAACAGCCACGGCGCGATCGGCGTCGGTTCGGCGACGACGATCGGCGACACGTTCACGTCGAGGCCGGAGAGGTCGGCGCGCGCAAGCGCGGCGTCGGGCGCGAGCACGTTGAGCGCTACGCCTGCATCGACCGGCCCGTAGAACCCTGGCGGGTTATCCTGCGTCGCCGCGGGCCGGCCTTCGGCCGGCGCCGGCCGGGCGGTCGCCGGCGGGCTGCGGAAGGCCCCGTAGCCGTCGAGCGTGCGGGTCGGAGCCAGCACAGCGGCTCGCGCGCCAGCCGCCGCCTGCGGCGCGGCTGCGCCTTCCTGGGGCTTCGATGGAGGGTTCGACCCCGCGAGGTCGACGACGCGGCGGAGCATCTCGACGAATGCGCCGGAGAGCGGCAGGTTCGACCAGCGCGTGTCCGAGGTGACGTGGAACAGCGCCGTGAGGCCCTTGCCCTGCCTGACGCCGGTGACGAGGGGGGTGCCGTCGCCGAGCGTCGCCCAGACCCGGTCGGGCAGGTCGACGTCGGGCTCGGCCAGCACTTGCCGGTTCACGGTCACGTCCTTCGGCACGGTAAGCGGCGCGAACGGACCATTCGGCGAGAAGCTCGCCAGCGGCTGCGGGGTCTCCCAGGCCAAAGCGCCGCCCAGGATACGGCCGCCCTGGCGCAGGCGCACGGGCGACAGGTCGTCCTCCGGCGCTCCGGCGAGCCGGGGGCCCGCGAAGCGGATCAGCACACCGCCGTTCTTGACCCATTGGCTGAGCGCCTCATGGGCTTCTTGCGTGAGCGCTCCCACGTCGGCCAGCACGATGACCGGCAGTTTTTCCGCGACGAAGGCCTCGACCGCCTGGCTCGCGCCCTGGCCGCGCGCCTCGCGAACGTCGGCGAAAGGTTTCAGCGCTTGCGAGACGTAATAAGTGGGCGACAGCAGTGGCTGCGCGACGTCGGTCGACGCGCCGGTGACGAGCCCGATCGAGCGGCGCTTGGAGCGCTGGTCGAGCAGTTGCACCGCGCCGGCCGTCTTCGCGCCGACGATCTCGAGCCGAGCGACGTCGTTGCGGAGCTCGACGGGCAGATCGACGGTCGCCACCGCGTCCCTGGCGCCGGGTTCGAACCGCCCATCGACGTCGGCGAGCGTCCGCCCGCGAAGGTCGGACGCGCGAATCCGGAACGGCTCGGACCCCGCCGCCTCGGCGCGAAGCGCCTTGACGGTGAGGGCGCCCGGCTGGTTCTCGGCGGCCGCAAGTCCGCGGGCCGAGCGCGCGTCCGCGCGTACGGTGAGCCTGCCGTCGCCGAGAGCGGTCTTCAGCCCTTCGGCGAAAGCATGCGCGTCGCCCCGCGCCAGGCCGTCTGTGATCCACAGCGCTTCGGTCGAAGGGACGGTCTTGATCAGCTTATCGATCGGCGGAAGCAGCGGCTTGCGGTCGGGATCGAAAGGTTCGGGCGTGATGACGCGCAGCCGTTCGCGGGCCTGGCCGGCCGTCACGAGACCGATGTCCCGCGGCGCATCGGCGGAGGCGACCAGCGCGACCGCGCGGCCTCCGTCGCCGGCGGCCTCGATCGCGGCGTCGGCCGCCTGAACACGCGCGTCCCAATCGGGCGCGGACGCCCAGCCATTGTCGATAACGACGAGCAGCGGACCCGAGCCCGCGGCGGCCGTAGGCTGGAGATTCCACACCGGCTTCGCCAGCGCGAAGATGATGAAGGCGGCGAGAGCGAGGCGAAGAAGCAGCAACCACCAGGGCGTAGAGACCGGCGTCTCACGCTTCGCGACGACGTCGAGCAGGAGACGAAGCGGCGGGAAATCGACCCGGCGCGGGCGCGGGGGAACCAGTCGCAGCAGCAGCCACAGCGCCGGCAGCGCGAGCAGGCCGAGCAGCATCCAGGGGCTAAGGAACGCAAGCGGGAGCGCGCTCAAAACGCCGCCTCCGCAAGCCGCGCATGGAGCGCGAGCAGCGGCTCCGACGCCGGCCGGTCGGTCCGGTGGATCGTGAAGCTCCAGCCGTGGCGTCGCGCGATCTCGCCGAGCGCCGCCCGATGCCGCGCGAGGCGTTCGGCGTAGCCGGCGCGCCAGTCCTCGGCGCGGCCGGCGACGAGCCTCCGCGAGCTGTCGGGGTCGACGAATTCAGTGCGGCCGGAGAAAGGAAACGTCTCCTCCGCGGGGTCGGCGATCATCACCATGTGGCCGCGTCCGCCGCGGGCCGCGAGACGAGCGACGGACGCCGCGATCTCATCCTCCGGCGCCAACAGGTCGCCGATAAGCACTGCTTCGGCGAGCCGGGCGATCGGCGCCTCGGCCGGCGGCAGCTCGCTCGTATCCTCGCTGGCGAAGACGAGCGCTTGTCCAAGCCGTTCGATTGCGAGCCTGCTCGCGGTCGGCCGGGTGACGCCGAGCAGTCCAACGCGCTCGCCGCCTCGCACCAGCAGGTCGGCAAGCGCGAGACCGAGCACGACCGCCCGTTCGATCTTCGGGACTGACGCTAGGCTCGATCTGAAGGCCATGGAGCGCGAGCGGTCGATCCAGATCCAGACCGTGTGCGCCGCTTCCCACTCCTGCTCACGGATATAGACGTGGTCGTCGCGCGCCGAACGGCGCCAGTCGATGCGGCCGACCGGATCGCCCTGGCTGAAGCGACGGAACTGCCAGAAATTCTCGCCGACGCCGGATCGCCTACGCCCGTGCAGGCCGTGCGCCACCGTCGACGACGCGCGCCTTGCGGCGACCAGCAGCCGCGGAAGGCTGGCTGCGAGATCGAGCGCCGCGTCCTCGTGGCGAACGGTGACCCGGGCGGCCTCCCGCTCGACGAGCTCGGCGCGCACCGCCATCCGCGTCAGCCTAGCCGCTCTACAAGCTTCGCGATGAGGCCCTCGAGCGTGTCGCCGGCGCTGCGCGCGGAGAAGGTGAGCGCCATGCGATGCTTGAGCACCGGCGTCGCAAGCGCAGCGATGTCGTCTATCGAGGGCGCGAACCGGCCGTCGAGCAGCGCGCGGGCGCGCACCGCCAGCATCAGCGACTGGCTGGCGCGCGGGCCGGGGCCCCAGGCGATCTTGCCCGAGATCGATTTTTCCGCGGTCTCGGGGCGCGCCGACCGCACGAGGTCGAGGATCGCCTCGACGACGGAGTCGCCCACCGGCAGCCGGCGCACGAGCCGCTGGGCGCTCATCAGGTCGTCGCTGGTGAGGGCCTGCCGGGCCTTCACCTCGTCGGCGCCGGTCGTCGCGAGCAGGATGCGGCGCTCGGCGTCGCGGCCGGGATAATCGACGTCGATCTGCAGCAGGAAGCGGTCGAGCTGAGCCTCGGGCAGCGGATAGGTGCCCTCCTGCTCCAGCGGGTTCTGGGTCGCGAGCACATGGAACGGGCGCGGCAGGTCGTGGCGGACGCCCGCGACCGTGACGTGGTACTCCTGCATCGCCTGCAGCAGCGCGGACTGGGTGCGCGGGCTCGCGCGATTGATTTCGTCGGCCATCAGCAACTGCGCGAACACCGGCCCCGACACGAACCGGAACGAGCGTCGTCCGTGCGCGTCCTCCTCCAGCACCTCGGAGCCGAGGATGTCGGACGGCATCAGGTCCGGGGTGAACTGCACGCGGCGGGCGTCGAGCCCGAGCACGGTTCCCATCGCTTCGACAAGCTTGGTCTTGGCGAGGCCCGGAACGCCGACCAGCAGCGCGTGGCCGCCGCAGAGCACGGTGAGCAGCGCCTGGTCGACGACCTTGTCCTGTCCAAAGATGACCTCGCCGATCGCGGCGCGCGCCGCCGCGACATGGCCGCCGATCGCCTCGGCGCCGCGGACGATGGCTGCGTCGAGGTCGGTCGCGCCTTCGCTTGAGGGCTGTGTCATCAAAGCTCTCCTCGATTCCGCCCGATCCGCACGGCCGGCCCATCGGACGACCGTCCGGGCGACATTGCAACCTTCGATGTCCGGCTCCGGGCCCCATCGCGGGGACGACCCTTATCCGCAGCAGCGCGAAGCCATAAGTGTGATGTCGAGCAGGGACCCACGATACCGGCGATGTTGAGGCCGATCGTCAGGGCTGGAGCGGAGCGTCAAGCGAACGTGATGGCGGAAGTCTCATCGATCCATACGTCGGATGGCGCGGCTCGGATGCAGGCGCTCGTCGCCGCGGCGAAGGAGGCCGGCTCTCGCGGGCCGGCGCCGGTCCACCTCTGGAATCCGGACCATTGCGGCGAACTGGACCTCGTCATCAAGGCGGACGGGACGTGGCTCCACCAAGGCTCGCCGATTCGGCGGCCGGCGCTCGTGAAACTGTTTTCGACCGTGCTTCGGCGTGATCCGGATGGTTACGTCCTGGTGACGCCCGCCGAGAAGCTCTCGATCACAGTCGACGACGCGCCGTTCGTAGCCGTGGAGATGGCGAGCGACGGCGAGGGACCGGATCGTCAGATTCGCTTCCGCACCAATGTCGATGAGACCGTCGACATTGGTCCTGACCATCCGCTCCGCTTCGAGCAGGGAAAGGCCGGCTTTCGGCCCTACGCGCGCGTCCGCGCCGACCTTTGGGCGCTGGTCGCGCGCTCCGTGGTCTATGATCTCGTCGCTCTCGCCGAAGAACGAGAGGGTCTCCTGGGCGTCTGGTCCGGCGGCCAATTCTTCGCCATGGGCGAGGCGGACGGAGCCGCGGCATGACCGCGACGGTCGCCCAAGCGACGCGCGGCCCGTTCTTTTCGCTTGAGGAGCTGCGTCGGCGGGCGGCTGCGCGGTTGCTGGCGGCGCCTCCAGATCCGGACGATCCGGAGACCGTTCCGATCGGCGAGCACGGGCTGCTCGCTCCGGACCATGTCCCCCGCGCCGCGGCGGTGCTCGTCGGCATAGTGGCGAGGGCCGAACCGCAATTGTTGTTCACGCAGCGGGCCAAGACGCTGCCGGTGCACGCCGGCCAGATCTCGTTTCCCGGCGGCGGACGGGAGGCCGACGACGCCACGCCGCTCGCGACCGCTCTGAGGGAGGCGGAGGAGGAGATCGGACTCGATCGAAATCTGGTGCGTCCGCTCGGTTATCTCGACCTCTACGTGACCTATTCCGGCTATGGCGTCATCGGCGTAGTGGCCGAGATCGACCCTGCCTATCAACTGACGCTGTCGCGAGCCGAGGTCGACGAGGCCTTCGAGGTTCCCCTCGACTTCCTGATGCGCGAGGAGAACCATCGGATCGAGATGCGCGAATGGTCCGGAGGGCTGCGGGAGGTGCACCATATGCCATGGCGGGAGCGGCATATCTGGGGCGTAACAGCCGGGCTGCTCCGCAATCTGTATGAAAGGCTTTACGCCGGATGAGCCGCATCGCGTTCCAGGCGCTTCTGTTCCTGCTGCCGTTCGTTGTCTACGGCGTCTGGCTCTATCTGACGGACCGCGGATGGAAAGCGCCTGAGCGCTGGCGAGGTGTGCCTCTGGCCTGGCTCGTCGCGTCGGGGCTCGCGCTGACCTTCGCGAGCCTCGGGATTCTCGCGCTCACAAGCGGTGGCTCGACCAGGGCGCTTTATATGCCGGCCCATATGGAGAACGGCGTGTTCGTGCCCGGCAGCATCGTCGAGCCCGACAGAAAATGACCGACTCCGTAGCTCGCCTCTCTCACGCCGCTTGGCTGGACGCGCGGCCGCTCGCCGACGTGCTCGCAGCGCTCGACAGCGACGGCGAGGAGGCGCGTGTCAATGGCGGCGCGGTGCGCGATGCGCTGCTCGGCTGCCCGCCCGGCGACGTCGATATCGCCACCACCGCGACGCCGGATGTGGTTTCAGCGCGGGCGGCGGCGAAAGGCTGGAAGCCTGTCCCGACCGGAATCGAACACGGCACCGTCACCGTTGTCGTCGAAGGCAGGCCTTTCGAGGTCACGACGCTTCGCCGCGACGTCGCGACTGACGGACGTCGCGCGATCGTCGCCTTCACCCGGGACTGGGCGGAGGATGCAAGGCGGCGCGACCTCACCATCAACGGCCTGTTCCTCGATCGGAGGGGCAGGGTGCATGATCATGTCGGCGGCCTCGCCGACCTTGAGGCGGGGCGCGTCCGCTTCATCGGCGTGGCCCGCGAGCGCATCCGCGAGGACTATCTGCGGACGCTGCGTTTCTTCCGCTTCCACGCGCGCTTCGCCAGGGGAGCTCTCGACGCCGAAGGTTTCGCGGCCGCGATCGCGGAACGCGGCGGGCTATCGCGCCTGTCGGGCGAGCGCGTTCGCGCCGAACTCCTCAAGCTGCTCGTCGCTCCGCGCGCGACCGAAACTGTGGCCGCGATGGCGCAGGCCGGACTGCTCGCGCCGCTGACCGGCGGCGTTCCGCGCCTCGCGCGCTTCGCACGCTTCGTTGCGCTTGAAGCCGGCAGGCCGGACGGGCTTCTGGGGCTCGCGGCCCTCCTGCAGTTCGTCGCCGAAGACGCCGAGCGCCTGCGCCGCCGCCTCAAACTCTCGAACCGGGAAGCGAAGCGGCTTCAGGGCGTGGGCGATCTCTTTCCCCCGCTCCACCCCGGCGACGAAGCCGCGGCGCGCGCCTCGCTCTACCGCCTCGGGCCGGAGGGCTATCGTGACCGCGCGCGCCTCGCCTGGGCGGACGCCGGCGGCGAGGGCGGGCGCTGGATCGATCTCCTGTCCCTGCCCGACCGCTGGACGCCGCCCGTCTTCCCCGTCGCCGCCTCCGACTTCATCAAGCGCGGCGTCAGCGCTGGGCCAGAACTCGGACGAGCGCTCAGGCTGGCGGAGGCGGCTTGGATCGCCGCGGATTTCCCTGAAGAGCCTGCGGCCATTGCGGCGATCGTCGAGAACGCGGTCGCGTCGGCCGGTTAGGCGTCCGTCGCCTCACGGCCACGCCGCATGCGGCGGCAGGGAGGACAGGATGGAGGAGACGTTTCCTCCTGTCTTGAGGCCGAAGATCGTCCCGCGATCGTAGAGCAGGTTGAATTCGACGTAACGGCCGCGGCGAACGAGCTGCTCGGCGCGATCGTCCTCAGTCCAGGGCGTCTGGAGGTTGGACCGCACGATCTTGGGATAGATGGCCAGGAAGGCGTCGCCGATCGCGCGGGTGAAGGCGAAGTCGGCTTCGAAATCGCCGGTGTTCAGCCAATCGTAGAACACCCCGCCGACGCCGCGCGGCTCGTTGCGGTGCTTAAGGAAGAAATAGTCGTCGCACCAGGTTTTGAACTTCGGATAATCGGCGACTTTATGGTCCGCGCAGGCTTCCTCCAGAGCGCGGTGGAACGCGATGGTGTCGGGATCATCCTGCGTCCGCCGCCTGTCGAGCACCGGCGTCAGGTCCGCCCCGCCGCCAAACCACGCTTTGCTCGTGACGACGTGGCGCGTGTTCATGTGGACTGTGGGCACGTTCGGGTTCCAGGGGTGCGCGATCACCGAGATGCCGGACGCCCAGAAGTCCGGCGCCTCCATCGCGCCGGGAATGTCCTTGCGAAATTCCGGCGCGAACTCGCCATGCACGGTCGAGACGTGCACGCCCACCTTCTCGAACACCCGGCCTTTCATCAGTCCCATGACGCCGCCGCCGCCATCGCGGCCGGAATGGTCCAGCCGCGTCCAGGGCGTGCGCTCGAAGCGTCCTGCGGGACCGGTCGCCTCCGATTCGTCCTCGATGGATTCGAGCGCGGCGTGGAGCCTGTCGCGCAGTTCCTCGAACCAGGCGCGGCTCCGCGTCGTGCGGGCCTCTATGTCCTCGAGTGGTTTCATCGGGATATCTCCGTAAGGGCCGCGATTTACGCCGGAGCGGACAGGGAAGGAAACCCGCCGGTCGCACGCAGCGCTTCGGCCAGCGCCATGGCCCCGGCGACCGCGACGTTCAGCGAGCGCATCCCGGGCCGCATCGGGATGGCGACCCTTAGATCAGCCGAATCATGCGTCTCGGGCGGCGCGCCGGCGCTCTCCCGTCCGACCATCAACACGTCGTCGGAGCGGTAGGCGGCGTCCAAAAACGAGGTTTCGGCCTGGGTCGTGAGCAGCACCAACCGCCGGCCTTCGGCGCGGCGCACGGCTTCGAAGGCTGCGAACGAGACGTGGCGAACGATCTCGACGTGATCGAGATAGTCGAGCCCCGCCCTTCGGAACGCTCGATCGGACACGGGGAAGCCGGCCGGCTCGATGATGTCGACGGTCACGCCTAGACAGGCGGCGAGTCTCAGCAGAGTTCCGGCGTTCTGCGGGATGTCCGGCTGGTAGAGAGCGAGCCGCATGGGCAACTCCAGTTCACAGAGGCAATGGGTCGCGATGCGACAAGGTGTCTTACCTGTCATCGCAGGGTGGACAGGGGGGGGAGGGTGCGGGATAGCGTCGCAATAAGAGCCGTTCCAGAAAACGGCCGACTGGGTGGTGATGGCGCTTCTTTTCGCCATCCCAACCCGACGAGGAGGCGACCCGAGAGTGACAGCGACCCACGACGCCCAAGAACCCACTCGCCGCGACATGCTGTTCCTTGCGACAGGCGCAGCGGCCGCCGTTGGCGCCGGGTTTCTCGCCTGGCCCTTCGTCGCGCAGATGAATCCCGATGCGTCCGAACTCGCTCTGTCCTCCACCGAACTCGACCTCTCACAGATCGCCGAAGGTCAGGTCGTCACCATCAAGTGGCGGGGGAAGCCGGTCTTCGTGTGGAACCGCGCGAAGGACCAGATCGAGAAGGCCAAGGAGGTCAAGCTCGAGGAACTGATCGACCCCCTGGCCCGCAACGAGAACCTTGAGCCGGACGCGCCCGCGACCGACGCCAACCGCGCTGCGAAGGACAAGGAGAACTGGCTGGTGGTGGTCGGCGTGTGCACGCATCTCGGCTGCGTCCCGATCGCCAATTCCGGAGATTTCGGCGGCTGGCTCTGCCCGTGCCACGGCTCGCATTACGACGGCGCCGGCCGCATCCGACGCGGACCGGCCCCGCAGAATCTCGACGTGCCGCCTTACGCATTCGAGTCGGACACCAAGATAAAGATCGGCTGAGCCGGTCCTGAAATCCAGAAGTCCGCAGCATAGCGGAACGGGAGGGGACGGACGTCATGGAAGGTCATTCGGTCTATCAGCCGAAGAGCGGCGTCGCGAAGTGGTTCGAGGACCGCCTTCCGATCGTCGGGCTGGTGCATGCAAGCGCGGTCGCCTATCCGGTGCCGCGCAATCTCAACTATTTCTGGACGTTCGGCGGCATCCTCACCGTGATGCTCGTCGCCCAGATCCTGACCGGCGTGGTGCTCGCCATGCACTACGTGCCGGATTCGACGCTCGCCTTCGCCTCCGTCGAGAAGATCATGCGGGACGTGAACTACGGTTGGCTGCTCCGATACATGCACGCCAACGGCGCGTCGATGTTCTTCATCGCGGTCTACATTCACATGTTCCGCGGGCTGTATTACGGCTCGTATCAGGCGCCCCGCGAGGTCCTCTGGATCCTTGGCGTGCTGATCCTGCTCCTGATGATGGCGACCGCCTTCATGGGCTACGTGCTGCCCTGGGGCCAGATGTCTTTCTGGGGCGCGACCGTCATCACCAACCTGTTTTCGGCGTTTCCGCTCGTCGGGCCGTCGATCGTGACCTGGCTCTGGGGCGGGTTCTCCGTCGGCGATCCGACGCTTAACCGGTTCTTCGCCCTGCATTACCTCCTGCCGTTCATGATCGCCGGCGTCGTCGGCCTGCATATCTGGGCGCTGCACCACGTCGGACAGAACAATCCGACCGGAGTCGAGGTCAAGGACATCCGCAAGGACACGGTTCCGTTCACGCCCTATGCGACGCTGAAGGACAGCTTCGCGATGGTGTGCTTCTTCATCTTCTTCGCATGGTTCATCTTCTACCTGCCGAACTTCCTCGGCCACGCCGACAACTACACCGAGGCGAATCCGCTCGTGACGCCGGCGCACATCGTGCCGGAATGGTACTTCCTGCCCTTCTACGCGATCCTCCGCGCCGTCCCCTCGAAGCTCGGCGGCGTGCTGCTGATGTTCGGCGCTATAGCGGTGTTGCTCTTTCTTCCTTGGCTTGATGGCTCGAAGGTCAGATCGGCGAATTACAGGCCTATCTATAGAATATTCTTCTTCCTTCTGGTGGCGGACTGTATCTACCTCGGGTGGATCGGCTCGAAGCCAGCGATTTCACCATATGTCGGTCTCTCGCAGCTGGCGGCGGCCTACTATTTCCTCCATTTCCTCGTCATTCTGCCGATCGTCAGCCGTCTCGAGACGCCGAAGCCGCTGCCGGCCTCGATCGCCGATTCCGTGCTCGCCAACGGCTCGGGCCCGCTTCCGGGACAACCCGGCCTCGCGCCGCTCGTGGGCGGCTCCACTCATGGCCAGGTTTGAGCGCTGCGATGATTGTGCGCGTTGAAAGAAAGAACATGACCTCTCGGACGATCGCCGGCGCCGGCCGCGCCGTAGCCCTGATCATCGCGGTAGGTCTTAGCGCGCTCAGCCTCGATGCGACCCGCGCCTCCGCGGCCGAACAGGAGCATCCGCCCCGGCAGAGCTGGTCGTTCTCCGGGCCGTTCGGCAAGTTCGATCCGGCGCAGCTCCAGCGCGGCTTCAAGGTTTATCGCGAGGTCTGCTCGAACTGCCACGCGCTCTCGATGGTCGCGTTCCGCAACCTCGCGGAGCCGGGAGGTCTCGGCTTGACCGAGGAGCAGGCGAAGGCGATCGCCGGGGAATACAAGATCGAGGACGGTCCGAACGATTCCGGCGACATGTTCGAACGCCCTGGTCGGCTTTCGGACTATTTTCCGAGTCCATTCCCGAACGAGCAGGCGGCCCGCGCGGCGAATGGCGGCGCCCATCCGCCGGACATGTCGACGCTCGCCAAAGCGCGCACCTACGAGCGCGGCTTTCCGACCTTTCTGTTCGACATCGTCACGCAGTTCCAGGAGCAGGGTCAGGACTACATCCATGCCCTTGTCGGAGGCTATGAAGAAGCGCCTGAGGGCGTGAAGCCTCCGAAGAACGGGCTGCACTACAACAAATACTTCCCCGGTCACTGGATCGGCATGGCCCCGCCCATCCAGGAGGGCCAGGTGGATTATACCGACGGGACGCCCGCCACGGTGGACCAGTATGGCAAGGACGTGGCGTCCTTCCTCACATGGGCTGCGGAGCCGCATCTCGTCGCGCGGAAGAAGACCGGGCTCGTCGTTATGTTTTTCCTCGTGATCTTCGCCGGCCTGCTCTATTTCACGAAGAAGCGGGTCTGGGCAGGCCTCAAGGAAAAGCACGCCTGAAGGCGGCGATAAGGGCATGATGAGCGCCGCGGCGGACCGTCTGGTCCGCCGTTTTCGTGTGGCGTCGTCGCCTGAGCGCGCACGGCTTGAAGGAAGACGCGATGGCTAAGGCGACGCTCGGGATCATCGGCGGCTCGGGCCTTTATGATCTTCCAGGTCTGGAGGACATGCGCGAGCTCGACATCGGAAGTCCCTGGGGCATGCCGTCGGCGCCGCCCCGGGAGGGACGCGTCGGAAACGCCCGGGTTGTCTTCTTGCCACGCCATGGCGTCGGGCACCGGCATTCGCCATCCGACATCGACTACCGCGCCAATATCGACGTGCTGAAGCGGGTCGGTGTGACCGACCTCATCTCGCTTTCGGCTTGCGGCTCATACCGGGAGGAACTGCCGCCCGGCATGTTTGTGCTCGTCGACCAGTTCATCGACCGCACCTTCCGCCGTCAGAGTTCGTTCTTCGGCGCGGGCTGCGTGGCGCATGTCCCGTTCTCGGATCCGGTGGCGCCCAACCTCGTCGCGCGTCTCGCCAGAGCCGCGGCGGCGGAACGCGTGCCGCACGTGGTCGGCGGGTCTTACGTCTGCATGGAGGGTCCGCAGTTCTCGACGCGGGCGGAGTCGGTCGCCTACAAGGCGATGGGCGCGTCGGTGGTCGGCATGACCAACATGCCCGAGGCCAAGCTCGCCCGCGAAGCCGAGATCTGCTACGCGACCGTCGCCATGGTGACCGATTATGACGCCTGGCGGCCGCACGAGGGCGGGGCGGAGATCGCGTCCATCCTCGATGTCATGCGCGGCAATGGAGACGCGGCGGGGCGCCTCGTTGCGCGGCTTGCGCAGGACTTTCCCGAGGAGCATGAGCCGTGTCCGATCGGCTCGGACCGCGCGCTGGACTTCGCCCTTCTGACAGCTCCCGCACACCGCGATCCAACGCTCGTTGCGAAGCTCGACGCTGTCGCGGGGCGCGTTCTCTAGAGCGTCCGGGACGGTCGCCGGAGAGCGATCAGCTATCTCAGGGAGCGGTGGTGCGGCGACCGCCTATGCTGCCGGTGACGTCGCGCGTCGGCGGCAGCGGCACGCCCTCGATGGCGGGGCTCTGCGCGCTCGCGTAAGCCAGCGACGGGGAGGCCGGGGGCTGGGGGGCTGCGGAAGCGCGCAGCCGGATCGGCATGACGGGCCCTGCCGACGCCAGGACCGGTTCTGCGGTCGCGGCGATGACGCGGGGCTTCGCGACCGCGACCATCGTCGCCTCACGCGACGGGACAGCCTTCGCGACGGCGTCGCGCGAGGGCGGAAGAGGCACGGCTAGGTCGGCGGAGGCGACGGCCTGGCCAGCCTGCGCCGGCGCGCCGAGCGAAGGACGCAACGCGGCGGGCGCGACCGCAGGAGACCGAGCAGCGACGGGCGCCACATCCCGGACCGGCGGAAGCGGCACGATGGCGGACGGAGCGGTCGCCACCACGATCGGCGTGGGCTCGCTCGGCTGAGCCGGCGCAGCACGTCCGAACAGAGAGAAAGCGGCTTTCGGGGCCGGCTGCGGCGCGGTCGTCGCCGCGACATCCCTCGCCGGCGGCAGAGGGACGGCGTTCGCTGCGACCTGAGCAGGCGCGTTGCGGGTTACGACTTCGAGCTGCCGGATCTTTGCGGACGGATCGGCGCTTGCAAGTTCGAATGTGTTGGTCGACGGGGGCGTGGAGGAGGCCGGCGTGAACTTGCCGTCTCTGCCGAGCCCGACGGCCGCCAGAAGGCCCTTGCGCTTGGCGTCGTAGTAATAACCGCGGGCGTAGAGACCGACGGCGCGATCCTCGTTCCCGCCCGCGACCTTGTAGGCTCCCGCGAGATAGCGAACGCCGTAGGCGAGGTTCGTGTCGGCGTCGAACAGGCCGGCGGCGTCGCCTTGGTAGCCCATGGATTTCGCGGTGGCCGGCTTGATCTGCATCATGCCGTAGTGGCCGCCATTGCGGGCGGTGGGATTGTATTTGCTCTCGCGGACGATGATCCGGCGCACCAGCGACTCAGGGACGCCATTCGCCCGGGCGTGCTTTGCGATGATCGCGTCATACGCGGCCGGGGAGCCTGCGCCGCTGCGCTCGACGCAGTGACCGGCGCCCTGCGCGCATCCGACAGCCATCGCGACCCCTAAAAGAGCAGCCTTCAAAACCTCGTCCCCGTGCCGTCGCAGGAACGATGTTGGTCGCCTCCAAATGCGGCCAGAGCGTGACCCTCGCCCGATTTGGACCGTAATTCCGCTAGAACCGCTCGGAACTCAGGGCAATTCCTGCTGAGCTCTCAGAAGCCAAAGGTTGAGGCCGGGCGGCGGCTCCGTCGCCATGAGAGCTCGAACCGTCTCGCGCAGCCACTGGTGCGCCGGGTCGGAATCGTAGGACGAGTGCCACAGCATGGAGACGGCGACATCGGGCAGGATCACGGGAGCCGGGCTCAGGGTGAGCCCCATCGCCTCCGCGAAATAGCGCGCGACCTTCGAATGCATCGTCGCGATGACAGGCGCCTGGAGGACCACGAAGGGCACCGCGGTGAAGCGCGGAGAGGTGAGCGCGATTGTCCGCTTCTCGCCGATCTTCGCGAGCGCATCGTCCACGACGCCGTGCTGGCTTTCGACGAGGCTCGTCAGCACGTGCGGCAGACGGAGGTAGTCAGCGAGCGTGATTGGCGGCTCCGCTCCGACCAGCCGCGGGTTGAAGATGCAGAGATAGTTCTCCTTGTGAAGGATCCGGCGCTTGTGATGCGTCTGCCCCTCGTCGAACACTCCGATGCCGAGGTCCGTGCGCGCGGCGTCGAGATCCTCGAGGATGCGGATGCGGTCCATCGTCCGCAGCAGGAGCCGGATACCCGGCGCGACGGTCTGAAGATGCGCCACGAGCTTCGGCGCCAGCAGGACCTCGACGCTGTCGGGCAGGCCGATCGTGAAGGTCCTGTCCTCGGTGGCCGGGTCGAATGTTCTTTCGGGCCGGACCGCCGCTTCGATCTGCGCGAGCGCGGCGCGGATCGGCGCGCTGAGCGCGAGCGCCTTCGGCGTCGGACGCATGCCGTCGGGGCCGCGGATGAGCAACTCGTCGCCGAACACCGTCCTCAGCCTCGCCAGGGCATGGCTCATGGCGGACTGGCCGAGCCCGACCCGCGCCGCCGCTCGCGTCACGCTCCGCTCGGTCATCAGCGCGTCGAACGCCACGAGGAGGTTGAGGTCGAGCTTTCCCAAACCGGTGTGGTCGATTTTGAACATACCGTCGATCACCTGAACAATGGACGTGGGCGTCTTCGTCGGACAGGAACTCGCCTGGCTCGCCGATCAGAACCCGTCCGCATAAAGGCAATGTCCAACCGGATCGCGTTCTTCGTGACCGCTACGCTCGTTCGGCGCCGGATCTGAAGCGGAAAGGGCGGACGCCCCGGATGAGGCGTCCGCCCTCCGCCGTGACCGCCATGGGGGCGTGAGGGGCCGCGGCGACGACAGGCGGCATTGGCGTCGCCGGTCGTCGGATATACGGCGAGGCGAGCCGATCGGTTTCAACGGCGAACGCCTGACAGACTGACGGATGCCGGAGCGCCGAAGGTGCGACGGAAATCATGCGAGAAATGCGCCTGATCGGAGAAGCCGGCCGCATGGGCTGCGGTGGTGAAATTCGCGCCGGCGACGATCTCGCCGATCGCCCGTCGCATCCGCGTCCATGCGCGATAGCGGCGGAACGACACGCCGACCTCCTCGGTGAACAGGTGCTGCAGCCGCGAGGGGGACAGCCCTGTCGCGCAAGCAAGCTCGGAGAGCGACTGCGGGCGTTCGTCGTCCGTGCGATCCACCATCCGGACCGCGCGGACGATGCGGCGATCGATGTCGCGTCGCGTCCGCGCCGCCGCGAAGCCGAGCAGGCCGTCGAGCGCCTCTCCCGCCCAGCGCAGACTGTCAGGGTTCTCGTAGAGCTCGCGGAAAAGGTCGCGCGCCGCCGAACGGCCGACGAGAGCGCCGTGGGCCTCGGTGGCGTCCATCACGAGCGGCGCCAGCGCCTCCGAGCCCGCGACGCTTGGCTCGAGATAGAGGACCGCAAGCGGCTCTCCTTGCAGGTCGAGTTCGTGTGCGACGCCAGCGGGGATCATGGCCGCCGTGCGGGATAGCCATGGTCCGAGGCCGAGCCTCAAGCCGAAGGGGCCGCCGAGGCTCGATAGGAACACCGGCGCGCCATGCTGATGGCTGGCGTTATAGCGGAGCGGGCCGATGAACAAAGTCCGTGCGGCGTCGAGCCGCCACAGCGGCTGGAGCGAAGCGGCCTTTGGCGCAGCGGATTCGTACAAGCGATCTCCGTCAATCGGCCTTTAGCGTCTGTCTCCAACAAGACGTCCGGGAGACGCTAGCTGTGTTCGAGACAGATTTCACCCGCCGCCGTCTTATCGCCGTCTCCGCTGCGGCGCTTGCCGCGCCTGCGGTCCTCGGCGGCTCGATCGCGCCCGCACGGGCGAGGTCGGTCGCCTTCATGGGAGCGTCCGAGCCGCCCTTTCGGCGATTCCGACTGGGCGCCTTCGAGGTTACTGTCGTTTCCGACGGCGGCGCGATGGTCGACGGTCCCTGGCCGATCGTCGGCGAGGATCGCCCGAAGGAAGAGGTCGAGCAGTTGATGCGCGACAGCTTGCTGCCGGAAAGCCGCTTCCAGCCTGGCTTCAGCCCGATCGTGATCAACACCGGACGCGAGATCGTGCTGATCGACACGGGCAACGGCGCGGACGGCTTCGTTCCGAGACCTGCCGCCGGCCGAATCGTGGAAAGTCTTCGGGCCGCCGGCTTCTCGCCCGACGATATCGACGTCGTGGCGTTCACCCATTGCCACGTGGACCACATCGGTGGCGCGATCGAAGACGGTCAGGCCGTATTCCCCAATGCGCGCTATGCGGTGGGCGATGTCGAATACGCATTCTGGTCGAAGGACGAGCGGCTCGCGGCGCCCGTCGGCGGCAACGAAAACAAGTCAGCCCAGCTTTTTCGCAGGACGATGCCGCTGCTCGCCGATCGCACGACCTTCCTGAAGGAAGGAGACGATATCGCGCCCGGCGTCACGGCTGTCGCGGCCTACGGCCACACGCCGGGACACTTCGCCTACCACCTCGAGAGCGAGGGCAAGCGGCTGCTCGCCTGGGGCGACTGCGCGCATCATGAGGTCGCCTCGCTCGCCCATCCCGAATGGAGCGCCTTCTTCGACATGGACAAGGAGCAGGGCAAGGCGACGCGCAAGCGCATCTACGACATGGCGGCGACCGAGCGCGTGCCCGTGCTCGGCTACCACACGTCGTTTCCTTCGCTCGGCATGGTCGAGCGCAGCGGCGCGGCCTACCGGTGGCTGCCCGTCACCTACCAGTTCGCCGGCTGAGCACGAGATGCGGTCGCCAGCTTGACGGCCTGACGCCCGCCGGGCCTCATCACCGGATGAAAGCGATCCAGTCCCTGCTCAGCTTCAACGCCGGCTATGTCGACACGGCCGGATTTCTGGCCCTTCACGGCCTGTTCACGACACACGTCACCGGCAACTTCGTGACGTTCGGCGCGGCGCTCGCGCTTGGCACGACCGGCGTGCTCGCGAAGCTTCTCGCGCTGCCGCTGTTCTGCGTCGTGATCATGCTGATGCGGCTGCTGCGGTTGTCGCTGCCGGTGATGCTCGGCGCGCAGTTCGCGCTGCTGGCGACGGGCGCGGCTCTCGCCATGCGGTTCGGGCCTTTTCCGGACGGCGACGCGCTGCTTGCGCTGGCGGTTGGGGCTGCGCTGGTCGCCGCCATGGCGATCCAGAATGCCACGCACCGCACCCATCTCGCGGCCGTGCCTGCGACCACCGTAATGACGCTGACCACGACGCAGGTCATGGTGGACCTCGCCGACATCATCCGCGGCGCCGACGCCAAAACAAAGGCCGCGGCGCGCAGGCGTTTCTCGACGATGGTTCCGGGGATCGTTTGCTTCGCGCTCGGCTGTTTCGCCGCCGCCTGGGCCTATGCGAGCTTCCGGGAAGCCTGTTTCCTGGCGCCGCCCGTGGTGGCGCTCGCAGTGCTGATCATCGAGCGCATTGGAAGCCGCGAGCCCGCGGTCGGGTCCGTCTGACTCAGACGCTGCCAACGGTTTTCAGCCGGGCCCGCGGGTGGACCTCGCGTTTCAGTTACCTCCGATCAGGCTTGACGCCACGCCGACGCTGATCGCGATGATCACCGTGTTGAAAACGAACGACACGACGCCGTGGATCAGGGTCAGCCGGCGCATCGCGCTGGTCTGCGTGTCGGTGTCCGAGACCTGGAAGGTCATGCCGACGGTGAAGGCGTAATAGGCGAAGTCGATAAAGCGCGGCGGCTCGCCCTCGAACGAGATCGCAGGCGTGTCCGGTCCGCCGTCGAAGCAGCGATGGGCGTAGTGCGCCGCGAACGCAGTGTGGAGCAGGGTCCACGAGCAGAGGATGGTGAAGGCTGCGAGCGCGAGCTGGACGCCGTTCGACTTGCCCGAGATCATGTCGAAGATCGCGAGAAAGCTCGCGGCGACGGCGAAGGTCAGGATGATCGTGATCGCCCCGCGGCCCTCGTCCTCGCGGCGCGACCAGGTCTTGATCTCTTTGGCCGGCACCGGCGACAGCGCCATCCAGACGCGGACGATGTAGGTGAGCGCAGCGACGTCCCAGCCGAGCGCGAGCGCGATCTCCGACGGCGTCCAGATCCGTGCGGCGAAGCCCGCGGCGAGCCCAAGGGCCGCGCAGACCACGAGCCGGAGTCCATGGCGGCGCCAGCCCTTCACTGTGCTGATCCCGTCACGATTTTCGAGCGTAGGCGGACGGCGGGCGGCGGCGGCGTCCGGATCAGAGCCCGCCGTCGCGTCAGGGGAGCGTTGCGTCTTGAGCGTTGCATAAGAATCATCCGTCACGCAGCATGACCGTCGGCCATCTTCCACCGGCTATCTTGAGCTCCAGGATCGGGGAATGGGCAAGGCGACGAAATCGCTGGCGATCGGAGCGGCGTTCGTCGCGGCGGCGTCGATCGCGCTGTTCGGCGGACGGGCCGGGCTGGCGGCCTATGGCCGCCTCGGCGGGGCGGAGGCGCAGTTTGCGGACGCCAGCGCCGAAGCGGCGGCCCGCGCCGCCTGCGGCTCCGCGGCGCCCTTCGTGGTTCTCGACACCTTCACCTTCCTGAAGCCCGCCAACATCGACGACGACCTGCCGGCGCCGGACGGCGAGGCGCCTGGCCCCATCAGCCATGGCGACGTCGTCGCCGCGATCGTCGCGGCTTCGCATTCCGACCCCGTGGCCTACCAGATCGACCCGGTTTTCAACGTCCGCACGCTCGGCCGGGACTTCGCGAGGCTCGCGCGCGACATCGAGAACGGCCGGATCGCGAAGCCTGCGGCGGTCGTGAGTTCGATCGTGCTGCCGGTCTCCCTCGACGACATCAACGCCCGCATCCCGCTCGAACGCGGCTTCTCGCCCGGCGACGTGAACCCGCGGCGCCGCGAACTGCTCGAGGTCGTCACCGGCGGGCGCAATCCGGCGAACCCCTATACTGAGATCGACCGCCAGCTCGGCCGGCTGCGCGCGCTCGGGGTGCCGGTGTTCGTCGCGGCGGGCAATACGGCGCCCGACAGTCTGCTCAACGTGCTGGCGCTCTCCGACGGGGTCTACGCGGTCGGCTCGCTCGACCAGTATGGCCGGCGCGCGGGCTACACCAGCATGCCGGAGATGGTGTCGGTGTGGGCGAGCGGATACGTCGTGCTGACGCAGGCGCCGGACGGTCTGAGCGTCAGCGCCGGCCGCAGCGTGGAGCTGAAGGGCGCGGCGCTGCCGGAGCAGCAGGCGGTGCTCCGGACCTACGCGGGCAAGCGCGCCAAGGACGTGGCGCGGGACCTCCCGGAGGAGGTCAGCTATCTCCCGGCGTCCGTGCCGACCTATATGCGCATGAGCTATCTCGGCGCGGGGCTGCAGCCGGGGATCTACCGCACCGCCGACCTGATGGCCGCCTACGGCTACGCCAAGGACTCCGGCAGCTTCGCGCGCGCGGTCGCCGAGGGGCCGTACATGCATTTTCCCACCGACACGATCTTCACCGCAGACGCGGACGGCGTGTTGAGGTTCGACCCGATGGGCGACGACACGCCCGGCCAGCTGAAGACCGAAGACGCCACCTCCTTCGCCGCGCCGAACCTGTGCGCGACGGATCCGTCGCCCTTCGGCGGCCAGCGCATGGCTGCGTCTCGGGGGTAAGACGCGACCCGCGGGCGATCGCTGACGCGAAAAGCGTGTCATGGCGCTGTCTCGCGTCAGCGAGGTGAGAGTGGAGCGTGGCGATCGCAAGGATTCGCGGCCGTCCGGCGCCTCCGGGCATGGCCGCGGTTCGCGCCGGACGACCTCGATCGAGGACCGGAACCCAGAAATCTACGCCGCGCAGGCTGCTTCCGCGCTAAGACGTGGGGTGATCGTGGTCCCTGGAGAAATCTCCCCGATGCTTCGCGCAGTCCTCGCCTTTCTCATCGTGCTCGTGCTGCCGATCGGCGGGTTCCTGCACTACGTGCTGCCGCGGCACGACCTCGTGCGGATCGTGAACACCGAGGTCAGGCGCGTCGACGTCTCCTCCGGCAAGCCGATCGACAGCGACCACACCGGCGCCAGCAAGGACGTCTATTTCATCTACGCTGAGGATCCGGACACCAAGAAACCGCATGTCTATCGCAACGAGGATACCGGCTGGGGTTTCCCGTTCTATCTGAAGTTCAACAGCGCCGACGTGCAGGCGGTGGCTTCGGCGATCTCCGGCGAGAAGGGAATCGCGCTCATCACCAAATATGGTTGGCGGGTGCAGCTGTTCTCGATGTTCCCGAACGCGGTGGCCGTCCGCCGCTGGGACCCCGCCGACACCGTGATCCCGTGGTTCAACATCGTGTTCTTCACAGTGGTCGGCGCGCTCGCGCTGTATGTTTTCGTGAGGGTGAGGCGCGGGCGGGTTTAGGCGCCGCCTCACCGCCGCTTGTCTTACCAGCTCGCGCCGCCGCACGATCGCGCGGATGAGCCCGTCTCCGATTCGCATCCTCGGCGTCGATCCCGGCCTCCGGCGCACGGGGTGGGGCGTGATCGTGTCCGAGGGCTCGCGGCTGTCGTTTGTGGCGGCCGGCGTCATCAAGCCTGACGACAAGCTCGACCTCGCCCGGCGGCTTGCTGCGCTGCACGAGGCGCTGACCATCGTGCTAGCGGAGCATGCGCCGGATGAGGCGGCGGTGGAGGAGACCTTCGTGAACACCAACGCGTCCGCCACGCTGAAACTCGGCCAGGCGCGCGGGATCGCGATGCTGGTTCCGGCGCTCGCCGGCGTACCAGTCGCCGAATACGCCCCCAACCTCATCAAGAAGACCGTGGTCGGCGCAGGCCACGCCGAGAAGCGCCAGATCCAAGCGATGATCGCCGTGTTACTGCCGAAGTCGCAGGTCACGAGCCCGGACGCGGCCGACGCGCTCGCCATCGCGATCTGCCACGCCCAGCACCGCGTTTCCGCCGCGCGGCTCGCGGCGCCCAAGGTTCCGGCATGATCGGCAAGCTGACGGGGGTCGTCGATTCGGTCGGCGCAGACTGGGTGATCCTCGACGTCGGCGGCGTTGGCTATGTCGTCAGCTGCTCGTCGCGCACGCTGTCGCGGCTGCCGAAGGCGGGCGACACCGCGCGGCTCTCGATCGAGACCCACGTCCGCGAGGACCGCATCCAGCTGTTCGGCTTTATGGCCGACCTCGAGCGCGAATGGTTCCGCCTGCTGAACACCGTGCAGGGCGTGGGAACCAAGGTCGCGCTCGCGATCCTCTCGACGCTGGAGGCGTCCGACCTCGCCACCGCGATCGCGCTGCAGGACAAGGTGGCGATCGCCCGCGCGCCGGGCGTCGGCCCCAAGGTCGCGGCGCGCATCGCGGCCGAGCTGAAAGACAAGGCGCCGCTGTTCTCCGATGTCGATCCGGGGCTCGCGCGCGTCGTTGGCGACGTCGCGGAGAAGCGCGGCCCGGCGCCTGTGCGCGACGCGGTCTCGGCGCTCGTCAACCTCGGCTATGGCGCGCCGCAGGCGAGCGGCGCGATCGCAGCCGCCAGCCGCGCGCTGGGTGAAACCGCGACCACGGAGACGCTGATCCGCGCCGGGCTGAAGGAGCTCGCGAAATGACCGCCCGGACGCCGCGTTCCATGATCGGCGCGGATGCCGTATCACGGTCCTGATCGCCTCCGACCGAACGCCCCGATGACCGCCCCAAGCCCCGTCCGCGACACCGACATCCGTGACGACGACGCGCTTGACGCCTCGATCCGTCCGAAGACGCTCGCCGACTTCACGGGACAACGCCAAGCGCGCGAGAACCTTTCCGTGTTCATCCAGGCGGCGAGGGCGCGCGGCGAGGCGCTCGATCACGTGCTGTTCGCGGGGCCCCCCGGCCTCGGCAAGACGACGCTCGCGCAGATCGTGGCGCGCGAGCTCGGGGTGGGCTTTCGCGCGACGTCCGGGCCGGTGATCGCCAAGGCCGGCGACCTCGCGGCGCTGCTGACCAATCTGGAAGAGCGCGACGTGCTGTTCATCGACGAGATCCACCGGCTGAACCCGGCGGTCGAGGAGATCCTCTATCCCGCGATGGAAGATTTTCAGCTCGACCTGATCATCGGCGAGGGACCGGCGGCGCGGTCGGTGCGGATCGACCTGTCGAAGTTCACGCTGGTCGGCGCGACCACGCGCGCCGGACTGCTGACGACCCCGTTGCGCGACCGGTTCGGCATCCCGATCCGGCTCAACTTCTACGAGGTCGAGGAGTTGGAGCAGATCGTCGCCCGCGGCGCGCGGGTGCTGGGTTTGCCGATGACCCGCGACGGGGCGCGCGAGATCGCGCGGCGGGCGCGCGGCACGCCGCGGATCGCGGGGCGGTTGCTCCGCCGGGTGCGCGATTTCGCCTCCGTCTCCGGCGACGCCGAGGTGACGCGCGAATCGGCGGATCGCGCGCTCAGGCTGCTCGACGTCGACGATCTCGGCCTCGACGCCATGGACCGGCGCTATCTCGCCGCGATCGCCGAGAACTATGGCGGGGGACCGGTCGGCGTCGAAACGATGGCGGCGGCGCTCTCCGAGCCGCGCGACGCGATCGAGGAGATCATCGAGCCCTATCTGTTGCAGCAAGGCTTCTTGCAGCGCACGCCGCGGGGCCGGATGCTGACTGCGCGGGCTTACCAGCACCTCGGGCTCACGGCGCCGGCGAGCGCCGGGGCCCAGACGACGCTGTTCGACGAGGACGACGCGATTTGACGGCGGACGCGACCGACGGCCTCGGCGGCCGGATGGAGGGGGTGCGCCATGTCCTCACCCTGCGCATCTACTACGAGGACACCGATTTCTCCGGCGTCGTCTATCACGGCAGCTATCTCCGCTTCCTCGATCGCGGCCGCACCGAGATCTTGCGCGCGATCGATTTCGACCATCACGAGCTCTACCAGGCCCGCCGCGAAGGCTTCGTCGTCCGCCGCATGACGATCGACTACATCCGGCCCGCGGTGATGGACGACATCATCACGGTGACGACGGCGGCGGAGGACGTGAAGGCGGCCTCGCTGGTGCTGCGCCAGACCGTGACGCGCGGCGGCGAGACGCTGGTCGCCGCGGCGGTGCAGTGCGCCTATCTGCGCGACGGCCGCCCGGCGCGCATGCCGGCCCGGATGCGAGAGCAGATGCTGCGGACCGAGTGAGGACGTCTCACCCCCGCCGCGCCCGCGCGACCATCGTCCGGAAGCCCCGCGAGGTCGGGTCGAGCACCGCCATGAACACGGTGCTGTTGCAGAGGCTCTTCTTCCGGACGATCGCGATCACCACGCCCCAGAGGCCGCCGGAGGACACCACCGGGCCGCCGCTGTCGCCGCGGCAGATGGCGCCGCCCGCCACGCCGAGCGCGACCGCGGTCGGGCCGCCTGTCACGACCTCGGCGTTGACGCGCGCGACACGGAGTTCGCCGGCGGAATTGTCGTCGGCGGGAATGTGCAGCCCGGCGCCCATCAGAACCGAGCGCGCCTTCGCAGCCTCCATCGGGCGCGTCGCGATCGCGATCGGCTGGCGGTCGGCCGGCGCGGGCTGCGCCAGCTTGAGGATCGCGAGATCGGCCCCGAGCAGCTCGGGCTTCGGATCGTCGGCGGAGGCGCGGCCGGCATAGTCCGGATGCAGCGCGCCGGCTGCGACCTGCACGGCGCCGACGACCCGGTTCGAACGGTCGAAGAACTGCGCCACTACGAGGCTCGGGCCGCCGAGGTCAGACAGGCAGTGGCCGGCGGTGAGCACGAGGTCGCGATCGATCAGCACGCCGGTGCAGTTCCCGACCTGCGCGCGGTTGCGGCCCGAAGGCGTCAGACTGGTGATGAAGACGGTCGCCCGCGCCAGCCGGTCGCTGGCGCGGGCCGGCGAGCCGCCCGAGAGCGCCACGGAGGGCGATGCGAGGATGACCGACAGGCAAACCGCGAGGGAGAGACGCCACACCGTCGATCGCATGCTGCCGCCATTCCACAAGAGCTCGACGACCGCGCCCACATGCGGATCGACGACGGCACCATCGCATGCGGGCAAACCGCCGTTCGATCACTATTTGCCGCGGGGGCGGCGACGGCGCCGGCCCTGTGTCCGGGCGGCGACATCGCGTCGGCTTCAGCGCGCCGAAATCCTCGCCTTCATCTGCAGAAAGCCCTCCGACGCCGGGTCGACCGGGGTCGCCACGATGCGCGTTCCGCAGCCGGCCTTCGCCCTGAGCAGCGCCGCGACAAGGCCCCAGACCTCGCCGTTCGCGAACGCCGGACCGCCGGAATCGCCGCCGCAGACGGGCGCAGCGGAGGTCGCGAATCCGACCCGTGCGCCGCCGCCGGAGGCGAAACGCACGCCCGAGAGCGTCGAACGCCTCAACCGCCCGCCGCCTGAACCGACGCCCGCGATCGTGGAGTTAGCCTCGGCTCCCGCGCCTAGCGCAGCCGGACCAGGCTCCGCGAGCGGCGTCGCCAACCTCAGCAGCGCGAGGTCGGCTGCGATCTCGCGCTGGCGCGCTTCGGGGCCGCCGGGTTTGGTCCGCCAGCCGACGACGTGGCCGGGATGCCGCGCAAAGGCGGCGACGCCGAGCGGACGGGGCAGGGGCGCGCCGTTGCGATAGGCGAAGACTGCGAGCTGCGAGGCGCTTTCGATCAGGTCGAGGCAATGGCCGGCAGTGAGCACGATGTCGGGCGCAATCAGCACGCCGCTGCACGATACGACGGTCGCGCGGCCGTCCGCCGTCGGCGTCACCGCCTGCACCGCGACGGTCGCCGCGCCGGGATCGCCGGCCGAGGCCGGGGCCGGAGCCAGCAGGCGCAAACAAGCGAGAACGGCGCCGAGGAAAATCCGCACGCGGTGACTCCAAAGGGGAAAGCGCGGTGACGACCGCCGGTCCGCCGACGCGACCGGAGGACCGGCGACCATGGATCGTCCCGTCAGGCCGGACCATGACGAGCTTCCCGCCCGGCGCCAATCCGGACCCCGGCGCTCTGATCCATCGGGTCTGCGGGCCGCGACGCAATGTCCGCCAAGGGGTATCCGAGTGTCGCTATCTGGAGACACATCGCCGTCGGTAACCGTCTCTTAACGCTAACGCGCGATGAACGAGGTCAGCCCTGCGGGATCGGGTCGCAGTTTCAACACATTGACGGGCGAAACGCGCGGTCGTTCCGAGCCTTGGGGTCGTTAGGCGCGTGCATGCGGCGGTCATACGCCGCTCGCGCCCGTTATGGCGCGGCCTGACCGGCGGCGGTGACTGGAGACGGACTGCAATGCCAACACCCGACATGTCGCTGTTGGGCCTGTTCCTCCAGGCTCACTTCGTCGTGAAGTTCGTGATGCTGGGACTGCTTGCGGCCTCCGTCTGGTGCTGGGCGATCGTCGTCGACAAGCAGCTCCTGTTCTCGCGCACCAAACGCAACATGGATCGATTCGAGAAGATCTTCTGGTCCGGCCAGAGCCTCGAGGAGCTTTACCGTTCGCTCTCGAACCGCCCCAACACGTCGATGGCGGCGCTGTTCGTCGCAGCGATGCGCGAATGGAAGCGCTCCTACGAGAGCGGCGGCCGCTCGATCGGCGGGTTGCAGCAGCGCATCGACAAGGTGCTGGACGTCACCATCGCTCGCGAGGTCGAGCGGCTCGAATCCAAGCTTCTGGTGCTCGCGACCGTCGGCTCCGCCGGCCCCTTCATCGGCCTGTTCGGCACGGTGTGGGGCATCATGACCTCGTTCCAGTCGATCGCGGCCTCCAAGAACACGTCGCTCGCGGTGGTCGCTCCCGGCATCGCGGAAGCGCTGCTCGCGACCGCGATCGGGCTCGTCGCAGCCATTCCGGCGGTGATTTTCTACAACAAGTTCTCCAACCAGGTGACGCGCCAGGCGAGCCGTATGGAAGGCTTCTCCGACGAGTTCTCGGCCATCCTGTCCCGCCAGATCGACGAGCGGGCCTGACCGATGGGCATGACCTCGAGCGGCGGATCCGGGGGACACGGCGCGCGCAGGCGTCGCCGCACGCATGTCATGTCCGAGATCAATGTGACGCCGATGGTCGACGTCATGCTGGTTCTGCTGATCATCTTCATGGTCTCGGCGCCGATGCTGACCGTCGGCGTGCCGATCGACCTGCCGCAGACCTCGGCCAATCCCCTCAACGAGGAGAAGGAGCCGCTGACGATCACGGTCAAGAACGACGGCGCCGTGTTCCTTCAGGAGACGCCGATCGGCGTCGACGAGCTTGCCCCGCGCCTCATTGCCATCACGAATTCCGGCTATGACGAGCGCATCTACGTGCGGGGCGACAAGAACGTGAACTACGGCCAGGTGATGAAGGTCATGGGCACTCTGTCCGGGGCCGGCTTCAAGCGCGTCGCCCTCGTCACAGAGCTGGAGCAGGGGAGCTGACGGTTGAAGCTTCGTCCCGGGCTCACCGTTTCCGCGACCGCGCACGGCCTGCTGCTGGCATGGGGCCTGATCAGCCTGTCGTCGGCGAAGCAATTCGACGTCGGCCCGACTGAGGCGCTGCCGATCGAGGTCATCAGCTCCGAGCAGTTCGACGCCATGACCAAGGGCTCGAAGACCTCGAAGAAGGTCGACGCGCCGAAGGTCAAGGCCGAGAAGGTCGCCGAAGCCGAGACCGACCCCAAGGACGACGCCTTGCCGGTGCAGAAGGAGGACGTCGAGGCGGCCCCGCCGCCGCCGCCCTCTGCGCCTGAGCCCGCCAAGGCGGATCCGCCGCCGAGGCCCGAGCCTAAACCCGATCTCGACGCCGCCAAGGCCGAAGCCGAAAAGGCGGCCAAAGCCGAGGCCGAGAAGGCCGCCGCGGCGAAGGCGGAGCAGCAGAAGGCCGCCGCTGACAAGGCCGCGAAGGCTGAGGCCGCCAAGGCTGAAGCGGCGAAGGCCGCGCAGGAGAAGGCGGAGAAGCTCGCCGAGGCCGCCGAGGGAGAGCGCCTCGCCAAGGCCGAGGCCGCCAAGGAGAAGGCCGAGGCTGATAAGGCGGCCAAGGAGCAGGCGGAGAAACAGGCGAAGGCGGACGCCGAGAAGGCCGCGAAGGCCGAAGCCGACCGTGTCGCCAAAGCGGAGGCCGCCGCGGCGGCGAAGGCCGCCAAAGAGAAGGCGGACGCCGAAAAGGCCGCAAAAGCCAAGGAGCGCAAGTTCGACCCGTCGAAGGTCGCAAGCCTGCTCGGCGACAAGTCGTCCTCGAGCGACAGCGCGATGAAGGACGCGCGGGACCCGGGCCGCAAGGCGACGGCCGCCCGCGAGGTCGCGCCCGAGACGACGGCCGGCACCGCGCGCGGGACCGCGTCGAAGCTGTCGATGTCGGCCCGCACGGGCATCGACAACGCCGTGCGCGAGCAGGTGATGCAGTGCTGGAATCCGCCGGTCGGCGCGACCGGCGACGGCAGCCTGGCGGTCAAGGTGCAGTTCACGCTCAACGCCGACGGCACGCTGTCGGGCGGCCCGACGGTGATGAACAGCTCGTCGAACCCCGCCTTCCGCGCGGCCGCCGGGGCCGCGACCCGCGCCGTGCAGCGCTGCTCCCCGCTCAAGCTGCCGGCGGACGCCTATGATTACTGGCGGCAGGTCAACATCAACTTCGACCCCAAGGACATGATGGGCGGATGATGGCTCCCCCGCGGTCGCCCCGCCCGGCGAAGCCGGGTGTCCACGCCTTGATCCGCTCGATTTACGACGAAGTCGTGGATGCCCGCGAAAGCGGGCAAGACGGCGCTTTCAGTTCACCTCTTTCGGCGCCTCTCTGCGCCGTATCGGGAAGAGTTTGATGAATCTCCTCTCCGCCCGTCTCCTTCGCGCCATCGCTCTGCTCGGACTCGCTGTCCTCGCCTCAGCGCATGTCGCGCCGGCGCGCGCCCAGGTCTCGATCGACATCAACCAGGGCAATGTGCAGCCGCTGCCGATCGCCATCCCGGATTTCCTCGCGAATGGCGGCGATCCGCAACTCGCGCGCGACATGGCGGGGGTGATCACCGCCGACCTCCAGCGCTCGGGCCTGTTCGCGCCGATCGACCAGCGCGCCTTCATCGAGAAGATCTCGAACTTCGACGCCACGCCCCGCTTCGGCGACTGGCGCATCATCAACGCGCAGGCGCTCGTCACCGGCCAGATGGTGCGGCAGGGCGACGGCCGCATCCGCACCGAGTTCCGGCTGTGGGACGTGCTCGGCGGAAGCCAGCTCGAGGGCCAGCAGTTCTTCACCGACAAGAACTGGCGGCGCGTGGCGCATCTGATCGCCGACATGATCTACGAGAAGCTGACGGGCGAGAAAGGCTATTTCGACACCCGCATCGTCTATGTCGACGAGAGCGGCCCGAAGACCAACCGCGTCAAGCGGCTCGCGATCATGGATCAGGACGGCTACGGCAGTCGCTTCATCACCTCCGGCAACGAACTGGTGCTGACGCCGCGCTTCAGCCCGACGAGCCAGGAGATCACCTACATGTCGTTCGGCAACTCCGACCCGCGCGTCTACCTGCTCAACATCGAGACCGGGCAGCGCGAGGCGGTCGGCAACTTCCCCGGCATGACCTTCGCCCCCCGCTTCTCGCCCGACGGCCAGAAGGTCGCGATGAGCATGGAGCAGAACGGCAACTCGTCGATCTACGTCATGGACCTGCGGTCGCGCGCCACGACGAAACTGACGGACTCGGGCGCGATCGACACCTCGCCTTCGTTCTCCCCTGACGGTTCCAAGATCGTGTTCGAGAGCGATCGCGGCGGCAACCAGCAGATGTATGTGATGTCGGCCTCCGGCGGCGGGGCGCAGCGGATCTCGTTCGGGGAAGGCCGCTATTCGACGCCGGTGTGGTCGCCGCGCGGCGACCTGATCGCCTTCACCAAGCAGTCGGGCGGCAAATTCGCGATCGGCGTAATGCGTCCGGACGGCACCGGCGAGCGCATCCTGACCGAGGGCTTCCACAATGAGGGACCGACCTGGGCCCCCAACGGCCGCGTGCTGATGTTCTTCCGCGACCTCGGCGGCGGCCCGCGGATCTACTCGATCGACATCACCGGACGGAACGAACAGAAGGTCCCGACGCCGGGCTTCGCCTCCGACCCTGCCTGGTCGCCGCTGCTGAACTGAAGCCTCTGGCGCGCGACCCTTCCAGCTTCCCTTGCCCTTGGGGGAGGGGGAGCCGGCGCCTGTGTCCTCTCGGACTCACCCGCGCCCAATCTGCGCGGCCCCACGCTTCGGCCATGTTCGCGTCGCGTTCGCGCGGCAGGTAGAGGGCGGTCGAAGCCCGGAATTTCTGAAATAAAGGGCTTCTTAAGCCTAACGGAACCTTCGGTTAACGGGGAGACTGCTATGGATCGCTCATCCGGATGCCACAAGGAGTTATCGGGCATGACGCGTACCATGCGTATCGGCAAGGCCGGGAAGATCGCTGCGGCGCTCTGCGCGGTGATGCTTCTCGGCGCTTGCGCCAAGAAGACGGGTGATGGACTGGACGGCGCCAATGGCGGCTACGGCGCCAATGGCGGCCGCGGCGGCCCTCCGGGCAGCACCCAGGACTTCGTCGTGAACGTCGGCGACCGCGTCTTCTTCGAGACGGACTCGACCGAGCTCACCTCGACCGCCCGCTCGATTCTCGACAAGCAGGCCTCGTGGCTCTCCCGCTATCCGCGCTACGCCATCACGGTCGAAGGCCACGCCGACGAGCGCGGCACCCGCGAATACAACTTCGCGCTGGGCGCCCGCCGCAGCCAGGTCACCCGCGACTACCTCGCCGCGCGCGGCGTCGGCGGCGGCCGCATCAAGACGATCTCCTATGGCAAGGAGCGGCCGGTCGCGGTTTGCGACGACATCTCCTGCTGGTCGCAGAACCGTCGCGCGGTCACCGTGCTCGGCGGCGCCGCCGGATACTGATCCGACGCATGATTCCGGCGGCCGCCACTGGCGGAGGCCGCCGGAATCAGCCCTAATTCGGCCGAACTGACAGATTAGCGGCTTTGGGGCTTGCCACCGCATTCTCGGCCGGGATCTTCTCCTCACATGCTCGACCTTTCGCGCCTCTCGCCCGCCCGAAGCATCGCCCTCGGACTGGGCCTCGCCTGGGCGTCGTCGACCGCTGCTTTCGCGCAGGACCCGGGGCGCGACCCCGCGCCGTCCTGGCTCGAGCAGCGCGTGACGGGCGTCGAGCAGAAGCTCGCTTTCTTAGGCGCGCGCGATGCGCCCGACACGGGCGCGAGCAATGTCGAGCCGGCCCAGTCCTCGATGGCGGACGTCGCGGTGCGGCTCGACCGCATCGAGAACCAGATGCGCACGCTGAACGGGCGCCTCGAGCAGCTCGAATACCAGTCGAAGAAGAACGACGAGGGCCTGAAGCGTTTTCAGGGCGACGTCGACTATCGCTTCCAGGACATCGAGAACGGCAAGGGCGGCGGCGGGGCGAAGCCGGCCAAGCGCGGCGATCTCGGCGATTCCGGTCCGTCCACCGCCTCGACGGACAGCTCGCGCGGCGGCCCGGCCGGCGGACCGAGCGGTCCCGGCGCGCCGCCCTCAAGCCTAGGCGGCGGCCGGGGGAACGCCGACGCCATCGGCGGCCTGATCGACGGCCCCGGCGACGACCCGAACGGGCCGATGCGCATCTCTCCCCCCGGCGTCGGCCGCAGCACGGCCGGCGGAGACGACGGCGGCGGCCGCATGGCGGACCGCGGTCCGCCCCCCACCGTCACCGCCGGCTCCGGCGGCGCGCGCGACCAGTTCGACCTCGGCGTCGGCTTCATCCAGCGCGGCGATTACGGGCAGGCGGAGGCCACGTTCCGCGACTTCCTGCGGACCTATCCGAAGGACGCCAAGGCGCCCGAGGCGCAGTACTGGCTGGGCGAGAGCCTCTACCAGCGCAAGAAATACACCGACGCGGCCGAGAGCTTCCTCGCCATCTACAATTCCGCCCCGCAGTCGGCGAAGGCGCCGGAGAGCATGCTGAAGCTCGGCATGTCGCTGAACGGCATGGGCCAGAAGGAACAGGCCTGCGCCGCGATCGCCGAGGCCGGCAAGAAATACGCCCGCATCAAGCCGCAGTCCGACCGCGAGCTGAAGCGCATCGCCTGCTGAGGCGCAGGTCCAACGCCGGACTCCGCTCCAGCCGGGCGACGCGCTACTCTCGCCCGATGCTCGACCGCCTCGACCCCATCCCCATCTCCGACGCCGTGGCGCCTGCGGAAGCCGCGGCGCTGTTCGGCGCCTTCTTCCCGGCGCGTCACGTCCTGCTTGCGGTCTCCGGCGGCGCGGATTCGACGGCGCTGCTCGTGCTCGCGGCGGAATGGGCAGGCGAAGACGGAGCGAGGCTGTCGGTCGCGACCGTCGACCATGCGCTCAGGGCCGAGGCGGACCGCGAAATCGCCGGGGTCGCCGCGCTCTCCGCTCGCTTGGGCCTTTCCCACGCCCGGCTGCCCGCGCCGGTCGCTTCGGCGTCGCGGATCGAGGAGCGCGCCCGTGATCTGCGTTATGCGGCGCTCGCCGCCCATGCCCGTGCGATCGGGGCCGACGCGATCGCGACCGCCCACACCCTCGACGATCAGGCCGAGACGGTGCTGATGCGGCTCGCCGCCGGCAGCGGGCCGTCAGGCCTCGCCGGGATGCGCGGCGAGACGTTTCGCGACGGCGTCCGTCATGTCCGCCCGCTGCTCGGGGTTGCGAAGCGGAGGCTGGTCGCGACCCTCGAGGCGCGCGGGATCGCGTGGTTCGAAGACGCAATGAACGTCGACGGCCGTTTTGCCCGCGCCCGGCTGCGCGCGGCCCGCGACGCGCTCGCCCGCGAGGGGCTGACGGCCGCGAGACTCGGCGTGCTTGCGGGCCGCATGGCCCGGGCGGACGCCGCGCTCGAAACCGCGACCGACGACGCCGCGCGCCTCCTCCTCGGACAGGACGCCGCGGGCTGGACGATCGCGCCGGGCGCCGCGGCCTTGCCCGACGAGATCCGGCTGCGCCTGCTCGGCCGCGCGCTCGCGCTCGTCGGCGGCGGGCGCATCAGGCTTGAGCGGCTCGAGCGGCTGGCTCGGCGCATCGCGCGGGACCCCGAGGGGGCCGCGACCCTCGCCGGCGCCCGCGTGGCGTGGGCGGACGGCGCCGCGACCGTGCGGCCCGCGCCCCCGCGCCGCGACGGTGGCGCGAAAACATCGCCGGGTCTATGACGGCTCGATGATCCTGCGTCTGCGCCACCGCCGCGCCTTCAGCCTGCTCGCGGGCTACCTGTTCGCGGTGTGGGCCGTGCTCGGCGCCTCCGCGATGGGCGCGCACGCAGCCCGCCTCGCGACCGGCGACACGGCGGCCGTGCTGTGCCTGAACGCGGGCGGCGGCGACGCGCCGTCCGGTCATGACGGCGTCTGCGCCGATCTCTGCCGGATGGCCGGCGCAAGCGCGCTCGCGGCCTCTCCGCCGCCGGACGCTCTGCCGCTCCTCACACGTGGTTGCGCCGCAGAGCCGGCGCCGGGGGGCGAAGCCTATGCGGGGGTTCACGTCCCGCATGCGGCGCGGGGGCCGCCGCAGCCGGTCTGACCTTATTGTTCCGTCAGACCGTCATAACGGCGAGAGGTCATGGACCCGGCCGTCTGGAGCTTCCGAAATGTCCCGATTCCTGTTCGCCGCCGTCGCCGCCCTTGGCGTCCTCGTCGCCGGCGCCGCAGCCGCCCATGAATACAAGGCCGGCGATCTCCTGATCGGCCACCCCTGGTCGCGGGCGACCGTCCCCGGCGCCAAGATCGGCGGCGGCTACTTCACCGTCACCAATCACGGCTCGACGCCGGATCGTCTGGTCTCGGTCTCCGCGCCCTTCGCCGACAAGGCGGAGATGCACGAGACCACGATCGACGACGGCGTCGCGAAGATGCGGTCGATCGAAGGCGGGCTCGAGATCAAGCCCGGCGAGACACTCGAGTTCGCGCCCGGCGGAAGGCACGTGATGTTCGTCGGCCTGAAGCAGCCGCTCAGGCAGGGCGAGCGCGTCAAGGGCGCGCTGACCTTCGAGAAGGCCGGCGCGGTCGATGTCGAGTTCGCCGTCGAGGCGGCCGGCGCCACTCCTAAGTCCGCGCCCGACATGAGCGGCATGGACCACATGGACCACGCAAAATAGCGCTCGGCTCGACGAGCCGGATGGCCGATCCCCTCCCTGCAAGGGGAGGGGAGAACGGCCCGAAGCCGGTCGCGCGGTACCCGAGAATCCCATAACGTCCGGCGCTCATGACCGCGCTCGCCCTCGCCCAGAGACCCTCCGGCCTGCCGCCCGCGCTCGAGGACGAGAAGCGGCGCGTGCTGAAGCAGGCGTTCGGATTCGACGAGTTCCGCCCCGGTCAGGAGCGTGTGATCGACGCGCTGCTGGCGGGCCGCGACGTGCTGGCGGTCATGCCGACCGGCGCCGGAAAATCGCTCTGTTACCAGGTGCCGGCGCTCGTCATGGGCGGGCTCGCCATCGTGGTCTCGCCGCTGATCGCGCTGATGCAGGATCAGGTCGCGGGGCTGCTGCTCGACGGCGTGCAGGCCGAGGCGATCCACTCGGCCAAGTCGCGCGAGGAGAACGTAGCCTCCTGGCGACGCGTCGCTTCGGGCGAGGCCAAGCTGCTCTACCTCGCGCCCGAGCGGCTGATGACCGAGCGCATGCTCCAGGCGCTGTCGCGGCTGCCGGTCTCGCTGATCGCGATCGACGAGGCGCACTGCGTCTCGCAATGGGGCCACAGTTTCCGCGCGGAATATCTGTCGCTGGGTAAGGCGCGCGAAGCGCTGCCGGGCGCGCGGATGGTCGCGCTCACCGCCACCGCCGACCAGACGACGCAGGACGACATCCTGCAGAAGCTGTTCGACGGCCGCGCCGACGCCTTCGTCGCCGGCTTCGACCGGCCGAACATCTCGATCTCTGTCGCGGAGAAGCGCGACGTCGGTCAGGCGATCGAGGCCTATGTCGCGAGCCGGCCGGGGATGAGCGGCGTGATCTACCGGATCTCGCGCAAGAAGGTCGACGAGACCACCGCCCGGCTTCAGGCGCGCGGCGTCAAGGCGCTGGCCTATCACGCCGGCATGGACGCCGCCGACCGCGCCGCCGCGCAGGAGACGTTCCTGGCCGAGCCCGGCGTTGTGATGGTCGCGACCGTCGCCTTCGGCATGGGCATCGACAAGTCGGACGTGCGCTTCGTGCTGCACGGCGACGCGCCGGGTTCACTCGAGGCCTACTACCAGGAGATCGGCCGCGCGGGCCGCGACGGGGAACCCGCCGAAGCCCTGATGTTCTATGGGCTGGAGGACATCCGGACCCGCAGGCGCTTCATCGACGAGCAGGACAGCGCGCCGGAGCGCAAGCGCATGGAGGCGCAGCGGCTCGACGCCCTCGTCGGCTTCTGTGAGACGACCGCCTGCCGGCGCGCCACGCTGCTCGCCTATTTCGGCGAGACCTCGAAGCCTTGCGGCAACTGCGACGTCTGCCTCGATCCGCCGGAGGTGGTCGACGGCACGACGGAGGCCCGGCTGCTGCTGGGGCTGGTCGCCGGCACCGGCGAGCGCTTCGGCGCAGCGCATGTCGTGGCGCTCGCGGTCGGGCATCTGTCAGAGACCGTTCAGGCGCGCGGCCACGACAAGCTCAGGGAGTTCGGCCGCGGCGCCGACAGGCCGGCCGCGGAATGGCGCGCCATCCTGCGCCAGCTGGTCGCTGCGGGCGCTCTCACGGTGGAGACCGGAGCCTATGGCGGGCTGACCATCCCGCCGAAGGGGCGGCGCATCCTCGACGGGGCGGAGCGGATCTCGATCGCGAAGCCGAAGCCGAAGTCGCGCGAGCGGCGGCGTATGACGGCGGAGGCGATGGCGCCCGAAGGCGTCGACCTCGACCTCCTCGCCAAGCTCAAGGCGCTGCGCCGGGAGCTAGCGGTCAAGCGCGCGGTGCCGGCCTATGTGATCTTCGCCGACAAGACGCTGATGGAGATGGCGGCCGTCCGCCCGCAGGACGAGGACGCGCTGGCGCGGGTGAAGGGCGTCGGCGCCGCGAAGCTCGAGGCGTTCGGGGATTATTTCCTCAAGGTTCTCCGGGGCGGGTGAGCTCGTCATTCCGGGCTTGGCCCGGAATCCAGACGCGCCTCGGCTGAACCAAGTGGCGCTCGCGCGGGCCACGTTAATTCAATCCCCGTTGCGCGTCTGGATTCCGGCGCTTCGGCCGGAATGACGGCTATCTGCGCGTTCTAAATTTGGGCGCTTTGCCCCGCGTGACCGCATAGAGCGCGATGCCGCTGGTGGTCGCGACGTTGAGGCTGTCGAAGCCGGGCGCCATCGCGATGCTCACCGTCCTCGTTCGCGCCATCAGCGCCGCAGGCAGGCCAGGCCCTTCCGCGCCGAGCAACAGGGCGGCGCGGGCCGCCGGCGTGACGGTTTCAAGCGTGCGGTCTCCGGCCGGGCTGAGCGCGAGCGTCTCGAAGCCGGCGGCGTCGAGCGCGTCGACGAGCGCCTCGCCCGAGCCGCCGCGCGTAAACGGCATGACGAGGCTCGCGCCGACCGAGACGCGGATCGCCTTGCGATAGAGCGGGTCGCATGAGGAGCCGTCGAGCAGCACCGCGTCGGCGCCGAAGGCGGCGGCGTTGCGGAACACGCCGCCGACATTGTCGTGGTTCGAGACGCCGACGAGGGCGACGACCACCGCCGTCTGCGGAAGACGCGCCAGCAGCGAGACTGAGTTGAGCGCAGGCGCGCGGCGGCCGATCGCCAGCACGCCGCGGTGGATCTGGAACCCGACGATGGCGTCCATCACGGTCTGGCCCGCGACATAGACCGGCGTCTCCGGCGGCACGCGGGCCAGTTCCGCCGCCAGCGCCTCGACGCGCGTTTCCGCGATCAGCGCGCTTTCGATCGCATGGCGCGAGGCGTCGCCGACGAGCAGGCGCAGCACAACCTCGCCCTCCGCGACGAAGCGTTCGCCGCGGCCGACGACGTCGCGCTCGCGCACCGCGTGGTAGGCGGCGATGCGGGGGTCGTCGGGGTCGGAGATGGCGATGAGGGGCACTGCTCGCTCCGCTTGCGTCAGGCGTCGCGGGTGTCTCGCCTATCCCGCCAGCTCTTCCCGCATCATCTCGAGCTCGAGCCAGCGATCCTCGGCATCGGAGCGCTGGGCTTGCGCCCTGGTCAGCGCCTCGGTCGCCGACGCGAAGGCCGCGGGGTCGCGGGCGTAGAGCGCGGGGTCGGCGAGGCGCTTCTCGAGCTTCGCGATCTCGGCGTCGAGCTTCTTGATCTGCTGGGGCAAACTGTCGAGGGCGTGCTGATCCTTGAAGGAGAGCTTCTTGCGCGACGTCGGAGACGTCTGGCCCGCGGACGCCTGACGCTCGCGTTCGGCTCCGGCCGCGGCCGCCCTCGCGTCGACGCCGCGGCCACGCTGGGCGACCATGTCGGAATAGCCGCCGGCGTATTCGACCCAGTGGCCCTCGCCCTCCGCGACGACCACGGAGCCGACGGTCCTGTCGAGGAAGTCGCGGTCATGGCTGACGAGCAGGATGGTGCCGGGATAGTCGGCGATCATCTCCTGCAGCAGGTCGAGGGTCTCGAGGTCGAGGTCGTTGGTCGGCTCGTCGAGCACCAGCAGGTTCGCCGGCTGCGACAACGCCCGGGCGAGCAGCAGTCGGCCGCGCTCGCCGCCGGACAGGGCCTTGACCGGCGAGCCGGCCTGCTCCGGCGAGAACAGGAAGTCCTTCATGTAGCTGACGACGTGCTTGGTCTGGCCGCCGACGTCGACGCTGTCGCTGCCCCCGCCGGTGAGCGCGTCGCGAAGGCTCATGTCGGGGTCGAGGCTGGCGCGGCGCTGGTCGATGGTCGCGATCGTGACGATCGAGCCGACTTTCACGGTTCCCTGGTCGGGACTGAGCGCGCCGGTCAGCAGGTTGAGCAGCGTCGTCTTGCCCGCGCCGTTCGCGCCGACGAGGCCGATGCGGTCGCCGCGTGCGATGCGGATCGAGAAATCGGAGACGATCGTCCGTTCGCCGAACGACTTGCCGACGTGCTTCGCCTCGATCACCAGAGCGCCGGATTTTTCCGCTTCGGTCACCTCGAGCTTCACCGTCCCCTGCGGGCCCCGCGCGTTCCTGCGGGTCTCGCGCAGAACGTCGAGCGCGCGCATGCGGCCCATGTTGCGCTTGCGCCGCGCGGTGACGCCGTAGCGCAGCCAGTCCTTCTCGCGCTCGATCTGGCGGTCGAGTTTGTGGCGATCGGTCTCCTCCTGCGCGAGCGCCTCGTCGCGCCAGGCCTCGAAGGCGGCGAAGCCCTGGTCGAGCCGGCGGGTCTTGCCGCGGTCGAGCCAGAGCGTGGCGCGCGTCAGCGTCTGCAGGAACCGGCGGTCATGGCTGATCAGCACCAGCGCCGAGCGCGACGAGCGCAGCTCGGCCTCGAGCCATTCGATCGCCGGAAGGTCGAGATGGTTGGTGGGTTCGTCCAGAAGCAGAATGTCGGGCTCCGGCGCGATGGCGCGCGCGAGCGCGGCGCGGCGGGCCTCGCCGCCGGAGAGCCTGGTGGGGTTCTCGTCGCCGCTGAGGCCAAGCGACTCCATGAGGTACTGCGCGCGGTAGGCGTCGTCGCCCTGCGTGAGGCCCGCCTCCACATAGGCGCGCACGTTCTTGTAGCCCGACAGGTCCGGCTCCTGCGGCAGGTAGCGAACCGTCGCGCCTGGCTGCAGGAAGCGCTCGCCGTCGTCGGCCTCGACCGAGCCGGCTGCGATCTTCAGCAGGGTCGACTTGCCCGATCCGTTGCGCCCGACGAGGCCGAGCCTCTCGCCGGCCGACACCGAGATCTCGGCGCCGTCGAGCAGCGGGCGGCCGCCGAAAGTCAGGCGGATGTTTTTGAGCAGCATCAGGGGAGGGGCCATGCGCCCGGTGATAGTCCGCGCAGGCGCCGGCCCGCAAGGCGGCGCAGGGCCTCAGGCCCTTGGCGCCGCTTTCTTCATGCCGATCGAGGGCAGTTCGGAGGCGAGCGGAACGATGAGACGGATGGAGCCGTCCGCCTGCTCCTCGATGCCGGTCGACAACTGGTCGGCGTAGGCGCGGATGAGCCGCTGCGACAGCCCGGCCGGCGGCAGCCAGCCGGCGGCGGGCCCGGAGATGGTGAGCGCGATCTTGTCGCCGTCGCGCGCCTCGGCGGTGACCGAGGCCACGGGGGAGGCGGCCGAGGCGGCGCTGAGGAGCTCGGTGATCAGCAGCGCGAGCGAGACCGCGAAGTCGAGATCGATCTCGAACTCGTCCTCCGGGAAATGCGCCGAGACCTCGAAGGTGCGACCGCCGGACGTCTGCCGCGCCTGCTGGGCGACGTCGCGGATCAGATCGGCGACGCCGACATGGCCGATCTCGCCCGAGGCGTAGGAGACCTTGTAGGCCGCCGCCATCGCGCGCACCCGATCCTCGGGCGCCCGCAGCACGGCGCTCAGGGTGTCCGGCGCCTCCTGGCGCTGCAGCGCGAGCAGGCTCGCGATCATCTGGAAGTTGTTCTTCACGCGGTGGTGCAGTTCGCGCAGCAGCCGGTCGCGGGCGTCGACGGCCTGCTCCAGCGCGACCGAGCGTTCCTCGACGCGGCGCGACATGGCCTGGAGGGCGTCGCCGAGCTCCACGAACTCCTGCGGCGCGCCGTCGAGCGGCACGAGCTTGCCTTCGAGCTTTCCGCCGTCATAGGAGGCCGCCATCTGTCTCAGCGCGCGGATCCAGCGCAGTACGAAGCGCTCGATTCCGAACAGCACGAGGCCCACGCAGAGCAGCGCCATGAGGGCAGGCAAAGCGAGCGCGAGGAACAGCCACTGCGTCTGACTGTGGCCGAGGATGTCGAAGGGGGCGGCGACGATCGCCTTCGCGTCGCCGCCACGGACGCTCGCGATCGCATAGCGGTACGCCCGGCCGTCGCGGCCCCGAGCCTTAAGGATTCGGGGGTCGTCCGGCAAAGCGAGGGTCGGCAGGCCCTCTTCCGGAAGCCAGTCGCGGCCGACTGGACTGCCTTCGTCGTCCTTCGCGATCGACGCGCCGTCCGGGCCGACGATCGCGGCGGCGATGTCGGCGCGGGAGCCCCGGTCGCGGAAGATCAGGTTGCGCCGGGTGTCGTCGATCGCGGCCGAGTCGAGGGGAATACCCGAGGCGCGCGCCGCCACGAGCTCGGCCGCCTGAACAAGCCGGTCCCGGCCGAACAGGTCGGCGAGGGCGAACTCCTGCTTGCCGATGACGATCGCGAACGCGATGACCGGCAGGTTCGCCGCGATGAGAAGAAGCGCGATCCGGCGTCGAAGCGTGTTGAACACGGAAGGCCTACCGTTCGCCGTGAAGACCCTGACGGTCCCTCAGGCGGTTCCCGAGCGCGCCGGCGACCCGAGCGCCGCCCGCAGCGCCGGCTCGAGACCGATTTCGCTGACGTCGAGATTGAGCCGCCGCGCAAGCGCCGTCCGTGCGCGGTTGACGCGGCTCTTCACGGTGCCGACTGCGCAGCCCGCGATCTCGGCGGCCTCCTCATAGGAAAACTCAGCCGCCCCGATCAGGATCAACGCCTCACGCTGCTCTTCCGGAAGGTCGGCCAGCGCGGTGTGGAAGTCCGCGAGGTCCATGTGGCCGTTCTGCTGCGGCGCGCAGGCGACGCTTTCGGCGAAAACGCCGTCCGTGTCCTGAACCTCGCGCCGCCGTCGGCGGATCTCCGAGATGTAGACATTGCGCAGGATGGTGAAGAGCCACGCCCGCATGTTCGTCCCCTCGGTGTAGCTGCCGAGGTTCCGCCAGGCTTTGACCAGCGTTTCCTGCACGAGATCGTCCGCCCGGTCCAGCTGACCGGACAGCGACACCGCAAATGCGCGCAGGCTTGGGATGTGGATCAGAAGCTCTTCGCGTGGAGGTCTGACGTCCGGGCCGCTCATCGAGCGCCGTTCTGCAGAATGCTCTGGTTAGAGCCCGCCTCATCTTCCTTTTTGTCTAGCTCCGCGAGGAGTTCGAGAAAGCGGTCCGGAACGGGCTGGTTAAGGATGTCGACGTAGCCCGCCCTGAGCTGCCGGCCGATATGGGCCTGCACGTCGAGGTCGAGATTGTTGTCGGGCTTACGCTGCGTCATCAACTCACCTTTCCGCCTCTGCCCCGAACCGATCGGGCCGAAGCGGCCTTCGATAACCGAGGCCGAGACATGGTTCGTCCGTTCCCCAGCAGAATGCTCGCAGCGTTCAGTTGAAGATCCGCTAACGATAATGGATTTCCGCTTATCTGGGGACGATCCCACTGCGTGAACTCCTTTGCGACCGAAGAAGTCACTTTGTCGCATCATTTAAGGGAGAGTTCGGCGCGAGAGGAACTGTGACTCCCTTCGAAACGGTCGTTGTCTGGGCGGCGGGATCGTTCAGATAAACCACGCGTCCGGCGGCGTCGCGGGCGACGCTTGCATCCCGGGAAACGACATCGACGCTCGCGACCTCGATCGATCGCGAGGACAGGCGGTCGCCCCTCGCGAGAGTCGGGACCCCGCCTTCTATCGCGACGCCCGACAGCGCGACGATCACCGCGGCCGCCGCTACGGCGACGAAGGCGACGCGGATCAGGAGCGCCGCGTCGAGGCGCGAGGCTCTGGCGCGAACGGCGCTGAAGGGATACGCCCGATACTGACTGTGGCTGACATACGCCATGACCGCGTCCTCCTCGGTTTGATCAGTCGGCGACGATCGCCCGAAGCATCCAGATCGCCTTCTCGTGGAAGGCGAGCCGCTCCGTCAGCAGATCGTGCGTCACGAAATCGTTAACGTCCTCGGCCTGACCCGCGCCCTCGCGGATGAGCCGCACGAGGGCCTCGTGGTCCTCGACCAGCTCTTCGACCATCGTGCGGGCCGTCAGGCGACCGTCGAGCGACAGCGCCTTGTCGAGGCCAGCGGCGGCCTTGCCCGTTGGAACCGGATGACCGAGCGCCCGGATACGCTCCGCCAGCTGGTCAATGGCCGCGAACAGGTCCGTGTAATGCTGTTCGGTCAGGACATGGATCGGTTGAAACAACGGCCCCACGACATTCCAGTGGACGACCTGCGAACGAAGCAGCGTCCGGTACGTCTGGACAGTGAGCTCGCTGAGAACCTCGGCGATCATCTTGCGATCGCCGTCTTTCAAGCCGATGTCGGGCCGTTCTACGATCGGATGTACGTTAAGAACTGCGCCCGCCTTCGACATCGTTTGTCCCGCTATCGAAACCATCGACGGACGGGCGGCGCCCTATCCGACCCCCCGCTTGGGGCTTGTATCGGTAACGCGGGAACGGACGGATGGTTGCGGCGGGAAACGACTTAAATTGATCCGAGATCAGGGTATTGGCGTCAGGCTGCGCCGCGCCGGTCGGAGCTGTGAGCCTTCGCGCCGAAGAAGAGCGCCTGACTGACGATGGCCTTCACCGTCGACGCCTGGAACGGCTTGGTCACCAGGAACACCGGCTCGGGCCGCTCGCCGCTCAGAAGCCGCTCGGGGTAGGCGGTGATGAAGATCACCGGAACCTCGAGGTTCGGCAGGATCTCGTTCACGGCTTCGAGGCCCGAGCTGCCGTCGGCCAGCTGGATGTCGGCGAGCACGAGGCCGGGGGACGAGCGCCCGGCGAGCGCCAGCGCCTCGGTGTGGGTGCGAGCGGTGCCGATGACGCGGTGACCGAGGCCTTCCACCAGCTTGGCGAGGTCCATCGCGATGATCGGCTCGTCCTCGATGATCAGCACGTCGGTTGCGACCTGCTCCGCGATCTCTCGGCCCGCGTCGTCGATCGCCTGGCCGACCTCGCGCTCGGGGATGCCCAGGATCTGTCCGGCTTCCGACGGCGTGAAGCCCTCGACGGAGACCAGCAGGAACACCTGCCGTGAGCGCGGCGTGAGAGCCTCGATCGTCCGCTCGGAATCGGGCCCCTCGAGGCCGGTCTCGACGTTGAGGGCGACCGACGACCAGATGCGCGAGAAGATCGAATAAAGCCCGACCCGGGGATCGGTCTCGCTCGGAAAGATGCTGGGATCGGCGATCAGCGCCTTGAGCACCGCAGCGACATAGGCGTCGCCGCTGTCCTGCCTGCCGGTCAGCGCGCGCGCGTAGCGGCGAAGAAAAGGAAGGTGCGGTGCGATCGTGTCGGCGAGGGCCATGCGATGTTCGTCCAGGCGGCGAAGACGTGGGGTCGATGGTGAGCAGCCGGCGCAAGATGGCGCTCCGGCGGAAGAGAGCAAGTGGTTTGGGTCGAAGTCAACTTTGCGCCGTCCGGCCCGGAATAGCGACCTCGATGCGCAGCCCGTCGCCGCGGCGGCGGGTGAGCGACCCGTCGAGTCCCTGCGCCAGGCTCCGGAGAATGGCGACGCCGAGGTCGCCCACCTGTCCGGCTGCGGGCTCCGGGCCGGCTTCCGCGAGATCGACCCGCATCGAGATCGCCCCGTCCTCGGCGGCCCGGACGGTCACGTCCGCCGGGCCTGCCGCCCCGTCAGCAAATCCGGCGCGGAACAGGTCGATCAGCATTTCGGCCAGAATCTGCGCAAGCATCCCGGCGCGGCGCGGATCGGTCCGGAAAGGGGTCGCCGCGAAGGCGACTGCGCGCCGCCGCGACGGGTCGTAGTGGCTGCAGATCCGCACGGCGAGGCCGGCGAGCAGACGGTCGCAGGCGATCGGACCGCCGGTCGAGAACTCGTCGCCATGGAGCGCAGCCACCGCCTCGAACCGAACGCGCAGATCGGAGAGCACGCGGCGGCCGTCGCCTTCCGGCAGCCGGTCGCCGAACAGCGAGATCAGACTGCTCATCGTCTGGATCTGGTTGCGGAACTGATGCCGCAGTTCAGCGACGCGCCTTGAATCCGCCTCCACAGGGGCGCTGGCCGCGGCGTCGCCGCCATGCGAAGGCTGGGTGAGGTCCATGCCAGAGGACTTAATGCCTCTCCCCATCTGGAGCTATGTGTTTTGACATAGCGATCCTGGGGAATTTGGTGGATGGAAACTCGTTCCCATCTTCGAACTCCATTCACGCGCAGGTGTCGGCTGCCCGACGATGTATGTTCGCTGCTTCAAATGCCCCTTACGCGTCCAGCGTGCCTTCACGCCGAAGACGGAAGAGGAGGTCGCGGTCATCGACCGCCTGAAGAGCGACCATCTGCGCATCCCCGCGGGCTCGGACTTCATCAATCCCGAACAGGCCGACGCCGAGCTCTACACCGTGTTCTCCGGCTGGGCGTTCCGCTTCAAGGAGCTCGACGACGGACGCCGGCAGATCCTCAATTTCGCGCTTCCGGGCGATCTGATCGGATTGCAGGCCTCGTTGCTCGACAAGTCGCTCTACGGTGCGGTCGCGCTGACCGACGTCGAGCTCTGCGTCATCCCGCGCCGCAAGCTTTATTCACTGTTCAAGAGCGCGCCCGAGGTCGCCTACGACGTCACGTGGCTGGGCTCGCAGGAGCACGCGATCGTCGATGATAATCTTCTGACCGCCGGCCGGCGCAACGCCGCCGAACGGATCTGCGCTCTCATCGCGGCGCTTTACAGGCGCGCCGAGACGCTCGACATGGTGAGCAACGGCGTGCTCGACTTTCCGCTCACCCAGCAACACATCGCCGACGCGCTCGGCCTTTCGCTGGTTCACACCAACAAGACGATCGCGCGGTTGAAGGCGCAGGGGCTGTTTTCTCTCAGCGACGGCAAGCTGAGCCTCGTCAATCCGCGCGCCGTCGGTCGCCTCGCACAGCATTTCGAGAAGGATCCGGCGCCGCGGCCGATCCTTTGAACGCACTCTTCTGTCGCGCGCCGACGACTGCGGTGGGATCGACCCGAGCTTGACTTCCGCCGCCGGGGCCGTTCGTCTCGCCCCGCCCGCGGTGGCGCTCGAACAGGGAAAAGACCAGGGATGACAGTCCTCGTCACCGGCGGCGCCGGTTACATCGGCAGCCATATGGTGCTCGCCCTGCTGGACGCGGGACGCGACGTCGTGGTGCTCGACGACCTTTCGACCGGGTTCCGCTCCGTTGTTCCGGACGGGGTCCCGTTCGTCGAGGGGTGCGTCGGCGACGAGGCGCTCGTCGGCCGTGTGATCGCAGAGCACGGCGTCGACGCGATCGTGCATTTCGCGGGCTCGATCGTGGTGCCGGATTCGGTCGTCGACCCGCTCGCCTATTATCTCAACAACACGGTCCGTTCGCGCGCGCTGATCGCAGCCGCGGTCGGAGGCGGGGTGAAGCGGTTCGTGTTCTCCTCGACCGCCGCGGTCTACGGCGAGGCGTCGTCCGAGCCGCTCAGCGAGACCTCGCCGCTCGACCCGGTCTCGCCCTACGGCGCCTCGAAGCTGATGACCGAGCGGATGCTGTCGGACTCCAGCGCCGCCTATGATTTCGCCTACGCCGCCTTGCGTTATTTCAATGTGGCGGGCGCAGACCCCGCGGGCCGCGCAGGCCAGTCGAGCGAGCGCGCCACGCATCTGATCAAGGTCGCGGCCGAGGTTGTCGTCGGCAAGCGCGACGGGATGGCGGTGTTCGGAGACGATTATCCGACCCGCGACGGCTCCTGCGTCCGCGACTACATCCACGTCTCCGACCTCGCCAAGGCCCATGTGCTGGCGCTGGATTATCTCGCCGGCGGCGGCGCCAGCCTCGTCGCCAATTGCGGCTACGGGCGCGGCGCGTCGGTGTTCGAGGTGATCGATTCCGTCAAGCGGGTCTCCGGCGTCGACTTCCCCGTCGCACTGGCGCCGCGGCGCGCCGGCGACCCGGCCTCGCTGATCGCGGATTCAGGGGTCGCGCGCCGGACGCTCGGCTGGACGCCCGACCACGACGCGCTCGACACGATCGTCGGACACGCGCTCGCCTGGGAGAAGCGGCTGGCGTCGCGGAACGCCGCGACCTGATGGCGTCTCCGGCGGCGGCAAGCTCCGTCGAGATCAACATCCCCGCGCGGATGGACCGGCTGCCGTGGTCGCGCTTCCATGTGCTCGTTGTGTTCGCGCTTGGGGTGACCTGGGTGCTGGATGGGCTGGAGGTCACCATCGTCGGCGCCCTCGGGCCGCGGCTGCAGGACCCCAGAGCGCTCGCGCTGACCGAAGCCGACATCGGCGGCCTCGCCTCCGCCTATCTCGTCGGCGCGGTGATGGGCGCGCTGATTTTCGGCTGGTTAACAGATCGTTACGGCCGCAAGATTATCTTCTTCGTCACGCTCGGCCTCTACGTCGCGGGCGTGCTGTTTTCCGCTTTCGCCTGGGACTTCTGGAGCCTCGCCGCCTTCCGCCTGCTCACCGGCGTCGGCATCGGCGGCGAATATGCAGCCGTGAACTCCGCGATCGACGAGCTCATCCCGGCGCGGCTTCGCGGCCGCGTGGCGCTGATCGTCAACGGCAGCTTCTGGGCGGGCGCGGCGCTAGGCTCGCTCGCGACCGTCGCCCTGCTCGACCCCACGCTCTTCGCGGTCGACCTCGGCTGGCGTCTCGGCTTCGGGATCGGGGCGGCGCTCGGGCTGCTGATCCTGCTGACCCGCAGGTTCGTGCCGGAAAGCCCCCGCTGGCTCGCCTGCCACGACCGGGTCGAGGAGGGCGAGGCGGTCGTCGCCGAGATCGAGCGGACGATCGAGGCGCGGGCCGGCGGGGCCCTGCCGCGCGCTGAGGGAAGGATCCGGATCCACCCGCAGAAGACCTTCGGCTTCGGGCTGATCTTCTCCACCATGTTCGGCCGGTATCGCGGGCGCTCCGCGCTGGTGCTGCTGCTGATGGTGGCGCAGGCGTTCCTCTACAACGCGATCTTCTTCACCTACGGGCTCGTGCTGACGAAGTTCTACGCCGTCGCGCCGGACCATGTCGGGCTCTATCTGGTTCCGTTCGCGATCGGGAACGTCGTCGGGCCGATCGTGCTGGGACCGTTCTTCGACACCGTCGGTCGACGCAGGATGATCTTCATGTCCTACGGCGTCGCCGGCCTCCTGCTGTTCGTGACCGGCTGGCTGTTCGCGATCGGCGCGCTCACGGCGCTGACGAAGACGACCGCCTGGTGCGTGATCTTCTTCTTCGCTTCCGCCGCGGCGAGCGCGGCGTATCTCACCGCGAGCGAGGTTTTCCCGCTCGAGATGCGGGCGCTCGCGATCGCGGCGTTCTATGCGCTCGGAACCGCGATCGGGGGCGTCGTCGCGCCCTATCTGTTCGGGCTGCTGATCGGGAGCGGAGAGCCGTGGCCGATCTTCTGGGGCTATGCAGGCGCGGCGGCGCTGATGATCGTCGCAGGCGTCGCGGCCCTGCTTTTCGGGATCGACGCCGAGGGCAAATCGCTCGAGGACGTTGCGCCGCCGCTGTCGCTGGCGGCATGATTGCGTGTTGCGGATAACGGCGCCGCGACGCAACCTTGGTCCTGTTCCGCGCGTTAGCCGGCGTCGTGCGGATCGTGCGGATCCGCGCGCCTGCCCGGCGCATTTCTGGCGGGGAAGATTGAATGGCTAAGGCGGGTCCTGAAGACGGGACGGTCGCGGTCCCGAGCGCGGCGCCGGGGCCGTCCGCGCGCGACTGGCGCATCGATTTCTGGCGCGGGCTCGCCATCGTCTTCATCTTCTGGAACCACTCCGACAACAGCGTCATGAGCTGGCTGACGACGAAATATGTCGGCCTCTCGGATTCCGCCGAGCTATTCGTGTTCCTCTCCGGGTTCGCGATGGCGAGCATGTTCGCCGCCAAGTTTTCGGCCCGCCCGCGCATGGCGATCCCTTACTGCGTCGGCCGGGCGTTCACGCTCTATCTCCATCACATCACCGCATTCGTGGTGATCGCGGCGTTCGCGGTGTTCTACCGGGAATGGGCCGGCTCCAGCGTCGTGGAGCGCGACCTGTTCATCCGGCCGTTCCTGCTCTCCACCGAGACGATGCTGCCGAAACTGGCGACGCTCGCCTATCTGCCGCCGCTGCTCGACATCCTGCCGCTCTACATCCTGCTCACTCTGATGATCGGCGTGCTGTTCACCGCCTTCCGGGACCGTATCGCGCCCTATATCGGCTTCGCGATCGTTGTCTGGTGCTTCGCCTGGGCGACCGGTGCGACGCTGTCCTCCTATCCCGACACCCGGCACTGGACATTCAATCCGCTGTGCTGGCAGGCCGTGTTCCTCGCCGGATTCGTCACATTCCTCATCCGCGATGAGCCCTGGCTGCGGCGGGTGATGGCCGCGCCGGCCACCCTCGCTTTGTCGATCACCATCGTCATCGTCGGCTTTGTCGCCGCCGCGCCCTGGGCGACGGCGGGCTTCGTCGAGTGGCGTCCGCTCTCGATCCTCACCGACATCGCCGACAAGTCCTTCGCCTCGCCGATCCGGCTCGTGCATTTCCTGGCGATGGCGCATATCGCCACCGTGTTCGTGAAGCGGGAGTCGCGTCTCGACCTGACGTTCTTCGGCCGCTGGCTGGTGCTGATAGGGCGGCGGAGCCTGCCGATGTTCGTGATCTCCAGCGTGTTCGCGGCGTTCACGCACGGCCTGTTCGACTGGTTCAATCATGCGATTTCCGTGCAGGTGATCTATTCGCTCGCGATGGTCGGCGTGCTGGCGGGCCTCGCCCAGGTCATGGACGCGCTCGGCAAGGTCGGCCGCGGCGGACCGCCCGCTCCGAAGCAGACCCGCGCCGATCCGAGAGCGCGCGATCCCGAGCCTTCGCCCCTGCGCGGGATGTCGGCCGCTGCGGCCTCCTAAAGCGATAGCGCCGCGCGGTTGTCCCGGCTCGAGCCCGGAGCGCCGCGGGCGCTTGCCGGATCGGCCAGTTTTTCCAGCGTGACGCGATTTCGCCCATCGCCCGCGGGCAACTTTCGTTTAACGTCCGCCCTGACGGCGGGGGCGTCGTCGCGGCGTCTGGCGGGTCTCCCGCCATCGGCCGCTCCAGTCGTCATTTCCGGAGCCTGTCCAACGCGATGAACGCGAAACCCTCCGTCGAGCCTCGCAAGATCACCAAGCTCCTCGTCGCGAATCGGTCCGAGATCGCGATCCGCGTGTTCCGGGCGGCGGCGGAGCTCGGCATCCGCACGGTCGCGATCTATGCGGAAGAGGACAAGCTTTCGCTCCACCGCTTCAAGGCGGACGAGGCCTATCAGGTCGGCAAGGGCATGGGCCCGCTCGAGGCCTACCTTTCGATCCCCGAGGTGATCCGCGTCGCGACCGAGGCCGGGGTCGACGCCATCCATCCGGGCTACGGCTTCCTCTCCGAAAGCCCGGAATTCGCCGACGCCTGTGCGGAGGCGAACATCCTGTTCATCGGGCCGAGCCCGGACACGATGCGCAAGCTCGGCAACAAGGTCGCGGCGCGCAACCTCGCGATCAGCTGCGGCGTGCCGGTCATGCCCGCGACCGAGCCGCTGCCGGACGATCCGGACGCCGTGCGGAAGGCCGCCCAAGAGATCGGCCTGCCGGTGATGCTGAAGGCCTCGTGGGGCGGCGGCGGGCGCGGTATGCGCGTGATCCGCGACATGGCCAAGCTGCCGCAGGAGGTCATTAACGCCAAGCGCGAGGCGAAGTCCGCCTTCGGCAAGGACGACGTCTATCTCGAGAAGCTCGTCGAGCGCGCCCGCCACATCGAAGTTCAGGTGCTTGGCGACCGGCACGGCAACGTCGTGCATCTGTTCGAGCGCGACTGCTCCGTGCAGCGCCGCCACCAGAAGGTGGTGGAGCGCGCGCCTGCGCCCTATCTCGACGAGGACCGCCGCAAGGAGATCTGCGAGAGCGCGCTGAAGATCGCGCGCGCCACCGATTATCTCGGCGCCGGCACGGTCGAATACCTGATGGACGCCGACACGGGCGCCTTCTACTTCATCGAGGTCAATCCGCGCATCCAGGTCGAGCACACGGTGACCGAGGTCGTCACCGGCGTCGACATCGTGAAGGCGCAGATCCACGTGATCGAGGGCGCGGCGATCGGCACGCCCGAAAGCCATGTGCCGGCGCAAGGCGACATGCGGCTGAACGGGCACGCCCTGCAGTGCCGCATCACGACCGAGAACCCCGAAGACAACTTCATCCCGGACTACGGCCGCATCTCCGCCTATCGCGGGGCCATGGGCTTCGGCATTCGCGTGGACGGTGGCACGGCCTATTCCGGCGCCGTGATCACCCGCTACTACGATCCGCTGCTTGAGAAGGTCACGGCCTGGGCGCCGACGCCGGAGGAGGCGTGCCTGCGCATGAGCCGGGCGCTGCGCGAATACCGCATCCGCGGCGTCGCGACCAACCTCGCCTTCCTCGAGAACGTCGTCGACCACCCGATCTTCCTGAAGGGCGAGACGACCACCCGCTTCATCGACGACACCAAGGAACTGTTCGCCTTCGAAAAGCGTCAGGACCGCGCGACGCGGCTGCTGACCTACATCGCGGACGTCACCGTCAACGGCCATCCGGAGGTGAAGGACCGGGTGAAGCCAAAGCCGGGCTCGTCGAAGCCGGCGCCGCCGGCTTTCGCCAAGCGTGCGCCGGCCTCCTCGGAAGAGGGGGCCGCCCGGGCCGTTGGCACGCGCCAGTTGCTGGAGCAGCTCGGCCCGAAGAAGTTCGGCGAATGGATGCGGGCCGAAAGCCGCGTGCTGGTGACCGACACGACGATGCGCGACGCGCACCAGTCGCTGCTTGCGACCCGTGTGCGCACCTTCGACATCGCGGCGGCCGCCCCGTCATATGCAAGCGGGCTGCCGGATCTGCTCAGCCTGGAGTGCTGGGGCGGCGCGACCTTCGACGTCGCGATGCGCTTTCTCACCGAAGACCCCTGGGAGCGGCTGGCGAAGATCCGCGAGGGCGCGCCGAACCTGCTGCTGCAGTGCCTGGTGCGCGGCTCGAACGGGGTCGGCTACGCCAACTATCCCGACAACGTCGTCTCGGCCTTCGTCCATCAGGCGGCGAAGGAAGGCATGGACATCTTCCGGGTGTTCGACTGCCTCAACTGGATCGAGAACATGCGCGTCACGATCGACGCGGTGAACGAGACCGGCAAGATCTGCGAGGCGGCGATCTGCTACACCGGCGACCTGCTCGATCCGGCGCGCGACAAGTACAACCTCAAATACTACGTGACGCTCGCCAGGGAGCTCGAGGCCGCGGGCGCGCATGTGCTGTGCCTGAAGGACATGGCGGGGCTGCTCAAGCCTGCTGCGGCCAGCGTCCTGATCAAGGCGCTGCGCGAGGAGGTGGGGTTGCCCCTGCATCTACACACCCATGACACCTCGGGCATCGCCGGCGCGACGCTGCTGGCCGCCGTCGAGGCTGGCGTCGACGCGGTCGACGTCGCCATGGATGCGCTGTCCGGCATGACTTCGCAGCCCTGCCTCGGCTCGGTCGTCGCCGCGCTGAAGGGCACGCCGCGCGACACCGGGCTCGACATGGACGCGATCCGCGAGATCTCCCTCTACTGGGAGGCGGCGCGCGCGCAATACGCCGCGTTCGAGAGCAACCTGCTGTCGCCGGCGTCGGAAGTGTACCTGCACGAAATGCCTGGCGGCCAGTTCACCAACCTCAAGGAGCAGGCGCGCTCCATGGGCCTGGAGTCCCGCTGGAACGAGGTCGCAAAGACCTATCGCGACGTCAACGACATGTTCGGCGACATCGTGAAGGTGACCCCGACCTCCAAGGTCGTGGGCGACATGGCTCTCGTCATGGTCTCCGCCGGCCTGACCCGCGCCGAGGTCGAGGACCCGAAGGTCGACGTCTCGTTTCCCGAGAGCGTCATCCAGCTGATGAAGGGCGAGCTCAGCCAGCCGCCGGGCGGCTTCCCCGACAGGATCCGCAGCAAGGTCCTGAAGGGCGAGCAGCCGTTGACCGAGCGCGCGGGCTCGCTGATGCCGCCGGCGGATTTCGCGGAGATCCGCAAGGAGGCCGCCGCCAAGATCGACCGCGAGCTCTCCGACACCGAGCTCGCCTCGTACCTGATGTATCCTAAGGTCTTCACCGAGTTCGCGATCGCGGAGAAGAAGTACGGGCCGGTCTCGACGCTGCCGACGCCGATCTTCTTCTACGGGCTGCCCGCAGGCGAGGAGACCGCCGTCGAGATCGAGCGCGGCAAGACGCTGGTGATCCGCTGCGTCGGCGTCGGCGAGACCGACGAGGAGGGCCAGGTCAAGGTGTTCTTCGAGCTGAACGGCCAGCCGCGCGTCATCAAGGTGCCGAACCGCTCGGCCGCCAACATCCGTGAGGCGCGCCGCAAGGCGACGGAGGGCGACCCGACCCATGTCGCGGCTCCCATGCCCGGCGTGATCTCCACGGTCTCCGTCAAGGAGGGCCAGGCGGTCCAGCAGGGCGACGTGATCTGCTCGATCGAGGCGATGAAGATGGAGACCGCGCTGCACGCCGAGCGCGCCGGCGTGGTCAAGGAGGTGCTCGTGACGCCCGGCACGCCTGTCGACGCCAAGGATCTGCTCCTCGTGATCGCGGAATAGCGAGTTGAAACCCCTCCCGCCACGCACGCCGAGCGGTTAGTCTCGGACGCATGCGAGATGACGAAAGCGCGGGCGCGCCGCCCGGTCCCGATCCCCGGTCCCGCGGACCTTCGCTACGCGAGGCGCTGCGGCGCGCGCGTCTCGAGGCGGCGGAGCGCGCGGACGTGGTGATCGACCTGCGTCAGGCGGAGCTCGCCCGTCTCGAGATCTTGCGCGATGCGCTGGCGCCGGTGTTCGCCGAGACGCCGCCGGACGTCGACATGTTCGACGTCGGCGTCACGGCGGGCGAGCGGCCGCGGCTGTTCATCGACATGGTGGCCTTCATCGAAATGGGCCACGACCGCCGGCTCTACCGCTTCCTGCGCGACGGGCGGAACGGCCGCAGCCTGCTCGCGGAGAGCGAACAGGTGCAGCCGATCGTCGATGCGGTGACGGCCTATGTCGCCCACCGGCTGGTGGAGCGCGAGCGGCTGCTGGCGGACGAGGACCATAGCGGCGGCGAGCCGCAGTCCTCCATCGTCGCCAGACGAGCAGCAGCACGGGCGGACATGGCGACGGACGACGTGGAGACGGCCGCGCCGCCGCCGGCCGCCGCGCGGCGTTATCCCGGCTGGGCGCGGCTTCTGGCGGTGCTGCTTGCGTTCGGCGTTGGCGGCGGGGTGGGGGCCGTCATGGTGTTCGCGCTGATGCGCGCCGCGGCGAAGGGCCTGCTGCCGGGCGTCGGATGACGCGAGCGCGGCGCGTCTGCAGGCCTCAATACAGCGCGTAGCGGTCGGTTTCGGCGATCGAGCCGTCACGGGTGAAGCCGCGCGTCACCACCTCGCAGGCCCAGGCGCCCGGCTGGCCGCCCACCGAATAAAGATTGTACGCCGCGAGCGGCTCGTGGCTGAGGACGCCGGTCGAGCAGGAGGGCACCGCGATCACCGGCACGGGGCGCTCGGGACCCGCGATCTCGGCGCGCGCCGGCTCGTGGTTGTGGCCATGCAGCACGAGCTCCGCGCCCTCGCGCGCGATGATCTCGCGGAGCTCGGCCGCGTCGCGCAGGCGCCGCATCCACGGCGTGCCGTCTTCCGCCACGGGGTGATGGACCAGCACGATGCGGAACAGCCCTTCCGCCTTCAGGCTTTCGAGCAGCGGTCCGAGCGCGTCGCGCTGCGCGGCTCCGACCTCGCCGGTCGCGGCCAGCGGCCATGTCGGGACCGCCGACGACAGGCCGATCAGCGCGACCTGGCCGTGACGGCGCACGAAGGGGAAGCCGATCCGGCCGTCGTCGCTCGACATATGCGCGCCCCACACCCGGGCCGGTGCGGTCGCGACGGTGCGGACATAGGCGTCGTGATTGCCGGGGATCGCGGCGACCTTATCCGCCGGGCCGAACTTGCCGAGGAACACCGCGGCGGGCAGGAATTCCGCCTCGAGCCCGAGATTGGTGAGGTCGCCGGTGACCGCGACCGCGTCGGGCGCCTCGTCGAGCACGTCCGCCACCAGCCGGTCGAGCACGGCCATGTCGTGCCAGCGCCGCCGGCGGCGAAAATAGTTGATCGCGCCCAGCCCGCGCTTCGACATCAGATCGAACGGCGTGAAGCGCGGCAGGGGTCCGAGATGCGGATCCGAGAGGTGGGCTATGACTGTCACGGCCGCCGTTATAGCGACGCCGGTCGGGCGGCGCGACAGCGATCGTCGTGCTCGCGGCGGCCTGCGGAAACGAAAACGCCGGCCCGCGTCTCCGCGGCCGGCGTTCGGTCAATCCGTCAGTTCAGCGCGCGAGAAGCGCCGTCAGGTCCTCGAAAAGGTCGCGAGCGCAGCCACCGCAGCCCCGCTCGGGGCGCGCAGCGCGCTGAGGAAGGGATTGGCCGCCAGACGCGAAAGCGCGCCCGAACGGAGCGAAAAAAGCCAGAACATGATGGTCCTCGTCGTTGCGAAGCCACGCCCCCAAGGGCGCTCGCGCTCCGCGTACACTCATTTGGCGAATCACGCGCCGCGACGCCAGCCAAGGCTTCAGCGGGACGGGCATGCGTTTTCGCGCGGGCTTCAGTACCACGGCGGTCGGAAAAGGGGGAGGGGGGAGCGATGGCGACGTTGAAAACCCGCCTGGTGCGGCTCGGCGCCTCGCGCTGGGGCCGGCTGAGACGGTCGATGACGCTGGGCGCGAGGGCGCTGCTGATCGAGGACGGCAGGGCGCTGTTCGTGCGCCACGGGTACACGCCGGGGTGGCACTTTCCGGGCGGCGGGGTCGAGCCGGGCGAGACGGCGGCCGAGGCCTGCGTCCGCGAACTGAGGGAGGAGACCGGCGTCGTCGCTGTGAGCGCGCCGGAGCTCGTCGGGCTCTACTTCAATCCGGCCTTCGGCGGCCGCGACCATGTCGCGCTGTTCCGGGTCGAGCAATTCTCGATCGGATCGGAGCCGCCGGCGGGCCGCGAGATCGCCGAACGCCGCTGGTTCGCGCTCGACGCGCCGCCGGCAGAGGCGACGCCGGCCACCCGCCGTCGGCTCGCGGAGCTCCGCGGCGAGCGAACGCCGGACGGCCGCTGGTGACGGCGCGACGCGCCTCGCCGCTGGCGCGGATGCGCGCGCCGTGCTAATCGCCCGCCCGTCATGGAACAGGCTTTCACGCTCCGCTCGCGACGACGCGACATGCGGCGCCCCCCGGCGCCCTATCCGCGCGGCTGACCTCGTCCCGGATCCGGGGCGAAGGCGGCCTGTCGAGACCCTGATCGGCCGAGCCCCATGACATCCCTGCCCCTCGCTATCCTCCACGAGCAGCCCGGCGACGAAGCTGCGATCGACCGGCTGCAGGAGCGCGCCTTCGGTCCCGGCCGCTACGCGCGCTCAGCCTATCGCCTGCGCGAGGGCGCGCCGGCGCTCCGCGAGCTCTCGTTCGTCGCGAGGGTCGGCGCGATGCTGGTCGGCTCGAACAGGATGACGCCGATCCTGATCGGCCGGACGCCGGCCCTGCTGCTCGGGCCGCTCGTCGTCGATCCCGCCTTCCGGAGCCGGGGAATCGGCGGGGCGCTGATCGCGGCGTCCGTGACGGCCGCCGAGCAGGCCGGCCACCGGCTTGTGTTGCTGGTGGGCGACGAGCCCTATTACGGCCGCCTCGGCTTTTCGCGGGCGCCCGAGGGACGGATAGAGCTGCCCGGCCCGGTCGATCCGGCGCGGCTGCTGTGGCGACCGCTTGTCGCTGAGGCCGAGGCCGACGTCGCAGGCGAGGTCCGGCCGGCGGTCTAGCCGCCCCAGGCGGCAGCCTGGACTGCGATCTCAACGCGCATGATCGCCTAAGCGAGGACGGCTGGAATCCTGGGACCGCTCGATTTGGTTAGATAGGCCAACACTAATCGGACATCGAAGTCCTTAAACGCAGCAGGGCCTTCGGGCTTAGGCGGTTCTATGGAGGCCACGTTCGATGACGGGCCAGAACATGGCGATCCGTCGATAGTTTCGATGGCTCGACCTGGCGAAGGGAAGGGGGCGCCCGTCACGTTCGCGGGTCTCGCCAAACGAACCCGCACAACGCCGCCGTTTAGATAATGATTAGACAGAGAAATTTTACAAGCATGCCGTGATTATAATCAGGCCTGCGGCTGTTGTTTGCGCAGCGTAGTCCTGAGGCGCCTTGCCGATCGTGCGAACGCAAGTTTTAGGCGGATCGCAAAAGTTGTTCTTATCGATAATTACAATCTTATTTTGGTGGCGCCGAAGCGTCTCCCGCCGCCTCGACGCAACCTCACCGCGCGGCTCGACGCCTCAATTTCCAGGAAATCGCCGCGAAAGCGGGCGGGCAGTCATCACAGCGCCGTCCAAGAATAGCGGTTGTAATTATTGTCAAACGAGTTCCGTCCCTTCCTCCGGATCTCTCGGGCATGCTCTGAAAAAAGGCAGCATAAAATACAAGCGTCCGGCGCTCATGTTCGTTATTGGAAAATAAGTTTCCTAAGAGTACGGTTTTGCATCGAAGGTGCGCCGGATAGCCGAGATTATCCGTCGACAAGATCCTCCTTCAACTTCGACTGCGATGAGCGGACGAGGAGCGGGACCGCTTTATTCTGGCGATCATCGAACCAATTCGCTGTTGCGTAGGGGAGATATGTGGATGCTGCAATTCTATGCTTCGTCGGATATCGGCGGGACTTTCACCGATACGACCGTGCTGGACGGCGAAGGAATACTGACCCGATACAAGTCGAGCACCGTTCCGAGCGATCCTGTGAAGGGCGTGCTGGCGACCTTCGAGCTTGCGGCGGCGGAACGCGGCGTCAGCCTCGAGGAATTCCTCGGCAAGATGCGGCTGTTCTCACACGGTACGACGATCGCGACGAACTCCGTGCTCACCCGCAACGGCGCCAAGGTCGGCGTGATCCACACGCAGGGTTTCGGCGACACGCTGTTCATCATGAAGGCGTACAAGTCGACCGGCCTCGACGAGGCCGCGCGTAAGAACTTCCGCAAGCTCACCAAGCCGCAGCCGTTCCTTGAACGCACGATGATCCGTGAAGTGCCGGAGCGCGTCGACTACAAGGGCGACGCGATCCTCAAGCTCGACGAGACCGCCGCCCGGGCGGCGGTGAAGAGTCTCATCGACGCCGGCGCCGAGGCGATCGCGGTGTCGCTGCTCTGGTCCTTCAAGTTTCCGGACCATGAGCGCCGCATCAAGGAGATCATCCTCGAAGAAGCGCCCGAGATGTTCGTGACGCTGTCGAGCGACATCCTTCCGCGCCTCGGCGAATACTCCCGCTCGCAGACCGCCGTGCTGAACGCCTTCCTCGGGCCGAAGGTCAAGAAGGCGATGACCTCGCTCGACGCCGCGATGCGCCAGGCCGGCCTGCCGCGCGAGCCGTTGCTGATGCGCTCGAACGGCGGCGTGATGGCGGCCGGCAAGGCGGCGGACGAGGCGGTCGGCATCCTGCTCTCGGGTCCGGTCGGCGGCGTCGTCGGCGCCCAGCTCGTCGGCAAGATGGTCGGCTCCGGCAACGTGATCTCGACCGACATGGGAGGCACCAGCTTCGACGTCGGCCTGATCGTCGACGGCCGTCCGCTGATCCAGCGCGAGACCTTCATGGAGCGCCAGCCGCTCGCCGTGCCCTCCGTCACCGTCGACACGATCGGCGCCGGCGGCGGCAGCATCGCTTTCGTGGAGAACGGGAGGCTGCGCGTCGGCCCGGAGAGCGCGGGCGCCGTGCCCGGTCCCGTCTGCTACGGCGCCGGCGGCACGGAGCCGACCGTGACCGACGCCGACGTCGTGCTCGGTGTGGTGAACCCCGACAACTTCCTCGGCGGCCGCATGAAGCTGCGGGCCGACCTCGCCCGGGCCGCGATCGAGGAGAAGATCGCAAAACCGCTCGGCATCAGCGTCGAGGAGGCGGCGTCCGGCATCAAGCGCATCGTCGACAGCCACATGGCCGATCTCGTGCGCCAGGCGACCGTCCACCGCGGCTACGACCCCCGCGACTTCGTGCTGGTCGCCTTCGGCGGCGCCGGCCCGACGCACTCCTACAGCTACGGAGCCGATCTCGGCGTGAAGAGCGTGATCGTGCCGCGCACGGCGTCGGTGCTCTCGGCCCACGGCATCCTGATCTCGGACCTCGTGGTCACCAAGGAGACCTCGCAGTCGATCATCTCGCCACCGGGCTCGGAGGAGTTCTCCAAGTTCATGAAGGCGGAAGACGTCAACGCGATCTTCGAAGGCCTCCAGGCCGAGGCGATGGTCGAGCTTTCGGCGCAGGGCGTGCCGGTCGAGACGGTCAAGTTCGAGCGCTACGTCGACATGCGGTTCCGGCCGCAGATCTTCGATCTCTCCGTCGACCTGCAGACTTATCCGCTGACGCCGCCGGACATCGACGCGCTCGTCGAGCACTTCATCGAATCCTACGAGGCCCGTTTCGGCACCGGCTCGAGCTTTCGGTCAGCCGGAATCGACATGTCCGCCTTCCGCCTGGTCGCAGTCTCGAAGCTCGAGCGCATCGAGCAGAGCGGCGAGGTCGCGGTCGGCGACGCCATCATGGTCCCGACCGGCGCGCGGCCGCTCTACGAGGCCGGCGAGTGGCACGACGCCGCGATCTACGACGAGCGCGCGGTCAAGGCCGGCGCTCTCATTCCGGGCCCCGCGATCGTCGAACTCGACGACACCACGATGGTCGTCGGCCCGAACCAGCAAGCGACGGTCGATCGCTTCCTGAACATCATCATCAAGACGAGCTGAGGAGGCGTCCCATGGATGTGACCGTCAAGGCCAATCACCCTCCCTTCAACCTCAAGACCAGCAACAACCGCAAAGAGCCGGGACCGAGCGACCCGATCGATCCGATCACCTTCGAGGTGCTTCGCCACCGCCTCTGGTCGATCAATGAGGAGGGCTCCAGCACGCTGATGCACGCCTCGGGTTCGCCCGTCGTGCACGGCTCCGACTACAACTTCTCGATCTACACGGCGAACGGCGACATCGCGGTCTGCGGCACGTTCTACATGATCCCGATGTTCACGATGACCGTGCAGATCCAGCTGGTGCTGGAGAAGTTCAAAGGGGACATCCATCCCGGCGACGTCTTCATCACCAATGATCCGTTCGTCTGCGGCGTGCACCAGAACGACTGCCTGTTCGTGGCGCCGTTCTTCTTCAAGGGCGAACTCGTCGGCTGGACCGGCGCGCAGGCGCACGTCATCGACATCGGCGGCGCGGCGCCCGGCGGCTGGGTTCCCGACGCGACCAGCTGCTACGAGGAAGGCCTCCGCATCCCGCTGCAGCGCATGGTCGACAAGGGCGTGCTGAACCAGGGCATGTGGGACGTCATCCTCTACAACTCCCGCATCCCGTTCTTCCTCGGTTCGGATTTCAGCGCGTTCCTTTCGGCGCACCGCGTCGCTCAGGCCCGGCTGATGGAGCTCTGCGAGCAGTACGGCGCCGGCGCCTTCACCGCCGCCGCCCACCAGCTGATCAACGACACCGAAGCCAAGACCCGCGCGATGCTGAAGGAGCTGCCGGACGGGGTGTTCACCCATGTCAGCTACTTCGACCACGATGGTCACGCCAACAATCTCTACAAGATCTCCTGCGTGATGACGAAGGAGGCGGACACGCTGACCTTCGACTTCAGCGACACCGACCCGACGATCATCGGCATGGGTAACGCCACCATGACCGGCACGCTCGGCGCCGTCGGCACCGTGATGATGGGCTCGTTCGGCCAGGAGATCGGCTGGAACGCCGGCCTGATGGCGCCGGTCACCATCATCCACGGCAAGAAGACCGTGCTCTCGGCGGAGCTACCCGCTCCGATCTCGGCGGGCTCGGTCGCGGCCAACTTCATCGCCGCGGCCTGCGCATCGGTGTGCGTCGGCAACATGATGGCCTTCAACCCCGCGTTCGACGACTACCTCTGCGGTCCTCCCGACGGCTCCTGGCTGCTGACGATGTTCGGCGGCGTGAACCAGTACGAGGAGCCGTTCGCGATCATGTTCATGGACTCGCTCGGCTGGGGCGGTCCCGCCCACAGCTGGCGCGACGGCGTGGATTCGGGCGGCTCGCTGGTGATCGGCTCGGGTGGCTTCAACGACGTCGAGCTGCACGAGAAGACCTCGCCGATCATCTATCTCTGGCGCCGTGAAGTGCCGGATTCCGGCGGCGCCGGCCGCTATCGTGGCGGCAACGGCATCGAATACGCCACCGCCGGCTACGACGTGCCGGAGGTCCAGGGCAGCTTCTGCAGCCATGGCGTCTCGCTGCCGGACCTCGTCGGCATCCAGGGCGGCTATCCCGGTAATGTGTGCGGATACACGATCGCGCGCGGCAGCTCCTGGCTGGAGGATATGAAGGCCGGAAAGCCCGCGCTCGACATGGTGAGCATCGGCGGCGAGCTCGAGGACCTTCCGGCCAAGAGCACCTTCATCATGAAGTCGGGCGACGTCGTGAACAACGTCGTGCAGAACCCGGGCGGCTACGGCGACCCGCTGACGCGGCCCTACGACATGATCGAGCGGGACGTGCGTGACGGGCGCTGCAAGGCCGACATCGCCAGGTCGGTCTACGGCGCGGTGTTTGGGGAGGGGGATAAGATCGACGTCGCGGCCTCCGACGCTCTGCGCGCCGAGATCCGCGCGACGCGCAAGGCGACCGCCTCGAAGGGGCGCGATCAGTTCGCCACGCCGAAGAAGGCCGAAGCCGGCGACCTCCAGCTGAAGTGGGGCGAGTCGATCGGGGTCACCAAGGCGGGCGCCGTCTGCTGCCTGCACTGCTCGACCGAGATCGGGACGCTCAAGACCAACTGGCGGGAATCCGTGCCGCTGCGCAACCCGAAGAGCGACGAGCTCGGTCCGTTGCTGAAGCTCGACGATCGCTTCGTCTACGACCAGTTCATTTGTTCCGAGTGCGGAACCTCGCTCGCGGTCGACGTCCGCCGCGTCGGCGACGGCCTGACCGTGGACTTTGCGCTGGACTGACCGGTCCGCCAGGGATCGCAAACAGAAGGAGCCGCCCCGGACTCGGCGGCTCCCGAAGATAAAGCGACGGGAACGACCTCACGGTCCCCGATGGAGGACGCGCGTCCTCCGGCCGCCGATGTAACGCCAAGTCAAGACGCATGAAGACTTCGCATTAAATCATCGGGACGGCCCGGATATGGGGCAATCGCTCGGTGTGTGCCGCCGCCAATTGTCGCCATCGAATATCGGGAGATTACCGTGATCGCCTCCAGGACGTCCCGCCGCGCCGCGCTCGCCGCCGCGCTCACGCTCTCGGCCACCGGCGCCATGGCCGCCGACTGGTTCCCGCTCAAGGTCGACGTCTGGGACCCGCCTTTCGACATGTCGAAAGCTCCCAAGGAGGTCGAATACACGCCTCTGATCAAGGCGGCCGCGTCGCACAAGATCTGCGTGGCGTTTCCCCATCTCAAGGACGCCTACTGGCTCGGCGTTGACTACGGCATCATCGACGAAGCCAAGCGCATGGGCGTGAAGGTGCAGTTGCTGGAAGCCGGGGGCTACACCGAGCTCAACAAGCAGATCTCGCAGATCGAGGACTGCACCTCGGGAGGCGCCAAGGCGATCATCATCGGCGGCATCTCCTCCGACGGCCTCAACAACGTTGTGGCCGAACTCAAGAAGAAGGGCATCCCGGTCGTCGACGTGATCAATGGCATCTCGTCGCCGGACGTCGGCGCCAAGTCGCTGGTCTCGTTCTCCGACATGGGCGCCACGGCCGGCAAGTATCTCGCCGAGAAGCACCCGGCCGGGACAAAGCCCGTGAAGGTCGCATGGCTTCCGGGCCCGGCCGGCGCCGGCTGGGTGGAGACCGCGAACACCGGCTTCCTCGCGGCCGTCAAGGGAACCGCCGTCGAGATCGTCGACGTCAAATACGGCGACACGGGCAAGGAAGTTCAGGCCAAGCTCGTCGAAGACGTCATCCAGGCCCATCCGGACCTCGACTATATCGCAGGCACCGCCGTGACGGCGGAGGCCTCCGTGCCGCTGCTGCGCGCGAAAGGTCTGAACGACCAGATCAAGCTGATCGCGTTCTACTACACGCCGGGCGTGGACCAGTACATCCGGCGCGGCCAGATCATCGCGGCGCCGACCGACTCGCCGGTCATCCAGGGCCGCATCGCGCTCGACGAGGCGGTCCGGCTGGTCGAAGGCAACATCGTCTACAAGCATGTCGGCCCGATCATCCAGGTCGTCACCAAGGACAATGTCGCCGAGATCGACATGAGCACCACGCTCGCCCCCACCGGCTTCAAGCCGACCTTCTCGGTCGACTGACGCCGGCCAGGCGTCGGGACGGCGCGGTTGCGCTTCCCCCGGTTCGGACGAGCCGCCCCGACGCCCTTACGCCCTCTTCAACAGCCGAAGACGGGCGCCCCGATCTCCGCAGCCCGACGCGGCGTTGCGCGTCCCGCGACCTCAGGGATCCCAGACATGACCGATGCGACTCGTCCCAGAACTCCCGGCGAACCACCGCTGCTCGAGCTCCTGCGCGTCAGCAAGCAGTATCCGGGCGTGCTCGCGCTCGACGGCATGAACTTCAACCTGCGGCCGGGCGAGGTCCACGTGCTGTTCGGCGAGAACGGCGCCGGCAAGTCGACGATGATCTCGATCATATCGGGCGCGGTCCAGCCGACCTCCGGCGACCTGCTGATGCGCGGCGAGCCGATGCGCTTCGCATCGGTCCACGAGGCGCGCTCGCGCGGCGTCACCACGGTGTTCCAGGAATTCTCCGTCGTGCCGTCGATGACCGTCGAGGAGAACCTGTTCCTCGGCTCCGAGACGCGGCGCGGCGGCTTCCTCGCCAAGCGGAAGATGCGCGAGGAGGCGCACGCCATCCTCGCCCGGCTCGGCTTCGACCTGAACCCGAAGGCTATCGTTGCGCGGCTCACCCGCGCCGAGCAGCAGATGGTCGAGATCGCCCGGGCGTTCCGCTCCGAGCTCTCGGTGCTGATCCTCGACGAGCCCACCGCCAGCCTGACCGACCGCGAGGCCGACCGGCTGTTCGCGCTCGTCGACCAGGTCAAGGCGCAGGGCGTCGGCGTCATCTACATCACCCACCGGATGCGCGAGATCGAACGCCTCGCCGACCGCATCACCGTCCTGCGCGACGGCAAGTTCATCACCACGGTCGACGCCAGCGACGTGACGCAGGATGAACTCGTCCGTCTGATGACGGGGCGCGTCGTCGGGGGCATCTTCCCGGACATCAAGGCGAACCCCGGCCGCACCGTGCTGTCGATCCGCGGCCTGACGACGGCGTCTGGCTCGGTGAAGGGAGCCGACATCGACATTCGGGCCGGCGAGCTCGTCGGGCTCGCCGGGCTGGTCGGCTCCGGCAAGTCCGAGATCATGCGGGCCGCCTTCGGGCTGGAGCGCGCGATCTCCGGGACCGTGACGCTCGAAGGCAAGGACGTCACCAACCAGAGCCCGCGCAGACTGCTCCGCGCCGGCTTCTCCTACATGCCGCCCGACCGCCGGGTCGAAGGGCTCGCGATGATGCGGTCCTGCACCGAGAACATGACCTTCGCCTCGCTCGACATCAAACCGATCGCCAGGGGCATCTTCATCAACCGGGTGAAAGAGGACGCGGAGGCCAGGCGCCTCGCGGACAAGCTGGAGCTTCATCCCAGGCGCCCCGACCGCGCGGTGCAGGCGTTCTCGGGCGGCAACCAGCAGAAGGTGCTGCTGGCGCGCAGCCTCACCCGGCCGATCAGCCTCTATGTCTTCGACGAGCCGACGGTCGGCGTCGACGTCGGCACGCGCGCCGCGATCTACCGCTTCATCGGCGGCCTGTGCGAAGCAGGCGCCGCTGTCGTCGTCATCTCCTCCGACCTTCCCGAGATCCTCAACCTCGCCCACCGCGCCTACGTCTTCTACGACGGCCGCGTCCAGGACGAGCTCCCGAAAGCCAGGATCTCGGAAGCCAGCATTCTCCCTCTCTTCTTTGGCAAGCACGCCGCCTGACAGCCCAGGGGCGGACTCTTGTCCTGCCGCCGATCCGAGGACCATCCGATGTCGATCACCGTCGCCGCCTCCACGCCGAAGCCGTCCGGACAGTCGCTGAAGCGCCTGTTCGTGCAGGTCGGCGTCCTGCCGATCCTGCTGCTTCTCGCCCTCATCATCTTCAGCCTGATGTCGGACAACTTCCTGACCGTCCGGAACCTCACCAACGTCGTCCGCCAGTCCGTCTTCCTCGCGATCGTCTCGCTCGGCCAGATGATGGTGTTGCTCACCGGCGGGTTCGACCTTTCGGTTGGCACCATCCTCGCGCTGACCTCGGTCACAACCGCGCTTTCGATGTCCGCCTTCGCGGTGGCGATGCCCGACATGCTGCCGCTCGCGATCCTGCTCGGCTGTTGCGTCGGCGTCGCCTGCGGTTCGGCCGTCGGCCTTCTGAACGGGATCGGCGTCGCGTTGTTCGGCGTCTCGCCCTTCATCATGACGCTCGGCATGTCTTCGATCGGCTTCGGCGCGGCGCTCTATCTGACCGGCGGAACTCCGGTCTACGGCATGCCGGCCGACTTCGGCGAGTTCATCGGCTTCGGTTCGTTCCTCCAGATCCCGTTCCCGATCTGGGTCGCCGTCGCACTGGTCTGCGCGGCCTACGTCCTGGTCAACTGGACCAGGACCGGCCGCTCGCTCTACGCGGTCGGCGGCAACATCCGGGCGGCGCTGCTCTCCGGCATCAACACCCGAGCCACGCTGCTCACCGTCTACGTGATCTCGGCCTTCCTGACCGGCGTCGCCGGCGTCCTGATGACCGCGCGGCTCGACAGCGGCGAGGCGAACGTCGGCAGCTCGATGCCGCTGGAATCGATCGCGGCCTGCGTCATCGCGGGGGTCAGCCTGCGCGGCGGCATCGGCCGGGTCGAGAATGTCGTTCTCGGCGCGCTGTTCATCAACCTGGTCCAGAACGGCATGAACCTCGCGCGCATCGACTCCTATCTGCAGACCGTGGTGATCGGGATGATCCTGATCGCGGCCGTGATCTCCGACCAGATCCGCCTGCGCTACGTGGCCGACCTCCGGGATTGAGGGTCCGGCGCGGGGCTGCTCGCGCTGTGCCATCCATCACGCATCCGGCCGGTCCCCATGGGACCGGCGCGGACCGACTCGGCCCGGTGACCCCGGCGGCCGCCCGCTGACCTCGAAAGGCGACGATCTCATGCCCTCGACCTCTCGAACCGCGTTCGCCGCAGCTGTCACGACGATGCTGGCGATGGGGATCATCTATCTCTGGGGCCTCTTCGCCGGCCCGATCGAAGCGGAACTCGGCGTTGCGGGCCCGACGCTCAGCCTCGTCCCCAGCGCGGCGCTGGTCTGCTTCACGGCCGGCGCGCTGATCTATGACAGGCTGCTGCGGAGCCTCCCGCTCAGCGCCTATGTGGCCCTCGCTTTCGCGCTCGCGGGCGGCGGCCATCTGCTGTTCGGGCTCGCCCCGTCGTTTGCGACGCTGTTCATCGGCTACGGGATGCTGTTCTCGGTCGGGGCGGGGCTCGGGTACGGTCTCGCGCTGGCGCTCGCCTCCCGCGCTCCGGACTCCCTCCGCAGCATCCTCATCAGCCTGACGGTCTCGGCCTTCGCGTTGAGCGGGGTCATCCTCGCCGGGTTGCTCCCCATGGTCTTTGCGGGGATGAGGGCTTCCGCCTCCTTCGCCGTCATCGGAGCGGCGCTGCTCGTCGTTGGAGGCGTCGTGCTTGCGCTCACCGCGAACACGCCGTCCTTCGCCGCGGCGGGGTCGCCGGACCGGACGACGGGGCGAGGGCCGTTCCTGTCGCCACTGTTCTTCAAGCTCGCGCTGGCCTTCTTCGTCTTCAACTACGCCGGCCTGATGATGGTTGCGCATGCTGTGAAGCTGCTGGCGTCGACCGGCGCGCCCGCCGGTCTCGCGGCAGCGGCGCCGATGGCGCTCAACCTGAGCTACGTCGCGGGCTCCCTGCTCGGAGGCCGTCTGGCCGAGGCGACGGACGCCCGGCGAATCCTGGCGGCGATCCACGCGATCTGCGCCGCGGGACTGCTCGCGCTGCTGACCGCCTCCGGCGCGGGGGCGTCGCTGGCCGGCGTGGCGGCGATCGGGCTGGTGTTCGGCAGCGGCGCCTCGGTCCTGCCCGTCCTCGTCGGCCGCTACTGGGGACCGGAGCGCATCAGCCAAGTCTATGGCGCGATGATGTTCGCATACGGGCTCGCAGGCCTGCTCGCCCCATGGGTCGCGGCGGTCCTGTTCGAAGGCTCCGGCAGCTACACGCTTGCGCTGCTCAGCGCGCTCGCCGCCTGCGCCGTCGGGGCTGCGGCGTCGCTCACGATCACGCCCGTCGACACGTCGCGTCCGGTCTCGCGCCACGTTGAAGCAACGTGAAGCGGGCCCAGGCAAACAAAGAACTCAAACAACAAAAGACCGCCATGTCGCAAGCAACGGCGTCTGCGTCATGAATGCGCAAAGACAAAATTCTTCGACAACAGCCTCGCGGTCCGAGCCCGGTCCGCGAGATCGCAAATATCAGAGATCAGGGGACAACGAGATGAGCGAGATGACAAGCTTGGCGCGGGACAAGCTGCGCAGGATCGCCGTGGGCGTGCTGGCGGCCGGAGCTGCGCTGGTCGCAGGCGCGGCCGCGCCGACGGACGCGCTGGCGTCGAGCACGACAACGCCGGGCTTCACGTCGGGCCTCGCGATCTACGCGAAGCTTCCGGAGGGTCTCTATTACATCAACCAGACGGATTCGAGCTTCCGCGAAGTCGGCGGAATCGACGTTCGCGTCAATGCGAACATCCTGTTCTTCTATTACCAGAGTCCGCTCGAAGTGGCCGGCGGGGCGATCTCGTTCGTCGTGGCGCCGACGCTCGTCGACATCTCGTCAGAGGGGTCGTCGCACGATTTCGGCCTCTACAACACCTATCTCGCGGCGCAGATCAGCTGGCCGATCGCCGACGGCCTCCGCTTCGGATACCGCATCGGCGGTTATGTCCCGCAACACGACTCGACGGCGCTCGCCTACGGCACGATCGAGCAGCGCGCCGGCTTCACCTATCTGAAGGACGGCTGGCAGGCGACCGCCAACTTCATGTACGGGAATCCGGTCGGCCATGACTCCCGCCTCGCGCCCGATTACTTCGTCGGCGACTTCTCGATCACCAAGGCGTTCGGCAAATGGGGCCTCGGTCCCGTCGCCCACATGTCGAAGGACCTGACGAGCCCCGGCTCGAACTACCAGAAGCAGAGCCAGTTCGCGCTCGGCGGCCTGGTCTCCTACGACTTCGGCGGCGCGACGCTTCAGGTCAAGCTCACCAAGGACGTCAGCCAGAAGAACTATGGCGGCAAGGAGACCGCGGTCTGGACCAACCTGATCGTGCCGCTCTGGGCGCCCGAGGCGCCATTGGCGCCGATCGTCACGAAGTACTGAACCAAGCCTCGGGTCCGACGGCGGGGCTCACGTCCCGCCGTCGTGAGCGGCGCCTGGCCTCCGTCCATGACGTCGTCGCGCGGGACCCCCCGCCCGGGGTCGTCGACAGCCGGTTTCGCCAAGGCGCCGCGCGGAGATCAAGCGGAGAGCCTAGGGAGCTCTGAATGATGGGCCGTTACTCATGCTGAGCGGACGATGGTGTCGGGCGAGCCGCGCGGTCCTCGGCTGGACGCAGGACGACCTTGCGGCCCGCGCTCATGTCTCGAAGGGCACGATCGTCGCGTTCGAGAAGGAGGAGCGCATCCCGACGGACTGGACGATCAGGCAGGTCCAGCAAGCCTTCGAGAACAGCGGCATCGCCTATCAGGTCGTCGGCGCCGTCGTGGTCGGCATGCAGACCCGAATCCGGAACTGGGCCTGAGAACAGCGCCCGGCTCAGGCGCTCTACGGCGGCGGCAGGATGTCCAGCGCGACCGGCGCGTTCTCCGCGGCGCGTGAGCCGCGGTGCCAGGGCGGCATCTGGAAGCGGCCGGTGTTGTAGGGGACTGGTGCGATGACGACCTGCTCCTTGCGGTAATCCTGCACCTGATAGAACAGATGTGGCATGCCGCGCGACGGATCGCGCGTCGCGTCGGGGTAGGGCACCGCGGCCTGCCACTGCGGATGATAGTGGATGGTGCCGAGCACGCTGCGATAGGTGATGCTCTTCAGGCGCGCGGCGACCTTGCGGTTCTGCGTGAACTCGTAGGGCGCGCCCGTGCCGCCCGCGACGCCGGCGGCGAGCGCGAAGTGGTGCATGGCGCTGTAGGACAGCGCGCCGACTTCCGGCGTCGCGGTCAGCCCGAACCGCTCGCGGTAGCGCTTGCTGTAAGCCCTGCCGTCGTCGTCATGCACGAGGCCGACCACGGTGCCAATGATGACTCCTTCCGCGTCCTGTCCCGCGACGTCGATGAAGGTCTGATGCATGCCGCCATACTGTAGATACACAAGGCAGTTCATCGGCTTCTTCATGAACTGGCGCTGGAAGTGCGCGATGTCGCTTGCGTAGAAATGGGTGTTGGCGAGGATCGCGGGCCGCGTCTCGCGAGCCCGGTCGAGCGCAGATTGCCAGTCCGTCGTCGGCGTCCGCACGATCTCCGGTCCGAACACAACCGACCATCCGAAATCGGCAGCCGAGGAGCGCATCGCGTTGGCGGTGACGATGCTGTAGGGCCGAGATCCTGAGATGATCGCGAGGCGGTTCGACTCCGGCCGCCACTGGCCGGTGTCCCTCAGCCACGAGATGAATTTGATGAAGCCCTGCCCATACCAGTATTCGGCCGGGTCGCTCATGAAGCATCCGAAGTAGCGCTCCGGATCGCCCATCACCGTGTCATGGTGCTGCAGCAGCGTGTTGTGGTGGACATAGACCACGCCGGCGTCGGCGATCGGCTCGTATTCCGCGTTCTGCGCGCCGATGTTGTAGCCGTTGATGATGGCGTGGACGCCGTGCCTGCTGATGAGCTCCCGCGCCGCCGCAGTGACGGCTTCTGCGCTCTGGTCGCTGGTGTCGACGAAATAGGGCTTCAGCTGGCGCCCCAGGATGCCGCCGAGCGCGTTGATCTCCTCGATCGCGAACTGCAGCCCGTTGCGGAACTCGCGCCCGTCCGCGGACGACGCGCCGGAGAGCGGCACCATGCTGCCGATCGGGATGAAATCCGGTTCCCGCGTCATGCCTCGCCCGTCCTGACCGGCTCGCGCCGTTGCTCGAAGAGAAGATGATGCATGGCCGAGCGAAGCCGGGCCGGGTTGATCGGCTTGATCAGCACCGGCAGGCCCTCGCTCCGTATGCGGGCGATCAGCGCGGGGTCGGTGTCGGCGGTCGCGACGATCCCGGGCAGGTCCTGGCCGAAGAGGCCCCGCAGGTCGGCCATGACCTCGGTTCCCGCTCGACCGTTCGGCAGACGGTAGTCGACCAGCACGAGGTCGGGGCGCGGCTCGGTCCCGTCGGCGAAGCGCGACAGCGCGGTCTCGCCGTCGCTCGCTTCCGTGACCTTAACGCCCCAGCGGTCGAGCATCAGGCAGACGGTGCGGCGAAGCAGCTCGTTATCCTCGATCACCAGAACCTTGACGTCGAGGAACTCGCCGCCGATGCGCTCGGAGATCTCGGGCTCGCCGAGATCGCTCTGCCAGACGTTGCCGATCGGGACCGAGACCGAGAACATCGAGCCGCGGCCGACGGTCGAGCGCACGTCGATCTCGTGTTCGAGAAGGTCGGCCAGCCGGTAGGCGATGTTGAGGCCGAGACCCAGCCCGCGCTGGCGGTGGCTCGGCTGATCGGCGACCTGATGGAACTCCTCGAAGATCAGCGTGAGCTGGTCTTCGGCGATGCCGCAGCCGGTGTCCCACACCTGGATGTCGAGGTGCGATCCCCGCCGTCGTGCGCCGATCAGGATCGCGCCGGTCTCGGTGAAGCGGATGGCGTTGGCGATGAAGTTGCTGAGAATGCGCTCCAGCAGCACGCGGTCGGACTCGACCGTCACGTGGCTCGCCGCCACGCGGAAGGCGAGGCCCTTGGCTTCGGCCTGCGGCGAGAACTCGATCTTCAGCCGCTCCAGGACCTGCGCCATCTGGAAATGCACGACACGCGTCGCGATCCGTCCGGCGTCGAGCTGGCCGATCTGCAGCAGAGAACCGAGAATCTCGTCCATGATCCCGACGGTCACGTCCATCGAATGCAGCAGATCGTGGCGCTTCGCCTCCTCGGCCACGTCGAAGCTGCTGTAGATCAGGATCTTCAGGGTCGCCAACGGTTGACGCAGGTCGTGATTGGCGGCGCGCAGGAAGCGGCTCTTCTTCAGGTTGGCGGTTTCCGCGACTTCCTTCGCCAGTCGGAGGGCCCGCTCGCCGCCCTTCTGCGAGGAGATGTCCTGCACCCGAAGGATCATGCCTTCCGCGAAGCGGACCGGGGTGACCTCGAGCCAACGCCCGTCCGCCAGCGCATGCTCGCGCGCCCGCTCGCTGCGCAGGTCGTCGAGCGTCTCCGCGATCCACTCCCGGCGCCTCCCCTCGATGACGATCTCGCCCGAATGCGCCACCGCCGAGATCAGGCTCCTGGCCGACACGCCGGGCCGCACGAAGGTGGCGAGCGATGGGTGGAGCCCCCCGAATGAGCGGTTCACGAGCACAAGCTTCTCGTCGACGTCCCAGCAGGCGAGGCCGACGTCGAGGTGCTCCGCGATGCGATGGCGCCAGACGTCGAGCGCGTTGTCTTGCCGCGCCCAGAGCTCGCCGGCGATGTCGCGCACGGTGCCGAGGATGCGGGCGACGCGGCCGTGCTTGTCGAATTCAGGCTGCGCCGAGTCGCGGACGCGCAGCGCGGCCGTCTGTTCGCATCGGCAGACGAGGTCGATCTGCGAGGCGTTGCCCGCGATCAGCTTGTTGAGATGCGCCTGGACTTGCGCCGACTGGGAGCCCTGTTCCCCGGCGAGCAGGGAGCGCAGCGGCAATGGCGCCGCTCCGGAGATCGAGCCGACGACCCATTCGAGAGAGAGGCCGCTCTCGGTGAGCGCAAACGCATAGGCGACGCAGTTCAGCGTCTCGCAAAGCAGCGCGACGTCGGCGCCAGGGCCTGGTCGCGGAGCCGGTGCGGGCCGCAGATCCGTGGTCGTCAAGTCGCGCTTCGCGGGGCGGCCGGCGGCGCGGCCTTGTACGCGGCGAGCTCGGACCGCTCCTTCAGTTTGAGCTTCAGGCCGACGTTGCGCAGATGGACCCGCACGGTGTTCGGGCTCAGGCCCAGCTCTTCGGCGATGTCGACGTTCGAGCGTCCGCGCCCGACAAGTTCCAGAACCTGATCTTCCCGGGCGGTCAACGCGGTCGGCCTCGGCTTGATCTGTTCCGGCGGCTCGACGGGCAGCGCGCCGCGTAGACGGCCGCCCTGCAGGATGTCGCGCGGGAAATAGACGTCGCCGTTTAGGACCAGCGTCAACGCGCGCAATAGCTCGGCGCCCTCGGCGCTCTTCGGGATGTAACCGATGACGCCCTCGGAGATCGCCTGGAGAACGTGCTCGCGGTCTTCATGTACGGAAATAACGGCGATCGGGATGTCCGAATAATTTGCTCGAAGCGTCCGAAGCCCCTCGAATTCGGACAGACCTGGCATCACCAGATCGATGAACATCAGCTCGATGTCCGGGTTTTCCCGCAGAAGATCGAGAGCCTCCTGGAAGCTCGCCGCATCGAGCGGTTCGAAGGATCCCTGAAGCTTTTCAATGGCATGCTTGAGAGACGCGCGGATCATCCAGTGATCGTCAGCGATCAATACTTTCATGGTATGCTCAACGCCGCCTTGACCGTGATGCTCCGGCCCGCCCGCGCCTCCTGATGCGCTTCCCTAAACGGGGTACGAGTCGTCTACCGTTACCCTGGACCTGGTTCTAACCGAATAACAGCGTCTAAGCACCAGCTACGTCGGCTCTTGCGGGCGGTCCGGGAGCCGCCCTGGCGTCGCGAGCGCGCCGCGCCAGCGTGAGTGAAATCAGCAACGTAATAATCAAATTCCAATAATTCCACTTGCATTCTTGACGTCATACGCTCACTTCTGGCTCAGTTTCCCAAAGGTGAGCAGATATGACTGAAGAAACGGATTTCGTTCTCCTCGCGGCTGATGTCGTGAGCGCCTATGTCAGCAACAATTCGGTCGCGGCGGCCGATCTTCCTGCGTTGATCAAGTCGGTTCACGCCGCGCTCGGGACGGCGGCGTCCGGCAAGGTCGAGGCGCCGGTCGTGGAGCTGACGCCCGCTGTCTCGGTGAAGAAGTCTGTCACGCCCGACTTCATTATCTGCCTGGAGGACGGCAAGCGCTTCAAGTCGTTGAAGCGTCATCTGAAGACCGCCTACGACATGACGCCGAACGACTATCGCGCGAAGTGGGGCCTGCCGTCCGATTATCCGATGGTCGCGCCGAACTACGCGGCCGCCCGCTCGGAGCTGGCGCGCAAGTCCGGCCTGGGCCAGTCGCGCGCCAAGGCCGCTCCGAAGGCGGCCGCTCCGACGCCTGCGAAGCGCGGCCGCAAAGCCGCAACCTGATCAAGGCAAGCGAAGCCGGGACCGCCGACTGACGGCCCCGGCCTTACGCTCAAGTCGAGATCTGGTTGTCGGGCCGTTACGAGCTCAGGCGCTTGCGCTCGGCGCGCGACAGGCCGGAGTTGAGCCGCGTGATCACGAAGGTCGCGAGCGCGACGCCGAACGCCATGATGATGAATAATTCGAGCATGCCCACAAGCGTTACTCCTTTTTCCAGTCGGTAGATTGGCAAATCTGATCCGGTTCGACTTTACCAATTGGATCTGACGCTGGGGCGGACAATGACGTCGTTTGCGGCGTGGTGTGTCCTGGGTTATTCCGAACGATAAGAGTTTCGATAGTTCTTTGGTCCGACGCCTCCCGGCGGTCGGCGGCGTGGCTCAAGTCGCGGGACGTTTCCCGGTGACCGGGCGCTTCGGCGCGGAGTGATCGTCGGGCTGGCGCGTGGCGTCGCGATCGCCGCCGGGGCTCGCGCTGTGCACGCCGCTGTTGTGGCTGTCGCCCTGAGAGGGGGCCATCGCGCCCTTCGCATCGTTCTTGACGGCGGCCTTCGCAGTCTCTGGCTTCTTGCTCACGGTTTTCTCCTCCACGTCGCGGCCCGCCCGATCAGGCCAAGCGGTTCCGGCGAATCGGCTCTTGTTCCGGCCAAGCCCCAAGGACCGAAACGGCGTCGCTCACGACGACCTGTTGGCTGAAACGGCTTTCGTAGACCCGCATCAGGGCGTCATGGGTCTCGTCGGCCGACCCGCAAAGCGCGCCTTTGGGAAAGGATCACGACCTTTGCGCCTGCGCGATGCTTCGGAGAGACGAAACGCCCCGGAGCCCGTTCCCCTCGGTCGATCTTATCGGATAGCTTTCGCAGTCGGCCGCTTCGAGCGTATCGCGCCGGTCCGCCTCGAGTTTCTCGCCTGTGATCAGGCCGCGGATCGGGACCTGAGCGCATCCTCCCACGATGGGGGGAAACGCGCAGTTCGCTGAAATTCAGAGAAAAGTGGTGCCCGAAACAGGGATCGAACCTGTGACCCCACCCGTGTGAAGGGTGTGCTCTCCCGCTGAGCTATTCGGGCGCCGACGCGGAACGGCCCTTCACTACGCCGGACCGCGCAGGATTTCAATTGGGGCCGCTGCCGACGCCGATCATCACCGCGAAGGCGTAGGTGGTGGCGCCGAAAACCCCGAGGCCGCGCGCCAGCGCGGCGAGCAACGCCGCCCCGTCGCTTCGCCCGCGTTCGAGCGAGGCCATCAGGAACCCATAGCTGACGATCCAGCCGACGCAGATCGAATTGGCCATCGCCCAGCCGTCGAACTGATCGAGCGCAAGCGCGCCCACCGCAGCCCAGAGCGCGGTGACCACGATGATCTTGATCCAGTCCGGCCAGGTCCGGAATGCCAAAGCGGCGTCCTCACGAGGGCGGGCGCGCGGAAACGCGAGTCCCCTCCGAAAGAGCGCCCGTCGCCGTCCGCAGACAACGAGAGCCTTAAGAGAAGGTTAACGCGCAGCGACGCGCTCCGACGCAAGCGCGGCCAGCACTGCGTCCTCAAGCTCGTCGAAATGATCGATCAGGACGTCGCCGCCGAGCTCGCGCGCCGGCGTCTCGGTGTAGCCGAAGGTCGCGACGATCACGGGCACGCCCGCCGCTCGGGCGGCGCCGACGTCGGTTGAGCTGTCGCCGACCATGACGGCGCGCGACGGGTCGCCTCCCGCGCGCTCGATGGCGCCCAGCAGCGGAGCGGCGTCGGGCTTCGCGACCCCGAATGTGTCTCCGCCGACGATGGCGTCGAAGCGTGAGGTCATGTCGAGCGCGTCGAGCAGCTTGATCGCCAGCCGCTCGACCTTGTTGGTGCAGACCGCGAGCTTCGCGCCGGACGCCGCCAGCCTGTCGAGCGCCGCGCCGCAGCCGGGATAGGGCGCCGTCCTGTCGGCGATGTGGGCGGCGTAGTGGTCGAGGAAGAAGGCGTGCAGCGCGTCGAGCCGCTCCAGCGTGACCGGCCGATGGGCGACGGCGAGGCCGCGTTCGACCAGGGCCCGGGCGCCGGCGCCGATGAGGTCGCGCGCCTTTTCGTAGGGCAGGGCGGCGACGCCCTCTTTGGTCAGCGTCGCGGTGAGCGCGTCGATCAGGTCAGGGGCGGATTCGACCAGCGTTCCGTCGAGGTCGAACACCACTGTGAGGGGGGCGCTCATGAGGTCTCGGCCTTGGATCTGACAGGAGAGGGGGCGTGTGGCTTGGGCTGCTTCGCCTGCTAGGCTCGCTCAAGTCAACCCGAGCCGATTCGGGACTGCCATGCGGAGGGCGACGATGAAGCTGGCCGGGCGCCGTGCGGCTTCCTTTGCAGCGCTCCTGCTCGCCGTAGCGGCGTCCGCGGCGCGCGCCGAGGACTACGTGTTCCGGCCTTCGCCGCAGACCGATCTCAACCGCATGTTCCGCGTCGAGACCACGACCGGCGAGGTCGGCGCGTGCCAGTACGCGGTGAAGGACGGCACGGTCGGCGTCACGCTTTGCTTCAGCGCGGGCGAGGGAGCGGGGCCGCAGGAGCCGGGCTCCTACGATCTCATAGCTTCCAGCCATCAGCAGGAGGGCGGCGTCTATCGCGTCGAGCGCCGAACCGGCCGCATGAGCGCATGCTACGTGCTCGGCGAGCAGGTGGTGTGCACGCCCCAGGCGCGGTGACGGATCTGGCGATCAACAGGCCGCGAGGCGGCCGCTCCGCGCACGCCCCGTCCTCTTTCCGCCTCATCGGCGTTGTGTAGAGTGACGCGCCGCGCCGGGGCCGGTCCGTCCCGACGCCGATCGCAAGGAGACGCCATGAGCGACCCCGCCCGCCCATCAGCGCGCCTCGTCCGGTCGGCGGTCGCAGCCGCGCTCGCCGCAACGCTCGCCATCGGCTCGGTTTCGCAAGCCTATGCGCGGCCGGCCCCCGACAGCTTCGCCGACCTGGCCGAGGGACTGGTCGACGCGGTCGTCAACATCTCGACCTCGCAGAACGCCCCAGCCGCCGACAAGGCGGTGCCGCCGCCGCAGGTTCCGGACGGCTCGCCATTCGAGGATTTCTTCGACGAGTTCTTCAACAAGCGAGGCCAGGGGGGGGCGAAGAAGCAGAGCTCGCTCGGATCCGGCTTCGTGATCGATCCGTCCGGAATCGTCGTCACCAACAACCACGTCATCGAGGGCGCGGACGAGATCACCGTCAATTTCAACGACGGCTCGAAGCTGGTGGCCGAACTTGTCGGCAAGGACGTCAAGACCGACATGGCGGTGCTGCGCGTGAAGGCGCCGAAGCCGCTGAAGGCGGTGAGCTTCGGCGACGCCAACGCGCTCAGGGTCGGCGACTGGGTGCTCGCGGTCGGCAACCCGTTCGGGCTCGGCGGCTCGGTCTCCGCCGGCATCGTCTCGGCGCGCAACCGGAACATCAATTCCGGGCCTTATGACAACTTCATCCAGACCGACGCGGCCATCAACAAAGGGAATTCCGGCGGGCCCCTGTTCAACATGGCCGGCGAGGTCGTCGGGATAAACACTGCGATCATCTCCCCCTCGGGCGGCTCGATCGGCATCGGCTTCTCGACGCCGTCCTCGACGGCGAAGCCCGTCGTCGACCAGCTGCTGAAATATGGCGAGACGCGGCGGGGCTGGGTCGGCGTCCGCGTCCAGCAGGTCACCGACGACATCGCTGACAGCCTCGGCGTCGCCGGCCCGCCCAAGGGCGCGCTGATCGCGGGCGTGAACGATGACGGCCCGGCGGCCAGGGCCGGCCTCCAGACCGGCGACGTGGTGATCAAGTTCGACGGCAAAGTCATCCGTGAGATGCGCGACCTGCCGCGGGTCGTCGCCGATACCGAGATCGACAAGGAGGTCGAGGTCGTCGTCCTGCGCAAGGGCAAGGAGGAGACGCTGAAGCTGAAGGTCGGCCGCCTAGAGGAGGATGAGCCGAAGAAAGCCGCGCTCAAGGCCCCGAAGCCGTCCGACCAGCCGAAGACCGTGACCGCGCTCGGCCTGACCTTCCAGGCGCTGACCGACGAACTCCGCACCAAGTTCCAGCTGAAGCCCGACGCCAAGGGGCTCGTCATCACCGAGGTGAAGGAAGGCTCCAAGGCTCAGGAAAACGCGATCCAGCCCGGAGACGTGCTGCTCGAAGTCGCCCAGAGGACGGTCGACACGCCGGGCGACGTCACCGGCCGCATCGAGGAGCTGAAGAAGGACGGCAAGAAGACCGCGCTGCTGCTGCTGTCCAACAAGCAGGGCGACGTCCGCTTCGTCGCGGTGTCGATCGAATAAAGACGAGGCGCCGTCAGGCTGTCGTGATCTCGTCTTCCGCGTAGCCCTGGAGGTAAAGCAGCGCCGTCAGGTCGCCGTGGTCGATCCTGACGTCAGCGGCTTCCGCGACGCCGGGCTTCGGACGGAAGCCGACGCCGAGCCCGACCGCGGACAGCATCGCGATGTCGTTCGCGCCGTCGCCGACGCCGATGGCGTCGGCGCGCTTGAGGCCGCGGGACGACGCGAGATCGTCAAGCGCGACGACTTTCGCCTGCAGGCCGAGCACCGGCTCGAGCAGCGTCCCCCTGAGCCGTTCGCCCTCCGTCTCCAGCACGTTCGCACGGTTCTCGTCGAAGCCGATGGCGGCCGCGACCGGACCGGTGAAGCTCGTGAAGCCGCCGGAGACGAGCGCTGTGTAGGCGCCGTGCGCGCGCATGGTCGCGACCACCGTCCTGCCGCCGGGCGTGAAGGTGACGCGGTCGCGCAGAATGGCGGCGGTGACGTCGTCGACCGCAAAGCCCTTGAACAGCGCCACCCGCTCGCGGAGCGCGGGCTCGAAGGCGATCTCGCCGCGCATCGCGCGCTGCGTGATCGGGGCGATCAGTTGAGCGAGACCGAGAGCTTCGGCGAGTTCGTCGATGCATTCCTGCTCGATGAAGGTCGAATCCATGTCCGCGATCAGCAGGCGCTTGCGGCGTCCCTCCGCGGGCAGCACAGCGACGTCCACGGGCGCTCCACCGAGCGCCGCCGCCAGAGACGCGCGGAGCTCGGCGGCGTCGCCCGCCTCGAGCGCGAACTCGGCCGCGACGCCCGGTTTCAGGATGCGCGGCCCGACGCCGCCTAGCGCCCTTGAGGTGCGCTTCAGCAGCGCCTCGTCGAGCACGGACGCGGCGGGGCTTGCGATCAGGACGGCGACAAGATTTGAGGACATCGGGCGCTCGGCGGCTGGGCGGGCGTTCAGATAGAAGGTCGGGGCCGCGGCCCGCAACGGACGGGACGGCGTGGCGGGCATGCATAGAGGATGATGACGACAGAACAGCCCATCCGCGTCGTGCTGATCGCCGGTCCCACGGCCTCGGGCAAGTCCGCGCTCGCGCTTGCGCTCGCCCGCGAGCTCGGCGGCGCGGTCGTCAACGCCGACGCGAGCCAGGTCTATGCGGACCTGCGCGTGCTGACCGCTCGGCCGACGGAAGCCGACGAAGCCAAGGCTCCTCATCGCCTCTATGGCCATGTCGATGGCGGCGACGCTTATGCCGTCGGACGCTGGGTTTCCGATGTTTTTATGGTTGCCAAGGAGTTAACTGGCGACGTTCAGCTATCCGACCGACTTCGGATCTCTGAGCCGCCGCGAGCGGAAGGCCGTCCGGCGATCCCTGTTTTGGTCGGCGGGACAGGGCTTTATTTCGAGGCGCTTACGGCTGGCCTCGCTTCGGTTCCGGAGATTCCAGCCGAGATCAGGACGCGCTGGCGGGGGACGCCTCCGGGGGATCTCTACGACGAGCTCGTACGCCGCGATCCAGCCATGGCCGCGCGGCTCCGGCCGTCCGATCCGCAGCGGCTGACGCGGGCGCTGGAGGTGTTCGAAGCGACCGGGCGTTCTCTGGCTGCCTGGCAGGCGGAGACGACGCCGGGCCCCGTCGCCGCGGCCGACGCCCTGAGGATCGTCCTTGCGCCTGATCGCGCGGCGCTGGACGGCGCGATCGCTCGACGGCTTGAAGCAATGATAGACGCCGGCGCCCGTGATGAGGCCGAGCGGCTGTTCGCACGCGGGCTCGATCCCGCGACGCCGGTGCTGAAGGCGCTGGGCGCGGCGCCGTTCGCCGCCTGGGCGCGCGGCGAGATCACCCGCGAGGGTGCGCTGGCCCGAACCCAGCTCGACACCCGCCGCTACGCCAAACGCCAGTCGACATGGTTCCGCAACAGGATGGCGGACTGGATTCACGTCGCGCCCGAGAAGGCGCTGGAGGCGGCTATGGCGGAGATCAGGAGGAGGGGGGTGGACGCCCCGCTCATGTCCCGGCCTCGAGCCGGGACATGAGCGGGGGCGCCGAGTTGAGCCTTACGCCGCTTCGCTGCGGCGCCTGGCGCTTTCCGATTCGATCGCGGCGAGCAGGATGCAGAGCGCGATGCCCTCCGAGGCCGCCTTCACGTCCGAAAGGGAAGGGTAGGACGGCGCGAGCCGCAGGTTGCTGTCGTGCGGATCCTTGCCATAGGGCCAGGTCGCGCCGGCGGCCGTGAGCAGCAGCCCGGCGTCCTTCGCGAGCGCGACGACGCGCGACGCCGCGCCTTCGGTCACGTCGACGCTGACGAAATAGCCGCCGTCGGGCTTGATCCAGCGCGCCGCGCCCTGGTTTGCGAGGCGGGACGTCAGCGCGTCGGTAACCGTCTGGAATTTCGGCGCGAGCAGCGCGCGGTGCTTGTCCATATGGGCGACCAGACCCGCCTCGTCCCTGAGGAAGCGGACATGGCGGAGCTGGTTCAGCTTGTCCGGGCCGATCGTGCGCTTGGAGGCGCGGGCGAGGTACCATTTCACGTTCGCCTCCGACGAGGCGAAGAAGGCGAGGCCGGCCCCGGCCAGCGTCATCTTGGACGTCGATGCGAACACGAAGGCGCGGTCGGGATTGCCGGCGTCGGCGCAGGCGTCGAGCACGTTCAGGATCTCGCGCCGCTCGTCCGTCAGATGGTGCAGGACGTAGGCGTTGTCCCAGAACAGGCGGAAGTCGGGCGCGCCCGTCTTCATCGAGGCGAGGCGCCGGACGGTCTCGTCGGAATAGCTCTCCGCGCTCGGGTTCGAATATTTCGGCACGCACCACATGCCCTTGACCGCGGGGTCGCGGACGAGCTCCTCGACCTTGGCCATGTCCGGCCCATGCCCCGTCATCGGCACGGGGATCATGCGGATCCCGTATTCCTCGCAGATCGCAAAATGGCGGTCGTAGCCCGGCACCGGGCAGAGAAAGGCGATCTCGCTCTCCCTGCCCCACGGCTTCGCGGAGCCCGGCACGCCCTTGAGAAGCGCCCAGACGATCGAATCGTGCATCATCGCGAGGCTGGCGTTGTCGCCGACCACGATCCGCTCCGGTTTCGCTCCCAACGTGCCGGAGAACAGCGCGCGCACCTCGGCGACGCCCTGCACGCCGCCGTAATTGCGGGCGTCCTCGCCGGCCTCGGTGAGATGGTCGCGGTTGCCGGGCAGCGCGAGCATGCCCTCCGCGAGGTCGAGCTGCTCGGGCGCGGGCTTGCCGCGGGTCATGTCGAGCTTGAGGCCGCGGGCGCGGAACGCGTCGTAGTCGGCCTGGATGCGGGCGCCGAAGGCTTCGAGGTCCGCGGCGGAGAGGTCGGCGATCACGCTGAAGCACCTTGTCCGGTTTCGAGGGGCCGCGACCTTAGTCGCGAGCGCCCTCGGGCGCCAGACGCAGGGGCGCCGCGGCCTCTGCGGGGCTGGCCTGCGCCGGCCGCGCAGTCCGGGGACGCGGCGCGCCGCGCCGCCGCGCGCCGATCAGGCTCGAGGCCGCCGCCGCGAGGCCGAACAACATGACCCACCAGCAAGGCCTCAGCCCCAGGCGCACCGAGAAGTTCGCAAGCAGCACGCGGTCGGCGTGGACGCCGGTCGCGAGCCCGTACCACGTGGCTTCCGAGAGCGCGGTCGCGAGCCCGGCCGCGAGAGCGAGGCCGATCAGCCAGACGGGGCTGACCGCCCGCTCGCCCCGGCTCTGCAGCACGCGCCAGCCCATCGCCCAGAGGAACAGGCCCCACATCAGCGTCGGCTCCGTGACGTCGAGCTTCGACTGCATGGCGAAATGCAGCAGGCCGAGCCCAGCGATCACGTATGCGAGCTTGTGGAGCCGGTTCCAGTTCCGCCCGCCCATCCGCTTCACGGCGGCGTCGGTCGACGTCGAGCCCAGCGCGATCAGGCCGATCAGCGCGGCGAAGCCGATTGCGAGATAGACCCTGAGCACGATCTCGCTGGCGATCTTCGAGACGACGAACTGCTGATCGAAAACGTAAAGCCCAAAATGGCCGAGGGCGTAGGCCAGCGCGGCGAGGCCGACGCGGCGGCGCGTCAGCACAAGGCGCGGCCAGTGCAGCAGGCGGCGGAACGGCGTTACGGCGAGCGACAGCAGCAGGAAGCGCACCGCCCAGTCGCCCGTGAAGTGGATCGCGCCATAGATCGGCCGCGCCGCCTCGCCGCCGGGAGCCGCGAAGGCTGAGCCGGCGTTTCCACCGAACGGCGCCGAACCGACGTCCTGAAAGCCGGGAGGCGCGCCGAAAGCGTCGGGGGCGGGGCCTGAGAAATCACCGTGCAGCGCACGGATGGCGAGCCACGCCGCCGGGGCGACCAACGCCGCCAGCGTCAGCGTCAGCAAGGGCGAAAAGCGTCCGGCGCGGTCGTGGAACAATCCCATGCCTGCTCCCTACGCTCCCGCGACCCGCTTCGTTACGCGGCGCCGGCCGGTCCGGAGCGTCAGAAATTTGCTCAAATTTAAGTCCTGCCGCAAACCGCGCCTTAGCAGGGGGTCCTTCAAGCTCAAGCCACTGGAGAACCACCGAGTATGTTCGCGTCTGCGCTGGTACGATCTTCCGCGGGCTTTTCCCGCTTGCTCTCACTCCTTTCTCTCCCCGAGTTGGCGCTGCCGCTCTGCTACGCCGCCGCGCTGGGGGCCGGGCGGCTGCTGGGCGAAGGCCCGGGCGAACATCCGGCGCTGGCGCTTGGGGCGCCCGTCGCGATCGGCATGCTGCTGCGTTTCGGTCGCGGACTGGACGCGGCCGACATCGCCGGCCTTGCGGCGGCGCATGTGGGGGTCGCCTTGATCCTCGGCGACCAGCCTTCGGCATGGCCGGTCGCGCTGGCGAGCGATCTTATCGAGATCGGTTGCGGTTCGCTGATCTTCCTGTGGCTGCGGCGCGCCGGATTTCTCACCTCGCAGAAGATGGTCGCCGCGGCGGCGGCGGCCGCCGCGATCCTCGGTCCCCTGGCGGCGACGCCGCTCGACGTCCTGACGCTCGCCGGACCCTTGACCGCGCGGCTCTCGGCGGCGGGCGCCGGGGCATTCGCAGACGCCGTAACGATGGGCTTCGTGGTCGCGCTCATCCTAAGCTTTGGCCGGGGCAGGGGCCTCGACGCGCCTTGCGAGCACGGCGCTGACGACGAACGCCCGCGGGCCTGGGAGTTCGTGGCCTCCAGTCTTCTGATCGCTGCGCTCGTCCTGGGCGCGGCGGCGGACAGCGGGCCGATGTGGTCGCTTGCCGCGTCCGTCGCGCTGCTCTGGTTCGCGCTCAGGCTCGGGCTGAACGCGACCTCGATCGCTGCGTTCTCCTTCTTCACGGCTCTGCTCGCATTCGCCCAGCAAGGCCAGTGGCGCGTGCTGTTGGAGCCTGCGCCTGCGACGTTGAGCGCCGACCTGCTCCGCTACGGTCTCCTCGCCTTGCTCGGCGGCCCGAGCGTGATCGTGGCCGCGGTGGTGCACGACCAGCGGCGGCTGAAGCGGCTTTTCGCCTACCGCGCCATGCATGACGGATTGACCAAGCTGGTGAACCGCACGCGCTTCGCCGAGACGCTCGACAGTGCGAGCACGGCCGCCCGCTTGCGAGGCAGGCGCTTCGTGCTGTTTCTGATCGATCTCGATCACTTCAAAGGCGTGAACGACACCTACGGACACGCCAGGGGGGACCAGTTGCTGATCGAAGTCGCGAGCAGGCTTCGCCAGTCGGTGCGCGAAACCGACGTTGTCGCGCGGATCGGCGGCGACGAATTCGCGATCGTCGCGCCGGTCTCCGCGGTGGCCGACGCCATGGGCATGGCGAAGCGGCTGGTGAGCGCGGTCAACGAGGTCTGCGATCTCGAAGGCGTCGAAGTACGGCCGAGCATCACCGTCGGGGGCGTGCTGGCGCCCGACAGCTCGACAAACCCGCGCGACCTGATGCTGCTCGCCGACGAGGCGATGTACGAGGCGAAGCGCGCCGGACGCAATTGCTGGCGGTTCTCGTCCGCCGAGCGGGAGGGCGCGCCTTATGTGGCGTGGGGCGAGGGCGACCTCGCCCTGGCGAAGCCCGAGACCCTATTGGTCGACTAAAGCCCACCACTTCATTCTTGACGTCCGTTCTGGCTGCGCCTAGTTTCCGCACGAATTTTGTTGCCAAGGAGCGACCGGTGTCGCGCGCACTCATTCTCGTAAGTCAGGCGTCATCGACGGTGCGGACCGCTTAAAGCGTCCGCGCTCCAGTCAGATGACGCCTAAGCCAAGGGCTCCCCAGCGGGCCCTTTTTTGTTGCCCGGCGTCCAGCGGCGGCGGGTTTGGTGCAAGGTCGACAAGGCGAAAGGAACAACGCCATGACCGAGACGATGACCGGCGCGGAGATCGTCATTCGCGCGCTCGCCGACCAGGGCGTGGCCCACATCTTCGGCTATCCCGGCGGCGCCGTGCTTCCGATCTACGACGCGCTGTTCCAGCAGAACGCGATCGAGCACGTCCTCGTCCGCCACGAGCAGGGCGCGACGCACATGGCGGAGGGCTATGCGCGATCGACCAACAAGCCTGGCGTCGTCCTCGTCACCTCCGGCCCTGGCGCGACCAACGCGGTCACGGGCCTGACCGACGCGCTGATGGATTCGATCCCGATGGTCTGCATCACCGGCCAGGTGCCGACGCACCTGATCGGTTCGGACGCGTTCCAGGAATGCGACACTGTCGGCATCACCAGGCCCTGCACCAAGCACAATTACCTGGTGAAGGACGTCAACGACCTCGCGCAGATCCTGCACGAGGCGTTCTTCGTCGCGACCAACGGCCGTCCGGGCCCTGTGGTCGTCGACATCCCGAAGGACGTCCAGTTCGCGACCGGCAGGTATGTCGGCCCGGAGAACGTCGTTCATAAATCCTATCATCCGAAGCTCAAGGGCGACGTCGACAAGATCAAGGCGGCGGTCGAGCTGCTCGCGGGCGCGAAGAAGCCGATCTTCTACACCGGCGGCGGCGTCATCAATTCCGGCCCTGAAGCCACGCGTCTGCTGCGCGAGTTCGCCGAGGTCACCGGCGTTCCGGTGACGTCGACGCTGATGGGCCTCGGCTGCTACCCGGCGTCCGGTCCGCAGTGGCTCGGCATGCTCGGCATGCACGGCACCTATGAAGCCAACAACGCGATGCATGACTGTGACGTCATGGTCTGCATCGGCGCGCGCTTCGACGACCGCATCACGGGCCGCCTCGACGCGTTCTCGCCGGGAAGCCGCAAGATCCACATCGACATCGATCCCTCGCAGATCAACAAGAACGTCAAGGTCGAGATCGGCGTCATCGGCGACGTCGCCAACGTGCTCGGCGACATGCTGCGCGTCTGGCGCGCGAGCGGCGCGACGCTGGACGCCTCCGCGATGAAGGAGTGGTGGGCCGAGATCGACGGCTGGCGCGCGCGCGACTGCCTGTTCTTCCGCCAGTCGGGCGAGACCATCAAGCCGCAGCAGGCGGTGAAGCGCCTCTACGAACTGACCAAGGGGCCGAACACCTACATCACGACCGAGGTCGGCCAGCACCAGATGTGGGCCGCGCAGTATTACCGCTTCGACGAACCGAACCGCTGGATGACCTCCGGCGGCCTCGGCACGATGGGCTACGGCATGCCGGCCGCGATCGGCGTGCAGAAGGCGCATCCGGACGCGCTGGTCATCGACATCGCGGGCGAAGCCTCGATCCAGATGTGCATCCAGGAGCTCTCCACGGCGGTGCAGTACAATCTGCCGGTCAAGATCTTCATCCTGAACAACGAATATATGGGCATGGTGCGCCAGTGGCAGCAGTTGCTGCACGGCTCGCGTTACTCGCATTCCTATTCGGAGGCGTTGCCGGACTTCGTGAAGCTCGCGGAGGCCTACGGCGCGTCCGGCCTGCGCTGCGAGAAGGCCGGCGACCTCGACGCCACCATCAGGGCGATGCTCGATACGCCTGGGCCCGTCGTGGTCGACTGCATCGTCGACAAGACGGAGAACGTGTTCCCGATGATCCCCTCGGGCCGCGCCCACAACGAGATGCTGCTCGGCGAAGCCGGCGAGCAGAGGATCGACGAGGCGATCACCGACGAAGGCAAGATGCTGGTGTGAGGGCGGCCCCTCCCGAGCGCGCGCTCGCCGTCATGCCCGCAGTCGCGGGCATCCGCGACTTTCTCGACGCATCGCGTGACGTCCAAGTCGTGGATGCCCGGCTTCGCCGGGCATGACGGCGGAGCGGTCCGTTAAAGTATCTGTCTAGTCAGGATTTCAAATGCGCCAGCCCACCGGCTCCGCCTATTTCATGGACGACCAGCACCCGCCGCTCGCGCGCCACACGCTCGCGATCCTCGTCGACAACGAGCCGGGCGTGCTCGCGCGCGTCATCGGCCTGTTCTCGGGGCGCGGCTACAACATCGACAGCCTGACGGTGTCCGAGGTCAGCCTCGAGACGCACCTCTCGCGCATCACGATCGTCACCACGGGGCCTGCGGGCGTCGTGGACCAGATCAAGACGCAGCTCGACCGGCTGGTGCCGGTGCACTCGGTCGTCGACCTCACGCTCACCGGAAAGTCGCTCGAGCGCGAGCTGATGCTGATCAAGGTGCGCGGCAAGGGCGACCAGCGCGCCGAGGCGCTGCGTCTTGCGGAAGCCTTCCGCGCCCGGGTGATCGACGCCACAATCGAGAGCTTCATCTTCGAGATCACCGGCAAGCCGGACAAGCTCGACCAGTTCATCGTGCTGATGGCGCCGCTCGGTCTGGTCGAGGTCTCCCGAACCGGCGTCGCCGCGATCGCCCGCGGCCCGGAGGGGATGACGGGATGAGACAGCGCGGCGGACTCGGGAGGCTCCGCGCGGCGAACGCTCCGGCCATGCCGAGACCGCTCGATCTCCCGCGCTGGCTCGCTCCGTCAGGCGGTAGTCATGACCGAAGCGTCTTCCGAGACCGGTTCCGCAGCGGCTGTCACTGGCTCGAACACGAAGTTCGTCAAGAAGCTTTTTGAAGGCGCGAAGAAATACTCGCCTCCCTTGAGATGGACAAATCTCCCGAAGTCGAACTCCGTCTTCTTTGGAGCGCCGCGGGCGTCGGGCCACCAGACCTGCCCTTCACCGTTTGCTGTCTGCCCGATCACGGGATCGATGCCGACGGGCGGACTGACGAACTCCGCGTTGTTGGCCCAGAAACGTTGCGTTACCTCAAACTGCTCCGAGATGTTCGCCATATAGGCCATGAAGAGCAGGCCTGCGCCCTGCCTCGGCCTGTCTACGAATTCTCTTGCGACGTTTTGGGCTCTCACTCCGTAGGTGATGCCGCGGCGGGCCATGATCCGTGAGCGTTCTCGACCGAGTTCTTCCTCATCGAACGTGCCGCCAGGAAGCCGCGCGCTGTCGCCGCGGGGATTGGTCTTGCGGATATGCCCCCGGAACGGACACAGCGCTCCCTCGGAGTCGTTGTCGAAATTGAAATTGTTGAGCGGACCGGAAGAAGGATCGGGAGAGACCGGAGCCGTCCAAGGACCCTTCGGCATCGTGTACGGCGACCCGTTCTCGAACCGGCCAACGACCATTGCGCCAGCGCGTTCGGCGTCGTCTGGATCGGGTGAGTTCGTAAGTCCGAGCGCTTTCGCCAGGGCCTCTTCGCGTTCCTTGAATCCCTCGACGTCCTGTTCGAGCTTGCGGAAGACGAAGTAACTGCCGAAGCTATGCGGCGTCGCTCCTCCTGGATCCCTGACCACGAACTGGCCAAGCGGGAAGATCGGACTCCACTCCCAGGAATCCGGGTCGGCCGGGTCGCCGGATTTCAAACTCTTCCCTTCCTCCGCGATGTCCTGGCGCAGCATCAGCGGCTGGCTGCGGCCATCGACGTAGCCGAAGTTTTCCAGGCCATCTTTCGCGGCGTTGAAATAGGCGCGGCCGTATTCTGCGCCGATCACGGAGACGCCGTCTTGCGCGAGAAGCCACGTCCAGCGGCTGGCCTCGACCTCAACGTCCTCCGGCCCGTCATCGGCGATGAGAAGCAATGCGTGGATGATCTTTTCGGGCTGGTCCTGCCGGAAGTGAGCGTCGAGGTCTGGCAGGTTGGGGTCGTCCAGAGCCGTCTTCCGATCCAGCATGCTCTCCAGCGTCGCGTCCGCGGAATGGGGCGCGCGCGCAGGGCTCACGGGTGCGGGCGTTCCGAGCCAGCCGTAGCCCTCCTTGGAGATGAAGAAGGAGAGGAAGCGTCCAGCGGAAATCTTCGTTTCGGAAAACGCCTTAGCATCCCGCAGTTGATCCAGCGCGCTCGGAAGTTGCCTGCCGATGCTGTTGAGAGAGGCGGCGACCTTGCCTCTGTCGCCTGAGAAGTTCAGGAAAAGGTTCGCGGTGTGGTGGCGGCCGTGCCCCTTCAGAATGTTCCCCTGCAGGTCCTCGAGCATGGTCAGGGCGTCGCCCGTCGCGCTCTCCCAATCCAACGGTTCTGCGAGATTGATCGGCATCAGTCTGCCCCCAGAAAAATCGTTGCGGTCTCGCGAACGCCGCCGCGTTCTGCGGCCGTTGCCGGCAACGCTAATGCTCAACTACAGGTTTTAATTAGTCAAGATAGATGCAATCTGACAGCGCATAACGCTGCGGTCCTCGCCCGCTTGCTGAAAACGCGGTCGCGGTTCATCGCCAAGCGGCGAACGTTCGCGGCTGGGCGGTCAAGAAAAGACCCGGGCTTCGATCACATCGCGGGCCTTATAGCCCTGAGCTCTTGCGCCCCGCCGCGGGATGAGCCATACGAACCGTAACGTACGGTACGGAGCGTTTGGGCGTGCAGGACGTAGCGGAAGAGCAGATGACGGAGCGGCGCGAAGCCGTTCTGGACGCCGTGCTCGCCTTGCTCGTCGAAAAGGGCGAGGCGGCGCTGACGATGGCGGCCGTCGCGCAGCGCGCCAGCTGCTCGAAGGAGACGCTGTACAAATGGTTCGGCGATCGGGACGGTCTGCTCAGCGCCACCGTGCGCTGGCAGGCGTCTAAGGTCAGAGCGGGTTCCTATGACCGTCACCATTTCGACGCGGGCGCGCTGCGTGAAAGTCTGGAGGCCTTCGCCGGCGGATGGCTGAAGGTCATCGCCTCGGAGACTTCAATCGCGCTCAACCGCGTCGCGATCGGCCAGGCCGAGACGCTCGGCGGCATCGTGCTCGCCAACGGGCGCTTCGCGATCGGGGAGCGGCTGAAGCCTTTGCTTGTCGACGCCCGTGACGCCGGCCTGCTCGCGTTCGACGACGCCGAAGAGACGTTTCGCACCTTTTTCGGGCTCGTCGGCCGCGACGCGCAGATCAGGCTTCTGCTCGGCGACCGGCTTGTCCTCGACGAGGCGGTGATCGCGGGCGACGCCCGGCGGGCGACTGAACAGTTTCTTGCCCTCTATGGGGCAGCGAAAACGCCGGGCGAAGCCGGCTAATTCAACGCAAGCACATCAAGGAAGGAAACCCGTCATGCGCGTTTATTACGATCGCGACGCCGATCTGAACCTCATCAAGGGCAAGTCCGTCGCCGTGATCGGCTATGGCAGCCAAGGCCACGCGCACGCACTCAACATGCGCGACAGCGGCGTGAAGAACGTCCTGATCGGCCTGCGGCCCGGCTCCGCCACTGCGAAGAAGGCCGAGAGCGAAGGCTTCAAGGTGCTGTCGCCGGCCGAGGCCGCCAAGCAGGCGGACGTCGTGATGATGCTCACTCCCGACGAGCTGCAGGCCGACATCTACAAGGAGAGCCTCGAGCCGAACCTCAAGGAGGGCGCGGCCCTTCTGTTCGCGCACGGCCTCGCGGTCCATTTCAACCTGATCGAGCCTCGCAAGGATCTCGACGTGCTGCTGGTCGCGCCGAAGGGTCCTGGCCACACGGTGCGCGGCGAGTACCAGAAGGGCGGCGGCGTGCCCTGCCTGATCGCGATCGCCCAGGACGCCTCCGGCAACGCCCACGACCTCGGCCTGTCCTATGCCTCCGCCATCGGCGGCGGCCGCGCCGGCATCATCGAGACCAGCTTCAAGGAAGAGTGCGAGACCGACCTGTTCGGCGAGCAGGCCGTGCTCTGCGGCGGCTTGGTCGAGCTGATCCGCGCCGGTTTCGAGACGCTGGTCGAGGCGGGCTATGCGCCGGAGATGGCCTATTTCGAATGCCTGCACGAGGTGAAACTGATCGTCGACCTCATCTACGAGGGCGGCATCGCCAACATGAACTACTCGATCTCGAACACCGCCGAATATGGCGAGTACGTCTCCGGCCCGCGCATCGTGACGCCCGAGACCAAGGCCGAGATGAAGCGCGTGCTCGACGACATCCAGTCGGGCGTGTTCGTGCGCAACTGGATGCTGGAGAACAAGGTCCACCAGACCTCGTTCAAGGCGACGCGCGCCAAGGCGAACGCTCACCAGATCGAAGAGGTCGGCGAAAAGCTCCGCGCGATGATGCCGTGGATCAAGGCCAAGGCGCTGGTCGACAAGGCCAAGAACTGAGGTCGTCGAGGCCGGCCATCCGGGTCCGAAGGGCCCAGGCCGGGATTGGCGAACGGGATCGGGCCGCCGCGGGGGCGGCCCGCTCATAGATCTGACGATGGCCGGCGTCGCGCTCGTCGTGCGGCGCCGGCCATTTTCGCGGCTGGCGAAAACGCCATCGATCACATGAAAATCCGGGAGACTCAGCGATCCGGCGAAACGGCCTTTTAATCTCTTTGCCGCCGCTATACGCGAGGGCCGGGAAAAGCAGGCCGTGCCCGCATGAGGGACGCCATGCCGGATTGGAGGCTGTTCAGCACGACGCCCGCGGCGCGGGAGCTGGCGCTCGCCCAGATCGAGGCGTTCTCCAAGCAGGTTCCGGTTCTCTACGTGATCCTTGGCTCCAACGCGGTCGCGCTCGCCTGGACGCACTGGACGGTGGCGCCCTTCGGGCTCGTGTTCACCGTGCCGGGCGTACTTATCGCTCTCTGCCTCGCCCGGATCGTCGTCTGGAAGCGCCGCGCGGGTCGCGCGATGACGGCGGGCGCAGCGCAGCGCCGTCTCCTGACGGCATCCGTCATTGGGCCTGTCCTCGGCGTCATCTATCTCGTCTGGGCGCTCAGCCTCTATGATTACGGCAGCCCGACGCTGCAGGCCCACGTTATATTCTTCGTCGGGATCACAGTGGTCAGTTGCATTTTCTGCCTCATGCATGTTCGGGCGGCCGCGCTTGGCGTGACCGGCGCGATCATCACTCCGTTTCTGATTTTTCTGTTGACCACCGGCGACGCCGCACTGATCGCGATCGGGATTAATCTCGCGCTCGTCTCGGTCGCGATGGTCTACATGCTGCTGGTCTACTCCCGCGATTTCGCCGTGATGGTCGCAGCCCAAGCGGAGACCCAGCGCCTCAGCGACGAGAACCGGCTGCTCGCCAATGTCGACAGCCTTACCGGGCTGCCCAACCGCCGCCAGTTTTTCAGCCGCCTCAACGCTTGCCTGGACACTGCGGACGGGCCGGCGCCGCCCTTCGTGCTGGGGATGGTCGACCTCGACGGGTTCAAGCCGATCAATGACCTCTACGGCCATTTCATCGGCGACCAGGTGCTTGCGGAGATGGGGCTGCGCCTGCGGGAGCTCGCCTCCCCGAACATCTTCATCGCCCGGCTCGGAGGCGATGAGTTCGGCGTGATCATCCTCGACGTCGACCGCAGCCAAGCCCAAGCGTTCGGCGACCGCGTCTGCGCAACGCTGCAGGAGCCGCTCGCCGCTCCCAGCGTGCTCGCCAAGGTGTCGGCCTCCGTCGGTCTCGTGGAGAGCGTGTCCTGCCTAAAGGCGGAGATGCTCTACGAGCGGGCCGACTACGCGCTCTACCACGCCAAGCAGCACCAGCGCGGGCGCGCCGTCATGCTCTCGGCCGAGCTTGCTCTCGAAATCCGCCGGCAGCACGCGATCGAGCAGGGCCTGTTGATCGGCGATCTCGAGGCGGAGCTGTCGCTCCTGTTCCAGCCTATTTTCGACGTCGATACGATGCGGGTGACTGCGTTCGAAGCGCTGGCGCGCTGGAGCTCCGCGGAGCTCGGCCCTGTGTCGCCCGGCGAATTCATCCCGCTCGCGGAGCGAAGCAGCCTCATCAACCGCGTCACCCAGATTCTGCTGCGGCGCGCTCTCGCCGAAGCCCGAGGCTGGCCGGACGCCGTCAAGCTCTCCTTCAACCTGTCGGCCCGGGATCTGTCGCCGGCTGCGATCCTCGGGATCGTCAGCATCGTCGAGAAAAGCGGCGTCCCGTCGCGGAGGATCATCTTCGAGGTCACGGAAACCGCGGCGATGCGCGATATAGCGCTCGCGGAAGAGTCGCTTGCGCTTCTGCGGCGGCTCGGGGCCCGTATCGCACTGGACGACTTCGGCTCCGGGCATTCCAGCCTCACTCACGTTCGGCGGCTTCCGCTGGACAAGATTAAGATCGATCGCGACTTCATCGTCGACATAGAGGCGGACGGCGCGTCGCGGGCGATCGTCAAGTCGGTTATCGATCTTTGCCGCAACCTGGAGTTGTGCTGTATTGTCGAGGGCGTGGAAACCGAGCGCCAGAAGGCGATCCTTTCCGGGCTCGGCTGCAACGTGATGCAGGGCTATCTCTTCGGCCGCCCGATCTCCGCGGCGGCCGTCCCGTCCGCTCTCGCACGGACGATGCAGGAAGCGTCCTGAGCGTCGCGCTCCGGTCACCAGATCATGCCGTCGGGACGCGCTGCGCCTCCGGGGGAGCTGCATTGTTGCGCGACCATGTCTAGGCGATCGCGTCCATGACGCATTGGAACTCGACGGCGCTCCGGCGGCGGGACTAGAACGCGAGCTCTCCTCCTGGGGCTGCGCCATGAACATTCTCTCGATCCAGAGCCACGTCGCCTACGGCCATGTCGGCAACGCCTCGGCCGTGTTTCCGATGCAGCGGCTCGGCCACGAGGTCTGGGCGATCAACACCGTGCAGTTCTCCAATCACACGGGTTACGGCGCCTGGCGCGGGCCGGTGTTCCCGGCCGACGCGATCCGCGAGGTGGTCGCCGGCGTCGAGGAGCGCGGCGTGCTGCCCGTCTGCGACGGCGTGCTCTCCGGCTATATGGGCGACGCGTCGATCGGCGAGGCGATCCTCGACGCCGTCGAGCGGGTCAAGCAGGCCAACCCGTCGGCGCTCTACTGCTGCGATCCGGTGATCGGCGACGTCGGGCGCGGCGTGTTCGTGCGGCCGGGCATCCCGGAATTCATCCGCGACCGCGCGATGCCGGCCGCGGACGTCGCGACGCCCAACCAGTTCGAGCTTGAACATCTCACCGGCGTCGCGGTCGGCGGCCTGGGCGCGGCCAAGATCGCCGCTTCGGCCCTTCGAGCGATAGGGCCGAAGGTCGTGCTGGTGACAAGCCTCCAGACGCCGGAGACGCCAGACGGCGTCATGGAGCTGCTGGCGGTCGACGGGGAGGGGGCCTGGCGGGTCCGCACGCCGCTGCTGCCGGTCTCGGTCAACGGCGCGGGCGACGCAATCGCGGCTCTGTTCTTCGTTCACTGGCTGACGACCCGCTCAGCGGCTGAGGCGATGTCGAAGGCCGCGTCCTCGGTCTACGGCCTGCTCAAGGCGACGGCGGAGGCGGGCTCCCGCGAGATCCTCACGGTCGCCGCGCAGGACGAGTTCGTCCGGCCGAGCCGCGTGTTCGTGGCGGAGCCGATCTGAGCCGGCCGAGGGGTTGGTCGAATGTTAATCGCCTGCCGTCGATTATCGCCCCGCCCTGGTCGCGGAGAAAGGCGGCGATGTCTCCGGTCAGCTATGACGCGGCCTATCTGCGGCTGCTCGTCACCATCGCGATCGCCTACGCCGTCGTCGCCGTCGGGCTGCGGTTCAGCAAGGTCTCGGTCGACTTCGCCTCGCTCTACGACATCTATTTCGCACTGACGCCGTTTCTGCTGGCGGACTTCTATGCGCGGTGGTGGAAGGCGCGGCGCATCAGCGCGATGCTCGAGATACTGATCGCCGGCGTGCTGGTGATCATGCCGATCACGGTCTCGACCTATCTCGCCATCGGGGTCGGCATGCCGCTCGCGGACGACAAGCTGGCGGCGGCCGACTCCGCGCTCGGCTTCGACTGGCGGGGGCTCATCGGATTTGTCGACGAGCGTCCCTGGCTCGCCTGGCTTCTGCATCGCTCCTACAACTCGTTCTTCGTCCAGATCAGTCTGATTCCGATCTATTTCGCCGCTTGTGGCAACGGCGCCCGGGCCTGCGCGATCGTCTTCGCCTATGTCGTCCTGTGCTTCCTCTCGTCGCTGATCAGCGTCTGGTTTCCGGCGCTCGGAACCTATGTGACCTATGGCGTGGGACCCGACGATCTCGTCAACATCAACGCAAAATACGGCTTCTTCTTTCTCGAGCAGTTCCACGCCGTGCGCGAGCAGGCCGACTTCGTCCTGACGGCCGGCCGCACCGCCGGGATACTGACATTCCCGTCCGTCCATGCAGGCGTAGCCGCGCTATGCGCCTGGGCGGCGTGGGACAGCCGTCTGTTGCGCTATCCCGTGCTCCTCCTCAACGTCGCCATGGCGGTCTCGGCGGTGACCGACGCCAACCATTATGCGGTCGACGTCATCGCCGGATTGGGCGTGGCCTCGATCTCCGTCGGGGCGGCGAGGGCGGTGTTCTACCGGCGATCCCCCGCGGCGCCGGCGATGTCGCCGTCGCTTGCTCCCGCACTCGCCTCCTGACCGGCGCCTCGACGCCGGAGCGATGAGGACGCCGTCCGCATGAGTCCACAGGTCGTGCCGACGCTCTCATTCGGGGGCCGGGTCGAGCCGGAGTATCTCGATGCGGATTTGCGCTCGTCAGCCGCGATCGCCGCGCACTGGGCGCGGGCGAAAGCCGGGAACAGCGGCCTCTTCAACGGCCGGGTGATGCTCGCAAGCTCTGTCGAGATCGTCGGCGGCCGACTTGAAGCGCGCTTCCACGAGACCGGATACTCCACCTATCTCTGGCTGCGCGCTGGGGGAAACGCGGCCTATCCAACGTGGAACGTCTTCTCGGCCGCCGCGGTCGTCACCTCGGACGGCGCCGTGCTGCTCGGCCGGATGGCGCCCCACACGGCGACCGCAGGGCAGATCTATTTCCCCGCCGGCACCCCCGACCGCGACGACCTCGTCGGCGATAGGGTCGATCTTGAAGGATCGCTGGCGCGCGAACTCATGGAGGAGACCGGGCTCGGTCAGCCGATCGTCCGGCCGACGGAGACGCGCTTCGTCGTGATCGACCGGTCGCTCTATGCCTGTATGCGCCGCTTCGACACCGACCTCGACGCAGCGACGCTCGCCGGCCGGGTCGAGGCGCATTTCTCGAGCGAGGAACGATCCGAGCTCGACCGTGTGGCGCTGGTCCGCTCCATGGCCGACCTCACCGACGCCTCGCCGCCCTATGTCCATGCGGCGATCGCCTATCTGCTCAGACGTTGACGGGCGCTGGAAACGCACGACGGTTGTGATAATCTCCGCTTCGGATCGGTTTTCGCCGGTTCGTCTTGAACGGCATTCGGGATTTTGATGCGCGCGAGCGGCGGCGACTTCGCGGACCGGACCACGGCCTTCACGGCCGGCGCCGGCGCGCGCCCGCTCGGGGTCCTTCTGCTCCTTACCCGCCCCTGAGGGCCGGCCGGGCGCCAAGCGCCCTGGCGCTCAGGGGTTTGGAGCCGACCAGAAGACAGTTCGCGCAGAGCCGCCTTGAGCCTTGAGAGCCTGCGGCGCGCGCCCGACCGAAGGACCTGACCGATGACCGCTTCCACCGACCGCGTCGTGATCTTCGACACGACGCTGCGCGACGGCGAGCAATGCCCCGGCGCCACCATGACGTTCGAGGAGAAGCTTGAGGTCGCCAGCCTGCTCGACCGCATGGGCGTCGACGTCATCGAGGCCGGCTTCCCGATCGCCTCGAACGGCGATTTCGAGGCCGTCGCCGAGATCGCCCGCCGCGCGGAGAACGCCGTGATCGCGGGTCTCGCCCGCGCCATCCCCGCCGACATCGCCCGCTGCGGCGACGCGGTGCGCCATGCGAAGCGCCCGCGCATCCACACCTTCGTCTCGACCTCGCCGATCCATCTCGCGCACCAGATGCGCAAGACCGAGGATCAGGTGATCGAGATCATTTCAGCGACCGTCGCTCAGGCCCGCAACCTGGTCGACGACGTCGAGTGGTCGGCGATGGACGCGACCCGCACTGGCCACGACTATCTCTGCCGGGCGGTCGAGGCCGCGATCCGGGCCGGCGCCACGACCATCAACCTGCCGGACACCGTGGGCTACGCCACGCCCGACGAATACCGCAAGATGTTCGAGGCCGTGCGCAATCGCGTGCCGGACGCCGACAAGGTGGTGTTCTCCACCCATTGCCACGACGACCTCGGCCTCGCGGTCGCCAACTCGCTGGCGGGCCTCGCCGGCGGCGCGCGGCAGATCGAATGCACCATCAACGGCATCGGCGAGCGCGCCGGCAACGCGGCGCTCGAAGAGGTCGTGATGGCGCTGAAGACGCGCGGCGACGTGATGCCCTACGTCACGGGCGTCGAGTCGACCCTGCTCACCCGCATCTCGCGACTGGTGTCGGCTGCGACCTCGTTCCCGGTGCAGTACAACAAGGCGATCATCGGCAAGAACGCGTTCGCCCACGAGAGCGGCATCCACCAGGACGGGATGCTGAAGCACAACGAGACGTACGAGATCATGACGCCGGCTTCCGTCGGCGTATCCAAGACCTCCCTGGTCATGGGCAAGCATTCCGGCCGCGCGGCGTTCAAGGATAAGCTGCAGACGCTGGGCTACGAGCTCGCGGAGAACCAGCTGCAGGACGCCTTCGTGCGCTTCAAGGAGCTCGCGGACCGCAAGAAGCACGTCTACGACGAGGACATCGAGGCGCTGGTCGACAACCAGATCGCTTCGGGCCAGGACCGCATCAAGGTGCTGTCGCTGACCGTGATCGCAGGCACCATGGGCCCGCAGTCGGCGACGCTGACGCTCGACATCGAGGGCGTGCACACCACGGTGCAGTCCTCCGGCAACGGCCCGGTCGACGCCATCTTCAACGCCATCCGCCGCGTGGTGCCGCATGAAGCGACGCTGTCGCTCTATCAGGTCCACGCCGTGACCGAGGGAACCGACGCTCAGGCCGAAGTCTCCGTGCGGCTGGAGGAAGGGGACAAGTCGGTGACGGCCAGGGTCGCCGATCCGGACACGCTCGTCGCCTCCGCCAGAGCCTATGTCGCGGCGCTGAACAAGCTCTCGACCAAACGCGGCCAGATCAACGCTCAGGCAGCGATCAGCGCCTGACGAGGGTCACGGACGGCGCCCCGGGGATCGGTTTCCCGGGCGCCGTCCTCGCTTCTCTCGTCGCCGCGCCGCGCGGGGCTGGGTTGCCGTGGCGCGGCTGGCCCCCGAGGGCGTGGCGCTGCATGTGAGCGGCGTCGACTCATGCCGGACAAATCCTTGCCCAACGCCGCCTCATCTTCTGATCTCCGCAAGGCGGTGCTCGCGGTCATCGCGCTTTCGATGGCGCCCGCCGTGGGGCTTGGCATCGGCCGCTTCGCCTACGCCCTCGTGCTGCCCGACATGCAGACGGCGTTCGGCTGGAGCTACGGCCAGGCCGGCTTTCCGAACGCAATGAACGCGCTCGGCTATTTCATCGGAGCGTTCACTGCCGGCCGCCTCGCCGCGCTGACGGGCGGCCTGAGGCTCGTGCTCATCAGCTCGGCGGCAGCGGCGCTTTCGACGGCGGTCAGCGCGGGAGCGACCGGGCTGGTCTCGCTGTCCGTGCTTCGCTTCATCGCGGGCGTCGCCGCGGCGCATGGGCTCGTCGCAGGCGGCGCCGTGGCGATCGCGATCGCGGAGCCGCTCGGCAGGCGCGGATCGCTGATCGTCGGAATGCTCTATGCAGGGCCGCCGGCCGGCATCTTCGTCTCCGCCCTTGTCACGCCGTTCGCCCTCGCCGTCGGCGGCGGAGAGAACTGGCGCATGGCCTGGCTCCTCCTCGGAGGGGCTTCCGCTGTGATGCTCGCGCCGCTCGCGCTGCCGTCGCTCCGCGACGCGGACGGGGAAAGCCGCGTGGTGGCCGGGGCTCCTGCGCCGCTTCGCCCGATGGCGCCGGTGCTCGTGGCCTACTGCGTCTTCGGCGCGGGCTACATCGCCTACATGACCTTCATGATCGCCTTCCTGCGCAACGGCGGAGCCACTCCTTCAGAGGAGTCGGCGTTCTGGTGCGCGATCGGACTCGCGGGCTTCGTCGCGCCATGGCTTTGGTCGCGCGCGCTCGGCGCGCTGAAGGGAGGTCTCGGTTTCTCCGCCGCGGCGGCGGTGACATGCCTCGGGGCCGCCGCGCCCTTGCTGTCTCACTCGTTCGCGGCCGAGATCGCCTCCGGCGTCGTGTTCGGGCTCGGCATGTTCACGACGAGCGCCGCGACCACCGTCTTCGTCCGACGCAACCTGCCGCCCGCAGCCTGGGCCTCGGGCGTCGGCGCGATGACAGTCGCCTTCAGCGTCGGACAGACCGCCGGGCCGGTGCTCACCGGCTTCGTCACAGACCAACTGGGCGGGCTCGACGCCGGACTCGGCTTCGGCGCGGCCCTGCTTGCGCTTGGCGCCGCCGTCTCCGCAATCCAGCGTGATCGCGCTCCTCTCCCCGTTGCGCCGCCGGTTTCCATGCCGGATGATGCCGTCGTCGGGCGGGGCGCTTAGCCTCTCCGGCGCAACAAGCCGGGCTCCCGCATCGGAGCCGGCGGGCGACGGCGATCAACGCCGCGCCGTGGGAGGGGAAAGACCGATGAGGCGCACCAGCGTCCGCACCTTCGTCGTGGCCGCGTTCGCGACCGCTTTTGTGATCGGCCCGGCGGCCGCCGCGGACTATCCCGCACGCCCAATCACCATGGTCGTTCCGTTCTCGGCCGGCGGTCCGACCGACACCGTGACCCGCCTGGTCGCCGAGGCGATGGGCAAGGATCTCGGCCAGCAGATCGTGGTCGAGAACGTCGGCGGCGCGGGCGGCACGCTTGGCGCAGGACGCGTCGCGAAGGCCGATCCGGATGGCTACACGCTGCTGCTGCACCACATCGGCATGGCGACCAGCGCCACGCTCTACCGCAAGCTTCCCTATGACACGCTCAACGCCTTCGACTATGTCGGCCTCGTCACCGATGTGCCGATGACGCTGGTCGCGCGCGCCGACTTCGAGCCGACCGACCTGAAGAGCCTGATCGAATACGCCAAGGCCAACAAGGACAAGGTGACCTACGCCAACGCCGGCGTCGGGGCGGCCTCGCATCTCTGCGGGATGCTGTTCATGAGCAAGATCGAGACCGTGCTCACGACCGTCCCCTACAAGGGCACCGGGCCGGCGATGACCGACCTCCTTGGCGGTCAGGTCGACATGATGTGCGACCAGACGACGAACACGACGAACCAGATCAAGGGCGGAAAGATCAAGGCCTACGCGACGACGACCAAGCAGCGCGTGGCCTCGCTGCCGGACGTCCCGACGGCCGAAGAAGCCGGTCTGCCGGGCTTCGAGGTCGGCATCTGGCATGGGATCTACGCGCCGAAGGGGACCTCGCCTGAAGTCCTCGCCAAGCTGACTGCCTCGCTGCAGACGGCGTTGAAGGATCCGAACGTCATCAAGCGCTTCGCCGATCTCGGCACCGCGCCCTCGAGCGAGGCGGAGGCGACCCCGGATGGCCTCAAGGCCAAGCTCAGCTCCGAGATCGACCGCTGGGCGCCGGTGATCAAGGCGGCCGGGGTCTACGCCGACTGAACCGGCCCGCCACGTGGCGTCGCCAGCACGAGAGCCGGCATGAAGGTCGACACCCGCGAAATCGCCTGCGGCGCGATCTTCATCGCGATCGCCGCGGCGTTCGCTATCGCCGCGCTCGACCTTCCCATGGGAAGCGCCCTGCGCATGGGGCCGGGCTATTTCCCGATGGCGCTCGCCCTGATCCTTGCAGCTCTCGGGCTGATCATCGTGATCAAGGGACTTGGCCGCGCTCCGTCGCCGATCGGCGGCGTGCCGTGGCGGGGGCTGCTGTTCATCCTGCTCGCCCCGCTCGTCTTCGGCCTGACCGTGCGGGGACTCGGCCTCGCGCCGTCGATGGCGCTCGTCGCGGCGATCGCGACGCTCGCCAGCGCGCGGGCCGGCATGAAGCTCGCGGCGGCGATGACGCTCGGGCTCACGCTGTTCTGCGTTCTGGTGTTCAGCTACGGGCTGGGGCTGCCCTATGCGCTGTTCGGGCCGTGGTCCGCGCCCTTCCTGCCCGGCGTTTGAGGAGACGACGGCAGTGGACCTTCTCGCGAATCTCGGCCTCGGCCTCGCGACGGCCACGGAGCCGGTCAACCTGCTGTTCTGCTTCGCCGGCGTTCTGCTCGGCACGCTGATCGGCGTGCTGCCTGGCATCGGCCCGACGGCGACGATCGCAATGCTGCTGCCGATCACCTTCGGCTTCGAGCCGGCCACCTCGCTGATCATGCTCGCCGGCATTTATTACGGCGCGCAGTATGGCGGCTCGACCACCGCGATTCTGATCAATCTGCCGGGCGAGAGCTCCTCCGCCGTCACCGCGATCGACGGCTACCAGATGGCGCGGCAGGGCAGGGCGGGTCCGGCGCTCGCGACGGCAGCCCTCGGCTCGTTCTTCGCCGGCACCGTCGCCACGGTCCTGATCGCGGTGTTCGCCCCGCCGCTCACCGCGGTCGCGCTCAAGTTCGGGCCGGCGGAGTACTTCTCGCTTCTGATGCTCGGCCTTGTGGCCTCCGTCGCGCTCGCCCACGGCTCCGTGCTCAAGGCGCTCGGGATGATCGTCACGGGTCTGCTGCTCGGACTCGTCGGCTCGGACGTGAACACCGGCGCTCAGCGATTCACGATGGGCTTCCCGGAACTCGCTGACGGGCTGAACTTCGTCGCGGTCGCGATCGGCGTGTTTGGCATCGCCGAGATCCTGCGTAACCTCGAAAACGAGACCGATCGCGACGTGATGGTGAAGAAGGTCACGAACCTCTTTCCGAGCAAGGCGGACTTCAAGGCGATGGCGTGGCCGGTGGTGCGCGGAACCGCCGTGGGCTCGATCCTCGGCATCCTGCCGGGCGGCGGCGCGATTCTCTCGTCCTTCGCCGCCTACACCGTTGAGAAGCGGATCTCGAAGACGCCGCACCGCTTCGGCAAGGGCGCGATCGAGGGCGTCGCCGCGCCGGAGGCCGCCAACAACGCCGGCGCGCAGACCTCCTTCATCCCGATGCTGACGCTCGGCATTCCGGCCAATCCCGTCATGGCCCTGATGATCGGCGCGATGATCATCCAGGGAGTGCAGCCAGGTCCGAACGTCGCGATCGAGAAGCCCGAGCTGTTCTGGGGGGTCATCGTCTCGATGTGGATCGGGAACCTCATGCTGGTTCTCCTCAACCTGCCGCTGATCGGGCTTTGGGTGCGCCTCCTGACGATCCCCTACACCGTGCTGTTCCCGGCGATTCTGACGTTCTGCTGCATCGGCGTCTACACGGTGAACTCCAACGCCTTCGACCTGTTCACGGTCTCGGCCTTCGGCCTGCTCGGCTACGTCCTCGTCAAGCTCGATTGCGAGCCAGCGCCGCTTCTGCTGGGCTTCGTGCTCGGCCCCATGCTCGAGGAGAACCTGCGGCGCGCAATGACCATTTCCCGGGGCGATCCGATGGTGTTCTTCACCCGGCCGCTGAGCGCCGGGCTGCTGATCGCCGCGGCTCTGGTGCTGGTCGTGGTGTTCTTGCCGGCCGTGCGGGCGAAGCGCGAGGAAGTTTTCCAGGAGGAGGGCTGACGGCGCTGGACAGCCGCTCCGGGCTTTGTTACATCCCCGGCCCTGCGGCGCGGCGCCGAAGATTTTGGTCTTCGGGCGCATAGCTCAGTTGGTAGAGCAGCTGACTCTTAATCAGCGGGTCCTAGGTTCGAGCCCTAGTGCGCCCACCAAGATCCTCTTGGTGTTCCTTCCGCGTCGCATGGTCTGTTCCGACGGGCCGCCCGGCCCTTCCGATAAGCTCATCTCCATTCTTCTCGCAGGCGCGCGCGGCCGCTGCCGCCCTTGCGCGTCATAGCGCGTAGTGGCTTCGGTCGGCTCCGCGTCGGCCCTCTCGATGACGCCGCCCTAGATCGCGTAAGAACCTTCGCCTGCATGCAGCCGGATGGATCGTCGCTTTGGTCGTCCATGGGAGATGGACGACCTCCGAGGGCCTGGCGCGTCCGGATCGCCATCACCGTTTCGGCGCGCGTCGTGCGCCCTTCAGAGCGGTCAGGCTGAGTTTATGAACGCGGACGCTGCGCGGGCTCTCTTTTGACGGAATCATGAAAGCTAGTGAGTCCGCAGGCCTTCGGCCGCGCAGGGGGACTCTGAGATGGCAAAAAATGGCGGGCGGAACTTTCTCGAGCGATTGATCGGGCGCTTCGCGAATTGGCTGTCCGGCACGGCCGGATTCCTGATCGTGAACGGCATAATGGCCGTCGGCCTCATATTCACGTGGCTCGACGTTCTGCATGACGACGTCTACACGCTCGGCCTGTCTATCGCCGCGATCACGATCACCAACGCCGTCCTTGTCGCGCAGCGTCGCGATACGGAGGCGGTCCACGCGAAGCTCGACGAACTCATCCGCTCTTCCGAGGCCCGGGACGCCGTCATCGGCATCGAGAAGGATTAGGATTTCCTAGAATGGCGTCGGGTTCCGCTCGGCCCGCGGACTGCGTCTGGGCCAAGCGGCGCAAACCTGTTCGCGATCGAATCCCGCGATCTCCCTTGGCCGAGCGCGGATTGATTTGCGGCGTCCCGAAGCGCAGCCTGCGGCATGGGCGTTCGGCTGGTCGGATATGCCCTGCAGGGAGCATCAGCAATGGTCGAGGCAATCTACCAGATCGTCCAGCACGACGGCGGCTGGGCGTACAAGCTTGGCGACGTGTTCTCCGAGACGTTCCAGACCCGCTCCGAGGCGCATGAGGCGGCGGAAGCGGCCGCTGCCGAACAGCGGCTGTCCGGCGACGACGCCGACATCGAATACGAGGACGCCAAGGGCGCATGGCACGAAGAGCATTCGAACGCTGACGACCGGCCGTCGACGAGCGTGAAGGACTGAAGCGTCCCCGGCGCAGAACAGGCCTTCTCCTCGGAGGCGAACCGCCACCTCGCGGGCGGCGGCGGGGCGCCGATCCAGATCACGGCGGGCGCCAGCGCCGATAGGATCGTGGCGTCGACCTGTCCGCCTCCGATCGCGCCGACTTCCGTGAGCTTGCCCACCAGCCCGCGCCGTTAGCGGAATGTCGGACACGCCGCCGTCTCGCGTAGAGCCGCAACGGCGATACATGGTTCCGGCGAACAAAAGCAGGCGTAAAGTAAACGCGGACCGCAGACCGAGAAGCGTATCGGCGTCTGCGCCGCATCGCTTCCGCCACCGCGGACATCGGGGTCGAATGGCAGGATCCGAGCGCCCGGAAAGCAACCGCCGATGACACCGCCGCACGCCATCTCGCCGCTTCGATATGCGTTCGGCGCCTTCGCTTCGCTGGCCGCCGCCGGCCTCGCGGCCTGCGCGCTGATCAGGCTCGCAAGCGGCGCGCCGCTGCTGGCGACGCTGATCGCCGGCTCCTCCCCGATGAAGCCGGCCGTGGCGGTCGCGATCTTGTGCGCCTCAACGGCCTGGCTCGCGCTGCATGCGCGAGCCGCCTGGGCCGGCGCGCTCGGCCTCGCGCTCACCGGCGCAACCGCGGCGGCGGCGGGCGCAGGCCTCGTCGAACATCTCTCGGGCGTCGACCTCGGCGCGGCGCTCGCAATTCCCGCCGACGGCGGAGCCCGGCGGATTGGCGTCGCGGCCGGGGCGTCGCTGCTCTTCTCAGCGCTTGCTCTCGCGCTGACCCGGTCGGCGTCGGAACGCGCGGAGGACGTCCGGCAGTTCGCGCGCGTCGCCGGCCTGTCGATCCCGCTGTTCGCGATCGCGCTGCTGATCTACGATCCGTTCGCGCTCGACGTGATCCATGGCTTCGAAGGGGTCTCGCTCGACGCGGCCATGGCGCTCGGCCTGGTCTTGCTCGCGATCGGCTTCGATCGTCCGGTGGCGAGCCTGCGCTGGCAGATCGCGCATGTCGGCGTCGCCGTCATCGCTCCGCTCGCTGCGCTCACCATCCATTTCGCGAGCGCAGAGCGCGAGAGCGCGCTGTCTCGCGCCGAGGACCGACTGGCGGCGACGGCGAGACTGGTCGCCGAGCGGCAGGAGGGGGTGATCGAACAGGCGCGGCAGATGCTGATCGTCCTCGGTCGCTCAGGCGGCGCGCGTCAGCCGAGCCCCGCCTGCGAAACCTCGATGGCGGAATTTATGAAGCTGAATCCATCGGTGAGAGCGATGTTCACAATCGGCCGAGAGGGGATGATCCGCTGCGCGACCATGGCTGGCCTGACCTCGGTCGTGGTGGGCGATCGGGATTACGTCCGGGGGGCGTTCGATTCGGGCGGCTTTAGCGTCAGCAACTTTTTCCTTTCGCGCCCACACGGCGACCCGCGGATCGCGGTCGCGCTTCCCGACCCGATCGATCCCGACCTGATCGTCGCGGCTTCGCTGGACCTCGCCGCGCTCGGAGATCCGCTCGATCGCGAGCTCGGGGATGGCGTGACGAGCACGCTGATCGACGGGAACGGCGTCGTCATCGCACGGCGTCCCGAGAGACATGGCCTTATCGGGCGCAGCATCGCGGACGCGGAGTTCGCCGCGCGCGCGCTCGTTCAATCCGACCGGGCCTATGTCGCTCCGGAACTCGACGGCAGGCAGACAGTGTTCGTCGCGCGGAGGCTGCTCTCGGGCCACAGCACGCTGATCATCGGCGTGCCGCGGAAAGACGTCGTCGGGCCGGTCGACCGTCGCCTCAACGACCGCCTGCTGCTGATAGCCGCGATTCTGACGGCCTCCATCGCGCTCGGCGTGCTGGGAGGCGAACTGCTCGTCTTGAGGCCCCTCAGGCGGCTCATCGCCTATGCGCGGCGGCTCGAGGCGGGGGATCTGACCGCGCGCCCGGAGATCGGCTCGAGCGGAGAGGTGAGGGCGCTCGGCCGCGCGCTCTCGGCCACCGCCGGCGCGATCGAGAGCCGCGAAAGGCGCCTCGCTGAGACGGAGGCCCTGTTCCGGCGCCTATTCGAACACTCGCCGGACGCGACGGCCGTCGTGCGCGTCGATTCCGACGGCGACTTTCGCATCGAGACCTGGAATGACGCGGCGGCCCGGTTCTCGGGTCTCGCCGCCCGCGACGTCGTCGGAAGACGCCCGCGCGACGTGTTTCCCGACTCCCGCGGCGCTTCGCTCGAGCACGATCTTCGCCGCACCGTCGAGCAGGGCGGCGTGACGACCATCGAACGCGAGCCGATCGTCAATGGCATGGCGACCGTGTTCGAGATGGTTCAGGCGCCGCTCTATTCGCCCGAAGGAAGCATTGAACGCATCTTCGTCAGCGCGCGGGACATCAGCGAGCGGAAGCGCGTCGAACGGCTGAAGAACGAATTCGTCTCGACCGTCAGCCATGAGTTGCGCACGCCGTTGACCTCGATCGCTGGATCGCTCGGCCTGCTCGCGGGCGGCGCCGCTGGAACGCTGGGCGCGAAGGCCGCCGGGCTGATCGCGATCGCTCATTCGAACAGTCTGCGGCTGGTGCGGCTGATCAACGAAATTCTGGACATCGAGAAGATCGAGGCCGGCCGCATGACGTTCGAGACGACGACGCTACAGGTCGCCGACCTCGTCAACCAGGCGGTGGCGGAATTGAAGGGCTACGCTCATGGGTTCGGCGTAAGCGTCGATGTCGTCCCTTCAGGCGGAGAGTTGCTGGTCCGGGGCGACCCGGACAGACTGAGCCAGGTCGTGACCAACCTGTTGTCGAACGCCATCAAGTTTTCGCCGCCCGGCGAAGTCGTCACCGTCTCGCTGCGAACGGAAGGCGATGTCGTGGTGCTGAGCGTCGACGATCGCGGCCCTGGCGTGCCGCAGGCGTTCCGCTCGCGTCTCTTCACGAAATTCGCCCAGGCGGACAGCTCCGACAGCAGGCGCAGAGGCGGAACGGGCCTCGGCCTTGCGATCGTGCGCGAGATTGTCGATCGCCATGCCGGCGCGGTGTCATATCGCGCGAACGAATTCGGCGGGGCCGTATTCGAGGTGCGTCTGCCGCGGCGTTTCGAAGGTGAGGGGATGGCGGCCTCGGCCGGCGGCGGGCAGGCCGGAGCGCCAACCCCGCACGCGCGCCGCTGACGTCAGAAGGCGGCGGATTCCTCAGGCGGAGGAAGACGCCCACCTCCGCGAGACCGTATCGACCTCGCCGAAACGCAGTCGCGAGGCGTCCGACACACGGCGCATTCACCCGCGAGCGGCGCCGGGGAACAACGGGCTAGATGGCCTTAAGACGATGACGATCAGTTGGCGGCCCGCGAGACGGCCTTCCCGCTGTTCTGGATGTCGTGGCCTGCGCCCCTAACCGTATTGGCGCAGGCCGCAAGCGCGACGGTCGCCACAATGGCGGCCACGAAAAAAATCACACGTCCGTACATGGTGAATTCCCCCGATCAGATTGTTACTTGGTCGCCGACTTGACGGCGGTGGTCGCCTTGCCCGCGGCCTTCTGGACCTTGCCTTCGACCTGCTCGGCCTTGCCCTTGGCCTCAAGCTTTGAGTTGCCGGTGGCTTTGCCGACGCTGGATTTCGCTTTGCCGATTGCGTCTTTGGCCGAACCTTCGACGGTGTTCTTGTTCACCATTGCTCTTCTCGCTCTTTGTCGCGCCGCCGACTGGCTGACGCTTGCTGCACGAAGTTCCGTTCAGAGAACGAAGCGCCCGAGAATCAGTCCGACCACCAGGGCGGCGCCTGCTGCTGCAAGTGGATTGCGACGAATCGACTCTTCGAGAGAAGCGACGCGGCTGTCGACTTGCTCGGTAGCCTCGTCATAAAGGGCGGAGCCGCGACGTCCGGCGCTGCGGATGCTGCTCGCGCCTTTTTCGGAAGCCGATTCCACGCTGTCTTCGAAGCTGGAGGCCGCGCGGTGCGCCTGAGCTCCAGCATGCTTTCCCGCCGACGCGACATCGTCCGCCAATGCGTCGGCGCTTCCCTTGATGGTGTCGGCCATAGTCTGATCCCTATGTCTTGCGTCGCACAAGCAGTGGGCGCGCACTGGAGAAACGCCCATTCGCTGGAGTGGTTCCGCGAGGTGAGGCCCGATCTTCCGGATACATCGATCGCTGATCGCGCGGCCGCTTGCGGAGCGGACCGCGTAACCCTATAAGGCCGCCTCGGCAGGCGGAGTGTGGCGCAGCCTGGTAGCGCACCTCGTTCGGGACGAGGGGGTCGCAGGTTCGAATCCTGCCACTCCGACCAGCCGATTCAATGGGTTAGCGGAAGAGGCGTCCCGAGCGCCCACGAAACCGCCCCCAAACCTGTTCAAAACGCCTTCGATATCCCCATCTGGAAGTCCGGATGGTGGTGGCCGTACGTGCTTTCGAGCACTTCGATGGTCATCCCGAGGACGCCGGCCGCCAACCACGGGTCAACGCCGGCCTGCATCATCCAGGTCGCCGCGGTATGGTTCATTGTGTGAGGCGAGACGTCCTTGCCGAGGTCGACCTTCAGCAGCTTCTTCCTCTTCGTCACATTCCAGATGATGACGCCATCGCGGGCCGTCGCCCGGGACCTGCGGACCTTCGCGATCGGCTCGCCGTGGTGATGGATAACGAGGTTGTGGCCGTTGGCCGCATCGATCGTCCGCCAGCGGCGAAGGTGAGCCAGCAGGCGATTCGGGAGCCGGGCAGAGGGCTGCCGCTTCCTAGTCTCGCGTGCGCCAGGGGCGCGGCGGCAGATCAGTCCTTGTCAACGTCGAGCCATCCGCCGAGCGTGTTCTGCGACCAGCCGAGGCGACGTCTTTGTACACGTCATCCTCGGCGGAACCGCCCGAGCCCTTGCCGGTGGGCAGGTTCACGGTCACGCCGGCTTCGGTGTAGGCGTAGCTGACGACGTCTTCGCCCCGGCCGCCGTCGATCAGATCGATCTGCCCCCCCCCCGGCATGGATGAAGTCGTCACCGGTCCCGGCGTCGATCTTGTTGGTCGCCGCCAGCCCGAGGCCTGCATAGCCAGCGTCGACTGTGTCGTCGCCGGAGCCGGCGGAAAGAGTATTATTGCCCGATTCATCGGAAATGTAGTCATCTCCGATTCCAGATGAAATAGAATCGTTTCCGCCACCGCTTAGGTTATCGAGTTCGGTTCCCCCATAGATAGTATCATTGCTCCCTTACCGAAGATAAAATTAGAGCTGGTTGTGTCACCATTGAGGATATGACCTTCATCATCGTCGGTGATCGTAGCCATAGTGAATGCTCCGGATGGGTGCGGCGCTCTCATTACCGCGTGCATTTCGGGATTCCATGCACGTTTTACGACAAAAGTCGCGATGGACTCTAGAACCGGCAACGGTCAGCTCGAAGCCCGATCGTTCAGGACGCGCGATCCGCTGAGGCTCGACGCCTCTAGCGAACGTCCTCTCGTCATCGCATTAGCGCCCCGTCTCGGCATCGGCCGTAGCGGGACGCTTTTTTGCGTTTTTGAATTGCCGAGCGTCGGCGGGAGGGATTGATGAAGGACCCTTTCCAAAAATCGGGAGGGCGCCGTAATTCCCTTCCGTGGTCCAATTTGGATGATCAATGAAGCCGCTCAATCAAGCTGCTATTTCAGGTTTTCGTGATGTGCGCTTTGTCCTGACCGACATGGATGAGACGCTGACTTTCCGGGGGCGCCTCGCGGCCAACACCTATGCGGCCCTTGAAGCGCTGCAGACGGCAGGAGTGAAGGTAATTCCGGTGACCGCCGCGCCAGCAGGATGGTGCGACCAGATGGCTCGCATGTGGCCAGTCGATGGCGTAATCGGAGAAAATGGGGGGCTCTTCTTTCGTAGAGCGCCCGATGGGCATGGGGTTCAGCGCCACTTCTGGCATGAGCACGACGAGAGGACTGCCATGTCGTCTTGTCTGCTCCATATCGGGGATAGGGTGAGAAACGAAGTTCCTTCAGCTATCTTCGCTGACGATCAACCATTCAGGCTTACCAGCATTGCTTTTGCAAAACCGGATGAGGCGTCCGACTGTATCGCGATCGTCGACGCGTTGCGCAAGGCGGGAGCTGACGTTACAGTCAACAATCTTTGGGTGCTAGGCTGGCTTGGAGGGTATGATAAGCTGTCAATGACACGTCGCGTACTCCGGGATCATTACGATGTTGATGTCGATTGCGATCGTGGTGTTGTTCTATACAGTGGTGACTCGACTAACGATGCGCCCATGTTTTCATTTTTTGAGCATACAGTCGGCGTCAGCACCATTAAAGAATATCTTGACCAAATTCCTTTGCCGCCTCGGTGGATCACACGTGGGCCGGGAGGAGCGGGTTTCGTAGAGGTCGCAAAGGCCGTTATATCGGCGCGCAATCTATGACTATCTCGAGCGTCATCCTCACGTGAGAGGTTCGCGGACAAGCGTCCTTACCTTGAGGTAACAGGCCGTATAAACCGCCGCCCTCCGCGGCGCGCTACGTCCTTGGCCGCGCGCTTTCCGATCGCATCGATCGAGGAGGATTTCGCGGAGGACGACTGGGAATCGTTTCCTAGGCAGACGGCGAAGCTCGGAAACGAGATCCAGATCGTCGGTGACGACCTCTATGTCACCAACCCGGAATTTATCCGGCGCGGAATCGCTAATGGTCAACCAACGCCGCCCTGATCAAGCTCAACCAAATCGGGACGATCACGGAGGCAATTGAAGCTGTTGCTCTATGCCGAGAGGCCGGGTGGGAGTTCGTAATCTCCCACCGGTCAGGTGAAACGGAGGACGCGTTCATAGCTGATTTCGCTGTGGCTATGGGAGCTAACCAGATCACGGCGGGCTCCCTCTGTCGCAGTGAGCGCCTGGCGAAGTACAATCGCCTGCTTACGATCGCCCAGGGCCTTGGCGCCGAGGCGGTGTTCGGATCTCCATCCTGAATACTGAGCGGATTACGTACAATCAGGTATTTGGATGCGATGCTGCAGATGACCTTATGTGTCGCCATCGGGCGCGCGATCGTCACGGTGGCGCGATACTGGATAGATTTGTGGATGGTTTCTTTCAGTCAAAGCCTGCCTTGGGGCACTATATTAATCAAAATTGTTGGATCATTTACAATATTGTTTTTTTTGGAACTCTGACAATTGCGCATGGTCGTTACCCTTCCTCCGAGGTCTGGCGCGTCACGTTTATGGTTGGGCTGTGCGGTGGATTTACGACATTTTCGGCGTTTAGCCTTCAAACACTGGAATTGCTGCGTGCGGGCGCGCCGGCGAGGGTGGTGATTACATCGCTGCGTCAATCATTTTCTGTCTCATCTCTGTTACACTAGGTTATTGGCGGCAGACTGGCTCAATGGCGGTGTTCACCAGATCGCGAACGCTCAGATCGAGGAAGAGGGGTGAGCCGCAGAGAGAGTGGGACGCTATGCCCTACGAGGCGCTCGGTCTCGCAGCGTCGCATGGACCCGCGACTTTAGCTTCCCGCTCCCCCGGCTGAGCGAGCGGATGATGTGCCTGGAGTACGGCTCCCGCCGCGTGACGGTTGCGTTCTCGCCGCCGCGGCCGGGTGCGGACCTGCAGACGACTCGGAGTGCCCAGCGCGCTATGCGCGACCTTTATTATCGGACAACGTGGTCTGTACGGACGCGCGCCGCAGGAACGGGATCTGTCTTCGGCGTCGCCCTCGTCGTGGCGCCGGGCGCAGAGATGCTTGACCCGCCGCTGGCGGACTGGTCGCCAGACGCTTCTAGCTGTTACGTAAGGTATATGGGCAGACCTACGCATATCGGCGGGAAGGGTTGATGCTGAGTACGATCAAGGAGTTATTGCGCCCCCCGCGGGGGTGAACTTTGATTTCAGTCGGCCGGCAGGCGAGCCGGCACTGGCGCCGGCAGACGGCGTATCCTGGCGCGTGTTCGCCAATCCGATTTCGCTGTATGTCGGCGGCGTCGCGGCGGTGCTTCTCGAACTGGCCGAGCCATCCGTGCGGTCAGGGGTTTGGGATCATAGCGGGTTCCGGCATGACCCCGGCTTGCGTCTGCACCGAACCGGCTTCGCTGCGATGGCGACTGTCTATGGCCCTCGCTCGGCGACGCAAGAGATGATCGCCCATGTCGTTCGGCTGCACGATAGAGTGCGGGGCACAACGCCCGACGGCGTGGCCTATCAGGCCAATGATCCCCGCTTGCTCAACTGGGTCCAGGCAACCGCGACGTTTGGGTTCATCGAAGCGTATCACCGCTATGTTCGGGCACTGTCGCCCAGCGAGAAATCCGCTGCATTTATCGAGGCGCGGCCCGCCGCCCGGCTTTATGGCGCGACCGGCGCGCCAAAATCATGGGCGGAGTGGGAGGCGCTGCTCGCGGTGACGGCGCCGGGGCTCGAGGGATCGGACAACCTTGCCGAATTTATAGCTATCATGCGCGACGCGCCCATCCTGCCCGCGCCGCTGCGCTGGCTTCAGCGCCTTCTGGTCCGCGCGGCGGTCGACATGACGCCTGAACCGGTACGGTCCTTGCCGCAATTAAGAGGACACGGCCTGCGTTTTGGCGACGCAATGCTGGTGCGAACGCTCGCGCGAGCCGTTGTCCTTGTTCCGCAGCACGACACGCCGCGCGCCCAAGCTGATCGACGTTTGAGCGCAGCGCGTTCAGACTGACAGAAAATGACGTAATGTCGCACTGCATCACAGGGCCACACCGGCTTTCAAGCAAACTCGAGCGACGTCGAAAGCCCCTCAGCCCGTTTGCTGACGGCGCGCGGATAGTATCGGCGGTGTTCCGACGCGGCATGTGCAGGCGACGCTGAATATGCTCGCCGAGCCGTAGCTCTCCGTTCGGTAACTTATGCCCACGCCAGCTCTCTCCTGGCGCTACAGATGCTTTGCTAAGGCAGGATCCATAGACAGGTCACCGCGCGGTGACCTCGCGGATTTGTGGCCCTCCATATGCTTGACACCGCCCACGAACTCGCCGATTGCGTCGCAGCATGGTCGACTGGTCGAAGGCTAACTTGTCGTGGGCTGGGCGCTTCTGCGTCCGGCTCGCGATCGTGCTTTGCCTCGTTGTGTCCGCCTTCGGCAGCGCCGTTGAGCACGGGCTGGAGGCCGACAGCGGCAGATCCAGTTCGACGCTCGCACTGGAGGTCGTGCCGGAAAGCTCCCGCGACGAGGTCAGCGGCGACATCGACAAGGGCGCTGAGCTCGCCGACCACGGATGCCATGGCTGTGCGGCAATTCCCCAGCCGCTGCGGAACGGCGCGGCGGGCCACCGCGCTTTCAACAAGGCGATCCCGGCCTGGGCTTCGGTTCCTTCGTCTTCGGGACGCGAGCCCCTCATCGACCTCCGGCCTCCCCGGGCCTGACCTGACGGCTTCCGTGTCGGCACGCGCTTAACAAGCCGCGCCCCTGCTCGTCAGTTCTCCAGGTCAATCATGCTTTTCAGAACCCGCGCGCTTGCGCTGGGGGTGGCGATCGCGCTGCTCCTGGCTCCCGCGACGCACGCCAAATCCGCATCGCGGACCCTCACGCTTTCCCAGGCGCTGTCCCGCGCCGTCGCCTCCAGCCCGAGCCTTGCGGCCGCCGACCGGGAGATCGGCGCCGCGTCGGGCCGCGCCATGCAGTCGGCGGTTTTCCCGAACCCCGCGCTCTCCTTCGAGCTCGACAACGCCTTCGGCTCGAGGTCGAAGCGCAACCTCGACGCCGCCGAGACCACGCTCCAGATCAGCCAGCTCTTCGAGCTCGGCGGCAAGCGCGACGCCCGCATGGCGATCGCCGCGGCCGAGGGCGACGCGGCGCGGTGGGAGCGCGCCGCCACCCGCCTGCAGGTCCTCGCCGAAGCCGCCGAGGCGTTCGCGAGGACGCTCGGGGCGCAGCGGCGCGTCTCCGAGCTCGAGGACCAGGTCGATGACCTCGACCGCCTGACCCCGCTGCTGCAGAGGCGCGTCGCGGCTGGCGCTTCCTCCAGCGCCGAGATCTCGCGGGGCCGGCTGGCGACGGAGACGACGCGGGTCGAACTCGCCAAGGCGCGTGCGGCCTTCCAGTCCGCCCGGCGCGAGCTCGCGGTGCTGATCGGCGAGACGGCGCCGTCCTTCGCCGCGGTCGGCGGGGACCTATCCCGGATCGGCGCGCCGCCTTCGTTCGACGGCCTGATGGCGCGAGCTCTCCAGACGCCTCAGCTCACGCGCTTCACGGCCGTCATGGCGCAGCGGCGCGCGCTTCTCGCGGCGGCGCGCGCCAAGGCCGTGCCGGACATCACCGCGGGCGTCGCCTGGCGGCGCTACGAGGAGGACAGGTCGAACGCCGCGCTGGTCTCACTCAGCGTGCCGCTCCCGCTGTTCGACCGTAACCAGGGCGGCGTGATCGAGGCGCAGCAGACTCTCGCCAAGACCGACGCCGAGCGCGCGGCTTCCCGGAACGCGCTGACGGTGCTGGTCGGCCGCGCCTACGAGGCGCTTCGGGGCTCCTACGAGGAAGCCCGGCTCACCCGCGGCAACGTCCTGCCCGTCGCCCGCGAGGCCTACGACAGCATCCGCTCCGGCTACGCGGAGGGCCGCTACACGCTGCTCGAGCTTCTCGATGCGCGGGCTGCGCTTTCGGAAGCGTCCCTCAAGGAGATCGATGCGCTCGTCTCCTTCCACGCATCGCTCGCCAGTCTCGAAGGCCTGACGGGATCCGCACTCGTTCTGTCCCGGAGAGACAAATGACCGTCCGCAAGCCCGCCCGCGCCGCGGCGCTGATCCTGCTCGCCTCGTTGACCGCGGCGTGCTCGAGCTCACCCGAGGTGAAGCGCATCGGAGCCGTCCCGAACACGGACGGCCGCTGGGTCTATGACGGCCGCCGCCCGCCGAGTTGCAACGACCGGAACCGCCGCGTCCGCCACTTCCACGGCGACGGACACACGACCGGGCACGAGCACCTCGGCCATGGCCACAAGTGGAACGACCGGAACTTCAAGGGCTACCTGACCAAGCCGCCCTGCTACATCCGCCGCGCGGCGTACCTCCGCGGCGAGGCGATGGCCATCCCTGCAATCCAGACACGTCCTTCGGCCGTCGGCGTGACCGCCACGGCGCCCAACGCCCTGTCCGGAGACTTGTCATGAGCCGTTCCGCCGCGCGCAACGCCGTCGTCCTAGCGATCGGCGGCCTCATCGGGGCCGGGAGCCTGTACGCGGTCCAGGAGGGGCCGTCAGCCCTCCCGGTCAAGGCGCTCTCCCTGTACTCGAGCCTGCTCGGCGGCGACGGCAGCGCCCATGCGGAAGGACCCAAGGCGGTCGCGGCCGCGGATGGCCACAATAAGAACGACGGCCATGCTCATGGCGAGGCGGAAACGGGCCACGGCAAGGATGACGGCCATGGCCACGGCAAGGAGGGCGAGCACTCGGTCGACGACGGGCACGACCATGGCTCTGGCAAGGACGATGGCCATGGCCATGACAAGCCGAAGCCCAGGGTGGAGGCGGGCCCGCCGGCCGTCATCGCGGCCTCGGATGACCATAAGGAGGGCGACGGTCATGGCCGCGACGAGCCGGAAAAAGCGCACGCCGAGGATGACGGGCACGGGCACGGCTCAGGCAAAGCCGACGCGCACGGAAAGGACGATGGTCACGGCCACGACAAGCCCAAGGCCGAAGCGGCGCAGCCGATGAAGGTCGCGGCGGTCGACGCCAAGGATGACGGCCATGGTCACGGCGGCGGCCACGACGAGGAACTTCCCGAGGGCGTCGTCGAGCTCGGCGACGCCAAGGTGAAGATCTCCGGAATCACTCTCAGCGAGGCGAAGCCCGCGACGCTGCGCGAGGAACTCCAGCTCAACGGGATCGTTCAGGCGAACCAGGAGGCGACGGTGCAGGTCACGCCGCGCTTCGCGGGCATCGTGCGCACGCTCGCCAAGCGGCTCGGAGACGAAGTCAAGAAGGGCGAGCTACTGGCGGTCGTCGAGAGCAACCAGAGCCTCACCGCCTACGATCTCAGGGCGCCGATCTCGGGCGTGATCACCGAACGGCAGGCCTCCCTCGGAGAATACGTCTCGGAGCAGAAGCCAGCGTTCGTGGTGACGGACCTTTCGACGCTGTGGGCCGACTTTTCGGTCTATCGTCGCGACCTGACCAAGGTGCAGGTCGGCGAGACAGTGCGGATAGATCCGGAAGACGGCGGCGCCCCGATCGAGGCGAAGATCTCTTACCTCTCGCCAATGGGAGCCGCGGACACTCAGAGCGCCCTCGCGCGGGCGGTCATTAAGAACGACGGCCGCTTCCGTCCGGGCCTGTTCGCGCTCGGCAATGTGTCGACCGCGGAGCAGAATGTACCGCTCGCGGTCTCGATCGAAGCAATACAGTCGCTGGAGGGCAGGGACGTGGTCTTCGTCCGCGAGGGCGACCGCTTCGCCGCCCGCGACGTGATCCTTGGGCGCCGCGACTCCTCCAACGTCGAAATCGTCTCTGGTCTGAACGAGGGCGAGCCCTATGCGGCCAGGAACAGCTTCGTCGTCAAGGCCGAGCTCGCCAAGGGGAGCGCGAGCCATGAGCACTGAAGCCTCGGAGGGGACGCCATCGGGGCTGATCGAGCGGACGCTCGCCTTCGCGATCGCGCAGCGCTGGCTGGTGGTCCTATCCTGCCTCGCAGTCGCGGGGCTCGGCGCGTGGAACTTCCTGCGGCTGCCGATCGACGCGGTTCCGGACATCACCAACGTCCAGGTCCAGATCAACACGACCGCGCCGGGCTTCTCGCCGCTCGAGGTCGAGCAGCGCATCACCTATCCCCTGGAGACCGAGATGGGAGGGCTGCCGGACCTCGACTACACCCGATCGCTGTCGCGCTACGGCCTCAGCCAGGTGACGGTCGTGTTCAAGGACGGGACCGACATCTACTTCGCGCGCCAGCTCGTGAACGAGCGGCTGCAGCAGGCCAAGGACCAGCTCCCGGCATCGACCGAGACCGCCATGGGGCCGATCTCGACCGGGCTCGGCGAGATCTACAATTACGTGGTGGACGCGAAGCCGGGAGCGAAGAAGCCGGACGGCTCCGACTACACGCCCTCCGACCTCCGGACGATCCAGGACTGGATCATCAAACCACAGCTTCGCACCGTCCCTGGGGTGGTGGAGGTCAACACGATCGGCGGCTACGAGCGCCAGCTCCACGTGCTGCCGAATCCCGCTCGGCTGATGGCCCACGGCCTCACCTTCCGGGACGTGATGACCGCGCTCAGCTCCAACAACAACAATGTCGGGGCCGGCTACATCGAGCGGAACGGCGAGCAGTACCTCGTCCGCACCCCAGGCCAGGCGATGTCGGCGGACGACGTGGCGCGCATCGTGATCGGCTCGCATTCGGGCACGCCGGTGCGGGTGTCGGACGTCGCCGAGGTGAAGGACGGCCGAGAGCTGCGCAACGGGGCCGCGACGCTGAACGGCCACGAGGTCGTGCTCGGCACCACGATGCTGCTGATCGGCGAGAACAGCCGCACCGTGGCCGACCGGGTCGCGACCAAGCTCGGCGAGGTGCAGAAGTCGCTGCCGGAGGGCGTCGAGGCGCGCCCCGTCTACGACCGCTCGACTCTGGTCGAGGCCACCATCGCGACCGTCGAGAAGAACCTCGTCGAGGGCGCCCTGTTCGTCATCGCCGTGCTGTTCCTGCTGCTCGGCAACATCCGCGCGGCGATCGTCACCGCCTGTGTGATCCCGCTCGCGATGCTCTTCACCATCACAGGGATGGTCGAGAACAAGGTCTCGGCGAACCTGATGAGCCTCGGCGCGATCGATTTCGGCATCATCATCGACGGGGCGGTCATCATCGTCGAGAATTGCCTTCGCCTGCTCGCCCACGAGCAGCATCGCCGCGGCCGCCTGCTGACCCTCCAGGAGCGGTTCGACACGATCCGCGCCGGAGCGAGCGAGGTCATACGGCCGAGCCTGTTCGGCACGCTGATCATCGCGGTCGTTTATCTGCCCGTCCTCACCCTCACGGGCGTCGAGGGCAAGATGTTCGCGCCGATGGCCGTGACCGTGCTGATGGCGCTGCTTGGCGCCTCGATCTTCTCGATGACGTTCGTGCCGGCCGCGATCGCGATCTTCGTCTCTGGGAAGGTGTCGGAGAAGGAGAACTGGTTCATGCGCGGCGCGCGCGTGACCTACGAGCCGCTGCTCGGCCTGATGATCCGGCTCCGCTGGGTGGTGGCGCCGGCCGCCGCGGCGCTGGTCGTGGTCACGGCGCTGGCGGCATCGCGGATGGGGGGAGAGTTCATCCCGAGCCTCGACGAGGGCGACGCGGCGGTCCAGGCGCTCCGCGTCCCTGGAACGAGCCTCACCCAGTCGCTCGAGATGCAAGGCGCGCTGGAGAAGCGCCTCATGCAGCTGCCCGAGGTGAAGGAGGTGTTCGCCCGCACGGGCGTCGCCGAGGTCGCGACCGACGCCATGCCGCCCTCGATTTCCGACGGCTACCTCATGCTCAAGCCCCGCTCCGAATGGCCGAACCCGGCCAAAACCAAGGCGGAGCTCATGGAGGACGTGGAGAAGGCCGCGGAGGAGATTCCGGGGTCGAACTACGAGCTCTCGCAGCCGATCCAGCTCCGTTTCAACGAGCTGATCTCGGGCGTGCGATCCGATGTCGGCGTGAAGATCTTCGGCGACGACCTCGACACGCTGCTCCAGACCGCGGGCAAGGTGCAGGCGGTGTTGTCCAAGGTGCCGGGCGCGGCCGACGTGAAGACCGAGCAGGTCACCGGCCTGCCGATCCTGACGGTGAAGCTCAACCGCGCCGCGCTCTCCCGCTACGGGGTGAGCGTCGGAGACGTCCAGGAGATCGTCGAGATCGCGGTGGGCGGCAAGGAGGCCGGCCAGATCTTCGAGGGCGACCGCCGTTTCGACATCGTCGTGCGGCTGCCCGAGGCGCTCCGGACCGACATCGACGCGCTTAAGAACCTGCCCGTGCCGCTGCCCGCCGGGGACGGCGACGCCGCCGCCCAGCCGACGGCCGCGGCTTTCGGGACGACACAGCCGCGCACTCGCTACGTGCCGCTATCGTCGCTCGCCTCGCTCGAGGTGGCGCCCGGGCCCAACCAGATCAGCCGCGAGAACGGCAAGCGGCGGATCGTGGTCTCGGCCAATGTCCGCGACCGCGACCTCGGCTCCTTCGTGGGCGAGGCCCAGAGGGCCATCACCGACCAAGTGCGGCTCCCGACCGGGTGCTGGATCGGCTGGGGCGGACAGTTCGAGCAGTTGGTGTCGGCGACCGAGCGCCTCACCATCGTGGTGCCGATCGCGCTGGGCCTGATCTTCGCGCTGCTGATCATGAGCCTCGGTTCCGTCAAGGACGCGGCGCTCGTCTTCTCCGGCGTGCCACTCGCGCTCACGGGCGGGGTGGCGGCTCTATTGGTTCGCGATATCCCGCTCTCGATCTCCGCGGGTATCGGGTTCATCGCTCTGTCAGGTGTCGCGGTCCTGAACGGACTCGTCATCATCGCCTTCATCCAGAAGCTCCGCGCTCAAGGCATGGAATTGGTGGCGGCGGTTAAGGAAGGCGCCCTCACCAGGCTTCGCCCCGTATTGATGACCGCGATGGTGGCCTCTCTGGGCTTCGTACCAATGGCGATCGCGACGGGTCCGGGGGCGGAGGTGCAGCGGCCGCTCGCGACCGTCGTGATTGGGGGAATTGTGTCCTCCACGATCCTGACGCTGCTGGTCCTACCCGCGCTCTACGTGCTGTTCACGCGTCGCCGTCAGCCCCGGCCGACCCAGGCGCCGGAACAGGCCGCCGCTGCTGCATCATGAAGAAGGACAGGATGCGAAAGAAACTGTTGTTCGCGGCGGCTCCCCTCTTGTTAACGGTCGGGGGCTTCGTCCCAGCACACGCCCTGAACGAAGATGTCATGCGCAACATCCTTTCGCCCGTGCTCCTGGCGCAGAATCTTGCGCTGGTTTGCGTGAAGTTCGATGCGAACTTCACGAGAGAGACCGGCGGACAGGGCGGCGACGCAGACCGCGTCCTAGACCACATCAAGGATGAGATCCTGGCGACAATGACGCGAGAGGAAGCCGGGCCGATTGTCGTAAGTGCCGCCGGGGCGGCACGCGCGGTCGGCCTCGGCATGATCCGGGCGCTCGCGGGAGGCTCCCCTGAGGAGCAGACCGCGCGGATCAGAACACTTTGCAAACGCACTGCGAAGCCACTCGTGAAGGGAGTGGTTGACGACCACGAGGGACGTCACGAGTTCTTCGAGCGGATGCTCAAGGACGCTCGACAGGGATGAAGTGGCAAAAGCGATATGATCGAGGCCGGCGGTCACGCTGACACCAGCTCCGCGCCGGCTCTTAAGTTGTTTCGGATATCCATCCAGTCGGCTGTTGCGAACGAATATCATAAGCAATCCAATGTTTTATACATAGTTGACGCGCTGGCGAGGCACGGTTAGACAGCGGCCCGCGTCAGCGTCCCGACGCGCAGTTCGATCAGCTCGGGCCAGCGACGATGTCTCCTTTCTCGATCGCCATATTGGCAGTCGGCATGTCCATCGATGCGCTCATCGCTTCTATCGGCCGGGGCGCCTCGATCGGTAAGCCGAGCTTCGCGGAAGCCGCGAGGACGGGCGCCGTCTTCGGCGCCGTAGAAACGATCACGCCCCTCATCGGCTGGGCCGCCGGCGTCGTCGCCAGTCAGTATGTGCAGGCGGTCGATCACTGGATCGCGTTCGGCCTGCTCGGAGCCGTCGGAGGGCGCATGTTCGTGCACGCGCTCAAGCGATCCTCGGAACCAAGCGCTCAAAAGCCGGGGCGTTCGATCGGGCTTCTGATCGCGACGGCGGTCGGCACCAGCCTCGACGCGATGGCGGTCGGCGTGTCGCTCGCGTTCCTGCAGGCGAATATCATCGTCATCGCCCTGTCGATCGGCCTCGCCACGGCGCTCATGTCGACCGGGGGAATGCTGGCGGGGCGCCTGATCGGAGCGAAGTTCGGCCGCGTCGCCGAGATGGCCGGCGGCGTGCTTCTCGTTGGCTTGGGCGCCTCCATCCTGATCGAACACCTTTCGGCCTGACGAACGAAGCGCTGGGGGTCCGCTGGCATGCTCTCGTTGCGGGCTAAGCGGGCCCTAAGTGAGCAGCGCCATCGCGCCCTGGTATTTCACTAGGCGACGCCGGTCCTTTGCCGTCACCTCGGTCAGTCGAAACAGGTCCATGTTGTCGGCGATGCCGGCGATCTTGACCTCTCGCCCGGTCGGCTCGCGGACGATGAAGTCGCCGTAGCTCTCGCCGGGTCGGCGCGTGACTGCATCGACACCCGCGATGACGGGTCTCGCTGAAACCCTCGGCGCGAAGCTGTTCGATCGTCCAGGGCGTGTCCTCGATGACGTTGTGCAGGACGCCCACGATGCGGGCGTCCCGCACCATGTCGGCCGGTCCGCCACGCCCCGATTGCCCCCCGAAACCCGTGAACAGAGCGAGAACATTCGGGGGCGGACGAGAGCGAAAAACGCTGAGGATTGAAGGACGCCAGCGGCGATCACAATGTTCGGGACGAGGGGGTCGCAGGTTCGAATCCTGCCACTCCGACCAGCCGATTCAATAGGTCAGCAGAATAGCTCTCAAGCGGCGTTTCGCGCCGCAGACCCGCGCCGGACTCGGCCGCTCGAGAAGCGTCTCCCACCTCCTTCTTGTGACCGGAGCCGAAAGGGTCTGCGGCTTGCCGCATAGGCCTTGCAGATCGGCGATGTGAGCTCAATCGACGGCGCCGCTCTTTCCTGACGCCGCGTCAGGCGAGGGATTTGCGAAAACGTCCCAGCGAGAAGGCGAACAGCGCGACGCCGATTGCGAACAGCGCAAGGAACTGCGGCCAGACCACGTCGAACCCCGCCCCGCGATAAAGCACGGCCTGCGCCAGCATGACGAAATGCGTGTTCGGAGCGGCAAGCATGAGGGTCTGGACGATCTCCGGCATGCTTTCGCGCGGCGTCGTCCCGCCGGAGAGGACCTGAAGCGGCAGCAGCACGAGCATCAGCAAGAGCCCGAACTGCGGCATCGAACCGGCGAGTGTGGCGAGGAAGACGCCCATCGAGGTCGTCGCGAACAGCTGCAGCGCGGTTCCGAGCATAAACAGGGCGATCGAGCCTTCGATCGGCACGCGCAGCACGCCCTGCACCACGACCACGATCGAGAAGGCGGAAGCGAGCAGCACCACGAGGCTCATCGACCAGACCTTCGACACCATGATCTCGGCCGGCGTGATCGGCATCACGAGGAGATGCTCGATGGTGCCGTGCTCGCGCTCGCGGATCAGCGCCGCTCCGGCGAGCACGATCGACAGCATGGTGACGTTGTTGATGACGTTCATGACCGCCCCGAACCAGCCCTTGTTGAGTTCGGGGTTGAAGCGGGCGCGGAGCGTAAGGTCGACGGGGAGCGCGGCGCTCGAACGGTAGCGGTCGGCGAAGGCCGCCACTTCTTCCGAGACGATGCTCTGGACGTAGCCGGCGCCGCTGAAGGCCTGCGTCATGCGCGTGGCGTCGACGTTAAGCTGGATCGCGGGCGCGCGGCCGGCGAGCAGGTCGCGCTGGAAGTTCGCGGGAATGTCGAGCGCGAAGGCGTCGAGCCCGGCGTCCATGCGCTGGTCCATTTCGGACTTCGTGATGACCTTCGGGGCCACGAAATAGGGCGGGTAGAACGCGCTCGTCACGCGCACCGAAAGGGGCGAGCTGTCCTCGTCGACGATAGCGATCGGCGCTTTGTTCAGCGTCTCCGGGAGGGCCGTCGCGCCGGTATAGACCGAAAGCGTGAAGGCGTAGGCGATGAGGATGAGCAGCATCGGGTCCCGCAGCAGGCCGCGCAGCTCCTTCACTCCGAGGTGGAAGACGGTCGAGGCGCGCATCGCTCAGCCCGCCTGCTTCTTCAGCAGCGTGGCGCTCAGCGCAAGGAGGATCGGCGCGGCCAAAGCGAGCGGCAGGAACGATCCACGGAGGTCGTGAACGTCGAGCGCCTTGGAGAACGTCCCACGCGCGATCGTCATGAAATGGGTCGTCGGGTAGATCTGGCCGATCACCGCTCCGAAGCCCTGCAGCGACGAGACAGGATCGATCATCCCCGAAAACTGCACGGCCGGCACGATGGTCAGCACCGCCGTGCCGAAGATCGCCGCGATCTGGCTCTCCATGAAGGTCGAGATCAGCAGGCCCAGGGCGGTCGACGCCATGACGTAGAGCAGTCCCGCGGAGACGAAGGCGAAAAAGCTGCCGGTGAAAGGCACGCGGAAGATCAGGATCGCCACGAGCCACAGCAGCAGCACGTTCAGCATGGCGAGCGCGACGTAAGGAATCTGCTTGCCCACGAGGAACTCCAGCCGCGTCACCGGGGTGACGTAGAGGTTGACGATCGAACCCAGCTCCTTCTCCCGCACTACGCTGAGGGCGGCGAGCATCGCGGGGATCAGCATGAGCAGCAGCGGAATGACGGCGGGCGCGATCGCGACCAGGCTGGCCACGTTCGGATTGTAGCGGTAGCGCGTTTCAACCGAGAACGCGGCCGCCGCCGCCCGCGCCCCGAGAAGGGCGCGCGCCTTCTCCGTCAGCCAGTGGGCGTGCAGGCCCTGCACGTAGCCGCGCACGGTCTCGGCGCGCGTCGGCATCGCACCGTCGATCCAGGCGGCTATGGCGACGTTCCGCCCGCGCGCCACGTCCTCCGCGAAGCCCGGAGGAATCTCGATCGCCAGACTGAGCTCGCCCGCCCGCATCCTCCGGTCGAGGTCGTCATAATCGGCGATCGGCGGCTTCACGTCGAAGTAGCGCGAGCCCGCGATGTCGAGCGCATAGTCCCGGCTCGTGGTCGTGCCGTCCCGGTCAAGGATCGCGAAGGAGAGGTTCTCGACGTCCATGTTGACGCCGTAGCCGATGACCAGCATCAGCAGCATGCTGCCGACCATCGCGAGCGTCGCGCGGATCGGGTCCCGCCGCAGCTCCAGAGCCTCTCGCCGCGTGTAGCTGAGCATGCGGCGGTGGTCGAACAACAGGCGTCGCCGCTCCGGGGCGGCCGGGCGTTCGGGCGTCGGAGCCGCTACCGTGGCGGGCGCCGGCGGGGCGGCGGGCGCTCCGTCGGCTATGGCCTCTTCGAGGTAGGCGACGAATGCGTCCTCGAGCGTCGCCGCGCCGCGCCGGGCCGTGATGCCGGCCGGCGTGTCAGTGATCAGCACCTTGCCGGCGTGCATGAGGGAGATGCGGTCGCAGCGCTCCGCCTCGTTCATGAAGTGCGTCGAGATGAAGATTGTGACCCGGTCGCGGCGCGCGAGTTCGATCAGGACGCGCCAGAGCGCGTCGCGCGCCACTGGATCGACGCCGGAGGTCGGCTCGTCGAGAATCAGCAGCTTCGGTCCGTGGATGAGAGCGACCGCCAGCGACAGCCGCTGCCGGACGCCGAGCGGCAGTGCGTCGGGGAGGGCGTCCAAGACGTCGGCGAGATCGAAGCGTCGGGCGCTTTCCTCGACCCGGGCTGGAATCGTCGCCTCGGGAAGGCTGAACAGGCGCGCGTGGAGCTCCAGGTTCTGGCGGACCGTCAGCTCCGAATAGAGCGAGAAAGCCTGCGACATGTAGCCGACGTTACGGCGGGTCTCGATGTCGCGCGGGTCCACCTCGCGCCCGAACAGACGCGCCCGGCCTTCGCTCGCGGGAAGCAGGCCGGTCAGCATCTTCATGGTCGTGGTCTTGCCGCAGCCGTTGGAGCCGAGAAAGCCGAAGATCTCGCCTTCGGACACGCGCAGGTCGACGTGATCGACGGCCATGAAGTCGCCGAAGCGCATCGTCAGCCCGTCGGCCTCGATCGCGAGCGTCGAGCGCGCGTCCGCTTCGCGCGGAACGATCTCGACCGGACGGTAGCCTTCGCGTTTCTCCGGCGGAAGCAGGGCGATGAAGGCGGCGTCGAGCGTGGCGGCGCTGGCGCGCGCGAGCAGTTCGGCGGGAGAGCCCGTCGCCAGCACGCGGCCGTCGTCCATGGCGGCGAGCCAGTCGAAGCGCGCGGCCTCCTCCATATAGGCGGTGGCGACCAGCACGCTCATGCCCGGCCGCTCGGCGCGGATCGCGTCGATCAGGTCCCAGAACTGCCGGCGCGACAGCGGGTCCACGCCGGTGGTCGGCTCGTCGAGGATGAGCAGGTCGGGGTCGTGGATCAGGGCGCAGCACAGACCGAGCTTCTGCTTCATGCCGCCCGAAAGCTTGCCGGCCGGTCGGCCGGCGAAGGGGCCGAGGCCGGTGCGCTCGAGCAGGTTCGCGATGCGGCGTCGGCGCTCGTCTGCGGAATGCCCGAACAGGCGGCCGAAGAAGTCGACGTTCTCGAACACCGATAGGGTCGGATAGAGGTTCTTGCCGAGGCCCTGCGGCATGTAGGCTATGCGCGGGCAGGCGTCGCGCCGGTGGCGGACGTCGGCCATGTCCCCGCCGAGCGCCTCGATACGGCCCTCGCGGATCGCATGCGCGCCCGCGAGCAACGAAAGCAGGCTCGACTTACCGACCCCGTCCGGGCCGATCAGCCCCGCCATGCAACCTGCAGGAATGTCGAGCGTGACGCCGTCGAGCGCGCGCGTCGCGCCGTAGGACAGGCTGACCCGGTCGAGACGCGCGACAGGCGTGGCGTTTCCGCCCTGGGCCGCGGAAGCGGAGGTCATGGCGCGAGGGCGCCCTGCAGGTTCGCGGGCCATTCGGCGTTCGGGGCCGTCAGCACATAGGTCACCCCGGGCAGGCCGGTCTTCACCTGCCGGATGTGCTTGCGCAGCAGTTCGGGCGGGATGCGCGCCTTGATCCGGAACATGAGCTTCTCGCGCTCTTGCGCCGTTTCGACCGTCTTGGGCGTGAACTGCGCGACGTCGGAAACGAAGGATACCTCGGCCGGTATGACGTATTGCGGAGCGGCGTCGAGGATGATCCGCGCCTGCGAGCCATAGGCGACGCGGCCTGCCTGCTCGGTGGGAAGGAAGAAGGTCATGTAGACGTCGCCGAGGTCGACGATGTTGAGCACGCGCCCGCCGGCCGAGAGGACCTCGCCCGGCTGGGCGACGCGATACTGCACCCGACCGTCGCGCGGCGAGACCAGAATGCTGTCGTCGAGGTCGGCGACGATCCGCTCGATTGTGGAGCGCGCGGCGTCCACGGCGGCTCCGGCGTCCACCACCTGGGATTTCGCCGCCCCGATCGCGGCCTCTGCGGCCGCCAGGTTGGCCTCGGCCGCGCCCACCGCAGCCTTCGCGCCCAGCGCCCGAGCCCGGTCGTCGTCGAGCACCTGGCGCGAGACGTTGTCGGTCTTGACCAGCTGCTCGGAGCGGCCGAGTTTCGCGCTCGCCGCGTCGAACTCCGCCTTGCGCTGCTCGATCACGGCGAGGGCCGCCGTGCGTTCGGCCTCCCGCTGGGCGACGAAGCTTTGTGCGGTGTCGACGCCGATCGTGGCGCGCCGGAGCTGAGCTTCGGCCTCGCGCTTCTGGGCTTCGAGCTGGGCCGTGTCCATGCGCGCCAAGGTCTGGCCCGCAGACACGAAGTCGCCCTCGTTGACAAGGATGTCCTTGATGCGTCCGGAGGCGCGGGTCGCGACGTCGATCTCGACGGCCTCGATGCGGCCGTTGCCGCTCGCGACGCCCTCCGGCAGGCCGGCGGGATTGAGCGCGCGCCAGAGATACGGGCCCGCGACCGCCACCACGATCACAGCCGCAGCCGCGATCCAAATCCTTTTAACGGGCATCTGTCGCGCTCCCCGCCCGGTGACGCCGAACCGTTCGTCCCCGAAGTGCCGGTCCTCGAACGATCCGGCGGACGCCGCCCCTTACGGTCGCCGTCATCAGCGGCGGTCGCGTCGGAGCGTCGAGCTGAGCAGCTTCTGCCCCGCCGCTCCATAGAAGGCCCACGCCTCTTGAATGCAGCGAAGCTGACGCCTGAACGCGTCGGACGGGCTGGGGGCGGTCGACAATTCCTCAAGGAGCTGCGCCTGAGCGCGCAGGCGCGTCGCTGCGAACCCGAGCCCCTCGCCGTAGAGACGGATAGGCGTCTCCGACAGCGGCTTGAGCCATTCCGCGCCGGGCATGGGGACGCTCGCGTCTTCGCCCTTTCGGGACGTCGCAGCGCTTGATGTCGCGGTCATCTGCAATCTCCTGAGCCAGCTATCGAACGTCCGGCCGGGGGTTCCGCGATGTAGCTTCGCCTCTCGGAGACGAGCGATCGTTGATGTCGATCAACGATCGTTGACCGACGATTGGCTATGATCAAGTCTAAAGCTCGTTGACGTTTGCGCGAGGAAGACATGCCCCTGACGCTAGAGAGGCGACCCGGATACGTCACGCGCGATCTTATTCTTGCCGCTGCGATTGAAAGGTTTTCAAAAAATTCCTACGAAGAGACCAAGCTTCGGGATCTCGCCTCGGACGTCGCGGTCGACGTCTCCTACGTGCATCGATGCTTCGGGTCGAAGGAGGATCTGTTCGTGGAGGCGCTGAAGGAAGCCTTCCGGCCCGAGCGCTTCATCGTCGGCGACGGCGATGAGCTGAAGCGCAATCTCGCGCAAAGCGTGATCGAAGAGCCTCTCTACCCCGCCGCCGCGGAAGTCAATCCGTTCGAAATCATGGTGCGTTCGCTGAACAGCGAGCAGGCGAGGCCCATCCTGCGCCAGTTGCTGTTCACGGAGTTCGTGGAGCCGCTTTCCGTCAAGCTGAAGGCGCCCGCGCTTCAGCGCGCCGCGCTGATCTCGGCGGCGCTGGCCGGAATTCGTCTGTTCCGTGACGTGCTCGACGTCGACTCCATTTTCAAGGACCGGCCCGACGACTTCCGGCGGCTCGTGGAGGCGGTTCTGGAAGCCTGTCTCGCTTGTGCAGCCGGCGAGACGGAGACGAGATGATGGCCGCCTTCCTTAAGCCAGCGGGCGGACCGGCGCCGGAAGATGAAAACCTCGGCCTCGAAGGTTTCCACGCGCTCGACCAGATGACGGAGGCGTTCGCGGCGCAGGCCACCGGCGGCCTGTCGCCTGCGGCGCTGACGCTTGCGTTCTTTGACTGGTCGCTTCATCTCGCCGCCTCGCCCGGCAAGCGGGCGGAAATCGCCTACAAGGCTGTGCGCAAGACGAGCCGGCTGCTCAATCATGCGGTCACCGCCGCCCTCGATCCGTCAACGCCGCCCTGCATCGAACCGCTGCCGGGCGACAATCGCTTCCGCGGCGACGCTTGGCGCAAACCGCCCTATAGCCTCTGGGCGCAGGCGTTTCTGCTCAATCAGCAATGGTGGCACAACGTCACCCATGAGGTGCCAGGCGTCTCGCCGCATCATCAGGACGTGGTCGCCTTCACGGCGCGGCAGATCCTCGACATGTTCTCGCCCTCGAACATCCCGCTGGCGAACCCCGAGGTCGTTCGGAAGACGCTCGATTCGGGCGGCGCCAATCTCGTTCAGGGCGTGAAGAACTGGGCTGAAGACGTGAGCCGTCAGTCAGCCGGACGCCCGCTGGTCGGTGCGGAGACCTTCGTAGCCGGCAGAGACGTCGCGGTCACGCCCGGCAAGGTCGTCTTCCGTAACCGCCTGATCGAGCTGATCCAATATGCTCCGGCGACCGAGACCGTGCTGGCCGAGCCGGTGCTGATCGTCCCGGCGTGGATCATGAAATACTATATCCTCGACCTCTCGCCGCAGAACTCGCTGATCCGTTATCTCGTGGCCCAGGGCCATACGGTGTTCTGCGTCTCCTGGCGGAATCCGGACGCAAGCGACCGTGATCTAGCCTTCGACGACTACCGCGCGCTCGGCGTCATGGCCGCGCTCGACGCGGTCGCCGCGATCGTTCCCGGCCGCAAGATCCACGCAGCCGGCTATTGCCTCGGAGGCACCCTGCTTTCGATCACCGCCGCCGCGATGGCGCGGGCGAAGGATGACCGGCTCGCCTCCATCACGCTGCTGGCCGCCCAGACCGATTTCACCGAGCCCGGCGAACTCGCCCTGTTCATCGACGACAGCCAGCTGAACTTCCTTGAAAGCATGATGTGGAACCGCGGCTATCTCGCCGCCGACCAGATGGCGGGCGCGTTCCAGCTGCTCCGCTCCAACGATCTCGTGTGGTCGCGCATCGTCCACGACTACCTCATGGGCGAACGCAGCCCGATGATCGACCTGATGGCGTGGAACGCGGACTCCACCCGTATGCCGGCCCGTATGCACGGCGAATATCTGCGGCGGCTCTATCTCGACAACGAACTCGCCGCCGGTCGGCTGATGGTCGACGGTCGCCCCGCGGCGCTGCAGAACATCCGTGCGCCGTTCTTCGTGGTCGGGACCGAGCGCGACCACGTCGCGCCATGGCGCTCGGTCTACAAGATCCACGCCCTCGCGGAGACCGCCGTCACCTTCGTGTTGACGAGCGGAGGGCACAACGCGGGGATCGTGAGCGAGCCCGGCCATTCGGGCCGCCACTTCCGCAACGCCACTCGAGAGGCCGGCGACGTGATCCTCACCCCTGACGAATGGGCCGCGGCGGCGGCTGCGGAGGAAGGTTCGTGGTGGCCCGTCTGGTCTGACTGGCTCGCGGCCCGCTCGGCTCCGGAGCGCGTGGCGCCGCCGGGTATCGGCGCGCCGGACCTTGATTACGGGGCGCTCGAAGATGCGCCCGGCTCCTATGTCCTGCAACGCTGAGGCTGTCATGGAGGACGTATCCCTCAGGAACCGCACCTTCGACGAACTCGTCGTCGGCGAGGCCGCCTCGCTGGTCCGCATCGTCGGGCGCGACGACATCGACCTGTTCGCCGCCGTCTCCGGCGACGTCAACCCGGCCCATCTCGACGCCGCATTCGCAGCCACGGACCTGTTCGGCCACATCGTCGCCCACGGCATGTGGACGGGCGCGCTGGTCTCGGCCGTGCTCGGCACAAAGCTGCCCGGTCCTGGCACGATCTACCTTGGGCAGGACCTGAAGTTCCGCAGGCCGGTCGCGCCCGGCGACACCATCACGGTCACCGTGACAGTGCGGGAGAAGCGGCCCGAGAAGCGGATCGTGCTGCTCGACACGATCGCGACCAACCAGCGGGGCGACGAGGTCCTCACCGGGACCGCGACGGTTATAGCGCCGGCGAGCACGATCGAGTGGCCGCGCTCCAGGCTGCCCGAGGTCTCGCTGCGCCGTCACGCCCGCTACGACAGCTTCGTGAAGGACGCCCGGGGCCTTCCGACGATCCGCGTCGCCGTCGTCCACCCCTGCTCTCCCGAAGCGATCCTGGCCGCGGTCGAGATCCGCGACGCCGGCCTGCTGGAGCCTTTGCTCATCGGCCCCGAAGCGAAGATCCGCGCCGCCGCCGAGGCGGCGAAGGTGTCGCTCGATGGGATCGCGATCGAGTCGGTCGAACACAGCCACGCCGCCGCCGCGCGCGCCGTGGAACTGGTCGTCGCGGGCCAGGCGGCTACCCTCATGAAGGGCAGCCTCCACACCGACGAACTGCTGGGCGCGGTGGTGGCTCCCGGCTCCGGCCTGAGGACTGAGCGCCGCATCAGCCATGTCTACGCCATGGACGTGCCGGCCTACGCCAAGCCGCTGATCGTCACGGACGCCGCGATCAACATCCAGCCGACACTCGAGCAAAAGCGCGACATCGTGCAGAACGCAGTCGATCTCCTCCTCCTGCTCGGGGTCGAGGAGCCGCTTGTCGCGGCGCTCGCGGCGGTCGAGACGGTCAGCGCCAGGATGCCCTCGACGCTGGACGCTGCGGCGCTCGCGGTGATGGCGGCGCGAGGCCAGATCACCGGCGCGCGCGTGGACGGGCCGCTCGCCTTTGACAACGCCATCAGTCCCGACGCCGCCCGCATCAAGGGCCTCGCGTCGCCGGTCGCGGGCCATGCCGACATCCTGCTGGCGCCAGATCTGGAGGCCGGCAACATGCTGGCGAAGCAGTTGATCTACTTCGCGGGCGCGGACGCCGCCGGCCTGGTGCTGGGCGCGCGGGTCCCGATCATTCTGACGAGCCGGTCGGATTCGCTGAAGGTGCGGATCGCCTCCGCTGCGCTCGCGAAGCTCGTCGCCTCCCGTCGAGCGCTGAAGGGGGCGATGGCGCTATGAGCGACGACCTGCTGCTCACCTTCAACGCCGGCTCGTCGTCTGTGAAGATCGGCCTGTTCGCGCGGAGCGCGGAGGGCCCCGGGCGCATCGGCAAGGGCGTGATTGATTTCCGCTCGCACCCGCCGACCTTCCACCTCACCGAAGGGCCGGCGTCGTTCGACGCCCAGCTGGAGGCGCACGAGGGCGACGATCTGCGGGATGTGCTGACGGAGGCGTTCGGACGCCTGTCCGAGCATTTCGACATTGGCGGCGTGACGGCGGTGGGCCACCGCGTCGTCCATGGCGGCGACGCCTTCGGCGGACCGGCGCGCGTCGACGACGAGGCGCTCGCGGCGATCGACGCGCTCACCGCGCTGGCGCCGCTGCATCAGCCACAGAGCCTGCGGCTGATCCGCGCCATCCGCGCGCTCCGCCCGGAACTGCCTCAAACCGCGTCCTTCGACACCGCCTTCCACCGCACCAACGCGGAGGTCGTGAGGCGCTTCGCGATCCCCCGCGCGCTGCACGACGAGGGGGTCAAACGCTACGGCTTCCATGGGCTGTCGTACAAGTTCATCGCAGGCGAGCTCGCCCGCCGCGCGCCCCAGGCGGCGCAGGGGAGGGTCGTCGTCGCCCATCTCGGCAGCGGCGCCAGCCTCTGCGCGCTGGAGGGCGGCGTCAGCCGCGATTCCAGCATGGGCTTCTCGACGCTCGACGGCATACCGATGGCGACGCGCTGCGGCGCGCTCGATCCCGGCGTGATCCTGCACCTGCTCGGACAGATGGGCCGCACGCGCGAGGAGGTGGAGGACATCCTCTACCACCGCTCAGGCCTGCTCGGCGTCTCCGGGATCAGCGCCGACAGCCGGGATCTGCTGGCGAGCGACCGGCCGGAAGCCGCGGAGGCGCTCGACCTGTTCGCCTTCCGCATCGTCGGCGAAGTCGCGCGCCTCGCAGGGACGCTCGGAGGGCTCGACGCAATCGTTTTCACGGCGGGCGTCGGCGAGAACCAGCCGCAGGTGCGGGCGCGGATCGCCGAACGTCTCGGCTGGCTCGGCCTCACGCTCGACGGCGGAGCCAACGCGGCCAATGCGGGGACCATCAACGCCCAGACGAGCCAGGTCGCCGCTTTCGTCATCGCCACCGACGAGGAGCAGGTGATCGCCGACGAGGCCGTCTCGCTCCTGAACAGAAAGGACTGACCCAATGGCCCCCATCATGGACCTGTCCGGCAAGCGCGGGCTCGTGGTCGGAATCGCGAATGAGCACAGCATCGCCGCTGGCTGCGCGATCGCATTCGCTCAGGCCGGAGCCCAGCTTGCGGTCACCTATCTCGACGATCGGGCCAAGCCGTATGTGCAGCCGGTGGCCGAGCAGGTGGGGGCTTCGATTTTCGCGCGCTGCGACGTTCGCATCCGCGGACAACTCGACGCCTTGTTCGCGCGTATCGAGAAGGAGTGGGGCCAGCTCGATTTCGTGCTGCACTCCATCGCCTTCGCAGAACGCGAGGACCTTCACACGAGCGTGGTGAACTGCTCGGCGGAAGGCTTCGCTCTGGCGATGGACGTCTCGTGCCATTCCTTCCTGCGAATGGCGAAGCTCGCCGCCCCGCTCATGACCGGGGGCGGTTGCCTGCTGACGGTGAGCTTCTACGGCGCCGACCGGGTGGTGGAGAACTACAACCTGATGGGGCCCGTGAAGGCCGCGCTCGAAGCGAGCGTCAGATACGTCGCGGCCGACCTGGCCGACCGCGGCATCCGCGCCCACGCGATCTCCGCCGGGCCGGTGAAGACCCGCGCGGCCTCCGGAATCGACCGCTTCGACGCGCTCCTCGACAAGGTGCGCGAACGGACACCATCCAAGAACCTTGTCGGGATCGACGAAATCGGCCGAATCGCCGCCTTTCTCGCGAGCGACGCCGGCGCCCCGCTGACGGGCTCGATCGTCTACGCCGACAACGGATTCCATATCGTAGCGTAATCCCTTAAGCCCTCGCCCTCGGCAAGACTGTCGACCGGCGTTCTCAAACAAGGACCAATAGTGATGCTGGGCTGGTTCGTAAGACTGTCGTTGGGGCTCGCCAGCCTCATCACCGGCCTTTTCGTCGCGAAGGACGCCGTCAATTTCGGCATCGTGAATGTGATGGTGGCGGTTCTTCTGCTCACCGCCGTGATCTCGGTGCTTGCGTTCTGGCCTATGATCTCCACGGGGGCGATGAGCGCATATCGCAATTTTCTTCGTCGACCCTGACGAGAGCCTCAGCCGATGAGCCGTCCGGCTACGGAACCTTAGACGCCAACATGAGCTTCTTCATGGGGGAGCCCGTAGAGGGTCGGGGCCAGCGTGAGGGAGAACGACCGATGGCGGACGACAAGACCAATCGCGGGCGGCAGGATCGCAGCCAGGTGGCTGGCGGCGAGGGATATGAGGTCGATTACTTTGCGAAGAAGCACGGCATCAACAATGCGCAGGCGCTTGAGCTCATCAAGACGCACGGCAACAATCGCGCGAAGCTCGACGCCGCGGCCGAGAAGCTGAAGAAGTGACCGATGGAAATCGATCTACGCGCCTGACCGAGGTCATCGACGACGCGAGCAGTTCGGCCGGATACAAGTTCGATCTATTTGACGCCAAGGCGAACGAGATCGTGAAGGTGTTCGCCACGCGTGACGCGCTGTTTCAGGCGGTCGCGATCGCTCAGGCGGATCGACCGTTCGACTTGGTTCTGATCGATGCTGCGAACGCAAAGTTCGACAAGGGAGGCTTCGAGGAGGATGGCTTGATTCTTCTCGAGAAAGGCGACGTCTCCGTGTAACCGCGAGCCCGGGTGGCTGCGTTTGTTCTTCAGATCTGCGGGTCGATGGCTGGAGCGTCTGGGGCCTGGGCCTGCTTGTCCTTCACCTGTTCAGCCGCAATAAGAGCCGCGGCGCGCGATGGAAACGTCTCACCCGATGGCGCTCCGGCTATCTTGTAAGACCAGCGGCCTGGCTCGAACTCGTATATCTCGACGTTCATGCGATCTCTCCCGGTTGTGGGGGGACCAACGGACTGCCTGAGGCGAGGTTCCAGCCACTTTCGCGTCGCGCGTAATGCGGCCGGTCAGATCAAGCCATCGTCGATAGCGGGAGGCTTTGGGCGCAGGCACGTTCGCGTCCCGGCAACGCCGAGCGGTCTCCCGGTGGGCGGCGGCGATGGCGCCGAACGCCAATGGCCGGGCGACGAGCATCTCATCGGCGACGGTTTCAAGAATATCCCGGCGCAGCGCGCCCTGCGCGGGCGATAGACGTCCGACGCCTGCCTGCCAGCGTGCGATTCTGGCGAGCTGTTTGGCGGTGGGATGTTTCAGTCCGGCTCGGGCTTCTAGCGCTCCAGCCCGGTCCCAGCCTCTAAGCCAACATCGGACCTCGGCGCGGTGCTGCGCCTCCGACGGAATGATCTTGGGGTCGCCTGACCTCCGCGCTGCAATCCCCGACGCCGACATTGTCTCGAGGTGAGCGCGCAGCCGCCGCGCCCGCCAGGCGGGGACCGAAATCCAGAATTCATCCTCGCGGCCGGTCATCGCTGTCACCTAAGTCGTCGACTGTGAGGCGCGAGCCTCGTCAGAACGGTCCGAACGTCGCCGGCCCATCGCGGTCGACCAGCCTTCGCCCGTCTCGGCCCGGCGGACGCTAGTCCGGTGCGGATCGCGAGCGTGACGGGTTCAGCGTCCGTGCGGCGCCGCTTCTGTGCGGCTTCCGCCCGCTTCGGCCCTGCCGTATCTGATACGCAGCTGTCGATCTTGAGCATTAGCGCCGATCACCCAGCCGTTCGCTGCGAAATCGACTGCGCCACCGGCCTCTGTGGATCATTCCGGACCGGTGAGGCGACCGCCCGGCGGCGGGTTGAAGATTGGTTCGGCCAGCGGATTTATCTTGCGGCATCAATGCGCCCCCCGATCCGCTCAGATGCGGGCGAGCAGGTCGGCCTTCTTCGCGCTGAACTCCTCGTCGGTGAGGACGCCGGCGTCCCTCAGCTCGGCGAGTTTTCGGATCAGCTCCAGAAGGTCGCCGCCGCTGCTGGTCTGGTCCGGCTCTTGCGCCTGCGTCCGGGCGCGCGGCGTAGAGGGCGCGGCGGAGGGCCGTTCCGTCTCCCGGGCGTCGACTGGAACGTCATAGGCCGAATGAGCCGGCGCCTGCTCGGCGGAGCCTCCATCGCTCCGCCGGTTGGGATCCGGGGTCCCGACCTCGGGGAGGTCGAGCAGGTCGATCGCGCCGCGGTCGCTTGAGAAGCTCAGACTGGACGTCGCGCCCTGCTGCTGGGACGCGCCGCCGATCCGGCGATCGCCGGTGTCGTGGATCGTCACGCGGCCGCTGCGCTCGATCGCCAGCCTCCGGGCTTCGGGAAACACTGCATAGCGCTGACCGTTCTGCGAACCGCTCGAGGAGGGCGATCCAAGCTCCTCCGGCCACCATCGGCCGAAGGCGCCGGATTCGGCGCCTGCCGCACTCGCGAGGTCGATGGCGCCGCGCCCGTCCGCCGCGACGAGGTCATCGGCGAGGCCCCTCACGCGGTGTTTCAGCCCGTCGTTGAACATGTCGCCGATCATGAGCATGCCGCCCTGCGACCACTGGCCCATGCCGCCGAGCTCGGGATGGGCGAACTGAGCCATCGCCCCGCCGCCGGCGGCGAGCGCGACCGCCATCGCCAGCCCCGCCTCTTCGCTGAAGCCGTGCCGCCCTGCGATCTCGCCGATCGCCTGTCGGGTCTCCTCGCTCCAGGGCGATTTCATCGTGCATCCTCTCAAAGCGACAGCGCGGTCCGAGCCGTCATGCAGCTGCATGTGGATTACCGGCTCCAATGAAAAAGGGCGCCGCCCTATCCGGCGACGCCCTTTCGAGATCTGATCGCGGTGCTGTTCAGTTCAGCAGGCGCGCCGCGCCGGGAAGGATCATCTCGCCGTCCGCGTGACGGCTCTTGCCGTTGACCGGCGAGGTCCACAGCGGGACCGTCTCCTGGATGCGACGGAACTCCGCCAGCGCCTGACCGACGACCTGGTCCATGTTGTAATAACGGTAGGTTGCGAGCCTGCCGACGAAGTGGACGTTCTCGGTCTGGTTCGCGAGCGCCTGATAGCGTTTGTAGAGCGCCTGGTTCTCCGCCCGGGGGATCGGGTAGTAAGGATCGCCTGTCGCCGACGGATACTCGTAGGTTATCGTCGTCGCGTGGTGCTTCTGCCCGGTGATGTGCTTGTACTCGCTGATGCGGGTATAGGCCTCCGACATCGGATAATTGACCGTGCCGACGTCCTGATACCGCTCCTGCTCGAGCGTCACGTGCTCGAAACGCAACGACCGATAGGGCAGGCGGCCGTAGCGGAAATCGAAGAACTCGTCGACCGGGCCAGTGAAGATCAGCCTGCGATGCGGAATCATATCGCGAACCTCGCGGTAGTCCGCGTTCAGCATCACCTTGATGTTCGGATGCGCGAGCATCTTCTCGAACATTCGGGTGTAGCCGTGCTTCGGCATGATCTGATGCGTGTCGGTGAAGTATCGGTCGTCGTCGTTGGTGCGCGTCGGGACGCGGGACGTGACCGACTTGTCGAGCTCCGAGGGATCGAGGCCCCATTGCTTGGTCGTATAGCCGCGGAAGAACTTCTCGTAGAGCTCCCGGCCCACCTTGCTGACGACGACGTCCTCGGAGGTGCGAATCTCCTCGACCGGTTCCGCGCGCGACCCCAGAAACGCCTCCGCCTCCTCGTCCGTCTTCAGATCGAGATCGTAGAGCGCGTTGACGGTCGTCCGGTTGATCGGGATCGGCACCAGCTTGCCGTCGACCCGCGCGAGCACACGGTGCTCGTAGGGCCGCCATGCCGTGAACTGCGAGAGATGTTCGACGATCGCGTCCGAGTTGGTGTGGAAGATGTGGGGACCGTACTGGTGCATGAGCACGCCCGCATCGTCGTGACGGTCGTACGCGTTGCCCGCGATGTGGGGACGGCGGTCGATGATCAGGACCGACTGGTCGCGCTGCGAGGCGATCCGCTCCGCCAGCACGCTTCCGGCGAAACCTGCGCCGACGATGAGCCAATCATACACTGAAGGTATCCTTTCCCAGGTGCGCCCCTTCGTTCGATGCGCTCCGGCTCAGCTGCGCCTTCGCGACCAACTCGTAGATGTTCTCGAACGTCTGATCCCAGGAGCCTTCCGCGAGCTTCTTGTCTACCCGGTGGAGCCATGCGTCGCGGTCCATCGCGAGCAGCTCTTCCGCCGCCTGAACGACCGACCGCGCATCCGCTGCGATCGCGACGTGATTGTCGTCGCCGTATGAGCGAACGACGTCGACGATCGGCGTCGAGACCACCGGCACGCCTGCGGCGAGGAATTCCGGAGTCTTGGTCGGACTGATGAACCGAGTGGATTCGTTCAGCGCGAACGGCATGAAGCCGATGTTCCAGCCGCCGATATAGTCGGGCAGCTGTTTGTAATCCCGACCGCCGATCCAGTGGACGTTCGGCAGTTTCGGCAGGTCTGCGGCGTCGATCTTCACGACCGGGCCGATCATCACGAACGACCAGTCCGGCCGAAGCTCGGCGACCTCGCGCACGAGATCGATGTCCATCCGCTCGTCGATCACCCCGAAAAACCCGAGCCTCGGGCCCTTGATGTGCGCCTGGTCAGCCGGCTCGACCCGGTCGGACGAACGGCCGCGGCCGAAATGCACGGCGTCGATGCTGCTCGGGAAGGCATGGATGTTGTCGTGACGGTGCTTCTTCGCCTCGTAGAGGCTGTGTCCGCCGGTGAAGACGACGTCGGCGCGCGCCATCATCTCGTCTTCCAGCGCGCGGAGCTCTGGCGGCGCGCCCTTGAACGCGGACAGCTCGTCCATGCTGTCGAAGACGGTGACGTCGGCCTCGAGATGGCGGCTGAAGAGCAACGCCATCGGCGTGTAGTACCAGAAGATCCGTCGGCTCGTTCCGAGCGTCTCGAGCTGCTTCTCGACGAGGACGCGTTGAGCGAAGACCTTGGCGCTTTCGCTCAGGCCGTGAGGCAGAATCGGGACCGCCACCCGTACGCCATCGCCGCGCGGCGACAGCCGCATCTGGGGTTCCGGCACATCCTCAAAGATCGGCTCTTCAATGAAGAGAACGTCGTGGCGTCGAGCGATTCGGCTCAACAGATGTTGCGGTCGCTGATAAACGAAATCCCACCGGAGGTGAGAAAAGCAGACGACGGAGGCGTCGTCGATCTCGACAGGGAATTCCTGCGGAATGGTCGGCGCGTAGCTGGCCGTCGTTCGCATAACCTCTCCCGTAGATATGTGGCGACAGTCGTAGATACGCAAATTGGTCGTGAACGTGTCCTGAACGGGCTCGGATGATCTGTGGTGGGATGAGGCGCTCACGCCGCAAGAGTCCCGTACCGAACCCTTGATCGCCTAGGTGAGTTCCAAGGCCGACTTAATTGTACGGTATCGTACAAAAATCCTGTTCACGCAGGCTTCAGGCTCGGGCGCTCCAAATAGGTCGAGCCTGCGCGATCCTTGCCGGGCGATCGACACGGAGCACGATTTGACAGAGCGCACCCCCCCGGCCACGAGCGGTCTACGCAGCTTTTTTCTCGCCGGCTTCGAATGCGCGTCCCAGCGGCGCGCCGACAACAGGCGTCTCGATCTACTGGTCTCGACCGGTCACGAGGCGCACGCCGCCGCTGATTATGCAGCCGTCGCCTCTCATGGGCTGAGGACGGCGCGCGACGGCATGCGCTGGCATCGGATCGAGACCGCGCCCGGCGTCTACGACTGGTCGAGCGTCGCGCCGATGGCGGATGCGGCCGCAAGAGCCGGCGTCCAGGTGATCTGGGATCTCTGCCATTACGGCTATCCCGACGGCCTCGACATCTGGTCGCCCGCGTTCCCCGAGCGGTTTGCGAAGTTCGCCAAGGCGGCGGCGGCGTTCATCCGCGAGCAGAGCGACGACATTCCCTATTTCTGCCCGATCAACGAGATCTCGTACTGGGCCTGGGCGGGCGGCGACATGGGCCGCTTCAACCCGATGGCCCGCAAGCGCGGCGGGGAACTCAAGCGCCAGCTCGCGCGCGCCGCGATCGCAGGGACGCATGCGGTCCGAGAAGCCGATCCGCGAGCGCGCTTCATCTGCGCGGAGCCCTCGATCTATGTCTATCCTTCGTCCCCAAGCGCGAAGGATATCGCCGCCGCGCAAGGCTATTGCGAGATCCAGTTCGAAGCGCACGATCTGCTGACGGGACGTCTTGAGCCGGAGCTCGGCGGCTCGCCGGAGGTGCTCGACATCGTCGGCGTCAATTTCTATCCGGACAATCAGTGGGTGATGGGCGGAGGGGCGATCCCGATGGGCCATCACGATTATAGGCCGTTCCGTGACATGCTCGCCGAGGCGCACAAGCGCTATGGCCGGCCGGTCATCGTCTCGGAGTTCGGCGCCGAAAACACCGCGCGACCGGCGTGGCTGAACTACGTGGCGGGCGAGGTTGCGGCGGCGCGCGCGGCGGGCTCCGCCATCGAAGGCATGTGCCTTTACCCGATCCTCGACTATCACGGCTGGGAGAACGACCGGATCTGCGACGTCGGTCTGTTCGGCATGGCGGACGCTGATGGACGCAGACCGGTCTACGAGCCGCTGGCGGACGAGCTTGCGCGCCAGAGACTGCGCTTCGAGGGAGACCATCGCGGTTCTGCGGACGGCCGCGTCGTTCCTCTGCGCCGCGAGGCGTCATGACGGAGGTCGACCCGACAGCCATCCGTCCGCCGGTCGGCGTCGATCTTCCTTACGAGCCCGAGCGCTCCCAGGAGAACAAGGGTTTGGCCGCCTCTCTGCACAGCCCTATCGCCTTCCTCTGGCGCTATGTCACGATCTGGCCGGGCCATTTCTTCTGGCTGACGGTCGTGGTCGTCACAGCCTCGCTCAGCGGCATCGCCTCTCAATACGGCATGAAGCTGCTGGTCGACGCGATGGAGAAGCCTCCGGCGCACAACACGGCCGTATGGTTCGCGCTGTTCTTCTTCGTCGGCTTGTTCGCGCTTGAGGCGGCGCTCTGGCGGGTGAGCGGTTGGCTGGGGTGTCGGACATCGGTCGGCGTCGGCGTCGACATCCGCCTTGATCTGCTGAATTACGTCACCGGCCACCCCATGCGCTATTTTCAGGACCAGCGCGCGGGGTCGCTTGGGCACCGGATCACGGCGACAGCCGGCGACTTCAGCGCGATGATCAACAAGCTGACCTGGAACGTCGCGCCCCCGGTCGTGAACTTCCTCGGCGCGCTGCTGATCTTCTTCACCATCAACATCTGGATGGCGCTCGCGCTCGCCGTGTTCGCCGTCGCCATCACCGTCGGGCTGGTGATGTACAGCGTGAACGGCCGGCATCTCCATCGGGCTTACGCCGAGCAGGCGGGCCATGTCGGCGGTGAGCTGATCGACGTTCTGACCAACATCTGGGCTGTCAAGGCGTTCGCGGCCGGGGCGCGGGAGCGCACGAGGCTGCGCTATACGTTCGACACCGAGGCGCGGGCCCAGCGCAAGAGCTGGATGTTCTCCGAAAAAGCCCGCGTTCTGCACGACGTCCTGCTCTGGATGATGGCCGGATCGATGCTGGTCTGGGCTCTCATGCTCTGGACCGCCGGTCAGGTGAGCGCCGGCGACGTCGTGGTCGTCTCGACGCTCGTGTTCCGCATCCTGCACGGCTCCCGCGACCTCGCCGTCGCGCTCGTGGAGATCGAGCAGCACGTCAATTATCTCGGCGAAACGCTGCGGGTCGTCGGCGTGCCCCACGAGGTGGTCGACGCTGAGAATGCGCGCCCGTTCCAGCGCAAGGGCGGGGCGGTCCGCTTTGAAAACGTCAGCTTCGGCTATGCGCCGGACAAGCCGATCCTCAAAAATTTCAGCCTCGACATCAAAGCCGGTCAGAAGGTCGGCGTGGTGGGACCCTCAGGGGCCGGCAAGTCCACGATCATCCATCTCGTCCAGAGGCTCCACGACGTCCAGTCGGGACGCGTGCTGATCGACGGCCAGGACGCCGGCGAACTCACGCAGGAGTCGCTGCGCTTCGCGATCGCGGTCGTGCCGCAGGAAATCTCGCTCTTCCACCGGACGGTGATGGAGAACATCCGCTTCGGTCGGCCGGAGGCGAGCGACGACGAGGTGCGAGAGGCCGCCGCCGCCGCCCACTGCCAGTTCATCGACGATCTGCCGTATGGCTACCAGACGCTGGTCGGCGACCGGGGCGCAAAGCTTTCCGGCGGCCAGCGGCAGCGGGTCGGCATCGCCCGCGCGATCCTCAAGAACGCGCCGATCGTCGTTCTGGACGAAGCGACCTCGGCGCTCGACACCGAGTCGGAAATCGAGGTTCAGCGCGCTCTCGACCGCCTCACCAAGGACCGGACGGTGATCGCCGTCGCGCATCGGCTGTCGACGCTGTCGAGCTTCGACCGGATCGTCGTGCTGATGGACGGCGCGGTCGCCGAGGACGGCTCCATCGAGGAGTTGCTCGACCGACAGGGGCTGTTCGCCCGGATGTCGCGCCTGCAGGTTCGCGGCATGTCCGTCGATATGGCGCTTGATCAGGCGGTTTGAGGCCGTCGCGCAGTCGCTACGCCGGACTTATGGCAGCCGCAGGACAGCGTCTCGAGCAGATCGGGATCGCGGATTTCGACCCGCCCTCGCTGGCAGCGCACGGCCTTCTCGCCTTCGAGCAGGTGAAGGCTGACCGTAACGCTCGCACGGCGGACGCCGAGGATGACCGCGAACTGCTGGTGCGTGATCTCGATCGGACGGCCGCCCGATAGCCCCGCCGCCCTGAACAGCCAGCGGGCGAGCCTGCGTTCTATCGAATGCAACGCCGCGCAGGCGCAGAGATGCTCGGTCTCGGCTACGCGCTCGACGGCGTAAGCCATCAGAGCGTCGCGGAACGCGGCTGATCCATCGAGCGCGTCCCGGAGCGCTTCGGCCGGCAGAGCCAGCCCACGCGTCGCGTTGAGGGCGACGGCGTCGAGCGAGGCGCGGCGGGCGCCGAGCGCGGCGGTGTGGCCGACAAGGCCGCCAGCGCCGACGAGGCCCGCTTCCGCGCGCATTCCTTCCGCCGTCCGAGCGAGCATGGCGACGAGGCCATCCTCCACGAAGAACACGACGTCGATCGGCTCGCCGGATGACGCCAGCGTCTCGCCCCGGCTGCGTCGGAAGGGGAGCGCCTGGGATCCGATCAGCGTGCGCGCGTCCCTTAAAAGGGGCGCCAGCAGGGGCGGCTGCTTGGGCTCAGGGGACTTTCGCGGCCTGGCGCGGTCCATCCCGCCGCCCGGTCAGATCTGGTAGATGAAGGCGGCCATCGCATTGTCGCCGAGGTCGCGCATCTCCGCGAGCGTCCGTTCGTCCAGCACGCGCGAGATCGCGTCGCGGACATCGACCATCAGCAGCCGGACCTGGCATGCCTTGACGTCGCGGCAATCGTCGCATGGCACATAAGCGCTTCGGCTGGCGCACTGGATCGGCGCAAGCGGGCCGTCCAGCGCCCGGACGATCGAACCCACCGTTATCTCGTCCGGCGCGCGGGCGAGCATGTAGCCGCCCGCCTTGCCCTTTTTGCTCGACAGCATGCCGGCGTTGCGAAGTTCGCCGAGGATCGCGTCGAGGAACTTCTTCGGAATCGCGTTCCGTTCCGCCACATCCGCGACGAAGGTGGAGCGGCCGGGGTCCAGCCGTGCGAGGTCGACCATCGCTTTCAGGCCGTACTTGGCCTTTTTAGTCAGCATTCTCTGGCATTCCAGCGGCAACGGCTGCGCGCTTAGGCGCGTAGCGGATCATAATCATAGAACGAGTCGACTATCGCAGCGAAGTCTTTGCCCAGGCCCTTGGCATCGTGAAGTCCGAAGGTCAGCGATCGAGGATTTTCCAGATCCCGGTGGCCGCCGCAATCGGCCGGTCGGCGACCCGCAGCGCGCCCCGCATGAAGACCAGCGACGAGGTCAGCCGAAACACCTCAGGCTTGAGCTCAACAAACTCGCCCATCCGCGCCGCGGAGACGAAATGCATGTCGAACTGAATGGTAACCGAAGGTCGTCCCTCGGCGGCGTCCCAAGCGGTCAGCCCGAGCGCACGGTCGGCCAGCGTCATCAGCATGCCGCCATGGACGACGCCGATGAGATTGGCGTGCTTCGGCTGCGCCACGAAGGCGAAGGAGCGGACGCCATCCGCTTCCCGCCGTTGATGGATCGGCCCGACGAGGTTGAGAAAGCCCGCATCCTCGAACGGCTCCCAGCCATCGGGAATCGAAATCTGATCGGTCATGCAGAAGCCTCTGCCAAGAGGGCGGCTCGTTCTGGAGAGCGCGATGCTATCGGCGGAGCCCGCGTCAGCCGCTTGCGACACACTCCATATCAGAGCGCGCGCCAGCGCGCCGCCCGTCGGCTCCACGGTTCAACGCCCTAAATATTGAGGCGGATCGCCGATCGACCCGATCCTGGCATCCATGGCCTGGCGTGCAGACGCCGACGGGTGCATGTAAGGGTTGCATATACAACATTAATATCTACCATAGCGTGCACGTGGCGGGGGCGCGCGCGATGGTGGAGCAGGCGATCGAGGCGTTCATTGCGCGCTGGCAAGGTCGGGTCGGCGGCCAGGAGCGCGCAAACTATGCGCTCTTCTTATCGGAGCTGACCGACGCGCTTGGGGTGCCGCGGCCGGAGCCGGCATCGGCGCAGGCGGAGGACAATGATTACGTCTTCGAGCGGATCGTGCGCGAGCCCGGCCGGGACGGCGGGGCCGCTCATCGGCGGATCGATCTCTACCGCCGCTCATGCTTCGTGCTCGAGGCGAAACAGTCACGCCAACACGGCGGCGCGAAGGATCTGTTCGAGGCCACGGGGGTTCCGGAGCCGGTCGCGCGTGGCCGCCGCGGGGCCGAACGGGCCTGGGACGTCCTGATGCTCAACGCCCGGCGGCAGGCGGAGGACTATGTCCGCCTGCTGCCCCAAGGCCACGAGCCGCCGCCCTTCGTCGTGGTCTGCGACGTCGGCCACTGCCTCGAGCTCTATGCGAATTTCCGCAAGGACGGGAAGGCCTACGACCAGTTCCCCGACCGTACGGGCTTCCGCATCTATCTTGAGGATCTGAGACGCGACGACGTCCGCGACCGGCTCGTCCGGCTCTGGACCGATCCCCTTTCCCTCGATCCGGCGCTGAAGGCCGCGCGTGTGACGCGCGGGATCGCCGAACGCCTCGCCCACGTGACGCGGCGGCTGGAAGGGCAGGGCCGTGAGCCGCAGGAGGTCGCGCAATTTCTGATGCGCGTGATCTTCACGATGTTCGCCGAGGACGTCGAACTGATCCCTCGCGACTCCTTCAAGACGCTGCTCCGACACTGCGCCGCGGCGCCGGAGCGTTTCGCGCCGACGCTCGGGCAGGTCTGGGAGGCCATGGACCAGGGCGGCTACGCGATCGGCCTCAACGCCCAAGTGCGTCGGTTCAATGGCTCGTTCTTCAAGGACCGGGCCGTGATTCCGTTGGACCGTGAGGAGATCGGCGAACTGCTGGCGGCCGCCGCGCATGACTGGCGCGATGTCGAGCCGGCGATCTTCGGGGCGCTGCTCGAACAGGCCCTCGACCCGGATGAACGCCGACGACTCGGCGCGCATTACACGCCGCGTGCTTACGTCGAGCGGCTGGTGGTCGCCACGGTGATGGAGCCGCTGCGAGAGGACTGGGCGGCGGCGCTCGCGACCGCCGAACGCCAGCGCAAGGAGGGCCGCGCCGCGGCTGCGATCAAGACGGTGCGGACGTTCCATGATCGGCTCTGCGCCGTCCGCATTTTGGACCCGGCCTGTGGGACGGCCAATTTTCTCTATGTGTCGCTGGAGCTTCTGAAGCGGCTCGAAGGCGAGGTGCTCGAGGCGCTCGCCGATCTCGGCGGTCAGGAGGCGCTTGCGGGGCTGGAAGGCCACACTGTCGATCCCGGCCAATTTCTTGGTCTGGAGTTAAATCGGCGGGCCGCCGCCATTGCGGATCTTGTGCTCTGGATCGGCTATCTGCAATGGCATGCGCGCACCCGCCGCGGCGGCGCGCCGAGCGAGCCGATCCTGCGCGCCTTCGGCAATATCGTCGCCTGTGACGCGGTGCTCGCTTCGCCGCCGGGAGGCCCGCAACGGCCTGAATGGCCGCAAGCCGACTTCATCGTCGGCAACCCGCCTTTCATCGGCGGCAAAGACCTGCGCGGCCGCCTCGGCGAGACTTACGCGGAGGCGCTTTGGACCGCGCACCCGCACATGAACGAGAGCGCCGACTATGTGATGTACTGGTGGGATCGCGCCGCAGAGTTGCTGACACGCAAGGGGGCGAGGCTTCGCCGGTTCGGTCTCGTCACCACCAATTCGATCAGCCAAGTCTTCCAGCGCCGTGCGGTCGAGCGGCGGCTCGGCGCGAGCGCGCCGGTCTCGATCGTCATGGCGATCCCGGACCATCCCTGGACGAAGGCTTCGCGCGACCACGCCGCCGTACGGATAGCGATGACGGTGGTCGAGGCCGGATCGAAGGACGGGGCGCTGCGCGAGGTCGCGGCGGAGCATGGGCTCGAGACCGACGCGCCGGTGGTGGAGCTCCGCGAGACGGTCGGGCGGATCAACGCCGACCTGACGGTCGGCGCCAATCTCGCCAACGCCAAGTCGTTGCTCGCCAACGAAGGGCTTTCTTCTCGCGGGGTTTCGTTGCACGGCGCGGGCTTCATCGTCACGCCTTTCCAGGCGAAGGCGCTGGGGCTGGGTCGACGCGCGGGTCTGGACGCCCACATCCGCCCCTATCTTAACGGGCGCGACCTGACCGGCCGTGCGCGCGGCGTGATGGCGATCGATCTGTTCGGGCTTACCGCGGCGCAGGCGCGGGCTCGCTTTCCCGAGGCCTACCAGCATCTGATGACCACCGTGAAGCCGGAGCGCGACGCCAACAATCGCCACAGCTATCGGCTCAACTGGTGGCTCTTCGGAGAACCACGCTCGGGGCTCCGGCCTGCGCTCGAAGGCCTCCGCCGCTACATCGCCACCGTCGAGACCGCGAAGCACCGCGTCTTCCAGTTCCTCGACGGCGCCATCCTGCCGGACAACATGCTGGTCGCGATCGCGAGCGACGACGCGTTCCATCTGGGCGTGCTGTCGTCACGCACACATGGCGCATGGGCGGCCCATGCCGGAGCCACCCTTGAGGATAGGCCACGCTATTCAAAATCCCGCTGCTTCGATCCCTTTCCGTTCCCCGATGCGTCGCAGAGGGAACGCGCCGAGATCCGCGCGGTCGCGGAGGAACTCGACGAGCACCGCCAGCGCGTGCTCTCAGAACACTCCGAACTCACGTTGACCCAGCTCTACAACGTCCTTGAAAAGCTGCGGGCCGGCGTTCGGGCGACCGACCTTCCGCCTCCGGAGCGCCATGTCTACGAGGCCGGCTTGGTCGCGATCCTCGGGGAGTTGCACGAGCGGATCGACCGCGTGGTCGCGGGCGCCTATGGTTGGCGGGCCGACCTCTCGGACGAGGCGATGATCGCTCGTCTTGTCGCGCTCAACCAGAAACGAGCGGCGGAGGAGGCGAGAGGAGAAATACGCTTTCTTCGTCCCGCCTATCAGGCCGGCCGTTCCGATCGCCCCGACCGGCAGAGAGACCTGGAAGCCGGTCGGCAGATCGAGGCGGGGCTTTCGGCCTCGTTCGCGCCGTCAAAGCCCGCTTTCCCCAAGGACGAAGTGGCGCAGACCGCGACCATCATGCTGGCGCTGCTCGAAGGAGGTGCGCCGGTCGACGCCAGCGGGCTCGCGGCGCGTTTCCGCGAGGGCCGGCGGGCCGAGCGGCGCATCGCCGCGACGCTTGATGCGCTCGCCCGGCTGGGAGCGGTTGCAACGACCCGCGAAGCGGCCGGCTTCTCGCTGCGCCGGCCCTGATCCTGCTGGCCGATGGCGAATCGGGACGGCGCCTGCGAAGTTCGCGCTCCGTCGTTTCGAGGTCCCGATGAACGCCTTCCGCTTTCTGCATGCGGCCGACCTGCATCTCGGAAGCCCCTTCGTGGGGCTGGCTCGGGCGAACGCCGACGTGGCGGCGGTGTTCGCCAACGCCAGCCGCGCCGCGTTCTCCGATCTCGTGGACAGGGCGATCGAGGCCAGCGTGGCTTTCGCCGTGATCGCCGGCGACGTCTATGACGGCGAGTGGAAGGACGCGTCGATCGGCTTGTTCTTCAACCGCGAACTCGGTCGGCTCGACCGCGCGGGGATTCCGGTCTTTCTGCTCAAAGGCAACCACGACGCCGACAGCGTGGTGACCAGAAGCATCTCGCTGCCAGGCGGCGTCCGGCAATTTCCGTCCCGGAAGCCCGAGACCTTCAGGCTGGACGATCTCAGGGTCGCGCTGCATGGCCAGAGCTTCGCCGAGCGTTCGGCCTCGGACAACCTCGCATTGTCCTATCCGCCTGCCGTGGTCGGATGGTTCAATATCGGCGTGCTGCACACCTGCTGCGAGGGGCAGTCGGCGCATGCCCGCTACGCCCCGTGTTCGATCGAGGATCTGCGTCTGCGCGGTTACGACTACTGGGCGCTCGGCCATGTGCACGAGCACAGCGTCGTTTCGCGCGATCCGTGGATCGTCTTCCCCGGCAACCTGCAGGGCCGAAGCGTTCGCGAATGCGGCCCGAGGGGCGCGGTGATCGTCGATGTCGCCGACGGACACGTGACGAACGTCGAACGCGTCTTCGTCGACCGGGCGCGCTGGGCTCAGGCGTCCGTCGACCTGTCGGGCGTCGATAACGAGTCCGCCGCGTTCCACCTCATCGAGGAAGCGGTCCGGCCCATCGCGCACGAAGCGGAAGCTCGTGTCGTCGCGCTTCGTCTCACCCTCTCCGGCGACACGCCGCTGCATGCAGCCTTCGCGGCTGCGCCGCGGCGCATCGCAGAGGAGGCGCAGGCGGCCGCGCAGCGCATCGGCGCCGACATCTGGCTCGAACGGCTCAAGCTCGCAACCACTCCGCCGTTGCGCATGGCCACGGGGGGGCTCGAACTCAAGTCCTTCGATCTCGCGGCGCTGTTCGATGATCTCGTCGCCGACCCCGAAATCCATTTGCGCGCAAAGGGGCTCGCCGAAACCATCGCAAACCGGCTTCCCGCCTCCGCGACGGTGGAGGACGGAGCGCTGGTCGACGACGTCGCCGCGCTGATCGCCGAGGCGCGGGCTCTCGCGCTCGGCCGGCTCGGCGTCTGAACGATGCGGCTCGTCCGTCTGGACCTTGAAAAATACGGCGCCTTCGAGAGCCGCTCGCTTAGATTCCGCAACGACGCGCGGCTGCACGTCGTCTACGGGCCGAACGAGGCCGGCAAGACTTCCGCGCTAGCCGCCGTCTCCGATCTGCTGTTCGGGTTCGAGCAACGCGCTTCCTTCGCTTTCCGGTTCCCCGCGAAGGATTTGCGGCTCGGCGGCGTGGTGGCGCCGGCCGCGGGTGAGCCAATCGCCTTCAGACGACGCCGGGGCAACAAGGCGACCCTGCTCGACGCCGATGACGCGCCGCTGCGGGATGATCTGCTTGCTCCGCTGCTCGGCGGTCTGACGCGGGGTCTGTTCGAGCGCGCCTTCGGGCTTGGCGCTCAGACGTTGCGGCAAGGCGCCGACGATCTGCTCGCCGTCGACGGCGAGTCTGGAGCGAGCCTGTTCGCCGCCGCCTCCGGGCTGCGCGGCCTCGACGACATGCGCCGTGTTTTGGAATCCCAGGCGGACGACATCTTCACCCCGCAGGCGCGCACCAAGCCCTTCAATGACATCCTCAGGCGTCATGAAGCGGCGCGGCAGGCGGTCCGCGCCAAGGAACTGAAGGCCGGCGACTGGACCAGACTGAATGAGGCGATCGATGCGCTGGAGGCGCGCGTGTCGGCGCTCGGCGAGCGACGGACCGCCGTCCGGACCGAGAAGGCTCGTCTTGAGCGTCTCGTCAGGGCGGCGCCGGCCGCTGCAGCGGTCGACGAGGCGAGCGGAGCGCTGGCCGAATTCGAAAGCTTGCCGGAGCTTGCGCCCGCCGACGCCGCGATCCTTCGGCGCCGGCTGGATGCAGCGGAGACGGCGCAGCGTGAGGCGGAGCACGCGGAAGGGCTGTCTCGCCGGGCGGCCGAAGAGTTGGCGAGCGTTGCGGTTGACGCGGTCGCCCTCGACGCTGCGACCGCTATCGAGCGGCTGATCGGGGAATCGGGCGCCTACGTCAAGAGCCGCAACGATCTGCCCCGCGTGCAAGGCGAAGCCGACGGGTTCGCAGCGGAGCTCGGCCGGCTCGCGGCGCGGTTAGGGCTCGCCGACGCCGACGCCGTCGAGCGGGCGCTTCCGAGCGACGCCGCCTGCGCCGTCCTGCGCGACCTGATCGCGGAAGGTCGTATTCTCGCGGAGGCCGACCGATCCCGCGCTCGCGCGTTGGCGGACGAGCGTGAAGCCCTCTCCCGGCACGAGGCGCAGCGCGAGGAGGAGCCGCCGGCGCGCGACCCGAAGCCGCTGCGCGAGGCGTTGGCCGCGCTCGCCCCCGCGATCCGGCCGCTCGAACGGCGCGCAGAATTGGCCGGCGTCCACGAGGCCGAGGAACGCGCGATCGCGGAAGCCGCAGCGCGGCTGTTTCCGCCGGTCGCCTCGCTTGATCGTGTCGTCTCGGCTTCGCTGCCCGGGCCCGAGGCGATCGCCCGGGCTCGTAAGGATCACGATGCGCTCAGCGCGGAGATCGACCGGGCGGAGCGGGCGGCGGCCGACCTTATCGGGCAGGCGGCCAAAGCCAGGGCGGAGCTTGAGGGTCTTTCCGCAGGCGGTCCGCTGGCTTCGCCGGAAGCGATCGCCGACGCCCGGACGGCGCGTGACACGGCATGGCGCGCTCTTCGGGGCCATCTGCTGACAACGCAGCCGTTGGACGAAGGCGAACGCAAGGCGCGGGTGGCCGATTTCGATCGTCACGCGCCGGAGGCGGACCGGCTCGCGGATCGAGCGACGGAGGATGCGAGCCGCGTCGCGCGCCACGCCGATCTCGCGCGCCGACACGCCCAGCATTTGCGCGACGCAGACGAGCTCGCCCGTCGCCTCGCCACGCTCCATAAAGCCCAAGGCGAAGCTCTGTATGAGTGGAGGCGCATCTGGGAACCGGCGGGCGTCCTTCCGCAGCCGCCGGAGGACATGGCTTCCTGGCTCAAGACGCTGCACAGTATCTTCGAGCGCCGTGAGAAGAATACCGGTCTTGCCGCCCAGATCGCCGCGCTGGACGCGGCTGACGCGAGGCTTCGCCCGGAACTCGCCCGCATCGCCGCGGAGGCGGGTCTGACTGGGATGGCGGAGCTCGCCTGTCCGGCGCTCGCTGCGCGCATCGAGGCGCGCCTTTCAACGCTTGCCGATCGATGGGAGCAGGCGGGACGCAACGAGGCGCGGATCGCCGAAGCGACGGCGCGGATCATCAGGCTTGAGCGCGAGACGGCGCAGGCGAGGAGCGCGGACGACGACTGGCGGGCGCGGTGGTCCGCGGCTGCGACCGCCGTCGGCGCCCCGCCGGACGCCACGATCGCGGCCGCTGAGGCCGCGCTCGCCGCATGGTCCGGCGTTCCCGGAACGCTGAACGAACGCGCCGACCGTCTTCGCCGGGTCCGCGGCATGGAGCGCGACGCAGAGGCGTTCCGGGATGGAGTGGCACGGCTCGTCACACGTTTCGCGCCGGAACTCGCAGGCCTCGCGCCGGAAGCCGCGGCCCGCCGGCTGCACGAGCGCCTCACCGACGCGCGAGCGCAGGGGACGAGGCGCAAGGAGGCGCTCGCTCGGGCGGAGAGCGCGGCAGCGACGTTTGCAGACGCCAGGCTCAATGCCGAGGAAGCCGCGGCCGCGCTCACGGAGGCGGCGGCCGCCTTCCCGGAGGGGACCGATCTCGGCGACTTGCTCAGCCAGTCGAGTGTGCGAGGCGAGCGCCGCGCTGCGCTCGCCCGGGCGCGTGAACATTTTCTCGCGCTTGGCGAACAGGGCGACGAAGCTCTGCTGCGAGAAGAACTCGTCGGCTTCGAGCGTGACAGCGCCAAGGCCAAGGCCGCCGACCTGGCGGACGAAGAGAAGCGGCTGGACGATGACATCAAGGAGGCATTCGCCGAGCTCGACCGGGAGCGCCGCCGTCGCGCCGAGCTTGAAACCGGCGTTGGCGCTGAAGTGGCGGCGGTCGAGCAGCGTATCGCGGAGGCGGAGCTCGCCGCGACGGCGCGCGAGTGGGCGGTGCTGAAGATCGGCGCTCTGCTGCTCGGCGAGGCCGTCTCTCGCCACCATGCGGCGCAGCAGGACCCGTTGATCACGCGCGCCGGCGCGCTGTTCGCGACGCTGACGGGCGGCGCGTTCTCGGGCTTTCGTGAGGATTATGACGACGACGCGCCGAAGCTCGTCGCGCTGCGCGCGTCCGGGGAGACGACGCCGGTCGCGGGGCTGAGCGAAGGCACGCGTGACCAGTTCTATCTCGCGTTGCGACTGGCGTTTATCGAGGACTATGCGGCGCGCGCCGAGCCCGCGCCGTTCATCGGCGACGATCTGTTCGCAAGTTTCGACGATGCGCGGACCGCGCAGGGCCTGGCGGCGCTCGCCGAGATCGGGGCCCGGGCGCAACCGATCCTGTTCACTCATCACAAGGCGGTGGTGGACATCGCCCGCGAGACGTTGGGCGACAGGGTCGACATCGTGGGTTTCGAAGATGTCAGGCTCTGAGAAGCGCCCGCACGCCGCTCCTCGCTCGTGAGACTGCGGACGTCGCCGCTCGCCATGCTGCGGTGGTTTTGAGCCATGCGAGGGCTGCGTCGCGCAGCCGCGCGATGATTCCGTAGCCGCGGGCGAACCAGCCGATCGTCAGAAGCTTGGCCTTTCCGGCATGAAAGATGCGCTCGCAGATCAGCAGGCTGGAGAGATGGGCCGTCACGAGCGCGACCCCGCCGAGCACGAATTGGCCTTCGGCCAACCAGTAGAGCGAGATGAACTTGAACGGCTCGATCGCAGCGAACGGCACCGCGAGGAGCGCCAGAACGCAATAGGCAGGCATCGCCGCGATCGCCTGACCCATGCGTTGAAACAGCCTGAGGCGCCCGAGAGCCGCCGTGACCGGGCGCACGATCGGGCCGAACACAGCCTCGATCGCATCATAGATCAGGATCAGCGCCGCAAAGGGCACGGACAGGACGCGCTTCAGAGACTCACGCATTCCGGAGGCTTGTGGTGATCAAGCCGGTCCTTTTTAGGGCGGGGGAGATCGTCCAGCTTAAAGGATCTGTCCGAGGAAGGTGCGTGTGCGCTCGTCCTTCGGGTTGGCGAAGAACTCCTCGGGCGGCGCATGCTCGACGATCACGCCCTTGTCGGTGAAATAGATGTGGTCGGCGACGTCCCGTGCGAACTTCATCTCGTGGGTCACGAGCAGGCAGGTCATGCCTTCCTCGGCGAGTTCGCGGATGGTGACGAGCACCTCCTTCACGGTCTCCGGGTCGAGAGCGGCCGTCACCTCGTCGAACAGCATGATGTCCGGCCGCATGGCGAGCGAGCGGGCGATAGCGACGCGCTGCTGTTGGCCGCCCGAGAGCTCGCCGGGATAGCTGTTCTCCTTGCCCGTCAGCCGCACCTTGGCGAGCAGCGCGCGCGCCCGCTCCTCGACCTCCTTCTTGTCCTGCTTGAGCACGTTGATCGGCGCCATCATGACGTTCTGCAGCGCGGTCTTGTGCGGGAACAGGTTGTATTGCTGGAACACCATGCCGACCTTGCGGCGCAGCTTGAGCTTGTCGAGCCGGGGGTCGTTGACCTCCTGGTTTTCGACCAGGATCGAGCCTGAGTTGACGTCGACCAGCGCGTTGATGCAGCGGATCAACGTCGACTTGCCCGAGCCGGACGGGCCGATGATGCAGATCGCCTCGCCCTTCCTCACGTCGAGCGAAACCCCCTTCAGCACCTCGAAGGCGCCGAAAGCCTTGCGAACGTCGACGATGCTGATGATCGGCTGATCCGGCGTCCAGGGCGCTACGGCGGGGGTCCCAATCAGCGGTTTGGCCAAAGCGCTCTCCTCAGGTCTTCACGTTGAAGCGGCGCTCGAGACGCTGCGTGAGTTTCGAGATCGGATAGCAATAGAGAAAGAAGCAGACCATCGCGAAGCCGTAGAGCGGCGCGAACAGCTCCGGCCGGCCGCCCTCGGCGGCGTGGACCTGCGCGGTCAGCGTCAGCATCTCGCCGACGCCGACGATCGAGGCCAGCACCGTCGCCATCGTGATCAGCGAGTATAGGTTCATCCAAGGCGGCAGCATGCGCTTCACGCATTGCGGCAGGATGATCCCCCAGATCGTCTTGGTGCGGGAGAAGGCGAGCGATTCCGCCGCCTCCCACTGGCCGCTCGGCAGCGATCGGATCGCCCCGCGCAGGAGCTCGGCGACGTTCGCCATCACCGGAAGCGCGAAGCCGATGATCGCCTTGAACCAGTCCGGCAACGGAATGCGAAGTCCGAACACGTGGAACTCGAACGGGATCATGAACATCGCAAAGAACAGCAGGACGAGCCAGGGCGAGTTCCGGAAGAACTGTGTGACGAACCAGGACGTTCGGCGGATGAGCGCGTTCTGGCTGATCTGGCCGAGACCGAGAAGCACGCCGCTGACGGTGCCCAGCGCCATCGCCATGAGCGAGATGACGATGTTGAAGACGAAGCCCTTCAGCAGAAACGGCAGCCATTTGATAATGACGGATAGCGGCGTCGCAGGAGCCGCCGACAGCGCCTCTTGGGCCGGCGCAGCCGGGGCCTGGGCGTGCGCGACGCCCGCGACCAGCAGGGCGGCGACGGCGAGCCAGTAACAGTGCGTCATCGTCAGCTTCGGCAAGCCGACGTCCGGCAGACCGATGGGTCGCGGGCGTGGCTCGAGCAGCACCGCCATCGGACGGAAGGGGGCTTCGCTGTTCTCGCTCATCGGGCGCGCCCCGCTCCGTAGCCGGGAATGGCCATAGACCGCTCCCAGGCGTTCATGGCCCATACAAGAACGCCGACCAGCGCGACATAGGTGAACAGCAGCACCACCATCATGGTGGGCACGTTTTGCGCGTCGGTCCAGATCTGCTTCGAAGCGTAGAGCAGCTCGGGCACTGCGATCGCGTAAGCGAGCGACGTCGTCTTAAGCAGATTGACCAGATTGTTGTTCAGCGCCGGCAGGCAGACGCGGATCGCGAGCGGCAGGACGATATACAGATAAGTCCCGAGCCGGGTGTAGCCGAGCGCGGACGCCGCCTCCTTGGTGGAGTTCGGCACTGCCTCGATTCCGGATCGGAAGATCTCGATGTTGAAGGCGCCCGCGAACAATGAAAGCGAGATGATCGCCCACTGGACGTTGGTGAACAGCGGCGCCCGCATGCCGTCCGCGTCCTCGATATAAGGGAGCAGATTGCTGAGGCCGAAGTAGAAAAAGAAGATCTGGACCAGCGGCGGCGTGTTGCGGAAGATAACGATGAAGCCGTTGATCAGCCACCGCACCAGCTTGAAGTCGGAGCCCTGCGCCCAGGCTCCGATCACGCCGATGACAAGGCTGAAGAAAAGACTGACGACGCTGAGATAGATCGTCATCCCGAGGCCGGAGATGAACCGCTTCTGATCAAACGCGTCGTACAGGATCGTCAGGTTGATCCCGGTGGTCTCGTAGAGCGCCCGACCCCACTCAGCTACGGCTTCCATCGACCCCCTCACGTACCCCCGGTTAGCCTATGGCCGGACGGGCGATGGGCCCGCCCGGCGTCGCGAGATCGATCAGCCCTTCGATTTCTCTTCGTGCATCCGCTTGGAATAGTCGGTCGGCTGGATGCCCCATTTCTTCTCCTCGTCGACCACGAGCCCCTGCTTGAACCAGTCAACGGTGGTGTCGGAGAGGAACTTCGCGAAACCGTCCTCGCCGGTCTTCACGGCCATGATCCACGGCGTCTCCAGAATGCCGGGCAACGGCATGTAGAAGCCGGACTTCCACTCGTCGTCGAGCAGCTTGCCCTGCACGAAAGTCTGGTCATAGAGGTAGCCGATGCATTCGCCCTGCTTCAGCGCGAACAGAGGCTTTTCCGAGCCGTCGAACGCCTTGATGGTCACGCCGTATTTGGCCTCGACCTCCTTGTTGTAGAACGAGCCGGAAGTCGCGCAAATCGTCTTGCCCTTGAGCGATTCCCAATCCGTGTATTTCGCTTTCTGCGTCATCAGGATGTTGACGGAGTCCGAGTAGTATTGCGGATCGATCGCGAGCACCGACTTCCGCCGCTCCGGCTTGTCGGACACGGTCGCGATCAGCAGGTCGACCTTGCCCTGATTCAGGAATTCGATGCGGTTCGAGGCGACGACCGGCACCAACTCGAGCTTTACGCCGAGGCGCTTGGCTATATCGGCCGCGAGATCGGGCTCGATCCCCACGATCGAACCCGTCGGGTCGCGAAAGCCGAACGGCTTGTAGTCCGCCTTCACGCCGACGGTGAGGACGCCCTTGGCCTTAATGTCCTGCATCACGTCGGCGGACGCGGGGACGGAGACGCCTGCCATTGCGACTGCGAGGGCGGCGAGAACGAGCTTTTTCATCAGGATGGAATCCTTTCGGCCAGCGACTGCGAGGCCTGCCCCGCATCCGGCGCCTGAGCGCCTGCTACGGTGGAAAGCACTAACCCTCACCAATCATAGCGCGCCGTCAAGCTCTGTCACGCCGCCCCCAGCCGTCATGGCGCCCATTAATAGGACCGGCTCACAATTTATGCGGAACGGCGGTAGCGAGATGGCGTCGATAAAATTCCGGGGTGGTTTGAACCCGATCCCAAACGGCGGCGACGAAGCGGCATAAGGGCCGCGACGGGTGGTCCGTGGACCTGCGGGGATGACCGCCATGACCACGATCTCGGCGTACGGACGCAGACTGTTCGCCGGCTTGCTCGCCGCGTCCGTTCTCGCCGCCGCCATAGCGCCGACGGCGGCCTCCGCCGGCGATCACTTCGGCTATGCGGCGGCGGCTTCGGCGGTCCCCTGCTGGGCGCGCTCGTCGGAAGCGCAACTGACGCCTCGCCGCAAGAGGTGGTGTACGAGCGCCGCTGCTGGGTCGAGCGCCGCCTCCCACTATGACGGCTACCCCTATCCGCGGCGCGTCCGCGTCTGCGATTGACCCTGACCAATTCGGGGCGGGACGCGGACGGGACGGACAAGCCCGCAATCCGATCTCGTTTGCGAAGAACTCCCCCGATGGGACGTCCGGCGCGCCGTAAACGCGCCGGACGTTTCCGTTATCCCGTCCTGTCAAGCTATCGCCCGACTTTTCTCAGGCCCGTTGTAGGAGGCCGGCTGAGAGCCGCGGCTTGCTCGGCCTCCGCGACGGGGCCGGCGCGGCGTCATCCGCGCACTCTCCCAAGGACGTCCACGAGCTCCGCAACCTTCTGGCGCTGTTCGTCCTTGTCGCCGGAGCGGATGGCGTTCTCGACGCAGTGGCCGACATGGTCCTTGAGAATCTCTTCCTCGACGCGCTTCAAGGCCGCGCGGACTGCGGAGATCTGGGTCAGCACGTCGATGCAGTAGCGATCCTCGTCCAGCATGCGCGCAATGCCGCGAACCTGACCCTCGATCCGGCTCAGACGTTTGCCGCATGACGTTTTCGTGGCGAATTGCATGGCCGCACTCTTACCCGGTGGGGGTATCTTGTGCAAGCGCGTCATACCCAGTAGGGGTATTGGTGAAGTTCGGAAGATAGGGAGCGGGTCGATGACGACGGCGACGGATCCAGTCTGCGGAATGTCGGTCGAGACTGCGACCGCAAAGCATCGGGCTGAGCGTCAAGGCGAGTTCGTGTTCTTCTGCTCTGCCGGATGCAAATCAAAGTTCGAGAAGAATCCGGAGCTCTATATGTCGCTTTCGGTCGTCCCGACGAAGTCGACCCCGGCCGGCTCGATCTACACCTGCCCGATGCATCCCGAGATAAGGCAGGTGGGTCCCGGTTCCTGCCCGATCTGCGGAATGGCGCTGGAGCCGGAGACGGCGACCGCGGAGACCGGGCCGAACCACGAACTCGCCGACATGACCCGGCGGTTCTGGATCGGGCTGGTCCTCGCCGTTCCGGTCTTCCTCCTTGAGATGGGCGCGCATCTCTTCCCCGCGATCCATCATGTCGTGCCGCCCGCGGCGTCGGTCTGGATCCAGTTCGCGCTCGCGACGCCGGTGGTGCTTTGGGCCGGGCGGCCGTTCTTCCAGCGCGGATGGGCGTCCATCGTCTCCCGCAATCTCAACATGTTCACGCTGATCGCTATGGGCACTGGCGTCGCCTACGCCTACAGCGTGGTCGCGACGCTCGCGCCGGGCGTGTTTCCTCCTGTGTTCCGCAGCCCCGACGGGACGGTCCCGGTTTACTTCGAGGCCGCCGCAGTCATCACGGTGCTGGTGCTGCTCGGCCAGGTGCTGGAGCTGCGCGCCCGCGAGCAGACCTCCGGAGCCATCCGCGCGTTGATCAATCTCGCGCCGAAGACCGCTCGGAGGCTGAAGGACGACGGGTCGGATGAGGAGGTCCCGGTCGATGCGATCGCCGTCGGCGACCTCGTTCGCATTCGGCCCGGCGAGAAGGCGCCGGTCGACGGCGAGGTCGTGGACGGGCGCTCCGTCGTCGACGAGGCGCTGGTCACCGGCGAGTCCATGCCTGTCGCCAAGGCCGCAGGCGACGCCGTCACCGGCGGCGCCTTGAACCAGTCCGGTGCCTTGACGGTTCGAGCGACGAAAGTCGGCCGCGACACGATGCTGGCCCGGATCGTCCAGATGGTCGCGCAAGCCCAGCGTTCTCGCGCGCCTATCCAGCGGCTCGCCGACACGGTTTCCGGCTGGTTCGTGCCCGCCGTCATCCTGATCGCGGTCGTGGCCTTCGTCGTATGGGCCGCATTCGGACCCCAGCCGTCCTACGCCTACGGACTGGTCGCCGCGGTCGCGGTCCTCATCATCGCCTGTCCCTGCGCGCTTGGTCTCGCGACTCCGATGTCGATCATGGTCGGCGTGGGTAAGGGCGCAGGTCTCGGCATCCTCGTGAGGAACGCCGAGGCGCTGGAGCTTCTCGAGAAGGTCGACACGCTGGTGGTCGACAAGACAGGCACACTCACCGAGGGGAAGCCGTCGGTCACCGACGTGGTGGCGGCGGAAGGCTTCGAAGAGGAGGACGTCCTGCGCTTCGCCGGAGCGGTCGAGCGCGCGTCCGAGCATCCGCTGGGCCAGGCCGTGGTCGCAGCGGCCGAAGGGCGCGGTCTCGACGTGCCGACGGTCACGGACTTCGACGCGCCGAGCGGCAAGGGGGTGTCCGGCAAGGTCGGCGGGCGGATGACTCTCGTCGGCAACGCCGAGTTCATGAAGTCGCGTGGCGTCGACGTCTCCGCCCTGACCGCCCGCGCCGACGAGCTGCGGCGCGACGGAGCGACGGCGATCTACGTCGGGCTGGACGGTATGCTCGCGGGCGTGCTGGCCATCGCCGACCCGATCAAGCCGACGACGGCTGAGGCGATCCGGACCCTGAAGCTCCAGGGGCTCCGCGTCGTCATGCTGACGGGCGACAACCGCACGACCGCGGAGGTGGTGGCGCGCCGGCTCGGCATCGAGGAGGTTGAGGCGGATGTCCTGCCGGAGGCCAAGCACGCGGTCGTCGAACGGCTGAAGCGCGAGGGCCACGTCGTCGCCATGGCCGGCGACGGAGTGAACGACGCTCCTGCGCTCGCCGCCGCCGACGTCGGCGTCGCCATGGGCGCCGGCGCCGATGTCGCGATTGAAAGCGCGGGCGTGACCCTGCTCCACGGCGATCTGACCGGCATCGTCAGGGCGCGGCGGCTATCCGAAGCCACGATGTCGAACATCCGGCAGAATCTCGTGCTCGCCTTCGTCTACAACGCGGCCGGCGTCCCGATCGCCGCAGGCGCGCTCTACCCCGCATTCGGCCTGCTTCTCTCGCCCGTGGTGGCGGCCGCGGCCATGGCCCTGTCGTCCGTCAGCGTGATCGGCAACGCGCTCAGGCTTCGAGCGAAGAGGATCTGAAACGACGCTCGGTCGAAGTCGTGCGCCTGATCGAAGTGGCGCGCCATTGCACGCTATGAGGCGAATTCAGCTGCCGCCATCCCGTCACCAACGTCGGCCCGGATCGGGGCGGCGCCCCCATTGGCGACGAGCCGCTCCGCCGCCATGGCGGAATGCGGACGCAAGGCTAAGAGTTCGGGTTTTTGGAGAGCTGGCTGGGGGACTTGGATTCGAACCAAGACTAGCGGAGTCAGAGTTCACGGTCTTATCTCCTTACCGCGTTGATTATACAGGAATAATGGCAGCTAGTCCGCTGTCCCTGTAGCGGGAAATGTGCGGGTGGCGGCCTCCTCTTCGTCAAGGAAGGCATAGACGCTTTCCGTAACCTTGATCGAAGAGTGGCCGAGGAGAAGGCTCACCTCCTCCATCGAACGCCGGTCCCTCTGAAGCCAGCGGCATCCCGCCGTCCTGCGGAGATCATGCCACGACAGGTCCGGGATATTGGCCCGCCTGATCGCGCCCTTGAGGCCGCGGTTCATCTGCAGGACCCGATCTCCGTTGTCGTGGCGGATGACGAATTCGGACCGGATGTGCTGTGGCCGCTGTAGCATGAATTGTGCTGACCGCGACGGAAGCGGCACGACGCGAGCGCGTCCGTTCTTCGTCTTCGTCGTGGTCGTGATCATGCCTCGAGCGATGTCCACCTGAGACCAGCGGAGCGAGAACAGCTCCTCACGCCGGAGCCCGGTATCGATCGCAATCGCCATAGCCGCCCGGACCATCGGCGTCGCGGCTTTAAGGAGCGCGATTTCCTCATCCTCGGTAAGGTATCGTCGGTTCGGCGGGGACTCCTTCAGTCCGCGGCGCGCGCGGCGCTTCAAGAACGCCGGCACCGGGTTCTTGCCGTCGTCGAGCCATTCCCAGTCCTCGCACGAGGTCATGACGGAGGACAGGCAAGCGAGGTCTCGACGGATGGTGGGAGCCGAGGCGCCGGCGGAGCGCCGGGCGGTCTCGAAAGCCGACATCTCGGCGCTGCCGATCTCGGTGATGTCCTTCGGGCCAATGTGCAGGTTTAAGTGCACAAGGCTGATGCCGTAGCGCTTCCGCGACGCGGGCTTCAGGCTCGGATAGTGCTCCGCGATGAACTTCTCGCTGGCCTCTTCGAACGTGTACTTGGCGCGGTCGCCCCAGGCTTCAGCGTCGAGCTGCTTCAGCCACTGGCGCATGCGGTCTTTAGCAATTGCGAAATCCGACGTGCGGAGGCTTCGCCGGAACGTTCGTCCGTTACGCTGGGCCCGCGCCCAGTAGGTCTTGCCCCGGAGAAATGGTTTGGCCATGCCGGCACTTCCTTGCGTGAAGATGCCCACCATCGCTCAAAGACGATGCGGTCGAACATCCATTTTCCCCGCGTTCCGCTCGGCTGATAGGCACCGGGGATTCTGCCCGCTGCGGCTTGCCCGATCCAGTGGCGAGGCGTGAAGCCGTAGCGAGAGGCGATCTCGGCCGCGCTCAGCATCGTCGGCTCTCGCTCCGCTGTCGCCGTCATCTCGGCGGTGTCCCGGACTGGAGGGTGGTTAAGCGGGGCGACGCCTTGACCGCTTCTGAGGCTTTTGCGTAGCTTCGCTTAATCTCTGCCCGCTTCTCCGCTGCTGACATGTGCTTGGGGGCGTCAGTCATTTGAGGTGGCCTCCGGCTGGGCGGCCGCGCGAGCGATCGAGAGCAGGACATCTCTGAACTGCGGCGGCGTAGCATTCCTGATGCGTGTCTTGTCCTTGCCGCCCACTGCGGCCATGACGCCTATGCGGCGCGCTTTTTCGTATCCGTAGCGCTCGACGGCATAGGCGGGCAGGCGCTGCGCGGAACGTCCCCAGATCAAAGGAGGCGGCAACATTCCCACCGCGTAGAGCCACGTCGCCTTGCGGGAAAAGTGCCCGTAGTGGCCTTGCTCGACTTGGCACGCCCAGCCGCCGAACCGATCTGCCCGGACCCACCCGGAAGGAGCCGGACGCATGATCCCGAAGTAATCCCACGCGAGGCTGTCCTTAGGGTGCTCCAGCACGCCGCCATAGTTGCGGACGGCGGTCAGCGCCGCTGCGAAGCAGCCCTGATCCTCTCCGACGCGGTACTGCGCCGGCTTTCGAGTGGAGCCTGTTGCGAACCTTCCCCAGCGTTGGCAGGGGGGATGGGCGACGACCGGATGCGGGCCTGCGTAGCGACGCGCGTCGCGCTCTTCATCCCATGGCTCGACGCCAGGAAGACCTGAATACACTCCATCCTTCTCGACGAAGAGCGCGGCGACGCTCACGACTTCTCCCCCGTGGCCGTATGGAGAGCGAGGCGGGGCGACAAGTCTGTCTCTGACCAGCCGTCAGTTCGACCGGACTTAGGAGGCCACTCGTCGCTGGTTTCGATGGAGATGTCTCCGGTGAGGTCATCAGCGCGTATGGTCGCGACATACAATTCCGCGCCGAGCCAATCTAGGTACTCGGGGCACGTTGAGGCCGCCTCGACGGCGTCTCCAATCTGAAAGCGCTGGCGACCTCGCAGCGATCGCTCCAGCTCCGCGATCCGCGCATCCTTCGCCGCCGATGCTGCGCGCTCGTCAGAGAGGGTGGAGCACATCGCGGTGAGCTTCTCCGCCTGCCGCCCGGATTGATCCCGCCACATGTCTCGGTTGCGGCTGGTGCGCTCGATCTCTTTCGCGCTGTCCTTGATCTGGGCCTGAAGGGCTTCGATGAGGTCGGCTGCGTGATCGCAAAAAAAGTCGGAGGGGCGGACATCTATCTGGTAGCGCCGCAGTCTCGCGATCAGCAGCGCAGCCCGATCCTCGGCGGTGAACGTGGGGGCGCCGCTCACTTGTCGAGCTCCCGCAGCTTCTGCTCGTTCAACATCGTGTCGATCGCATCGGCGAACGGGTCGTCGAGCTGGTAGGTCTCCCGGCCGCGCTGGTAGGTCGGCTTGTCGCGCTTCGTCATCGCGGCGGCGAGGCGGAAGATTTCGGCGTCGTCGATTTTGGGGCCGGTCATCACGAGCACCCCTGCGTGTCAGGCGCGGCGAGTGACAGCGCATCAGCCGGCGGCCAGCCCCAGACCTTCATGCGGCGGCCCTGTCTGCCCGTGCGGTTGTCCCGGCCGCCGCCGCCCGCTCGAGCGAGCAACGCCCAGCCGTCGAAGCGGTAGAGGTCGCCGGTGTGCAGCGCCTCGTCTTGGTAACTGACCGCGACCGCGCGGCGGTGGACGGTCGCGATCGCCGGAAAGAGCACCTCGCGCCACAGGCGAAGAACCGGGCGGCATAAGTCGCGCCGTGCCGCGCATAGGCGCACGAGCTCGACACAGTCCACGCGAAGGATTGACGTGCTCCCCACGCGTTCGCGAACGGTCTCGCCTGCTGCGGTCACGGCGACCGGTTCGCCATGGACGAACATGGCGTGGTGAGCCTCAATCGCGTAGCTCGGCCTGGTGTGTGGGCCCATCCGGTGGCCCCATTGCGTCAGCAGGCGGTTGAGCTCGGCTCGGTCAATCGCCTCGATGTGCAAGAGCGGGGGTGCCAGCATCATGAGCACCCCGTCGTCGCGCCGCAGTTCATGCAGGTCAGGCAGGTGCCGGCCCGCTTCATTGCGAACTGCCCGTAGCTGTCGCAGGCGAAGCCGGGGCGGGGGTCGGGCAGGCGCTCGCGGTTCGTCATCGCCTGAATCCCTTCTTCGGAAATGGTCGGCTCGGTATCCGGGAGCGCTTCTCGCGCGGCTCGCCGGCTTCCTTCGCGAGCATCCGCCGGCGCGATTCCTCGACGTCAGCCGAGATGCGACGAACCTTTGCGACGGCATGCTGGTCAGAGCCGGCGCTGGTGACGCGCCGCTCGCCGTGGCGGCCGCAAGTCTTCGCCCGATGGTCGGCCTTCCGCAGTGGTCGGATGAACCGCCAGTCGTTCGCTGCCGGGACGAGGTCGCCGGTCGCTTCGTCGACGACACGGAGTGCGAGCGCCGGGCAATGGTCGAACTCGATCCCCCCGGGCGCCTCGATCTCTGCATCGGTGAAACCGGCGGCGGCGAGCGCAGCCTTGAGCTTCACGCCGAGGGGAATGGCCTTGCGGTGCTCGGTGGCGTTCGTCATGCCGCTTGCCCCGCGGCGCGCTCGAGCTCGCGCGTCCGGACGCCGATCAGCTCGGCGAGGACGTCGAGCACCTTCTGCTTCGACTCCTGGAACTCGGCCTTCTTCATCGCCTTCGTCGATTGCGTCTTTGCGGTGAAGACGGAGACGACGTTCTCGTGGACGAGGACCACGGCGTAGTCGTCGAGCCCCTTTACGAGGGCGCGGACGCGCTGCGCCTCGGCCGCGGTGGCGCATGGCACGGTTCGCTCATCGCGGTAGCCGGCCTTGATCAGCGCCCACTTCCGGAGGTGCTCGGCGGTCGGCCAGCGCTCCGCCATGTCGTCGGGTAGGTTCACCCAAGCGTCGTGCACGGCCGCGAAGTAGTGATTGTGCGTCGCCTGCGATCGCTCTTCCTCGACGACGAGCGGATAGAGCTCGCCGATGATGAAGCGGTTGTCGCAGATCCGCGCGAAGCGCCGCTCGGGGATGAAGGCTTCTCCATCCCAACGGCATCGGATCGGCGGCAGCGCCGCACGGGGCTCAGCCATCGGAGAGCCTCGCCTCGTGCTTGGCGAAGGACTCGCGCACTCTCGCAATGTCGGCTGGGAAGGCATCCTCGCTCTCCAGCGCGATCTCGTGCTCCCAAAGCTCGTTCAGCGCGTCGAGGGTCTTGCAGGCGCTCATGCGCCGCTCGCAGTCGGCGGTCCACGCCTCGGGATCGACCGAGCCCTGCGCATCGAGACGTTCGGGCGCTGGTGACGTCGGCGGCTCGTCCTGCATATTAGGCCGCTGAGGCGATGTCGCTGCGGTGCGGGCTAAGGTTTCGCCGCGTGTTGGCGCCGGCGGGCTCGGTGGGATGAGCTTGGGCTCAGAGCTCGGCGGCGTCGGCGCGGCGGTGCGCTCCCCCTCGTCGGGGTCGACAATGCCTGCGAAGCCGAAGGCGTATCTGGCCGCCTGGATGAGCGCCTTATGGCGGAGCATCCGCCGCGGCCACTGCTTCCACGTTGCCGTCTCGCGCCGGCACTCGACCATGTACTCGGTCGCGGTCGTCGGACGGGCGCGGTCCTTCCGATAGATGCGGCATGTGATGGATACGAGGTTGCCGCTGCCGTCGAGATGATCCTCGAACTCGATACCGTCGCACTGAGGGTGCGAGTTGATCAGGTTCGCCCAGCCATCGACGGAGACGATCGGTTGGATGCCGCCGCCCTGCTTCGGGAACGCATAGATCTCCTTCGTGATGGGGTTGAGGTCGTATTCCCTCGCGACCATCAGGAAGGCAGCGAACTCTTCGTTCGTCGCGTTCTTCGGGACCACCGTCGCGCGGAGCGTGTCGGCGAACGCCTTCGGCTCCATGCTGTAGCGCGAGGCCATGGTCGCGATGAGCGATTGGCGCGGGGCATCGATGGTGGCGACGGCGTTCACGCTGCGCGCTCCTCGGTCTTGCGTCCGGTGCCTGGGATCTCGGCGCCGGCCTTCACGTCGCGGGAGGCGAGACGGCCGATCAGCTCGACGAGATCGGCATGGCGCGCGGCGACGTAGTGCCCGGCTGCCGCAGCGAAATCGGTGACGATCACCTTCGTCTCGGTCCGAAGCGCGATGCGCGCGCCGGTGCGCCCGGCAGTGGCGTTCTTCGCGACCGCGGCTTGGTCGGCTGCGGCGGCCTGGCGCTCCATCTCGGCGATGCGTGCCTGTTCGGCCTCGTCATCGGCGCGCGCGGCGCGGGCGGCGGCATCGGCTTCCTCGCGGATGCGGCGGGCTTCAGCGGCCGCGGCGCTGGCGCGTTCTTCCTCGGCGCGCTTCTGCGCGATCAGGAAGGGCGTCGCGTGACCCTTGAGTTTGGCGGCGAGCGCCTTGGCGTCCTCGACGACCGGCTTCCATTTGGCGTCGACGGCGCGACCGGCTTCGAGGTGGGGCTCCTTCTCGGCGACGCGGCTCTTCTCGGCCTTGGCCGCCAGATCGCCGATGCGCTTCGCCCAGATTGCGGTCTTGTCGACGCCGGCCTGGTCCTCGATCGGCTTGGCGAGGAGCTCGGCGGCCATCTCCTCTTCACCGGCGAGCTCGGCGCGGATGGCGTCGACGGGATCGCCCGAGCCGGAGTTGTGTCCGATGCCGGGCTCCGGCGCCGCGGGCGGCTCATCGGCCCAGCCATCGCCGGCGGCGGCGCGGCGATAGGCTTCCTCGCTGACCGGGTTCCTGCAGCACCAAGTCCACAAATCGATCGCGCTGACCCGCGTTGCGCCCTTCAGGGCGATCCAACCGTCTGGCGAAGCGTCGTCCGCCCAAATCGCGACCGGTTCCCACGGCTGCCCCTTGCGGCGCGTCCGGTAGAATCCGGCGTGCGGAACGCCGTCGCTGATCGGGCCGAAGTTGCCGGCGAGCGCGGCGCGCCACCAATCCCATGACTGCTGCATCACGCGCTCCTGCATTCGCCGACGACGCGGATATCCAGCGGCGGCGTCTTGAGACGATCGGTTCGGTCGGTGCGGTCGATGACGCCGCTTTGCGTCGGCGCGAGCCGGGGCTCGGTCAGGATGACGGCGAGAATGACGCCGGCCGCCGCGAGGATCGCGATGCAGAGGAGGGCGCGGGACATGGTCACGCGACCTCGCGAATGGCCGCGCGCTTGGCGGCGGCGTCACGCAAGCTGGCGTCACGCCGCTCGGCGCGAGCTCGATCCGCGGCGAACTGAGCCTCGGCCTTAGTCCGCGCCTCGTCGGCCGTCCGACCTGTGAAGCGAACGCCGAGCATCTCGATGCTCTCGACGCCGTTCTTGTCGCGGCGCCGGATGACCGGGACGGCGGTGAACTCAACACCGGCAGGCTTCGGGCCATCGACGTGCTGGAAGATCGCGAGATCGAACATCACGCGGCTCCCGGAAAGCGGGGGACAAGCCGTCCGACCGCCGGCGCCGAAGCCAAGCCGTCGGACAGCGCGAGAGACGCAACGTCGCCAAGCTGCTTGAAGGTGTCGGGCTCGGGCCTGAGATCGCCGAGCGCTGCGTCCACCCTTGCGAGGGCGTCGGTCAGCGTCTTCCGCACGTCGTCAAGTCGGAACGCGGCCTCATCGGCGGAGACGGCGCGGGTGGCGACTGCGGCCTCGCCGGTCGCGATCGCGATGCGCTGCAGGCCGCTATAGGCCCGGTAGACGCTCGCCGGCGGGCGGTAGGATACGGCGCTCATCGGCCATCCACCCGCGGGCGAGGATCACGGTAGCCGTCGACCTTGCAGCGCTGGCCGGGCAGCAGGATGGAGGGATGTGCTCGGGGGCGGACTTCCGCGCACCGCGGGCAGTTCACACCGAGCCGTAACCGTAGCTCGCGGCGCTGCTCGCGCATGTCGTTGAACATTTCTCCCATGTCGCTCGTCACCGCTCCCACCCCGCGAGAGGCTTGCAGCCGACGAAGCTGGTGACGGAGAGACGGAAGCCGCGGAGCGCGATGAGGCGGCCGGCGACGAATAAGGTCGCGCTCATGCCGCCACCTGCTGGCGAGCGGCCAAGACCTGCGCGGAGCGGAACGCCTGACGTTCGAGGTCGAGCGACGGCGACGCCGACTGCATGCCGCACGCCTCGCGCACCAGTTCGTCGTAGAGGCAGAGATCGGTATAGCGGCGGAACTGGTCGTGGACCCGATCGCGAACCTGCAGGTCGAGCAGCACCAGCAGCCGGGCGTCCATGTCGAGCAACCGCGCCGCGGTCTGGTTCATCCCGATCAGCCAGTCGGATGAGCCGGAGGCCGTGTAGCTCTCAGCGGCGGCGCGGTGCTCGGCGGCGGTGAGGCCGTCGCGGATGCGGCACGCCGCCATGAGCCGGCACTGCTGGTCGATCTGGAGCAACGCCGCCGCGGTGCGCGCGGGCAAGTCGGTCACATCGATCGGAGGAAAGTCGGGAGAGGGCACTGGCGGCTCCATCGGCCGGGCGGCTTCGATGGAGAAATAATACCGAAACGGTATCTTACGTCAATGCCAGTTTGGTATTTTATTCCAGACGACCTCGCGCGAATCGGGACTCGACTCTTCGCCAATCCCGAGGCAACGATGAGAACAGAAACGGAACATTAAGTGATGAGGTCGTCATGCCGGAGCGGATCGCCGCGCGCTTCAAGCTGCACTTACGCTGCGAGAACTGCCTGAAGGACAGCGTGCAGATCTTCGATGTGCCGGACGTCGTGGACGCCCCGACGAACGTCTCCGAGCTGCTGGAAAGCGGCGCGCTTGAGCACCAGCCCTTCGCCTGTAAGGAGTGCGAAAGCGCGATCGGCATGCTGGTGGGGGTGACGGCAAGCCGTCCCGTCGACGAGCCTGCCACGCCGCCGCGACCCGGCGGCCGGACGACCTATGCCGTGCAGGGGTTTCGGCGCGACAGGGACAAGCGGCTGGTGGCGGACGTCCCGATCCTCGCGACCAGCGAGGCAGCGGCGCGGCGGTGCGCCCAGCGATACGAAGATGCCGGCGGTGGCGCCATCGCGACCGCCCAGGTCACCTACCCGGCGACGGGGGACTACGATCCTCCGGTCGTGCTGGTGCAAACCGGGGCGGTGCCGCAGTCTGCGTTGAACGCGATTCGCTCGGCAGCTTGACCTTACTAACAGAGGCCAGCGCTTCGTCGTGTCTCTTCCCTTACTTTACGCATCGTAGTCGCAATGCGAGCCGCCGCGGCTTCCGCCGCTTCTACCGCAGCGCGCTCAGGGGAACGGGAGCGCCAATTAGGACCAAAAACATCGCCATCTGCTCGGATGCGGACCTTAGTCTCCGTCTTTTTTGGCATCGGCCTTTCTCCTTTGGAGATCTTTTCTATGCAGGAATTCGCCGTTTAATGCAAGATTAAAATAATGCTTTCTTGAAATCCAAATAAATCCATCACTTTTTGTTATAATTGCGACGTCAATCTCCCCGCCGACGGATTCAATGACAGATGCAAATCTACTGCGTAGCGCAGTTAATTCCACAAGTGACTTTGCCATAAATGCCATTTCTTCTTTGGGTAGGGCAGAGATAGTTTCTATAATTGGGTCAACGTAACTTTCCTTCCGGAAGTCCATAAATTCCTTGCCGATACCCTCGATAATCGCCGCGTTTTCTTTGTCTTGAAGAATTCCTTCAACAAGCTGTTGATCTTCGTCGTGGACATAATCTTTAATAATTGAATTGGATTTCTCGCGGAGAACTCTCGAGAAAATTTCTCTGGCAAATATCAAATGGGAGGGGGCGATCCCCTCCATAAATAGATGAGCCATATCCTTTTGAGCAAACGGGATAACTCCGCAGTGGTCTTTGTTTTTATTTACGTCGATCGGCGGTTTCGAATGCCATATACGAGTGAAGCTACCAAGCTTTCCGTCAACGACCAACTGATACATACTCGGAAAAAGCTCATCCTCACCAAAGCCGGCGATGACAACGCCTGTGCTATAGACGGATTCAATCTCTTTAGAAAAATGCGAGTGCGCAAGCTTGCATATTTCTAAGACTTGAGCGTTGTTTGGAACATATCCGAATATATCTTTACTTAAATCCTTTATTCCTGGCTTCAAGTTCTTAATAAAGTCATTTAGTGACGGTGACATTTTAAGTTCTTTAATTCCGGAAATCGCTGCTTCTCTGCCAGAAATGGCCTTCGTGAGAGCCGTTGAAAATTCTTTCTTGCTATTGTACTCCATGTCCAATTCGAGACTTTCGATCACATCAAGTGCGATTGACAGTGCGCTGAGAATTTCTTGTGCGGAGTCCGAAAATTTCTTGCTCCGGACAAACTTGCAAAAATCGTCAACAAGTTCGATAAGTTTTGGAAATGATCTTGTGGCAATGGTTTTGCGGTATTCTTTTACAATAACCTACCACGGTATTCCTAGGAAGTCGCCCGTATTAAATATCATTATTCCGGTATCGTTATTTATTCCGGCAGAGAACAATTTACTCGCATGTTTCCATACTCGCCGGCGACCGATGGTTACGGCGCTATCCGCAGCCAACGCTACGCCTTGTCGATTTATGATCACGACTTCAGCGGTCATGCCCTTCTGCCTCGGCTGCTAAAGAGGAACTTCATTCGTAATGCGCCGCACGAGCGACATCACGCGCACCATCCGCCCGTCGTCAGCCTTCGGATCTCGAGGCACGACGATCGGCTTGTGGCGCGGGTTCGTTGAGCGCGGGTGGAATTCGATCCGGTCGTCGTAGAGCTCGACCTGCTTGACCGACCATTCACGCAGGTGCCCGCCATCGCGGACCTGTTCGACGACGACGACCATGCCGTCGCGGATCGGAACGCGGTTATCGAGATCGTCGAAGTCGATGCCGATGACGCGGTCCCCGGACATGATCGGCCGCGGCTTCAGGTCGTTCATGGAGTCGCCCTCGACGTCGAAGGCTACCTGGCGAGCGTGGGGGAACTTGGCGTCGCGCGGCTCGTAGATCGTGACGCGTTCGAACTCGACGAACTCGCTTTGCTCACGGAAGGCGCCAGCCTCCGTCACCCCGACGACAGGGGTCGGGACAAGGTCGCTTGCGACGAACGATGCCGTGGACGCCTCTGTAGAGCCGTCGTCGAACATCAGCTCTTGAGCCGTCCGCTTTAAATAAGGTGCCAGCCGCTCCGCCCACTGCTTCGTGAACTCGCGCTCGCCCGCTTCCAGGCGTCGGATTTGTGGCTGGCTGGTCCCGGCAAGTTCGGCAAGGCGACTTTGCGTCAGCCCAGCAGCCTCTCTCGCATCCTTTAAAGCGCTCATACCAAATTGGTACTCGGAGCGCTGAATGCGGTCTAAGTCCATTATGGCATAATCGCCTTGCATCGAGAATACCAGTTTGGTATTAGTCGATGCATGACGCTTTCCGGATATCTCGCCAAGACCGGTCTATCGCACTCGGCCTTCGCCGCGCTCATCGGCACGTCCCAGGCTGCCGTGTCGCGATACGTGCTGGGCAAGCGGACGCCGCGGCCTGAGCACATGGCCAGGATCACCGAGGCGACGGGTGGCCAAGTCACGCCAAACGACTTCTTTGGATCGCCGTCGGTGCCGAATTCGAGCCCTGAAAACGGAGTCGCGGCGTGAGCGCCCGGCCGCAGCGGCGAGCTCTGTCGCGCCTCTACGCAAAGATCCCGACCTTCACATGCGTCGAAGGCTGCACGGAGTGCTGTGGCCCGGTCGTCGCTGGTCCGGTGGAACGCGAACGCGCCCCGCTGCTTCATGAGAGCGTCGCGGCGGCTGTCGCTGGCGGGTGTGCGTCGTGTCCCTATGGGGCAGCCGGATCGTGTGAGGTCTACGACGATCGCCCGTTCATCTGCCGGCTCTACGGCACGGTCGAGGATCTTCGCTGCCCGCACGGGCGTCGTCCCGACCGTCTGTTCACCTCGGCGCAGGGCAGGGCCCTCGTTGCCGAGTACCGATCCATTTGCGGTGACGCGCTTGCAGGCGAGTCTCCGTCCCTCTCGGCCGGTTGCAGCCGGCCTTTCGAGGCTCCGCGAGGGGCATCCTCCCTCGACTCCGGCCGCGCGAATGCGGCTGCTTTCTATCCATCGAACGCGCGGGCGTTGGTCCCATGAGCGCGCTCGCAATCCCGTCCGGCTCCTCTGCATCGCCGCGCTCCGCGGCCGGTTCCTCGATGCCCACAGCATTGAGGAGCGACATGAGAAAGTCCGGTCGGATCGTTGGAAAGTTTTCCCGCGGCGTGAGCTGCGATCCGGAGCGCGTCGTCGCGTTCCTGCGGTCGCGCCACCCCACGAAGATGCCCGAGGCCGTCGAGGCTGACACCGGCATTGCAGCGGCCACCGTTCGCAAATGGCCGGCCAGCGCCCCGTCCTTCGCCGCGTTCCTCCGTCTCGTCGGCGCCTATGGGCCCGAGCTGCTGTGCGCCTGCATGGAGGCGCCGCCGGCCTGGCTGGACGATGCCGCGCGCCGTGAGCGCCGCGCGCGCGTCACCGCGCAGATCGCCGATCTCTCCAACCTTCTCGAACAGGACAGCGCATGACCGGCTTCTGGCGGCTCTTCCTGCTGGCCGTTGCTTGGGTGCTCGACACCCTCGCGGCGATTCCGCTGCTTTGGCTCGGCGACTGGTGCGCCCGCGGCGCCGACGCGCTGGAGAGGCGCGCAGGGAAGGGCGGCCGATGAACGCGACCTGTCCTTGCTGTGGCGGGCCCGTCGACACGGTGAAGCTCGAGCTCAATCACGACGAGCGGATCGTTCGGCGTGGAGGCAGCTTCGCTCGGATCGCGCCGCATCCGTTCGCGGTGCTTGAGGCGCTCGTCGAAGCCTACCCCAGGGTCGCTCGCCGGGAATCGATCCACAGCCGTCTCTATGAGATGCGCGCCGATGGCGACGAGCCCGACGTCAGGATCGTCAACGTCTACGTCTGCCACCTTCGCCGGGATCTGAAGCCGCTCGGTCTCACCGTTCTCAGCGTGTGGGGGCAGGGCTACCGTCTCGTCGAGACAGCCTCCGACGGCGAAGGCATCGAGGTCGAAAAGAGCCGCTCTCAGCTCGTTCACGCCGACAGCGACCTTCGACCGGCAGAGCGGATGCGTATGGCGGAGCTCGTCAGCCGCGGCGCCAGCGTCACTACCGTCGCCCGCGAGCTCGGCAAGCCCTACCGCAAGATCATCGCCGAGATGGAGCAGGCCGGCCTGCTTCGGGTGTCGGCATGACGTGCTGCCCGCACTGCGGAAAGCAGATCGCCGCCGATCGTGGCGGCGGCGGGCTCACTCGGCCCCAGGCTGAGGCGCTCGGGTTCATCCGCTCGTTCATATCGGAGCGCTCCTACAGCCCGTCCTATCGCGAGATCGGCGATCACCTCGGGCTCGTCAGCGTCAGTGGCGTCTCACGCATCGTGGGGGAGCTTGAGGACCGCGGAAGAATCCGCCGCATGTCCGGACGCGCCCGCGCGATCGAGATCGTGGGGCAGGGGGCATGAGCGCAGTCGCGAAAGCCGCCCACGTCTGGGAGCGCGACGGCCTCGATTGGTACGTCGAGGAGCGCCGCTGCACGTCGGGCTTGCTGACCGTCGAGCGCTTTGTCGGCGCCGTGTGGGACCCATCGTGCGGCGGCGGCAACATCGTCGAAGAGATGCTCGCCGCCGGCGTCGACGCGGTCGGGACCGACATCAAGCAGCGCGTCCAGCGCTGGTGGTTTCGTGGCGAGCGCGACTTCCTCGCTTTCGAAGGTCAGCCGCTCGCCCAGAACATCGTGATGAACCCGCCTTTCTTCCGCGCGAAGGGGGCTGAGGCTTTCATCCGCAAGGCGCTGAGCCTCGCGACCGGCAAGGTCGTGGCCTTCGTCGACATCAAGTTCCTGGCTGGGGGAGCCCGCGCGCAGGGCCTCTACGCCGATCTGCCGCCGACGCGAGTGTGGGTGATCTCGCCGCGTCCTTCCTGCCCACCCGGCGAATACCTCGCGAACGGCGGCAAGGCCGAGGGCGGGACCGCCGACTGGTGCTGGCTCGTCTGGGATCTGACGGCGCCCCGCGCCGAGACGCAGATCCGATGGCTGCGCTGCACCTCAACCTCATCCGAAGCAGAGGAGGCCTGACATGGCACGTCCGAAGGGCAGCAAGAACAAGCAGAAGAACGTGACTTCCGACGCCGAGAGCAGTGGCGCCGAAGCGCAGGGCGCGGGCCCCGGCCACAACAGCGCGGCCGAGCTGACAGACGACGAGCAGCGCGCTCTCGCCTACCACCACAAGCGCGCCTACTCGACCGCGCTCGCGAAGAAGAAGGAGGCCGACGCCGGCTTCAAGAACGTCGCGAAGCTCGCGAAGGCCGAAGGCGTCTCCGTCGACACGATCAAGCACCTGATCGCGCTGGACAGCGACGAGGGCAGGGCGAAGCTCGAGGCCGACATCCAGGAGCGCATGAAGGCGGCGCGCTGGGCCGGCGTTCCGTTCGGCGCGCAGGTCGATCTCTTCGACCAGCCGGACCGGACCCCGCTCGTCGACAAGGCCTTCGCCCGCGGCGAGACTGCAGCGCTTAACGGCGAGGACTTCCCGACCGACTACGAGCCCGGAAGCGAGCTCGGACAGTCGTGCCTCAGGGGCTGGAACAAGGGCAACGCGTCCATGCTCTCGCTGCTGAAGAAGCGCGAGACCGCGGCGCCGATCCTCGATCGCGTCGAAGCGGACGAGGAAGGCGATGACTCCGGCGAAGAGGGCGGCCTCACCGACGAAGAATTCGACGCCGCGGCGCCGCTTGCGCCGCCGACCGCCTCCGAAGGCGGCGATCCGGAGATGCCGGCGTTCCTTCGGCGCGCTCCCGCTCCTCAGCCCGCAACCGTCGAGGGCTGAGCATGCTTCTCGCGGGCTTCGACATTTCATCCGTCGCCATAGGCTGGTCCCTCATGGACCGCCAAGGGAAGGTCGTCGCTTGCGGCACCTTCAAGCCCGCGGGCATCGACGTGTGGGGGCGCCTCGGGTCCTTCGCTGCATGGCTCGATCGCTTCCTCCGCGAGCACAAGCCGCGCGCGGTGGCGATCGAGGAGCCGCTCCGCAGCGACGCCTCCCGCACGGAGCGCAGCACCATCACCGACCGGAACGGCCGCTCCATCATGAAGGAGCGCAGCGTGTCCATCACGCCGCTGACGACGGCCCGCGCGCTCTACGGCTTCGCCGGCGTCGCCCGGATGATCTGCAGCCTCCAGGGCCTCCCGTGTCGCGAGGTCAACCAGCGCGCCTGGCGCAAGGACTTCATCGGCGTCGCGCAGGCGCCGCGAGAGATTCCAGCCAAACAGCGCACTCACTGGCTCAAGGCGACCGCATTCGCTCAAGCCCAGCGCATCGGCGCAAAGCCCGACAGTCATGACGCCAGCGACGCCGTGGGCGTCTGCTCCTGGCTCTATGGCGAGATCCTCCGCAGCGCCCGCGCAGCGCGGTCCACGCCAGCGCGCCACACCGTCGAGAGCATGTTCCGGAGCGCCGCGGAATGACGGCTCTGATCCGCCGCGTCACCGTCCACGAGATCGTAGCCGAGCGGAACGCCGCATTGGCAGGCTATCAGGCCGCGCACGCCGCGCTGCGAGCCGCCGAGGAGACTTTCCTAGAGGCCCATAAGCACAGCGCTCGCGCGATGGGCGGGACGCGCAATTCATTCAACGACCATCTCGATCGCCCAGGCGCTGAGAAGGTGAAGCTGCATGTCGACGTCGCACCGATTGCAGACTTTATGGATGTCGCCCGCCGCGTCGTCGACGCCGGCGTCTGGGCTCATGTCGTAGAGCTGACCGACCTTCAGCGCCTGATGGACAAGAAGGCCAAGGACGAACTGCGTCAGAGCATGACGCAGAACCCTCCCGAAGTGACGGAAGACAACATCTTCGCGACCGTGGAAAACTTCGCGCTGCAGGCGGACTCGATCTTCAAGCGAGGAATTGCGGAGGCGTTCACGAACCTGGACCGGCGCTTCAAATCGCACGACGGTTGGAAGGTCGGCACGCGCATCATCATGACCCGAGCCTTCAACGAGTTTGGCTCCTGGAATTATTACCGGAACGAGCGCGACACCCTTTTCGACGTAGAGCGAACCTTTCTGGTCCTCGATGGCAAGCCGCCGCTTGCCGGCTATCAAAGCGAGATCGCTGGAGCGATTGAGGCGTCGAGGCGGCGCAGCCTTCAGGCTCACCAGAGCGAGGCTGAGACGGACTACTTCCGGGCCCGGTGTTTCAAGAATGGCAACCTGCACCTTTGGTTCAAACGCGACGACCTAGTTGATCGCGTCAACCGGCTCCTTGGCGAATACTACGGGGCGCCTATCCCTCAAGAGCGATCTTACGAAGATGATGGTGGCCTAAACGACCCCAAGACCTCGCCCGCCGCGCGCGACTTCGCCTTCTATCCGACGCCTGAGGCGGCCGCTGACCGTCTTCTTGACGCCGTGCCCCTCTACCGGCGGCACGACGAACTCGAAGAGCCTTACGTGGTCCTGGAGCCCAGCGCAGGATCTGGCAACCTCGCCCGTCGCCTAGTTGCTAAGGGAGCAGTGGTCGACTGCATCGAGTTCGAAGCCGACCGGGCGGCTCGACTAAGGCAGGCCGGCATTTACCGGAAGATCCAGACAGCCGATTTTCTCCGTGTGGCTCCGGAGCCGGTCTACGACCGCGTCGTCATGAACCCGCCGTTCGATCGCGAGCGGGACATCGACCACGTCATGCACGCGATGAAGTTCTTGAAGCCGACGGGCGCTCTCATCGCGATTATGTCGGCCGGAACTGAGTTCCGAGAGACCAGGAAGTCCGTCGCCTTCCGGGCCCACATGGCCCAGCTCAACGCGACATACCGCGACTTGCCAGCCGGCTCATTCGCTGAGGCCGGAACCTACTGCAATACGCTGATTCTCAAGGTCTGGGCCGACGGGAGGACACACCATGGGTGACCTCCACCCCGTCGACCAAGCCCAGATCGACGCCTCGCAGGCGAAAGTCACGCTCGACGAGATGCTCGATCTCGCGCGGGGAGAAGCTGCGCGGATCGCGATCGTCCAACGGGGACTGATCGACGCCGGTCTCCGAAAGGCGCCTGACGCCGGGCAGATCCGCATCATGGTCGTCCACGAGGCGACAGCGACCCTGATCGAAACCGTCGGACGACGGGGGTTCGGCCATGCTCGATAGCCCGCGTCTCGACGAGGATCGCTTCGCCCCCTTCCCAGAGGACGACGTCGACTTCGCGCAGCCCGACGACGGTCTGAATCCTCGCTCGATCGAGATGGAACAAGCGCTGCTCGGCGCCTGCCTTCAGGATCCGAACGCGCTCGACCGCATCGCCGGCAAGATCGACGAAGACGACTTCTTTGAAGAGGCGCACCGCGTGATCTACGCGGCCATGCGAAAGCGCCGCGACGCCGGCGGGCTGATCGATATCCGGCTGGTCGCCTTGGCGCTCGGCAGCGTTGCTGAGGCCGACCTCGGAGGCATGTCGGTCCATCAATATGTCGCCAGGCTGGCGACCGAGGCGACCACAACCTTCAACGCCCCGGACTATGCAAAGGGCCTCCGTGATCTGGCCGACCGTCGACGGTCCATCTGCGCCGCGCAGACTCTGATCGAGGAGGCGAAGCGAGGCGCTCTCGACCCCCGAGTAATCGTCGAGGCAGCGATCAGCGAGCTTGACGCGATCGCGGTCGCTCGCGAGCCGGCGACCGAGCGCCAGGTTTCGATCGGCGAGGCGGTCGACGCCGCCTACGACAACATGATCGAGGTTCAGGCGGGCAGGGCGAAGCCGGGCATCACGACCGGCGTTCGCGACCTGGACCGCGTGCTCGGCGGCGGGATGCGTTCGGGCGAGGTGTTCATCCTCGCCGGTCGCCCGGGCATGGGCAAGACAACCGTCGCGATGTCCACGCTGATCGCCGCGGCGCGCAACGGCAACGGCTGCTATTTCGCCTCGCTCGAGATGAACGACGTGCAGCTCGGCGAGCGCGCGCTCTCCGCCATGGCTTTCCACCGCGGCAGGCTCATCCCCTACACGATGATCCGGGCAGGCAAGCTCAGCCCGGAGGAAGTCGAGGTTCTCGGCGACACCAGAGGCGCCTTCCGCGATCTCCCGATGCGGATCGAACAGAAGGCTGGCCTCACCATCCAGCAGATCGCGGCGCGCGCCCGGCTTGTGGCCAATCGCTTCGCCAGCCAGGGCAGGAAGCTCGACCTGCTCGTGATCGACCACCTCGGCCTCGTGAAGCCCTCCAGCCGCTACAGCGGCGATCGTTATTCCGAGGTGACCGAGCTTAGCGGGACGCTGAAGGCGCTCGGCAAGGAGCTCGACGTCGCGATGCTGGTTCTCTGCCAGCTCAACCGGCAGGTCGAGGCACGGACCGACAAGCGCCCGCAACTGTCCGACCTCCGGGAGTCAGGCGCCATCGAGCAGGACGCCGACGCCGTGATCTTCGCCTATCGCGAGGCCTACTATCACGAGCAGAAGAAGCCGCCGGAGGAGGGCACCGAGGAGCGTGTCGCGCACTTCGAGCGGCTTGAGCAAATCCAGAACGAGATCGAGCTCATCGTCGCCAAGCAGCGCATGGGCAAGACGGGCCCGGTGAAGGCGTTCTGCTCGGTCGCCTGCAACGTCGTCACCGACGCCGCGCGGGGCCTCTCATGAGCGGCACCGTGTGGAGCAAATTCTATTGGTCGGACTGGGAGTCCGATCCGGCACTTCGGCTCTGCTCGCTCGCCGCGCAGGGCCTTTGGATGCGCATGCTCTGCATCGCTTCAGCACACGACCCGATTGGCTACGTCGCGGTAGCAGGCCGGGGCCTCGATGAAACCGCACTCGCTCGCATGACCGGGTGTTCGGAATCCGAGGCCGCCGCCCTGTTGGGCGAGCTAGACCAAAACGGCGTGTTCTCTCGCGATCGGCAAGGGCGCATCTACTCGCGGCGGATGACAACCGACGCCAAGAAAGCCGCAACGGCGCGAAAAAACGGCAAGAACGGAGGCAATCCAAGTCTCAGAAAACAAAGCGAAAATTCTGCGTCGGATAAGGGGTCGGATAAGTCACCCCTTAAGCCCCAAGAGCCAGAAGCCAGAGACCAGAAGAAAGAAATTCTCCCTTCGGTCGAACAAAGAAACCCGAAGGCTGGAAGGGGCTGCCGGCTGCCCGATGGCTGGAAGCCGTCAGACCCCGGATTGCAATTCGCTCGCGGCCTAGGAGCAAGCGATCGCGAGATCGAACGAGAGCTTTCGACCATGACCGACTGGGCTCTCCAGGCGTCCGGGGACAAGGGCGTGAAGCGAGACTGGGAAGCGTTCTGGCGAAATTGGATCCGCAAAGCCGCGGAGGCTGGCCGGTTCACCGGGACGGCGGCGCCTCAGCTTCGAGCGATCGCCGCGGCGGTTCCTGGGCCCGTCTCCAACGAGCAATGGCTCAAGCGCCTGCAGTGGGCCCGAGAGCGCGAGGACTGGCGGGCGGAGTGGGGCCCCATGCCCGGCCAACCCGGCAGTCTCGTCCCCGACAATCTCATGACCGAGGCATTCCGGATGACATTCGAGGCGATGCTCGCCAGCGATCGCAGGAAGGCGGGATGACGGTCCTTGGCCAAGATCGACGAGATCGCCCGGGCCGCGGGAGTTTATATCCCGCCGACGAAGCAGCGGCGGCGGCCGCGGCAGACTCATGCGCGCGCCGCCCTCACCAGCATCGCCGAGCGACACGGCGACGGGCATCTGCTGTTCGTGCTGCGGACCATCGTGGAGAGCCGAGGAAACGAGTTTTCGCTATGGAGCGAAACAATATTGGCGGTGTCGGATATTGTTCGATCACGGCCAGACTTAGCAGATAAAGGGATGGCGTTCATCGAAGCCTTTGATAAAATATGCCTTGAGGAAGTAAGATTTACGGCGAAGGCTATGCGCATCGGGACTAAACGGTCGGTTATGAAGGTTCTGATACTTGATAAACTGGAGAGAGAAATGGATGATCAGCGGAGGTTGTTCTGATGTGTATAGTTCAGGGGTGCATCAAGCCACCGGCGAATAAGAGTGCGGCTCTTTGTGCGGGCCATCAGCGCAGGCTTGAGCGTTCTGGCGATGTGGACGCCGCGCGCCCGTTGCGACGCCGCGCTCCAAACGGTGAGCCGTTGGCCTGGCTGACCGACAAGCTCCGCGTAGAGACCGACGACTGCATCATCTGGCCATTCGCGAACGACAGGAGCGGTCGCGGAGTCGTCCTCTACCGAGGAAACTACATGGCGCCGTATCGCGCCGCCTGCTTCGAGGTCTTCGGCGACCCGCCGACCCCGGAACATCAGACCGCTCACTCATGCGGCAACGGTCATCTCGCTTGCGTGAACAAGCGGCATCTGCGCTGGGCGACATCCAAGGAAAACAGCGAGGACACGGTCGCCCATGGTCGACAAGTCCGGGGGGAGAGGATCTCCCGCGCCCTGTTGAACCGTGAGCAGGTAATTGAAATCCGAGGATTGCTCGAAGCGCGACAGTGCCGGCAGCAGGACCTTGCGGAGCGCTACGGGGTCTCGAAGCAGCTCATATCCGCCATCCACAACCGGGCCTGCTGGGCTTGGGTATGACGAGGGTCTTGGTCCGGCAGGCTCCCGCCGCCGGTGTCGACGTCATCAAAAGGAGCGCCTCATGACGGACTGGACGTCCGAGCTCGTAAATGCCCGCCTCCTGGAAGCGGCCGACACATGCTGGCGCTCTCCGCGGTCGCGGATGGGCCCGCAAGCTGCCGTCGGCTACTGGCCGGCCTTCATGCACGACTTCGGCGACATGGTCGGATGGGGTGAACAGCGCCAGCGCGAGCACCGCAACTCGTTCTGGAACGACCGCAGTCGGCCGAGCGCCGCCGCGCTATCTCGTGAGGAGGAAATGCGCGATCTTACGAACCAGATGGTCGCGCAAGGCCCGAGGAAGATCCTCTGGGGCTATGCGTTCAGTCTGGTTTCGGGACGACCGTTCGACGCCTGGTGTCGAAAACATGGGTTTGCCCGTGCGAGCGCCTACCGGGCTCTGGAGCTACATCCTCAACGGTTTGCGCGAACGCTCTGCAAGAGCAACGTATTCTTGCGCGCTCCCGACATGGAGCGAGTGAGACAGATCGCGCCCGAACGAGCTATGAAATCGCTAGGTTTGGACGTTCTGCGCATCGAGGCCGAAGCGGCCTGAGCGCGGGGTCCGGAGAGGCTTATTCCTCCCGTCTCGCAATCACCTGCTTTACGACTGAGAGCGTGTCATTCACGTTCTCTAGAATCGGGGCCACCGCCTTCAGGGCATCTGCCTTGAGTCCCGCGGGCATGAACGAGGGGTTATCAGTCTCAGCAGCCCGCCGGAGCGCGACGCGCTCAAGGGCGAGCTCGTGAATCTCCTTGATCTTGGTCTTGCCGGCTTCGACTTCCTGCCACGAGCGAATGTTCATCCCGAGTTGCTCGGCGAGCTCGCGCTGCGTCATCTGAAGGTTCCGGCGAAGCTGAACGATCTCTTCTACGGTCATTGAAGCGACTCCGGTCTGGAGTTATCTTCCTCCCGGGAACCGAGGGGCATTCGCGCCCCCCGGCCCCGGTCAGAAGCCGACGGAGAGGGCTAGTCTCCATCGGCCCCACCGGATTTCGACCTTGAGGTTGATCCTCATGTCGTCCTCCGTTGGGAGAAGTCAGCAGAAGCGCTGACCGGCTGAAATTACGAAAAAACCCCGTAACAGTCAATGCCTGTTACGGGGTTTTTGCGTAAAGTGCATCACTTGCCTTACCCGGTCGTTAGGGTTCATACCGTGCAGTGTGCTCGGTTCAGCGATCCATGGTCCCCCAAAGAGGGTGGAACACCTCGCTTCCACCCGGCTTGGGCGGCGACGTCAAGGCTATGCCCTTAAGTGCGCTGCGCCGGAACGTGGCCTTGATCTGCTCGACAAGCTCGTCGAGCTGCATGCCGTCGTCATGCTCGTGCAATGGGGTCTTGGCCAAGCCCTGCACCCGAGCATCTTCGTCATTGCAGGCCAACTGCGTATAGCCCTCCTTCTGGGCCTCGCCGACAGTCTTCATCGCGTCCTCCCTTTTTCAGGAGCGTAGCATAGGCGTCGCCGAGCTGATCGTCGCTCTCTGCCTTCAGTCAGAGCCCGGCGCCTGCAAGGTGATCCATCGCAAGGAGACCGGCGCTCTTGCCACGTGCGTCGTGATCGAGGATGCGGAGGAGCTCACGCCACCGCCCGGCTATTACCTCGCCCGCTGGACATGCCGATGGAAGAGGTAGCCGAGGGGACATTACAGCGAGAGCTTGGACGATCCGGCCGACGCGTGCCGGGGGATGTGTGAGCATGGCTCTCAAGACGATCCGCCCTCGCATCGCGACCATCGACACACGACGAGTGAAGCCGGCGCCGAAAACCGGCGATCCGCTCTATCACTCGTCGCCCTGGCGCACGCTGCTGAAGCGGATCATGGCGCAGCGCGGCCGGCGCTGTGAGGCCTGCGGCGCGACCGGCGGCGTCATCTACGGCGACCACGTCAGGGAGGTGAGGGACGGCGGCGCCGAACTGGACGCGCGCAACGTGCGTCTGCTCTGCGCGCCGTGCCACGGGAAGAAGACGAGCGCGGCGAGGGCGAGGCGGGCGGCCGAGCGGTTCGATTGAACCTTGGAGGCGCGAGCGGCGCAGAAGTCGGAAGGGCGGAAGCTGCGCTCCCGCCCCACTCGGGTGTTCGGCTTTCAGTCGTGGTGCTCGGGCAT
>NZ_BSFI01000020.1 GCF_027922265.1 Hansschlegelia plantiphila | reverse complement strand
GCGGCGACCCGGTGAAGGGGACCGAGTTCATCGACATGCTGGAGCTGTTCCTGGCCGACGAGCGGACGGAGTCGATCGTGATGATCGGCGAGATCGGCGGCTCGGCGGAGGAGGACGCGGCGCAGTTTCTTAGCGACGAGGCGAGGCGCGGGCGCAAGAAGCCGACGGTCGGCTTCATCGCGGGCCGCACGGCGCCTCCCGGCCGGCGGATGGGCCACGCCGGGGCGATCATCTCGGGAGGCAAGGGCGGCGCGGAGGACAAGATCGCGGCGATGGAGGCGGCGGGCGTCCGCGTCTCGCCGTCCCCGGCCCGCCTCGGAAAGACACTGGTCGAATTGCTGAAGGGCGACCAGCAGGATCGGCCGCTGCGCGTGGCGAGCCGTTAAAGCCTGATCTCCCTCAGGCTTTCTGAAGACGCGTCGGCGCCATCCGACGCGAAGGGCGGTCGCGAAAGCGGCCGCCCCTTTTTATGCTAAAGTATGCGGCGGTTTGCGGCTTCGCCAGAAGATCATCCCTCTGGTATGCAAGAAGGGCGTCAGTCCTAACGCTTCGGGGAGCAAATCTGTTGAAAACGCCGTTGCGTTGGCCTGTCGACGAGGACTCCGACGGAACGCTCGTCCTGGAGCGTTTTGCGCCGGAGCAGACTTATAAGACGAAGGTCTACGCCGCTCTCAAGCAGGCCATCGTCAACATGGACATCTATTCCTCGCCCGACCCGGCGTGGCTCGACGAGCGCCAGCTCTCCGAGCGGCTCGGCGTCAGCCGCACGCCGGTGCGCGAGGCGATCGCGATGCTTGAGCAGGAGGGCTTCGTGAAGTCGATGCCCCGCCGCGGCATCATGGTGCTGAAGAAGTCCAAGCGCGAAGTCATCGAGATGATCCAGGCCTGGGCGGCGCTCGAGAGCATGGCCGCCCGCCTGATCGCCGAACATGCGAGCGACGCGGAGATCGCGCGGCTGCGCAAGCTGTTCCAGGGCTTCAACGAGAGCCACCGGCCCTCCGACTATCTCAGCGAGTATTCCGACGCGAACATCCGGTTCCACCAGACGCTGGTGAAGATCTCGGGTTCGGTCGCGCTGCTGGAGATCACCTCGAACATCTTCATGCACGTCCGCGGCATCCGGCAGATCACCATCGGCCGCGACGACCGCGCGACGCGCTCGATGGACGACCACCTCGCGATCATCGAGGCGCTCGAGCGCCGCGACGTCGAAGGCGCCGAGAAGCGCTCGCGCGAGCATACCCTCGGCCTCGCCCGCTATGTTGAGGAGCACGGCGACATCCTCGACTGAGCCTTGTCGCAGGCCGGGCGGAGCGACTTCGTCGATCCGCGGAGGCCGGGCGTCGCGCCGGCGCCCGATCGCGCTGATCCTAAAGGCCGGTCTGACACCGGCCCCGAGTTCTCTTACGATCCACGCTGCTGAAGCAGGCCTTCAGAAAAGCTGTGGATTGGCGGGTGTTGGCGTCACGTATACCAAAGGGCGCCGCAAGAGCGCCCGCGGAGACAGGCGATGCGACTTCACGAGTTTCAGGCCAAGCGGCTGCTGACCGACTACGGACTGCCGATTCCCCGCGGCGCGGTCGCTCTGACGGCCGACGAGGCGGAAGCGGTCGCGCGCGACCTCGGAACCAGCCCGATCGCGGTGAAGGCGCAGATCCACGCCGGCGAGCGGCTGGCCGCCGGCGGCGTGCGGATGGCGCATGGACCGTCCATGGCGAAATCGGCCGCGTCCGCGCTGCTCGGCCAGAGGCTCGTCACCCGCCAGACCGACGACGAGGGCCAGATCGTCCGCCGCGTCTATGTGGAGGAAGGCGTCGCGATCGAGCGCTCGATCTATCTCGCGCTGATGATCGACGCCTCCGGCGCGCTGGTCGCAGTCGGCGGCCGCGAGGGCGGCGACGGCGTCGAGGAGCGTAAGCGCAAGGGCGAATTCACCTCCGAGACGCTCGTGCTTTCGGTGAACGAACCCATCGACCCGGCTGATCTGTCGACATTTATTGCGCGGATCGGTCTTGAGGGCCGCGCGGCCGTGGCGGCCGCTGCGCTCGTCGAGGGCCTGCGCCGCGCATTCATCGAGCTCGACGCCAGCCTGATCGAGATCAACCCGCTCGCGGTCACCGCGTCCGGCGAGATCAAGGCCCTCGACGTCAAGATGACGCTCGACGACAACGCGCTGTTCCGCCACCCGGATCTCGGCTCGCTGCGCGACGAGGTCGAGGGCGACCGCGTCAAGCTCAGCGCCCATCGCGACCAGCTCAACTTCGTCCAGCTCGACGGCGACATCGGTCTGGTCTCGAACGGCGCCGGGCTCGGTCTGGCGACGCTCGACATGGTTTGCGCTGCCGGCGGCAAGCCCGCGAACTTCATGGACATCCGGACCACCGCGAAGAGCCTCGACATCGCCCATGGCTTCGCGCTGCTGCTCGACAACCCGAAGATCCGCACGCTGCTCCTCAACGTCCATGGCGGCGGCATGCAGTCCTGCGACACCATCGCGGAAGGGCTCGGGATCGCGCTCCGCCGCTCCGGCCGCAAGCTGCCGATCGTGGTGCGGCTCGCCGGGCTGAACGCCGATCTCGGGCGCTACCGGCTCGCGAATTTCGGCTGCGCGGTGATCGAGACCGCCGATATGGGCGAGGCCGCTTCCCGCGCGGTTTCCGTCGCCGCCGGGAGGGCCTGAACTATGGCGATCCTCATCGACCACGACACCCGCATCATGGTCCAGGGCATGACCGGCTGGGCCGGCACGCACCACACCATCCAGATGATGGAGTACGGCGCCAAGGTCGTCGCCGGCGTCCGGCCCGGCAAGGGCGGCCGCTCGCACCTCAACCTGCCGATCTTCGACACCGTCGCCGAGGCGAAGGGCGCCACCGGGGCGAACGCCTCGATCATCTTCGTGCCGCCGGCCACCGCCGCCGCCGCCATGATCGAGGCGATCGAGGCCGAGATCCCGCTCGTCGTCACCGTCACGGAACGGGTGCCTGCGCTCGACATGGTGCGCGTCCGCGAGGCGCTGAAAGGCTCGCGGACCCGGCTGGTCGGCGCCAACAGCCAGGGCGTCCTCGCGCCGGGGATCTGCAAGCTCGGCGTGATGGCCACCGGCTCGGAGAGGCCGGGCGGCGTCGGGATCGTGTCGCGTTCCGCCTCGCTCACCAGCGAGGTGGTCGCGCAGGTGACGGCCGCCGGCCTCGGCCAGTCGACCACCGTCGGCGTCGGCGGCGACGCCATCCACGGACTCGGCATGCGCGAATGCCTGGAATTGTTCCTCGCCGATCCCGAGACCGACGGCGTCGTGCTGATCGGCGAGATCGGCGGCTCCGAGGAGCAGGAGGTCGCCGACTACATCGCGCAGGTCAGGCCCGCAAAGCCGATCGTCGCGCTGATCGTCGGCGCCCACGCTCCCCGCGAGCGCCGCATGGGCCATGCGGGCGCGCTCACCATAGGCGGGAGCGGCGAGGCGGCGGCGAAGGTCGCCGCGCTCGAGCGGGCGGGGGTGACGGTCGCGTCGAGCGCCCACCTCGTCGGCCGCACGATCGCCGAAGCCCTCGCCGGCGCACGCTAGCGCCCGAAGTCGATAACGCTGATTTTGACCGCCGCCGCGCCGACGGGGCGACCAATCTTGAGGAGAACGACCCGGTGAAGATCTGCATCTACGGCGCGGGCGCGATCGGCGGCTACATGGCCGTCATGATGAAGCAGGCGGGAATAGACGTCTCGCTGATCGCGCGCGGACCGCATCTCGCCGCCATCAGGGAGCGCGGGCTGAAGCTCCTGATCGATGGCGAAGAGAAGGTGGCCGAGATGCCCGCGACCAAGGTCGCGGCGGAGCTTGGCCCGCAGGACTTCGTCATCGTCGGGCTCAAGGCCCATCAGGCCTGGGAATCGGCCGAGGACATGGCGCCGCTGCTGGGGCCGGACACCGCCGTCGTCACCGCGCAGAACGGCGTGCCGTGGTGGTACTTCTATGGCCTCGAAGGCCCCTACAAGAACCTGCGCCTCAACAGCGTCGACCCCGGCGACCGGCAGTGGAACGCCATCGGGCCCGAGCGCGTCATCGGCTCGACCGTCTACCCCGCGACGGAGATCATCGAGCCGGGCGTCATCAAGCACACCTACGGCGACACCTTCGGCCTCGGCGAACCGAACCGCACCAAGACGGCGCGCCTGCAGGCCTTCGGCGACGCGCTCGACGCCAGCGGCCTGAAGGCCCGCTATTACGACGACATCCGCGACGACATCTGGCTGAAGCTGTGGGGCAACCTCTGCTTCAACCCGATCTCCGCGCTGACCCGCGCGACGCTCGACGTGGTCGCGACCGACCCAGGCACCCGCGCGCTCGCCAAGAGCATGATGCTCGAGGCCCAGGCGATCGGCGAGAAGGTCGGCGCGACGTTCAAGGTCGACGTCGAGCGCCGCATCAACGGCGCCGCCCGCGTCGGCGCGCACCGCACATCGATGCTGCAGGACGTCGAGGCCGGCAAGCCGATCGAGCTTGACGCGCTGCTCTCCTCCATCCAGGAGATGGGCCGCCTCGTCGACATCGCGACCCCGAACGTCGACATCGTGCTTGCGCTCACGAAGCAGATGGGCCGCTCGCTCGGCATCTACCCGACCTTCCCCGAAGAGGTCGCGGCCGAGGAGCCCAAGCTCGCCGCCGCCGTCTGAGGCTGGGCGCAAACGCCGCTTCGCTCCGGCGGAAACGCCTGAATCAGGAATGGCGGCCGGCTCCAGCGATGGGGCCGGCCGTTTCCGCATCGCCCCGGCGGTCCCGAGCGCGCAAGGCCGCGCTGCAGGATGTCGACTTGGGACCGTCGCGACGACGTCACGTCTGTTTCGTGCGTCTTTAATCAGAACACATTGCGGGGAGCGGGGTTCGCCTCCGTTCCATTCCCGCCTTAAACCCTCTCCGACCGGCGGACCCGTCGGCCTTCGGGAGGATCGAGATGAACCCCACCGTTCTCACCGCCTGGGCGCCGCGCGTGCTCAGCATTCTCAGGATCATGGCGGCGCTGCTGTTCATGGAGCACGGGACGCAGAAGCTGCTGGGCTTCCCCGTCGCAGGCGACGTCGCGCCGATGTCGCCGCCGCTCGCCTCGCTGCCGGGCGTCGCCGGCGTGTTCGAGCTGGTCGGCGGCTTCCTGCTCGCGATCGGCCTGTTCAGCCGTCCGGTCGCCTTCCTGCTGTCCGGGCAGATGGCGGTCGCCTATTTCCTCGTCCACACCGGCGCGGATTTCTCGCTCGCGGTCGAGACCGCGAAGGCCAGCGTCTATCCGCTGCTCAACCGCGGCGAGCTCGCGGCGCTCTACTGCTTCGTGTTCTTCTACCTGTTCTTCGCCGGTCCCGGACCGTGGAGCGTCGACGCCGCCCGCGCGAAGGGCGGAGCCGTCTGATCCGACTGCGGTCTCTGACGCGAGGGCGGAACCACCGTCAGGCGTTCCGGAGCGGCCCGTCGAGCGGCGCCAGGCCCGACCCCGTCGAGCGGGCGGGGACGGCGGATGCGCGCCGCGCAGTCACGATGATCCGGGCGAGCCGGCGCAGGTTCGGGCGGGGGTCCTGGCCGCCGCCATAGAGATGGCGGTCGAGCTCGGCGAGGCCCGCGCGCACCTCGGCGCGTCCGGCCCACGCCTCGGAGCGTTCCGGCTCCTTGCGGACGAGTTCGGTGACCGCCGCCCGGAACGAGGCGGCGTCGCCGCGCCACGCGGCGGTCTTCAGCTTGCGCAACGCGCGGGGCGGCAGTCCGGGGAGGGCGCGCAGGCCCCCGGTCCCGACCAGCAGCAGCGCGACGCCGAGCAGGAAGGCGGCGCCGCCAACGCCGAGCGTCAGGCCGAGCGCCGGGCGCTTGGGGCCGGCGACGGCGGCCGGGTCCCCGGAAGGCGCTCCTGCGACGTCCCACGCCATCCGCTGGGCGGGAATCGTCGCCTCGCGCATCGAGCGGGAGACGGTGTCGAACCACGGGATCTTGATCGCCTCGACCGTCGCGGGGAACGCCGAGATCGGGCGCATGTTCCAGCGATAGACCGCGCGCGCCACCGGGCCGTTTTCGGTCACCCGAGTTTCGCGGTCGGTCGGCCCGCGGAAGCTGATGATGCCGGCCGACCGCATCACCGGCGGCGGCGGCAGCTGCTCGGCGGTCACGCCATAGGCTTCGATCGTCACGGTCCGCTGTATGGTCTCGCCGCGCGGCACGTGGTTGGGGTCGGAGGCCCAGGTGTCGGTGACGGTCACGTCGCTCGCCGGCAGCCACCAGCTGTTCGGGTCGCCCGGTCCGCCCGGGCCCTGCCACTGCGCGACCTGAACGGTGACGGGCGCGGACCTCACGTCGATCTCGCGGCCGCCTGCGCCGTCGACCACCGTGAGCTTGTGGGTGAAGCTTCCGATCTCGAGCGGTCCGCTCTTCTCGGGATAGACCGCGATGACGCGCTCGTAAGCCACGGCGGGGAAGCCGTCGAAGGTCGATTCCGAGAGCTTGTCCTTGGTCAGGTGCATCCAGCCGAAGTCGGTCAGCTCCGGCTGCTGCATGTGCTGGATGTTGATCAGCGGCCGATAGAGCCCGCGGATATGGACCAGGACGAGCTCGTTCGGGTAGGGCGCGACGCCATGCGTCTCAGGGACGACCTCGAGCTTCACGTCGTCGAAGATCGTGTGGTCCTGCGCCGCGGCGGGAAGCGCTGACAGCGCGAGGCCGGCGAGCGCGACGGCGAAAAACTTCACCATGGGTCCGTGACCTCGGGCGCGGCGATCCCGCGCTCGGCGCGCTGAGAGCGCTCCGCCGCGAGCTTCAGGCGGAGGAACTTGCCGGGGTCGTCAGGGATCGTCTGCAGCCACTGCAGCGAGGGCTGCACGGCCTGTTGCGAAAAGCTCATCTTCGGCAGCTTCATCATCTCTTCGAACGACTTCGCGACCTTGGCGCCGTCGCCGCCGGTGCGGCCCGCGCCCTGCGAGGCGCCGACCGAGCCGCGCGCCTGCGACCGGCTGGGGTCGGCGGCGGTCTGTTTCGCGCGCCCCATGCGGGTCACCTGCGCGCCGCCGGGCGAGGTCGCCTGACGGCCGGAGTCGCGGTCGCCGGCGGCGCCTTCGCCGGTCGAGTTGATGTCGTTCTGCGCATCCGAAGGCGCCTCGCCGCCGCGCTTCTGCTTCGACGCGCTGGCGTTGGCGGCGCCGTTCGCGTCGCGAGCCTGCCTGTCCCTCTTGGCCTTGAGCGATTCCACCAGCGCAAGATTGTAGCGGGCGTCCTCGTCGTTCGGGTCGCGGTAGAGCGCCTCGTTGAGCGCGGCGATCGCCCGCTCCAGCTCGCCGGCGCGGGCGCGGGCCGTGCCCTCGTCGTAGGGCGCGTCGGCGAAGGGCGCGTTCTCGAAGGCGCTCGCGGCCTCCGCGAAGCGGCCCTGCGCGTAAAGCGTCGCGCCGCGCCAGACAGGGCCGCCAAGCAGCAGGCTTGCGATCCGCGGCAGCCCGGCCTCGTAGAACGCGCGGCCCATGCGCTCGCCCGAAAGCGCGGCTCCGAGGCAGACCATCATCAGCACGACGAGCATCCAGACGCGGCGCATATCATCCGCCCCTCCGGAACAGCAGCAGCATGGGAACCGCCGCCGCGAACAAAAACCAGCGGCCGAGATCGTACCAGACGAGGGACGCGTATTCGCCCGGTCCGATCCGCTGCGTCGGCCCACGGGCGAGCAGGTCGTCGACAGCCTCGGGATGATCGACGTCGCCCGAAACCCCGCCGCCGATCGAGGCTAGAGCCTCGAGCTCCGGCCGGCCGGCGTCGGCGGGTCCCGGTGGGCGGCCCGTCGCGGTCTTCGGCGTCAGGAAGATCGCGCTCAGCGCGTGGCCGTCCTCGCGAAGCGCCCGCGCCTCGCCGCGCGTCCCCTCGTCGATTCCGCCGCCGTCGGTGATCAGCACCACGTCGCCGCTGACGACCCCGGCGTCCTTCAGCGTCTTGCGGGCGAGGGCGACGGCGCGCGTCGGCGCGCTGCCGAAGTCCGGCACCGTCTGGCCGTCGAGCGCGAACAACGTCGTCTCCAGCCCTTTGCGGTCGGTCGTCGGCGGGCTGACGAGATAGGCGTCGCCCGCATAGGCGACGATCGCGACCTGCCGCGTGCCGGCGGCCTCCGCCGTCGCCAGCGCCGCGATCTTGGCGTCCTGGAATTGCGGGCTCTCGGCGACGGAGCGCGACAGGTCGAGCGCGATCACCATGGTGTCGAGGTTGCGGAAATTGGTCGATCCCTGCCGCTCGACCGCGGGACCGAGCAGAGCGAGCGCGATCAGCGCCGCGGTCGCCGCGGCGACGATCGCGCCGCGTCCCTTGCCGGCGACCACGCCGCCGCGACGGGCGAGAGCGTCGAGCAGATGGGCGTCGACCGCCCGCCGCCAGTCGCCGACGCCGCCGGCGCGTCGGACCGCGACGAACAGCACGAGGCCTGCGATCGGCAGCCCGAGCAGCCACCACGGCCTGAGCAACGCGTAGCCGAACAGCTCGATCATGCGCCGCGCCTTCGGACAAGCACGGTGGCGGCGGAGGCGAAGAATGCGATCGTCGCCGGCCAGGGCCACAGCTCCCGCCAGATCGGCGCGGGCGGCGCGAGCGAACGCGTCGGTTCGATCTCATCGATCGCCGAGATCGCGGCCTCCATGTCCTCGCTGGTCTTCACCCGGAAGGTGCGGCCGCCGCTTTCGTCGGCGATCGCCTTCAGCGTCTCGACGTCGACGACGTCCGGATTGTAGTCCGCCTCCTCGCCGAGCGCCCGCGGGCCCATGGCGATGGTGTGCACCCGCACGCCCATGTCCTTCGCGAGACGCGCGACGTCCTTCGGGGTCGATACGCCCGCGTTGTTCGCGCCATCCGACAGCAGCACCACGACCTTGTTCTTCGACTCCGTCTGGGCGAGCCGGCGGAGCGCGAGGCCGAGCCCGTCGCCGATCGCGGTCGAGCGGCCGACGAGGCCGATCGCGAACCCGTCGAGCGAGTGGGCGACGGCTTCCGTGTCGTAGCTCGGCGGCGAGACGACATAGGTCTGGTCGGCGAAGGCGATCAGCCCGACGCGGTCGCCGGCCCGTCCGCGTATGAACTTGGCGCCCAGCGTCTTCACGACGTCGAGCCGCCGCGCCTGCTTGCCGTCGAGCGCGAAGTCGGTGCGCTCCATGCTGCCGGAAAGGTCGAGCGCCACCATCAGGTCGCGCCCGGTCGTCGGCAGCGCCTGCGCCGGGAGCACGATTCGGGGGCCGGCGAGCGCCGTCACCAGCGCGACCCAGGCGAGCCACGCCACCAGCCGCCCGCCGCCGGTCGCGACCGAGGACGGGTCGGCCTGTCCATGCGACGCCGCGACCGTGCCCGGAACCCTCAACGCGCCGCCGACGCGGCCGTCAGCCGGCAACAGCCGCGCCACCAGGAACGGCAGAGGCAGCAGCAGGAAGACCCAGGGAAGCGAGAACTGCCACATCGCCTAGCGCCCGAGCTTCGCGAACAGGACGGAGAGCTCGCGGTCGAGCTCCGGGTCTTCCGCCGGCGGGCGGGCGTAGAGGCCGTCGGCGAACACACGGCCGGCGCGGGCGGTGAACAGGTCGGTTCCGAACACGCCGTCGAGGGCGGCGGCCCAGTCGGCGCCCGTCGCGCGCGCGGCCTCGTCGCCGGCCCTGGAGCGGACCACGCGCCGAAGGATCGTGGCCTGCGCGGCGCGGCGCTCCGGCGCCGGCAGGGTCCTGGCGCGCTCGAACTCCGCGCGTGCGGCGGCGGCGAGCGAGGGCCGCGGGCGAAGCAGCGCGCGCAGCGCCAGCGCGACGATCAGCGCGAGCCCCAGGCCGGCGGCGGCGGCCACGCCGAAATCCGCCCAGAACGACACCGGCTGCGGCGGCAGATGCAGGGCCCTCAGGCCGGCCAGCGGATCATCTTGTTGCATCGAGGCGCTCCAGCAGCGGCGCGACGCGCTCGGGGCCGGCGGCCGCGTCGATCTCGATCGCGCCGACGCCGAGCCCCGCGAGCCTCTCGCGGCGGTAGTCAGCATGCGCCTCGCCGCCCTGGCGGCCGGACAGCCAGCCACGCCGCCCGTCGCGCGATAGGAAGGCGTAGGCGCCGCGCGGGGCGTCGCGCTCGAAGGCGTCGGCGACCAGCAGCACGGTGATCGCGACGCGGGTCGCCGCCGCCTTGATCACCTCGTCGAAGCGCAGGCCCGGCTCGTCGAGCCCGCTCGCGAGGATCAGATGGCCGCCGCGGGGCAGGGCGCCGACGGCAGTCTCGAGGGAGTCCGCCAGAGGCGGGTCGGCTCTGTCGGCGCCGGCGAGCGCGTCGGCGTGGGCGCGCGCCATCACGCCGACGATCGCGCTCATCGCCCGCTCGCCGCCTTTGGGCCGCACGAAGGACGGCTCGCCCGTCCCGACGGCCAGCAGCCCGATGCGCCCGCCCTCCGCCGCGGCCCGCCAGCCGACCATGGCGAGCGCTTCCGCCGCCGCCACCGAGCGGAACGCGCGGCGGGTGCCGAACAGCATGGCGGGGCGGAAATCCGCGACCAGCAGCACGGCGCGCTCGCGCTCGTCGCGAAAGGTGCGGGCGTGCAGCAGCCCGGTGCGGGCGGTGGCGTTGCGGTCGACATGTCGGATGTCGTCGCCGTCGACCCACGGGCGCACGTCGTCGATCTCGCTGCCTCTGCCCCGCCGGCGCGTGACGATGCCGCCCGGCCGCGCCGCCAGCCTGCGCGCGCCCGTCGGCGCGCCGCGCCCCGTGAGGTGCTTCAGCCCCATGAGCGCGGTGGCGTCGAGATCGACGCCGGGAACGAGCGCTCCGTCCATCACGATGCGCCCCGTCGCCGGGCGTGGCGATGCTCTTTACCTCTCCCCAGCGGGGAGAGGTCGACGTCGCGCAAGCGGCGGCGGGTGAGGGGGCCTCGTCCTCTCCGGAAAGGGCTGCTCCCCCTCACCCGGCGCTTCGCGCCGACCTCTCCCCACCGGGGAGAGGTGAAGGAAGAAACTCGCTTCCGGAGCATGGGCTGCCGAACGGTCATCGCGCGTGGCCTCGCGCTACAGCGGCCGCACCGCGTCGAGCAGCGGGCCGACGAGGTCGCGCGCCGTCCGCCCGTCGGCGGCCGCCCGCCATGTCAGGACGAGCCGGTGCGCGAGGGTGTCGGCCGCGAGATCCGCGACGTCGTCGGGGGTGACGTGGTCGCGGCCCTCGAGATAGGCGCGCGCCTTCGACGCCGCCGCCAGCGACAGCGTTCCGCGCGGCGACACCGGATACTCGATCGCCCGGCGGACCTCCGGCACGGTGTCGGCGTCGCGCGTCGCCGAGACCAGGCGGACGATGTAGTCCTTCAGCGCAGGCGCAAGATAGACGTTCGCGACGTCACGACGGGCGGCTCGCACCTCCTCGCCCGAGAGCTTCAGCGGCATCGCCTGCTCGTGGCCCGCAGTCTCGCGCTCCACGAGGTCGAGGATCAGCCGCTCGGACGTGGTGTCCGGGAGGCCTACGACGACGTGCATCAGGAAGCGGTCGAGCTGCGCCTCGGGCAGCGGGAAGGTGCCCTCGTGCTCGATCGGGTTCTGGGTCGCGACCACCATGAAGGGGTCGGGCAGCGGATAGGTGCTGGCGCCCGCCGTCACCTGCCGCTCGGCCATCGCCTCCAGCAGCGCCGACTGCACCTTCGGGGGCGCGCGGTTGATCTCGTCGACCAGCACCAGCGAATGGAAGATCGGGCCGGGGAGGAACTCGAACCTGCCCTGGTCCGGGCGCCAGACCGTCGTGCCGGTCAGGTCGGCCGGCATCAGGTCGGGCGTGCACTGGATGCGGGCGAAGGAGGCGTCGAGACCCGACGACAGCCGCTTGACGGCGCGGGTCTTGGCGAGGCCCGGCGCGCCCTCGACAAGCACATGGCCGCCGGTGAGAAGCCCGATCAGCAGGCGCTGCACGAGGCCGGAGGCGCCGATAAGACCGTCTTCGAGCCCCGCCCTCAGCGCGCCGACCCGGTCTCTCAGGGCCATGTCGGCGGTCGCAGCCGCGGCGGGCGCCTTGTCCTGCACGTTCATGCCCTGACCGACCGCGCGAGCGGACGATCCTTCGCCAGTGGACGCAATGTAGACCTCCCCGGAAAGCACGGCCTCTTAAGGGCCTTATTACGGATCACGCCTGTTATCGGACCGCGCGTCAATCCTGCGCGCGGCGGCGCCCCGAGACGGAACGCCGCATGGCGTGGTCCGGGAAAGCGGCGTGCGCCGGGGCAGCGTCGCAATGCAGCCCCGCGGTTTCATGCGCAGGCGTCCCGCCCTAACATATCCCGCAGTGCGGCACGGACCTCACCTCCCAGAAGGAAGACCAGCGATGCGCATCGGAGTGATCGGCCTCGGCCGGATGGGCGGCAACATCGTGCGGCGGCTGTTGGACGGCGGCCACGAATGCGTCGCCTTCGACGTCGACGCCAAGGCGGTCGACGGATTGGCGGGCGAAGGCGCGGTCCCGGCGCACGCGATCGCTGATCTCGTCGCGGCGCTGCCCGCTCCGCGGGTCGTCTGGGTGATGCTGCCCGAGGGCAAGATCACCGGAGACGCCATCGACCAGCTGGCGAACTTGCTGTCGCCCGACGACGTGATCATCGACGGCGGCAACTCCTTCTACAAGGACGACATCGCCCGCGGCGCGGCGCTGATCGAGAAGAACATCCACTTCGTCGACGTGGGCACCTCCGGCGGCGTCTGGGGCCGCGAGCGCGGCTACTGCATGATGATCGGCGGAGAGGCCGACGTCGTGAAGCGCCTCGACCCGATCCTCGCGACGCTCGCGCCCGGCGCCGGCGGCATCTCGAAGACGCCCGGCCGCGACGGCCGCGACCCCCGCGTCGAGCAGGGCTACATGCATTGCGGGCCGACCGGCTCCGGCCATTTCGTCAAGATGATCCACAACGGCATCGAATACGGCCTGATGCAGGCCTACGCCGAGGGCTTCGACATCCTGCGCAATAAGTCGTCCAAGGAGCTGCCGGAGGATCGCCGTTTCGACATCGACGTCGCCGACGTGGCCGAGGTCTGGCGGCGGGGCAGCGTGGTGTCGTCCTGGCTGCTCGACCTCACGGCCACGGCGCTTGCGAGCGATCCGAGCCTGGACCGGTTCGAGGGCCGCGTGGCCGACTCCGGCGAAGGCCGCTGGACCATCGAGGCCGCGATCGAGGAGGCAGTGCCGGTCGACGTGCTGGCCGCGGCTCTCTTCGCCCGCTTCCGCTCGCGCATCGATCACCCGTTCGGCGACAAGCTGCTGTCTGCGATGCGCTTCCAGTTCGGCGGCCACAAGGAGGCCGTCGGTCCGGAGGAGAAAATCAGCAAGACCTGACCGGCGGACGGCCGGCCTGCGGCTTATTCCGCCGGTTGCAGCGCTATCGGCTGCGGCTTCTTCCGGCGTCGCAGCCGGTCGAGCAGCAGGTAGATCGCGGGCGTCGTGTAGAGCGTCAGCGCCTGGCTGACGATAAGCCCCCCGACGATCGTGATTCCGAGCGGGCGCCGGAGCTCCGAGCCCGGCCCCTCGCCGAAGGCGAGCGGCAGCGCGCCGAGCAGCGCCGCGAAGGTGGTCATCAGGATCGGCCGGAACCGCACCCGCGCGGCTTCGACGATCGCGTCGGCCGGCGACAGGCCGCGCGAGCGCTCGGCGTCGAGGGCGAAGTCGACCAGCATGATGCCGTTCTTCTTCACGAGGCCGATCAGCAGGATGATGCCGATCAGCGCGATCAGCGTGAGGTCGTCGCCGGCGACCTGAAGCGCGAGAAGCGCGCCGAGGCCCGCCGGCGGCAGCGTCGACAGGATCGTCAGCGGGTGGACATAGCTCTCGTACAGGACGCCGAGCACGAGATAGATCGCGACCAGCGCCGCGAGGATGGTGATGGACTGGCCGCCGGCGGCCTTCTCGAGTTCCGCCGCGTCGCCGGCGAAGCTCGAATTGACCCCGTCGGGCAGGTGGAGCCCCGCGACCGCCTTCGCGACCAGCTCCGTCGCCTCGCCGGCCGAGCCGTCCGGCGCGACGTCATAGGTGATGGTGATCGACGGGTATTGGCCCTGGTGGTTCACCACCAGCGGCGCCACACGCCGTGTGACGGTCGCGACCGTGGACAGCGGTATCTGCGTTCCGGACGACGTCGGAACATGAATCTTCAGCACGTCGCTTGAGTCCGACGACTGCTCGGGAGCGAGCTCGATCACGACGCGGTACTGGTTTCGCCGCCCATAGATCACCGAGATCTGGCGTTGCGAGAACGAGGTGTTGAGGGCGGCGTCGATCGCGTCGATCGAGACGCCGAGGCGGGCGGCCTTGTCCCGGTCGATGTTGAGCAGGAGGTCGATTGCGTTCGCCTCCCGGTCGGTCGCGACGTCGCGCAGCATCCTGATGCGCTGCAGCCTCTCGACCACCTTGGGGGCCGTCTCCTGCAGCAGATCGAGATCCGACGACCACAGCGTGAACTGGTATTGCGAACGGCCCTCGCGCGCCCCCGCCCGGATGTCCTGCTGGGCCATCAGGAAGACGCGCAGGCCCGGCAGATCGGAAAGCGGCTTCCGCAGGCGCTCGATCACCTGGCTCGCCGGCGGCCGTTCGCCCAGCGGCTTGAGCGCGATCTGGATGCGCCCCTGGTTCGACACGCTGCGCCCGCCGCCGACGGACGGCGCGACCGACTCGACGGCCGGATCGGCGGCGATGATCGCCGCCGCTCTCTGCTGAAGCGTGGACATCGCGTCGAACGAGACGTCGGCGGACGCTTCGGTGAAGGCGTTCAGCACGCCGGTGTCGTCCTCGGGGAAGAAGCCCTTGGGCATGGCGATATAGAGATGAACCGCCCACGCGGCGGCGAGCAGCATCAGCAGCGCCATCAGCCAGGGGGCGCGCATCGCGAATTTCAGGCTCGAGGCGTAGCGGTTCGCAAGCCGGTCGACGACGCCAGGTTTGCGATCCTTCCTCTCGGGCTTGAGCAACTGGCCGCAGATCATCGGCGTGACGGTGAGCGAGACCACGGTGGAGACAGCGATGGCGAAAACCAGCGTCATCGAGAATTCGAAGAACAGCCGACCCGCCAGCCCGCCCAGGAACAGCAGCGGGATGAAAGCCGCCACCAGCGAGATCGAGATCGCGACGACCGTGAAGGCGATCTCGCGCGCCCCGGTCAGCGCCGCCTCGACGGGAGTCATGCCCTTCTCGAGGTTGCGGTAGGCGTTCTCGATCATGACGATGGCGTCGTCGACCACGAAGCCGACGGCGACCGCGAGCGCCATCAGCGACAGGTTGTCGATCGAGAAGCCGAAGACCCACATTCCCGCGAAGGCGCCGGCGAGGGCGAGCGGCACGGTGACGCCGGCGGCGAATGTCGGCGCGGCGCGCTTGAGGAACACCAGCACCACCAGCATCACAAGGCCGATCGAGATCAGCAGCGTCTTCTGCATGTCGGCGACGCTGGCGCGGATCGTCGTGGTGCGGTCGACCAGCACGTGGACGTCGATGCCGGCCGGAATCCAGCGCGACAGCTCGGGAAGGATCGCCTTCACGCCGTCGACTGTCTCCAGCACGTTCGCCGCGGGCTGTTTGGTGACGTTGACGAGCGTCGCGGGCTTGCCGTTCAGCCAGCCGGCGGTGCGGGCGTTGCGGGTTCCGGCCGCGACGTCGGCGACGTCGCCGAGCCGCACCACCGCGCCGTTCGCGGTGTGGATGACGATGTTCTCGTAATTCTTCGGGTCGGAGCCGAGTTCGCCGTCGAGCGCGATCGAGATCGAGCGGTCGTCTCCGGCGAGCGCGCCGACCGGCGCCAGCACGTTGGCGTTGTCGACCGCGGCGCGGACGTCGTCGAGCGACAGGCCCATCGTGGCCAGCCGGTCCGGGTCGAGCCGCACCCGCACCGCCGGCTGCTCAGCGCCCGCGACGTTGACCTCGCCCACGCCCGCGACCTGGCTCAGCCGCTGGACGAGCACGCTGTCGGCGGCGTCGTAGACGCGGGCCTGCGGCAGCACGTCGGAGGTCAGCGCCAGCACCATGACGGGGAGCGCCGCGGGATTGATCTTGCGGAAGGTCGGCAGCGTCGGGATGTCGGAAGGCAGGTCGGCGGCCGCCGCGTTCAGCGCCGCCTGCACGTCGCGCGCGGCGTCGTCGATGTTGCGGTTGAGGTCGAACTGTATCGCGATCCGCGTCGAGCCGAGCGCGGAGGTCGAGGTCAGCTCCGTGACGCCGGCGATCGCCCCGAGAGAACGTTCGAGCGGCGCGGCGACGGTCGCCGCCATCACGCTCGGCTCCGCGCCGGGCCTGCTCGCCTGCACGAAGATCGCGGGGAACTCCACGTTCGGCGTGCTCGCGACCGGCAGCCGCATATAGGCCGCGACCCCGACCAGCATGAGTCCGATCGCAAGCAGCGCGGTCCCGACCGGCCGGCGGATGAAGGGGCTGGAGAGGGACATCTACCGCCGACCCGCCGACGCGGCGGCGGAATGGAGCCCGTCGTGGTCCGGCTTCACCGGACCGTCCACGCCGAGCCTGACGCCCGACGCCGAAGCTGGGTCCTCCGGTCGAGCCGGAGGACGACGGCGCGCCTTATGGGCCCCCGTCCTCACTCCGCAGGTTCCTGATGCGGCTCCGGCGCCCGGCGGCCGAAGGCGAGGCGGAGGCGCTCCATCGCGAGATAGACGACGGGCGTGGTGTAGAGCGTCAGCAGCTGGCTGAGCAGCAGGCCGCCGATGATCGTCACCCCGAGCGGCACGCGCAGCTCCGCGCCCGGACCGGCCGCAAGCGCCAGCGGCAGCGCGCCGAGCAAGGCGGCGAGCGTCGTCATCATGATCGGGCGGAACCTGAGCGCCGCGGCCTCCACGATCGAGGCCTCCGGCGACAGCCCGCGCTCGCGCTCGGCGTCGAGCGCGAAGTCGATCATCATGATCGCGTTCTTCTTCACGATGCCCATCAGCAGGATGACGCCGATCAGCGCCACGATCGACAGCTCCAGCCCGAACAGCTTGAGCGCGATCAGCGCGCCGACGCCGGCCGACGGCAGAGTGGAGAGAATGGTCAGCGGGTGGATGAAGCTCTCGTAGAGCACGCCCAGCACGATGTAGATCGCGATCACGGCCGCCAGAATCAGCCAGGGCTGGCCGGCGAGCGAATCCGCGAACTCCGCAGCGTCGCCGGAGAACTGGCCGACGACGGTCGAGGGTTTGCCGGTGTCGGCTTCGGCGTCTGCGATCGCGGTCACGGCGTCGCTCAGCGAATAGCCGTCGGCGAGGTCGAAGGAGATCGTCGCGGCCGGGAATTGCTCCTCGTTCGACACCACGAGGTTCGCCGGCTCCAGCGTGATCGTCGCGATCGCCGCGAGCGGCACCGGCACGGGCGTCGAGCCGCTCGACATCACGTAAAGCCGGCCGATCGAGGCGGGATCCTTCGCCTGGCCCGGCGTCGCCTCCAGCACCACGCGGTACTGGTTGGCCTGGCCGTAGATCGTCGAGATCTGACGCTGGCCATAGGCGTCGTAGAGCGCGTCGGCGATCGCCTGCACCGTCACGTCGAGCCGCCCCGCCGCCAGCCTGTCGATCGCGATCCGCGCCTGCAGGCCGCCGGGCCGCGCGTCGGAGCCGACATTGCGGAGCGCGACCGAGTCCTGCAGCTTGTCGACCAGCCTCTTGGTGGCCCGCGACAGTTCCTCGGCGTCGGAATCTGTCAGCGTGTACTGGTAGCGGGCGCGCGTCGCGCGGGTCGAAATCTGCAGGTCCTGGGCCGCCTGGAACACGACCGAGACGCCGGCGATAGCGCCGATCTTGTCGTCGAGCCGGGCGATCACCTCAGCCGCGGTCGCGTCGCGCTCGTCATGCGCCTTCAGCACGATCGAGAGACGGCCCGCATTCGGGGTCGAGGTCTGGTTGTTGACGCCGAGCACCGAGACCACGTTGCGCACCGCCGGGTCCTCGCGGATCGCCGCCACCACCTCCGCGTCGCGCCGCTGGAGCTCGACGAAGGAGACGTCCTGCGCCGCCTCCATCGTGGCGGTGATCAGGCCGGAATCCTCGTCCGGCAGGAAGCCCTTGGGGGATGCGAGATAGAGCCAGCCGGTCGCGACCAGAGTGGCGAGCGTGACCAGCAGCGTCAGACCCTGGCGCCGCAGCACGACGAGCAGCGACTTCCGGTAGCCCTCGATGAACCGCGTCGTCGCCCGCTCCGCCGCGCGGCCGAGGCGCGACTTCGACTCCTTCGGCGCACGCAGCAGCCGGCCGCACATCATCGGCGTCAGCGTCAGCGACACCACCATCGAGACGATCACCGCAATCGTGAGAGTCGCGGCGAACTCGCGGAACACCCGGCCGATCAGCCCGCTCATGAACAGCAGCGGGATGAACACCGCGACCAGCGAGGCGGTGAGCGAGACGATGGTGAAGCCGATCTCGCGCGCGCCGTCGTAAGCGGCCTTGAGCGGCGGCGAGCCTTCCTCGATATGCCGCGAGACGTTCTCGATCATGACGATCGCGTCGTCGACGATGAAGCCGGCGCCCACCACCAGCGCCATCAGCGACAGGTTGTCGACGCTGAAGCCGAACAGCCACATCACCGCGAAGGTGGCGATCAGCGACAGCGGCAGCGCGACGCCTGCGATCAGCGTGGCGCGGAAGGTCCGCAGGAACACCAGCACCACCAGCACGACGAGCCCGACCGAGAGCGCGAGCGTCAGCTGCACCTCGTGGATCGAGGCCTTGATGGTGTCGGTGCGGTCGTCGACGACCGACACCGTGACCCCGGTCGGCATCGCCTTCTGGATTTCGGGCAGCGCGCGCCGCAGCGCGTCCACCGTCTCGACGGTGTTCGCGCCCGGCTGGCGCTGGACGTCGATCACAATCGCGGGCTTGCCCTGGTAGCTCGCGGAGACCGCTGTGTCCTCGAGCCCGTCAGTGACGTCGGCCACGTCGCGCAGCTTCACCGGCGCGCCGTTTGTGGTCGCGATCACGATGTTGCGGTAGCCGTCGGCGGTGGTCAGCTGGTCGTTGGCCGAGATCGAGAACGACTGCCGATCGCCGTCGATCGACCCCTTAGGCCCTGCGACGCTCGCGCCCGCGATCGCGGTGCGCAGCGTGTCGAGGGTCAGCCCATAGGCCGCGAGCCGCCTGATATCCGCCTGCACCCGGACCGCGGGCTTCACGCCGCCGCCGATCGCGACGCGGCCGACGCCCACCACCTCGGCGAGGCGCTGGGCGACGAGGGTGTCGGCGAGGTCCGAGACGTCGCGGATCGGGATCACGTCGGAGGTCAGCGCGATCGTGAGCACCGGCGTGTTCGCCGGGTTCACCTTCGAGAACACCGGCGGGTAGGGCAGGGTCTTGGGCAGCGTCGAGTTCGCGGCGTTGATCGCGGCCTGCACGTCCTGCGCCGCGCCGTCGATGTCGCGGTCGAGATCGAAGCGCAGCGTGATCAGGCTGAGCCCGAAGGAGCTCGTCGAGGTCATCGCGTCGAGCGAGGGGATCTGCCCGAGCTGGCGTTCGAGCGGCGCGGTCACGAGGGACGCCATCGTCTGCGGGTTCGCGCCCGGCAGCCGGGTCGAGACCTGGATCGTCGGGAAGTCGACCTGCGGCAGCGACGAGACGGGAAGCTTCAGATAGCCCAACACGCCCGCAAGCAGCGCGGCGAGCGCCAGCAGCGTGGTCGCCACAGGCCGGGAGATGAACGGCGCCGCGATGTTCATTCTCTCCTCCCCCTTGCGGGGAGGGAGAAGGCCGAGCGCGCCCTGGCGCCGCCGTTTCCCGGCCGCAGCGAAGCGGAGAGCCGGGGCCAAGCCGCGCAACGCCCGACGGACAAGACGCCAACGGCGCCGCTCTTCACCTCTCCCCGGCGGGGAGAGGTCGACGCGGCGTCAGTCGCGGCGGGCGAGGGGGCTTTCACGGTATCCGGAAAGCCCTGCTCCCCCTCACCCGGATGGCTTGCAGCCCTCCGACCTCTCCCCACCGGGGAGCGGTGAGGAAGCGTCGCGCTTGTGTTCACGGCGCGGCTGGCGCGGCGGGTGCCGCGCCCTGCGCGCGGCGGTCGCCACGGCCGGCGTCAGGAGCGGCGTTGGCGGAGGGCGCGTCGTCCTCGGGCGACGCGGCGTCTCCCGGGGCGCCCAGCACGACCTTCGCGCCGTCGCGGAGGCGGGTGAAGCCGGTCGTCACCACCTTGTCGCCGGCCTCGACGCCGGAGGCGATCACGGCGAGCTCGGCGTCCTGCCGCTCGACCGTGACCGGCCGCTGCGTCACCGTCGAATCCGGCTTCACGAGATAGACGAACGGTCCGTCCGGCCCCTGCTGGACCGCGGGGCCCGGCACGGTGACGACGTCATCGAGCGTGTCGACGGCGACGCGGATGTTGGTGAACTGGCCCGGCCACAGCGCGAGCGTCGCGTTAGGGAAGGTGCCCTTCAGCTTCACCGTGCCTGTCGTCTGGTCGACCTGGTTGTCGATCACGTCGAGCGTCCCATGGTCGAGCGGGTCGCCGCCGTCGGCCGGCAGCGCCTCGAGCGGCACGGGGCCGCGCGCCATCGCCTTGGTCACCGCGGTGATGTTCTGCTGCGGCAGCGTGAAGATCGCGGCGATCGGCTTGAGCTGGGTGATGGTGACGATGCCGGTGGTCTCGCCGGCCGTCACGTAGTTGCCCTGGTCGACGCCGCGCACGCCGGTGCGGCCGTCGATCGGCGCGCGCACCACGGTGCGGTCGAGCGTCGCCTTCTGCTGGTCGATCATTGCAGCGTAGTAGCGCACCTGCGCCTCGAGCTGTGCGACGGAGGATTTCGCGGTCTCCGCCTGCTGCTGCGAGCCATAGTCGTTCTTGGCGAGACGCGAGTAGCGCTCGTAGTCGCGCTGGGCGTTGGCGAGCTGGGCCTCGAACTGCGCCTTTTGGGCGACCGCCTGATCGTACTGCGCCTGATAGGTCGACGGGTCGATCCGCGCCAGCACGTCGCCGGCCTTCACGTCCTGCCCTTCGCGAAACGCGACCTCGACCAGCGTGCCGTCGACCTGGGCGCGCACGGTCACCGTGTTCGGCGCCTGGAAGGTGCCGACTCCGTCGAGAAACACCGGCACGTCCTGCCGCTTGGCGTCCGTCGCGACGACGGGCGTCGGTTGGTCGCTGAAGCCGCCGCGCCGGCCGCCCCGGTGGGACTGCCGCTGCGAACCCTCTCCGGAGTCGCTCGTCGCGCTGAAGAAAGGGAGGCCGAACGGCGGCGGCCAGAACCGCCATGCGGCGACGCCCGCGGCGACGACCAGAAGAAGAATGATGACGCGTTTCATTTGATCGCGCTTTCCGGCAGCGGAGTCCCGCCCGGCGCCTGGCCCGACGCCGCCCAGCCGCCGCCGAGCGCCTCGAACATCGAGACATAGGCCTGGAAGCGCGCGAGCCGCGCGTCGACCAGCGCGTCCTGCGTCGAGAACAGCGTCTGCTGGGTGGCCAGCATGGTGACGATGTCGATCGTGCCTTCCTTCATCTGCGCCTGCGCGATGTTGAAGGCCTCGCGCGCGCTCTTGACGGCGTTGCCCTGCAGCCGCTCCTGCTCGGCGGATTTGCGAACCGCGATCAGCGCGTTCTCGGTGTCGACGAAGGACTGGATGGCCGCCTTCCGGTAGGCGTAGAGGTTCTCGCGATAGGTCCCCTTGGCGTTGTCCAGGTTGCCCGGCAGCGTCGGGTCGAGGATCGGCTGGGTGAGGCCGGCGGTAAGCGAGTAGAGCGCGGACTGGGAGGCGAACAGCGACTTCAGCGCCACGCTCTCGAACCCGCCCTGCGCCGTCAGGTCGATCGACGGCAGGAAGGCCGCGCGGGCCGCGGTGACGTCCGCGTCGGTCGCGGCGAGATTGGCCTCCGCCTCGCGCACGTCGGGCCGGCGGAGGAGCAGTTCGGCCGGCATGCCCGGAGCGACGCGCGGCGCCTTGAGGCTCGCGAGCCGTCCGCCCTTGACGGCGAGCGTCACCGGAGGCCGCCCCAGCAGCAGCGCGAGCGCGGTCTGGTCGGTGCGGATCTCCTGCTCGATCGGCGGGATGGTGGCGCGCTGCTGGTCGAGCACGGTCTGCTGCTGCGCGCGGTCGAGCCCGGAGGCCGTCCCGACCTCGACGCGACCATTGATGGCGTCGAGGATGGTCTGGGCGCTCTTGACGTTGTCACGGGCGATCGCCAGCCGCTCCTGGGCCGACATCAGCGCGAAATAGGTGTTGGCGACGTCCGTCACCACGCCGAGCGCGACGACCTCCTCGGCGAAGCGCGAGGACAGCGCTGTCGCCTGCGCCGAGCGGACCGTGGCGTGGTTCTTTCCCCAGAAATCGAGCTCGTAGCTGGCGTTGAGCGTCGTCTGCAGTCCGCCGACTGTCCGGGTTCCCGGCGATTTCTGCACGCTGCCCTCGCCGCCGCCCTGGATGAGCGGGACCAGCGACGCGCCGTTGATGCGCACCTGCGCGTCCGCCTGCTCGATGCGGGCCTTGGCCGCCCCGATGTCCTGGTTCGCCTGCTCGGCCTGCACGATCAGCGTCGACAGCTCCGACGAACCGAAGCCGCGCCACCAGTCGGATTTCGGCCAGACCGGCTTGTCGGCGCGCGTATCCTCCCAGCGGGTGGGGCTCGCGACGTTGAGCGCCGGCCGTTGCCAGTTGTTCGCGCAGGCGCTCAGCGCCAGAGCGCACGCCGCGGTCGATGCGAGCCGCGCAGACGCGACCAACCCCCTCACAGTGCCATTCCAGATTTTCCCGATGACGCGATTGCACGCAGAGTGACACGACTGGGCTCCCTTCGCCGTGGCAGGGAAGCGACATCGCCGAGGCGACCATTCACGCTTGTACGCGCATGGAGTCCGCTCCCTTCGCCGAAGACCACGTTCTGGCGCCTGCGAACGGAGACCGCCGCGCCGAGCCCGCCGGCCGCTACGCCGCGAGCGTGCGGAGGAAGGCGACCGTCACCATGGTTACGCCTGCGCCTGCGCCCGCAATATGGCGGGCGGGGCGGTCCGGCTCGCCGAGCTGGTCGAACACGGCGGCGGCGTCCGAAAAATCCTGGTCGTCGGTGTAGAAGCTGGGCGTCGCCACGCTTTTCAGCCCGGCCGCGGCGGCGGCGCGCAGGCCGTAGATCGTGTCCTCGAACGCCAGAGCCTCGGTCGGCGCGACGCCGAGTCGGTCGATCGCGAGATCGAAGACGTCGGGCGCCGGCTTCTTGGCGTGGACCGAATCACCGGCTGCCACCGCGTCGAACAGCGCGGGGCCTTCCGGTCCGAGCGTGGCCGCGAGCAGCGCCTCGACGTTCGACTGGCTGGTGGTGGTCGCGATGCCGAGCCTGAGCTCCTGCGACCGCGCCTCCCGGATCAGCCGCTCGACGCCTGGCCGGAGGCTCACGCGGCCTTCGCCGACCAGCGCCGCATAGCGCCGGTTCTTCGCGGCGTGGAGCTCGGTCAGCACGGCCAGGGCGTCGTCGCCGCGGGGAGGGCGATCGTGCTCGATGAAGTGGCGCAGCCGTTCCTTGCCGCCCATCACCCGCAGCAGGCGGCGATAGGTCGGCTGGTCCCAGGCCCAGGGCAGGCCGAACTCGGCGAAGGTCTCGTTCAGCGCCCGGCGGTGCGTCTCCTCCGTCTCGGCCAGCGTGCCGTCGACGTCGAAGATCAGCGCCTTGAGGGGCATCAGGCGGCCCTGCGCCCGGCCGCCTCTTCCGCCGCGGCGCGGATCGCGGCGATATGGCGGGCGTAATGCTCCGGCCCGTCCTTGAACACCGCGTTGCCCGCGACGAAGGCGTCGGCGCCGGCGGCGGCGCAGAGCGAGGCGGTCTCGGGCGTCACGCCGCCGTCGACCTCGATCGCGATCGGCCGGTTGCCGATCAGCGCCTTCAGCCGTCCGATCTTCGGCAGCATCTCCGGGATGAAGGCCTGGCCGCCGAAGCCCGGATTGACGGTCATCACGATCACCAGGTCGATCTTGTCGAGCACGTACTCGACCGCGCTCTCCGGCGTGCCGGGGTTCAGCGCGACGCCGGCCTTCTTGCCAAGCGAGCGGATGAACTGCAGCGAGCGGTCGAGGTGCGGGCCGGCTTCGGCGTGCACGGTCAGCCGGTCGCAGCCGGCCTTGGCGAAGGCTTCGAGATAGGGGTCGGCGGGCGCGATCATCAGGTGGCAGTCGAACAGCGCGTCGGTCCAGCGGCGGAGCTTCCTCACGACCTCGGGCCCGAAGGTGATGTTCGGCACGAAATGGCCGTCCATCACGTCGAGATGCACCCAGTCGGCGCCGGCCGCGACGACGTCTCGGGTCTCCTCGCCCAGCCGCGAGAAATCGGCGGAGAGGATGGAGGGGGCGAGTTTGATGCTGGACATGGCTTGGGCTCGGGCCGGTTTCGCTGCGGCGCAGCACGCCATTAGACCCATTGCGCGCGCCCGTGAAGACCGCTTCAGCCCGTACGGCGCTTCTTGTCCACCAGATGCATGATCATCGGCGTGAGAATCAGCTGCATCGCGAGGTCGAGCTTGCCGCCGGGGATCACGATCGAGTTCGCCCGCGACATGAAGCTGTCGTGGATCATCGAGCGCAGATACTGGAAGTCGATGCCGCGCGGGTCGCGGAAGCGGATCACCACCATCGACTCGTCGGCCGTCGGAATCGAGCGCGCGATGAACGGGTTCGAGGTGTCGACCGTCGGGATGCGCTGGAAGTTGATGTCGGTGCGGGTGAACTGCGGGCAGATGTAGCGGACGTAGTCCGGCATGCGTCTCAGGATCGTCTGGGTGACGTCCTCGGTCGAGTAGCCGCGGTCGTTGCGGTCGCGGTGGATCTTCTGGATCCATTCGAGGTTGATGACCGGCACCACGCCGATCTTGAGGTCCGCGTGGCGGGCGATGTCGACGCCGTCTCCGACCGTCGCGCCGTGCAGCCCCTCGTAGAACATCACGTCGCTCGGCTGGGGCAGGTCCTCCCATTCGGTGAAGGTGCCCATCGGCCGCCCGAGCCGCTCGGCGGCCTCGAGGTCATGGGCGTAATGCCGCGTCCGTCCGGAGCCGTCCGCGGCGTAGCTCGCGAACACGGCCTCGAGCTCCTCCAGCATGTTGGCGTCGTGGCCGAAATGGCTGAAGTCGTGGTTGCCGTTCGCGGCTTCCTCGGCGGCCCTCCGCCGCATCCCCTCGCGGTCGTAGCGATGGAAGGCGTCGCCCTCGACGAAGGCGGCATGGATGTGCTCGCGCCGGAAGATCTGCTCGAAGGTCGCGCGCACCGAGGTCGTGCCGGAGCCCGAGGATCCGGTGACCGAGATGATCGGGTGCCTGATCGACATGGCCGTCGCTGTCAGGCGAGGAACAGGCCGCGCTTGGCGAACAGCGGCGACGCGCCCTTGCTCGGCCGGTCGGCGTAATAGCGCGCGATGCGCTCGACCTCTTCGGCCGAGCCGGCGACCAGCGGCGAGCGCACGTGCAGCTTCGCGGGCTTGATGTCGAGAATCCGGGTCCGGCCGTCGGTCGCGGCGCCGCCCGCCTGCTCGCAGATCATGGCGATCGGATTGCACTCGTAGACGAGCCGCAGCCGTCCCTGCGCATAGCCCTCGCGGCCGTCCCCCGGATAGAGATAGACGCCGCCGCGCACCAGGATGCGGAATATGTCGGCGACCAGCGAGCCGACCCAGCGCATGTTGAAGTTCTTCTCGCGCGGCCCTTCGGCGCCGGCCAGGCAGTCGGCGACATAGGCGCGCATCGGCTCGTCCCAGTGGCGCTGGTTGGAGGCGTTGATCGCGTATTCCGTGGCCGACTTCGGGATCTGGATGTCCTGATGCGTCCGCAGGAAGGCGCCGCTCACGTGGTCCAGCATGAAGGCGTGCGTGCCCTCGCCGACGGTCAGCACCAGCGCGGTCGCGGGGCCGTATACGACGAAGCCCGCGGCGATCTGGGCGGAGCCGGGTTGGGTGAAGGTGTCGGCGCCGGCCTCCGGCAGCACGCCGAACAGCGTGCCGATCGATACGTTGTTCTCGATGTTGGACGAGCCGTCGAGCGGGTCGATCGCGACCGCGACCGGCGCGCTTTCGTCGAGCACGACTTCTTCTGCGGCCTCCTCGGAGCCTACTCGCGAGACCGGCTGCTTCCTGAGCGCCTCGACGACGATGTCGTGGGTCCGGACGTCGAGGGCCTTCTGGGCGTCGCCGCCGGCGTTGGTCAGATGGGTCTGCGCGCCCATCGCATCCTCTAGCGCGCCGCGACCGACGATCGCCGCGATCGCGCGGCCGGCTTCGCAGACGCCGAGCACCGCGCGCGAGACTGCGACGCGGGTCGGGTCAGTCCCGGCCCAGCCGTCGAGAAAGGCGTCGAGGGTCTTATGGTCGGCCACAGGCGTCTCCGGCGAAGCGTTGCGCATCATCATGCCCCGGCGAAGCGATCGGAAAAAGGGGTCCCGGACGCGCTATCGGGCGGCAGTCGGTCCTACCGAAGTTGCTCAGAAAAGCCAAACAAACTAAACGCCCATTTCAGTATGTCTGAAGACCTTGTCCGCTCCCTGACCCTGAAGCAGCTGCGCGCTCTCGCCGCGGTGGCGGACACTGGCGCGGTCAGCGCCGCGGCCCGGCGGCTGAACGTCACGCCGCCGGCCGTCACCATGCAGATCCAGCTGCTGGAGGCGTCCGTCGAGTTGCCGCTGCTCGACCGCAGCGGCGACCGGTTCCGTCCGACCGACGCCGGCCGCGAACTGATCGAGGCGGCCGAAAGCATCGAGGCGGCGCTGAGAAATGCGGTGGCGGCCCTTGAGGCCATGAAGGGGCTCGACGGCGGCCGGGTCTCGGTCGCGATCGTGTCGACTGCGAAATATTTCGCCCCGATGGCGCTCGGCGCCTTCGCCCGGGCCCATCCCAAGGTCGATCTCAGCCTGATGGTCGGCAACCGCGCCGAGGTGCTCGAGCTGCTGCGCAGCGACCGCGTGGACGTCGCCATCATGGGACGGCCGCCCGAGGATCTCGACAACGTCCGAGCCGTGATCGGCGACCATCCGCATTTCGTCATCGCCTCGCCGACCCATGAGCTCGCGGCGCGTCGCTCCATGCCGCCGGAGGCCCTCAGCGGCCAGACCTTCCTGATGCGCGAGCGCGGATCCGGCACGCGCGGCCTGATGGAGCGGCTGTTCGAGGAGACTGGCGTCACGCCGAAGGCCGGCATGGAGATCGGCTCGAACGAGACCATCAAGCAGGCGGTGATCGCGGGGCTCGGCCTCGCCTTCATTTCCGCCCACACCGTGGCCGCCGAGATCGCTGACGGTCGGCTCGTCGAGCTCGACGTCCAGGGCCTTCCGGTGCTGCGGCAATGGCATGTCGTGCGCCGCGCCGCCAAGCGGCTGACGCCCCCCGCCGCGGCAATGACCGCCTTTCTCTCGGAGCACGGCGCGGAGTTCCTGCCGAAGATACCGCTCAAGAGGAACCAACGGGCCGATCGGGACGTCTAACTCCAGCTCGCCTCGCGCCGTGGCGGGAACCGGAGCACAGAGTTGTATGCGCGTTCTGATTGTGGAGGACGAGCCTATCATCGCCCTCGAGATCGAATCGATCGTGCAGGACCGGCTCCCGCAAGCCTGCGTCGTCTGTGCGACTTCGGTGAGCGCGGCGCTCCTCCTGATCGCGGACGAGCTTTGCATGGCGATGCTCGACGTCGATGTGACCGACGGCAAGACCTATCCGCTGGCTGACGAGCTTCGCCTGCGCGGCGTCCCGTTCGCGTTCGTATCGGGCGCGCTTACGGAAGACTTGCCCGAACGGCTTTCCCACGCCGCCTTCGTGCGAAAGCCGTTTTGCACCGCCGACATCCTCCGCACGATCGACGCGCTCGAAGCGATCGGCGGTCGGGTCGAAGAGAAGGAGTGAGTCTGCTCTCCGAGAGGTTGGGGAGCGGAGAGATCAGGAAACAGCCGGCTTCCAGGGATTCGCCAGCCGCGAGAGGCCGGCGCTTCCGGCGGCCTCCGCAGCCCGCCGGATCGACTTGCCGTCGAGCTCCAGATCCGGGCGGATCTCCGCGAGCGGAGCGAGCACGAAGGGGCGGTTGAAGATTTCCTTGTGCGGCACGACCAGCCGCTCGGAGGAGACCCGCTCCTCGCCGAGATAGAGGATGTCGACGTCGATCACCCGCGGTCCCCAGCGGAAGGTCTTCTCGCGGCCGATGTCCGCCTCCACCCCTTGCGTGAACGCTATCGCCTCGTCCGCGGTCATCTCGGTCCGGCCGACTGCGCAGGCGTTGGCGAACCAGTCCTGATCGACGAAGCCCCACGGCGCCGTGCGCCAGACCGAGGATGCGGCGAGGAACTCGATCGGTCCGCGCGAGAACACCAGCTCCATGGCGCGGTGCAGGTTCGCGACCTTGTCGCCGACATTGCTGCCGAAGCCGAGCCCGATCTCCTTCATCGCCACGGTCACGCCTCTCCGCGTCGACGGATGATCTCGACGCCGACGTCGGAGAAGATCCCGGCGATCGGCGCGCCGGGCTTGTGCAGTTCGATCCTCACCTGCTCGATCGTCGGGAAGCGGCTGAGCAGGGCCGCCGCGACGTTCTCGGCGAGCGCCTCGATCAGCGCGACGGGCTTTCCGGTCGCGACCGCGACGACCGTCTCGTGCACGTCGGCGTAGGAGACGGCGCGGGAATGGTCGTCGCTCGCCGCATAGGCCCCGGCGTCGACCCAGTAGTCGACGTCGAACACGAAGCGCTGGCCGAGCTTGCGCTCCTCAGCGAACACGCCGTGATGGGCGTGGACCTGCACGCCGCGAAGGAAGATCCGGTCGGACATCTGCGCAAGGCCTCCGGCGCGGGCGCTCAGCCGCGCGCCGCGAGCAGGCGGGCGACGGCGACGGACGGGGCGCAGTCCGCGGCGACGCCTGCGAGGCGCGCGTCGTCGGACCACAGGGCTCCGACGTCGCGATACAAGAGGCCGAGCCGCTCCGCCAGCCTCGCCGCCATAAATCGCCCGACCCCGGCGCCGAAAACCGTGGCGCCGGCGGGCGTCTCGGATCGTGACAGGATCGCGGCGGCGGCGTCGCAGAGCCGCCGGAGCGCGGCTTCGGCGAGAAAGGCCGCAAGCGCCCGCGCCGGGGCGTCGTTCGCCGCATCGAGATCAGCGCCGACCATCCGCAGCAGCCTGCGGGCGCTGCCCTCGCGCGTCTTCGGGCCGCCGTCGGCCGCGTCATGGAGGTCGGCGCCTTCGGGCAGATCGCCGGTCAGGCGGAACACGTCGGCCGAGGTCGCGAAAAACTCCGCCATCGGCGAGACCCAGGCGCCGCGGAAGGGCAGGCGGGGACTCAGCGCCATCACCGGCGTCCTCGCCGCGCCGAGATAGACCAGCTCCTCCGCCGCCATCCGCTCCGCGTCCGTTCGACCGCGCGCCAGGACGCCATGGCCGGCGAAGGGCGCGAGGTCGGACGTTGTGGAGCCGACGTCGACCAGCAGCCCGGCCTCGCCGCCGACGGCGAGCGCCTGCGCGGTCGCCCGCCAGTTCGCGGAGGCGATCGCGCTCCAGTGCTCCGGCGCGGCGGCGGCTTCGACGAAGCCGCGCTCGCCGGCGTAGACCGCCACCCGATCGGCGCCGAGCCGGGCCGCGAGCGCCGACGCGATGGCCGCGACCCCGGTCGCCCGATCCGGCCAGAGGTCGACCAGTTCTCCCGTCATCGTGACGGCGCAGGCCGCCTCGGGAGGCAGCGCGTCGGCGACGTCGTCGAGCGCCACGGTGAGCCGATCGAGGCCCTTCCAGAGCGGACAGGGCGCGATGCGCACCTCAGCCAGCCGGCCGACGGCGGAAATCCGGGCGAGCTTCAGATGGGCGCCGCCGACGTCGAGGCCGACGATCGGACGTCCCGTCACAGTGCGATCTCGACCTGTCTGGCCGGGCTGGTCGGGAGACCGACGCACGCGTCGCCGGCAAAGGGCGCCACGAGGCTCACGGGGTTAATTCCGATCGCTTCTCTTAACCCGGCGTAACTCGTCGTTAACCGCGGATTAACTTCCACGACCACCGGCCCGCTGTTCCCGATCACCACGTCAATTCCGAAAATCCCGCTGAGGCCCGGAATCGCATCCACGACCATTTCTGCAAGCTGTTGCAAAGCGTTATCGTCGTCACCTAAAGCGCCGAGCGTCAATCCGCGGAACACGAAGCGACCGTTTTCGACCGCGACATGCTGCCGGTTCGCGGAGAGCAGCCGCACCGTCCCACCGGCGCTCAGGACCGTCAGGCTGGCAGCCTCGCCCGCCGCGAAAAGCTGTAGAACATGACCGCTTCCGAGCGAACCCGGCTCCGGCCGGTCGAGCATCAGCAGCGTGCTCTCGCAGCCGGCGCCGTCATCCGGTTTCGCCACGAACGGGCCGAGGACATCGTCCGGAACCGCGTTCGACGCCCAGACCGGAAGCGCTGGAACTCCCGCCGCAATCAGGGTCTCGGCCGTCAGCTTCTTGCTGGAAGCCACTCGAATCGCTTCGATATCCGGGCCGATGCCGATCGCGCCGGCGTTGGCGCAGAGCCCGGTCAGCCGCGCCAGCACGCCCCCCGTTTCCGGCGCGACGACCCAGGTGACGTCGACCTTCCTGGCGCAATAGGCCCAGAGCCGCCAGAGATCCCGCTCCGGAGCGATCGCGATGCTCGCGATCCCCCTGGGCGGCGTCAGCCGCTCGTCATGCGTGGTCACCAAAGAAACGCCAGGAATATCAGTGAGATCGCGCGCCAGCGCGTCGCGCATCAGCGCGCCCTCGCGGGCGAGCGACGGCGATATCGGCTCGCCCGCCATGCCTCCGCCGGTCACGAATTCGCACATGAAGACGCGCAACCCGGCTCTCCCAGAAGCCTCGAAATCCGCCGACGAGGCGCTCGTCACCCGGTCGGGACCGGCTTAAACCAAACCCGGCCGCAGCGCATGTCCGGAGTTCGAGCCATGGACGTCATTCCCGTGATCGACCTGATGAACGGCGAGGTCGTGCACGCTCGGCGCGGCGAGCGGGGAAACTACCGTCCGATCGTCTCGCCGCTCGCCAAAGGCTCCAGCCCCACGGAAATTGCGAGCGCGCTCATGGATCTGGCGCCGTTCCGCCGCCTCTACGTCGCAGACCTCGACGCCATTTTCGGCCGTCCCGGCAACGACGCCGCGGTCGCGGCGCTCGCCCGGGAGCACCCCGCCGTCGAAATCTGGGTGGACCGCGGCGACGCGGACGCAGACATCCTGCGGCGCCGCGCCGCCTCCGGTCCAGGCGTCTCGGTCGTCGGCGCGGAAGCGTTCTCCGAGTTCGACCCGCTCGTCCGCGCGATCGACGCCGCGGAGGGGGTCCTGTCCCTCGACTACGACGCCGGCGGCCGCATGGGACCGGCAGAAATCTATGAAACGCCAGACGTTTGGCCGCATCGGCTCATCGTCATGACGCTTGCCCGCGTCGGGGCCGGGGACGGGCCGGATGTCGAACGGCTGACAGAGACGCTCGCGCTAGCCGGTGAGCGCGAGGTGTTCGCCGCGGGCGGCGTTCGGGGGGCGGAGGACCTAGGGGCGCTTGAAGAAATCGGCGTCGCTGGCGCGCTCGTCGCAAGCGCGCTTCATGACGGCCGACTGACGCCGGATGCGCTCAGGCGCGCGCTTGAAGCCCCGCCGCGAACAGCGCGGCGACGGTGAGGTCGGCGGTCGTGCCGGGATTGACGCTCTTGGCCTTGAGATGCAGGTCGAACGCGTCGAGCGCCCGTTCGCGATCCTCGCGAAAGTCGAGACTTTCGGAAAACGCGGCCGCCTCCCGACGCACGGTTTCGGCGACGGCGGAGCCGAACTTGCGCGCGACATGGCTGTCGGGAAACAGGCTGAGAAGCCCGAGATAGACGTCCTCGACGGCCTCGCGGCCTGGCCCGCGCGTCTCGTAAGCCGTTGCGGCGGCGAAGACATCCTCGAAATCCGTGACGTATTGCAGCGCGATCCTGTCGCGGTCGGCGGCCTCCGACATCGCCTCCCGCAGCGTGATCGAAGGCGGCGCCGCGACGTCGTGCTGCTCCGTACGGCCGAGGCCGCCGGGATTTGCGGCGGCGATCGCCCGATAGGCGGCCGCGGCGTCTGCGACGGTCAACCGCTTGAGAATGCGCGACAGCGCGGCACGCAAGGATTCGCCCGGCGCGGCGTCGAACGCCGCCTCCGTCAGCGGCGCAGCCAGCAGGATAATGCCGAGATTGGCGTTGCAGCCGACGGCCGCGAGCGAGGCCCGCACCGCGCCTTCGATGCGGTCGCCGACGGTGCGTCCGGTCACGAGGCGAACGGCGGCGACTTCCGCCGCGCGCTCGAAGGTCGCAGCCGTCATGCCGTGACCCTCGCGGAAAATGTGGACGTTGCCTGGCTTCAGCGCATGGAGCTCGGCCCGGCAGGCCTCGCGGAAGAGGCCGGCGACAGCCGCCAGGCTGCGGGGTTGGTCAGGCGGCATCGGGGCGGGCCAGCCGCCGCGCGACGTCGGCTGCAAGCGCCGCTGCGACGTCGACGCCGGTCGCCTGCGTCAGACCCTTCCAGGCGGGCATCGAGTTGACCTCCAGCACGAGGAAGCGGCCGTCCTCGTCCTCGATCAGGTCGACGCCGGCATAGGCCGCGCCGACGGCTGCCGCCGCCCTGACGGCGAGCGACGCGGCTTCGCCGTCGATGCTGGCGGCTTCGCCGGTCGCGCCCTGGAAGATGTTGGTGACCCAGCCGTCCGAGCGGCGGATCATCGCCCCGATAGGCTTTCCGTCGAGCACGAAAACGCGCCAGTCATGCGCGCCGCCCGCCGCTCGAGAGCCGCGGCTCGCGACGAATTCCTGAAGATAGTAGACGCCGGCGACGTCGTCGGGCTGAGGCAGGTCGTCCGCCGACCGGACCCTGATCAGTCCTTTGCCCTGCGCCCCGAACAGCGGCTTCAACACCGCGTCGCCGCCCAGGGACTCCAGCGCCGCTATGGCGTCCTCGCGGCGCTCTCGCACGACCGTTCGCGGCGTGGGCAGGCCGGCTTCCGCGAGCACGAACGTCGTCATGGACTTGTCGACGCAGACCTCGACCGCTCTGGCGTCGTTGATGACAGTGACGCCGAGCGCGCGGGCCGCGTGCAGCAGCCCAAGCCGGGCGGTGATCTGCTCGGTCGTGCCTGCCGGAAGCAGACGGATGAAGATCGCTCCGGGGAGCCGGTCGAGGCCGGGAAGACGCAGGCCGGGACGGCCGGTTCCCAGCTCGAAGCCGCAATCGGCGATCGACAGGATCAGCGGCCGCAGTCCTTCGCGCTTCAGGGCGGCGGCGAGGCTGTTGCTGTGCCAGTCGGCCTTCTCGGTGAAGATGACGACAGCGTCTTCGAGGATCATCGGGCTTGAGCTTTCCGGGGTCGACGCCCTCGCCATCCCGGCCGGCGCGGAGCGCCGGGCCGGGAACGACCGTGGTTCACGCGCCGGAGAACGACTTCTCGACGATTTCGTGCGCGAGCTTGCCGGCGGTGAAGCTCTTGCCCGTCGAAAGCGCCGTGACGGTCACGACGGCGGGCGAGAACAGCGCGGCGTCGCAGGCGTAGAAGTCGAAATTATAGGCCTTGAACACCTCGCCGAACGGGCGGCCATAGTCGCGCGAGGTCGATGAGGGCAGGCCGTTCGCGAGCTGCTCGGCCTCGTCCTCCGGCCCTTCGACATAGAGCGCGATCTGGCCGCCGTAGAGCACGGCGTCGTTGGTGCGGCCCATGCCGGACAGGAAGTCGGCGCCGGGAGGCGGCACCGGCGCGAAGCCCGAGCCGTCCACGATGCGGTCGAGCGGGAAGTGGATGGAGTGCGCCTTGTGGAGCGCCACCTCCAACACGCGCCCGACGATCTGGACGGCGCCCGCGAGGCTCTGGGTCGGGGTCAGGATCAGCGTCAGCTTGTCCTCCGCGACGCCGCACTCCTTGGCGATGTAGGAGATCAACCCGTCGGGCGGGCGCTTGTCAGTCTCGAGCACCAGCGTCGCGGTCTCGGCCTCGTCCTTGTATCCGAGCTCGCCGAAAAGCTCTTCCTTCGCCCAGATCGCCCGGGCCGGTCCGGAGCCGAGGGCGAAGAACTCGCCTTCGGACAGGTTCCAGCCGGCGTACTGGCTGCCAAGGCAGGCGATGACCGGATCGGCGGTGGTGACCTGGATGGCCATGCCCCAGCGGGGGAAGCGCGAATCCGGAACAAGGCTGACCTGGCCAAGCCCTCCGAGGCAGATCTCGGTGATGCGGCGGCCGGCTTCGAGGCCGCCGCGGACCGAGGCGCCCGCATCGACGATCGTCGCGCCTGTCGCGGTCTTCTCGATGGCGAGGCGGAGCGTCGTGGCGTCCCTGACGAGAGCCTCCACGAGGGGGGCGGTCAGGGCTCCAACGCTTGGCTTTGCGTTCATGCAGGCACCATCGGGTTCGGGCTCGGCCGGGACGTGCTGACGGCGCGGAGCGATTCGAGAAGAGCGGCGCGCCGCTCGGCGAGTAGCGCGCGCGCGGCGAATGGCGTGGCGCCGGCGGCCAGGATCGTGCAGACGGGCGCGCCAGCGGGGATGATCTCCTCGCACGCCGGCCAGTCCGCCGTCCAGACCGGTCGCTGCAGCGTAGTGACGCTGACGGCGCGCCGGGCGTAGACGACAGCCGCAGCCTGCGCGGACGCTGGTCGCTCGAACGCGTCCGGCAGCCGGCCGTCGCAGGCGGCGAGGTGGAGCGCAAGCAGCGAAGGGGATTCGCCGCGGTCGAACACGTCGAGCGTCGCGCCGGGTCGGGGGTTGATCTCCAAAAGGTGGAAGGCGTCGCCGCCTGCCGAGACGATGAGGTCGGCGCTGGCGAGGCCCGCCAGCGCCGTCGTCTCAACGATGCGGTGGAGCGCTGCAGCGATCCCGTCGGCGAGGCCTGCGGGGAGGGCGATCGAACCGGCCGCGCCGCCATAGCGGAACGGCGCCCGCGGCGTCGGATCGGCCCACTGCTCGGAAAACCCCAGGATGCGTGCGTCGCGGCCGTTCGCGAGGAAGAGGGCGGACAGCGGTCGCCCGTCGACGCGGCGCTGAAGATAGCGACCCGAAGCAACGGCGCCGGACCGAGCCCGCCGGATATGCGCCCCGCCCGACGCGCCCGCGCGCTTCGAGAGCCAGCCGTCGAGCGCTCCGTCGATCTCGCAGCTCCTGGCCACCGCAGGATGGGGGACACCGAGCGCCGCCAGCATGTCGGAGAACGCGAACGGATCCTTGAGCAGCGCGACCGTCTCAGGCGTCGCGCCGCGGAGCGGGTTGCGACGCCCGATCGCGGCCATCAAGCGCGGCGCGTGCTCGAACCCTGCGCCGAGCGCCACCGGCAGGCCTTCCCGCGCATGACGGCGCAGCGTCGCCAGCAGATCTTTCCGATCGAATCCGATCCCGCGCTTGCTGGGTCGCGCCTTTACCGCCTTGGCCGCATGCTCGCGCGTGTCGGCGTCGGCGAACAGGTCGATCGAAAGCGCACGCAAGCCGGCGCGCCGGGCCGAGCGCGCGAGGGCGCGCGCCGAGAGCGCGACGACCGCGACGTCGTAATCTTCAGGAGGCGAGGGAGCGTGCGAGCTCATAGGCCTCGAGGAAGCCGATCTGGAGAGCCTTGTCGGAGGCGAGGATGCGCTTCAGCATCTGGTGCTGGACCTGATACTTCAGTTGTCCGATCACCAGCGCTCCGACACCCACGCCATAGGGCAGGGCGACGCCGTCGTCGTTTGATCCGACCCCCGCGATGCCGGCCGGCGGAACCGCGTTGATGTCGGCGGCGACCAGCAGGCTTTTGGCGCTCTTCAGCACCTCGCTCGAGATCACCTGGACGCCGGCGGATGCGGCGGTGAGAATCACCTCGGCGTCCGCCACCAGTCGCTTCTTCTCCTCCTCGGAGCTCGCGACCGCGCAATCGAGCTTCACCCCGAAGCGTTTCTTGAAGTCGACCGCCTTGAGCTCGACGTCCTCGATCGCCTGATGGCTGACAAGCGTGACGTGTGCGCCGGCATTGGCGGCGATCACCGCGGCGACGCCGCCGATGACGCCGGTCGCGCCGTAGACCTGGACCTTCGCGCCAGCAAGACCGTTGGCCCGCTTGCCCCCGAGATGCTTCTCGACGAGCGAGATCATTGCGGCCGCCGTCGTGAAGGCGCCCGCCGGATCGGCGAAGATCGATATTTCAAAAGGCGGAAACAGCGCGGAATCCGCGGCCTTCATCTGGTCGAGCGCAAGGCTCGCGTCCTTGCCGCCGATGAACAGGACGGTGCGCTTCGCCGCTGTCGGCGACCGGCTGAACATGGCGTCCTGGGTGAGCGGGACGACGTCCTTCAGATCGACGCCGACATAGGTGGCGATCGTCAGGAAGCCGGCGTCGACCGCCATGTTCACGTCGAACGGGCTGGTGTGCCGGAGCGGCGTGATCATGTGCAGAATCGGATGGGCGTCGGGCATCGAATCTCCTTTCGGCGCGGCTCAGCCGCTCGCGCCGTCATCGCCATAACGCGCGTCTTCAATCGTCGCGCCGTGATTATTGCCGCTGACCACGTCGAACGTCAGATTCGGCCGGTCGGCGAACCGCGCGCGCAGATCGGACGCCATGACTTCCGCGGCCTGCGCCTCGCCAAATATCGCAAAGCCCGTCGGCCCCCAACTGCTCTGGCCGACGCCCGGTACGCCGGCCGCCTCAATCAGCTTCAGCGCCTCGGCGACGTCGGGGCTCGTGAAGCGTCCGCCCTGGAAGCGCGAGAAATGGTCGCCGAGACGGCGCTGAATCTCGCCGACCGCAAGGCCGAAGCGGTGCGCGTCGCCCGACGCGGCGGCGGGCAGGGCCGCCATCAGCACCAGCCGGCAGAGCCTGTCTGCGAGCGCCTCCGGGAACTCCGGCAGGCCGTCCATCGCCTCGGATTCGGTGGCGCCGCTCAGCCCCGCGCGCGTCGTGTCGAAGATCAGGAGAATGCGCCAGGCCGCGGGGATGGCGATCCGCGACAGCAAAGGCGGGGGCTGCGACGGGCGCTCGCCCGCGGGCTGGCCGCCGTCGAGCAGCACGCCGCCGCCCTGAAAGGCGCCGAGACCGATGCTCGACCGGGCGCCGCGGCTGAGCGAGGCCGCGACCTGCGACGAATCGATGCCCTTGCCGTCGAGCAGGCTCGCCCCGACGCCGATCGCCAGGGCCATCTGCGTGCCGGAGCCGAGGCCCGAATGCGCGGGAAGCGCCTCCTCGACGACGATCCGCACGCGCTCGTCGACGCCATGCGTCCGCGCGATCCTGGAGAGGGCTTGCCGGGCGCGGTCGCTGTCGGGGCCGACGGCGGAAGGTTCGGCGGCCGTCTGCATGAAGACCCGCGTCGCCGGCCCTTCGAGCGTCAGGCCTAGGCTTCCGAAGCGGCGGCCAAGGGAGCCGTTGAGGTCAAGGAAGCCGATATGCAGTCGCCCTGGCGCGACGATGCGCACGGCGCGGGGTGCGCGAAGGCTGTCGCCCTGCGGGCGGGATTGCGGCTGATCTGTCATTTTCCGGCGGCACATTAGTCGCGGCGGCGGCGGCGCGCCAACCTCGCCAATACTCCTAACTCCCTATCGGACGAAACGCCGCGCCGCGTTGCGCCGGCCTGACGCGCTGTGTAAGCCTCGCCGAAATTCTCAGTGAGCTTCAAGGATCGCGCTCAATGGCCGACCGCAAAGCCGTCATCCCTCCCGATCAGGTGGAAGCTCGCCTGAAGGCGGAGCTGCCGAAGTGGCGGCTCGAGGACGGATGGATCAGGCGCACCTACAAGACCCAGAGCTGGAAGAGCACATTGATGGTGATCAACACGATCGGCCATCTCGCGGAAGCGGCGTGGCACCACCCCGACATCACGGCGTCCTACGCCTGGGTGGAGGTGAGGCTGATGTCTCACGACGCCAAGGGGATCACGGGCCGCGACTTCGAGCTCGCGAGCAAGATCGAGAGCGTCGTGCAGTGGCAGCCCGGCGCCGAGGGCGGCGCGCTCGAAGGCACGCCGCAGGGCGACCAGCGTTTTGCCTACGTGAAATATGACTGAGGCTGTCGGCGGCGGCGTGACGCATAAGGACGTTGTGTGCCCGTTCTGCGGGCTCGGTTGCGACGATATCTCATTGAAGGTGGACGGCCTGTCCGTGGAGGCCGGGGAGGGCGCCTGCGGGCGCGCCGCCGCGCTGTTCCGCCGGTCCGCCGCGCCAGCGCCCTCGGCGCGGGTGGCGGGCCGCGACGCGTCCATCGACGAGGCGGTCTCGGCCGCGGCCGATCTGCTGGCGGGGGCCGCCAGCACGGCCTATGCGGGCTTTGCGGCGGACGTGAACGGCGTTCGCTCTCTCATCAAGCTTGCGTCGAAGACCGGCGGGAGCGTCGACCACTACGCCTCGGCCGGGCTGTTCCGAAACCTCTCGACATCTCAGCGCAAGGGCTGGATCGCGACGACGCTGGCGGAGGTCCGCAACCGCTGCGACCTGTTCGTGGTGGTCGGTCCTGATCCTTCCGAGGCGTTCCACCGCCTCTACACCCGCGTCACGCCGCCGACCGGCCGCTTTGTCGAGGGTCGGCGCAAGGTCGTGTTCCTCGGCGGCGAACCTTCGGCGGAGGCCCGCCAGCAGCTGGTCGGCCTTGACGTCGAGACCATCGAAGTCCGCGAAGGCGGCCTCGTCGATGCGCTTTCCCGGTTGAACACGCTGGTCTCCGGCGGTTCGACGCCTCCGGTCGAACCGGACCTCGCTCCGCTTGCCGAGGCGCTCAAGAGCGCGAAGTATGGCGTTCTCGCCTGGAACGCGGCGGCGCTCGGCGCCGACGGCGATCTCGTCGTGGAGCGGGCCGCGGCGGTCGTCGACATGCTCAACGTCACGACCCGCGCCGCCTGCCTGCCGCTGGCCGGCCGGGACAACCTGATCGGCGCCAACCAGACCTTCCTCTGGAACATCGGCTTCCCGATCCGCACGGCCTTCCGTTCGGGACAAGCGACGCACGACCAGGCGCTTAACCGCACCGGCGCGGCCCTGGAGTCTGCTGACCTCATGGTCTGGACATCCGCGTTCCGTCCCGAGCGTCCGCCCGGCTTCGAAGGCAAGGTCGTCGCCATCGCTCACCCCGACACGACGTTCGAGAGCGAGCCCGACGTGTTCATCCCGGTCGGCCAGCCCGGGCTCGACCACAGGGGCCTCGCCTTCCGCACGGACACCGTGGTGAGCATTCCCCTCGGCAAGCACCGCGACTCGGGACTGGCGAGCGTCGCTGACGTCGCGAAACGTATTCTGGAGCGTCTGCCATGAGCGCCGTGCGCATCACCGGCGGCAAAGTCCTCGACCCCGCGAACGGCGAGGTCGGGGTCGCCCGCGACGTCTTCATCGTCGACGGCCGCATCGCCTCATCCGATCTGGCGGATAGCGCCACCGAGACGATCGACGCCAAGGGCGGAATCGTGATGGCCGGCGCCATCGACATCCACAGCCACATCGCAGGCGGCAAATCGAACATCGCCCGCCTGCTGATGGTCGAGGAGCAGCGCGCGATCCGCGAGCCGGCGGGCCAGTTCTGCGCCTGCGGCGGCGGACTTTCGACGATGACCGCGCACGCCACCGGCTGCCGTTATGTCGAGATGGGCTACACCGCCGTGTTCGAGCCCGCCGTGGTTGCGGCGAACGCCCGTCACATGCATGTCGAGATGGGCGACATCCCGTTCCTCGACACCGGCGGTTACCTCGTCCTCGGCAATGACGACTTCCTGCTCGACCTGATCGCCAGCGGGGCGGGGCAGCAGGCGGTCAACGACTATGTCGCCTGGATGCTGGCGGCGACCAAGTGCATGGCGATCAAGATCGTCAATCCGGGCGGAATCAACGCTTTCAAGTTCAACTCGCGCTGGATGCAGCTCGACGAGGCGAATCCGCATTACGAGATCACGCCGCGCAAGATCCTGACGACGCTGATCAAGGCGGTGACGGAGCTCGGCCTCGCCCATCCGATCCACCTTCACGGCTGCAATCTCGGCGTTCCCGGCAACGAGGACACCACGCTCGAGACCATCGCCGCGACGGAGGGGATGCCGCTGCACATGACGCATGTGCAGTTCCACTCCTACGGCACCGAGGGCGACCGGAAGTTCTCCTCCGGCGCGGTCAAGATCGCGGAAGCCGTCAACAAGAACCCCAACATCTCGATCGACGTCGGCCAGATCATGTTCGGCCAGACCGTGACCGCGTCCGCCGACCTCATGTCCCAGCACCGTAACCGCGGCATCGCCACGCCGAAGCGCTGGATCGGCATGGACATCGAAATGGACGCCGCCTGCGGGATCGTGCCCTTCGCCTACAAGGACAAATCCTTTGTCAACGCCCTGCAGTGGGCGATCGGGCTGGAGCTGTTCCTGCTGGTCGAGGACCCCTGGCGGATATTCCTGACGACCGATCATCCGAACGGCGCGCCGTTCACCACCTATCCGCACCTGATCCGGCTGTTGATGGACAAGCCGTTCCGTGACGAGCAGTTCGCGAAGCTGCCGAAGTCGGCGCGCAAGCATTCGATCCTGGGCGAGCTCAAGCGCGAATACACGCTCGAGGAGATCGCGATCGTGACCCGCGCGGCGCCGGCCAAGATCCTCGGCTTCACCGATCGCGGTCACCTCGGCGCAGGCGCCGTCGGCGACGTCGTGATCTATCGTGACGATCCCGACCGCGAGGCGATGTTCTCGCGCGCCGACTACGTGCTGAAGGACGGTCAGGTCGTGGTGAAGGACGGCGAGATCGTCGGCCTGACCTACGGCAAGACCCACTCCGTCGCGCCGGACTACGACAAGAGCATGGATGTGAAGCTCGACCGCTGGTTCGACGAGGCGATGGGCTTCAAGGCGAAGACCTTCAAGCTCGCGGATCATGAAATCCGGGAAGGCGCGGGCACGGTGGTGCACGCCACTGCGAGGTCGGCATGATCCTCAACGGCGTCGAAATCCGCGACAGCTTCGCGGAAGCGTTCCCGATGGTCGGGACGCGCCTGATCATCACGGCCGACAGCGCCAAATGGGCGATGATCGCCGCGAAGACCATGACGGGCTTCGCGACCTCGGTCATCGGCTGCGGCTGCGAGGCCGGCGTCGAGCGGGTGGTGCCCGAGAGCGAAACGCCCGACGGCCGGCCCGGCGTCGCCGTGCTGATTTTCGCGATGGACATCAAGGGCCTGAAGTCCGTGGTGCCCAACCGTATCGGCCAATGTGTCCTGACCTCTCCGACGTCCGCCTGCTACGCCGGCATGGAAGGCGGCGAGTCGATCTCGATCGGCAAGGCGCTGAAGTATTTCGCCGACGGCTGGCAGATCTCCAAGATGGTCGGCGGCAAGCGCATCTGGCGGCTGCCGGTGATGGAAGGCGAGTTCGTCTGCGACCATGACACCGGTTCGGTGTCGGGCGTCGGCGGCGGCAACATCCTGATCCTCGCGACCTCGCGCGGCGAGGCGCTTGCGGCCGCCGAGGCCGCGGTCGAGAACATGAGCAAGGTCGAAGGCTGCATCATGCCGTTTCCCGGCGGCGTGGTCCGGTCGGGGTCCAAGGTCGGCTCGAAGTACAAGGGCATGTTCGCCTCGACCAATAATTTCTATTGCCCGACGCTGCGGGCGCAGACCGACTCGCATCTGCCGCCGGAAGTCGCTTCCGTGATGGAGATCGTGATCGACGGCGTCAGCTTCGACGCGGTCGCGGCCTGCACCAAGGCCGGGATCGAGGCGGTCGTCGCGCTCGGCCGCGACAAGGGGGTCGTCGCGATCGACGCCGGCAACTACGGCGGCGACCTCGGGCCGTTCCACTTCAAGCTGCGGGAGATCATGGCGTGAGCGGCATCGTCCTCACTCCGCGCGCGTCCTTGGAATCGCGCGTCGACCTCTCCGGCGTGCTCCCCGGAGCAGGCGTCGACTTCGCCCGTCTGCCGGTCTTCCACGGCGGTCGTAAGGTCGCGCTCGGCGATCTGTTTACGGCGTCCGGCGTCGATGATGGCCGCATGACGATCGAGGGCGGCGACGCGCTGCTCGATTCGGTCGGCGCCGGTCTCGCGAAGGGCGAAATCGTGGTGAAGGGCGACGTCGGCTCAAAGCTTGGCTTTGGGATGACCGGCGGCATGATCTCGGTGAAAGGGTCGGCGGGCGCGTTCGCTGCAAGCGAGGTGTCCGGAGGCAAGATCGTGATCGGCGGCGACGTCGGTGAGAAGCTCGGCGCGGCGGGCGACGGGTCGCGCCGCGGTATGAGCGGCGGCGTGGTGGTGGTCGGCGGTTCCGCCGGCGCCCGCGCGGGAGAAAGACTTCGCGGCGGCGTGGTCATGATCGAGGGCGACGCCGCTGAGGAGGCCGCGACCGACCTGATCGCGGGCACGATTGCGATCGCAGGAAAGCTGGGGGCCAACGCCGGCCGTGGCATGAAGCGCGGCACGCTGCTTCTGCGCAGCCCTGAAGGCCTCTGCGCCGGATTCGGCGACGCCGGCGTGCATGACCTCGTCATGCTGCGCGTGCTGGTCCGCCGCTCGCAGGAACTCGCGGCGTTCATGGGCGCAAGCGTCACCGGCGCGCGGCGCTTCGCAGGCGACCTCTATTCGGGCGGCAAGGGCGAGGCGCTGATCGTCGCCGGCTGAAGCTTCGGCGCGCTCAGGCCGCGCGCCGGCTTTCTTCCAGCGTAGCGCGAACGTTCCGGATTGCGGCGGGGTCGACCCGTCCGGTCCGGCCGCCGACGCAGAGCGCGCCTCGAAAGCCGAGATAGTCCGGTCCGAGCGAAGCGAGCGGCGCGATGTCTTCGATGGTCAGCGAACCGGCAAGCCCGGTTAGCAGCCCGAGCGTCCTGGCGCGATTGACGAAGGCCGAAAGCTCGGGCTGGCCGAGATGCCGGCGCAGTCCTCCGGCCGCCTTGTCGGCCGTGTCGAGCATCGCTCCATGAAATCCCGCTGCGGCGACGTGCTCCAGCAGAGCGAGGTCAGGGGCGAGGTCGCCGAAAAACACCGCGATCAGGCGCCGCCGCGCGGCGAGCGGCTCCAAGGCGGCGAAGCAGGCGAGAGGGTCGCCGTCGGCGAAGACGCCGAGCTTCACGATCGGAACGCCCGTCGAAGCCACCGCCTCGGCCGCCTCGCGCACGATGCCGGGCGTCATCGGCTGATCGCCGATCGTCGCGCTGAGCAGTGGGCGCGGACCACGCCATGCGGTCCAGGCCGCTACCGCGCGCCGTAGATCGTCGTGGCTCCAGGCGCCAAGGGCGCCGCGCGCGGGCTCCTTCAGGTCGACGATGTCGGCGCCGCCCAGACGCGCGGCCTCCATCTCGTCGAGCGAGGCGACGCTTGCGAGAAATCCCGTCATGACGCTGCCTTTGCGCGGTGGTCGCGAACCGCGTCCAGAATCCAGCCCCAGGCCTCCAACTCGGCGGGCCCGGCGGTCCGGTCGATTGCGATCTGCAGATAGGCGAACTCGGCGTCGATCCGCTCGGGCGGCAGCATTCGGAGCCGGCTGACCAGCACCGCGCCCTCGACGACGGCGGCGATCGCCCGGTTGAGCCCGGGGAACGCGCGATGGCTCGTCTCCGCCACGACCTCGCAATGCAGCTTGGGGCGCTGGCCGTCATCCTCGATCCGCGCGATGCGCACCTCGTGGGAGGCCAGAGCGGCTTCGAGCCGCACAGACCCCAGAGTCCCGGCCGAAACCGTCGGCCAGTCGATCTTTCTCTTCGTCACGCAGCCCGCGAAAATCCGCGCGTCATCGGTGAAGTTGATGACGCCGCACCGGCCGCTCAGGAAATTGTCGAGCGTGGTCGACGGTCGGAACGGCTGCAGCAACCAGCCGTTCCCGGTCTGCGTCGCGCCCATAGGGGCGACGTGAGGGATTCCCTGCGGCGACAGCGTGGTGACGATCGTCTCGCGAATCACGACGGCTCGGCCTTCGCGCCGCGCTTGGCTGCGAGAGTCGAACCCGCCTCCTTGAACCCCATTTTGTGGGCCTCCTCGACGCTTTCGGCCGTCTCGCCCGCGACGCCGAACTTCAGGCCTTCATCCTGCGCGTAGCGCTTTCCGAGCCGGAACGCGATCTCCGCCCGGGCGGTCTCGACGCCGAGATAGAAGGCGTGCGCGGCGTCGCCTTCGACCGCGAGATGCGGGAAGTGGTCGAACGGGTCGATCGCTAGCCGATATCCGTCGCGGTTGAACACGTGGACGCCGGCCTCCGTCACCTGGATCCGATAGTTGGGATCACGGATCTGCGCCGCAAGCGCCTCGACGTCGGCTGCGGTCGAGGTGACAGGCCGGCGGTCGCGCAGCGCCATAAGCCCGCCGCCGAACCCCTGCGGCAGCGAATTCGCCTCACGGGCGGCGAAGAACTCCCGCCGGGCCCGGTCGAACTCGCGCACCGCGGTGCGGCAATGCGGGCTGACCTGCACCGCCAGCACCGCCGTGATCCGGAGCTCCGAGATCATCCCCATCAGCATGGCGTTGATCCCGGTCGTATCGGCGTCGGTCAGTTCGGTCAGGTTTCCAATGCCCATCAGGATCGGCGCGTCGGGCCGCTCCCGCCGCAGGTCGGCGTAGCGCACGACCGAGGCGGTGAAGCCGAAATGGATCGGGTCGAGCACAGGGTCGGCGAAGTAGGAGAGCCCCTTCGCCTCCATGGCGTCGACCGAGCGGAGCAGCGAGGGCAGGTCGCCGGGGGAGGCCGGAACGAGGATCGGCACGGCCGATCCTTCGTCCGCGATCGACAGTGTGTTCTCGTTGAGGCTGAGCAGATGGTGCGCGCCGGCCCGGTTGGCGCGCACGAGCTCCGCCGGATCGGCGGAATCGACGCTGACCCGGAAGCCCTCCGCCGAGAGCGCGCGGATGGCGTCTTCGAGATGGCCGAACTCTGTGTCCGGCATGCAGCCGAGATCGATGACGTCGGCTCCCTCGCCGCGCAACATCCGAGCCCGCCCGACGATCTCATCGAGCGACAGCGTCGTGGCGTCGACGATCTCCGCGAAGATGATGCAGTCGTGACGCGAGAGGTCGGGCTCGAGCCCACCGCGTCCAAAGAATCCCGGGAGGTCCGCGAGCTCTTCCGGCCCGCGCTCGAAGGGCACGCCGAAGCGTTCGCTCAACCGCGCCAGATCGCCGCGAAACCGGCCGGGCATGATCGCGCGGTCGACGGCGTCGGGCAGCTTCAGACGCCGCTCGACGATCTCCGCCGTCATGAGGGCCGCGACCTTGACCCCGACATTGACGACCACGGGATCGAGCGCGTCGCCGCGAAGCTCGTTGGCCATCCGGACAAGGCGCTGCTCGGCGAGCGAACCGGTCAGCAGGGCGACCTTCTCGGCGCTCACGCGGCGATTCGCGACGGCGCGGCGAGGGCGGCGGCCAGAACCGCAGGCTCCGCCGGCCCGACGCAGGCGATCTCGCCTCGATAGCCGAGGGCGAGCGTTGGCAGGCCGGCGTCGACGAGACCAGCCGCGCTCCAGCTATCTGGAGACCCTCCCGGCTGGACCTCCGCAGATTTCAGGATGACGAGGCGCGGCGCTCCGATCTTCATGGCGAGCCACAGCGACAGGCTGTCGGAGGTGGTGTCCCAAGACGCCGGCACGTCCGCTCGAAGCGCCATCGCAGCCGGCCGCCAAATCGCGGGACGCCGCGCGGCGAACGCCCCGGTGAATTCCTCGCTGGTCGCGCACAGCGCAAACGACGGGGCGAGGTCGGCGAGCAGCAGGGCCGTCTGCTCCATGGCGAGAATAGCCATGGCGTGCGCCGCCCGATCGCTGAACCCGATCTCACGCTGGGCGACGCGCACGGCGTCGGCGAACGCCCCGCCGCCCGGCGCGACGACCGCTCCGCGGGCTCCGGCGACCTCGAGCAGGGCTCCGAGATTCCGCGAGTCCAGAAGGCTGCCGCCGAATTTCACGACGCAAGGATACATAGGCGAAACCCGCAAGACGGTCTGGACGAGGGCGCGCGGCGAGGCGTGCGGCGGACGCTATCAGCCCGGCAGGCGCATTCCAATCTGCGCGCCCGGCCACGGGACACTCGGCCCCAGGCCGCCCAGGCGAAGCGATGTCCAAGCGGCGCGCCGCCTGACGGCCCGTGATAGCTTGATCGCAAAGAGCGTCGGCGCTTGTTCTCGTGCGGTTCGACGGGGTCTGGAAGAAGACATAATCCTCCCCGCCCCTGCGCCGAACCCGTCGTCGACGCACAAAACGTGGGAGAAAACCATGGTGAAACGAGACGCCGCCGTCGCGCGCCCGTTGAAGATCGGAAAAGCAGTCCGAGCGGTCGGGCTGCTTTTTTCTTGTCTGCTGGCCGGAGCGGCCCCTGCGGCCGGCGCCGTTGAGCCCTTGCCGACGGACGAGATCGCGCCCGGCGTGTTCGTGTATCAGGCGCCCTATCAACTTCTCGCGCCGTCCAACGGCGGCGCGATCGCGAATGTCGGATTTATCGTCGGCCGCGACGCTGTCGCCGTGATCGACGCCGGCAACAGCCGACAGGCGGGCGAGCGCCTGCTGGCCGCGGTCCGCGCGCGCACGGCGTTGCCGATCCGTTATGTCATCAATACCCACATGCATCCGGACCATGTGCTCGGCGATGTAGCGTTCAGGGGGGAGGGAGCGAAGTTCGTCGCGCATGAGCGGTTCCGCGCCGCGCTCGCGGCCCGCGCGCAGTCCTATCTCGACGCCGGCAAACGCGAGATGGGCCCCGATTTCTCCGAGACGATCGCCGACGTCGTGATGCCTGACATCACTGTCGCAGGCCGGATGGATCTCGATCTCGGCGGCCGGATCATCGAACTTGAGGCGGAGCCCGAGGCCCATACCGACAACGACCTGACCGTCTTCGACCGTCAGACCGGGACGTGGTTTCTCGGCGACCTGCTTTTCATCGGACACGTGCCGACCATCGACGGCTCGATCGACGGTTGGCTCAAGGTGATGAAGACCGCGCGTGAGCGGCGCGTCGCACGCGTGTCGCCTGGTCACGGACCGGCGTCCGCGAAATGGCCCGAAGCGCTCGAGCCCCAACAGCGATACCTGGACGGCTTGCGTAAGGACGTCGCCAAGGCGCTGGACGACGGGCTCGACCTGCGGGAAGCCTCGGAAAAGGCGGGCCTGAGCGAGCGGGACGGCTGGGCTCTGTTCGACGAGTTCAACGCGCGCAACGCGATCGAGGCCTACAAGGATCTCGAATGGCGATAATGCGATGCAATATAATAAGTGTGCTACTGCAGCAAATTCATAATAACGGTCTTATGTCTTAAAGTCCTGTTGCCAGCCTTTGGGAAGCGGTCTACGGTCCGCCTAGTCTTCGGCTTCTACGCAAGAATCCATAAGGACAAGGGCGGATCGTAGGGTTGTCGGGCACGAGCGCCGCACTGCGGCGTCAGGGCGTTTAGCCGGCGAACCGTGACACGGCGTCGAAGACTCAAGTCCAATAATAAGTACTTGCTCCTCTTATGTTTCGGCGGCGGGGAGCTGACTAAGGACTGCGTACCAGAGGGAGAACTAACGAATGCGCAAACTCGCGATCGCGGCGAGCCTGCTCGGCGCCGCCGCCTTGAGTCTGCCGGCCATGGCGGCCGACGATCTCACGGCAATTTTAAAGGACCCCAAGCAGTGGGGCATCCAGACGGGTGATTACGCCAACACCCGCTATTCCAAGCTCAATGAGATCACCAAGGAGAACGTCAAGAAGCTCCAGGTCGCCTGGACGTTCTCGACCGGCGTTCTCCGCGGCCACGAGGGTTCTCCCCTCGTGATCGGCGACATCATGTACGTTCACACGCCGTTCCCGAACAACGTGTTCGCGCTCGACCTGAACGACAACGGCCGGATCATCTGGACCTACCAGCCGAAGCAGGATCCGAGCGTTATCCCCGTGATGTGCTGCGACACCGTCAATCGCGGTCTTGCTTACGCCGACGGCTTGATCATCCTGCATCAGGCCGACACGACCGTCGTGGCGCTCGACGCCAAGACCGGCCAGAAGAAGTGGTCCGTCGTGAATGGCGACCCGAAGAAGGGCGAGACCAACACGGCGACCGTCCTGCCGGTCAAGGACAAGATCATCGTCGGAATCTCCGGCGGCGAATTCGGCGTTCGCGGCTCGGTCACGGCGTACAGCACCAAAGACGGCAAGCTGGTCTGGCGCGGTTACTCGATGGGTCCGGACAGCGACACGCTGATCGATCCTGTCAAGACGACCGAGCTCGGCAAGCCCGTCGGTGAGAACTCGTCGATCAAGACCTGGGAAGGCGACCAGTGGAAGACCGGCGGCGGCACGACCTGGGGCTGGTACTCGTACGATCCGAAGCTTGACCTGGTTTACTACGGTTCGGGCAACCCTTCGACGTGGAACCCCAAGCAGCGTCCGGGCGACAACAAGTGGTCGATGACCGTCTGGGCTCGTAACCCCGACACCGGCGCCGTGAAGTGGGTCTACCAGATGACCCCGCACGACGAGTGGGACTACGACGGCATCAACGAGATGATCCTCACGGATCAGAAGATCGACGGCAAGGAGCAGCCCCTCCTGACGCATTTCGACCGCAACGGCTTCGGCTACACGCTGAACCGCGAGACGGGCGCCCTTCTCGTCGCCGAGAAGTACGACCCCGCGGTGAACTGGGCGACCAAGGTCGATATGGATAAGGACTCCAAGACCTACGGCCGTCCGCTCGTCGTCGCCAAGTACTCCACGGAGCAGAACGGCGAAGACGTGAATTCGCAGGGCATCTGCCCGGCGGCTCTCGGCACCAAGGACCAGCAGCCTGCGGCCTACTCGCCGGAGACCGAGCTGTTCTACGTGCCCACGAACCACGTCTGCATGGACTACGAGCCCTTCAAGGTCTCGTACACCGCTGGTCAGCCCTATGTCGGCGCGACCCTTTCGATGTTCCCGGCCCCGAACAGCCATGGCGGCATGGGTAACTTCATCGCTTGGGACGGCAAGAAGGGTAAGATCGTCTGGTCCAACAAGGAGCAGTTCTCCGTGTGGTCCGGCGCTCTGGCGACCGCAGGCGGGGTCGTGTTCTACGGCACGCTCGAAGGCTACCTGAAGGCCGTCGACGCCAAGACGGGCAAGGAGCTCTACAAGTTCAAGACGCCGTCCGGCATCATCGGCAACGTCATGACCTACGAGCACAAGGGCAAGCAGTACGTCGCCATCCTCTCGGGCGTCGGCGGCTGGGCCGGCATCGGCCTCGCGGCCGGTCTCGCCAACCCGACCGACGGTCTCGGCGCGGTCGGCGGCTATGCGGCTCTGTCCAGCTATACCGCTCTCGGCGGCCAGCTGACGGTGTTCGCTCTCCCGAGCTCGTGATAGCGATGAAGGCTGACCTCTAACGAGATCAGCCGCATGAAGACTGAAGGCCCGGCTGACGGTTCCCCCGTTGGTCGGGCCTTCACCGTTTAAAACCGCCGCTGCAAATCCTTCGGGATTTGTCGATAACGGCGGACAAAAAGTGGCGCTAAGTGCGAACGCGCAAAGGAGGACAATCACTATGACTCTTATGACCGGACGTCGCTCTGGGGCCCGATGCGCTGCGATTTGGCGAAATGCGCATGCGTCGGCCCGGAGCTCGATTTTCCATCAGAACGAAGCGGCTTGTCGCGCATGAGCCTCGGCAGGATGAAGTCGGCGAGCTGGCGGGGCGCGGCGCTAGCTGTCCTCGCTGTCGCAGTCTCATATTCGGGAGCCGCCTCCGCCCAGACATCCGATCTTGTGAACCGTGCGACGCTCCGCGTGTGCGCCGATCCGGCTGACATGCCGCTGTCGAACGAAAAGGGCGAGGGGTTCGAGAACAAGATCGCCGAACTGATGTCGAAAGATCTTGGAATCCCGCTTGTCTACACGTGGTTCCCCCAGGCGACCGGCTTCTATCGACGGACGCTCGGCGAGAAGCACTGCGACGTCGTTTTCGGCGTTCCGTCCGGCGCCGATCCATACCTGAACACCAACGCTTATTTCCGGTCGACCGCGGTGCTCGTCGTCAAGAAGGGCGGACCTCTCGACGGCGTCGATTCGTTCGATGACCCGAAGCTCAAGGACAAGCGGATCGGCGTCACCGCTGGAACGCCGGCGGCGAGTTATATGCTGCGCAATGGTCTGATGGCGAAGGCGAAGCCTTATGCGCTCTTTGTCGACAGGAGATACTTCTCTCCCGCCGAGGAAATGATCGCGGACATCAAGTCCGGCGAGATCGATGGCGGAGTTCTGTGGGGCCCGATCGGGGGTTACTTCACGGAGAAGGCGGGCGGCCTTGTCAGCACCCCGCTGGTCAAGGAAAGCGGCGGGCCGCCGATGTCGTACCGTCTGACGTTTGGCGTCCGTCCTGGTGAAGAGAACTGGAAGCACCGGCTCAACGACTTCATCACGAAGAACCAGGCCGAGATCAACAAGATCCTGGCCTCCTACAACGTTCCGTTGCTTGACGAGCAGGATCGTCCCCTGGCGCCGCCGCAGTAAGGCGGCTTACGTCCGCGCCCCTTCAAGGGCGCGGACGACTAGAGCTTTGCGTCGGCGAACAGCTTTTTGAGGCGGATACGTTCCCGGGCGACAAGCGCTGCGAACTGGTCGGCGGGTTCATAGAGCTCGAGCCAGTATCGCTGCGACGAAAGCTGTCGCCATCCCTCGAGCCGCACCAGCGCCGCCAGCGCCTCCTCGACGCGGGAGATCAGGCCTCGTTCGATGCTGCGCCGCGCGAACGCGCCCCGCCAGTTGATCAGCGTGACGTCGACGCCCAGCTCCCGGAAGGTCGGAATATCGAAATGCGGCGACCGACTGGGCGAGGACAGCGCAAGAGCGCGCAGGGTCCCGCCCCGTATCTGGGCCGAGAGATCGCCAAGATCGCCGGTCGCGACGTCCGCCTCACCGGTGAGCAGCATCACTGCGGCCTCGCTCCGCTCGTCTCCGCCGACATAGTTGAGGCGCGTGGGATCGCCGCCGGCCGCCATGGTCGTGAGCAATGCGAGCTGATGATCGGCGCCGCCTCGCAGGCGGCCGGCCCAGCGCAGCCGTTCGGGATCTCCCCGGATTGCCGCGAGGAGATCGTCGAGCGTCCTGATCGGCGATTTGGCGGCCACCACGACCGGCTGGCTTTCTCCGACAAGCAGAGCGAGCGGCCGGCAATGGTCGAGGCTCTCGTCGGCCTTTCTGAGGACGAGCTGGCCGAGCGTGCCGAGGCCGATCACCAGCAAGCCCGGCCTTGGCCGAGCGCCCGAGACGAACTGGGCGAGCCCTTTGACGCCGCCGTCGCCCGGGACGCTGACGGGGCCGGCGCTCGGCAGCAGGCGAGTCGTGTTCAGACCCTCCGCGATCGCGCGGGCGAGCTGGTCGTCGCCATCGCCGGGGGCGGCGACGGAGAATATCTCCAGACTGGCGATCTGCGCCGCCGCGGGGCGCGTCAGAAGAAGCGCGCCGCCGGCCATCGCGGCGAACGCGCGTCTTCGATCCAGTCCGTCCATGGCGGCGTTTCTCGCTCGGTTAGTCCAGACGGCTCTGGATCTCGCGCCCGAGGTCGAAGGCGCGCTGCTCCAGGATGACCGGCGACTCGCAGACATATGTCAGAGACTGCGTGCGTTCATCATAGATCCGGGTGTCCCAGTCCAGCGCCTGCTGGTCTTTCTGTCCTTCGGGCGACATCTGGGACGCCATGTCCTTCTGCGTCGCGGCGATGCGGACGCTCTCGTCCTTGATGCGGTCGGACAGCGCCCGCTGCTTGCGCGCGTAGCGCTCGATGCCGGCGATGATCCGGGAGCGTTGGTCGTTGAGCTCCTCGAAGACGCCGGCGAAGATCAAGGTGAGCTTCTGCGCTTTCTGGTCGCCGGCCCCGCGGGCGAACGCGTCGAGCAAGCTCTTCGCCTCGTCCATCGTCGTCCGGCGCGCCACCAGGCGCTCCACGAGGTCCTCGATCGCGGAGTCAGTCCGCCACGTCTTGATCGCGTCGTCGAGCGGGGGACCGGACCACATCTGCCCATAGCTCAGCGTCGAGACCTTGGGCTGCATGCAGGGCCAGTCCGGATCCTTCGCCACGGCCCGGCGGCCGGTCTCCGGCGCCCGGGGCGCGTCGCGCGGCGGCAACGGCGTCTTGGGGCCGGGCTGGGCGGTTTCGGCGGGTGGGCTCGTGTCCCCGGCCGTAGGAGCCGTCTCTTGCGCATTCGCGCCGCCGACGGCGAACGTGAGCAGAGCTGCCGCCGACAGACGGGCGAGGGGCTTCATCACGTCTTCACTCCAGATGCGTTTGGCTCACGACGGTCCGCCATCGTCATTTCGCCCCCGCGTCAGGGCCGCCCCGCCGGGCGGTCAGCCCGGTCGAGGGGTCATAGGCGAAGATCGCCGCGGCGAAGAACACGACGGAGCAGCATGCCACCACCGCCAGCGAGGTCCATTCGATCTGGCCATAGAGCGCGAACCGGATCAGCTCGACCGCGTGCGTGAACGGGTTCCACAAGCAGATATTGTAGAGCGGAATGCTAGCCTGCTGAACCCGCCACAGCGGATAGAGCGCGGAGGAGGCGAAGAACATCGGGAAGATCACGAAGTTCATCACGCTCGCGAAATTTTCGAGCTGCTTGAACACCGACGACATCGCGAGCCCCATCGCGCCCAGCATGAAGCCGGTGAGCACGAGCGCAGGCAGCACGGTCAGGTAGCCGATTGGGTCATCCGGCTGCACATCCCAAAAATAGGCCACGAGCAGGAAGGCGTAGACCTGCAGGATCGAGACCGCGATTCCGGCGATCAGCTTCGACACCAGCAGGAACCAGCGGGGGTAGGGGCTCACCAGCAGGATGCGCATGGCGCCGACCTCGCGGTCGTAGACCATCGAGAGCGACGACTGCAGGCCGTTGAACAGCTGGATCATCGCGATCAGTCCGGGCGCGATATAGACCTCATAGAGCACATAGGTCTCGTAAGGCGGGATGATCGAGACGCCGAGCGTCGCCCGGAAGCCGGCTGCGAAGATGAAGAGCCAGACCAGCGGCCGCACCAGAGCGGAAAGGAAGCGCCCACGCTGGTGCAGAAAGCGCAGCCCTTCGCGCCAGACGATGCCTGTCAGGCAAATCAGCGCCCCACGGGCGCTGATTCCCGCACGCGGGCGGGTTTCGACCGTCGTCGCGCTCATGCCGTAACCCTCGCGAGCGGACTCTCCTCGCCGACGATCCTCATGAACGCCGAGCCGACGTCATCGGTCTTCGCGCGCGCTCGCAATTCACCGACGGTGCCGGTCGCCATCACCTTCCCCTTGTGAAGAACGACCACGCGGTCGGCGACCTCGATCTCGTCGACCAGGTGGGTCGCCCACAGCACGCCGATGCCGTCCTCGGCGATCAACCGCTTGACCTCGTCGATCATCTGCCGCCGCGAGCCGATGTCGAGGCCCGTCGTCGGCTCGTCGAGCAGCAGCAGGCTGGGCTCGTGCAGCAACGCCCGGGCGATCTCGACGCGGCGCATCTGGCCGCCCGACAGCGCTCGGACGCGGTCCTTGGCGCGCGCCTCGAGGCCGACGCGGGCGAGCGCGGAGAGGCCCCGCCGCTTGGCCTCGCCCGGTCCGACGCCATGCAGCGCGGCGTGATATTGCAGGTTCTGCAAAACCGTCAGCTCGAGGTCGAGCGTGCGCGCCTGGAACACGACGCCGAGCTGGGACAGCGCCGCCGCGGGTTCGCGCCGGACGTCGTGGCCGAGCACCCGGATCGAACCCGTGCGGTTGTCGTAGAGACGCGTCACCAGCGAAAACAGCGTCGTCTTGCCGGCGCCGTTCTGGCCGACCAGCGCGGTGAAGGCGCCGGCCGGCGCATCGAGCGTCACGTCGTCCAGCGCCTTGCGGGAGCCGAACGCGTGGCTGACGCCCGACACGGCGAGCGCCGGCGTCGGAGCTGGGTTCGGGCGGTCGTCGGCGGTCATGTTCGCCTCGCTCCGGTCGCGTGCGGCAGCGCGCCGTCGGTCATGTAAAGCGCCTCAGCCACGGCGTCGAGCGCGCAGCGCCTCACGGGACCGCAACGACACCCCAGGGGCCGCGCCCGACCGTGACCGACTTCGTCACTTTCTGCGAGGCGACGTCGATCACCGAGATGTCGTTCGAGTTGCCGTTCGTGGTGTAGAGCACGCTCTCGTCCGGCGAGAACGCCATCTGCCAGACGCGCTGGCCGACCAGCAGGTATTTCTTGATCTCGTAGGTGTGCGTGTCGACGATCGCGACGCGGTTCGCCGGCCCGAGCGCCACGAAGGCCGTGTTCCCGTCCTTGGTGATGCGGATGCCGACCGGCTGGATCGCCTCGTCGTTCACGCCGGGGATCTGGAACGTGATCTTCTTCACCACCTCGTGGCTGGCGTTGTCGATCACCGAAACTGTGCCGCCGACCTCGGCCGAGACCCAGGTGAACTTCGCGTCCGGCGTGAACTGCGCGACGCGGGGCCGGCTGTCGACGAGCACGTTCTCGACGATCTGCTTCGTCGTGGTGTCGATGAAATGCGCCATGCTGGTCGTCTCGGACGTGTTCACCAGCGTCTTGCCGTCCGGGCTGATGCCCATGCCCTCGGGCTCGACGCCGACCGGAATCTCGCCGACGACCTTGCCGGTTTCGGTGTCGACGATCGTGACGAGCGCATCGTCCTCGTTTGCGATGTAGAGCGGATTGCCCGAGGGGTGCAGCACGAACAGCTCGGGATCGGGACCCGAGGGCAGGGTGCGCAGCAGCTTGTAGTCGTTGGCGTCGTACACCTCGACGCGGTTGTCGTCGCTCGCGCAGACATAGATCAGCTTGCCGTCGGGGCTCGCCGTCAGCCCGCGCGGCCGCCGGCCCGTCTTCACGGTTTGCAGCGTCTTCAACGACTCGCTGTCGAGCACCGTCATGGTGTGGTCGCGCTCGTTCGTGACGAACACCTTTGCAGCCCATGCGGGAGCAGGCGCTGCGATGAGCGCGGCGAGACCGGCGAACACCGCGGCCGCCTTGGCGAGCGCGGGGACCGCGCGGCGGCTTATCGGAGATTTCATGCGCTTATTCTCCTCCGGGAGGGGCGTTCGTCCGAACGCGGACCGTACGTCTTTCGCGTCTCGGTCTCATGGCGTCGGGAAATGACATTGGCTCTCGGGCTTGTCGAACCCGATCGTATCGAGCGGGTTCGTCTGATGAAGGAACCCTTCCTGCGGGGACGCCGCGACCAGCGCCTCAGCTGACGTCAGCACGATCGGCTGCCGGAGCTGATTGTCCCAGGGTCGGTAGCTGAACGATCCGCCCTTGAAGCCCGCAAGTTCGAATTTCGGTCCGAAGATAAATTCCCTGAGCTTTTTCGGATCGTTCGACCGGATACGCGCAGCGGATTCGCCGATCGTCCGCATCGCGAGCCACATCTGGAAATCGAGAGGGCGCATGCCGCGCTTCGACTGGCGGAAGAAGCGGTTCTGGATCTGCTCGGCGCCCCAGCCCGTGACCGTCACGCTCCATGTCGTCGGCGTCAGCCCCGCGGTGCCGGCGGTGGGGCGCGGGTCCCAACTGCGATAGCCGATGAGAGGGCCGAACTCGCCGCGCTCGTCTGCGATCACGATGACGTCGTAGGAAACGCCCTGCGTGAAGATCGAGATGTCGTCATTACCCGACTCGCGCGCGTCAGGGCCAAAGTTCCATGTCCGCTCGTCGACGATCTTCGCGCCGAATTTCTTGGCCGACCGCTTGACCGCTTCGGCGTAGAGGCGGTCGTCGGCCTCTCGGCCAGTGAGCAGCAGCCACTTCGCCCAGCGCTTGGTGACCAGGTATTGCGCAAGGGCGTCCGTCAGCATCGCCCGGCTTGGCGCGGTGTGCAGAACGTCTGCGCGGCAGTCGGCGCCGCGCAGCCGGTCGTCGGTCGCGGCCGCGTTGAAGAGGATAACGTCCTTGTCCTTGGCGGCGTCGGCCATCTTCAACAGGGCGTCGGCGGGGACCGCAAGAAGGATGAACTTGGCGCCGCTTTCGAGGATCCGGTTGAACGCCGGCATCGGGTCTTCGCCGAACGGGACGAGCTCCTGGGCGGCCATCCTGAAATTCTGCTTCAGGAATGAGCCCGTGGTGCTGTTGTCGACGATGCCGAGATTGGCGCCTGCTATGCCGTCATCGTCCGGCGGCACCGTGACGATGTTGTTCCACCACGGCGGGTTTTCGGGAAACTGCCGCAGCACCGCGAACGGAAAGTCCATCGGGGCGGGCGCGTTCTTCGCCGCAGGACCGGGGACCTGCGGGCCAGGGGCGGGCGGCTCCTGGGCTGCGGCGGGAAGCGCGAGCCAGGCGGCGACGACCGCGACGCAAAGGGCGGAAAGCTTCACGACGCACCCGTCGCTGCGGCGGATCGATCGATCATCGAGCATCTCCAGACAAGCGGTTGCCCCGCTCCGTTGATTTTAGCGGCCGTGATCCTTTCCAGAAGCCGTGACGCCCGCCATGAGGCCGAGCGTCGCGCGATCCCTGGGAACAAGTCGCCGGCCGCCTTCGCCTACCAATCCATAGGGCAGGACGTAAGAAAGCAATATATAAGAAGATAATAAGTTATAACGCTTGCTTGATTCACCTGTTTCAGATTGCAAGTTTATCCTGTATGGGCGTCGATCAAGGCGAGCATGCTGGTCATGCAAACGGCGCCAACGATAAGAAACTTTAAGGGAAGACCGAATGCGCTCGACCCAATACGTGATTGAGGCGCGATCCGCCGTCGTGGAGGGTCTCTGCAAGTGATCGTCCTTCCGGGACCGCAGAGGAGCCGTCGAGAGGCGCTCCTGCTCGGAGCAGCGGCGCTGGTCGCAGCGTCCGGGGCCGGCGTTGCGCGGGCGGCCGCTCCCCTGAAGGTCGCGACGCTCAAGTTCGGCACGGTCAACTGGTTGCTCGACACCGTGAAGGCGGAGGGTCTCGACGTGCGCGAGGGCGCGGCGTTCGAGCGCACCGATCTCGCCTCGACGCAGGCGCTGACTGTTGCGCTGCAGGCGGGCGACGTCGACTTCGCGGTGAGTGATTGGCCCTGGGCGATGCGCCGCAGGATCGACGGCGAGCCGTTTCGCTTTGCGCCCTATTCCAGCGCCTTGGGCGCCGTGATGGTCGGCAAGGATTCCGTGATCGCGTCGATCAGCGACCTCAAGGGCAAGAAGCTCGGCGTCGCCGGCGGGCCTCTCGACAAAAGCTGGCTGCTTTTCCGCGCCTACGCCCACAAGGAGGTCGACGGCGACATCGCCGCGATGGTGGAGCCGGTGTTCGGCGCGCCCCCGCTGCTCTCGGAGCAGCTACGGCTCGGCCGGGTCGACGCGGTGCTGACCTTCTGGAACTTCGCCGCGCGCCTCGACGCGCAGGGCTATCGTCGGCTGATCGACATCTCCGAGGTGATGAGCCAGCTCGGCCTGAAGCCGCCGCCGCCGCTCGTCGGTTTCGTCTGGCGCGAGACGCTGGAGCAGAAGTCCGGCGCACAGGTCGACGCCTTCTTTCGCGCGATCGCGGCGGCGAACCAGGTGCTGAAGACGTCGGACGCGGCGTGGGAGCGGCTGAAGCCGTCGATGCAGGTGGCCTCCGACGCCGAGTTCATGCGCCTCAGGGATTATTTCCGAGCAGGGGTGCCCGGGCCGTGGGGAGAGGCGGAGCTCGCCTCGTCGAAAAAGCTCTACGATCTCCTCGCCGATCTCGGCGGCCCCGAATTCGTCGGCGCGAACCCCCATTTCGAGCCATCGCTGTTCTGGTCCCCAAAGGCCTGAGGCGGCTCCGTTGAGAGTTGCAGAGCGGCTCGGCTGGTCGGCGATCTCGCTTGGCGGTTTCGTGGCCGTCTGGTGGGCCGCCGCCGTCGTTCATGGCGATTTCCGTCTGCTGCCGACCCCGCCACAGGTGCTGCAGGCGCTCGTCGTGGCCGCGAAGTCCGGCGCGCTGTTCAGCAATCTCGCCATCACGCTCGCCCGCGTCGCCGCCAGCTTCCTCGTGGCGATGACGCTCGGATCCGCTCTCGGTGTGCTGCTCGGCATGTCGAAGACGGCCGAACGCCTTATCGGCCCTTGGGTCGTGCTGTTCCTGAACCTGCCCGCGCTCGTCATCATCATCCTCTGCTACGTCTGGTTCGGGCTGATCGAATCCGCGGCCGTCGCGGCCGTCGCGATCAACAAGATTCCGAACGTCGCCGTGACTCTCCGCGAGGGGGCGGCCTCACTCAGCCGCGACCTCGCCGAGATGGCCGCGGTCTATCGCTTCGGCCGCTGGAAGACCCTTCGGCACGTGGTGCTGCCGCAGCTAGCGCCCTATTTCGCCGCAGCCGCCCGCTCCGGCCTCGCGCTGGTGTGGAAGATCGTGCTGGTGGTTGAGCTGCTCGGGCGGCCGAATGGAGTCGGCTTCGAACTCCAGACCGCGTTCCAGCTGTTCGACGTCGCGACGATTCTCGCCTACGCGCTGGCCTTCGGCGTGATCGTCCAAGCGATCGAGCTCGGAATTGTCCAGCCGTGGGAACACGCCGCAAACAGGTGGCGGCGATGACCGGGCTTTCCATCGAGATCGCGGAGAAGACCTTTCCGGCCGATGGCGACGGTCCGCCGCGGCGGCTTTACCGCGATTTCCGGCTCGACGTGGCGGATGGCGGCTTTGTGGCGCTGCTCGGGCCGTCCGGGCTCGGCAAGACCACGCTGCTCAACATGATCGCGGGCGTTGACCGGGACTTTGCGGGCCGCGTCGCGTTCTCCAGGGGCCCCGATCCGCGGATCGGCTACGTCTTCCAAAGCCCCCGCCTTCTGCCGTGGCGAACCGTGCTTCAAAACGTCGTGCTGCCGCTTCCCAAGAGCCGCGACAGCGAACGGCGCGCCAAGGTCGTACTGGAGGAGATGGGGCTAGGCGACGCCGAAGACGTCTATCCCGAGAGGCTGTCGCTCGGCATGCAGCGGCGCGTGGCGCTGGCTCGGGCCTTCGCGCTCGAGCCGGACCTGCTGCTGATGGACGAGCCTTTCGTCTCGCTCGACGAGGCGAACGCCGACCGGCTGCGCGACCTACTGGCGGAGCTGATCGCTGCGAGGCCGACGACCGTTCTGTTCGTGACTCACGACAGCCGCGAGGCCGTGCGGCTCGCCGATCGGGTCGTGGTTCTTGCGGGGCCGCCAGCCGTCGTCGCGCGCGACGTCTCCGTTGACCTGACGCTGGAGAGCCGGCGCATCCCAGGCGAGATCGAGCGCGTCCGCGCCGTTGTTCTGAAAAGCGGTCCTACCGTCGTCCCGTTGAACCTCTAGCGCCAGAGGGAGGAAGGCGCGCCGCCCGCCATCGGGATCGACCGTCCCAAAAGGAAACGGCCCGAAGCTTGCGCTTCGAGCCGTAACCGACCGTCTTACTTTCCGAAGAGAAGTGCGGCCAACCGCTGGAGCAGGCCTGGAGGCTTTGCTGCAGGCGGAGTCTGTCCAGGGTGGTTTCCGCTCTATGCGTTCGAAGCGAAGGGGTGCTTGGCGGTCGCCGACTGAGCGACGACGTCCTTGGCCTTGGGCTCACCGGCGACGGCGCGCTTGAGGGCTTCCTTCGTGGCTTCGTAGTTGTACTGCTGGATCTTGGCGTCGTCCGCCGCTTCCCAGTGGATGAACACGCCGACCGAAACGAACAGGTCGTCGGCCTCGTCTTCGGGGATCGTGCCGTCGGCTACGCAGTCGACGACAGCCTTGGCGACGCCGTACTGCGCCGGGCCGAACATCTGGACGGCCTGACGGGCGTCCTTGATGGTGACCTTGTTGAACAGGATCGTGTTCGGCTTGGCGAGCAGGTTGGGGGTCACGACCGCGAGAAGCGACGTGAAGCCGTCCTTGTTGTTCGTCAGAGCGTTCACGAACGCGGACTCGGCGGTCGAGCCGCGCGGCCCGATGATCAGGTCGATGTGAGCGACCTCGTTGCCGTCGCCGACCAGCGACTCGCCGATAAGCGTCTTCGTAATCTTCGCCATAAGCATCCTCCCAGCATTAAGCCATGGTGTAGCCGGCGGCGCCTCAACGGGCCGACCGACCGATGCCCCAGGCTATCTTTGCGACTGCGTTCGGTTGGGCCGAACCGGTTGGCCGGATAGCGTCAAATAAGGACATGCGGCGCGCACCCTAGTCGGGACCGCCCTTCGACGGCAAGTGCCCGTTTGCGAAATCGGTCGCACTGCACGTCCACAGCCGCTTGGGACGGGAGCGACCATCGGGGCGCTGGCAGTGGAGGGATGCATCGCAGCATGGCATTATTGCGCCGCACAATAATAAGCGTATCATCTTCCCTGCCGACTCGCGTCGTGCATGCGGGCGGCCGAGCGGCGCTGTCCGCGCCGCCTCCCGCTGAGGAGCCGGACATGGACCTTGTTCTGCTGGTGTGTCTCGCCGCGTCCCCCGCCTCCTGCCACGAGGAGCGCGTTCTCATGAATGTCGCAGAAGCCAATTCACGACTCTGCATGATGGGGGCCATCCCTGCTTTGGTGGAATGGACCGAGGAACACCCGGAGTGGCAGGTCTCGCGTTGGAAATGTCGTCTGGACGGTCAAGTCCGCGTTAGCCGGAACGCTGAATAAACGATCTCCCGAGCTGCTCCCTAAGTTATAAATTATAAGAGAAGAATAATAGTCCTTAATATAGACGGAATCGTTCCTCGGAACTAGTCTTCCCGCGACAACGGGGGGTCAAAACGCATCATCAGGGCGCCGAACGCTGAAAACCGGAACGGCGCGCCGACGCGTCGGACGGCGTTGGGGTCGGTTCATGGCGCAGGCGGCCGCGGTTCGGCCTCGACCACGTCGCTTGCGATTCTCTGCAATCCTCACGACAACCGGACCGACGGGCCGAAGCCGGGCGAAAGCCCCGTTCGACACGGGACTTAATCCTCATGTCCGGTGGCTTGAGCGAAACACGAGAAGGCCCGCGACAGGGCCTCGCAACGGGAGACGATCGATGCTCATGAGACACGTCGCCACGCTGGGATCTGCGCTTGCGCTGCTGGCGGTCACAGCTTTGACTCCGGCCTCCGCCGTCGACCTCGCGAAGGGCCGCACCACGCTTCCTGATCTCGTGCTGGGCGAGGACAACGGGAACGATTACGCCGTCAGCCAGAAAGACTATGAACTCGAGGCCGGGAAGGCCTACCAGCTCGATATCGTCTCGAACGGCGGCAAGGAATACAAATTCTTTTCCCCCGAATTCTTTCGCAACATCTGGATCAACCAGATCGTGATCGACCATCTCGAGATTCACGGTCCCGGATCGCCGCATCATCTCGAGTGGGACGACAAGGGCGCCATCCGGATCGAGTTCGTGGTGATCCGGCCGGGCGAGTTCAAATGGTGGATCGACGGGCTGGAGTCCAAGGGCATGGCCGGCAAGATCGTGGCGAAGTGAGGCCGACGGCGATGACGAGATCGCTTCTGTTCGCCGCTGCGGTGCTGGCGGTCGGAATCGGCGCCGCGCGCGCCGACGACTCCAAGGACTGTGACGCCGGCATCGCCATGATCAAGACCGAGATGGCGGCGCAACACCCGCCGGCGATCGTCGACGCGCTGAAGACTGCGCTGCGCGTGGCGCAGCGCGAGAAAGGCGAGAAAGAATACGACGAATGCCTCGACGCCGTCGCCGACGCGAAAAAGGCGCTGAAGAAGTGACCGATGCACGCGGGGCCGGCGGGCCCGGCTCCGCGCGCCGCTCGATGGCCCAGTCTGTGGGGTCGTGTCCGGCCTCTCTGGCAGTCCGGAGGTGCGCCAGATGCGCCGTCGTCCGCTTCGTTCCCTGAGGCTGCGGCTCGCGATCCTGGTCGCTGCCGTCGTGCTTACGACCGCCGCCGCTGCGCTCGCCGTGGCGTGGACGTTCTCGCGCGCCGAGGAGCATGTCAGCGAACTGTCTTCGGCGCAGCGCAGACTCGAACTGCTTTCGAGCATATCGAGCCGCGTCGGCGACTATGCGCTGGTCGCGCTTCAGACCACCGAAACGCGTGAGCTGCAGTCCGACCGGCTGTCGCTGCCGCGCAAGAGGGTCCAGGAGAGCTTCGAGAGGCTGAACGACGAAGTCTCCAAGGAGGTGGCGCGTCGCACCGACGAGCAGAGCGCGACCCTGATCGCCGCGCGCAGTCGTGTCTTCGCCTTCATGCGGGCCCGCTTCGAGTTTCTCGACCGTCAGACCATGCAATCGATCAAGGACGCCCGGGCCGGACAGGCCGACGGCGCCGAACGGGTCAAGGTCGCGCTCGACATGTTCGCAAGCGGCTTCAGTCCCGCGCTCGGTCAGGCGATCGAGGAGGAGCGCACCGCCGCGCGTGAGGCCGAAGCGGCGATGGCTGCGCTGCGTGAGCGGCTTACGCCCTTTTCCGTGATTGCGGTTGCAGTCGCGGCGTTGATCGCGCTGCTGCTCTACAGGGCGATCGCGAGCCCGATTCTCTCACAGGTCTCGCAGGTCGCCGGAGCCGCCGCGGACATCGCGCGCGGCCGCACCGACATCCGCCTCGCGGTGAAGGGCCACGACGAGCTCAGCCTGCTGATGACCCGGTTCAACCGGATGGCGCTGTCGCTATCCCGCCGGGAATCGCGGCTGCTCGCGGCCCAGCTGCGGCTGCAGGAGATCGTCGACGCGCGCACCGCCGAGCTCCGCAACGCCAACGAGCGTCTCTCGGACACCGACCGCGCGCGCCGCCGGTTCTTCACGGACGTCAGCCATGAGCTGCGGACGCCGCTCACGGTCATCCTCGGTGAGGTCGACGTGACGCTGCGCGGGAGGCCCGGGATGGAGGATCTGAAATCGGCCCTCGCCACCATCCGCGTCCGCGCCCGCGCGCTGCATCGCCGGGTCGAGGATCTGCTGCGGGTGGCGCGCTCCGAAAGCGGCCAGCTCGAGCTGAACTTCGCGCCGGTGTCGCTCGCCCAGATCGTCGAAACCGTGCGCGAAGGCGCGGCCAGCGCCGCGCAGGCGCGCCAGGTCTCTTTGTCCGTGGAGTCGGCTGACCCCGATATTGTCGCCGAGGCGGACTCCGACTGGCTGCGGCAGGTGATCGAAGGGCTCGTCGCGAACGCGCTGCGGCACTCGCCTGCGGGCGGCGCCATCCGCTTCGGGGTCTGGGCCGAGCCCGACGGACATTGCGCCATCACGGTCGCCGACGACGGCGACGGCATCGCCGAAGTCGACCTGCCACGGGTGTTCGAGCGATTCTACCGCGGCGGGGTCCGGAAGGAGGGGGAGGGCGGCTTCGGCATCGGCCTCGCCCTGGCCCGCTGGATCGTCGAGCGCCACGGCGGCGTGATCGACATCGAAAGCCGCACGGCGGCGCCCGGACGTCGCTCGGGGACCACCGTGACCATAAGACTGCCGGCGCCGTCGCCGCGCCTCGCCATCGGAGCTGGTTGATGACGATCCTCATCGTGGAAGACGACGCCGACATCGGTTCGGTGCTGCGCAGGGGGTTCGCGGCGGAGAGCTACGAGGTCGAGCTGGTGGGCGACGGCGATTCCGCGCTGGTCGCCGCGACGGGCAAGCCGCTCCGCGCGATCATCCTCGACGTCATGCTGCCCGGCCGCTCGGGGATCGACGTCTGCAAAGCGCTCAGGGCCGCCGGCCAGACCGCGCCGATCATCATGCTTTCGGCCAAGTCGAGCGTGACCGACCGCACGGAAGGCCTGCTCGCCGGCGCCGACGACTATCTCGTCAAGCCGTTCGACTTCGAGGAGTTGCTCGCGCGCGTCCGCGTTCAAGAACTGCGGCGGGAGAACAGCGAAGTCGATCAGCGCCACCTCGTCGTATCGCCGCTCGACCTCGACCTCGAGACCCGCACGGTCTCGACCGTCGACGGATCGACCCGCCTGACCGAGCGGGAGGTCGACCTGCTGGCGCTTCTGATGCGCCACGCCGGCGAGCCGCTCAGCCGCGCGGAAATCTTCGCCGCGCTATGGGCGGGCCATGGTGGGGCGTCGCTCAACGTCGTCGACGTCTATATCGGTTATCTCCGGCACAAGCTCGGGGAGGCGCTCGCGGATGGAGGCCGGCTGATCGTCACCGTCCGCGGCAGGGGCTTCATGTTCGCGCCAAGGTGAGCGCCGCGCGCGCGCGGCCATCTTGGCGACGCATACTCGTTGGATGCATAATAACAATCTGAGAAGGGGTCGTCTTCCCGCCGTCGCAAGCCCGGCCAGGAGAGCAAGAGCCCCGCTTCGTCGAGGAAGGCGTTCGTCATGTCCCAAATCCATCTCCGCTTGCGCGGAGCCGCCGTCGCGGCTTGCCTCGCTCTGACGCTGTCTCCAGCGAGCGCGGCGCCGACGGCGGTCGATCTGATCTTCGAGGCGCCTTATCTCTCGAAGGCCGCGGACGGGTCGACGATCTCGTATCGCTTTGTGCGGAAGACCGATGAGAAGGATCTGCAGCCGTCGTTCGAGGACGACGTGACGATCAATGTCGGCCCGACCGGGGCGGAGAAGACCGTCACGATCGACATGTTCACCGGCGCCCGTGCGATCTCGATGGCGAACATGGCGCGCAGCGGCAATCCGGTCGTGATCGCCGTGCTCGAGCAGGACGTGAGGGAGATGCAGAAGGTGCTTGGAGGCAGTCCCTATTACATCCGCAACCGGATCATGGACGCCATGCGGAACGACCGCTCGGCCGAGCCGGTGAAGCTCGACTACGACGGCCGCACCGTCGATGGCTGGAAGATCAAGCTGTCGCCGTTCGCCGGCGACCAGCATCGCGCGCAGCTGAAGGATTTTGCGGATCGCACCTACGAGCTGACTTTCGCTGACGATGTTCCGGGCGGCCTTTACGCGCTGAAGTCCGTCACTCCGAAGAAGGACGGCGGGGAGCTGTTGGTCGAGGAGCTGACGCTGAAAGACTCGCCGGGGACCCTCGGAGCATCCAAGCCGTGATGGGAAGGCTGACGCTCGTCTCCCTCGCGATACTGCTGACGGCCGCAGGCGCGTCGGCGGCCGACGTCGCCGACGATTACTCGACGGTCGATAAGTCGGACTATGTGTTCGGCTGCATGGCCGCCAACGGGCAGACGCGCGAGGCGCTGGAGCGCTGCTCCTGCTCGATCGACACCATCGCCGCCATCCTGCCCTACGCTGACTATGAAGAGGCAGAGACGGTGCTGCGGATGAACAAGGTCGCGGGCCAGTCGTCCGAATTGTTCCGCTCGAGCCCCGAGCTCAGGGACAAGGTGGCGAACCTGCGCCGCGCGCAGGCCGAGGCCGACGTGAAGTGCTTTCCTTGAGCTGCGTCGCGTGACGACCCTAGCGCACGACCGTGACGCGTTTGGCGGCCCGGGTGAGCCCGGTGTAGAGCCAGCGCGCGCGGTGCTCGCGGAAAGCGTAGCTTTCGTCGAACAGAACCACGTCGTCCCACTGCGATCCCTGGGCCTTGTGGACGGTGAGCGCGTAGCCGTAGTCGAATTCGTCGGATCGCCTGCGCTGCGCGAAGGGAATCTGCTCCGGATCGCCCTCGAAGAAGGCCTTCAGAACGCTGATCGAGACCGAGCGGCGGGCGCTTTCGTCCTCCGGCAGGACATCCATCTTCACGCGTGTGGCGTCCGCGGTCTTCAGCCGCTGCACGGTCCAGGTGCCGCCGTTGAACAGGCCCTTGGCCTTGTCGTTGCGCAGGCACACCAGCTTGTCGCCGACGGCCGGCATCGGGTCGATCAGGCCCTTGAGCTCGCGCAGCCGCCTGTTGTAGAGCCGCCGCGTTCGGTTCGTGCCGACCAGCACCTGGTCCGCCCCGGTCACGTCGGCGGCGACGATCTCGCGCTTGGTGATCACCCGGCTCTCGCCATAGGCGCCCTGGTCGAGCTCCCGACCCTCGCGGACTGCGAGCGACATGCGGATGATCGGATCGTCGACCGCCTGGCGGTGAACTTCGGTCAGCATCGCGTCCGGCTCGGCGTCGGTGAAGAAGCCGCCGCCCTTCACCGGCGGCAGCTGCGCGGGATCGCCCAGCACCAGCACCTTCTTGCCGAATGACAGCAGGTCGCGACCGAGCTCCTCATCCACCATCGAGCATTCGTCGATGACGATCAGATCGGCCTTCGAAGCCGAGCCGTCGCGGTGGATCGCAAAGGAGGGACCGTCTTCGTCGCCGCCGCCACGCGGCCGATAGATCATCGCGTGGATAGTGGTCGCATCGGTGCAGCCCTTGCCGCGCATCACGAGCGCGGCCTTGCCGGTGTAGGCGCCGAACGCCACGTCGCCGTCGAGGTCTTCCGCGAGATGGCGGGCGAGCGTCGTCTTGCCCGTTCCGGCGTAGCCGAACAGGCGGAAGATTTGGGCCCGCGGCTGCTTCAGCCAGTCGGAGACGGCTGCAAGCGCCGCGTCCTGCTGCGGCGACCAGCGCATGAGGACCGTCCGACGACGAGTGGAGGGAGCCTTCTAGCGCGAGTCGGCGGGAGATGTGAGCGCCGGTGGGCTCAGCCGCGGTTCCGATAGAGCGCGAACCAGCCGAGGCCTTCCTCGGTCGAGCCGACCGGGCGATATTCGCAGCCGACGAACCCGCTATAGCCAAGCCGGTCGAGCGCGTCGAAAATCGCAGTGTCGTTCAACTCTCCGGTGTTCGGTTCGCCGCGTCGGGGCACGGACGCGATCTGAACGTGGCCGATGATCGGCGCCAGTGTCTGCAGCCCCGTGAGCACATCGCCGTGCATGATCTGCCGGTGATAGACGTCGAACTGGAGCTTCAGGTTCGGGAGCGCGAGCTCTGCGATCAGATCGGCGGCGCGGTTGAAGTCTGCGAGATGGTAGCCCGGCATGTCGCGCCCGTTCAGAGGCTCGATCAGCACATCGAGATCTGCGTCGCCCGCTCGGTCGCAGGCGAAGCGCAGGGACTCGCGATAGGCGTTCGACGCCGCCCTGTCGTCGGGCGGGGCGATTCCCGCCATAACGTGCAGTTTTGTCGCGCCGATCGCCCGGGCGTAGGTGACCGCATGTTCGACGCTCGACCGGAATTCGACTGAACGGGCGGGGAGGCACGCCAGGCCGCGGTCGCCCGCCGCCCAATCGCCTGGCGGCGCATTGAACAGCGCAAGCGTCAGCTGGTTCTCGCGAAGCCGGTCCGCGATCGTCTCCGGCGGGTGCTCATAGGGGAAGAGAAACTCAACGGCCCCAAACCCCGCCTCAGCCGCGGCGGCGAAGCGGTCGAGGAACGGGCGTTCGCCGAACATCAGCGTCAGATTGGCTGCAAAGCGAGGCATGGCCGTCAATAGCGCAATGACGCCGGAAAGTCCTGCCCGCACCGACCATCGGGCATGAAGAGATAATAGTCCTAGAAGATTGCGTGATAAAAAACCTAAATCGGGGATAATTCCTTGCAGATAGCATGCGTCCGTTAAAGCGGACGGCGAGCGCGGCGTCCCTCGGGGGGCTCGATCACGGCTTCGTCAGTAAAAAGCGAGCCGATATCACAAGATCATAGAGCCCGTTGCGGTCGACGCGCGCCCTTCCAAGTCAATTGTCGTGCCCCGTTGCGGCCGGAAGGCCGGCGCTACACGAGCGGCATCGATAAAACTGTTGAGAAACGCTTGCGAGGAGAGGTTGGGATGAGGACGAAAGACTTTGCCGGACTTACCGCGGCGGGAGTCGCTTTGGCGTTGCTGTCGGCGGCGCCCGCCCTTGCGGTCACCGTTACGAACCAGAGCGACAAGACTCATGAAGTCGTGGTCGACCACGGCGTCGACGAGCCGAAGACCAAGATCGAGGCCGGGAAGTCCATGAAACTCGACTGTCCCAATGGCTGCGAGCTCCGCCTTACAACCAGCGGCTACGGTCTGTCCGCCGTAACCGGCGACAAAGCGGTGATCGGGAAGGACGGGCTGCTAGCCTACCAGTCCCAGGCGGTGAAGTCCGACAAGGCCGGGGACGGCGGCAAGACCATGGTCGACTGACTGACCCGATGGGGGGCGGCGGCGCGAGCAGGGGATCAGTTCTCCCGCTCCGCCGGCGGCGGGCGTTGCTGGCTTTCGAGCCAGCGCATGATGGCCGCGACAATCCGCTTCTGCTCAAAGTCCTCCAGCGGCCGCCCCGGCTGCAGCCCGTGCCATTTGGCGAGGCATCCCCGGCAGCAGGTCGCCGTCGCGTGCTGGGCTATGAAGACGGGATGCCCGCGGAATGGCGTCTGCTTTCCGTCGTTTCGGGGCTTGGAAGGGGCCAAGCGGCGGGCGACGAAATCCGCCGCATGGTCGGAGACGGTCGACCTCCCTTTCTTCGCCAGATAGTCGCGCTCGCCCGGGCCAAGCCTGAACCGGCTGCGGAAGGGCGAAGCGGCCAACCGTTCGAAAAGGCGGTCTATCTCGTCCAGATTCGGGCTTCGATGGTCCGCTGTCCGCAATTTCTCATTCCCGATATCGGTTTCGGCGCTTCGATATTGCCCTTGAACGAAGCGAAGGGGAGGAGCCCGCAGATGTCAAAACCGATCTTCGTCAATCTGCCCGTCAGCGATCTCGCGCGGTCGACCGCCTTCTACGAGGCCCTCGGCGCGCAAGAACGAGCGGTTCTGCGACGACACAGCCGTTCCTGCATGGTGTTCTCGGACACCATCCACGCCAGCTCCTGACGCACGAAACGTTCCGCCAGTTCACGACGAAGGCGATCGTGGACGCGAAGACGACGGCGCAGGCGCTGATCTGTGTGTCCGAGGACAGCCGCGAGGCGGTCGACACGACGGTCGACAGGGCCGGCGCCGCCGGCGGCGTGGCCGATCCCTCGCCGATCCAGGATTTCGGCTTCATATACGCCCGAAGCGATGAGGATCCCGACGCCCATATCCGGGAGGTGATTTGGATGGACCCGACGGCGATCAACGCGGACGTTGCATCGCCGGCGCAAAACTGAAGGCGCGAGCCGAGGTCCGATTGGGCTTCGCCTCCGGGGCGGTCACGATAAGTTGTCAGTTGACCTGAAGTGGTGTCATCTTTGTCGTCCCCGATCGGCATGCTGCAGTGCAATATAAGTGCTCGGCGCGTCGATAGTTCCGCGTAAACTGGATCGACGATATGGATGCCACGACTTCCGGCCCTACCGACGCTAAGTCCCGCGTCAAAGCGATATTCATCGGATCTATAGGTAATCTCGTCGAGTGGTACGACTTCTACGCCTACACGGCGTTCGCACTGTATTTCGCGCCGGCGTTCTTCCCCAATAGCGATCCGGTCGTCCAGCAGCTGAACGCAGCCACGCTGTTCGCCGCCGGCTTCATCGTCAGGCCGCTCGGCGGCTGGCTGTTCGGCTATATCGCCGACCGTTACGGCCGGCGGCTATCGCTCATGATCTCAGTGCTGATGATGTGCTGCGGCTCTCTGATCATCGCCTGCACGCCAACTTACGCCACGATCGGCTTCGTGGCGCCCGTGATGCTCGCGATCGCCCGCATCGTGGAAGGCCTCAGCCTCGGCGGCGAGTACGGCGCCAGCGCGACCTATCTCAGCGAAATCGCGACGCCCGAGCGGCGGGGCTTCTACTCGAGCTTCCAGTACGTCACGCTGATTGGCGGCCAGCTCACCGCGATCTTTGTGCTGTTGCTGCTCCAGACGGTGTTCCTCACTCACGAGCAGCTCGTCGACTGGGGGTGGCGCATCCCATTCGCGATCGGCGCGGTGCTGGCGATTGTCGCGATGCTCATGCGTCGCAACATGTACGAGACCGAAGCGTTCCTCGAGGCGAAAAAGGTGCAGACGTCGAGGGACACATCGCTGCGCGGCCTGCTCAAATATCCGCGTGAGATCATGATCGTGATCGGGCTGACCGCGGGAGGCACGGCGGCGTTCTACACCTTCACGACCTACATGCAGACCTTTGTGCGGCAGACGGTCGGGCTGTCGCCGATAACCACGACCTATGTCATCGCGGCCTCACTGATCTTCGCCTCGGTGCTCCAGCCCGTCTACGGGGCTCTGTCGGACCGGATCGGGCGCAAGCCGTTGCTGATCTTCTTCGGCGTCGCGGGCACGCTGCTGACGGTTCCGATCCTGACGCTGCTCGCCCAGACCAAGTCGCCCTTCGTCGCCTTTCTGCTGATCTCCGGCGCCTGGGTGTTCACAGCGGGCTACACCTCGATCAACGCGGTCGTAAAAGCGGAGCTCTTTCCGACCTCGATACGCGCCACCGGCGTCGCCTTGCCATATGCGCTGACGGTGTCGATCTTCGGCGGAACGGCGCCTGCCATCGCGCTCTGGTTCAAGAGCCAGGGCCACGAGCAATGGTTCTACTACTATCTTTCGGGCGTGATCTTCCTGTCGCTGCTGGTCTACGCCCGCATGCGCGACACAAAGCGCGTGTCAGCGATGGACTGAACGAACCAGATCCGCGGCTCTGCGGCCAAACAATAAAAAAAGCCCGGCTCGACGCCGGGCTTTTTTCCTGGAGCGAAGCCTTAATCAGGCGGCGGCTTTGCGGCCGCGCTTCGCAGGCGTCGGAGCGGCGACCGCCGCCTTGGCGCGCTGCTGGCCGAGGCCCATCTTCTTGGCGAGTTCCGAGCGCGCGGAAGCATAGTTCGGCGCGACCATCGGATAGTCGGCGGCGAGGCCCCACTTGGCGCGGTAATCTTCCGGCGTCATGTCGTAGGCGGTGCGCAGATGACGCTTGAGCGACTTGAACTTCTTGCCGTCTTCCAGGCAGATGATGAAGTCGGGCGTCACCGACTTCTTCAGCGGCACAGCCGGCTTCAATTCTTCGACAGGCGCTTCGACCTTGCCCGTAGCCACCCCGGTCAGAGCGGCGTGCACCGACTGGATGAGCGCCGGAAGATCGCCAGTCGCTACCGAATTGTTGCTGACATAAGCGCTTACAACGTCGGCGGTGAGGGCGACGTGATCGATCTCTTCGTTCATTTTTGATTCTCTCAATTAGGCTGTAAAATACAGGTGATGCGTTTCGACGAAAAATGCAAGATGTTATTTGTACATCTTCGTCGCAGCCGCATGGAATCGGTGGAGATTAGCCGCCGCCGCAGGGCGCCGTCAGCGAGCCGCCAGTAGTTGCGCTGACAACCGAGGCGCGAATACGGGGCGCTCGGGCGACACCGGTGGTCGAGGGCGCTCAAGGTAAATGCCCGCGCGTCCCACGACGCCAGAACAGGTGAGGACCTAAGGTTCGAGACCTTTACGGGGGACGTATTCACGGCAAAACTAAGCCGTCTGCATCAGACGAGGCGTTTCGTCACAGCGCGCCCGTCGGATTTGACGTCACATCGCGCCGTCGACGACTTCGGTAGCCTTGCATAAGACGCGCCGCCGCGGCCGTGCCCGGCGGGCGAACATCCTTCCGGGCGGCGCGACCCGTCGAACGCTATGGCAGGAACAGCGATCCTTCGGCGACGACCACCGCCGCGCCGCCGATCGTGGCGGAGGTTAGCGCCCCGCTGGAGACGGTCAGCTCGAGCTCCACGACGCTCGGCCGACCCATCTCGTAACCTTGGCCGATCCGCAGAGCGTGCTCGCCGTCGCCTGGCCGCTCGAACGCCATTATGGCGCCGGCGAAGGCTGCGACTGCGGACCCCGTCGCCGGATCCTCCCCCATACTGGGCTCAAGCATCCGCGCCCGGAAGGTGAGGGAGGAATCGCCGGTCTCGCGCGTATAGATGAAAGCGCCGAGATCGCCGGCGGCCGCGAACGTCTCCGCCCAGCGGAGCTCATCCGCCTTCACGTGGCTGAGCGCGTCGAGGCTGCGCACGGGGACGCAGCAGAACTGATTGCCCGCAGTGAACCGGGAGATCTCGTGACAATCGATTCCGATGTCGGCGGCGTCGAGCCCGAGCGCCGTCGCCACGGCTAAGACGTCCGGCGGGGGCCCCGCGGGCTCCGGCAATCTGGGCAGCGTGAACGTCGCGACGCCCGAGCGTTTGCCCGTCGCCCGGGTCCGGCATGCGACAGCCCCGACCGCCTCTTCGACCTCGAACGCGCTCTCGCGTCCCTTGCCAGCCACCGCGTCCATCAGGCCGAGCAGCACTGCAGTTCCGACCGTCGGATGTCCGGCGAAGGGCAACTCCTTCGACGGCATGAAAATCCTCAGCCGGGCTTTTGCGCGCTCGTTCTCGGCCGGAAGCAGGAATACGGTTTCCGACACGTTGAACTCGCGGGCTATGCTCTGCATGCCCGCGGTGTCGAGCCCCGAGGCGTCGAGCACCACGGCGAGCGGATTCCCGGCGAGGGGGCGGTCGGTGAAGACGTCGAGAACGACATAGAGACGTGACATTCGGGCGGGGTAGCACGAGCGGGCCAGGAGCCGCTACCGGGCTCGCCTTGGGGACGGTCGCGCGCTAGCTCCGCGCCTGAGCCGCCTTCATCCTCCGGCGGCCCTCGAACGGAGTCGCCCGGTGAAGCCCCAAATCATCTGCCTCATGCTGTCCTCAATCGACGGGCGGCTCGGTTCAGGCCGCTCCGGCGAGGGGGCTGCGGCCGAAATCAAGGCGCGGGGCGCGGCCTTCGAGGCGGCGCATGACGAGCTCGCCGGCGATGGCTGGATCATAGGCCGCGTCACCGGCGCAGAGATGTCGAAGGCGAAGCCCCATCCGCCTGCGACGTTCGACACGCCACTACCGCCCCACAACTTCGCGAAGCGCGACGCCGACGGCTACGCCGTGATCGTCGATCCCGCAGGAAAGCTGCACTTCGACAAGGCCGATATCGGCGGCGAGCACGTCGTCGTGCTGCTAGCCTCCGGGGTCTCCGACAGCCACCTCGCGGAGCTTGCGGCTGACGGCGTGTCCTATGTCGTGTCGAACGGCCCGGAAATCGACTTGGGCGCCGCTCTCGAGGTTCTGGCGGAGGAGCTCGGCGTCAGGAAGCTGCTGCTTGAGGGCGGCGGCGGCGTGAACGGCGCCTTTCTGAAGGCGGGCCTCGTCGACGAGGTGGTCGTGCTGATCTGGCCCTCGATCAACGGCATAACGGGCGAGCGCGCGATCTTCGAGGCGGGCGAGGATGGGCTTGCGAACCGCCTCGAACTGATCCTCGCCTCATGCGAGGCGAAGGGCGGCGTGGTGCGGCTGCGGTATGCGGTGAAGACGCGCGAGAGGTGACCGAGAGCGGGCGCCGGCGGCAGGCCTCGTCCGCATGGTCGAGCGTATCGCAGCGCCCCGGCGCGTGACGCCCGGACGCCGCGCTAATTCGGTTCTTCAGCTTGCGCGTCGCGCCTCTTCGCGGCTCGGGAGCCGCCAGTTCGGGCGGATGAAGTGGCAGGTGTAGCCGTCCGGGATTCGCTCGAGATAATCCTGGTGCTCGGGCTCAGCCTCCCAAAAGGGGCCCGCCGCGGCGACCTCGGTCACCACCTTGCCCGGCCACAGGCCGGAGGCGTTCACGTCGGCGATCGTCTCCTCGGCGACGCGCTTCTGCTCGTCGTCGAGATAGAAGATCGCGGAACGGTAGCTCAGGCCGCGGTCGTTGCCTTGGCGGTTCGGCGTGGTCGGATCGTGGATCTGGAAGAAGAACTCGAGCATCCGGCGGAAGCTGGTGACGTTCGGATCGAAGGTGATCTCGATCGCCTCGGCGTGCGTGCCGTGATTGCGGTAGGTGGCGTTCGGCACGTCGCCGCCGGTGTAGCCGACGCGGGTGGAGAGCACGCCGGGCTGCCTGCGGATCAGGTCCTGCATCCCCCAGAAACACCCGCCGGCCAGGATCGCGCGTTCGGTGGTCATCGCCGTCTCCCTGTGTTCGTCTGAGACGGGAATATCGGGATGCGCCGGAGCCTTTTCAAAGGCGGTCGAGGGCCCGTCCGCCCCGCGGGCGCTCATTTCGCGAACTGGGTGGCGGTCTCCGAGGTCGAGACCATCATGTTGTAGTCGTTGACGAGCCAGGTGAGATCCCGGCCCGCGCCCTTGCGCGCGTCGCCCTTGGCCTTCTGGAGCTTGTCGCGGAACTCCCGCAGCTTGCCGAGGAACGATCGCGGCTGCGACTCGAACACGAAGAACGAGTTCGGATTCGCCGCCGCATAGGCGTCCATGTCCTTGACGGCGGCGGCGTAGGTCAGCACGGCGGCTTCGAAGGCCGGCATGTCGACCACCGGCCTGTTCTCGTCCGGGAACAGACCGACGGCCTGTCGCGCCCGGATCATGACGTTGGCGACGTGCCAGCGGGCCTTGCGACCCTCGGCCTGCTCGATCATCGCGAGCTCCGCGAGGTCGGCCTTGGCCTTCTCTGCGGCGAGGAGCGTGTCGATCTTAGCCCGTTCGGCGGTGAAAGCGGCCGCCGCCGGAGCGAGGCGCGCGTGCAGCGCCTTGCCGCCGGCCATCTTGTCGTCCTTGTAGTCCTGCCGCTCGTAATAGCCGTCGGCTTCGGTGACGATCGGCGCCAGCGCCTCATAGGCGGCGATATAGTCGGGCATGGCTGCGTCGAGTTCGGGCATCGCGGGCGGCGTCGCGATCGCGGCCTTGGCTTTCTCGATCTCCCCCGAGACGTCGTAGAGAGAATAGAGCCCGTAGACGATGCTCTCCTTGCCGGTCGGGCCCGATTTCATGTTCCGGACCCAGCTCTCGTAACGCGCGATCGACTCCGAGGCGCGAAGCGTGCGGTTGAGCAGCGCGACATAGGCGTTGAGCTTGAGGATCGTGGCCTGCGTCGCAGCGGCGTCGACCGGCTGCGCCGCGGCGGGAGGCGCCGAAGGCGTCTCGGCTGCGACAGGGGTCGCCGCCAGAATCGCAGCCAGCGTCAGCGCGCGTAGACCCGTCATGACGAACTCCAGAATGACCCTGTGAATCAGCGTGCCGGATCATGTCAGGGGTTTTGCGCTCCGGCCACCGGCAGCCGCGGCGCGTCTCGAACGAGGATGAGGCAATGACGTTCGATTGCCGGGGGGCCGTAACAGGCGCGCCGCCGCCTGCGTAAGGAACGCCGACGGCCAAGTCCGCGACGTTCCGGATCGGGCTGAATTGAGCTTGGAGATTTCCTTGGCAGAACCAGCCCGTTCCATCCTCGCGCCGTTCCTTGCGATCGGCCTCGTCGTCGCCGGGGGCGCAGGCGCCTTCGCCTACACGGCAGGCTGGCTCTCGCCCGACAGGCTGACGCCCGACAGGATGGTGGACGCCTTCGCGCCGCCGGGCGGCCCCGCGCCCGGCCACCGCCGGAACCACGCCAAGGGCGTCTGCTTCACCGGCGTGTTCGAAGCAAACGGCGCCGGGGCGGCGCTTTCCAGGGCCCGAGTGTTCGCGACCGGCGGCTACCCGGTCGTCGGCCGCTTCAACTTCGGCACGCCGGACCCGAACGCGCCGGACGCCACCGCGCGGGCGCGCGGCCTCAGCATAAAGGTCTCGACGCCCGACGGTCAGGAATGGCGCAGCGCCATGATCAGCGCGCCGGTCTTCCCCGTCTCGACGCCGCAGGCGTTCTACGAGCTTCTGAAGACGCCGAAGGACCCGAACGCCATGAAGGCGTTCGCGGCAGCCCATCCCGAGATCGGGGCCTTCGGCGCCTGGGCCAAGTCCGCGCCGTGGACGGCGAGCTACGCCGAGGAGCGCTATAACAGCCTGAACAGCTTCATCTTTACAGACTCAGGCGGCGAGGACCGCGCCGTGCGCTGGTCGTTCATCCCTGAGGCGACGCCGGTTCCGGTCCCCGCGGAGGATCTGCCCAAGCGCGGACGGGACTTCCTGGAAAAGGAGATCGCCGAGCGCATCGCCGCCGGCCCCGCGCGCTGGACGCTCGCCGTCACCGTCGCCGAACCCGGCGATCCGACCGCGGATCCGAGCAAGGCCTGGCCGGCTGGCCGCAAGACGGTCGAGGTCGGCAAGCTGGTGGCGCAGAAGATAGAGCCCGAGGCCGACGGCCCCTGCCGCGACGTCAATTTCGACCCGACGGTGCTGCCGTCCGGGATCAGGACGTCCGACGATCAGTTCCCCGCCGCCCGTTCGGCGGCCTACGCCGTCTCCTTCGACCGCCGCTCGGCGGAAGCCAAGGATTATCCCGCGAAATGACCATCGTTTCCGAGCCGAGGGCCGCCGCCATGACCGAGAGCCGCCCGCGTTTCACGCCCCTCCAGCGCGCGCTGCACTGGCTGATGGCGATCGGCGTCCTGTCGATGCTGTTCATCGGCGTCGGCATGGTCTCGACGGTGACGCAGACGCATCTGACCCTGGTCTCGATCCACAAGCCGCTGGGGATCGCGCTGCTTGTGCTGGTGATCATCCGCATCGCCGTGCGCCTGACAACAGGCGCGCCGGCGCTGCCGGCCGACCTGCCGGAGCCGATGAAGCTCGCGGCGAAGCTCTCCCATCTCGCCTTCTACGGGCTGATGGTCTCGATGCCGCTGATCGGCTGGGCGATGCTGTCGGCGGCGGACTATCCGATCACGCTGTGGGGCGGCTTCACCCTGCCGCCGATCGTCTCCCCCAGCCGCGAACTCCACGCCTGGCTCTGGGACGCCCACCGCACGCTCGCCTTCTGCTTCTTCGCCCTCGTCCTGCTCCACATCGCGGCGGCGCTGTTCCACGTGTTGGTGCGCAGGGACGGCGTGTTCCAGCAGATGGCGGGCGGGGAAGGGTGACGAAGGCCGACGATGGCTAGGTTTTCCGGAGCACGCTGCTCGTCTATCGAAAGGCGCCGCGCGCTCATGCGCGTCGCCTGACCGGCGCGGCCGGAGGGGCACGCCATGGACGACGACTTCTGGCGCCGCAAATGGCGGGACGGGGCGATCGGGTTTCATCAGCCGGCGCCGAACCCGCTTCTTCTGACGCATCTTCCGGCCATCGGGCTCAAGGCGGGCGCGCGGGTGTTCGCCCCGCTCTGCGGCAAGTCGCTCGATCTCGGTTGGCTGCGCGGCCGGGGCTTTCGCGTCGTCGGCGTGGAGCTCGTCGGGGAGGCGGTGGAGCAGCTGTTCCAGGAGGCTGGCGTCATTCCGGAGATCGAGCGGTTCGGGGACCTGTCGTGCTACCGCACCGACGGAATTGACGTGTTCGTCGGCGACGTCTTCGCGCTCGATCGCGAAACGCTCGGCGCCGTGGACGCGGTCTGGGACCGCGCCGCCCTTATCGCTCTCCCGCAACCGATCCGCTCCCGCTACGCCGCTCATGTCATCGCGACCAGCGCCGGCGCGCAGCAGTTGCTCGTCACGCTCGACTACGACCAGACGCTGATGGATGGGCCGCCGTTCGCCGTCAGCGACGAGGAGGTCAGGGCGCTCTACGCCGACGCCTATGACGTCGCGCTGCTCGCCAGCGCCGAGGTCGAGGGCGGGCTGAAGGGAACGTGCCCGGCGACGGAGACGGCGTGGCTTCTACGCGCGACGTGACGTTGCAGCTTTCGCTGGCGTGAACGGCCGGCGTCAGGCCGCGGCGCCAGCGAAAACATGCGCGGGAGCAACGCCCACGTCATCGAGGCGATCCTGACGCATGGCGCGCCCGCGCTCGGGTGGGCTGAGGGGAGGCGGGAGCCGGCCCTATCGCAAGCCTGTCGACAGGCGCCGCGTCCTGACGCGCGGTCTTTTTCGGACATGCCGGCGGGCTCAGTCTCTCGCGCCACCGCCGAATGCCTCATTGTGAAGGGTCGGGGCCTCGGCTAGGGGTGAGCGATTCCTGAGTCCTATGGAAAGTATGAGATGGCGCGCAGCGTTTTGATCCTCGGAGCGTCTTACGGCTCGTTGCTGGCGACGAAGCTTTTGATGGCCGGCCACAACGTGACCCTGGTCTGCCGGCGGAGCACCGCGGACCTCATCAACAGCGCCGGCACCGAGGTGCGCATCAAGCTGCGCGACGAGCCGGAGCATCGGTCGATCTTCTCGCGCGACCTGCCGGGAAAACTGGACGCGACGCCTCCCGAGAGCGTCGACGTCTCGCGCTACGATCTGGTCGGCCTCGCGATGCAGGAGCCGCAATACGCCAACCACACGATCCGCGTTCTCATGGTCAAGATCGCCGAGGCGAAGCTGCCTTGCCTGTCGATCATGAACATGCCGCCGCTGCCTTATCTCAAGCGGATACCGGCGCTTGCGGACATGGACCTCGAGGAGGCCTACACCAACGCCCAGGTGTGGGAGCGGTTCGAGCCGGGGCTGGTGTCGCTTTGCTCCCCGGACCCGCAGGCCTTCCGCCCGCCGGACGAGCCGGCGAACGTCCTGCATGTCGGCCTGCCCACCAACTTCAAGGCCGCGACTTTCGCGGACGAGGCCCACAACGCGCTGCTGAAAGAGCTCGAGGCCGACATCGACGCGCTGAGGCTCGACGGCCATGACGTGCCGGTGAAGCTCAAGGTGTTCGATTCGCTGTTCGTGCCGCTCGCCAAATGGTCGATGCTGCTGACGGGCAACTACCGCTGCGTCACGCCCTCGGGCGACCCGCGCTCGATCCGCGATGCGGTGCATGGCGACCTCGCGCTGTCGCGCTCGATCTACGAGCATGTCGACGCGATCGTCCGGAAGCTCGGCGGCGATCCGGCGGACCAGGTGCCGTTCGAGAAATACGCCAAGGCGGCCGAGAGCCTGCTGAAGCCGTCTTCGGCCGCCCGCGCGGTCGCGAGCGGCGCGCCCTTCATCGAGCGGGTCGACCTGCTGGTGAAGCTCATCGCGAACCAGATCGGCATGCCCAACGCCGCGATCGACGACACCGTGCGGACGGTCGATTCAAGGCTGAACGAAAGCATCGTTCCGGGGTGACCGGGCGCCGTGCCGGTGGTGATCCACCGCCGTCATGCCCGGGCTTGACCCGGGCATCCATCACGCCCAGCGCGTCCGCGCCGGGGATGGATCGCCGGTCAAGCCGCGGATGACGGGCAGGGTTGGCGCCTCGCGCGCGACGCCTCTCAGTCGGTCCGGATGGGCGCGTCCGCGCCCGGAGGGATCGCCTGCCGGATGAGCGCGCGAACGTGCGAGAGCATGCGGCCACGCCAATCGCCCAGTCCGTGATTTTGGCGTCGATTGGCTGAGAGGCGCTCCCGCGATCTGGCGAAGGATGTGGATCGCCCGCCCGCCACCTGCATCTCGATGGCGTGGGCGAGGTCGGGCACGCGCGACCCCTCAACCCTCACCGAGACGTTTCAGCCACGCATGAACTCCTCGAGCCGCGGCCCCGAGCGTTAGATGCCGATCGGCCTGGATCCGCCCGAGGTAGAACCGCCGGAGATGACCAGCGTCAGCGCCTGGATCGTCTTGGGTGAGAACATCCGAGCTAGGCCTGCGCCGCGGTTTCAGCGTTCGATGGCGTTGCCTGCCTCAACCGAGCAGCCGCCGACTGAAGCGCCCTGGCAGGAGCGCCGTCGCGGGTCGTCTGAACGTACAGCCGGAAGCGCCGCCGGATCTGCACCTTCAGATTCCGAACCTGTCGCATCGCCGGTCGGCCATCTGCCTTCATGGTCGACTCGATCTTCCGGACGTAGGTCCAGAACGTCCAATCCGACTTGTCCTCGACCGTTTCGAAGTCGCGTACCCGAAGGAAGCGACCATAGAGACCCGCGTAGTTGAACTCCTCGCAGATCTGGTCGACGGACTTTGACGGGTAGCGCAGGGCGGCGGCCACGCCCTCGCGCTTGGCGACCGCAGCAACCTTCTGGACCAGGCTGGACATCGTCGAGTCCCTGATCCTCACCTTCTGGCCGTCGAAGCTGAAACCCAGATACTCGAACCGCTTTGATGGCCGTTCAGCGTCCTCTTTCGCGTTCTGGCAAGTCTGTCCCTTGGCCGCCGGCGTGAAGCGATGGATCGAGGTCTTGTCCTTGGCGATCTGCAACTGATCGCCGTAGGTGCCGATCGAGCGAGAGACCCCCTCGACGAAAGCCTTCGGGTCGATGTCTTCGGCCGGGACGACGAACAGGATGTCGTCGCTGTAGCGCATGTAGACGCCGCCGCTGGAGGCTGCGAGTTTCTTCATCTCCGCGTCGAAGTCCAGCATGTACATGTTGGCCAGCAGGTCCGAAATCGGGGTGCCCTGCGGGATGCCGTAGGCCTCTGTCCTTACCTCGGCGATCCGATCGTGCTTGCCGCCGTCGCCGAACACGATCTCCCGCATGGTCTCGGCGTCGCAGAGCCGGACCGGGATCTTCCGTCGGTCGACGAGATATCCTTCGACGGGTGTCGGACGGCCGCCGACGGTCTTCTGCCCCCAGATCCCGAGGCGGCGGTACACCTCGAACAGGTCTGCCTGGACGTATTTCGTCAGACTTCGGAAAACCCGATAGTGATCGGGCGGAAGATCAGGAAGGCCAAGGACCGAGGCCCAGACGCGCTTCAGTCTCGCGTGGTCGAGGTTCTCGAAGAAGCTCTTGATGTCGAGGCAGATTGCGTAGCAGTCGCCGAGCCGCCGGATGTGGTTGACCGCGTCGTACGCGAAGTCGATGTTGCACTTGTTGCCCGGCCTGTAAGGGCTCGCGACGCGCCTGTAGGCCAACACGACGTCGTCGAGGCCTTCGGCCATCAGCCGTTCCTCGTAGAGCGCTGAGAGCCAGTCCCGGTAGCGCATGTAGATGTAGGCGTCGCTTCTGGCGGCGTAGCGCAGCGGCCGCAGCTTCGACGGGCGGTGCGGCTGGTCCCGGCGCCGGAAATACCGCTTGATCTCGTCGAAGCGAAGCAGCGGGTAGAAGGCGTGTGCGGCGACGCGCGCCGGGTCGTTGGCGAGGGCCTCCGCCTGCTCGATCGACATGATCGCGTCGAAGTGGCGGTAGGTCTTCAGCTTGGCCTTGGGCAGGACCCAGGGCCGGGGAGGCTGCGAGAAGGGACGCTGATTCTGTTCGAGGGTTCGGCATACCGTCATGCCAGCGTCCCTTGCCGTTTCTAGTCGAGGACCATCGTTCCTCTAAAGTGCCGAATTCAACGCAGTCGAGTACGCTGGACGCGCAACCCTCATCGGGTTGTCGGCCATCCTGCCAGGATGTTCCGTCGATCCGACCATGGAGATGACCTTGTCGATCATCAACCTGATCTTCGCGGCGAGACTTGACAGGCTTAACTCGTAACTCGCAGGCCTTCCGCCTGCGATCAGCTGAGGGGGAGATCGCACCGCTCGACTGAGTGGCGGTCCTCAACCCCAATTCCCAACGGCGAACCTTCTTGAGTGGCGGTCCGCCGGGCCATCGGCCCGTCCGCCGGATTGGCGGACGGACCTGCTTGTTTCAAACTTTGGGTCGGAATTCCCAACTTTGGGTCTCCCTCCACATATTAAGGCGCCCTCAGCTGCACCCGCTCGTCGAGCCGCACGTCTCGCACTTCAGGCACGTGCCGTTGCGCACCATCGTGAAGTTGCCGCACTCCGAGCAGTTTTCGCCCTCGTAGCCCTTGAGGCGCGCCTCGAGGCGGCGGGAGTCGGCGGTTCGCGCCGCCGGGGCTGCGTCCTTCGGAGCCTCCCAGGCGAGGTGGCCGAGCGCCTCGGCCGGCTCGGGCTCGCGCTTGAGCGCAGTCGCTGCGCTTCCGCCGATCGCCGAAGCCGCCGGCCGTCCGCCGATCGCCGTCACATTGCTCGCGGCCGCGCCCTTGGGCTCGGACGGCGTCGTCGGCACCGCCGCAAGCTGGCGGCCGCGCAAGAGGCCCTTCGAGACCGGGGCGGAGGCAGGGGCCTTGTCCTGGCTGACGCCGGTCCCGATCGCGTCCGGCGTGATGTCGGACGGGTCGACATGGGCGAGGTCGTAGCGCGAGAGGTAGGAGATCGCGAGCTCGCGGAACACGTAGTCGAGGATCGACGTCGCGTTCTTGATCGTGTCATTGCCCTGCACGAAGCCGGCCGGCTCGAAGCGCGTGAAGGTGAAGGCCTCGACATACTCCTCGAGCGGCACGCCGTATTGCAGGCCGAGCGAGACCGCGATGGCGAAGTTGTTCATCACCGAGCGGAAGGCCGCGCCTTCCTTGTGCATGTCGATGAAGATCTCGCCGATGCGGCCGTCGTCATATTCGCCGGTCCGCAGATAGACCTTGTGGCCGCCGACGATCGCCTTCTGGGTGTAGCCCTTGCGGCGGCCCGGCAGCTTCTCGCGCTCGCGCACGATCTGCACGCGCTCGACGATCTTCTCGATGACCTGCGCGGTGCGGGCGGCGGCGGGGGAGGCGATCAGCGCGTCGAGCGCGTCGTCCTCGTCCTCCTCGTCGTCGGCGATCAGCTGCGAGGACAGCGGCTGGCTGAGCTTGGAGCCGTCGCGGTAGAGCGCGTTCGCCTTCAGCGCGAGCTTCCACGACAGCATGTAGGCGGCCGAGCAATCCTCGACGGTCGCGTCGTTCGGCATGTTGATGGTCTTGGAGATCGCGCCCGAGATGAAGGGCTGCGCCGCCGCCATCATGCGGATGTGGCTCTCGACAGAGAGGAAGCGCTTGCCGGTGCGTCCGCAGGGGTTGGCGCAGTCGAACACGGGGTAGTGCTCGAGCTTGAGGTGAGGCGCGCCCTCGACCGTCATCGCCCCGCAGACATGGGTGTTCGCGGCCTCGATCTCGGCCTTGGAGAAGCCGAGATGGGCGAGCAGCTCGAAGCTCGGGTCCTCGAGCTTCTCGGCCGGGACCTTGAGAACGTCGGTGAGGAAAGCCTCGCCCAGCGTCCACTTGTTGAAGATGAACTTGATGTCGAAGGCCGACTTGCAGGCGGCCTCGAGCGCGTCGATCGCCTCGTCCGGGAAGCCGCGCGCGCGCAGCGTCGTCGGGTTGATGCCGGGCGCCTGCCGCATCGAGCCGTGGCCGACCGCGAACACCTCGACCTCGGCGATCTGGTGCTCGGCGTAGCCGAGCGCGCGCATCGCCTCCGGCACCGCGCCGTTGATGATCTTGAAATAGCCGCCGCCGGCGAGCTTCTTGAACTTCACCAGCGCGAAGTCGGGCTCGATGCCGGTGGTGTCGCAGTCCATGACGAGGCCGATCGTGCCGGTGGGGGCGACGACCGAGACCTGCGCGTTGCGGAAGCCGTGCTGCTGCCCGAGCGTCAGCGCGCGCTCCCAGGAGGCTTGCGCTGCGGTCACGATCGCGGCTTCCGGGCAGGCCGCGACGTCGAGCGGAACGGGGAGGGTGGACAGACCCTCATAGCCCGCCGTCTCGCCGCGCGCGGCGCGGGCGTGGTTGCGGATGACGCGCAGCATGTGCTCGCGGTTCGGCTCGTGGCCGGCGAAGGCGCCGAGCTCGCCCGCCATCTCGGCCGAAGTCGCGTAGGCCGTGCCGGTCATCAGCGCGGAGAGCGCGCCGCAGAGCGCGCGGGCCTCTCGCGAATCGTAGGGGATGCCCGACGACATCAGCAGGCCGCCGATGTTGGCGTAGCCGATGCCGAGCGTGCGGTAGCGCCAGCTGAGCTCCGCGATCTGGCGCGACGGGAACTGCGCCATCAGCACCGAAATCTCGAGCACGACGGTCCACAACCGGCACGCATGAGAGTAGGCCTCGACGTCGAACGTCTTATCCGCGCTCCGGAACTGCAGAAGGTTGAGCGACGCCAGATTGCACGCGGTGTCGTCGAGGAACATGTATTCCGAGCACGGGTTCGACGCCCGGATCGGACCGGAGGCCGGGCAGGTGTGCCAGTCGTTCACCGTGGTGTGGAACTGCACGCCAGGATCTGCGCAGGCCCAGGCGGCATAAGAGATCTGGTCCCACAGGCCGCGCGCCTTCAGCGTCTTTATGGGCTTGCCCGTCGTGCGCGATGTCAGCTGCCAGTCGCCGCCGGTCTCGACCGAGCGCAGGAAGTCGTCGGTGACGCGCACCGAGTTGTTCGAGTTCTGGCCGGCGACGGTGAGGTAGGCCTCGCCGTCCCAGTCGGTCGTGAAGGTCTCGAGGTCGAGCTCCGTCTCGCCCTGCTTGGCGAGCTGGATCACGCGGCGGATCATGTTGTCGGAGACCTGCGCCTTGCGGGCGAGCTTGATCTCGCGCTTGAGCGCCGGGTTGCGGTCGGGCAGGAAGCAGTCGTCGCCTTCGCCGTCGCAGTTTACGCAGGCCTTCAGCACCGCCTTGAGGTGCTTCTTGACGATGCGCGAGCCGGTGACGAGGGCCGCGACCTTCTGCTCCTCCTTCACCTTCCACGAGACATAGGCCTCGACGTCCGGGTGGTCGGCGTCGACCACGACCATCTTGGCCGCACGGCGTGTGGTGCCGCCGGACTTGATCGCGCCCGCCGCGCGGTCGCCGATCTTGAGGAACGACATCAGGCCGGACGAGCGCCCGCCGCCGGAGAGCTTCTCGCCCTCGCCGCGCAGGCCGGAGAAGTTGGATCCGGTGCCAGAGCCGTACTTGAACAGCCGCGCCTCGCGGACCCACAGGTCCATGATGCCGCCCTCGTTCACGAGGTCGTCGGAGACGCCCTGAATGAAGCAGGCGTGCGGCTGCGGCCGTTCATAGGACGACGGGGAGGGGCGGACCTCGCCGGTCCTGTGGTCGGCGTAGAAGTGGCCCTGGCTCGGCCCGTCGATGCCGTAGGCCCAGAACAGGCCGGTGTTGAACCACTGCGGCGAGTTCGGCGCGGCCTTCTGAGTCGCCAGCATGTAAGCGAGCTCGTCGAAGAAGGCGCGAGCGTCCTCCTCGGTGTCGAAATAGTCGTGCGTCCAGCCCCAATAGGTCCAGGTTCCGGCGAGACGGTCAAAGACCTGCCGGCTGTCGCGCTCGGCGACGAAGCGCTCGGACTCGGGAAGGGCGGCGAGCGCGGCCTCGTCGGGAACTGAGCGCCACAGCCAGGAGGGAACGGTGTTCTCCTCGACCGACTTCAGCCGCGCCGGGACGCCGGCCTTGCGGAAATACTTCTGCGCGAGGATGTCGACCGCGACCTGGCTCCAGGCTTCCGGCGCGTCGATGTCGGCGGCGCGGAACACGACCGAGCCGTCCGGATTGCGGATCTCGCTCGTCGCCTTGCGGAACGTGATGTCCGCGTAAGGGGACCGGCCGGCCTTGGTGTAGCGACGTTCGATGCGCATCGGTCCGAAGCTCCAAATACGTGTGCCTTACGCGTCCCCCGCGACGCGTAAGGGCCGGGGATGAACCGGCTTTGTCTGTCGTCGAGGCGCGCGCGATCGCTCCCGCACTTAAGCGTGCGCGTCTGCGATCCGGAAGACGCGCCCCCGATGATGTCTCTCGATGAGCCTAGGGCAGGTCCCGAGGGGCCGCCGAAGACGAGGCCAGAAGCTAGTGCGAGTCTCCCGGAGGCGTCGAGTCGCGATTTCGGCTTCTCCCCGCCGTTTTCGCTAGCCCTCGTTCCTGTGACCGTTCGGCGACACTAGATATAGTGGTCTCGATCAGTGAATCAAAGGTTGAAAAACATCGCCCCAACCGTCTGAACCGATTGATTTTCGCCGGACGACCGTTCAGAGCGGCCGAACGAGAGCCATGTGGAGAACTGTGGGGAAAGACCGGTCCGCGGCTCGTTCGCCCCTGCGCTCACACCAGCACGAAATCCGCGTTTGTGATTGTCGAGTGGTTCTCGAGCGTCGCGAACTTCACTGCGGCGTAGGTGGCGCCGGCGCCGTCGCGGTCGAACAGCAGCGCCCCGGTCGAGGCGTTGTAGATGATGCGGTCGGATGAATCGTGCGCGGCCGTCCCGGCGTAGAACGCCGACGCCGCCAAAGCGCCCGCCGAGAGCCCGGTGAACACCGCGTTCTCCAGCCGGATCGTGTCGTCCGCCGCCTTGAAGTCGATGATCGTGTCGACATTACTCGCGCCCAGCGCGTTGGCGAACACGAAGGTGTCGTGACCGGACCCGCCCGAGATCTGGTCCGCGCCTTTGCCGCCGTCGAGGACGTTGTCGCCCGAATTGCCGGCGATCTTGTTCGCCAGCGTGTTGCCGGTCCCGTTGACGTCGCCGTCGCCGGTCAGCCGCAGCCGCTCGATGAACTGCCCCGCCAGCGAGTAGCTCACCGAGCTCAGCACCCGGTCGTCGCCTTGACCATCCAGTTCGACCGCCGTGTCGCCCGCGCTCTGGACGACATAGTCGTCGTCGCCCTTCGCCCCCGCCATCGCATCGGCGCCCTTGCCGCCGTCGATGAGGTTATCGCCGGAATTGCCGGCGATGGTGTTGTTGAGGCTGTTGCCGGTGGCGTCGATGTCGCCAGAGCCGGTTAGCCGCAGCCGCTCGATATATTCGCCCGCCAGTGAGTAGCTGATCGCCGACACGACGCGATCGTTACCCTCGCCGTCCTTCTCGATGGCGTGGTCGCTGGCATTGTCGATGTAATAGTCGTCGTCGCCGAGGCCGCCGGTCAGAGTGTCGGCGCCGGCGCGGCCATCGAGCAGGTTCGCGTCGGCGCTCCCGGTCAGCTTGTCGGCCTTCCCGGAGCCGATGGCGTTCTCGATGAAGCGCAACTGGTCGCCCGCGGCGTCGCCGCCGGTTCCGGCGCCGACGCCAAGGTTGATCTCCACGGCCGCGCCGGAGGCGGAATAGTCCACCGTGTCGACCCCGCCGCCGCCGTCCATCAGGTCGAAGCCGGCGCCGCCCTTGAAGGTGTCTTCTCCGTAGAACCCGCTGAAACCCTCGTCGCCAATCAGCGTGTCGTCCCCGGCGCCGCCGTCGATCAGGTCGTCGCCGCCGAGGCCCGTGATTACGTTCGAGCCGGGCGCGCCCGTCAGCGTGTCGTCCCCGCCCTGGTCGAGGTCGCTGTCCGCGCCGGTGACGTTCTCGAAGCCGGAGATCACGTCACTCTGCGCGGCGCCCCCCGAGACCGCGTTGGTCGCGAGATTGATCCGCACGCTTTCATAGGTGTCGAAATAGGTGAGCAGGTCGGTCCCGCTTCCGCCCGTCAGCCGGTCGGCCCCTGCGCCGCCGCCGATCGTGTCGGCGCCGCCGCCGCCGTCGATCGTGTCGGCCCCGGCCGCGCTATAGAGCTCGTTATCCTCGCCGTCGCCGACCAGACTGTCGTCGAAGTTCGTCGCCCACACAAACTCGACGCCTGCGTAGACATCGCCTTCCGCGTCGCCGCCCGAGCCGACGCCGGTGGCGAGATCCACCATCACGCCGGCCGCGCTGTAGAAGAAGTACAGCTTGTCGAAGCCGTCGCCGCCGTCGATGCTGTCTCCGCCGGCGCCCGCCGAGATGTAGTCGTCGCCGCTTCCGCCGAAGATGGTGTCGGCGCCCGCGGCGGCGCCGAGCGTGTCGTTCTCCGTTCCGCCGTCGAGCCGATCGGCGTCCGCTCCGCCCTGAAGCGTGTCCTCGCCCTCCCCGCCGTCGAGCGTGTTTCGCCCGGAATTGTCGTAGATGTAGTCGTTCCCGGCGTCGCCTCGCATCAGGTCGTCGCCGACGCCCTCCGCCGCGGAGTAGCCGATGTGGTCGTTGCCCGCGCCTGCGTTGATCGTGTCGTTGCCGTCGCCGCCCTCGAGGATGTCGATGTCGTCTCCGCCGCCCAGATAATCGTTCCCGGCGCCGCCGTAGAGGCGGTCCAGGCCCAGGCCGCCGATGAGCGTGTCGTTGTCGTTCTCGCCGTATAGCGTGTCCGCGCCGTAGCTGCCGTCGACGCTGTCAGCGCCCCGTCCGGCCTTGACGGTGTTGTCGGAGCTGTCGCCGGTGATGGTGTCGGCGTAGGACGAGCCGATCAGCCCCTCGATCGAGAACAGGTTGTCGCCCTGGGCCTCGCCGCCGGTGGCGCCGCCGTAAGAAGCCATGTTGACGACGACGGCGGTGGACAGGAGATACGACACCCAGTCGTAACCGCCGCCGCCCTCCATCCGGTCGGCGCCGGCGCCGCCGTAGATCGTGTCGTCGCCGTCGCCGGCATCGATCGTGTCGTCGCCGGCATAGCCGAAGATGGAGTCGGCGAGGCCGGTGACGCCATCGGCGCCGTCGAGTCGCTCGCTTTCGTCCGTGCCGGTTACGGTGGCCATCGCGCTTCTTCCCCCGAAAGTTGGCATGCGATGCGGGCGTCCGCGGCGAGACGCCGCAGCCAGATTAGCGAAGCGCGCGATGTTCACAAGCCTCCGGCTGTGAGCCGCGCGCGTTGCGCGGGTTCTGGACAAGCCGCCGGCCTCGGCTCATAGCTAACCTGAGCACGCCTGCCGCCCGAGGCTTACGGTCGATGTCCCTATTGAGCGTCCTTACAGACATCTTCACCTGGTGGAACGGCTCCACCGTCGGCACGCGCTTCGCGCTGTCGCGCGGCGGCGAGTTCGTCGGCGAGGACGAACTCGGCAACCGCTATTACCGCTTGCCCAACGACCCTGCGAAGAACGCCGCATTCGGGACGGAACGGCGTTGGGTCGTCTACGCCGGCTACGCCGAAGCCTCCGCGATACCGCCGGGCTGGCACGGCTGGATGCACCATACGGTGGCCACGCCGCCTGCGAACGAGAACTATGCGCCGCGCGACTGGCAGAAGCCGCACCGGGAGAACAAGACAGGCACCGCGGAGGCTTACCGGCCTAGCGGCTCGGCGCTATCGGCGCGCAAGCGGCCCGCCGCGACCGGCGACTATCAGGCCTGGTCCCCCGACGATTGACGGAACGCCCCGCCGGGGCCGTATTCGCGGCGTCTGGTCCGAACAGCCGCTTTTTTGAAGCCTCCCGACGCGTCGCGAGAATTGATATCCCGTGCTTGTCCGCCTCCTGACCGCGTCCGCGCTGCCGTTCGCCTTGTTCTCCGCGTCGCCGGCGTTCGCACAGAACCCCGGCACTTCGACGCTCGAACCGGCGCCCAAGGCCGCCAAGCCGGAAGTCGTCGCGCCGACGCCGCGGATCACGAACCCGATCGCCGTGTTCAACGGACTCGACAAGATCACCGGCCGCGTCACCGAGTTTGACGCGCCGATCGAGAAGACGGCGACCTTCGGCGCGCTGAAGGTGACGCCGCACGTCTGCTACACGCGCCCGCCGACCGAGGCGCCGAACACGACGTCCTATGTCGACGTGGAGGAGATCACCCTCGCCAACGAACAGCGCAAAATCTTCTCGGGCTGGATGTTCGCATCGAGCCCCGGCCTGTCGGGCGTCGAGCACCCGATCTACGACGTGTGGCTGGTCGACTGCAAAGGCGGCGACCGGCCGGAGGCTCCGCAGGGCCCGACGCTCGGCGAATAGCGGCGTCTCGCCCATGTCCGGCCTGGAAGCCGGGACCTGGGCGCGGAGTCAGAGCTCCACGTCGCCGGGAATATTGTTCCCGTAGGGCGGCCGTGGAATCTCGATATGCGCGGTGCGCAGCGCCTGCGACCACCGCTCGCGCAGATCCAGGAAATAGCGGTCGTTCGGCTCGATCCGGTAATCGAGCTCGGGCACCAGGGCGTCCTTGCGCAACACCAGCACGTCGATCGGCGGACCGACGCCGAGGTTCGAGCGCATGGTCGAATCCATCGAGATCAGGCCGATCTTAAGCGCGTCGTAGAGGTCGGTGTCGTACTGCACCGCCCGGTCGAGAATCGGCTTGCCGTATTTGTGCTCGCCGATCTGGAAGTAGGGCGTGTCGGGCGTCACCTCGATGAAATTGCCGGCGGCGTAGATCATGAACAGCCGCAGCCGCCCGCCCGCGACCTGGCCGCCAAACAGCATCTGCACGTCGAACCGGGCCGTCATCTCCTTCATGCTGGCGCCGTCAACCCGCCAGACCTCGCGCACCGCGCGACCGACGAGCTGCGCCGCCTTGAACATGGTGGGCTGGGCTTCGAGCGTTTCCAGCTCGCCCGTCTCTTGATTCTCGACGCCCTCGGCGAGCATCGAAATCACCGACTGGCTGACGGAGAGATTGCCCGAGGTCGCGATCGCGAGCGTGCGCCGTCCGGGCTCCGAGACGATCTTGAGCTTTCGGAAGGTCGCGATGTTGTCGATGCCCGCATTGGTGCGGGTGTCCGCGATCATGACCAGCCCGTCGCGAACGAGGATGCCGACGCAGTAGGTCATTTCACTTGAACCCCGAACTCCGAAGCCGGCGACGCTATCAAGAGTCTCGCCGCCGCGACAACGCGCACGTCGCCGCGCTGCACGAAAAACGGGCGCCTGTCATGCAAATAGATCAGGATCGACGGTGGGCGCGGCGGGCGCGGGCGTCGTCGACCGAGATGGCGACCTCGAGCTCCTCCCCCGAGCCGCCATAGCGCGACCCACGGACCGGCGCCGCTCCGAGATAGTCGAGCCCGATCGCGACTCTCACATGCGCCTCCGTCGGGCAGATTTCGTTCGCCGCGTCGAATCCGACCCAGCCGAGGCCCGGCACATAGGCCTCAGCCCACGCGTGCCCGGCCTCCTGCTCGATCACGCCGTCGTCCCGGCGGAAATAGCCGCCGACATAGCGGGCGGGGACGCCGATGGATCGGGCGGCGACGAGGAAGACATGGGTGAGGTCTTGGCAGACGCCCCGCTTCAGCCGGAATGCCTCGGCGGCGGTCGTCGCCGCGTCGGTCTGCTTCACTTCGAAGTCCATGGTCCCGTGGATCGCCGAGAGCAGGACGTGGAGGGAGCCCAGGACGTCGTCCTTGGCCTCCGACTTTGCAGCCTGCGCGAGCGCGGCGATGTCGGGATCGGGCGCTGTCAGGGGCGTCTCGCGGAGATAGAGCGAAGGCGGAAAACGCTCGACAGCCCCACGCACCACTCCGTTGGTGTCCTGCGTGTCCACCTCGCCCTCGACCGTGACCGTCAGGCTGTCGACCGGCCCATCCACCGCGAAGACATGGGTCTGGTTGCCGAACGCGTCCTCCGACGAGCGCAGCCGGCAATCGCGGTCGATGTCGAGACGCCAGCTGACGATGTGCTGGCCTTCATGGCTGCGGGGGGATAGCCGCAGAGTCTGGATGACGCCCGTCGCCGGCGTTCCGAACGTGTAGGCCGTCTTATGGCGGATGATCAGGCGCATCGGCGCGCCGTCACGACAGATACTGTTCGTGGATCGCCGAGCCCAGCCGGCTGTTCTCGGAGATGAAGCCGGTGATGAACTCGTGCAGGCCGCTCTGGAAGATGTCGCGGATGTCGGCGTTCTCCAGCTTCACCCGGCTGCCGCGGGCGATCCGCTGCGCTTCGCCCTGGCGGCCGTAGGCGCGCGCGAGATAATCGAGGTGGCGCACGAGCTCGGCGTAGCAGGCGGCGAGCGAGCGCGGCATCTGGTCGTTGAGCAGCAGCAGATCCGCGATCAGCCAGGGCTTCAGGCTCTGGCGATAGACCCAGTGATAGCTGGTGGCGGCCGAGACCGCGCGCAGGATCGCGGACCACTGGTAGTAGTCGAGGCCGCCGCCGACCTCGCCCTGCTCGGGCAGCAGCAGATGGTATTTCACGTCGAGGATGCGCGCCGTGTTGTCGGCGCGTTCCAGCAGCATGCCCATGCGCGAGAAGTCGTAGATGTCGTTCCTCAGCATCGTCCTGTGGGCAGAGCCGTCGAAGCGCAGGCCGATCTCCTTCACCCAGCCGAGGAAGCGCGTCAGCTCCTCGCCTTCCAGCCTGCGGTCCGCCATGCGGCGGAGTTCGAGCCAGGCGCCGTTGATCGCCTCCCACATCTCCATCGTGAGCGCGGTTCGCACCGAGCGGGCGTTGTGGCGGGCGGTCTCGAAGCAGTTGAGGATCGACGAGGGGTTCTCGCGGTCGAAGGCGAGGTAGTTCACAACGGCGTCCTGATTGGCCTCCTCGTGCTTGGCGAGGAACTCCGCCTTGCAGCCGGCCGTCGCGACCGCGCTCTCCCACTCGTTGGTGAGGCCGCCATAGGCGGTCGGCAGCGAGGCGAGCCGCTGCGTCGTCTCCAGGATGCGGGCGAGTGATTCTGCTCGCTCTACGTAACGCGAGAGCCAGAACAGGTTGTCGGCTGTGCGGCTCAGCATGCCGTCACGCTCTGGTCGATGGCGGGGGGGCGGATTTCAGCTCTCATTCGTCCAGCACCCAGGTGTCCTTCGTCCCGCCGCCCTGGCTGGAGTTCACGACCAGCGAGCCTTCCCGCATGGCGACTCGCGTCAGGCCGCCCGGGACGATCCGCACGCCGTTCGAGCCGGTCAGCACGAAGGGGCGGAGGTCGACGTGGCGCGGCGAGACGCCGGAGTCGACATAGGTCGGACAGGTCGACAGCGCGAGCGTGGGCTGCGCGATGAAGCCGGCGGGGGAGGCGCGCAGCTTGGCGCGGAACAGCTCGATCTGCTCCTTGCTGGCGTGCGGCCCTACCAGCATGCCGTAGCCGCCGGAGCCATGGACTTCCTTGACGACAAGCTTCTCGATGTTGTCGAGGACGTATTTCAGGGCCTCCGGCTCGCGGCAGCGGAAGGTCGGCACGTTCTTCAGGATCGGCTCTTCGCCCAGATAGAACCGGATGATGTCCGGCATGTAGCTGTAGATCGCCTTATCGTCGGCGACGCCGGTGCCGACCGCGTTCGTCAGCGTGACGTTCCCGGCGTGATAGGCGCTCATCAGGCCCGGCACGCCGAGCGCGCTGTCGGGCCGGAACACCAGCGGGTCGATGAACTCGTCGTCGATGCGCCGGTAGATCACGTCCACCCGCTGCGGTCCCTCGGTCGTGCGCATGTAGACGACGTCGTCGCGCACGAACAGGTCGCGCCCTTCGACCAGCTCGATGCCGAGTTTATCGGCCAGAAACGAGTGCTCGTAATAGGCCGAGTTGTAGACGCCAGGCGTCAGCAGCACGACGTTCGGATCGGCGGAGGAAGAGCGAGGCGCGAGCGAACGGAGCGTCGCCAGCAGTTCGTCGGCGTAGCGGTCGACGGGCGCGACGCGATGTTTGGAGAACAGTTCAGGGAACAGCCGGATCATCACCTCGCGGTTCTCCAGCATGTAGGAGACCCCGGACGGCGTGCGGCAGTTGTCCTCCAGCACATAGAAGGTGTCGGCGTCGACGCGCACGATGTCGATGCCGGCGATATGCACCCAAAGATCGTGCGGCGGCGTCTTGCCCGCCATCTCCGGCCGGAACGCCTCGTTCTGGAACACGAGATCCTCGGGCACCACGCCTGCTCGCAGAATCTCACGCTTTCCGTAGACGTCCGAGATATAGCGATTCAGAGCTTCGACGCGCTGGACGAGGCCTTTGGTCAGCGTCGCCCATTCGGCGGCGGTGATGATGCGGGGGATGATGTCGAACGGGATGAGGCGCTCGGTCGCCTGCTGATCGCCGTAGACCGCGAAGGTGATGCCGATCCGGCGGAACAGAAGCTCGGCTTCCTTGACGCGGTACTGCAGCAGATCGGCCGGCGCGTCGCTGAGCCATTCGGCGAGCTTGCTATATGCGCTGCGGACGGAGCCGTCCGAAAGCGTCATCTCGTCGAAGGCTGGGGGCAAGCGGACAGAACTCCCTGCAACGCGTCTTTAAACCAATGCTAATCCGCATCCGCCCCGTGAAAAGGGGGTCGGCGCCCAATTTTATTGCAAGTAGAAGCCCACCACTTGATCAAAGCAGCTTGAGGCCCCGGAAGCTGGCGTGGCCGTCGCGCCCGACGATCACATGGTCGTGGATCGCGATGCCGAGGGGCTTCGCGATGTCGGCGATGGTGCGCGTCATGTCAATGTCCGCCCGGCTCGGGGTCGGGTCCCCGGACGGGTGGTTGTGGACCAGGATCAGCGCGGTCGCCCGCAGCTCAAGCGCGCGGCGCACCACCTCGCGCGGATAAACGGGCGTGTGGTCGACCGTGCCGGACTGCTGCACCTCGTCGGCGATCAGCGCGTTCTTCTTGTCGAGAAACAGGATCCGGAACCGCTCCTTGTCGTCGAAAGCCATCGCGGTCCGGCAATAGTCGATGACGTTCGACCATGACGACAGCACCGTCCGCTTGGCGATGGCGCCCTTGGCGAAGCGCCGCGCGGAGGCTTCGACGACCTTGAAGTCCGTCGCGGTCGCTTCCTTGATCCCTTTGATCTCGACCAGTCGCTCGAACGGCGCGGCGAGCACATCCGCGAATGAGCCGAACGTCGCGATCAGATGCTTCGCGAGCGGCTTCACGTCGCCGCGGGGAAGGGTCCGGAACAGTACGAGCTCCAGCAGTTCGTAATCCGGAAGGGATTCCGGACCGCCGGTCAGGAATCGCGCCTTCAGCCGTTCGCGATGGCCGAGATAATGCGGTTCCGGCTGCGACGTCCTCGCCGAACGGCCGGCGGCCTCTTCGAAGCCCGGAAGCGGCTCGTCCTCTTCTTCGGGCTTCGCCCCCGTCGGCATGGCCAATTCGGCGCTCCAAAGGAGAGTCGGGAGACCATCGTGGCGCTTGGCCGCGCCTCCGGCAAGTCGAAGACCCCCGAGCGCGCCGTTCCGCTCAGGCCGCCGCGAACACCGGAGCTTCGACCCCTCGCGGCGAATGCGTGAACACCTCGCAGCCCGTCTCGGTCACGCCGACCATGTGCTCGAACTGCGCGGAAAGCGACCGGTCGCGCGTCACCGCCGTCCAGCCGTCGCCGAGCACCTTCACATGCGGTCGGCCGAGATTGATCATCGGCTCGACGGTGAAGAACATGCCGGGCTTCAGCTCCGCGCCTTCGCCGGGCCGGCCGTAGTGCAGGATGTTGGGCTCGTCGTGGAAAAGACGGCCGATGCCGTGTCCGCAGAAGTCCCGCACCACCGAGGCGCGTTCGCCTTCCGCGTAGCTCTGGATCGCGGCGCCGATGTCGCCCGTGGTCGCGCCCGGCTTGATCACGGCGAGGCCGCGATTGAGCGACTCGTAGGTGATCTCGATAAGACGCTCGGCCCTGCGCGGGATCGCGCCGACCGCGTACATCCGACTCGAATCGCCGTGCCAGCCGTCGAGCACATAGGTCACGTCGATATTGACGATGTCGCCCTCGCGCAGCGGCTTGTCGTTAGGGATGCCGTGGCAGACGACGTGGTTGATCGAGGTGCAGATCGTCTTGGAGTAGCCGCGGTAATAGAGGCAGGCGGGCAGGGCGCCGTGATCAAGGCCGAACTCGAGCGCCATCTTGTCCAGCGCTTCGGTCGTCACGCCCGGCGCGACCTGGTCTCCCAGCATATCCAGCGCCTCCGCCACCAGCCGGCCGGCGCGGCGCATTCCCTCGAAGGCCTCCGGCCCGTGGATCTTGATCGTTCCGTTCTTGCGGAGCGGCGCTGTCTGGGCGTCGACGAAGGTCATCAGGCGAACGGTCTCTGGGGCTGTGTCAAAAGCGGCCCCAACATAAGGGCGCGTGGCGCCGGCGCAAGCGACGCCGACGGGGCGCCAGCTGCGATCCGTCGTCAGGCGCCCTTGAGTTCGAGATAGCGCAGGCGCTTCGCTTCGCGCCGGCCTTCGGAAACCGCTTCGACGATGACGCCGCAGACAAGACTGAGCACCGCGAGCTGCATCACGCTCGCCGCAAGCACGGCCGTCGGCAGACGCGGCACGAGCCCTGTCTCGAGAAAGGTGACGACCACCGGCGCGGCGAGCGTCACCGCCGCCATCGCGAGCCCTGCGGCGATGACCCCGAAGAATTTGAACGGCTGCAGGGCGCGATGCATCATCGCGATCGTCCAGAGGATCTTGAAGCCGTCACGGAAGGTCGAAAGCTTGCTGATCGAGTTCTCCGGACGCCTGCCGTAGCGCACCGCGATCTCGGCGACCGCGAGCCGCAGGTCGAGCGCGTGGATCGCGAGCTCCGTCTCGATCTCGAATCCGTCGGAGGCCGCTGGGAACGACTTCGCGAAACGCCGGGAGACCGCCCGGTAGCCGGACAGGATATCAGTGAAGCCCGGGCCGAACAGCCGCGCGATGACATGATTGAACATACGGTTGCCGGCCATGTGTCCACGCCGGACCAGCATGCCTTCGCCGTCCCGCGTGGCGACCACCATATCGAGCTGCTCGGTGACCAGGCGGTCGATCAGCAGCGGCGCGGCGAGCGGATCGTAGGTCAGGTCGCCGTCGGCCATCAGGTAGATGTCGGCCTCGACGTCGGCGAGCATGCGGCGCACCACGGCGCCCTTGCCCTGCCGTCGCTCGCGCCGGACGATCGCACCGGCCTCGGTTGCGCGCTCGACCGTCCGGTCCTTCGAGTTGTTGTCGTAGACGTAGATATCGGCGCCTGGCAGCGCGGCGCGGAAGCTGCGGACCACCTCGCCGATCGCGGCCTCCTCGTTGTAGCAAGGCAGCAGCACAGCGACGCGGAGGGGCGAGCCTACCGGCGCGGGTTCGGTCGTTTCGCGGAGACGTTCAACGACCTGTGACATAGGCGTAGATCCGGTGCGGGTGATCAGCGTTTCGCCGCGACGGGGCGCGACGATGAACAGTGCGGCGACCGCAGGCTTCCGGCCGCTTTACGGGTGACGCTCGCACGGCGCCGCCTAAAGCCCGGTTTAAGTTCGTCTCAGCGTTGCAGAATGACGCCGCGGTCGGTCACCACGACCCATTCGCCGTCACGGCGCTCGATGGAGCGGATGCGACCGATGCCGGGCGCCCTCGCGCCGGGCTCGACCTCGATGATTCCATGGCGGCCCTCCAGGACAGCCACGTTGTCGTTGACCTCCCGCACCGTCCAGTTGCGGACGATTTGCGACGCCGGACTTTTCGGCGCCACGCTGCCGGTGGTCTCGGGGGAGGCGTCCTTCTTGGTGGCGGTCGACTTCTCCAGCTTGTCGAGGCGGTCCTGCAATTCCGCGACGCGCGGATCGTCCTGCTTCGGTTCGTCGACCTTGGCCTGAAGCGCGTCAATTTTTGACGCCGCGGAATCTCGCGTCGCGTCGAGCGTTTTCGTGAGCGAGGCGATCTCGGCTTTCAGCCCGCGCACCTCATCCTGGTTGGCGGCGGCCTGCCCGGCGGTCGACTTGGAGAGAACGTTCTGCGCGGCTTTCGACTGCCCGAGCGCTTTCTGCAGGCGCGCGATCTCGGACTTCAGCGAACCGACGTCCCGGGTGAGCGAGGCTGAACGCTTTTCCGCCCCGGAGGCGTCGAGATTGGCGGCGAGGCCCATCCGTCGCGCGTCGATCGCTGCGAGTTCGTCGACGCCATCGGTCAGGGCGGGGGCGGTTGCGTAGCTTGCGACGGCGAAGCCGCCGGCGATCACCACGGCTGCGATCAGCCCGTGCGGGAGATAGCGCTTAAGGCGCGACGCAAGAAGGTCGAATCTCTCCGCCCGCATGTCGTCCCGCCACAGGGCCAGTTCGCGGCTCGGCGGGCTTACGCCCTCGAAGGCGGACGGGGGGAGATCGTGGTCGTGTTCGGCTGACATCGGTAGACCCTCGAAGGGTTCGCTACCGGTCAGTAACCGTGAATGTGCTTAACCGAGCCTTACCGCGGGACTGAGAGAGCGGCCATCGCCTCGTCGCCCGAGACGCGGCGGCCCTGCTCCCAGCGGAAGAATTCGCCATGTCCGCGGATCGCCCGCTCCAGCAGCGAGTGGTATTCGCGGCGGGGCGTTTCAACGGCGCCGAAGCGCTTGAGATGCTCCGTCACAAACTGTGTATCGAGCAGCTGGAAGCCGCCATGGCGAAGCCGCGCCGCGAGATGGACGAGCGCCACCTTCGAGGCGTCGCGCTCGATGTGGAACATGCTCTCGCCGAAGAACGCGCCGCCGAGCCGCACCCCATAAAGGCCGCCGACCAGCCGCCCGTCGCGCCAGGCCTCCACGCTATGGCAGCGCCCGATGGCGTGAAGCTCGTTATAGAGCCGCCTGATGCGGCCGTTGATCCATGTCTTGTCGCGTCCGGGCGCTGGAGATGCGCAGCCGTCAAGAACGTCTTCGAAAGCGGTGTCGACGCGTATCTCGAACGTGTCGCCCCGGACTGTCCGCTCCAGCCGGGCCGAGACGTGGAAGGCGTCGAGCGGCAGCACGCCGCGAAGCTCCGGCTCGATCCAGTAGAGTCCGGGATCGCTCGCGCTCTCGGCCATCGGGAAGATGCCGCAGGCGTAGGCCTTGAGCAGCACCTCCGGCGTGATCTCACCGGGAACGTCGTTGATGCGCGTCATGAGCGAGAGGGTAGTGCGGGAGCGTGAAAAGAGGAACTGACGTTCAGCCGTTGTTCCGTTCTCCCCTTGCGGGCGAACGCGGGCGTGCAACGACCGGACGAGAGACCGTCGTTCGTGAAGTTCGACGCTCGGGTGGGACTTGAACCCGGAGGCGTCCCGCCGCGGCTCGTTCTTGATCCTCTCAACGCATACGAGGAGCCAATGGGGCTCAGGCCTCCGCCGCCTCTTCCGCCAGCATCTTCTCGAGCCAGTGGATGTCGTAGTCGCCATCCTGGATCGAGGAATTGCGGACGAGCTTGCGGAACAGCGGCAGCGTGGTCTCGATGCCGTCCACGACGAACTCGTCGAGCGCGCGCCGCAGCCGCATCAGGCATTCGGTGCGGTTGCGGCCGTGAACGATGAGCTTGCCGATCAGGCTGTCGTAGTGCGGAGGGATCGTGTAGCCCTGATAAGCCGCTGAATCGACGCGCACGCCCAGTCCGCCGGGCACGTGGTAGTAGGCGATTCGGCCGGGCGACGGACGGAATGTTTCGGGATGCTCGGCGTTGACGCGGCACTCAATGGCGTGGCCGCGGAACACCACGTCCTCCTGCGCGATCGTCAGCTTGGCGCCGCCGGCGATGCGGATCTGCTCGTTCACGAGGTCGATGCCCGTCACCATCTCGGTCACGGGATGCTCGACCTGGATCCGGGTGTTCATCTCGATGAAGTAGAAGCGGCCTTCCTCGTATAGGAATTCGACCGTTCCGGCGCCGCGGTAGCTGAGCCCGCGCATCGCCGCCGCCACCGTCTCGCCGATCTGCTCGCGCTCGGAGGCGTTCAGCGCGGGCGAGGGGGCCTCCTCCCAGACCTTCTGGTTCCGGCGCTGCAGCGAGCAGTCGCGCTCGCCGAGATGGATCGCTGCGCCCTGGCCGTCGCCCAGGACCTGCACCTCGATATGCCGGGGATGGACGAGATACTTCTCAAGATACACCGCGTCGTCGCCGAACGCCGCCTTGGCCTCGGAGCGCGCGGTGTGCAGCGCCTCGAGCAGGTCGGACTCGGTCATTGCGACCTTCATGCCCCGCCCGCCGCCGCCGGCGGCAGCCTTCACCAGCACGGGATAGCCGATCTCGCGCGCGACCGTCAGCGCCTCGTCGTCCTCGGTGATTCCGCCGTCGGAGCCGGGCACGACTGGGATTCCCAGACGCTTCACGGTCTGCTTGGCGGCGATCTTGTCGCCCATGATGCGGATATGCTCGGGCTTGGGCCCGATGAAGACGAGGTTGTGGTCCTCGAGAATCTCCGCGAAGCGCGCGTTCTCCGAAAGGAAGCCGTATCCCGGATGGACCGCGTCGGCGCCGGTGATCTCGCAAGCCGCGAGCAGCGCCGGGATGTTCAGATAGCTTTCGCGCGCGGCCGGCGGGCCGATGCACACGCTCTCGTCGGCGAGCCGCACGTGCATCGCGTCCGCGTCGGCGGTCGAATGCACGGCGACCGTCGCGATTCCGAGCTCCTTGCAGGCGCGCAGGATCCGAAGCGCGATCTCGCCGCGATTGGCGATCAGGACCTTGTCCAAGCTGGGCATCGGCTCAGTCTACGATCAGGAGAGGCTCGCCGAACTCGACCGGCTGCCCGTCCGTCACGAGGATCTCGCGCACGACGCCGGCCTTCGGCGCGGGAATGGCGTTCATCGTCTTCATGGCCTCGACGATCAGCACCGTCTGGCCCTGGCGCACCGTCGCGCCGACCTCGATGAAGGGGCGCGCGCCGGGCTCCGGCGCAAGATAGGCGGTGCCGACCATGGGAGAGAGAACCACGCCGGGGCGCTTAGCCGGGTCGACTGCCTCGACGGCCGCGGCGGCGACAGTCACAGCCGGCGGGGACGGAGGCGCGGCGGCGGCGGGAGCCGCGGAAACCTGCCGGGCGACGCGCACCCGGAAATCGCCGCGTTCGATCTCGATCTCGGTCAGGCCATTCTCGGTCATGAGCTCCGCGAGTTCGCGAACGAGCTCATGGTCGGCGCCGGCGTTGGTGATTGGTTTCTTCATTGGCCTTCTTGGATCTCGGGCGCGAATTCAGGCCGTGGCCAGATCAGGCGGGGCGCGGCGGTCGATACGGCGGGCGAGCGCGCGGATCGCGAACTCGTAGCCGTCGACGCCAAGCCCGACGATGACCCCGGCCGCGATCGGCGACACGTAGGAATGGTGACGAAAACTCTCACGCGCGTGGACGTTCGACATGTGGACCTCGATCACGGGCACGCCGCAAGCGAGGATCGCGTCGTGGATCGCGACGGAGGTATGGGTGTAAGCGCCGGCGTTGAGCACGAGGCCTCCGGCGCGGCCGCGGGATTCCTGGATCCAGTCGACCAGGTCGCCCTCATGGTTGCTCTGCCGGAACTCAATGGTCAGCCCGACCTCCTCGCCCGTCTTGCGCGCCATGGCCTCGACGTCGTCAAGCGTCAGAGAGCCGTAGACCGCGGGCTCCCGCACGCCCAGCAGGTTAAGGTTCGGGCCGTTGAGGACGTAGACGACAGGGTTCACGAAAAGGCGGTCCTTGCCGCGACGAAAACCGCTAAATGCGGCGGCGAGCGTCGGGGGTTATAGGGAGTTGCACGCGCGAACCCAAGCGATTCCACAGAATTGCGGATCGGCGGCGAAGCGATTCCGGGGACGCCGCCGTTCAGCACACCGCCTTGCCGCAGGCGCGGATCGCGGCGATGCGGCCCTGGAGGTCGCCGACGACGCTGGTCGTGTTCGGAACGACCGCGTCGCCGACCACGAACGTCGGCGTGGCCTCGACGCCGAGATCGTCGGCGAGGGTCTTCGATTCGAGCAGCGTCTTCTCCACCTCCGGGCCCCCGAGCGCCTCCTCCACCGCCTTCTGGTCGACGCCGACCTCCTTGGCGACGGCGAGCGCCCGGGCCTTGGTCGCGAGCGATTGGCCGGAGAGCAGCTTCGCGTGGAATTCCGCGAACTTGTCGTGCGCCGCCCGGTTCACGGCGATCGACACCTGCGCCGCGCCGAGCGATTCCTGCCGGATCACCGGCAGCTCGATCAGCACGATGCGGAGCTTGGGATCGGCCGAGATCAGCGCGTCGATGTCCTTGGTGGCGTGCCGGCAGTACCCGCAATTGTAGTCGAAGAACTCGACCAGCGTGACGTCGCCCTTAGGATTGCCGAGCACGGCGTGCAGCTTGGAGCCGTCGATCGTGCCGAGATAGGTCGATAGCGCCGCCCCGCGCTTCTCCTCGACCTTGGCCTCCTGCCGCCGGTTCCACTCCTTCTGCGCCTCGTAGAGCACCTCGGGGTGCTGGATGAGATACTCGCGGACGATCTTACCGATCTCATCCTTCTCCGACGCGTCGAATGCCGCCGCAGGAGCAGCCGCGGCGAAGGTCAGCGTCGAGGCGAGCGTCAGGCGCGCAAGAAAACTCATCCAAAATTCTCCGTCCCGCGGGGATCGCAACTATTTTCGGCCTCGCGCGTGTCGAAAAAGCGGCCGCCGCCTCAATTCTGCTTCGGCGGGGTATAGCCCGCGATGTCGTCGGCCTTAAGCCAGTTCGGCGTGCCCTGCTTAAAGCCCCGCTTGGCTCTTTCCGCGAGCTGTCGTGCGGTTCCGAAGTCGCCGGCGGCGAAGGCCGCCTGCGCCGAGGCTAGGTCCGCCTCCAGTATCTTGTTCTGCCGGGCGTAGGCTTGGGCGAGTTGGCGATAGCCGTCGGCGTTCTTGGTGTCGACGGCCGTCGCCCGTCGGAGCTCGGCGAGCGCGTCTCGGGAGTCGCCGCCCGAATTCAGCGCCTGGCCCAGCATCGTCCGGATGAGGCTCGCGTTCGGGGCGAGCGCCAGCGCGCGGCGCAGCGGTCCGGCGGCGTCCTTCGGCCGTCCGTTCTCCAGATAGGCCTGCCCCTTCAGCTCGTAGAAATACGGGTTGTTGGGTTGGGCCGCGATCAGCGCGTCGATCTGCGCGATGGCGCCGGGGAGCGGCGAGGAGCGGTAGGTCGCGATCGCGCGGGCGTATCTGGCGGGCAGGCTCTGATCGCTCGGCGGATAGCGCCGGCCGACGGCCTCCGGCGTGTCTATGAAGCCGAACAGCTTCGCCCGCATCATATCGTGCCGCGCCTGCAGAGCCGGCGGGTCCAGCTTGTTGAAATAGGGGCTCTTCTCGGCCAGTTGCTCGAGGTTCTCGATGCGGTCCTGCGGCATCGGATGGGTCTGAGCGTAAGGGTCGATGAAGCGCCTGGAGAACGCCACCTGATCGGCGAAGCGCTTGAAGGTCGTCAGCATCCCCTTGGCCGACTGGCCGGTCTTGTTGAGATAGCTGACCGCAGCGCGGTCCGCCGCCTCCTCCTGCGTGCGCTGGTAAGCGAGCAGGGTGCGCTGGATCATCTGCTGGGGCCCGACGAGCGCGCCCATCGCGGCGTCGCCGCCCCCACGGGAATTGGAGGCGGCCGCGGCTCCCATGGCGCCGACGCCGAGCAGCATCGCGACGATCGCCATCGTCTGCATGTTGTCGAGCTGCTGGCGCATCCGGGCGAGGTGGCCGCCGGCGATGTGGCCGGTCTCATGCGCGAGCACGCCGATCACCTCGTTCGGAGTCTTGGAGTCCATCAAAGTGCCGGCGTTGACGAAGATTCGTCGGCCGTCGGCGACGAAGGCGTTGAACTCCCGCGAGTTGATGATGGTGATCTCGACGACGCCTTCCCCGACGCCCGACGCCCTGAAAATGGGGGCCATGTAGTCGCGCAGCAGTCCCTCGATCTCGGCGTCGCGGATGACCGGCATGCCGCCGGCGGCCTGGGCCGCGACCGGAGCCGGGGTCGCCGTGACGAGCAGGGAGACGGCCGCCAGGGCCGCCGTTGCGCGACGCAGGCCTCGGGTGAGCATCGAAGTCAGTCTGGAGCCAGTCGGCATGCGTCGGTCCGTCCGAGAGCGTCTCGGGTGGGGTGGACAGTAGGGGCGCACGCGCGGCGTGGTCAACGCGGGTCGCTTCGGGCGAAACATGGCGCCGTTGCGCCGCCGGGGCTTTGCGCGGGATGCAAAGCCGGGCTAACAAGCGCGACAGCCTTACGCGCGTCATTGCTATCTTGGCGGTCGGTTCACCGATCCGCCCGATAACTCTGTTGGCGCGTCGTTCCGGGCATGTGGACAACCCGCCCGGCGGTCTCGGCGAATCGCCGCCCGCGGGGCTAGTGCTGAAGAGTCGTGGCGTCGGAAGGCGCGACGCTCGATTTGCGAAAGAGAGCGAATGGCCCGCTACGTCTTCATCACCGGCGGCGTGGTGTCTTCGCTCGGCAAGGGTCTCGCATCGGCCGCGCTCGGCGCGCTGCTGCAGGCGCGGGGCTACACGGTGCGCCTCCGCAAGCTCGACCCCTATCTCAACGTCGATCCCGGCACGATGAGCCCGACGCAGCACGGCGAGGTGTTCGTCACGGACGACGGCGCGGAGACCGACCTCGACCTCGGCCATTACGAGCGCTTCACCGGCCGGCCGACCTCGAAGGCCGACAACATCACCACCGGCCGCATCTATCGCGACATCATCGCGAAGGAGCGCCGCGGCGACTATCTCGGCGCGACCGTTCAGGTCATTCCGCACGTCACCGACGCCATCAAGGAGTTCGTGCGCGACGGCAACGAGTCTTATGACTTCGTGCTGGTCGAGATCGGCGGCACGGTCGGCGACATCGAGGGCCTGCCGTTCTTCGAGGCGATCCGCCAGCTCGGCAACGACCTGCCGCGCGGCGACGCGATCTACATCCACCTCACCCTGCTGCCGTTCATTCCGAGCGCGGGCGAGCTGAAGACCAAGCCGACGCAGCACTCCGTCAAGGAGCTGCGCTCGATCGGCATCCAGCCCGACATCCTGCTGTGCCGCTGCGACCGGCCGATTCCGCCGGAGGAGCGCCGCAAGCTCGGCCTGTTCTGCAACGTGCGCGAGACCGCCGTCATCGAGGCGCGCGACGTCGACACGATCTACGAGGTGCCGGAGGCCTACCACCGCGAGGGCCTCGACACCGAAGTGCTGCGCGCTTTCGGGATCGAGCCAGCCGGCGCGCCCGACCTGTCGCGCTGGCGCGAGGTGACGCGTCGCGTCCGTCACCCAGAGGGCGAGGTGACGATCGCGATCGTCGGCAAGTACACGGGGCTGAAGGACGCCTACAAGTCGCTCTACGAGGCGCTGGTCCACGGCGGCGTCGCCAACACCGTGAAGGTCAATGTCGACTGGATCGAGAGCGAGATCTTCGAGCGCGAGGATCCCGCGCCGTTCCTCGAGCACGTCCACGGCATCCTGGTGCCCGGCGGCTTCGGGCAGCGCGGCGCCGAGGGCAAGATCCGGGCGGCGACCTTCGCCCGCGAGCGCAAGGTGCCATATTTCGGCATCTGCTTCGGCATGCAGATGGCGGTGATCGAGGCCGCCCGGAATCTCGCCGGCGTCGGGGACGCGAACTCGACCGAGTTCGGCCCCACATCCGAACCGATCGTCGGCCTGATGACCGAATGGACGCGCGGCAACGCCCTCGAGAGCCGCTCGGCCGAGGGCGACCTCGGCGGGACCATGCGCCTCGGCGCCTATGACGCGCGCCTGAAGGGCGGCTCCAAAGTCGCCGACATCTATGGCTCGCAGGACATATCCGAGCGTCACCGCCACCGCTACGAGGTCAACACCGACTATCGCGAGCGGCTGGAGGCGCGCGGTCTCGTGTTTTCCGGCATGTCGCCGGACGGCCTGCTGCCGGAGATCGTGGAATACGCCGACCACCCGTGGTTCGTCGGCGTGCAGTTCCATCCCGAGCTGAAGTCGCGGCCCTTCGAGCCCCACCCGCTGTTCGCGTCGTTCGTGGAAGCGGCGCTGCATCAGAGCCGGCTGGTGTGAGCGGCCGATTGGCTTTTCGTCTCCTCTCAAAATAAAGCTCGTCGTCCCTCGGCTTGACCGGAGGACCCGACCTCGGCCGTCGAGAGCCGCCCTGGAACATGGGTGGTCCGGTCAACCCGGATCACGGTGAGGAGCATGACGATCTTGGTCGAAGGGATGCCGTCCATCGCTCGCGGGCTCGACCACGTCATCCATCTCGTCCGCGATCTCGACGCCGCCGGCGAAGCCTATACCCGGCTTGGCTTCCTCGTCGGCCCGGAGAACCACCACCCCTTCGGCACGACGAACCGCATCGTCCAGTTGCCTGGCTTCTTCATCGAACTTCTCTCCATCGGCGACCACGCGCCAATCCCGGAGCACGGTCCCAGCCGCTTCTCCTTCGCGGCCTTCCATCGGGACAGGTTGTCCCGCCTGGGCGAGGGCGGCTCCGGTCTCGCCGTCGAGAGCCGCGACGCCAAGGCCGATGCGCGCGCCTTTGAAGCCGCGGGCGTCGGAGGCTTCGAGACCTTCGCCTTCGAGCGGAACGGCGTCGGGCCGAACGGTTCGCCGCTCGGGCTCGGCTTCGAACTCGCCTTCGCCGTCGACCCGGCGAGCCCCGCCGTCTGCTTCTTCGCCTGCGAGCACAAACGGCCGCAGAACTTCTGGAGCGCTGCGGCGCAGGCCCATCCGAACGGCGCGATCGGCATCGGCTCGGCGATGTTCACGGCCGAGAATCCCTCCGACCACCACATCTTCTTCGACGCGCTCACCGGCGTGCGCGATTTCCGGGCGTCGTCCTCGGGCGTCGCTTTCGACACGCCGCGCGGCGCGATCGAAATTCTGATCCCTGCGGCCTTCGCCCAGCGGATTGGCGAGCCTGCGGCGGAGACCTCGGATGTCCGGCTGTCGGCGCTCCGGTTGCTCGTCGCAGATCTCGACCAGGCTGAAGCTGCGTCTCAGGGCCTCGCAGAACGGCGTGGAAACCTGCTCGTCACGCCTGCGTCCCACCTGTTCGGATTGACGCTCGTCCTCGAAGGGGCCACCTACGCCGCATGAGCGGCCGATTGCGCCGCGCAAGACACGAGCCCGTCATGAACGCCCATGTCCAGAACCGTCCCGACGCGGTGGTTGAGGTCGGCTCCGTCCGGATCGGCAATGCGCTGCCGCTTTCACTGATCGCGGGCCCCTGTCAGCTCGAGAGCCGGGCGCATGCGCT
>NZ_BSFI01000019.1 GCF_027922265.1 Hansschlegelia plantiphila | reverse complement strand
AGCGCATGCGCCCGGCTCTCGAGCTGACAGGGGCCCGCGATCAGTGAAAGCGGCAGCGCATTGCCGATCCGGACGGAGCCGACCTCAACCACCGCGTCGGGACGGTTCTGGACATGGGCGTTCATGAGGGTCGGTTCTCCGGCTACGCGGGACATGAGATGGGCGACGCGCGGCATCGGACGCATGACGAACCCGTCATGGACGCGAGCCACGAGCTTGCGCGGGCGGCGATGAGCCCCGGGACGTCATCTCAGGCGGGCCGCAGACGGCGCGGGCGGCGCCAAGCCTCCGATCGCCGTCCGCCCGCGGCAGATGGACCACGCGGCACCATGGACGCAGGAAGTCGAGCGCGCCCGTCCACTCGCCCTCTGCGCAGATGACGTCCGCGCCAAGAAGCCAGATGTCGTTCCGCTTCTGCTCCCAGCAATGCTCAGGAAACACGCCGGTGACGCAGCGCAGCGCGGAGACGAGCCTGATGCGGGCCTCGAACGTGAAGAAACAGCGATCGCCCTTGAGCCGGCTGAACGCGTCGGTCGAGACCCCGACATAGAGCTCGTCCCCGAGCGCGGCCGCCCGCTCCAGAAAATCAAGATGGGCGGCGCCGAGCAGGTCGAAGGTGCCGTAGGTGATCGCCCTGGTCAAAACCGCTCCGGCAGGCGTGGCGGGGACGTATGTCTCGGGCTATCGTAAGAGCCCTATCTGACAGTCGCGTGACGGCGCCGCCCGGGCGCCGAGGCTATCCGATCCTGTCCCGAAGGGGGCAGACCTCAGTTCGCGCACTTCCGGGAATCCGCTCGCGCCCCTAAAGCGACCGCGACGCCCGACGTGGTGGGGATGTCGTGGCTCACGGCGCGGCGAACCGACGCACGGCTGCTCTCCGAGAGCCGGAATTCGCGTTTGCGACTTGGATTAGACGGTCAGTCTAACGCAAATCACCAAAGCGTCCGGCGCACGCTTTGTTGCTTAGTATATAAAAATGATAGAGAGATGTGCCGCCACGCCGTCGTGCTGCACCACGGTGCAATGTTCGGTGGCCGGACGTGTCGATCAGTGGCGATCGACAGTTTTCAGATCTTCGCGGCAGTCGGCCTGTGGCCCTTGTGCGCTTGTGGACCGGCTCGGCCGGTCGGATGAATCGGGGCATCTCGTATGGATAAGACCACGCTGACACTGACGCCCGGGCTCACCCCGGCGCTCGGATATTCGCTCATGGTGGGGCTGGGGCTCGCGACGCTCCTGCTGGCGATCGTCGTCAAGCGCGCGCTCGTTCACAACACGCACGACTTCATCATCTCGAACCGCAAGATCGGCTTCGGCTTCGGCGTCGGATCGGTGATCTCGGTCTGGACCTGGTCCATGGCGGTCATGATGACCTCCGCCATGACCTTCGAATGGGGGCTCTCCGGCCTGTTCTGGTTCGTCGCGCCGAACGGCCTCGCCGTGATGCTGCTGATCCCGTTCACGCGCGTCCTGCGGCGCAAGATGCCGAATGGCTACACGATCTCCGAGTTCACCAAGAGCCGGTTCAATCAGTCGGGCGTCGCGACCTCGATCGTCACGGTCACCATGATCTTCGGCATCATCCTGGAGATCCTGATCAACCTGAAGGGGGCATCGGTCGTCATGTCGACCGTGTTCGGCCTCAACTGGTCCTATGCGGCCGCGGTCGGTCTCGTGTCCGTCCTGATCTATTCCTATTTCGGCGGTCTCTGGACCAGCGTGATGACGGCGACCATCAACCTGCTGATGATCACCGTCCCCGCGGCGATCATCGTCTCGCTCGCGTTCGACGCCGTTCCGGGCGGCGCGCCCGCGGTCATGCAGCGCGTCGGGGAGGCGAACCCGGAATACCTATCCGTGCTCCGGCCGGAGGCGGCGGCCGGCTTCGGCATCACGCTGGCCTTCGGCATCTTTGCGGCCGCCATCGCCGACCAGACGTTCTGGCAGAAGGCGTGGTCCATCAAGGCCGAATATGTGAACCGCACCTTCCTCTGGGCCGGCGCGCTGTTCTACCCGATCCCGATCGCGCTCGGCGTCCTCGGCTTCATCGGCATCGCCTACGGCCTGACCGTGTCGGACATCGGCGGCGACTCCGCGGCCATCGGCCCCTATCTGATCTCACATCTCGGCCTGCCGTTCCTGGTGGTCGTCGCCTACGTGCTGATGGTTCTGGCGGCCTGCTACTCGACGATCGACGGCGCCAGCTCGGCGCTCTCCTCGATCGTCGCCATCGACATCGTCAAGCGCGTCGCGCCGTCCATCGCGGAGCGTCGCCTGTTCGTCCTCACCAAACTCTCGAGCCTGATCGGCGGCGTGATCGCGCTCGCCATCGTGCTCTCCGGCGTCGACTTCACCACGCTGGTTCTGACCACCTATGCGCTCAAGACCTCGATCCTGCTGCCTCTGATCCTCGCCATCCTCTGGCCACGCACCAACACGATCGGCTTCGTCGGCGGCATCGTGCTGGCGATCCTGGTCGGGATGCCGATCCGGCACTTCTACGGCGACCTGATCGGCACGCTCAGCATCGTCGGCATCAGCGGCATCACCGTGGTCGTCGGCGCCCTGCTGAAGCCCACGCGCTTCGATTACGACCGCCTGCACACGGCCGTCGCCCTGGACGAGAGAGCGGACGACGACGCGCCTCTCGCCGCGGCGGCGCAGAGCTGAGAGGAAGATCCCCATGTCCACCGTCACGCTCGTCATCGTGCTCGGCTCGATCATCGCCACGGCGGTGTTCGCGGCGGGTTATGTCCGCGGCGTTCGCAACGCCTTCGGCGAATACCGCCTCGAGGAGCGGGAGCCGCCCGTTCCGCAGCACGGCCATTGGGGCGGCATCGCCTTCGCCCTGCTGGCCTCGATCGTCATCATCACGGCGATCGGCTTTTCGAGCGCCTGGGTCTACGCAGGTCCCTTCCTGTGCCTCGTGACCACGCTCGGCGTCGGCGTCGCGTTCTTCATCGAAAAGACGCCGGCCTCCAAGGTCTGAGCGGCGTCATCCGGGCGCCCCGATGAGCGGCGCCCGGCCCTTTTTCACGAGTTCGACGGCGTTTTCGAAGACATGAAGAAGGCTCATCTCCTCGGCTTCATCCAGCATGGAGTGAACAGCCACGCGACCGGGATGTGGCGGCACCCGAAGGACAAGGTCGGCTGGAGCTTCGCGCGGCCCCCTTATTGGGAGCACATGGCGCGAACCATGGAGCGCGGGTTCTTCGACGCGATGTTCATCGCCGACGAGCTCGCGCCCTACAACAGCTACCGCAACTCCTCCGACGCCACGGTGAAGTGGGCGGTGCAGTGCCCGACTCACGAGCCCTCGACGATCGCGCCGATCGTCACGGGCGCGACGACCCATCTCGGCGTCGGCGTGACGCTGTCGACCGCCTTCGAGCATCCCTATTCGATGTGCCGCCGGCTCTCGAGCCTCGATCACCTTTCCGGCGGCAGGATCGCCTGGAACATCGTCGGCTCCTACTCGAAGAGCGAATGGGACGCCTATGGCGCGCCGATGGACGACCGCTCGCGCCGGTACGACCGGATCGAGGAATATGTCGAGCTGTGCAAGACGCTCTGGGACTCGTGGGAGCCGGACGCGATCGTCGCGGACAGGGGGAGCGGGATCTACGCCGACCCGACGAAGGTCCGTGAGATCGTCCACGACGGGGAGTTCTTCCGCTGCCACGGCCGCCACTTCGTCGCGCCCTCGCCGCAGGGCCATCCTGTGCTGTGGCAGGCCGGCTCGTCGGATCGCGGCCGTGACTTCGCGGCGAAGCACGCAGAGGCGATCTTCGCCATCCATCCCGACATCGCGGGCATGAAGGCCTATTCAGAGGATCTCAGCCGCCGGGTGGTCGACCGCTTCGGCCGGCCGGAGAACAGCGTGAAGCTGATCTACGGCGTGCAGCCGATCGTGGCCGAGACGCGGTCCGAGGCCGAGGACAAATACGCCTTCATCCGATCGCTCATGCCGCCCGAGGGCTCGATGGCGATGCTGTCGGGCCAGCTCAGCGTGGACTTCTCGCTCCATGATCCTGAAGCCCTGCTCGACGACGTCGCGGCGCCGGGCATCCAGGGCGTGAAGGACGCGCTCGTCCGGTCCGGCGCAGGCGAGGAGGTGACGCTGCGTGAGGCGGCGGAGACCTATTCGAGCCGCTTCGCTATGCCGGCGCTGGTCGGAACCGCGACCGATATCGTCGACCAGCTCGAGACCTTCATGGACGAGGGCGGGGCCGACGGCTTCATGCTGCTTGCGACCTACACGCCCGGCTGCTTCGAGGAGTTCGCCGATCTGGTCTCACCGGAGATGCAGCGCCGCGGCCGGCTGCGCACGGCTTACGCGGGCCGGACGCTGCGCGATAACCTGCTGCAGGACTGATGACCGATCTCGCCCCCAAGCTGAGCTTCGGCGCCTGGCTGCCGGTCTATGGCGGCTGGCTCCGCGCGCGCGGCTTCGAGACCGAGCCGAGCTTCGCGGAGTGCCGGGACGTCGCGATCGAGGCCGAGCAGGGTGGCTTCGAATTCGTCTACGCCTCCGAGAACTTCCTCAACTGCATTCACGGCCCCCGCCACGACGTGCTGGATGTCTGGACGACGCTCGCCGGCCTCGCCTCGGCGACCGAGCGCATCGGCCTCGTCGGAGCGCTGAAGCCTTCCTTCCGCCCCGCCGTCGCGGCGGCGCAGATGATCGCGACCGTCGACAAGATCGCGCGCGGCCGCATCGAGGCGAATCTCGTCTGCGGCTGGCAGCGCGACGAATTCGCGGAGGCCGGCTTGCCCTGGGAGGGGCACGACGAGAAATACGACCACGCGACGCGGTATCTCGCGGCGCTCGAAGCCTATTGGGGCGGCGCCGGCGAGCGGCCGCGCCGCGCGCTGCACGGCGGGCGCCGTCCGCCGATCTGGGTGAGCGGCCATTCGGACGCGGCGCTCACGCTGGCTGGACACCGCGCCGAGACGCTCTTCATCAACGGCATGGCGCCGGGGGACGTCGCGGCGCTGCGCGAGCGCCTGCGCGGCCTCTCCCCTGACCGGGCGCCCCGCATCGCGATGAACGCCTTCGTCGTCCTCGCAGAGACCGATCAGGCCGCCGAGGCGGCGCGGGCCGACCTTCTCGCCCGCGCGCGGCCCGAACTGATCGCCTATTATCGCGAAGTGATCGCGGCCTCGGGCGCCGACACCTGGAGCCATCTGTCCGACGCCGAGCTGCTCGACGCCAATGGCGGCTTCGCGACCGCTCTCGTCGGCTCCCCGGACACAATCCGGCGACGCCTCGCAACCTATGCGCAGGCAGGCGTCGACGCCGTCGTCTGCCAGTTCCCGTCAATGGCGGACGACGTCCGCCGCTTCGCGCGCGAGGTCGTCGCTCCGCTCGCCCGCTCGGACCGGCCCGCCTCCGGCGCCGCGTCTATCGAGGACTTCGTTCAATGACCAAGAAGAAAGCGCACCTGCTCGGCTTCGTGCAGCACGGCGTGAACAGCCACGCCACCGGCATGTGGCGGAACACGAAGGACAAGATCGGCTGGGACTACGCGCGGCCGGAATACTGGCGGCACATGGCGCGGACCATGGAGCGCGGCCTTTTCGACGCGATGTTCATCGCCGACGAGCTCGCGCCCTACAACACCTTCCAGGATTCATCTGACGCCACGGTGAAGTGGGCTGTCCAGTGCCCGACCCACGAGCCTTCCACGATCGTCCCGATCATCACCGGCGCGACGACCCATCTCGGCGTCGGCGTGACGCTGTCGACCGCCTTCGAGCATCCCTATTCGATGTGCCGCCGACTCTCGAGCCTCGACCATCTCTCCGACGGGCGTGTCGCCTGGAACATCGTGTCGTCCTACTCGAAGAGCGAGTGGGACGCGTATGGCGCCGAGATGACCGACCGCTCGCAGCGCTACGCGCGCCTCGAAGAGTACATGGAGGTCTGCTACAAGCTCTGGAACTCCTGGGAGCCCGACGCGATCGTCGCCGACAAGGCGAGCGGGATATACGCCGATCCTGCGAAGGTCCACGAGGTCGTTCACGAGGGACAATTCTACAAGTGCCGCGGCCGGCACTTCGTCGCGCCCTCGCCGCAGGGTCATCCGGTCCTATGGCAGGCGGGCTCCTCCGGCCAGGGCCGCGATTTCGCCGCCAAGCACGCCGAGGCGATCTTCGCCGTGCACCCGAACATCGAACGGATGAAGCAGTACGCCGACGATCTCGGCGAGCGCACGACGGGCAAGTTCAACCGCGCGCCCGGCTCGGTGAAGCTGATCTACGGCCTGCAGACGGTCGTGGCCGAGACAAGGTCGGAGGCGCAGGAGAAGTATGAGCGCATCAGGGCCTGCATCCCGCTCGAGGGCGCGATCGCCTGGATCTCGGGACATTTCGGGCTCGACTTCTCGAAGTTCGCCATGGACGACATCGTCCAGAACATCGAGATCCCCGGCATCCAGGGCCTGTTCGACTCGATCATCTACGCCAAGGGCGGCGCGCCGGTGACCGTGAAGGAGGCCGCGCTCATCTACGCGCAGGGCATGGGCATGCCGGTCGCGGTCGGAACCGCCGCCGACATCGCCGACCAGATCGAGCATTACATGGACGAGGGCGGCGCCGACGGGTTCATGCTCGCGGCCACCTACACGCCGGGCTGTTTCGAGGAATTCGCCGATCTGGTCTCGCCCGAGCTTCAGCGCAGGGGACGTCTGCGCACGGCCTATGCGGGCCGAACGCTGCGGGAGAACCTGCTGGAGCGATAAAGAGCGCGCACCGACGTCAAAGGTGCGGGTTCTGGACGCCGTCCTTCCGCAGTGGAGAGACGCTATCGCGGATGATTCAGGGACATTATCACGTTCCCATTCAGCTGCCGTGGGACGGTCGCAGATGAGGGTCGACTTGCGTCGCCCTCAGTGCGTTTCTCCGCCGCCTACCAACGCGCCATCCGCCCGGTCCGGCTGCTCTTCATAACCCCCCGACGCCGGCACGGAGCGCTCGGGCCGTGAGCCCGAGGCGACCGCGCCAACGTCTTGATGGCTCATTGCGCCTGCGCAGCGGTCAGAGCAGAAAGCGGCCGCCAAGCAGAGAGGCGACGAGGCCGGCAGTCGGTCAGGGAGAGGATGGCGCCGCGACGGGTACCTGAGTCATCCGAATTGAGGCACGCGGACACCAACCTGCTTGTCTATCTCAGCCACCACAGCGAGATCTTCTTTCGTTTGGAGCGTCGGGGCCCTCATTAGGCGGCCGTCATCTCACGCTGAAACGCACCGGCGCCGTAACGGTCTTATTGACGCCCGGCGGCGGCGGCGGGACTGGCGAGGCCCGCCGAGCAAGATCGACGACCTCGGCGTCGAGCTCGGGAAAACCCGAGGAGCGCGCCAGGGAAGCGGACACCACGTTGCCGGAATCGTCGATGCGGAAACGGACATATGCGATTCCAGCCTCACCGCGCGAACGGGCGCCGGACGGATACTTCTTGCGACGCTCCAAATGCGACATCAGCCGCGACTGCCATTGGGCCGGCGAAACGGACGCGCCGGAGCTGCTCGACGAAGCGCTGGCCGCCGTCCGGGTGGAAACCTCCACCTGGGCCTGAGCTTGGTCGGCCTGGCGGGACTGGGGCGCCGACTTGCGCCTCGCGGACTTTCCGACGGTCTTCTCAGCCTTCTTCCTGTCGGACGGCTTCGGATGGACGAGCACGGCAGGAGCCTCCGCCTTGGGTTGCGGGATCAACCGCTCCTCGACGGGAACGGCCTCGTCGATCGACTCCTCGGAAGGCTCTTCAGCGGCATCCATCGCGGGCTCGGAGTTTGTTTCCTCGGGGGTCTCCTCCTCGACCGGATCCCTCACGGGCTCGACGGTCTTGCTCTCGACGTTCTCCGACACCGTCGCATCTTGAGCCTCGTTCGTCTCCTCGGTCTCGACCGCCTCCGGCGTAGACGAAAGCTCCATCATGATCGCCAGCGGCGGCGAATCGACAATAGTCGCGGGCGGCCGCCGCAGCGCCCACGTCACGAGTCCGATATGGGCTGCGAGCGCGACGACGCACGCTCCCGCCCACAGCGCGACCTCGCCACGGCGCGACCGCCCGTCAAAGCCCCGAACGGACATGCTCATCCAGGCCGGCGGGCCGCGCACGGCGGCTTCCTGTCGTTCCATGGGCGCATGGCTCGCCTCCACGCCCCTGCCGCCCGCGATCCTGCATACCGAGTATCGCTTCCGCCGAACGAGGAGGGCGCTGCGATCTCTCAACGCGCACCGCACGGAGCGCCGGCATAAAACCGAAGACGAGGCACGCGACGACAGCTGCGCCCACCGCGCTGGAGATCGCCAGACCTGTGAAGACGACCGGGAGGCCGAAGCCGAAGGTTGCGACCGCTCCCGCAGCGAAGCCGAGAGCCGCCCCGTGCGAGGCCGCTCAGCGCGCCCATGGCTGTCGCGAACGGCCCGAACGGCCGCGCCGCGCCGCCCGCAAGGCTGTCTTCGCTCAATGCCATCGCTCCGCTTCATCCGGAGCCGGCGTAGACTCCTCGTTGAATAGACGAATGGCGGCGGCCTCTTTCACAAAAATTTATACCGTGGGCGCGAATCCCGGCTCGCGCTCTTCCCCATCGGATGGGCCAGACGAGGTATGGGTCTCCGATTGCGGTCGGCAGCAGGCCTGCGGGGGCAGGCACGGGAACAGGATGGCACGGGCCGAGCCAGTCGGCGGCCATGATCAGCGCGCCGATGGCTGCGGGGGCCGCGAGTCGGGGCATGGGGGGCCTGGAAGCCGGCGAGGTGAGCGACGTGCGGCCCCATCAGGCCGATGATGGAGAGGGGGCCGACCACCAACGAGAGCGCCGCCGGCAGTGGATGTTCGCGAGCCGGGCCCGCGCCATGCCGATCCCCGTTCGTGGGCGGCGACCTCGCGAAGCGGCAGTATCTCCAGCCGGCGCGCGAGGAAGGACGGCGGGGCGAGGAGCGCCGCCGCCTGCGACAGAGCCACATGCTTAGGTGCGGGCGAGCCTCGGCAACTGCTCGATCTGGCGGCGCCAGAAGCTGATCAGGCGCGGGTCCGCCCCGATCTCGGTGATCTGCGCAACACACTGAAAGCCCCAGTCGTACAGCTCGACCATGAGGCCCGGCCGTCCGCCTACGTCAAAGCGCGTCACCCAGACTTCCTCGACCGCCGAGAAGTTGAGCGACACCGTGCAGTCGCCCGCCGACAACCACACTCTGTCGTCCGCCCGGCGCATGCCGTCGAAGGGACCGCCATGCGTCTGGGCGAAAGCGTCGTTTGCGACGATCGTCAGCACCGGCGCGCGGATTTCCGTCAGCAGCCCGAAAAGGTCGATCGCGAGCTCCGGCTTGATCCGCCAGGCGTAATCGTCGCCCCAGCCCGGTAGAGCCGCGCGGCGGCGCAGGCCGCCGTCGCCGAACAGGCTGTCGAGGTGAAAAGCGAGGTCGCGGACGCGCCATAGCCGCGGATCGGCCGGCGTGGCCGCAGCGCGGCAGGCCTCGGACATCGCCGGCGGCGCCGCGCTCCAGAGGTTGGTCAGTTCCGCGAAGGCGTAATCGTCGGCGAGCGAGGCGAGGAAAGCCTTATGGACGGCCGAACCATCCGCGCCGAAGAACTGCAGCGAGGCGGGCCCGCGGCCGTGAGCCGGTCGATCGACGGCGAGCGCAGATGCGCCAAAGGTCGAGCGCGCGCGCAACGTCGCGCCTGTGATCGCCGGAGCGGGACGCTCGCCTGCATAGGTTGGACACGGAAAGCGACCGATCTCGGTCATCACCGCCGCGACGTTCCCGGTCACCGAGACCACGCCGTCCATATCGGCGAGGTCGCGCGCGATGCGCCCGATCGGCGCGGCGATCGCAGTCGAGGCAAGACCCGGCTCGGCGAGCAGTGCCGCTAGCGCGCTTGTCGGCCTGCATGGGCAGCAGCCGCAGCGGCAGTTCCGGGGCATGGCGCGCCGATCTCCCGCCCGCGGATCCGGCCGGCTCAATAGACGTCACGCAGGTAGCGTTTGGCCTTGCGGAGGTCGTCGACATAATCGGCGGCGGCTTCGGCCGAGAGCGCGCCGTGGCGGCTCACCACATCGTGCAGCGCGTCTTCGACGTCCTTTGCCATGCGGCCGGCGTCGCCGCAGACGTAGACAGACGCGCCCTCCTCCAGCCATGCGAACAGATCCCGCCCGTTCTCACGCATGCGATGCTGGACATAGATTTTCTCTGTCTGGTCGCGGGAGAAGGCGAGGTCGAGCCGCGTCAGCAGGCCGCTGCGGCTCATCGCGCCGAGTTCGTCCTCATAGGAGAAGTCGTGGGCGCGGTGCTGGTCACCGAAGAACAGCCAGTTGCGGCCGGACGCGCCCGTGGCCTGCCGTTGCTGGAGGAAGGCGCGGAACGGCGCGATTCCCGTGCCCGGCCCGATCATGATCATTGGAACGGAAGGGTCCGCCGGCGGCCGAAACGCCTTGTTCGGCGAAACGAACACGCCGGCTGCGCCGCTTTCACCCACCCGGTCCGCCATGAAGGTGGAGCAGACGCCGCCATGCTCGCGATGCTCGGCGCGCCAGCGCACCGCCGCGACGGTGAGGTGGACCTGGCCGGGATGGACCAGCGGGCTCGACGAGATCGAGTAGGCCCGGTGCTGCAGGGGCCGCAGCAAGGCGACGAAGGCTTCGGCGTCGAAGCCGACCGCCGGGTTGAGGTCGAGCAGGTCGAGCGCGTCCCTGCCCCAGAGGAAGGCGTCGAGCGCTTCCTTGTCGCCGTGCCGCACCACGTGGGTCAGCGCGTCGTCGCCGGCGCGCGCCTCGATCGCTGCGACGAGATCGCGTGACGGCGTACGGATCTCAAGCGCCTGCGACAGCAGCTCCCCGAGCGGCCGGTCGCGGCCGGGCACGCGCGCGTCGGCGCTGAGCCCCAGTCGGGCGAGCAGCGCGGTGACGAGCGCCGGGTCGTTGACCGGAACGACGCCCAGCGCGTCGCCCGCCTCGTAGGTCAGGCCGCTGTCGCCGAGAGCGAACTCGAGATGGCGGATGTCCTTCGCCGAGGCCGCCGCGGACAGACGCCGGTTCGTGGTCAGGGTCGCGGGATAGGGATTGCGCCGGCTCCACTCCGCCTTGGCCGCCCGCTCGGGCGACGCCGCGTGAGCCACGGCAGGCGCGGCAGGCGCGGCAGGCGCGGCAGGCGCGACGCCGTTGACCTGCGGCAGCTTGGGCAGGGCGGCGTCGATCCAGGCCGCGGCCGACGTCTCGTAGTCGACGTCGCAGTCGACCCGCGCGGCGACGCGTTTGGCGCCGAGCTGCTCCAGCCGCGTGTCGATCAGCTTGCCGGCCTGGCAGAAACCGTCATAGCCGGTGTCTCCTAGCGCCAGCACCGCGAACGACATGGCCTCGAGCCGCGGCATGGTCTCGGCGCCGAGCGCCTTCCAGAACAGATGCGCGTTGTCCGGCATTTCGCCTTCGCCGTAGGTCGAGACCACGACGACCACCCGCTCCAGGGCGGCGAAGGTCTCGATCTCGATGTCGTCGAGCCCGAGCACCTTGGGCTCAAAGCCGAGGACGCGGGCCTTTGCGGCGGCGTCGTTCGCCACAGCTTCGGCGTTGCCGGTCTGCGTGCCGAAGAGAATGTGGAGCGGAGCCTTCGCGGCCGCCGCGCCGGCGGCCGCCTGCGCGACCGGGCTCGCGTCCAGCAGGCGCGAATGAAGGCCCGCGAGGAAACCTGCGAGCCAGACGCGCTGCTCGCCGCTGAACGGCGCGTCGTCGGGGATGTAGGGCGCGGTCATGTCAGAAACTCGAGAGGCGGGATAAGCGACGGCGGTCGGCGCGCCCGGTTTTCGAACTCGGCCGGCGGTCGCGATCATGGCCGGCTCGCGAAGGCGGCGACGTCGCGCAACGAGGCTCGGGCGAACAGCTCCTCGTAGCTCGGCAGGCGGCCGAGCGCGGCGCGGTTCTTCGCGCTCTGGCGGAGGATCCAGCCGTAGACGCCGGGGCTGTCCATCGAGAGCACGTTGCGCTGCGCGAGCGCGGCCTTGTAGTCCGAGAGCCGCTTGTCGGCGACCAGCGCCGCAAGCTCCTCGTCGCCATAAGATCCGAGCGCCTCCCGCGCGTGGCGCAGAAGCTTCTGCATCAGCGCGAAATCCTCGGTCAGCAGCAGCTTGCGGACGGCGGAGGCCACCGCAGGATGGCCCAGGTCCGACACGCCCGGCAGTCGCGCCAGCGCCAGTTGCTGGGCCATGGCGAGCACGGCGTAGTTGTTCAGCAGGACCAGGCCCGCTTGCGCGCCGCCCTCCCCTTCAGCCGGCGCGAGGCCGCCGAGAACCGGACGCCGGTCGCGGTAGGCCAGCTTGAACTTGCGCACCTGCCAGCCCGCCACCGCGACGCCTAGCTCCTCCAGCAGGTCCTTGCGCGTCTTCGCCTTCAGGATCGCTTCGTAGTCCTGGTACTGCAGCAGCGCGATCGGCAGGCCGTAGACGAAGTTGTGCCGTTCGGTCTCCCAGTTCTCGATCAACCAGGCGGCTTTGGCCGAGCCGGTCTCTTCGCGGTGCCATTCGAGGAGCTGAAGCACGGCGTCGGCGTGAAACGCGGCGTCTTCGCCTCCCGTGACGGGGAACAGCAGGATCGAATCGTGGCTCGCCTTGGCCGGAAGGTCGCCGTAGGGGTCGTACTGGTAGACGAAGCCGCCGCTCATGCCGTTGCCGAAGCCCTTGCCGAAGGCTCCGAGGTTCAGCACCGCTCCGTTGGTCATGTACTCGCAGGCGAAGTCGCCGACGCCCTCGACCACCGCCGTCGCGCCGGAGTTCCGCACGGCGAAGCGGTCGCCGGCCTGGCCCTCGATGAAGGTTCGGCCCCCGGTCGCGCCGAACATCGCGAAGTTGCCGACCAGCACGTTGCCGCCGGCCTCGTCCGAGCCGCCGCCGGGGCTACGGATGGCGATCACGCCGCCGCAGGCGCCCTTGCCGACGCCGTCATTGCAGACGCCTTCGTGACGCAACGCCATGCCGTCGTTGCAGAAGGCGCCGTAGGACTGGCCGGCCGATCCGTAGGTCGAGATCGTGATGGCGCCCGGCTTGAAAAAACGCCGCCCGCGATCGTCCTCGAACAAAGACGGCAGGCTGCGCGCGAACTCCGCCGGCAGCGTGTGGTTGAGCCGCCGCTCGATGTCGATCGCGAGCCGCGCGCCCAGGCTCTTGTCGCGGTTGCCCACCCGCCGACCGGCCTCGAGCACAATCTCCGCGCGGGCTTCGCCGATCAGCGCCGTCTCGACGGCCGCGCTCCACGCCTCGTCAAGCTCGTACTCGGCCTCCATGTAGATCGGGGCCTCGACCATCACCTCCTCCGCCACGGTCAGCATGGCGCGCAAATCCAATCGGCCGACGCTTGCGGGATGATCGAGCAGGTGAAGCATGTCGGATCGTCCGCGGGCGTCGCGGAGCGATCTGAGGCCGAGCGCAGCGAGGATCTCGCGGGTCTCGTGCGCGACGTTCATCAGATATTGCGCGAGCGCCCGTGGATCGCCGTCGAACAGCTCCGAATTGGTGGTGAGGCCGGCCGGGCACTTTACGTTGCAGTTCTTGGCCATCACGCATTTCAGCATCATCAACGCGGTGGTGCCGAATTCAAACGAATCGCCGCCAAGCAGCGCTGACTTCACGACGTCGCTCGCCGTCTGATGCGCCCCCGAGCACCGCAGCGTCACCTTCTGGCGCAGGCCGTTGGCGCAGAGCGCCTGATGCACTTCCGCGACGCCGATCTCGGCCGAACGGCCGGTGTATTTGAGGCTCGTGACCGCCGCTGCGCCGGTTCCGCCCGTTGAGCCTGCGATGTTGATCACATCCGCGCCGGCCTTGGCGACGCCGACCGCAATGACCCCGACGCCCTCGGAGGAGACGAGCTTCACGATCACCCGCACGCGCGCCGCCTTGCAATCGTGGATGAGCTGGGCGAGGTCCTCGATCGAGTAGGTGTCGTGGTGAGGCGGCGGCGAGACCAGCTCGACGCCCGGCGTGCCGCCGCGGGCCGCGGCGATCTCGACCGTCACCTTCTGAGCCGGCAACTGGCCGCCTTCGCCGGGCTTCGCGCCCTGGCCGATTTTGATCTCCAGCTCCTCGAGCATCGGGTCGGCGAGATAGCCTGCCCAGACGCCGAAGCGACCGGAGGCGAGCTGCTTGATGCGTGAGGCGCGGATCGTGCCGAAGCGCGACATGTGCTCGCCGCCTTCGCCGGAATTCGAGAGACCGCCCACCATGTTCGTGCCGTGGGCGACGGCTTCGTGAGCCGGCGCGTTCAGCGCGCCGTGGCTCATGGCGCCGGAGGCGAGGGCTGCTGCGATCTCGTGCGCGGCCTGAACGTCCTCGATTGGGAGGCTTTCGGGCGCGGCGCCGACCAGCGATAGATAGGCGAGCGCCTCTCCGCTGACCCGCACCGCGAGCCGGCCGCCTTCCAGCCAATGGCCGAGAATGTCCTGCTTGAAGCGAAGCAGCAGCGACTGGCCGAGCGCTGTGAGGCGGCCCGGATCGCCTCCGAGCGGGCCCGTCACATCGAGCCGGAACTCGTCCGCGCCGACCCGCTCGGATGTCAGGCCGCGCACCAGGAAGCTGACATTGCCGTGGCGGGCGAACCGGCCCATCTCGCGCCTGAAATCGGAGGCGCGCGTCAGGAAGGTCACGTCGGCCGGCAGCGCCAGCACGTCGCGGAGAGCGGCGGGCCGCCGCATGCGCTCCTCCGCCATCATGCGGCTGAAGGCGCGGTAGCCCGGCGTGATCCGGAAGGCGTCAATCTCAGGCGGCGTCCGCCGCTCGAAGCTGGTGCGCCGGTAGGCCTCGTCGTCCAGGCCGAAAGCGTCGAGGAGGCGCGTGATCGGCAGAAGCCGCAGCGACTCGGGATCTTCCTGCCCGTCGTCGGCCTGGAAGGCGATCGGCTCCTCCGTCATGTCGACGAAGCCGCGGACCGCAGCCGTGCCGAAGGAATGGCCGGCCCCTTCCGCGCGCTCCTTGAACAGGCCAAGCAGCGGTATGTCCGCCTCGCCCCGGATTTCGAGCGCCTTCGCATGCCAGTCGGCGGCGGCCTGCGCGATCACCGCGAAGGTGACGCCGCCGACCGGCGTACGAACGTTCGGGAACCAGCGCTTCAGCGCCGGGTCGTTGGTGTCGAGGAAGTTCGGCTCGAAGAACTCGCCGCCGATATAGCTCTCTGCGGTGCAGAGCCCGACCTTGCCCATGGTCTTCGTCAGGGCCTTCTCCGCCGCCTTGGCGAAGCGCTTGAAAGCCTTGTCGGCGTCCGCGCCGTACTTCTCCTCCGCCCGGAACTGCACGCCGAGCGGATAGACCGCCGACGCGCCGAAGCCGAGCGCGGTCGCGACGTGGTGGGACGAGGCGATCTGCCCGCTCTCGGCGATCAGCGAGACGCGCAGCCGCAGACCCTCGGCGATCAGCCGCTGGTTGACCGCGGATATCACGATGATGAGCGGCAGCGCCGCGCGTTCGCGCGCGACGTGGCGGTCGGTCAGGACGGCGACGCCGCCACGCTCGCGGGCGAAGGCCTCGACCGCGTCGCAGACGTCTCCGATCGCCGCCTCGATGGCGCGCGCGTTCGCCGCGCCGTCGTCCAGAGCGGGTGGGTAGAGGATCTCGAACCGCTCGACCGGCGTCGCGGTCTGCTCGCGGAGCTTCAGCATTTCAAGATGCGTGAGGATCGGCGATCGGATGACGATCTGCGGCGCAGAGGGCGCGCCGATGTTGGGCTTCGCGCCGAGGGCGACGCGCAGCGTCATGCCGTCCGCTTCCCGCAGGCTGTCGAGCGGCGGATTGGTCACTTGAGCGAAGCGCTGGGAAAAGTACTTCGCGACGCCGCCTTCCTGATCCGACAGGGCGTTGATCGCGAGGCCGTAGCCCATGGCCGAGACCTTCTCCGACCCGGTCTGCAGCATCGGGTCCATCAGAAACTTGAAGCTTTCCTGATTGTGCGAATAAGCGACGTAGCGCTGATGCCGCTCCAGGTCGCCGCGATAGCGCAGCGGCGATCCCTGGCTCTCGGCCGGGATGTCCGGCAGGGAATCCAGTGTGACGCGAGCGTCAGCGAGCAGCGTTCGGTAGTCCCGCCGGGCGGCGAGCGCCTCAAGCGCCTCGAGCGTCGCATAGGCGCGCTTTTCACGGTGGTCCCAGTACAGCATGCCCCCGGCCTCGATGCGGCCGCGGCGGATGACCGTATCGGCCGGGAAGCCGATCTGGCCGGCCTCCGACATGACGCAGAGATATTCCGCCGTCTCGACCGAGCGAAGCGGGCGCAGGCCGAGCCGGTCGAGCCGGGCGCCCACGATCTCGCCATCGCCGAAGATCAGGGCGGCCGGACCGTCATTCTTCTCCTCGTAGAGGGAGAAGTATTCGAGCATCGCCCGGACCTCGGGCGATAGCGTCCCGTCGTTCTCCCAGGCCGGCGGCATCATGGAGACGACGGCCGTCACGAGGTCGAGCCCATCCTCCATCACGCGGCTCTGCAGCGTCTGGTCGAGTCGACATGAATCCGACTGGCCTTCCGGCGACACGATGCGGCCGTTGCGGGCGCGGGCGATCGCGGCGTCCGACAGCCGGTTCTTCTTGTCGGTGTTGAGTTCTCCGTTGTGGGCCATCAACCGGAACGGCTGCGCCATCGAGGCGCGCGGATCCGTGTTGGTGGAGAAGCGGGTGTGAAAATACAGGGTATGGACGGCGTGATCCGGATCCGTCAGGTCCAGAAAATAGGGCAGAACCTCATTGGAGTTCAGCCGTCCCTTCAGCACCTGCGTCCGCGCCGAGAAGGACAGCGGATAGAAGCCAGCGAGCGCAGGGTCGCCGTAGGCGTCCGCCTCGATGACCAGCAGCGCGCGGTGGATCGCGCGGTCGAAGGCGGCGGGATCGGCCGTGCCCTCCGGCGCCGCGAACACCCACTGGCGGATGGGAAGCTGGCAGCGCGCCGCCGCCGGTCGCAGCACGCCGGGATCGACCGGAACCTCGCGCATGAGAAGGATCGCCATCCTCTCGTCGGCGAGCGCTGCGGCGACGATCCGCTCCGCCCGCTCGTGCTGCGCCGGCTCGAATGGCAGGAAGGCGTTGGCGACGCCGAAGCGCCCGGGCTGGAGGTCGTCCCGGCCTGTCAGCCGCGCGAAGAACCGAAGCGACAGGTCGATCGACACGCCAGCGCCGTCGCCCACGCCCTCCGCCGACATGCCGCCGCGATGAGGCACGGCGCACAGCGCCTCGTGCGCCTTGCGCAGCACGTCATGCGACTGGGTCCCGTCCTTGCGCGTGATAAAGCCCACGCCGCAGCTGCTGCGCTCATCGCCGGGTTCGTAGAGGCCAATGGGTCGGGATGCGGACAAGTGCTGACGGCTCGCGCGACGTTCGAAGATCTTCTTGACGGCTCCGCGCTCTTTCGAACGATTTGAAATTCATCATGGCCGCCTCGTGGCGCATTACTACCCTTGGGCTTGCCTTTCAATGGCGGGCCTGAAGGTAATAATTAGAACAATGCAATATCCGATATCAGACCCTGGGATCATCCCGTCTGAGGACGCGCGCCGCATTGCCGGCAATCGCAAACACAATGCGAAGCGACGCCGACAGACTTCGCCGCCAAATAACGTCGATGAAGCGATAGTTGCATCAGGCCACATCCCGCAACCAACCATCATATGTTCATTCATTATAACAAAAATAAATTACATTTTCTCTGTTCCAATAATAACTATATTTGAATTTATCTGATAAAATTATTATACTTCCTTGTTGCATCGAGGTAAATCTGTCGCGCATCCCCTGTTCGAAGAGTTCTTGGATCCTGCGGCGACTGACGCGCAGATCCGATGTATTGCGGGAGTTCCAGACATGCGCATCAACGTTATGGCGGGCTCGGCTGTCGGCGCGCTTCTATCCGCGACAGGCGCGGCTTCCGCCCAGGACGCGCACTCCGGAACGACGGAGCTCGACCAGATCAACGTCAACGCGACCAAGGCCCCGACGGCGCAGAACACCACAACGATCGGCGAACAAGACGTGCAGCGGCACGGCTCCAACAAGATCGACGACGTCCTTCGCTCCGTCCCCGGCGTCTTCACCCGCCAGAGCGGTCAACAGCCCGGCGTCGCGGTCAACATCCGCGGCTTTGAAGGCTCCGGCCGCGTGAACATGATGAGGACGGAGCGATCGTCGCCCGCGGTTGCCCGGCGGACGTGCTGACGGACGACGGGATCAAGCTCGTCTATAGCATTGAGGCCCGCGTCAGTTGGGCGCCGGACAGTCCGTTCCTCCTCCCACAATCAGCGCGTCCGACAGTCGGGGCTTAAGCTTCGCGACGTCTCCTCGGCGGCATCAGGCGTCATGCCGAGGCCGGTCACATTATAACGCATCTAATATACTGATGTTGCTTATCATTCTTTCCGTTCAGTGCTACGGCTCGCACTCTGATGCGGAGATGCTGTACTGTGACGCGGCGGTGGAACCTCGACGAGCTGTTTCGCCGGCGTGCGAAGGCTTTGACCCTCGGCCTTGTCCGGCGCGGCATGTCGTTCGACACAGCCGCCGACGTGACGCAGGACGCCTTTTTGCGCCTCGCGACGGCGCAACGGGGTGACGAGGATCGCGAGGATCGACCGGACGGCTATCTTTCCGTTGTCGCTCGCAACCTTGCCATCGACGCCGTGCGGCGCGAGCGGGTGGCTCCATTCATTCGCGGCGCGGATTCGGACATCGTGGGCGACGTCGCGGCGGACGCCCCGAGCCCCGAGCGCCAGGTGTCAGACCGTCAGATGCTGGCGCGGACGCTGGCCGCGCTCGACGAACTCCCACCACGCACCCGCCGCGCCTTCGAGCTCAACCGACTAAACGGCATGACGCTGGCGGAAATCGGCCGCGAGCTCGGCCTTTCAACCTCCCGCGCCGGCGCCCTCGTCAAGGACGCCTACGATCATCTGCGGACGCGCGTGTTTCGCGAGGACTGACCCCTCTCGGCCAGCCATTTTTAGGCGCCGCAGGAAGTTTCCTCATGCGAACCGTTCTATGATGAATAGACCACGACGTCCGACGCATCCTTCGGCCGGCGAACGCGTGGCCAAACCGGAGCCGGATGGCGAAGCCGTTGAAGCAGGACGACGCGCTGTGGAGCGAGGCGGTCGATCTCCTCATTCGTCTGCAGACCGATCCCGACAACCCTGTCGCGCGCCGGACGGCCGAGCGATGGCTCGCGCGGAGCGCAGACCATCGCCGCATCTGGGGAGCGGCGCTCAAGCTCCATGAACTGAGCGGAGTGGCGCTCGCCTCCCGGGCGACCGTCGCCCCGGCTCGCCCGTCGCGCCGACGCGTGCTGGCGGGCGGCGGAGCGGCGCTCGCCGCCGGCGTCGTCGGTGCGGTGGCGCTGCCCGGCGCTGTGCTTCGCGCACGCGCGGACGTCGTCACGGACGTCGCCGAGCGGCGCAGCATGGTCCTCCCGGACGGAACGGCGGCGGAGCTCGGCCCGGACACCGCGCTGAAGTTTCATTTCTCGCAGGGGCGGCGCGAAGTCGAGTTGCTGAAGGGCATGGCGTTCTTCGAGGCCGTCAAGTCGATCGCGCCGTTCGTCGCGCGCGCCGGGATCGGCCTCGTCTCGACCGAAGCGGGCGCATTCGAGTTCCGCGAGGAGGCCGGCCGCGTCACCGTCGCGGTCGAAAGCGGAGGCGCAGAGATTTCCTCCGGCGCGTCGGCGCAACTTCAGGCCGGAGACTGGTGCGCGCTTGCGGACGGCGCCGTCATCGAGCGGGGCCGCTCGGCGAGGGATCAGATCGCGTCCTGGCGCAAAGGGTTCATCATCGCGGATCGGGAGCCGCTCGCGGCGGTGGCCGAGCGCATCGGGCGGTGGAGCCCGGCGCACGTGACGGTCGCAGACGCAAGCCTCGGGAACGAGCGCATCAGCGGCGTGTTCGATCCCAGCGCTCCGCTCGCCGCCCTTGAAGCGGCCGTCGCGCCGCTTGGGGGCTCGGCTCGCGCGCTGACGCCCTGGCTGATCGTCCTGACCCGCTTCTGACGAAATCTGCGGCATTCGCAGGAAACGCGGAACGCTCGATCGTTCCTGAACAGGAGAGTGCGCCACGGGGGGCGACGCTCGCGTCTGTATTCAGGGATGACGGCAGTGGTTTCGGGGGTTCAGCGTTTCCAGCGCTCGCGCAGGTTTCGTCTCGTCGCGGCGCTTCTCGCAAGCGCGTCTTTTTCGGGGACCGCGGCCCAAGCCGAAGAGGAAGTCGCCCGCTCCTTCTCGATTCCGGCGGGGCCCCTCGATGCGGCGCTCAACGCATTCGGCCGTCAGGCGGGCTTCCAGCTCGCCTACCGGCCGGACGTCGCGACAGGGCGTTCCACCAGCGGCCTGACGGGATCGGCCAGTCCATCCGAGGCGCTGCAAAAACTTCTGAGCGGAACCGGGCTTTCCTATCGACTGACATCGAAGCGCGCCGCCGTCATCACGAGCCCAGCGCAGGCCGATGTCGCAACCGCGGCCCCGGCGGATGACGGCTCCTTGATGCTCGATCCGATCCGGGTGATGGGCGCCGGCGGCGTCTCCCCGGCGGATGCTCCCTATTACACACCCGCGCCGACCGCCAACATCTCTCCGGAGAACATCGAGCGCTTCCGAGGCTCCAGCCCGGCCGACATCTTCCGCGGCACGCCCGGCGTGATGTCCGGCGAGGCGCGCAACGGAGCGGGGTCCATCGACGTCAATATCCGCGGCATGCAGGGCATGGGGCGGGTCGCGACGACGGTCGACGGCGCCGAAAACGCGATGACGGTCTACCAGGGCTATCAGGGCGTCTCCAACCGCACCTACATGGATCCCGACCTGCTGGGCGGGATCGACATAACGAAGGGCTCCGACGTCTCCTCCTTCGGCATCGCGGGAACCGTCGCGATGCGCACGCTGGACGCCTCCGACATCGTCGAGGACGGCAAGGACTACGGCGTCCGCGTCAAAGGCGGCTTCGGGACGAACACGACGAAGCCGAAGGCCGGAGCGCTCAGCGGTTACAACTGGCCGGCGCTGCCGGGATTGGGGGCCGTGGCGACGCCTTCGGCTACGGGCATGGACAGACCGGGTTTCCTTGAGCCGACGAGCGGCTCGGGCAGCGCGGCGGCGGCGGTCAAGCAGGACAATTACGAGCTGATCGGCGCATTCGCCTATCGCAAGCAGGGCAATTACTTCGCGGGCAAGCATGGGCCGACCGCCGACCCGAAGAACGTCGGCGAGCGCACCATCTGCAACGCCTACAACTGGTGCCAGACTTGGCCTGAATATCTGGAGAACGGCGGTCTCACCAATTATCGCGGCGGCGAAGAGGTGCTCAACATCCAGCTCGAGACGAAGTCCTGGCTGTTGAAGGGCAAGGTCCTCTTCGACGACGACCAGAGCCTGCAGGTGGGCTACACTGGCTTCCGCGCCGAGACCGGCGCAGCCGTCCTCGCCTCGCGCCTCACCACCGATCGCACCCAGGCCAGCCAACTGGCGCAGACGACCGGGACCGACCTCGACACCGGCGCCGTCCGCTATCGCTGGAACCCCGCCGGCAACCCGCTGATCGACCTGACGGCCAACACCTATTGGAGTCATCTCGAAGTTCGCAATCCGAAACTGACAGGCTGGATGGCGCCGCAACGCGGCGACTTCCGTCCCGGCGCCGACACGGACATGTGGGGCGGCGAGGTCTCCAACACCTCGAAGTTCGACCTCGCCTCCGGCAAGTTCGACTTCACATACGGAGTCGCCTATCGCGGCGAAGACACCCGGCCGAGCAAGGGCACGCGGGATGCCGAGACATGGCTCGACTACCGGGACGCCGCGCGCCACGAGGGTGCCGCCTATGTGAAGTCGTCCTGGAAGCCGCTTGACTGGCTCACCCTGAACGGAGGTCTCCGCTATTCTCATTTCTGGGCCAAGGACCGCAACGATCCTTATCTCGTGCGCGATTACGACTACGGCCTGAAGCGCGACGACGGCGGTTTCAGCCCGTCGGTCGGGGTGACCGTCGAACCTCTCGACGGAGTCCAGCTCTATACGACCTATTCAAGCGCGCTGCGGGCGCCGAGCATCATCGAGGCCGCGACCGGCTTCTCCATGAACGTCAATTCCAACGTCAAGCCGGAGCGCTCGCGCAACTGGGAGATCGGAGCGAACTTCCGAAAGGAGAACCTGCTCGCCGAGGGCGACAAGGGGATGATGAAGTTCAGTTACTTCAACTGGGATGTGAAGGACTACATCGCCCGGCAGTGGCATACGGTCGACGCGATCTCGAGCATGCAGATCTTTAATATCGATCGGGCGAAGTTCGAAGGTCTCGAATTCTCCGGCGTCTATGAGAATGGCGGGTTCAAGGCGAAGCTGACCGCTAACTACTATCTCGACGTCACCTTCTGCCGCACAGCAGGCGCCTGCGAGCATAAGTCGCTCTATGCAGACTACGGCACCAACCATGTGCCGCCGAAATATTCGCTGAGCCTGACCGCCTCTCAGAAGCTTTGGGAGAAGCTCACCGTCGGCGGCCGCATCCAGCATGTCGGCAAGCGGGCGATTGGCCACGGCGACGCCACAGCTCAGGGCGCCGGCCAGTTCATTTCCCTGGTGAACTGGAAGCCCTATACGCTCGTGGACGTCTTCGCCGAGTACAAGATCAACGAATATCTGACTGCGAACGCCGGGGTCGAGAATCTTACCGACCGGTATTACGTCGACCCGCTGTCGCTGGTCATGCAGCCTGCGCCCGGCCGCACCTTCACCGCCTCCCTCACCGCGAAGTTCTGAGAAGAGGCCCGCGGCGCGCCGACCTCGCAGCATGGAAAGTCCAATGGAAACGCTCGATCTCGTCAGCCATGTCGACGGCCTCTGCAACCGGCTGAAAGCGGCGACCGCCGCCGCCCACAACCGGGTGGACCTAGCCATCATGGCGGGACGCCCATTCGAGAGCCGAGAACGTTACGGTCTTTTTCTACGCGTGCAGCACGCCTTCCACCGCGACATCGACGCGCTCTATCGCGATGAAGCGCTCGGGCGGGCGCTGCCCGGCCTTCCGAAACGCGCGCGTCTTCGCCTCATCGAGCAGGACCTCGACGATCTGGCGATCGGCGAGGCTCTGAGCGAGACGACCCCCGTCTTCGAAGCGGGAGCGCAGGTCGATATGCCGGAGGCGATCGGCTGGCTCTACGTGTCCGAGGGCTCGAATCTCGGGGCGGCCTTTCTCCTCAAGGCTGCGGCGAAGCTGGGCCTCTGCGAGAGCTTCGGCGCCCGGCATCTGGCGGCTGCGCCAGAAGGACGAGGCCGGAGCTGGAAGACCTTCGCGACGGCCCTCGACGACCTCGCGCTCGGTTTGGAAGAGACCAGGCGCGCCGAGCGCGCGGCTGACGCCGCCTTCGCCCACGTGAGCGGCCTGGTCGCGCGCGCCTTCGGCTGAACACGACGTGACGCTGGTCGATCCGGCCGTCATCGGCCGCGGATCGGACGGAGGATCCGCGGCCCGCTGGGGCGCGGCCGCGTTCGCAGCGCTCGCGCTGCACGCCAGTCCGGTGCTGTGGATGCTATGGACTCCGGCGAGCGAGGTCCTGGCCGGACCTCCGCTCGCGATCATGCTCGAGCTTTCTCCCCTTCCCGAGGCTGTCGCCGTCGACGCCGATCAGGCCGCGCCGGACGAGGTTTTCGCGGAAGCCGCGGAAGCCGCCGTCGCGTCGAAGGCCGACCCCGAGCCGAGCCCCATCGAAACGGAGACCGAAGCGGCGGAAGAGGCCACTCCTGCTGAAACGGCCGTCGTCGCCGAAGCCGAGACCGTCGAGGAAACGCTCGACGCGCCCACGACCGCCGCCGCGGAGATGGCGCTCCCGCCGGCGAGGCCCAAGCCCGCGGAGATCGCGGAGCCTAAAAAGCGGCCGCCCAGGAAGCGGCCGGAGCGCCCTGCTCCAAGCACGGCGTCGGAGGCCTCGAAGGCGGCGGAGCAGGCGAGCGCCCGGGTTCAGCGATCGTCCCGCACCGCGGCGGCCGACAGCGCGGACGGCGCATCCGGCATGAGTCCCGCGACGTGGCGGGCTCGACTGATGGCCCATCTCGAACGGAAGAAAGTTTATCCGTCGGAAGCCAAGGCGCGCGGCGAGACCGGCGTCGCGTATGTCCGCTTCCGCATCGACGGGTCCGGGAACGTGCTTTCGGCGACGCTCGCCCGCTCGTCGGGGCATCTGGAGCTCGACCAAGCCACGCTGGCGCTTGTCCGTAACGCCTCCCCTGTCCCGCCTCCGCCAGCCGAAGCCAACCGGACGATCACGGCGCCGGTGGCGTTCTCCCTCAGATGAGCAGACGCTCGGAACGCCCGCGGACTTGGCGGACGCCAAATCCCCGCGAACTTGCGCCCGGAAGCGCTTCTCGGAACGCTCCCGAACGTCAGAGGGGATCGAGGCCTATTCGGACGTCCGCGCCCGACACGCTGTGCGCATATATCGGCCGCCTCGATCCATCTTGGCGCTTGCAGATCAGCGTAGCGCCGCGCGGGAGGCGATGAACGACCTGATCCGCTCGGCCGTCTCCTGCGTCGCCGGATTGTAGACGATCATCCCGAGATCAGGACGGCCATCGACGGCGAAATTGGAGAACTCGAGCTCGATCAGCCCGATCTCCGGATGTCGAATGCGTTTCAGGCCATCGCCGTGGCCGGCGACGTCGTTCTCCTGCCAGAGCTCCTTGAACTCCGGACTGGTCCGGGAAAGCTCTTCAACGAGCTGGGCGATCTCGGCGCCGGCGCCGGCCCGCGCGGCGTCCGCCCTGAACGCCGCGACGACGAACCGTGCGACGCTTCTCCAATCGTCCTGCGCCGCCCGCACCCGCGCGTTGGAGAACATGATGCGCAGGATGTTGCGCTGTTCTCGGGGAATCTTGGAATAGTCGGTCAGAACGGTCGCGGCCGCCCGATTCCAGGCGATGACGTCCCAGGTCGCGGTCTTGATGATCGCTAGGCTGTTCGGCAGCGCGTCCAGCACGCGCTGCAGCCGGGGGGTCACCGCGTCAACGTGCCGATAGCGGGCCTCGGGCGGACGTCCAAGCCCCAGGATGAAGAGGTGCTCGCGCTCGGGCTCCGTCAGCATCAGCCCCGTCGCGATGCGATTGAGGACGTCCGCGGAAGGCGCGCCGCCCCGCCCCTGTTCCAGCCAGGTGTACCAGGTCGGGCTGATGTTCGAGCGTTGCGCCACCTCTTCCCGCCGCAGCCCGGGCGTACGGCGCCGCCCGACCTTGAAGCCGAACGCGGCGGGGTCGAGCTTCATGCGTCGATCGCGCAGAAAGCCGCCGAGCGCGTTGCCAGTCTCGACCGCCATATCGATCCTGTTAGCGGTTATACTACGATAACATCACTACTTTAATAGGACTCTGTTTAGACCGACCTTCCCCTCCGGACAATACCGGAGACCCATTCCATGCGAATCTTCCTGACGGGCGCGACGGGCTTCATCGGATCCCGCATCATCCCCGAGCTGCTCCAAGCCGGGCACGAGGTCCTTGGCCTGACGCGATCCGACGCCGGCGCGCAATCGCTGGCCGCAGCCGGCGCGGACGCCTATCGCGGAACTCTGGAGGACGCCGGGAGTCTGCGCGGGGGAGCGGCCCGGGCGGACGCTGTGATACACACCGCCTTCGACCATGATTTCACGAACTTCGTAGCGAATTGCGAGAAGGACAGAAGGGTCATCGAAGCGTTGGGTTCTGAGCTCAAGGGCTCCAATCGACCGCTGATCATCACGTCCGGAACAGGAATGGGCGGCGCAAGGCCCGGCGAGCCGGCGACCGAGGACGTCTTCAATCTGGATCACCCGAACCCGCGCATCGCATCCGAATTGGCGGGCGCTGCGATGCTGGAGGCGGGGGTGAACGTCTCGGTCGTACGGCTTCCGCAGGTCCACGACACGGTGAGACAGGGGCTCATCACTCCGTTTATCGCAATCTCGCGCGAGAAGGGCGTCGTCGCATATGTCGGCGGCGGCCTTAACCGGTGGCCGGCTGCGCACGTTCTCGACGTCGCGAAGCTCTATGCCTTGGCGCTCGAGAAGGGTCGAGCGGGCGCGCGGTATCATGCCGTCGCCGAAGAGGGTCTCCAGGCTCGCGAGATCGCGGAAACGGTGGGCGCCGGACTGAACCTGCCCACAGTCTCCATCTCTCCTGAACAAGCGCCGGGGCATTTTGGATGGTTCGCGATGTTCGCCGGCCTGGACATGCCGGCGTCGAGCGTGAAGACGCGCGAATGGCTCGGGTGGTCGCCGACCGGGCCGGGGCTGATCGCCGATCTCAAAAAGATGGATTATCAGCGGGCCGCGGCATAGGCCGACGCCCCTTCCCTTGAAGCGACATTGGAAGAAAATCGTCCCTCCGCTTCGGATGGAGACGGACGTCCGGTGGTCGCCTTTGCGCAGATGATCAGGTCTGCGCTACAGCCGTCGGGCGAAATGCCGTTCCGCCATATAGCGGCCCGGCGGGGCTCCAAGCGTCTTGCGGAACATGGTCACGAAGCTGGGCGCACTCTCGTAGCCGAGGTCGGCGGCGACCTGCTGGATCGAGGAGCTGTCAGCCAACCACTGAACAGCGAGGATGATCCCTAGCTGCTGGCGCCATCGTCCGAAGCTCATTCCTGTCTCACGCCTGATCAAACGCACGAGCGTGCGTTCGCTCAAACCCACCCGCTTCGCCCAACTCTCCAGCGTGCTGCGATCCGACGGTACGGCCATCATGAGATCGGCCATCGCACGCAGGCGCGCGTCGGTCGGCATAGGTAAATGCAAGTCTTCGACCTTGGCGGCGGCAATCTCGTCGAGCAGCACCGCGATCATCCGTGAGTTCGCGCCGCCTTCGTCATAGAGCAAAGGCAGGTGAGCAGCGCGGACCAGCAGTTCTCTCAGCAGGGGCGTCACCGAGACGGTGCAGCAGGCCTGGGGCAGGCGCGCGTCGACGTCAGGAGCGATGAATGCGCTGTAGCCCTCAAGCGCGCCGGTGACTTTGATGGCGTGGAGCGCATTGCAGGGCACCCAGATGGCGCTGCGCGGCGGGACGATCCAAAGGCCGCCCTCGACTTTGATACTCAGCGCACCGCGCTGCACAAGCAGCATTTGGCCTTTGGCGTGGCGGTGCATGTCCAGCTCGAACGCACCGATTTCATCGGATGCGACGCCATAGGCGACCACCGGCCGCGCCACCTCGTCCGGCTCGACCCATTCCGACGAATGCGACGTGTCAGTCAGAATGGGAATCCGCAGACCCTCCATTTCGTTTGGCGCAAATGAATAACAAGCAGTCCGGTCTTCGGAATGACGCCAGCGCCCCCTCCCCGCTACACCGTCCTCGCGGATCAGTCGAGGCCGCTCGGCGTCGGGAAAGGAACTCTCGTGAATTCTTTGAGCAGCGAGCGCGTCTTCAAGACGCTGAACACGCTTCACCGGGACGCCGAGGCCGCCGACCTCCACTTCATCGCCAAGGTCATGGCGGAGATCGCGGAATCCGGAGAGACGATCGAGCAAACTGCAGCCAGATGGATGATAGCGGAACGGGGGGATTATCGGACGACATACCGAGGCCACGCCGATCATTTCCTAGCCGTCTCGCCGGCCTATGGACGGTTTCTCTATTCGATCGCGCGAAGCGCCAAGGCGAAGCGCATTGTCGAGTTCGGCACGTCGATGGGCGTGTCTACGATCTATCTCGCGGCGGCGCTGCGCGACAACGGCGGCGGCCAGCTCATTGGCTCTGAGCTCGAATCCAGCAAGGTGGCGCGGGCGCGCGCCAACATCGAAGCGGCGGGCCTCGCCGATCTCGTGGACATCCGGCAAGGCGATGCGTTGGAGACGCTCGCGGAAACCGGAAGCGATATCGATCTGCTGCTGATCGACGGCGCGTGGTCGCTTTACTTGCCGGTCCTCAAGCTGCTCGAAGCGCGGTTGACGGCAGGCGCCGCGGTCCTCGGGGAGAACGCGTTCGACCCGGAATACCTGGAATATGTCCGCAATCCTGCGAACGGATACGTCTCGCATCCGCTCCCGATCGACGAGGGTCGTGGCAACGAATTCAGCGTGAGGACCGCCTGAATGCTCCCGGTGGACTCGTCCAAGCATCGCTCGGACAAAGTCGCTGGTCGGCTGAGCAGGGCGCTGCTGGGCTTGCTGATGAAGCGGGCGACCGTGGTCGCGACCAAGCGTCTGACCGATCGCTTCCGGCTGATTACGCTTGAAGGCTCGGCCCTGGAGGGCGTGGCATGGACGCCCGGACTGAAAATCCAGATCGCGATGGGCTCGGCGTTCGTCGCGCGAACCTACACGCCGATTGAATGGGACATCGAAGGGGGCAGGACACAAATACTCACATTCGCGCATGGCGACGGTCCTGGCAGCCGATGGGCCAGCGGCCTGAGCGAAGGCGACACATGCCAGTTCTTTGGTCCGCGCCGCTCAATCGATCTCTCGGACGTGGAATCGCCAGTCGTTTTGTTCGGCGATGAGACGTCGTTCGGCCTGGCGGCGGCGCTTTGTTGTCTCCCGAGAGGCGCCGATGCCATCCACGTGTTCGAGGTGTCGGACGTCGCGGAGTCGCGGCCGGTGCTGGAGGCGCTCGGCCTCGGGCAAGCTGTGTTGATTCAGCGCATCGCCGACGATGCTCATCTCGCCGCCGCCGAAGCCGAAGCGTTGCGCTTTGCCGCAGGCGGCGCGCATTTCGTCCTGACGGGAAAAGCGTCGTCGATCCAGCGCATAAGCCGGACCTTGAAAGCCGCCGACGTCCGATCCTCACGAGTGAAGACCAAAGCCTATTGGGCGCAGGGCAAGGTCGGTCTGGACTAGGTTTGATCAAGGATCGACGCAACCAGGATACGGCGGCGGCAGTCGCCCCAAATTTGATACTGAAATTAAAGTAGATTTATAGTAATTCTAAATTATTGTTATTGCTAGACAATAACTCTCAGTCTATTTCACATCGCCGTCTTGCCGCTTCTGGCCGGACTTTATCAGGAACTGGCGCGGGCGATGCACAGCTCGGTCGAACCAACGATAGCCCAAAGTTCGATCGCTACGGGCGTCGCTCCATGCCCGCCACGCTGACCGCCGCCTATCTCTCCCAGCGCCGCTCTCTCATGGGGAGCGTAATGCGGATCGTCCGCGACACGCAGGCGGCGGAGGACGTCGCTCAAGAAAGCTACCTGCGCGCCCGTAGGGCGATGGAGTCCGGGCCGATCGAGCATATCGAGGCCTTCCTTCATCAGACCGCGCGGAACCTTGCTCTCGATCACGTCCGCAGGCGCTCGATCCGCGAGCGAGTCGAACGGCCTGACGTCCCGGCCTCCGACCTAGAAAACATTCCGGCCGACGGTCCCTCGTTGGAGGAGACCGTGATCCAGCGCGAACGCTTCCGCTGTTTCGAGACAGCCCTCGCCGGCTTGCCGGAACGGGCTCGGCGGGTCTGGACGCTCAACCGCATCGACGGATGGACCTACACCCAGATCGCCGCCCATCTCGGCGTCTCGGCTAACACCGTCTTCAACGATATGAAGATGGCGATGGGCCATTGCTTGGACGCGCTCAACCGAAACGAGCGGACCTAACGTTACGATTGCGGAGTTGCCGGACACGTGCGATCCCGACTGGGATCAGCGCCTTCGGCCAGCGGTTCGCCCGCATTTTTGTGAGAGCGTGGCGCGCCGCGCGTCTTATGTCATGGACGCGCGCAACGGCGACCTGCGGATGGCCTCAGTGGGAAACGAGACGGCGAGCGAACAGAACGGTCGGGGCGGATACGTCCATCAGGAGCCTGTCACTGATCAGGCGCTCGAATGGCGGCTTCGTTTCAAAGCCGGCGACAGCGATCCGGCAGAGACCGCCTCCTTCGAGGCGTGGCTGGCGAGCGACCCGCGCAACGCCGCCGCTTTCGCGCGATTGGACGATATGCTCGCCATGCCGGAACTGCGTGAGGCGACGCTCGCGGCCGCCGCCGCGCCTGGCTCAAACGTCGTGCCGCTTCAGCCCAAGTCGTCCAGAAAGATAAGCTGGGGGGTGGCCGGCTTGGCGGCGGCCGCGGCGCTGTTGCTGGCGACCGGGCTTGAGTACGCGCCTTCGCTCATGCGGCGCTGGACAGCGGATTATGTGACCGCGGCCGGCGACCAGCGCAAAATCACGCTGCCGGATGGTTCGCGCATGACGCTGAATGCGTCATCGGCCGCAGCGCTCGACTTCGAGGGCGGGCGACGGGGCGTCCGGCTGCTCGATGGCGAGGCCTTCTTCGAGGTCATCCCGGATGCGGCTCATCCGTTCCGGGTGACCAGCCGCTTCAGCGAGGTGGAGGTCAAGGGCACCGCCTTCGCCGTGCATGCCGACGCCGCCGAAGACGTTATCGCGCTAGACTATGGGCGCGTCGAGGTCTCGCGTCTGCCGGATCGGCGCGACACTGCCGAACTGTCTCCGGGAGACATGGTGACGGCGACAGATGCTGCGCTGTCGAGCGTCACGCGGGTCGATCCCGCCGAAGCCTTCGGATGGACTGAGGGACGCATCGTCTTCTACGAGAAGCCGTTCTCGAAGGCGATCGGAATCCTGCGTCGCTACTACGACGGCGCGATCCTCATCATGGACCCGCGGCTCCGCGGAATCGCCGTAAGCGGCAACTACAGGCTCGATGATCCGGAAGGCGCGATCCAAAACCTTGCGGAAGCCGCGGGGGCCACGATGACGCGCCTGCCGGGAGGCGTGATCGTCCTGCGATAGTCCGGCCGAAGTCTCCCTGACTTTTTTTGTGAGTCCGCGCCGCCCCGCGCGTCAGGTCTCCGAGGGCGCCGTTCGAAATTTGAGGTCGACGGCGCCCTCGAACGGACAGGCGTTGGGGGACTCCGAAAATGACAGGACAATTGCGCGCGCCGGTGCGACGTCGGCCTTTAGCGAGGTCAAGACTCTGCAGGGCGCGGCTTGCGTCACTGATGTTCACGACCGCGGTGATCGGCTGCGCTTGCGTCGCCTCCTCGCCCGTATACGCTCAGCAGGCGAATGGCGCGTCGACCGGGCAGATCGCCTTCTCGATACCTGCGCAACCGCTGCGCTCCGCGATCGACGCGTTCGTCCGGGCGACGGGATGGCAGGTGGGCTACCCCTCCGGCGCCGTCGCGGGCCAGACGACGCGGGCGCTGTTCGGGACCATGAGCCCGGCGGACGCTCTCAGGACGATGCTCGCCGGCACGGGCGTCAGCGCGAGGCTCACCGGACCGAACGCCGCCGCCCTGATCCCGACCGCTTCTGCCGGCGCCGCAGGCGTTCCCGACGACGGGTCGCTGCTGCTTGACGTTATCGACGTCAACGCGGCTCGAGGCGTCACGGCGGCAGATGCGCCTTACATGACTCCCGGCTCCTCGAGCCATATCTCGGCCGAGCAGATCGGGCGCACGCCCCCGACCTCGGCCGGCGACATCTTCAAGTCGACGCCCGGCGTGATCTCCGCAGGCAACCACATCGGCGCCTCGATCGACGTCAACATCCGTGGCCTGCAGGGCCAGAACCGCGTCAACGTCATGGTCGACGGCACGCGCCAGACCGGCGGCACCTATCGGGGCTATCGCGGCGCCCGCAACGAGGTTTATGTCGACCCCGACTTCATCGGCGGCGTCGACATCTCCAAAGGACCGTTCGGCGGCGCCGGCGGCGTCGGCGCGATGGGCGGCGTCGTCAACCTGCGCACGATCGAGGCGCAGGACGTGGTCAAGCCCGGCCAGACTTACGGCGCCAAGGTGAAGACCAGCCTCGGCAGCAACACCAGGAATCCGCCCTCTACCGGCACGACGGACATTCGCGGCGGCGGCGGTCCCGGATTTTTCAACGGCGACGCATGGTCGGGAAGCGTCGCGGCGGGCGTGACCGAGGAGGCCTACGACTTCGTCGCCGGTTTCTCGCGCCGCCAGTCCGGCAACTACTTCGCTGGCAAGAAGGGAAAGGCGACCTTCCTGGACGACCGCAATCTCGGCGCGCCGTATGAATGGCGGCTGTCTCCGTTCGGCCCGGGAGAGGAGGTCCTCAACACCTCCCAGAACGTGACGTCGTTCCTCGCCAAGGGCGCGGTGCGATGGGGGGACGGCCATTCGCTGAAGCTCGGCTACAACCGCTACGAGAACAAATACGGCGAGAACTACGAAACCCTACTCAACTTCGCTCTCGGCACGTCGTTCGTGATCCCTGCCAGCCAACTCGCTCTCAGCAAGACGACGACGAACACCTTCACTTCCGAATACAACTACAAGCCGGCGGGCGACGGCCTCATCGACGTGACGACCCATCTGTGGGCTAGCGACCTGCGCTCGAAGAGCGACGCGGTCCGGCAGCTCGCGGCCTCGGATCCCAATTCGAGCGGCGAGACCCATGTCAGGACCTATGGCGGCGACGCGGCCAACACGTCGGTGTTCGACACCCCGTTCGGCCGGCTGACGACCAAGAACGGCGTGGAGTTCGTCGCCGAGCGCGCCAGCGGCGACCAGATGATCCTGGTCTATCCCTGGGCGACAGTGCCCATGAGCTTCAACCCCAACGGAACCCGCGACCTCGCGAGCGTATTCGATCAGACCAAGCTGGACCTCACGAACTGGCTCAGCGTCGCGGGAAGCCTGCGCTACGACCACTTCTGGGCCGAAGGCAAGGGCGACACGGCGGACTACGCCAGCAAGGTGGACGGCGGCCGGGTCAGCCCGTCGGCCACCGTCACCGTGACGCCGATCGATGGTCTGCAGATCTTCGGCGCCTATGTCGAAGGCTGGCGGCCGCCGAGCCTGAGGGAGACCGCCTCGGTCGGGGCCGGCGGCATCCTCGCCAGCGCCGAGCTGAAGCCCGAGACCTCCCGTAATTTCGAATTCGGCGCGAACGTCCTGCGCGATTCCGTTTTTCGGGAAGGCGACCGGCTTCGCGTCAAGGCGGCCCGGTTCGACAACACCTATGACAATTACATCATCCGGTCGCGGGACGCCTCCTTCAACTACACATGGTCGAACGTCGACCATGCGAAGTTCAAGGGTTTCGAACTGTCGGCGGAGTATGACGCCGGCTTCGCCTTCGCCGAAGCGGCGTTCACGCGCTATGACGACGTCAAGTTCTGCAACGACGGCGTCTGCGGCCTGAACGTTGTCGCGACCGACTACGGCGTGATGACCGTGCCGCCCAAATACACCGCAAGTCTCACCGGCGGCGTCCGCCTGTTCGACCGCCGACTGACCCTCGGTGGCCGGCTCTACATCATCGGCGAGCGGTTCGGCGGCTACAAGATCGCTCCAGGCGCGGTGAACCCGCCGACCTACTACAAGAAGAACACGATCGTCGACCTGTTCGGCAGCTACAAGTTCACCGACGACATATCGCTGGACGTCAGCGTCGAGAACGTTGGCGACAAATACTATCTCGACCCGCTCGCCGCCGGCATCGTGCCCTCTCCCGGCCGCACCATCCGCACGAGCCTCGCCGCCCGCTTCTGATCCCAGAGCTCGGCCGGCGGCCCCGCGTGTCGAACGCAGCCGCCGACGGAGTTTCACCGCCACGGACGCCCCCTATGACGCTCCTCGTCTCCGACATCTCCCCGACTGTGGTCGAGCCCTCCCGCTCACGGCGCCTGAGGGCGCTGACGTCGTCGTCGCACGAGCGGCTGGACGCGGCGATCATGGCCGGCAGGCCCTTCGCCGACCGCGAACGCTACGGGCGCTTCCTTGATGTCCAGCACGGCTTCCACCGCGACATCGACGCGCTCTACGGCTCCGCACCGCTGGCGGCGATCCTGCCGGACCTCGTCGGCCGGCGGCGGCTCGGACTGATCGAGCGCGACCTTGCGGATCTCGCCCGCGCCGCCCCAAAATCCGACGCCCCGCCGTCGCTCGGCCCCGACGCCGATCTTCCGACCGCGCTCGGCTGGCTCTACGTCGCCGAGGGTTCCAATCTCGGCGCAGCCTTCCTGTTGAAGGAGGCGGCGAAGCTCGGATTGTTCGAAGCGTTCGGCGCGCGTCACCTCGCCGGCGCGCCGGAGGGTCGCGGGCTGCACTGGCGGACGTTCACAGTGGCGCTCGACGCCATCGACCTCGACGAGTCCGGCGAGGCCCTCGTGGAAGCCAGCGCGCAGTCGGCGTTTGCGCGGGTTCAGGCGCTGGTCGACGCTGCTTTTAGGTGACCAACATTGCGCTCGCGATCTGTCCATCGCCGATAAGAAGCGCGGCCGCCGGTGGTGGACGATCTCTTGATCGACCAGGACGGCGTTCCGACCCCGTTCAGTCACGCGATCGAGGGATAAGCGCATCCGCGGCGAGGTAATCGGGAAGAGGAGTTGCGGCGAGCGGTTGAATTCCTGAACACGCAGACGAGCCCCACCGACCTGCCGGCGCTCTTTGGATTTATTTCTATTTGAGAATGAACACTTCTTCTTACGAGGACGACAAGACGTTGTGGGCACATCATCAAGCGTATATCCGACCCGTTAGAGTCACGCGCCGGCCGCAAGGGGTGGCGACGGCGATTTCCACTGGAACGAGCCGCAATGAACGTCGCGCGTAATTATGCCTCCGGCCTCTTCTCGGCCTTTCTCCTCTGCGCTGTCGCCGCTCTCCCGAGCGCTTCTTCCGCCGCCGCAGAACCGGTGACCGTGCGTCACGCGCTCGGCGAGACGACGATCAAGGCCACGCCGGCGAAGGTCTTCGTGTTCGACCTTTCCGCGCTCGACGCGCTTGATCGCCTGGGGGCGCCGGTGGCGGGCGTCCCCGGCGGGCCAAAGCCGGAGCGGCTGAAGACGTACGACGGAGGCGCGACGGCCAAGATCGGCACGCTGTTCGAGCCTGACCTCGAGGCCGTCGTCGCGGGCGGTCCTGACCTCATCCTGATTGGCGGACGATCCGCGCCCAAATACCAGGAGCTCGCGAAGCTCGCTCCGACGCTCGACATGACGACCGACCCGAAGGACATGTTCGGCTCATCCGTCCGCAACCTCGATACGCTCGGCCGCATCTTCGGCAAGGAGAAGGAAGTCGCCGCCGCTGTCGATGAGATGCGCGCCGCCGCCGCCGCTCTGAAGACGAAAGCCGGGAAGGCCGGGAACGCTCTGATCATCCTGACCACCGGCGGCAAGATCAGCGCCTATGGACCGGGTTTACGCTTCGGGGTGATCCACGAGACGTTCGGATTCGCGCCGGCGGCGAAGAACCTCGCCGAAGGGCCCCACGGCCAGCCGATCTCCTACGAATTCATCCTTGAGACCGATCCGGACTGGCTGTTCGTGGTCGATCGCGACGCCGCCATCGGTCGAGAAGGAGGAGCGGCGAGCGCTCTCCTCGACAATGAGATCGTGCGCCGAACGAAAGCCTGGAGAGAAAAGCACATCGTCTATCTCGACCCCGCCGACTGGTATCTTGCGTCGGGCGGGCCGAACTCTCTTCTGCGGGCGATCGCCCAGATTTCCAAGGCCGTCGACGGCGGCGGCTGAGCGCGCGGATGGTGTGACGCGGTTTTTCCATGAAGCCGGCCCTGATCGCGGGAGCTTTTCTCGCGTCCCTGTTCGCGCTGAGCCTGCTCGTCGGCGTAAGCCCGCTCAGCGCGGTCGACGTTCTGACGTTCCGCGCCGACTCCAACGCCGTTCTCGTGCTGGTGGAAAGCCGGCTGCCGCGCACGCTCGCTCTCATCCTCGCGGGCGTCGGCCTGGCGGTCGCCGGGCTCATCATGCAGATCCTGGTGCGCAACCGCTTCGTCGAGCCGTCGACCGCCGGGACGGTGGAGTCGGCGAGTCTCGGCATGCTCGTCATGGCTCTTTTCGCTCCGGCCGCGCCGGTCTTCGCCAAGACAGCGGCCTCGACGCTGTTCGCGCTCGCGGGGACCGCGCTATTCCTGCGGCTGCTCAGCATGGCGCCGCTGCGATCCCCGCTCACGCCGCCGCTGATCGGGCTGACGCTCGGCGGGGTCATCGGCTCGGCCACCACGTTCCTGGCCTACCGGTTCGATCTGCTGCAATCCCTCTCCGCATGGACCACCGGCGACTTCTCGGTCGTGCTGCGCGGGCGCTACGAGTTGCTCTGGCTGGCGCTCGCTCTCGCCGTCGCAGGGTACGCCATCGCCGACCGCCTGACAGTGGCGGGGCTCGGGGACGACGTCGCGACCAGTCTCGGTCTCAAGCATGCGCACGTCATGGCCGGCGGCCTCGCCATCGTCGCGATGATCACCGCAGCGACCGTGTCCACCATCGGCTCCATACCGTTCCTCGGGCTCATCGTGCCGAACGTCGTCAGTCTCGCCATGGGAGATAATCTCAGGCGCACGCTGCCTTTCGTCGCCGCCTTTGGCGCCGTCTTTACCCTCGCCTGCGACGTCGCGGGCCGGCTCGCGAACTTTCCGTTCGAGATCCCAATCGGCGTCGTGGCCGGCGCGCTTGGCAGCGGCCTGTTCCTCGTTTTGCTGCTGCGGCGACGGGCGCGGAATGCGTGATCACACCCGAACAAGGCCCGCCGCGGTCCTCGCCGTGCTGGCGATCGCGGCCATCATTTCGGCGCTCGCCTACATGACGATCGGCGCGCGTGGCCCGTGGAGCTTCATTCTGCCTTTTCGCGGAGCCAAGCTCGCCGCGCTCGTGCTGGTCGCCACCGCCGTCGCGGTTTCCACCGTCACGTTCCAGACCATCGCCAACAACCGCATCCTGACGCCCTCGCTGATGGGCTTTGACGCGCTCTACGCTCTCATCCGCACGGCGACGCTGTTCCTGCTCGGCGCCGGCGGCTTCGCGGCCCTCGATCCCAGGCTCGCCTTCGCCGTGAACGTCGTGTTGATGACGGGCTTCGCGAGCCTCCTCTACCGCTGGCTGCTGACGGATCGCGCCGAAGGTCTTCATCTCCTGCTGCTTGTCGGGGTGATCGCCGGCGTGTTCTTCCGTAGTCTGTCGAACTTCATGCACAGGCTGGTCGATCCCACCGACTTTCTTGTCTTGCAGGGCAGCTTGTTCGCGAACTTCAACGCAGTGGACGGCAGGTTGCTCGCGGTCTCGGCCGTGCTCGTCGCCGGCGCTGGCGTAGCGCTGTGGCGGCTCGTCCCGAAGCTCGACGTCCTGGCGCTCGGCCGGGACCACGCCGTCAATCTAGGCGTCGATTACCGCCGGACGCTGACCGTCGCGCTCGGCCTCGTCGCGATCCTCGTCTCCGTGTCGACGGCGCTCGTCGGCCCCGTCACCTTCTTCGGTCTGCTGGTTGCGAACCTCGCTTATCTGGCCATCCCATCCCATCGTCACGCGATGCTTCTGCCCGCGGCCGCGTTGCTTGCGATTTCCATGCTCGTCAGCGGCCAGATCGTCCTCGAACGTGTGTTTGGTCTCGACGCCGCGCTCTCCATGGTGATCGAATTCGTCGGAGGCGTCGTGTTCCTCGTGCTTCTGCTTCGAAAGACGCCGCGATGATCGAAACCTCCGGCGTCACCAAGGCCTATGGCGACGCGGTCGTCCTCGACGGCGTCGACCTCAAGATTCCCACCGGCGGACTGACCTCGATCATCGGCCCGAACGGCGCCGGCAAATCGACCCTGCTGTCGATCATCAGCCGGCTGACGCCGATGACCTCCGGCTCCGCGTGGGTCGACGGTCTCGATGTGAGCCGCACCCCGACCGATCAGCTTGCGCGCCGCCTCGCCATTCTGCGGCAGGAGAACCACATCGCCGCGCGCGTCACGGTGCGCGACCTCGTCAGCTTCGGCCGCTACCCGCACTCCCGCGGCCGACTGACCTTCGAGGACAGGGCGCATGTCGACCAGGCGCTCCGCTTCCTCGAGCTTGAGCCGCTCGCCGACCGTTTCATCGATGAGATGTCAGGCGGCCAGCGGCAGCGCGCCTACGTCGCCATGGTCCTCGCGCAGGACACCGACTACGTGCTGCTGGACGAACCGCTCAACAACCTCGACATGAAGCATTCTGCGGCGATGATGCGGCTGCTGCGCCGCGCCGCCGACGAGCTCGGGCGCACCGTCGTGGTGGTGCTGCACGACGTCAATTTCGCATCCTGCTACTCCGACTGCATCGTAGCCATGCGCGACGGGCGAGTGCGGCGTTCGGGGCCCCCCGAGGAGATCGTCCAGCCGGAGGTGATCCGGGAGATCTATGACCTGGACGTCACCGTCCACGAGATCGAAGGTCACCGGACGGTGTTCTTCTATCGCTGACGCGTCAGGCCGGCGCAATTCCGGTTGCGGGCGACTTAGCCGGCGAGCGCCGGGATGGAAGGACGGCCTTGCGCGCGCTGAAGCCCGAAATGGTCGCGCAGCGTGGCGCCGCGATATTCGGAGCGGAACAGGCCGCGCTTGCGCAGGATCGGCACGACGTGGTCGACGAAAGCTTCAAGGCCTTCCGGCAGCACGTCGGGCATAAGGTTGAAGCCGTCGGCGGCGCCGGCGCGGAACCAGCGCTCGATGTCGTCGGCGATCGACTCCGGCGACCCTACGATCACGCGATGGCCGGTGCCGCCGCCGAGCTTGCGCAGCAGCTGACGCAGCGTCAGCCCCTCGCGCCGCGCGATGTCCAGGGTCGCGCGGAAGAAGGTCTGCGAGCCGTCGACGGGAAGCGCGATGTCGTCCGGCAGGGGCCGGTCGAGCGTGAGGCCCGCGGGATCGACCTTGAGGATGCCGGCGATACGCACGAGGCTGTAGTCGCCTGGGATCAGCGACCAGAGCTCCTCCTCGCGCCGCCGGGCCTCCTCCTCGGTCGAGCCGATCACCGTGGCGAGCCCGGGCAGCACGACGATGTCCTCGCCGCGACGGCCGAAACGCGCCGCGCGTCGGCGGATGTCGTCCGCGAAAGCCCGGCCTTCCTCGATCGTGTTCGCGACCGAGAAGATCGCCTCGGCGTATCGCGCGGCGAGCTGGCGGCCGTCCTCGGAGGCGCCGGCCTGAACCACGACGGGGTGACCCTGGGGCGAGCGCGGCAGGTTGAGGGGCCCCTTCACCGTGAAGTGCCGGCCCGAATGGTTGATCGCGTGGACGCGCGACAGATCGAGGAACGCGCCGGTCGCCTTGTCGGCGATCAGCGCGTCGTCCTCCCAGCTTTCCCAGAGGGCTGTAACGACCTCCGTGAACTCGGCCGCGCGTTCGTAGCGGGTCGCGTGCGCCGTCACGTTGTCGAAGCCGAAATTGCGCGAGGCCGCGGCGTCCGCGGTGGTGACGACGTTCCAGCCGACGCGCCCGCCGCTCGCGAGGTCGAGGCTCTGGAACCGCCGCGCGATGTTGAAGGGCTCGTTATAGGTGGTCGAGGCCGTCGCGATCAGCCCGATATGCGTGGTCGCGGCGGCGACCGCGGCGAGGATGATCGTCGGCTCCAGAGCGTAGAAGGGCCGGTATTCCGGCCGGTCGCTCAGAGCCGGCGCGTCGGCGAGAAAGATCGCGTCGAAGGTCCCGCGCTCGGCGATCTGCGCGGTCCGGACATAATGCCCGACATCGACGAAGCCTTGCGGATCGGCGCGGGGCGTCCGCCAGGCGGAGCCGTAGAACCCGACGTTCAGGATGTTGACGTTGAGGTGAAGCTGACGGTCGGACATCGGGATCCTCAAGCGACCGCACGGGCCGCTGCGCCGCCGACGAGCGAGCGGGGCGCCGCGGCGATGAGAGCGCGGGTGTAGTCGTGAGCCGGAGACTGGAAGACGCGCTCCGCCGCGCCCTCTTCGACGACACGCCCGTCCTTCAGCACGATCACGCGGTCGGCGAGGTGATGCACAAGCCCGAGGTCGTGGGAGATGAACAGGAGAGCGGTGCCGAGCCGTGACTGAAGCTCGGCGATCAAGTCGACGACTTGGGCCTGGATGCAGACGTCGAGCGCCGAGACCGGTTCGTCGCAGACGATCAAGACCGGATCCGCCGCCAGCGCCCGGGCGATCGCGACGCGCTGGCGCTGCCCGCCGGACAACAAGCGCGGGCTGCGATCCGCGAACGCCCCGTCGAGGCCGACCCGCTCCAGCAGGCCGAGAATGCGCCGGCGCCGGACATGCGGCTCGATGCCGGAGAGATTCTCGCCGATGACCTCGGCGACCCGGTAGCGCGGATCGAAGCTGCTGAGCGGATCCTGCGGGATGTACTGCAGCCGCGAGCGCAGACTTCTACGCCGCCGTTCCGGCACGTTCGACCAGGGCTGCCCGAGCAGCATGACCGCGCCGGCGTCCGGCTCCAGAAGCCCGAGCAGAATCTTGGCGCAGGTCGACTTGCCGGAGCCCGATTCGCCGACCAGGCCGACCACTTCTCCGGCGCGGACGACCAAGGACACGTCCTCGAGCGCCGTGAAGGCCTCCCGTCCGCCCGGCCCGGCCACGTTCCGCCGATAGCGCTTGGTGAGGCCGGTCGCCTCCAGCAGCGCGCCGTCCCCGATCGCGCGCCGTGCGGGAAGCGGATCGCGCGTGATGCGGATGGCGCCGGAATCGTCGGGGACGATGCGGCCCGAAGACAGAAGCCGCCCGCGGGAGTCTGCGGATGGAACGGCCGCGATGAGCTCGCGCGTATAGGGATGCCGCGGCCGCGCCAGCACGTCCGCTGTGGGCCCCGCATCCGCCACCTCGCCGTCGCGCATCACCAGCACGCGATCCGCGATCCCTGCGACCACGGAAAGATCATGGCTGACGAGCAGGAGGCCGGCCCCCTGCCGCACGAGTTCCTTCAGCACGCCGATCACCTGAACCTGCACGGTGGCGTCGAGCGCCGTCGTCGGCTCGTCCGCGATGATCAGGCGTGGTCGTCCGGCGATCGCCGCAGCGATCAGCGCGCGTTGCCGCAGTCCGCCGGAAAGCTGATGGGCGTATTGGCGCGCTCTGACCTCAGGCTCGGGCACCCCGACGCTGGCGAGAGTCGCCGACACCAGCGCGTCGCGCCCTGAGGAACGGACGAGGCCGTGCCGCAGGGCGACCTCCGACACCTCCTGCCCGATGGTGCGGAGCGGATCGAGCGATGTCAGCGCGTCCTGCATCACGAGGCCTGCAAAGGCGCCGCGCAGGGCGCGCCAGCGCGCGCCGGAGAAAGCGAGCGCGTCCTCGCCCTCGATCAGGAAGCGGCGCGCGTCGACCCGGGCGCCGTCGCCCGCGAGATTGAGCAGGCTGCGGGCCGTCACGCTCTTGCCCGAACCGGATTCGCCGACGAGCGCCACGCACTCGCCCGGTCGGATGACAAGGTCCAGATTGCGGACCACTGTCTTCGGTCCGTCCAGCCCGTCGAAGCGGATCGACAGGCCTTCGATCTCCACCAGAGGGCCGGGCGGAGCCTGCGTCATGGCACGCGCCTCTCGAAGCGGCGCTGCAGCGCGTTGCCGAGCGCGGTGAAGGAGATCACGGTGAGCGTGATCGCAGCGCCAGGGAAGACTCCGGGCCACCAGGCGACGCGCAGCACGTCGCGGCTCTCGGCCAGCATCACTCCCCATTCCGGAGTCGGAGGCTGCGGCCCGAGACCGAGGAAGCTGAGGCCTGACACGGCGAGGATGGTCGTGCCGACATAGACGGTCGCGACCACCGGCACGGCGGTGAGCACGTTCGGCAGCAGGTGGCGCGCGAAGATTCCGAACCGGCTTTGGCCATAGATCGCGGCGTGGGTGACGTAATCGGCGTCGCGCACGAGCCGGGTCTGCGCGCGCACCACGCGGCCGAATTTCGGAACGCCGGCGATCCCGACGGCGATTGCGATGTTCTCCATGCCGGCGCCGAGGAAGGTGACGACGAGGAGCGCGAGCAGCACGCCGGGGAATGACGAGATCACGTCGAACAGCCGGCAGATCGCCTCGTCGAGCAGGCGGCTGCGAAGCCCGGCGAGGAGGCCGAGCAGCACGCCGAAGACCACGCTGATGGCGGCGCTGCCAAGGCCGATCGAGAGCGAATAGCGCGCTCCGTGGAGCGTGCGGGCGAAGACGTCCCGCCCCAGCCTGTCCGTTCCGAACAGATGGTCGGCGCTCGGCGCCTTCAGTGCGGCGAGCATGTCGCCGGCGAGCGGATCGTAATGGGTGAAGAGATGCGGCGCGGCCGCCATGATGACGAGCGCGACGATGAAGGCGGTCGCCGCGAGGATCGTGAGGCGGGCGCGCGGAAGCAGGTTCGAAAAGGCTCGAAGGCGGACGGCCGGGCCTTCGCTCCCGCCGAAGCCCGCGAGGGGGCGCAGCGTGTCGGTCATTGCGCCTTCAGCCTCGGATCGATGACGACATACACGATGTCGAGAAGGGTCGAGGCCGCCACGTGTATGAAGGCGGCGAGCAGCACGACCGCGAGCACCACCGGCACGTCATGGGTAAGCACGGCGTTCAGCGTCACCGTGCCGAGGCCGGGACGGCCGAACACCTTCTCCGTGATGACCGCGCCGCCGAGCAGGCCACCGATCAGCCAGCCGCCGAGCGTCACGGCCGGCAGCGCGGCGTGGCGCAGCACATGGCGCAGGCGGATCAGCCCTTCGCCGAGGCCCCGCGCGCGGACGGTGACGATGAAGGGCTGTTCGAGGGTCTTCTCCATCGCCTCGCGCAGCACCTGCGCCAGCAGTCCCGCGGTCGGCAGGGCGAGAGCCGCCGAGGGCAGGACAAGCGCCTTCCACCCTCCTGCGCCGGAGACCGGGAACCAGCGCAGAGAGAAGGAGAAGGCCATCAGCAGCAGGATGCCGATCCAGAACACCGGCGCGGAGGCGCAGGTCAGCTCGATGGTCGAGGCGACGGAGCGCGCCGCCCCTCCGCGCCCGGCCGTCAACGTGGCCGCCAGCACGGCGAGCGCGAGCGCGAGCGCGCCGGCGGTCGTTGCGAGCTGCACCGTGGGGAGGATCTGCGAACCCACGATCTGCGCGACCGGCTGGCGCAGCACATAGGAGACGCCGAAGTCGCCCGAAGCGATGCGCGCGACGAAGTCGAGATATTGTTCGGGAAGGCTCCGCCCGAGCCCCCACTCCGCGGCGATCGCCTCCCGCAGGCCGGGATAGTCGAGGTCGCCGGCCAGAATGTCCTCGATCCGGCCGGGCAGCGCATGGAGCGCAAGAAAGGCGGCGGTGACGCTTCCCCACGCCACCACGAGGCTGGTCCCGAGCCGGGAGAGGATGCGGCGCCCGAGCGGACCGAAGATCATTGCTCGGCGAGCCACACGTCGTGCAGGCTCGCCGGCGAGTCGAGCTGCGCCTCGAAGGAGAGTCCGCGCACATTGTCCTTCGCCGCGAGCTGATAGTTCGCTGAAAACAGCGGGACGATGAAGGCCAAGTCCACGGCGCGTTTCTGCGCAGCGTCCACGAACTGCTTCTTCGCCTCGACGTCGGTCGCGGAAAGCGCCTGGTTGATGAGCGAAAACAACTCCTTGTCGCCCTTGTCGGCGACGGCCTGGATGAAGCCCTTCTCGCCAATGTTGCCCTGCAGCTCCTGCGCGGCGTCGGCCGGCAGATAGGTGTTGGGGTAGATCGTCCAGCTCCCATTCGCCTTCTGCTGCGCCCACTCGCCCCCGGTGATGAGCCTGAGCTTCAGGTCGAAGCCGAGATTCTTGCGCAGCTGCGCCTGAACGCCCTGGATGAGCACGTCGCGGTTGTCGCGCACGAAGGGCTGCGGATAGCCGACCTCGATCGACAGCCGCTGGCCGTCCTTGGTGCGGAAGCCCTCGGAATCGCGACCGGTCCAGCCGGCCTCGTCGAGCAGCGCGTTCGCCTTTGCGACGTCGTTGCCCCAGCTGCCTTCAAGAGCCCTGTTATAGAATGGGTTGTCGGGCGCGATGTTCGACCAGGCCCGCCGCACGGCGCCGAGATAGACGGCGTTGACCAGACCGTCGATGTCCGCGCCGTCACGCAGCGCCTGCCGGACCCGCACATCCGTCGCCGGCGGGATCGTGTAGTTGATGTTGAGCGTGAACGAGGTCTGCGCCCCGGACGGGCCGACGAGAAGCTGGAAGCCCGGCTGGTCCTTGAAGAGCGCGATGTCGGTCGGCTGCACGCCCTCGATCACGTCGACCTGCCCGGAAGACAGCGCGCCGGCGCGGACGGAATATTCCGGCAGGAAGCGGATGGTCGCCTTGTCGAGATAGGCTGGCCCCTGATGCGCCGCATAGCCCGGCGCCCAGCCATAGCGCTCGTTGCGGACGAGCGAGATCGACTGCCCGCGGGTGTAGCTCTGGAACAGGAAGGGGCCGCTGCCGGCGAGCGCCGGGCCGCCGGAGCACAGCCGGTCGCCGGACTTGAGCGCCTTGGGCGACAGGATGCCGAGCCGGATGCTGGCGAGCGATTCCAGCAGAGCGGAGTCGGGCTTCGTGAGGGTGATGCGGATCTCGGTGGGCGAGACGACCTCTGACTTCTCATAGAACTGGAGAAGCTGGCCGGCGGAGTTGGTGTTCGCCGGGTCCTTCACGAAGTCGAGGTTGAACTTGACCGCTTCGGCGTCGAGCCTCTCGCCGTCGTGGAAGGTCACGTCCTTGCGCAGCTTGAAGTCATAGGTCTTGCCGTCCGGCGAAACCGTCCATTCCGTAGCGAGCCAGGGCAGGAAGCGCCCGTCCGCGTTCTTCGCGATCAGCGAGTCGACGAAGTTGCGGATGAGGATGAACGAGTTCTGTTGCTCGGACCGCTGCGGATTGAAGCAGACCGGCTCGGTCGTGACGCCGAAGGTCAGTTCGCCGCCGGATCGCGGCCCGCCGTCCTCCGCATGCGCCTTCGTGAGCGGCGCAGCGGCGCAAAGCAAGCCGATGCCCAGGAGCGGCAAGTGGAGCATGGCGCGAGCGGCGACGGAAGGGGCGCGGAAGGTTCGGGCGATCATTGATCGTCTCGTGCGGGTTCGGTGGAAGGAAGAGGCAAAGGCTCGCCGTTCAGAAGAAGCCCTGCGAAGGCAGGGGCTCGCCGGTGAGCTCGTAGGCGCCGAGCGCCCGCGCCTTCAGCGCTGCGGGGTTGTGCGAGGCGAGCGTCCGGGCGTTGCGCCAGTGTCGGTCAAGGTTCTTCGACCGCTTCGTGGCGGAGGCGCCGCCCACGTCGAACAGCCGCGTGGCGCTCTTCAGCGTGAGTTCGTCGACGATGAGCTTCGTCTTGGCGGCCTTCGCCGCAGCCTCTTGCGCGAGCGCTTCGTCCGGCAGGCCACGGTCGCGGACGTACGCCAGTTCGTCGAGCGCGTCAGCCGAGGCGAGCACCAGCGTCTCGGCCGCGAAGGCGGCGGTCGAGATCTCCCCGATGATCTCCTGCAGCAACGGATCGCCATCGGCGGACGTCGCCGTGGCGTAATAGAAATGCCGGTCCTTGCGGCTCGCGAGCAGGGCCTTCGCGTCGCTCAGCACATTGCGCAGGATGCCGGCGACGACGCCGGTGACGAGCAGTTGCGGCAGCGTGTTCGTGTAGGGCACGCCGTAGCCGACGTTCGGCCCGTCGAACACGACCTCGTCAGGCTCGACGCGCACGTTGCGGAAATGGGTCGTGCCGGAGCCGGTGAGCCGCTGGCCCGCGCCGTCCCAGTCGTCCACGAGTTCGACGCCGTTCCGGTCGGTCGGCACGATCGCGCAAAGCGCACGATCGTCCGGCCCCGCGGCGCGGACGATCACCAGGTCGGCGTAGAGGGCGCCGGTGCTATAGTATTTCGTCCCGTCGAGCCGCCAACCGTCGCCGTCGGAGCTGAGCTTCGTCTCAAACGGACTGCCCCCGACCTTCGCGCTCGAAAGCTCGGTGTTGGCGAGCCCGACCACCGCGCCGCTGGCGATGAGCCGCGCCCACTTCTCGCGATGCGGCGAATGCTTCGGCCGCGCGAAGCGCTCCACGAAGCCGATATGGTTGCGGAGCGCGTGCGCCACGTTCGGGTCGGCCGCGCCGAGCCGGATGACGAGCGCGAGCGTCTCGCGCAGCGTCGCGCCGCCGCCGCCGTCCTCCTTCGCCAGCCGATAGGCTCCGAGGCGCGCGTCACGGATGCGGTCAAAGATTTCGAACGGGTGGATCCGCTCCCGATCGCGCTCGGCGGCGCCTTCGGCGATGAAGGCCAGGAGTTCGTCGAAGGGGGCGCCGGCGAGGCCGGGGTCACGGTGAAGAGCGATATTCACGACGTCATTCCGCTTTGCGAGATTTGTCACTTCTGCATCCCCCAACGACGGACGGTGGCGGCTTCGATCGAGCGGAACACGAGGGCGTCGACAAGCAGGCCGATGACGATGACGGCGGCGAGGCCGGCGAAGACGCGGTCGGTCAGGAGCTCGTTGCGGTTCTGGAAGATGAACCAGCCAAGCCCGCCCTGCCGCGCGGTCACTCCGAAGACGAGCTCGGCCGCGATCAGCGTGCGCCACGCGAAGGCCCAGCCGAGGCGAAGGCCGGTGAGCAGCGCCGGGAGCGCGGCGGGAATGAGGATCTGCGCCACATAGGCCGGACCGCGATAGCCGTAATTTCGGCCGACGAGCCGGAGCGTCTCGGGCACGGTCTCGAAGCCCGCAAGCGCGGCCGCGGCGAACGGCCAGAGCACGGAGAACGAGAGGACGAAGACGAGGCTCTTCTCGCCGATCCCGAACCACAGCATGGCGAGCGGCAGCAGGGCGATCGCCGGCAGCGGGTTGAACATGGCGGTGAGCGTCGTCAGCACGTCGCGGGCGAAGCGGTTTGCGACCGCGATCGACACCAGAACCAGCCCGCATCCGATGGCGATGGAATAGCCCTTGAGCAGCACGGCGAGCGAAGCGAAGGACGAGGCCAGCAGGTCGGCCGCCGTCTCGCCGTCGAACAAGACGGCCGCCGTCTGGCTCAGGCTCGGCAGCATGATCGGGTTGTTCTGGAGCCGCGCGCCGACCTCCCAGAGGATCGCGATCAACAGCAGGATGATGAGCCGCCGCGTCGCGGGCGAGGTCAGCGCGCCGGCCAAGCGCGCGCGCCGGCCGGGAACGCCCGGCCGGCGCTCCGCAGCAAGGTGACGGCCGTAGGAGATTTCAGACATAGGTTGCTTCCTGAAGGACCGGACGCGCCGATCGGCGAAGCGCGCCGCCGAACAGGATGCGGTGGACCTCACCGGCGACGTGCTCGAAGTCCTGCGAGCCCCACGACCCCGGCCCGAAGGCGCTCACGTCGAAGGTGGCCACCGTCCGTCCGGGATGCGCGCTGAGGAGGTGCAGGCGCGATCCGACCAGGATCGCCTCGTCGATCGCGTGCGTGACGAACAGCAAGGTAAAGCCGAGCGTCTCGGCGAGGCCGACGAGCTCCTCCTGCAGCCGCTCGCGCGTCAGCGCGTCGAGCGCCGCGAACGGCTCGTCCATCAGCAGGATCTCTGGCTCGGCGGCGAGCGCGCGGGCGATCGCGACGCGCTGCTTCATGCCTCCGGACAGCGTGTGGGGGTAAGCGCTTGCCGCGCGGGCGAGGCCTACCCGCTCGATCGCGGCGTCCGCCTTGTCGCGGGCCTCGGCCGTCGACAGCCCCGGTTTGCGCTTGAGGCCGAACAGGACGTTGTCGCGCACGGTCTTCCAGGGCAGGAGCTGGTCGAACTCCTGGAACACGACGACGCGGTCAGGCCCCGGCCCGGTGATCGGCCGGCCGCGGAGGGCGATCGATCCGGCGCTCGGGCTGAGAAACCCCGCGGCCGCCTTGAGGATCGAAGACTTCCCGCATCCCGATGGGCCGAGCAGCACCAGCCGTTCGCCCTGGCGGATCGTGAAGCTGACGTTGTCGACCGCGCGCAGCGAACCCTGGGCGGCGGGGAAATCGAGGGTCAGCCCGCGCGCCTCGAGGACGGTCGGGCTCCCGGAGACGGCGCCGGCCATCGCTCAGCTGCCTTCGACCGCCTGGACGTCTTCGAAGAAGTAGTCCTTCCAGCTCGCCGGCTTGTTTCTGATCGCTCCGGTGCGGGCGAGGAAGTCGGCGTAGACTTCCGTGCGCTCGGGCGCGATCTTGAACTCGATCTCCGGATTCGTGACGATCGAGAGCAGAAAGGCCCGGTCGAGCTTCGACTTCTCGACGCGGATATAGGTGTCGACCGCTTCTTCCTTGTGGGCGTTGATCCAGTCCGTCGCCTCCTTCAGCGCTTCGAAGAAGGCCTTGTAGGTTTTCGGATTCTCGGTCCTGAACTTCGTCGTCCCGTAGGCGATGTTCGTCGTCGCCGGGCCGCCGAGCACGTCATAGGAGCTGAGAACCTTGTGGTTCTTGGGGTTCTGCAGCTCCTGGTACTGGAAGGGCGGCGTGGTGAAATGCGCGGTGATCGCGCCCGAGTTCAGCGCGGCCACCGCGTCGGGATGGGCGAGAGACACCTGGATGTCGTCGAGCGCCTTGTGGTTCCCGACGCCGAACTCCTTCTCGACCGCGATCTGCAGCGTCCGCGCCTGCACGGAGACGCCGACCGACGGCAGGGCGATCTTGTCGTCCTTTGTGAAGTCCTTGAGGGCCTTCACGTTCTCCTTGTTGGTGACGAGATAGGACGGCATCGAGCCGAGAGAGGCGATCCCCTTGACGTCGGCGCCGCCTTTCGTCCGGTCCCAGATCGTCAGCGTCGGGCCGACGCCCGCCGCCGCGATATCGACGGAGCCGGACAGCAGGGCGTCGTTCACCGTCGCGCCGCCGCCGAACTTCGCCCACTCGACCTGGATGTCGAGCCCAAGCTCCTTGCCATGCTTCTCGATCAGCTTCTGGTCGCGGATGACGTGCAGCGGCAGGTAGCCGATGCCGTACTGCTCGGCGATGCGGATCGTCCCCTCCGCCCATGCGGACGACGAGATCCCGATGAGAGCCGTCGCGATCAGCGATCCGGCGAGGCGCGCGCCCAGTCTCATGAAACCCTCCGATGAACGCCGCCGCCTCGTCGGGCGCGCCGTGGCCTTTTGTGGGACGGCTTGACGTTTGAAGTCAACTAAATCTATCAATTAATGGAATTGGGTCTGGCGACGCAATCGGCGCGCCCCGCGACGGAGCGAGCGCGGCGCCGGCGAAGGAAAAGCGAATGGCGTCGAAGCCGCAGAAGCAGATGAAGCTGAACGCGTTCTTCCACCCGGCGGGCCACCACCTCGCCGCCTGGAGGCATCCGGAGGCGCAGGCCGACGCGGGCGTGAACTTCCGCCATTATGTAGAGATCGCCCGCACCGCCGAGCGTGCGAAGTTCGACGCCGTCTTTCTCGCCGACACGGTCGCGATGCACGAGGGCTCGTTGGACGCCCAGAGCCGCGCGGCGCGCTATGTCGCGCAGTTCGAGCCGCTGACGCTGCTGTCGGGAATCGCGGCGGTGACCGAGCGCATCGGGCTGATCGCCACGGCCTCCACCACCTACAACGAGCCCTATCATGTGGCTCGGAAGTTCGCGTCGCTCGACCTCATCTCGAACGGCCGCGCCGGCTGGAACCTCGTGACCTCCGCGACCGAGGCGGAAGCCCTGAACTTCAGCCGCGACAAGCATCTTGAGCACGGCAAGCGCTACGAGCGCGCCCGCGAGTTCGCCGACGTCGTCACGGGGCTGTGGGAGAGCTGGGAGGACGACGCCTTCCTGCGCGACAAGGCGTCAGGCCGGTTCTTCGACCCCGAGAAGCTCCACATCCTCAACCATCAGGGCGAGCACTTCCAAGTGCGCGGGCCGCTCAACGCCGCGCGTTCGCCGCAAGGACGCCCGGTGATCGTGCAGGCCGGCTCGTCGGGGCCCGGCAAGCAGCTCGCCGCTGAGACCGCCGAGGTGGTGTTCACCGCCCAGCAGACGCTCGAAGAGGCCGTCTCGTTCTATTCCGACATCAAGTCGCTCGCCGCGAAGGCCGGGCGCGATCCGGACGCGGTCAAGGTCCTGCCCGGCGTGTCCGCTTTCGTCGGGCGCACGCGGCAGGAGGCGCAGGACAAGTTCGACCAACTCCAGTCGCTGATCCACCCCGCGGTCGGCATCTCGCTGCTCTCCGGCATGCTGGGCTTCGACCTCTCCGGCTATCCGGTCGACGGTCCGGTGCCTGACCTGCCGGAGACCAATTCGCACAAGAGCCGGCAGGCGCTCTCGCTCGCGATCGCCCGGCGTGAAGGCCTCACCATCCGCGGCCTCTACGAGAAGATCGCGGGAGCCCGCGGCCACTGGACGATCATCGGCTCCGCCGCGGACATCGCCGATCAGTTGCAGGAGCGTTTCGAGGCCGGCGGCGCCGACGGCTTCAACGTCATGCCGCCGCACCTGCCCGGCGGGCTCGACGACTTCGTCGAGCTCGTGGTTCCGGAGCTGCGTCGGCGCGGCCTGTTCCGCAGCGAATACGAGGGGCGGACCCTGCGAGAGAACCTCGGCCTTCCCTATCCGCGCCACCCGGCCGCGCGCCTCGCGCAGGCGGCCGAGTGAGCGTTCCCCGGATTTCGGATCCCGTCGCGGACGGGGACCTGCGAACATTTCGTCGGAGGCGTGAGATGTCCAAGATCCGGTTTGGCGTATGGGCGCCGGTGCATGGTCCCCGCGCCGCCGCACAGGACCCCCTCGAACCCTACGACGCCTCCTGGGCGCACAACCGCGCCACGGTTCTGGAAGCCGAGGCGCTCGGCTATGAAGCGACGCTCGTCGCGCAGCACACCGCCAATCCGCACTTTGCGGAGCGCGACCAGCTCGAAGCCTGGACGGCCGCGGCGGCCCTCGCGGCGGTGACCAGCCGGATCGAGATCATCGCGGCGATCAAGCCCGCGCTCTACCACCCGGTCGTACTCGCGAAGATGGCGCTGCAGATCGAGGAGATCAGCGGAGGGCGCTTCGCGATCAACCTCGTCAACGCCTGGAACCGCGCCGAATTTGAGCGGGCCGGCCTCCCCTTCCTCGACCATGACGAACGCTACGCCTATGGCCGGGAATGGCTGTCGATCGTCGAGCGGCTGACGCGCGGCGAGACGGTCGGGCATCGAGGCGCCTATTTCTCGATCGACGGCTACAAGCTTTCGCCCGCCGGCCGCTTCCGGCCGCGGCCGCGGATCTATCTCGGCGGGGAGTCCGAGCCGGCGCGCGCGCTGGCCGCCGATCACAGCGACGTCTGGTTCATCAACGGGCAGGCGCTGGGGGCGGTCGAGGCGCTGATCGCCGACGTCAGCGCGCGGCCGAGACGCTTCGAACCGCTGCGCTTCGGCCTTGCGGCTTTCGTGATCGCGCGAGAGACCGAGGCGGAGGCTCAGGCCGAGCACCGGCGGCTGATCGCACTCGCCGAGCAGGACAAGCCCGCCAAGGCGATCCAGAAGGCGAACACCGACCCCAAGGTCGTGATGTTCCAGACGATGGCGAAGCAGAGCTTTGTCGGAACCAATGGAGGCACCGCGGCCGGGCTCGTCGGCAGCTACGACCAGGTCGCCGAGCGCATCGATGCGTTCCACCGGGCCGGAGTCGAGCTCTTCATGCTGCAGTTCCAGCCGCTCCGCTCCGAGATGCGGCGGTTCGCGGAACAGATCTTTCCGCGTGTCGGCAAGACCGCCGCGGCGCCGCTCTCCTCGCGCTATTCGGAGGCGAGATGAGCCTGGCCGATCCCCACGCGATCGCCGCCCTCGGGGCCTCGTCGCCCGCGATTTCCAGCTCGGCCAGAGCGACCCCCTGGAGTGGCGGCGCCCGCTCCCGGCGAGCCGGCCTGCTCGCATTGTCCTGGGTCGCGCCGGTCGTCGTTCTGCTGGTCTGGGAGACGCTGTGCCGGAGCGGCTACGTCGCGCCCCAGATCCTGCCGGCGCCCAGCAAGGTCTTGTCGACCGCGTGGAAGCTCGCCTCCACCGGCAGCCTGCTTAACGATCTCGGCGTCAGCCTTCTTCGGGCCGCGACGGGCTTCGCCATCGGCGGCCTGATCGGCTTCTCGCTCGGCGTTCTCGTCGGGTTCTTCCGCCTCGCGGAGGCCGCGGTCGACCGCAGCGTGCAGATGATCCGCGCAGTGCCGTTCCTCGCGGCGCTTCCGCTCACCATCATCTGGTTCGGCGTTGGCGAGGGCCAGAAGATCTTTCTGGTCTCGCTCGGCGTGGCGTTCCCGATCTATGTGAATACCGTGCTCGGGATCAGGCAGGTCGATCCAAAACTCCTCGAACTCGCGCGGGTTCAGGGCCTGTCGGGCTGGACCACCATCCGCCGGATCGTCCTGCCGGGCGCGTTGCCATCGATCCTGACCGGAGTGCGTTACGCCCTCGCCGTCGCCTGGCTCGCGCTTGTGGTGGCGGAGACGGTCGGCGCCCAGGCGGGCCTCGGCTTCCTGGCCATGGACGCGCGCGAGTTCCTGCGCACCGACGTGATCGTGCTCACGATCGTCATCTACGCCTTGATCGGCGCGGGCTCCGACTCGATCGCGCGCCTGCTCGAACGGCGGCTTCTCCGCTGGCACCCCAATTTCGGAGGAGGCGGCCGATGAGCCTGTCCGTCGTGCCTGCAAATCCCGCCGTCCTCGTCCGCAGGCTGATCCGCCGCTACGGAGAACGCACCGTCATCGACGGTCTCGACCTGACGATCGCGCGCGGAGAGTTCGTCGCGCTGCTCGGCGAAAGCGGCTGCGGCAAGACCACCCTGCTCCGCGCGCTATCCGGCCTCGACCCGATCGACGGCGGTTCGGTCGAGGCGCCGCGTCGACCGGCGGTGGTGTTTCAGGAGCACCGCCTGCTGCCGTGGGAAAGCCTATGGCGCAACGTCTCTCTCGGCCTTGCCGCAGACGGCGCACGCGAGCGCGCGGCGGCCGCGCTGTCCGAGGTCGGCCTCGGCGACCGCCTCGACGACTGGCCGCGCAATCTGTCGGGAGGTCAGGCGCAGCGCGTCGCCCTCGCCCGCGCGCTCGTGCAGGAGCCGGAACTCCTGCTGCTGGACGAACCGTTCGCCGCGCTCGACGCGCTCACGAGGCTGCGCATGCACGCGCTGGTCAAGGAACTGATCGCCCGCCACCGTCCAGGCGTCCTGCTCGTCACCCACGACGTCGACGAGGCCGTGGCGCTCGCCGACCGCGTTCTGCTGATGCGCGACGGAGCAATCGCCTACGAACGGCGGCTCGCCGGCGGCGCCGCGCCGCAAGCCGTTCGAGACGAGCTCCTCGCCGAACTTGGCGTCGCGGCGACGCCCCGCGCGCCTGCCTTCCCCACCCCATCGTCACACTCGGTCGTCTGAGGCCCCGAAAATGTCGTCCTTTCCCAACCTATCGCGTCGTTCTTTTCTCGCGACGTCCGTCGCCGCGTCCGGCGCTCTCGGGCTCGGGCTGAAGCCCGGTGGGGCGCTGGCGCGCAACACCGACAAGGTGCGCCTGACTTTCGGGCCGTCGGGCGGCCTGACGCTCATCGCCAAGGAGCGGGGGGCGCTCGAGAAGTCCCTCGGCGACCAGGGGATCAAGGTCGAGTGGGTCGGCCCGTTCCCGAACCACGCGCCGACGCTTCAGGCGGTGACCGGCGGCAGCGCCGATTTCAGCTTCGGGGGCAGCACCACGCCGGCCTTCGCCGCGATCATCGCCGGCTCTCCGCTCGTCTTCACGCAGTTCCTGATCTACCGTCCGCGCACGACCGCGATCATCGCCCGGGACGGGTCGGGCATCGACAAGGTCGAGGATCTCGTCGGCAAGTCCGTTGCGGTGAACCGCTCCGGGCTCGGCGAGTTTCTGCTGGTGGCCGCGCTTGAGAAACACGGCGTCGAGCGGAGCAAGGTGAACTTCGTCTATCTCAATCCGCCGGACGCGGCGCCCGCGCTCGCCTCGGGCAAGGTCGACGCCTGGTCGATGTGGAGCCCCGGCGTCGACATCGCGCGCGTCGAGTACAAGGCGCACGACGTCTTCCTCGAGGAGCGCGACCTCGAATTCCAGATCGATTTCACGACCTGGCTGACGTCGCGCAAATTCGCGACGGAGAACGCCGATATCGTGCGCGCCGTCAACGCCGCCTTCGCGGCGGAGGCGGAATGGGCGAGCGCCCACCCGGACGACGCCGAAAAGATCGCGCAGGGCTCGCCTCCGCGCTACAGCGATGTGGTGCGCGAGCGCTTTCTGTCGCTCAAGCGGCGCTACGAGATCTATCCCGTCACCGACGAGGCCTTTATCGGGAGACTGCAGAAGGCTGCCGACTGGCTGGTCGAACGCAAGGTGCTTCCGGAGCGGGTGACCGTTGGGGAACTGCTGGCCCAGGTCTAGGCCGGGATCGTCTGAGCCTCGGACAGAAAGCAGAATGTCGTGGCGGGAGACGGACCCGATTGCGCCTTGGCGACACGCCTACGCCAATGCGTATCTCGATTACGAGCTTTGGCGCGACAGGCCCATTAAAGCGGGCTGTCGCGCCGGACCTTAAGATCATCAGGCTCGACGCCGTCCGGAACGCGCTTCGCGGCGGAGGTTCGATCGAGGCGAAGCTCGCGACCTCAGCCTGGGCGTTCGCGGGCGCTGTCTGACCACGCCCACGAACCGCGGGTCCACGATGTCTCCAGAGGGGCGCGGTGCTTTGCCGGCGGGAGGGCCCCTCTTGAGCCCGCCGGGCTCGCCCTCGATGGATTGCGCCCAGGCGCTCAGTACTTGATCTTCTCGATGAGGGCCGAGGGTTCGTCCATCATCGCCCAGAAGCGGTCACGCAACCGGGCTGTGAGCGACCCGGGCGCGGCGTCGCCGACCGCAACGCCGTCGAGTTCGATTACCGCCTGCGGTGGTCGTCGTGAACACCTCGTCGGCTTCGACGTCAGACCGAACGCCATCCGCGATCTTCGATGCTTCCCGGCGGCGCCGCAGAGCATCGTCGCGAGAAAGCAACGACGCGATGACGAACCGGGGGCGGTGCAGAAGCAGAAACGCCTCGCGTCCAACCAGACGCGAGGCGTGTGGTTCAAAGCGCTGCGCCGTCAGAGTTCGCGGGGCGCTGCGAATCTCGTGCGGCCGGTGACCGTTGGGTCGACCGCGCCCATCCTGCCGCCGAACCAGCCGGCGATCGCGCCAAGGAACAAGCTGAGCGCGCCGAGCAGCGAGGCGCTCGAGACGCCCTTCGCAGCCATGTCAGCCGCCTTGATGGCCTTCTGCTTCGCCTGCTCGACGGTTTCGCGATACTGCTGCTCGTATTGAGCGACCTGCTTGCGGGCGTCTTCAACCGGAATGCCCTGGGCCTTCGCAATGGCGTCGGCGGCTCGCGCGCGGCCTTCCTCAGCCTTCGCCGGATCGCCGGTCAGAACGCCCTGCATGGCGGAATACGCGGCGTCCTTGAGAGCCTGAGGATCATTGCCGCCAGTGGCGTTCTGCATCGAATTCTTGATGGAGCTCATCGGGTCGGCCATGCCCTGGAGATTCGGCGCCGCCACCTGCGCCGCCGTCTGGGCGGTCGATCCGACGACGTTCGCCGCTCCGCCGACCGCGCTCGTCACTCCGGTATAGGCTCCGCCCAGGATGCCGCCGACAGCTGAGCTCAGCATGTAAATCACCACCAGCGTCGTAACCGCCCAGGTCGTCAGACCATGCCATCCCGCTGTCGACGTCTTGGGCTTGCCCGACAGACGCCCGGAGGCGTAACCGCCGACCAGCGCCGCTATGATCGCCGAGAGAGCGAACCAGATCCCGGCGCCGACGGAAAAGCTGGTCGCCGAAGGACTGGCGGCGCCGGCGACGTCGAGCGAGGCGGCTCCGATGCCGACCCCCACCATGTTCAGGAACAACTGCGTCACGAGCGCCAGGACGGCGCCTGCGATCACGGCCCCCCATGCGACCTTATTGATCAGAACCGTGCGCAGATCCTCGCTCGGGGTGACATCGCTGTAATTGGTGTCATCGTGATCGCGTACACGCGCGCCATGGGACAATGTTGCGTCGGTCATCTTCGCTTCCCAAGATTAAAGCAATTGTCCAAGCGCACGCGGTAGCCGCCGCACCTTGGTTAGGAGGAGTCTCCTTGACGCCCGCAAGCCTTCTTTGAGCTTGACCGGGTGTCGAACAGATCTTTAACAAGGGGGCGCGGCATTCGTTCCAAGTCATTTCTCTATGTCATAAGACATACGTCGAATTACTATCTTAAATGGGTATAGCGATCCCTTTCCATGCGACTTCCCAAGCCGTGCTAATACCCGCGCATGAGGTCGACCTGCCGCGGAAGCCGACCAGTCGCGCGATAGGCGAGCACGTTTGAGGCGACCACCGCCGCGGCCGATTCCATATCGGTCGGCCCGGTGACGTGCGGCAGCACGGTCACGTCCGGGCGCGTCCAGAGCGGCGAGTCCGGAGCGAGCGGCTCTTCGTCGAAGACGTCGAGAACGGCGTGCGACACCGCCCCCGTCTCGAGCGCCCTGATCAGATCGCCAGCCACGACGATCGGTCCGCGGCCGAAATTGATCAAGGCGGCGCCGGGCTTCATCTCGGCGAAGCGCCGGGCGTCGAGCAGTCCACGGGTCTCGGCGGTCAGCGGCAGCAGGCATACGACGATGTCGCTTCTCGCAAGGAGCGCAGTCATGCCGTCGTCGCCGACATAGGTTTCGACGCCCGGAAGCGCCTTCGCCGAACGGCTCCAGCCGGCGACCGTGAAACCCGCATCCAGAAGCCGCGAGGCGGCGGCGGCGCCCAACGCTCCGAGCCCGAGCACGCCCACCGTCATGCTCCGGGGCTTGCGGTATGGCAGCGGCGCCCAGACCCGGCTCCGCTGCTGGCGCGCATAGGCTGGCATGTCGCGCTGGAGGTAGTACGTCCAGGCCAGAACCGATTCCGCCATGACCCGGCTCATCGACGGATCGACCAGCCGCACGATCGGCGGGGCCCCCGGCCCGAGTTCGCCCACCAGCCGCTCCACGCCGGCCCATAAGCTCTGCACGAAGGCGAGACGGGGCAACGCCCTGACCTCCGCCGGATCGGGATTGGCGACGATCGCGATCTCGGTCCGTGCGCGCGCCTGCGCGTCGAGAGCGCGAAACGGCGCGACGCTCTCTCCGGGCAGCGCGGCGGCGAGGGCGTCGAGCCAAGCGGTTTCCTCGGCCGCATCCATGCGGCCGACAAGCGCGAGGGGTTCGGTCATGGATGATTTCCGTTTCTGGCCGGTCGGCGCGAAGGACGGCTTACGGACCCGTGACCCGGCCTGCTTCAAAACTCTTTGATCGTATCGCGGAGGTGGTCGGTGGCGTAGGCGGTCCGCACAAGGCCGCGCCGCTGAAGCGCGGGCACCAGGCCGTCGGTGACCTCCACTATATAGCGCCGGCTCATCCTGAGCGAGGGCGAGGTGATCAGGAAGCCGTCGCCGCCGACCTGCTCCATGACCTCGCCCATCTTCTCCGCCACCTGGTCGGGCGTGCCGATCAGCTCGACCGACGAGACCAGCCCGCCTGAGGCTTCGATCACGAGCTGCCGCAGGGTCTTGCCGCTTCCCCACTGCGCGAACTTGTCGAGCGAGCCCTGCTCGCCATTGGTCGTCAGGTGCGGCAACGGCTCGTCGAGCGGGAACTTCGAGAAGTCGATGTCGGTCACGCCCGCGATGAAGGCGAGGCTCTGCTCGATGAAGCGGTCGGAATTGATCATCCGCTCGTGCTTGTCGCGCGCTTCCTGCTCGGTCTCGCCAAGCGTCGGCGTGATGCAGAACACGATCTTCACGTCGTCCGGATCGCGGCCCGCCTTTTCGGCGCGCCCACGCAGCTCCTCGCGGTATTTGCGCATCCCCTCGACGCCATTGCCGACCGCGACGACGACGTCGGCGTGCTTGGCCGCGAAGTCGCGGCCCCGCGGCGATCCGCCGGCCTGAAAGAAGGCCGGCCTGCCCTGCGGCGAGCGGACAGTGTTCAGCGGTCCCCGCGAGCGGAAGTATTTTCCCTTGAAATCGATCTGGTGGACCTTGCTGGCGTCGGCGTAGACGCCCTTCTCGCGGTCCATCACCACCGCGTCCGGCTCCCAGGTCTCGAACAGCTGACGCACCAGGCCGACATATTCGTCCGCCATCTCGTAGCGGACCTCCCGTGGCGGCAACTCCTCCATGCCGAAGTTCTGCGCCGACGCGTTCTCGCCGGTGGTGACGATGTTCCAGCCGAAGCGGCCGCCGGAGATATGGTCGAGCGTCGAGGCGAGGCGCGCCAGCTGGAACGGCGCGTAGGCCATGGTGGACATCGTGATCACGACGCCGATCTTGCGCGTGGCCGCCGTCATCAGCGCCGCGAGCGGCGCCGGATCATGCTTCGGCGCCATCAGCGCGTGCTTGAGATAGACGTCGCGGGATTCGCCGTAGGCCTCGGACACCATCAGGGTGTCCTCCACCATCATGAAGTCGAAGCAGGCTCGCTCGAGCGATTTCGCCATGTCGACATAGAACTCGCCGTCCCAGGGGGAGCCGCCATTGGCGAAAGGTTCGTTCCATTCATCGGGCGAAAAGCCCATGAACCAACCGAGGTGGAAGCGCTTGGTCATGACGTGAGCCTTTCATGGCGCGCGGAAAGACGTCGGCCGGATCCGACTAACCGCGATAGCGGGTGAACTTGAAGGCGACCGCGGTGATCACGACCGAAATCGCGATGATGCAGGAGCCGACGGCGTTGATGCCGGGGTTGAGCGTGGTGCGCATCATTCCCCAGATCAGAGTCGAGAGCGTGTTGCTGCCTGTCGTGAAGAACGCGATCACGAAGTCGTCGAGCGACAGCGCCATGGCGATCAGCATGCAGCCGATCAGCGAGGGCCCGATCACCGGCAGCGTGACCGTGACGAAGGCGCGCCCGGGAGACGCGCCGAGGTCCCGCGCCGCCTCCAGCGCCGCCTTGTCCATGGTCGAAAGCCGCGCATAGAGCACGGAGGTGACGATCGGCAGCGTGAACAGCAGGTGGGCGAGCACCGTCGCCGTCACGCCGAGCTTCAGTCCGATGAAGTTGAAGAAGGTCAGCAGCGACAGGCCGAGAACCAGCGGCGGCGCCATCAGCGGCAGACAGAGCGTCAGCAGGATCAGCACGGCCGCCCGCCGGCTCAGGCGCTCGAGCCCGAGCGCGGTCGCGAGCCCGATAGCTGTTGCGGCCGTCCCGCAGCCGAGCGTGATCTGCGCGGTGGTCCACGCGGCCGCCCGGAACTGCGGGCTTTCGGCCAGCCGTCCGTACCAGCCGAGACCGAGCGACGGGATCGGGAAGGCCGCGCTGTTGCCCGTCGTGAACGAGAACAGTACGCAGAGCAGCAGCGGCAGCACAAGGAAGGCCAGCACCGCCAAGGCGTAGACGCGCGGCAGGAGCCAAGCGCCGCTCATCTCGGCTGAAGCCATCTGCGCAGGCCCGACCCGACCGCCGCCAGCACGATCATGCAGGCGGCGATCAGCGTGAAGGACATCGCGGCGCCCGAGGGCGTGTTCATGCGCAGGCCGAACTGCGACTGGATGAAGTTGCCGAACATGGCGTTACCGGGACTGCCCACCATCGCCGGCGTGACGTAGTCGCCGGCCGCCAGCAGGAAGCAGAGGGCGAAGCTCGCCATGAGCGCCGGACGGGCCTGCGGCAGCACGATGTCCAGGATCGTCCGGAGCGCACCCGCACCCATGTCGCGGGCCGCCGCAAGCTCGGTCTCGTCGATGTCGCTCAGCGCGCCGTAAAGCGGCAGGATGGCGAGCGGGAGCAGGTAATAGGTCAGGGTGACGACCACCGCCCCGAGGTTGAACAGCAGGAACGGCAGCGGCGCGTCGATCAGGCCGAGGTTGAGCAGAGCCGAGTTGATGATCCCGTCGGCGCCCAGGATGGTGCGCCAGGCGTAAATCTTCACGAGGTAGCCGCCGAACAGCGTGGTCAGCGCCACGAGCAGCGCGGCGGGGCCGAACCTCCCGAGAGAAAAGCGGACCACATAGGCGAAAAAGAACGCCGTCATTGTCGTCACCGACGCCACGATGAGCCCCATCGACAGCGTGCGGAGCAGCGGTCCGCCGTATCCGGCGATGACGTCGACGTAATTGAACGGCCTGAAGTCGGGGACGACCCGGAAAGTCGTGGCCTTCCAGAAACTCTGGACGAAGAAGAACGACAGCGACGCGACGAACAGCCCGAAGAACACCGCGGCGGCGGGCGCCAGCAACAGCACGGTCACGACATGCCTGGAGGAGAACCGGAAAGCGCGGGAGCCGAAGCCGTCGCCCATCACGGCGCGTCCAGCACCAGTTGCTCGCTCGGGTTCCAGCCCAGCCGGACACGGCCGCCCGGCGCGGGAAACGTCGCGAGCTTGCGGCTTTCCAGATGCACCAGCAGCCGGACTCCGTCGTCGAGCGCGCAATGCAGATGCGTGAAGGGGCCGAGGAAGATCAGATCCACGACGCTGGCTTCGAGGCTCGGCGCGCCCGATGGCGGATCGAGCTCCATCTGCTCCGGGCGCAGCATGATGTTGACCGGACCGTCGCGCCCGGCGTGGTCGAGGCGCGCGTCCGGCCCCAGATCGATCCTGCCGCCGCGCCGGATCCCGGGGATCACGTTGGCTTCGCCAATGAAGGTCGAGACGAAGGCGTCGGCCGGCTTCGTGTAGATGTCGCGCGGCGATCCTTCCTGGACGATGCGGCCGCCGTCCATGACCGCCACGCGGTCCGCGAGCGTCATGACCTCGCTCTGGTCATGGGACACCAGGATGAAGGTGCCGCCGATCGCCTGATGGAGGGCGCGGAGTTCGCCGTGCATGGTCTTGCGCAGCTTCAGATCAAGGGCGGCCAGCGGCTCATCGAGCAGAAGCACCTTCGGTTTCAGGATCAGCGCGCGGGCGAGCGCCACGCGCTGGCGCTGCCCGCCGGAAAGCTGCGGAGCCGGCCGGTCGGCGAGATGCCGGAGGTGGACGAGGTCCATCATCTCGTCGACCGCGGCGTCGATGCGGGCCCTGGGCTCGCGTCTCAGCTTCAGGCCGTAGGCGATGTTCTGGCGCACGGTCATGTGCTGGAACAGGCCGTAGTTCTGGAACACCATCCCGCTCGGACGGCGTTCGGGTCCCAGCCTGGTGACATCCGCGCCGTCGATCCAGACCGTCCCGGCCGAGGGCGCGACGAAGCCGCCGATCATGCGCAGCAAGGTCGTCTTGCCGCAGCCGGACGGCCCCAGAATGGCGAAGAAATCGCCGGCCTGGATGGACAGGTCCGTCGGAGCGACGGCGACATGATCGCCGTACCGCCTCGTCACACCGTCCAGTCTCAGCAGCGCGTCCGGGGGCATCGCGGTTCCGGGGTCAGGCCTTCAGGAACCGCTCGTAGCCGTCCAGAACCTCATCATAGGTCACGTGCTCGCCGTCGCTCTCCGTGCCGAACATCCGCGGATAGATCCGGGCGTGCTGGAAATAGGCGTCGAGGTTGTCGAAGTCATAGAGCGCCTTGACCTCGGGGGTCAGGCTCTTCACCGCGTCGGCGTTGACGACGCCAAGCAGGTTGGCGTTGCCGAAGGCGGCCTGGGCCTCAACGCTGATCGCCTGCTCCACGAAGGCATAGTCGAGTTCGAGGTTCGGCGCGTCCTTGGCGATGTTGAAGGTGTCGACGAAGGCCCAGGTGCCCTCGACGGGCTTTGCGATCTTCACCTCGACGTCCTTGGCCTTGCACCAGGAGACCATCGGCTCCCAGCCCATGATCATGTCGGCCTCGCCGCGGATCAGCAGCTCGGCGCCGTCGCCGAGGCTCGCCGGCATGGCGCGGACGTGGTCCTTCTTCAGCGTGATCAGCATCTCGATCGTCTGGTCGAGCTGCGCCTTGTTCATCCGGGTCGGATCCTTGACGCCGGTGGCGACGGGCGCCCAGACGAGGATGTTCGTCAGCATGTCGCTGAACAGCGCGACCCTACCCTTGTATTCCGGCTTCAGAAAATCCTTCCACGACGTCGGCGCGACCGGGATCTTCTTCGGATTGTAGAGCAGCGCGCAGGAGCTGAACGTGAACGGCACGCCGTAGCAGGTTCCGTCGCTCTCGCTCGCCGCCATCTTCTTGAACTGCGGAAGAAGCTTGTCAAAGCTCGGCAGCCGCTTGACGTCCAGCGCCGTCAGCAGTCCGGCCTCGCCCATCAGCGGGTTGTACATGTGATTGTAGGTCGTGAGGTCCACCGTCCCGACGCCGCCGGAGCGCAGCTTGGTGGTCATGTCCTCGGACGTGTTGATGTAGGTCGTGTCGATGGTCGCGTTGTTGTCGGCGAGGAAGCTCCCGACGTGGAAGCCGGAGTCGTAGCCCTCCCAGCCCACATAGGAGACGCGCTTGGGGTCAGCGGCGAAGGCAGGCCGCGCGACGCCGCCGAAGGCGGAGACGGCGCCGATCGTAGCGGCGCCCTGGAGCAACCGACGGCGGGAGAGCGAGGCGCTGGGCGACCAGGGGGACTGCATGCTGTGCCTCCTTCCATCAATCGGAAACAAGTGCGCCTCACTCATGCCGCCCGCGGTCGCGGGAGAGACAAGCCGGCGGCGACCGGACCGATCGCAAGCCACATGATTTTTGGTCGTACGATCATAAACGTCAACAACAATCTTGAAGAAAAAAACTGATTATCAGTCGCCATCCTGCAAAATGGCGACACATTAAGCATCTCTCTGCGTATCCGCTAAGCATATGCCATCGCAAAGGGCTAAACGCGACGTCGCGGCTTTAGGTCACTCGACCAACAGGCAGGCGGAACGCCGAAGCGGCTCCCGCCTGCGTCACCCCGAAATCAGCGAGAGCGACCGAGCGAGCGCCTGCATCGCTCCGATCAGGCCGCGAACCGCCATCCGGGACCGCGCGAGATTGGGGTCGGCCAGCTCCTGCAGGATGATTCCGTCGATGCCGGCCATGACCAGCTGGGACAGCTTGTGGACGCTCTCGGTCGTCGACGGCCGGTCGTTCGGCGCGTGGACGCCGAAGATGTCCACATGCGCGCGGACGTAGTCGCGGTATTGGCGCTTCGCCATCCAGGGGGCCCCCTCGGTCCGCAGCGCATAGAGCGTCAGCTCGTACTGCACGATCTGGATCGCCATGTTCTCTTCGGCGAACGCCCAGTCCGTCAGAAGGGCGCGCTCGATGCACTCGTCGAGATCGCGGCTGCCGGCGACGCCACGCCGCAAGGTCTGCGCAAGCTTCGATCCCAGCGTGTCCAGCACGGCGAGCAGCAAGGCGTCCTTGGTCTCGAAGTGGTAGTGCAACGTGCCGAGGCGCACGTCGGCCTTGTCGGCTATCTTTCGGGTCGTGGTCCCGATCACCCCGTCTTCGCACAGTGCGAGGAGAGCGCCCTCGATCAGCCGCTCCCGCGTCTCGCGCGCCTTGCGGCCGGCCCGCCGACCCGTGACGCCGCCGGCGACCGTGGCTGACGCAGGCGAGTCCTTCTCAACGGCCAGATGCTCTTTCTTCGCGGCCAAATCCCGCTCCCCCTCGACCCGCAGAGGCCGACCCTGCCCGCCTCTATAGAGCGTTCGGCCCTCGAACGCGAAGGCGCCGGCGTCCTATCAGCCATCTAAAATCTGGTCGCTTGACCAAAACTGATAATTCCGGTTTGTTGCTTTGTCGGAGCGACCCTCCGCAACACTTGCGCTTTCTCCGGGAAACTCGCGAATGCGAAGAATTGGCGTCGACACGGGCGGCACTTTCACCGATTGCGTCCTCGTCGACGACGAGGCCGGCGTTCTCCTCGTGGAGAAGGTTCCGTCGCAACCAGCGAGCCCGGACGCCGCCATTCTCGACGGCATATCGCGTCTCATCGCGCGCGCCGGGCTGGCGCCGGAGGACATCGACGCGGTGATGCACGGCACCACCATCGCGACCAATGTGGTGATCGAGGAGGCCTACGCGCCGGCGGGCGTTCTCGCGACGTCCGGCTGCCGCGACGTCATCGAGATCGGCACGCAGCAGCGCCTGCGCCCATACGACCTGCTGCACAGGCCTAAGCCGGTGCTGGCGCCCCGGAACCGCCGCGCCGAGATCGCTGGCCGCATCGCCGCCGACGGCTCCGAGGTCGAGCCGCTCGACGAGGCCGCCGCGCGCGCGGCGATCCGGCTGCTCGTCGCGGAAGGCAGCGCGGCGATCGCCGTGACCGGCCTGTTCTCCTTCATGAACCCGGCGCATGAGCGCCGCCTCGTCGAGCTCGTCGCCGAGGAGGCGGCGGGCGTCTACTGCATCGCGTCCTCCGACGTTTCGCGGGAGCCGCGCGAATATCCGCGCTTCATGGCCGCTACGGTCAACGCCGCTCTCGCCCCCCTGCTCGATCCGTACGTCCGGCGTCTGCAGCATCGGCTCTCGGACGCCGGCTTCAGGGCGGAGCTCTACATCATCCAGAGCAGCGGCGGACTCGCGACCGCGCTCCGCTCGATGGGCGAGCGGGCGCACAACCTCGTGCTGTCGGGGCCGGCGGCGGGCGTCGTCGCAGGCGTGGTGACGGGCGCCATGCTTAGGGTCCGCAACCTCGTCACGCTGGACGTCGGCGGCACGAGCGCGGACATCGGGATCGTAGCGGAGGGCGAGGCGCGCCTGCGGTTCGACATGAGCCTGCCCAACGGCCTGCCGCTCCATGTCGCGAACCTCGAGATCGAGACCATCGGAGCCGGCGGCGGCAGCATCGCCTGGATCGACGGCGGCGGCGCCCTGCAGGTCGGCCCGCAAAGCGCGGGCGCCTATCCGGGCCCAGTCTGCTTCGGCCTTGGCGGCGACAAACCAACCGTGACCGACGCGCAGCTCGTGCTCCGCCGCCTCAGTCCCGCCGGCCTGCTCGGCGGCGGGTTGAAGCTCGACCGCGACGCCGCCTGCGCCGCGGTCGGCGGTCTCGCCGCACAAGTGGGCCTGGGGCTCGAACAGGCTGCGCTCGGGATCGTCTCGGTGATGGAGGCCAACATGGCGGGCGCGATCCTGCGGTCGGCCGCGCGCCATGGCGACAACCTGCGCGAGTTCACGCTGGTCGCCGCCGGCGGAGCCGGCGGGCTGAGCGCGGTCGCGCTCGCCAAGGCGCTCCAGATTCCGCGTGTGCTCATCCCGCCGCATCCCGGTCTGTTCAGCGCCGCGGGGCTGCTCTCCGCCGAACTAAGGCACGATCTTTCGCAGCCGATGCTGGTCGACGCCGCCCGGCTGGAGGTCTCCGAGATCGAGGCGTCGCAGGCCGAGCTGGAGCGCCGGGCGCTCCGGAACCTCGAGATCGATGGCATTCCGGAAGACCGACGCCGCTGCGACCATGCGCTCGACGTCCGCTATTTCGGCCAGGAATACGCAGTCACCATCCCGACCAGTCCGGGCGAAGCCTTTCACGAAATCCTCGCCCGCTTCCACGAGATGCACGAGAAGACCTATGGCCACAGCGCGCCGGACGCCCAGGTCGAAGTCACCGCCGCCCGCGTCGTCGGGCGCAGTCTCGCCGACGGCCGGGATCTGCCCTCCGCCTCTCATGCGCCGCATGGAGCGGGCGGCCGGCGGGAGGTCTGGTTCGAGGAGTCCGGCTGCTATCTCGACACGCCGGTCCTCGAGCGGTTCAGCCTGCGGCCCGGACAGACGGTCGCGGGCCCCGCGATCATCGAACAGATCGACGCCACGACCGTGTTGCCGCCGGGCTGGTCGGCCGTCGTGGACGAACGCGACTGCATCATGATGGAAGAGGCGACGTCATGATCGATCCTGTCACGGTCGCGGTGATCGGCAGCGCGCTCAAGGCGCTGATCGGCGAGAGCGGAGACGCGCTCCGCCGCAGCTCGCACTCGCCGATCATCCGCGAGATGCTCGACTATTCCTGCGCGCTGTTCGATGCGGGCGGCCAGGCGGTCGCAGAGGACGCGAACATCCCGGCCCTGCTCGGATCCATGACCTACTCCATGCCGCACCTGCTGGCTGAAAATCCGACCGAGACGATCGCGCCCGGCGACATCTTCATCGGCAACGATCCCTATCGCGGCTGCACCCACACGCTCGACATCCACATCTTCGCGCCGGTCTTCGCGGAAGGCCGCGTGATCGCCTGGGTGGGAAACCTCGCGCACCACAACGACATCGGCGGCACCAACCCCGGCACGGAAGGCTTCGCCAACCGCTCGATCTACGAGGAGGGCCTGCGCTTCCCCTGGGTGAAGCTGGTGGAGGCAGGCCGCGAGAGCGTCGCTCTGCTGCGCTACTTCGAGAACAACACCCGCGACCCGATCGCCAGTCTCGGCGATCTGCGGGCGCAGATCGCCGCGGCGAAGCTCGGCGTGCGGCGGATGGCCGACGTCGTGGGCAAATACGGCGTAAAGACGCTCGAGGCCGCGATGGCGGAGCGGCTGGATCAGGGCGAGCGCCGCATCCGCAAGGTGCTCGCCGATACCCCCGACGGCCGCGGCGCGGCCGAAGGTTTCCTGGACAATGACGGGACGGGCGACGAGCCCGTGAAGATCGCGGTCTCGGTGGAGGTCGCCGGAGACGAGCTGATCGTCGACTTCACCGGCACCGATCCGCAGATGTCCGGCGGCATGAATTGCTCGCGGACGGCGAGCCTTTCGGCCGTCATCTTCGCCGTGAAGGCGGCCTTCGATCCAGAGGCCGATCAGACCGCGGGCGGCCTGCGTCCTCTGAGGATCGTTCTGCCCGAGCGCACCGCGGTGAACCCGGCGTTCCCGGCGGCGGTGAGCCTGCGCCATCTCGCGGCCCAGCGGATCACCGACACGATCGTGCGCGCGATCTCGCAGTTCAAGCCGGACCTCGCGGTCGCGGGGTCCTTCGTCGGCTTCTCGAGCCTCGCCGCCGAATGCCGGCATCCCCGCACCGGGCTGCCCGTCGTCATGGCCGACGACCTCGGCGGCGGCATGGGCGGCAACGCGTTTTATGACGGGCTCAACGCCGTCGACCCCTACCTGGGGAATGTCGGGCTGCTTCCCATGGAGGTCTGCGAGCGGCAGTATCCGATCCGCATCGCCACGACCGAGCTCGTTCCGGACTCCGGCGGCGCCGGCGAACGCCAGGGGGGGCTGGGCATCCGCAGGATCTACGAGTTTCTCGATCGGTGCGACGTGGTGTTCTACACCGAGCAGACCCGCGCCGACTTCGCGCCCTGGGGAGCGAACGGCGGGCGGACGGGCGAGCCAGCGCGCCTCGTGCTCGAGAAGGCCGACGGAACCCGCATTCCCATCACCAAGAACCGCATGCTGGTCGACGCCGGAGACCGTCTGGTGACGGTGACGGGCGGCGGCGGCGGCTGGGGCGATCCCGCAAGCCGTCCCATCGAGCGGATCGCGCGGGACCTCCACGAAGGTAAGATCAGCCCATCGAAGGCGCGCGCGGCTTACGGCTATCACGCTCCGGACCGAACATGACCCCGTCCAATCTGGAGCAGCTGCTCGACGCCCATCCCGACATCGCAAACGTCGACGCGGTGTTCGTCGACCTCGACGGCCATCTCCGCGGCAAGCGTCTCCCGCGCGAGAAGGCGGCCGAGGCGATCCGGAACGGCGTGATGATCCCGCAGGCGATCATGGCGCTGACGACGCCCGGCGAGTGTCTCGACGCCGGCGGGCGAGGGATTTCGGACGGCGATCCGGACGGCGTCGGAGCGGCGGTCGCGGGCTCCGCCGTCCGCCTGCCGTGGTCCGATCGGACCGCACAGGTGCTGCTCCGCATGAACGCCTTCGACGGCGAGCCGCTCGGCTGCGACCCGCGCAACGTCCTCGACGGCGTCGTCGCGAGGCTTGCGGCGCTCGGGCTTCGCCCGGTCATGGCGTTCGAGCTCGAGTTCTATGTGATCGCGCAACAGCGCGCGGCGGACGGCGGCCCGCTGCTGCCCGCGCAGATCGCCGCCATCCCGGCGGGTGCACGCTCGCACGGCACCCCCGTGCTGGACGCGCTGGCGCCCTTCTTTCAGACGGTCGAGGCCTTTGCCGACGCGATGGATATCCGTATCGGCGGCGTCACCACCGAGACCGGTCTCGGCCAGTTCGAGATCAACCTCCATCATGGCGACCAGCCCGGCCGCGCCGCGGACGAGGTGATCCTGCTCCGCCAGATTCTGTGGAACGCGGCGCGGGCGAACGGGCTCGACGTCACCTTCATGGCGAAGCCCTTCGCAGATCAGCCCGGCGACGGCCTGCACCTCCATCTCAGCCTGATCGATGGCGAGGGGCGCAACATCTTCGGTCTCGACGACGGCGACGAGCGGCTGCGCCACGCGATCGGCGGAATCCGCGACCTCATGCCGGCGGCGATGGCGCTCCAGGCGCCGAACCTGAACTCCTTTCGGCGCTTCGTCCCCGGCAGCTTCGCGCCGATCAACCGGACCTGGGGCCGCGACAACCGCTCCGTCGCGTTCCGGATTCCGATGAGCAAGCCCGAGGCGCGGCGGATCGAGCATCGAATCGCGGGCGGCGACGCCAACCCTTATCTGGTCGCCGCGAGCGTGCTCGCGAGCGTGATCCATGGACTGGAGAACCGGATCGATCCCGGAGCTTCGTCAACCGGGAACGCCAACCTGATCCAGGACGACGCCGTCCCGACCGACGTCCTCGCCGCGCTGGATCTGCTGACCGGGAGCGCCGAGATGCGCCGCCATCTCGGGAGCGACTACGTCGACCTCTATGCGGACATCCGGAGGAAGGAGCTTCGGCGCCTGCTCGGGACGCATCTGCCGAAGGAATACGAGTGGTATCTCTGACGGCGGCCGCTCGTCCGGACACCGCCTATGCGGCGACCTGCGAGGCGCTTCCGCCGCAACCCCCGCTGACGGGGACTGTCTCCGCGGACGTCTGCGTCATCGGCGCGGGCTTCACCGGGCTTTCCGCCGCCATGCATCTCGCCGAGGCCGGCCGCAGCGTGGTGGTGCTCGAACGGGGCCGGATCGCCGACGGCGCCTCGGGCCGCAACGGCGGACAGGCGAGCGTCGGCATGCGGCTGAAGCAGGACGTGCTGGAGCGCATGGTCGGCGAGGACGACGCCCGCGCGCTGTGGCGCGTCGCGGTCGGGGCGATGGAGCACCTGAAGGGCCTGATCGCGAGCGGCGTGGACTGCGACTTCACGCCCGGCGTGTTCCGGCTCGAGCACCGGCCGGAGGCCGTCGCGGCGACGCACCGCTACGCCGAGATGATGCGCCGACGCTACGGCTTCGACGCGCTGGAGCCGCTCGATCGGGACGCCGCGCGACGGCTCGTGGCGAGCGAGGCTTATCACGGCGGCGTCTATGACGGGGCCGCCGGTCATCTGCACCCGCTCAAGCTCGCGACCGGGCTGGCGCGCCGCGCGCTGGCGGCGGGCGCCGCGATCCACGAAAGCTCGATGGTGGCCGGAGTCGAGCAGGCGGGCGACGGCGTTCGGGTGCGGACCGCCGACGGCGGAGTCCGCGCCAGACACGTCGTCTACGCCGGAAACGGCATGATGAGCGGCCTCGACCCTGCGATCGACGGCCACGTCATGCCGATCCGCAACTATATCCTGGCGACCGAGCCGCTTGCGCCCGAGATCGCCGCCGGCCTCATCGGCCGTGGCGCCGCGGTGAGCGACTCGCGCTTCGTCGTGTACTACTTCCGCGTGGACAAGGATCGCCGGCTGATCTTCGGCGGCGGCGAAACCTACAGCTATCGCGACCCTCGGGACCCGAAGGCGTTCGTCCGCGCGCATATGCTGAAGGTGTTCCCGCAGCTCGCCGGCGTTGCGATCGACCACGCCTGGGGCGGGACGCTCGGCATCACCCGGACGCGTATGCCTTATGTCAGGCGGATCGGCCAGCACGGTTTCGCCGCAGCCGGCTTTTCCGGACGGGGCGTCGTTCTGGCTCCGTATTTCGGAAAGATTCTGGCCGACGCGATACGCGGTTCGTCGCCTGAGTTCGATCTCCTGAGCCGCCTGCCGATGGCTCGCTTTCCCGGAAGCGGCGCATTGCGATCCCCGCTCCTGGTGGCCGGGATGGGCCTATACAAACTCCGCGACATGCTCGGCTGGTGAGGCCCGCCGCCTAGCTCCGGCGCGAAAGGCCGTGACCTTTGATCCTGCGATAGAGCGTGGCTCGGCTCATTCCGAGCGTCTGGGCGGCTGCGGCCACGTCGCCCCCGCAGGCCCTGATGGCGTCGACGATCGCCGCGCGCTCCGCCTCGTCGACGCGCGCCTTGATGGTCGGAACAACGTCCAGCGCAGGGGCGGGACGCGGCGGCGCATAACCCTGGATCCGCGGAGCGGTCGTCAGCGCATTCCGAAGCAGGAGATCCCGCGGCTGGATGACGCCTCCGGTCGCAAGCGACGCCGCCCGGCCGACCACAAGATAGAGTTCGCGCAGATTACCGGGCCACACATGGGCGTGCAGCATGGCGCGTGCGGCCTCGGATATCCGCACGTTCTGCCGGCTCGTGACGCGCTCGACGCAACTGTCGATCACCGCAGCCATGTCCGCGCGCTCGCGCAACGCCGGAACCTCGATCACGACGCCGGCGAGGCGGTAATAGAGATCCTCGCGGAAGGCGCCGTCCGCGACGCGTTGCTCCAGTTTCTGGTTCGTCGCCGCGATGAACTGCACATCGACGCGTTCCGTCCGCCCGGAACCAAGCGGAGAGACTTCGCCGGACTCGAGCACGCGCAGCAGGCGCGTCTGCAGCTGGAGCGGCATATCGCCAATCTCGTCGAGAAACAGCGTGCCGCCATGGGCCTGGACGAACCGTCCGGCCGAGCCCTCCTTGCGGGCGCCGGTGAACGCGCCGCTGGCGTAGCCGAACAATTCGCTCTCGATCAGGGATTCAGGCACGGCGGCGCAGTTCAGCGCGACGAACGGCTTGGCCGCTCGTGGCGATTCAGCATGATAGCCGCGGGCGAGCGTGTCCTTGCCGACGCCCGTCTCGCCCAGGATCAGAACGGGCAGCCGGGTGTGGCTCAGCCGGCGTAGAATGCTGACGCTTTCGATCATGCTGGGATCGCCGCCGGCCCAGCCATCCATCGTGATCTGCTGCTCGCTCGGCTGTCCGGCCAGTGGGCGCGGCCTCGCCTGAACGCTCACGCTGATCCTTTTGGGCGGCGCGGGGGACGCCACGCCACGCACCGTGTGGCCGTTATCGAGGCGCAGGAATTCCAGCGGAGCCGGAGCGTCCCTGCGCTGCTGCAGCGCCTTTCGATCTTCCGCGAACAATCTCCACAACGAGAAGGGCGAGAAATTCGTCGTCGGAATCTCGAGCATCCGCCGTGCGGCGACGTCGGCGCCGGAGACCGTCTGGTCGTCATCGACCGCCAGCAGGCAGGGCCGTCCGTCGGGCTGCCAGAGCTTCACGATCGTCTGGTCGCGGAACTGGTTGCGAAAAATCGCCTCCGAGAGCCGTTCGGCCGAGCTCCTCACCACCGCGAGGGCGAGAGCGTGGGTCTCGGGGCTCAAATCAGGATTCTGGGTCGAGACGTTCAGCGCCGCCCATAACGAGCCGTCGGGCGCGAACAGCGGAATCGCCGCGCAGGACATGTCGATGAATTCGCTGAAATAGTGCTCGTCCAGGTAGACCGAGGTGATCCTCGCCTCGCGAAGGCAGGTGCCGACCCCGTTCGTCCCGGCGTACCGTTCGCTCCAGATCGAGCCCGGTTTATCTTGCCGCGCATAATAGGCCGAGCAGCGATCGGCCTTCTCGGCGACAGTCAATCCGTCGGCGTTCGTCAATGTCACAGAATAGCCGATGTCGCCGACGACCGAGTAGAGAAGGTCGATTTCGTCGTAGGCTATCGTGAGGTTCTCCTCGAGCGCGTCGCGCGCCTGATTGATCTCCCGATTGCCGACCACAGGAACGTCGCTGGACGCGCCCGGATCGAGATCGTACTCGACCAAGCACCGCAACCAGGACGAGAACGGGAACGGCGGCTGAGCCGTGACGTCGCCATTGTTCGCCCGCAGAGCCGAAAGCACCTTTTGAGTGTGAGGAGCGCTCATCAGGTCCTTCTGCACGCGTCACTGGGGATGAATACAAGGAGACGCAAAACCCGCGCCAACTCGTTTAACTGTTTCGAGAAGCCTTGAAACTCAAGACCCACAAGGGTTTCGGCGGAAATCTCCACCGAGCCTGCAGCCGGATTGTTGGAAACGCTGCCTGATCAATCCTCGCGGGCCCAAATTAAAGGCGATCCCGCTGGCGCCCTGTCGCATCATTCCGGTTCGTCCCTATCCGCAGACGCCGGCGGACGTCGGCCGAGCGCCGCTGCTTCTTGAGACAGACAGCTGAGACAGCGCGCGGGCCGCCCGAGATGGGCGCTCCAGCAAGGCGATTTCGGCGATTGCGGCCGAAGCCCAGGACATGCGGGCATGTCACCGGACCGCTGGCGCCACAGTCGATCCGGCGGCTGAATCTAATGAGAATCGAATGGCTTAGTGACCTCCGACATCCCGCGATCGCCGCCCCCGGCGTCTTGGTCGGCGAGCGTTTCCCAGATCCGAACCGCGGCGCGTTCCACTGGCGCGCAACTTGCTGACCGCAGCCTTATGCGAGCCCGACCGGGCGGGATCGAGGATGCAGGAGCCAGGCGCATGGAGTTCGGCGTATTCGCGGTCCCCTTCCGGCTGCCAGAGACGAGCCTCGCCGACGGGCTGAAATGGGACGTCCAGGTCACCCGGTGGGCGGAAGAATACGGCCTCCACGAAGCCTGGTACGCCGAGCACTACACTTTGGGCTGGGAGAACACCTGCGCGCCGGAACTGATCGTGGCGGCGGCCTCCCAAGTCACGAGCCGCATCAGGCTGGCGATCGGGGCGAACCTTCTCCCGTATCATAACCCGATCGCGTTGGCGCATCGGCTCATGCAACTCGACCAGATGACCGGAGGCCGCCTGATCGCGGGTTTTGGCGCCGGCGGCTACGAGACGGACGCGCAGCTGTTCGGCCTGCCCGATCTCGACGAACGCCGGCTGATCGCCAAGGACGCGCTCGACGTCATCCTGGCGATCTGGACGCAGCCGCGGCCGTTCAAGCTCGTGAACGCGCATTTCAGCGTCGATTATCCGCCCTACGACCCGTTCTGGGGCGGACCCAACTGGACGTCGCACCAGACGCCTCATCCGCGCGTCGCCGTCGCCGGCATCAGCGCCGGGTCTTCGAGCCTTCGCGAGGCCGGGCGCCGCGGCTTCATTCCGATGAGCTTCGATCTCGCGCCGGATTATCTGCGCGGACACTGGGCCGCCTATGCGGAAGGAGCGGCGGAGACCGGACTGACGCCGCGCCGGGAGGATTGGAGGCTGTTCAAGATGATCTTCGTCGGACGAAGCGACGAGGAAGCGCTGGCGCTTGCGACAGCGGCTCCGGTGCGCCGCGTGTTCGACGAATTCGTGCTGCGGGTTTACGAACGCTTCGGCTTGCTCGGGTCGTTCGCGCCGGGCGTGCCGGAGGATCAGATCACAGCGGATTATCTGGCGCGGAACGTCTGGCTGGTCGGCTCTCCCGACACTGTCGTCGACAAGATCACGCGGGTCTATGACGAGCTGGGCGGTTTCGGCGTTCTCGTCACGCCGGCGTTTGATTTCCTCGACGATCCCGACGCCTTCAGGCGGAGCCTCGAACTGCTCGGCCGGGAGGTCGCGCCAAGGGTGGCGAACCTCGGAGCGCGCTGACGAGGCGCGCGCCGACCGCATCGGCTAGGCGGGCCGGCGTCGCTCCGCCCACAGGAACCGGTCGACCACGGCGTGGTCCAGCTCCACGCCAAGGCCGGGGCTGCGATCCATATCGAGGCGCCCGTCCCTGATCCGCAGCTCGGGGTTCGATTTCGCGATCTCGACGAAGTTCGGATACTCGCGGAAGTACGGGTAGACTTCGAGAGTCATGAAGTTGCTGGTGCAGGCGCCGATCTGCGCGGCGGCGGCGGTCGAGACGCCGCTCGCGCAATTGTGCGGCGAGAACCGCATATTGTAGGCTTCCGCCATCGCGGCGATCTTCTTGGTCTCCAGCATTCCGCCGGTGTTTCCGATGTCGGGCTGCACGATCCCGATCGCCTGGCTCTCGAGAACCTTGCGAAAGCCATAGCGCGTGTAGAGCCGTTCGCCGGCCGCGAGCGGAATGTCGATCTTCCCGGCGATCCGGGCGAGAGCCCCGACGTCGAACGGGTCGCACGGCTCCTCGATCCAGCCGATGTCGAACTCCTCGACGCGCTTGCAGTAATTGATCGTCTCGTCCGTCGTCAGTCCTCCGGAGAGATCCAGAAGGATGACGATGTCGGGACCAACGACCTGGCGCAACAGCCGGACGCGCTCGACGGCGAGCTTCGTCATGTCGCGGTCGAGAGCGCGGCGCGTCACGTGCCGCAAGGTGCGGCCTTCCTCCATCGGCATCGCCAACGGATAGGTCTTGATCATCGTGTAGCCGTCCGCGACGGGTCTTTCGGCCGCGCGCGCCCACTCTTCGGCGTCTGAGAACTCGGTGTTCCAGCCGTTGGCATAGACCGGAAGCCTGTCGTGCACGAGGCCGCCCAGAAGCTCGTAGACCGGAACGCCGAGCTCCTTGCCCTTGATGTCCCAGAGCGCGGTCTCGATCGCCCCGATCGCGGCGAAGACGATCGCGCCGCCGCCCTTCGCCCAGAACGAATGGTCGTAGAGTTCATGCCAGAGCGCCTCGATGCGCGAGGCGTCCCAGCCCAGCACATAGCGTTCCGCCATTTCGGCGATCATGGCCGCCGCGGCGAGCCCGCCGACGCCATAGGCGATCGCAGCCTCCCCGACGCCGACGACGCCGTCGGCGGTCTCGACCTCGACGACGATCGGGTGAAGCTTTGAGCTCGTCACGCTGTAGACGCGGACGGCGGTGATCTTCGACATCGCGGGCTCAGGCTCTTGTGTGGCTGGCGCGGCGCGCCGCTTGGCGGGCGCGTCCTTGACGGCGGCCCCGCGACCCCGGAGCATCCGCCTCGAAGTTCGGCGTGGCGCGCCTTACGCCGCCTGTGCGGCGGACCGGGCGTCCGCCTTGACGAAGTCCGCGCAGCGCTCCCCGATCATGATGCAGTTGGCGTTGAGGTTGCCGCTGACGATGACGGGCATGATAGAGGCGTCGGCGACATAGAGGCCTTCCACCCCGCGCACGCGGAGCCGGTCGTCGACGACGGCCTCGGGACCCCCGCCCATCTTGCAGGTGCCGGCTGGGTGGTAGATGCCGGTCGCGGACTGCAGCACGAAGCTGCGCCACTCGTCGTCGGTCTGGACGTCCCTGCCGGGGTTGAGCTCGCCGACGACGTGGCGCTTCATCGGCTCCGTCTCGAAGATGCGTCGAAGGAATCTGGCGCCGGCGACGAGCGTCTCGATGTCCCTCTCGTCGCCGAAGAGGTTCGGCTGAATCTCCGGCTGCTCGAGCGGATCGCGTGATTTCAGCCTGATATGCCCGCGGGAATAAGGACGGTGGATGTTGGTGAGGCCGGTGGCCGCAGGCTTGTCGAACAGGATCGGCCCGTTCTCGGCGAGGTCGTATCCGACCGGCGTGAAATGGTACTGCAGGTCGCACCGGTTGAGTTCACGTCGCGACCGCGTGAAGCCGAGGACATGCGTGTCGGGCGTCGAGCCCGGTCCGGTTCCGAAGAACAGCCATTGCGCGCCGAACGTCAGGATGTGGCCGAGGCCGTGCTGCACGTTGTAGGTCGGCCGGTCCACCCAGACGGTGTGGTTCACGCCGGGATGATCGTGGAAGTTCTCGCCAACGCCCGGAAGATCGATCACGACGGGCACGCCGATCTGGCGGAGATGCCCGGCGGGCCCGACGCCTGAGAGCTGAAGAATCTGCGGCGAGGACAGCGTGCCCGCCGACAGCACCACGGCCCGGCGCGCCTTCACGGTCCGGATTTCGCCGCCGCGCTGATACTCCACTCCGACCGCCCGGCCGCCCTCGAACAGAATGCGGCGGACATGGGCCTCGGTCTCGACGCGGACATTGCTGCGCTTCATCGCGTCCCACAGATAGGCCCGCGCGGAGCTGCAGCGCCGACCGTTACGCTGGGTCGCCTGCGTGTAGCCCACGCCCTCCTGGGGCGGGCGGTTGACGTCGCTTTTGAGCGGCAGTCCGGCGGCCACCGCAGCGTCGAGAAAGGCCTGCGATATCTCGTGCGAGCAGCGGAGGTTGGAGACCGTCAGCGGCCCTCCGTCGCCATGGATGTCGTCCTCGCCGTTCTCGTTGTCCTCGGAGCGCTTGAAATAGGGAAGCACGCTCGCGTAGTCCCAGCCCTTGCAGCCGAGCTCGGCCCAGTCGTCGAAATCCTCCGGCTGGCCACGGACATAGAGCATGCCGTTGATCGAGCTCGATCCGCCGAGCACCTTGCCGCGCGGCATGTAATCCATGCGGCCGCGGCGGGTCGGGTCCGGCGCCGCCTTGTAACGCCAGTCGAAGCGAGGGTTGCCGATCGCCTTGAGATAGCTCGCCGCCGGCATCTGGATGTTGATGCTGCGGTCGGAGCCGCCCGCTTCGAGCACCATGACGCTCGAAGCCGCGTCCTCGGAAAGCCTGCCCGCGACCGCGCAGCCGGCCGAGCCCGCTCCGATGACGATATAGTCGTGCTCGTTCATGCCGATACCTGTGCGAGAGAAGCGGGTTGCAACGCGTCGGCGCGTCCGTCGTCGTCGAGCGGCCCACGGCCGCGCTCGGCGCCCGCGCTTGGTCCATGACCGTCGTCGGCAAGCCGCGTGCCAACCGCTTCGGGCGGTCAGTATCGCTGTCCGCAGGGCCGATCCGTCTCGGCGAAGCCAACCGTTGTCGCCGTTTTGAGACGTCGAGACCATCGTGGCCGCCGGAGGCTCGCGTGAGGTCGGCGCGACAAGATCCCGTCGTCCTCAGGAATCCCGGCCCCTGGGCGCGGCGGACGCCTGATCGGTCTGGCGGCCACTGTTCCGGACAAAGGCGTGGCATGGCTCTTGCGGACCGCCGTCCGAAGAATCTGATGAGAAGGCGGGATGCGCACTCTCCTCATCATCTTCGCGCGTTGTTTGTCTGAGGCGTTTTGGCTTCGGCTTTTTGCGCGCGTCCACTCCCGAGAGACCGGAACGGCTCCATGACCATGACCCTCAGCCTCGCCCCCGCCCCGTCGGCCGGCGT
>NZ_BSFI01000018.1 GCF_027922265.1 Hansschlegelia plantiphila | reverse complement strand
CGCCCTTCATCCCCCGGCCGCCCGTCCCTGACAAAGACAGGCAGCATGCGCAACGCACGCCCCGGGGGGCAAAATTGGACGCCGATCCCCCTCACAACGGGGTCAAAATTCCACGCCGGATCACAGCCAGCCCGTGGCGTCGATCAGGCCGCTGAGCGTTGCGCCGCCCGGCCGCGCCAGCAGATCAATAACAATCGCCTGCTCGGTGCCGGAGCGGATGGAGTCAATCCGAGCGAGGACAGGAGGAGCTTCCTCCTTCGCAGCCTCTTCGTAATCGGCCCCGATCGCGGCATAGCCAAGCCTGGTGAGCTTCAGCCCGACGGCTTCCCATTCTCGTCCTGCCGCCAGTGCGGCTGCCTCCGCCGAACGACGAGCTCCATCGGCAGGTGCCTCCGGAGCAGCGCCGCGATCGTCCGCGCGACCGAGGGACGGGCGTCGGTCAGCACGACGAGGCTATCATCCCGCTGGGCGGCGGCCGAGAGCAGAACGAGCTGTGCGTCGGTTAGCTTGATGGTGGATGCGGACGAGGTTGCGTTCGTCATGAGACCTTCTCCTTCATCGTCAGTGGCGGCGATCGGTTGCCGCCACTGACGCGACCCCGCAAGCGCGGGGTTGAGAGAAGATGCCGGAGGCCCCCCGCCTGTCGGTCGTCAGGCTGGCTTGGTTTTCCATTCTCGAGCGTGCGAACTGCACGGCCGCATAGGCCGCACTCATCCTATCTAGGTCGAACAGCAGCGCGGGGACGTCGCGTTGTAGATGATGCGGTCGGAGGCGTCGTGCGCCGCCGTCCCGGCATAGGAAGCCGACGACGCAAGCGCCCCGGTCGACACGCGGGTGATGCAGCGTCGTCGAGCCGGATCGTTTCGTTTACCGCCTTGACGTCGACGTTCGGCGCTCAGCACGTTGGCGAGCACGACGGGCGTCGTGGCTTGGCAGAGGCCGCCGGCAGCGCGCGTAGCTCGTGGTCGTGGTCTTATCAAAGCAGAGGCAGCAGGTTCTTCCCCTGGCGCTCGACCTCACGCAGATACGGGGTATCCGACAGGATGAAGTGAGACACGCCGAGCTCCTGATATTTTCGGAGCGAGCGCGCGACGTCCTCTGCGGATCCGACCAGCCAGGTGGTCGCGGCGCCGCCGCCTCCGAACTTTCCCGGAGCCGTGTATAGATTGTCGTCGAGAACGTCGCCGCGTTCATGTAGATCGAGCAGCCTCTGCTGCCCGACGGCGACCTTGCGGCGATGATCGTTCCAGCCGCGGCCGTGGGCGCGCGCCATCTCGACGACCTTCTCTTCGGCCTCGGCCCAAGCCTGCTCCGTGGTGTCCCGCACGAAGGTGGTGATCCGCAGGCCGAACTGGAGCGGCGGCAGGTCTTCGCGCAGGTCCGCGGCCAGGGACTTCAGGCGATCGATCCGTTCGCCGATGCCGCCAATCGTCTCTCCCCAGAACAGCTGGACGTCGGCCTCCGTGACCGACACGCGCTCCGCCGCCTCGGACGCGCCGCCGAAATAGATCTTAGGCCGCCGCCGTCCGTCACGAACGGCGATGGGAGGCGCCACGGTCGAATTCGCGACCTGGAAGTGCTCGCCCTGATAGGTGACGTTCTCCTCGGTCCAGAGCTTGCGGACGATCTGGATGAACTCCTTCGCCCGCGCGTAGCGGTTCGACTGGTCGCCCTCGCTGTCGCCGTAGGCTTCAAAGTCGTCCTGGCCCGACACGACGTTGACGCGGACCCGCCCGCCGGTGAGGTGATCGAGAGTGGCGGCCGCGGCGGCGAAATGCGCCGGACGCCAATAGCCCGGCCGGACCGCGATCAGCGGCTCGAAGGTTGTTGTGCGCGCGGCGAGAGCGGCTGCGAGCGTAAACGTGTCCGGACGGCCCCAACCGGTCCCGATCAGCGCGCCCTTCCAGCCATTCGCTTCGATCGCTCTGGCTTGGCTCGTCAGCGTCTCGAGGGAGTTGTGGTTGGGCGCGATGGGGTCGCCGCGATGGCCTGAGACGACGTCGTTCGGGATGTACCAGAGATAGTCAGCGCTCATGGATCACCGGACGATGCCTAAGGGTCTGTCACGAACACAATCCGGGCCTGTCTCAGTCAAGCGCGATCGGACCGCAGCTTCGAAAGACCGGGCGACGCCGTGGACCACGGCGTCGCCGGTCGCGCGCGCCAGAATGCTGAGCGCCGACGGCAGACCGTCGCTGCGACCCGTTCCAGGAACGGACGCCGCGCACAGGTCGAGCGGGTTGGCGAAGTAGGTGTAGCGGCCCATCGCAGCGTTGCGGCTCGTCGGTTCGGCCAGCATCTCAGCGATGGTGAAGATCGTCGGTGTCGTCGGCAAGACCAGCGCGTCGTGCTCGCGGAACACGCAGGCGACCTGCCGTTTGAGGCTTTCCAGCCTATAGATCGCCTCGAAGGCCTGCTGCGCGGAATAACGCGCGCCCGGTTCGATCGCGGCGCGCACGGCGGGGTGGACCATCTCGGGCGAGGCCTCGATGACCGCGCCGTACTCGATCAGCCGCTCGGCGATGAAGGCTGAATCGAACAGAAGCTTTCCCGCCGCTTCGAAGGGCGTGAAGTCCACCTCTTCGAGCGTGTAGCCCGCCGCGCGCAACGCCGCGAGGTCGGCAGCGAACGCCGCTTCGGCGCGGGAGTCGCCGAAGAATGAGAGCTGATCGGCCCGGGGCGTCGCGAGGATCATCCGTCCAGCGGAAACAGCATGGGTCTCAACCGCGTCGGCGTCCTCCCGGCTGTACGGATCGTGCGGGTCGTGGCCCGCCATGACGGCGAGGATTTCGTAGGCGTCGGCCGTGTCGAGCGCGAAGACCGAGAGCGTGTCGAACAGTCGACTGTTGTAGAGCAGGCCGCGCCCACTCACGAGCCCGAGGGTGGGCTTCACTCCGACGATCCCGTTGCAGGCCGCCGGCACGCGTCCCGAGCCGCCAGTGTCGGTGCCGATCGAGAACGACGTCAGGCCGCGCGCGACAGCCACCGCGGAGCCTGAGCTCGATCCGCCGGGAATGTAGTCGGAGTCGACCGCGTTCCGGCACAGCGGTTCGGCGCTGCGCGTGCCGTTCAGGCCTGTCGCGAACTGGTCGAGCGTGTTCTTGGCCACGACCACCGCGCCCGCCGCCTGCAACCGGGCGACGGCGTACGCGCTCTCCTCGGGCAGAATTCGGATCGCCTCGCAGCTCGCGGTCGTAGGAAACCCCGCGACATGGACGTTGTCCTTGACCGAAAAGGTCAGCCCGTCGAGCGGCAGGAAGACGCCCCCGGCGCGGCGCTCGTCGATGCGGCGCGCCTCTGCAAGGACGGATGTTTCCTCCGCGATTGCGATGAAGACGCCGTCCTGCGCCGCAGCATTCGTGCGCCGCCAGCCTTCGCCGACGAGATCGACCACCGACGCGCCGTTCGTGAGAGCGGCCCGCGCCGACGCTAAGCCGGGCGGTCGCGTCGCGAGGTCGCCCGGCAGGGTTTTAGAGCGGGCGAGACCCGTCATGGCGTGAAGCTTTCCTGCGTCCACGCGCCGACCCGTCGCCGTTCGCGGCGGAGCGCGGCGTCCCGGCGCGCGTCGCCGGCGCGGGCGCAGATCCATGGGAACAGCCAGCGGACCGCCCGGTCGAACGCAAGATCCGCCGCGAAGCCCATCAGGCCGAGCGTCGCCAGGCCGACGAACATCTGGTCCACCCGGAAAACCTGCTGGGACAGCTGGATCAGGTAGCCGACGCCATAGACCGCGCCCGCGAGTTCCGCCGCCACGAGCAACACCATCGCGATCGACAGACTGATCTTCAGACCCGCGATGATGAAAGGCAGCGCGCCCGGCAGCACGACGAATGCGAGCATGCGCCAGCCCGTGGCGCCGAGGCTCGCGCCGGCGCGCGCGAGGATCGGGCTGACGTCGCGCACGCCGATGAATGTGTTGACCCAGACGGGGAAGAACACGCCCCAGGCGATGAGGAAGATCTTTGAAGTCTCGCCGATGCCGAACCAGAAGATCGCAAGCGGCACGAAGGCGAGCGACGGGATCGCCCGGAAGGTCTGGACAAGCGGGTTGAGCAGGCCATGGAGCCGCGGGGACCGCGCGAGCGCAACGCCGAGCGCGATTCCTAGGCTCGCGCCGGCGAGGAAGCCGAGGGCGGCCCGCCAGAGGCTCGCGAGAACGTGGTCGACGAGTTCGCCGCTCTGAACCAGCGCGACGCCGGACTGAAGCACGACGCTCGGCGCCGGCAGCATGATCGGGCTGACGAGGCCGCTGCGGCTCAGCGCCTCCCATGCGAGCAGGAAGCCGCCCGCGCCGAGCGCGCCCAGCACCGCGGGCTGATCGAAAGAAACACGCGCCATCTCAGTCCGCCATGTCCACGCCGATCGCGGCGGCGAGCCGTTCATAAAGCGTGTTGAAGCCGTTCGAGGTGCGCCGGCGCGGTCGCGGCAGGTCCACGCGGATATCCTCGGCGATCCTGCCGGGATGGGGAGTCAGCACCACGATCCGGGTTCCGAGCGCGATGGCTTCGGCGATGTTGTGGGTCACGAACACGATCGTCTTGCGCTTGCGTTCGTGGATCTCGAGCAACTGCCGCTGGAGTGCGCCGCGGGTCATGGCGTCAAGCGCCGCAAAGGGTTCGTCCATCAGCAGCACGGCTGGGTCCGTCGCAAGCGCCCGGGCGATCGCGACCCGCTGCTGCATACCGCCGGAGAGCTCGGAGGGGTAGCGGTCAGCGGCGGCGCCGAGCCCGACCAGCTCGAGCAGTTCGGCGGTCAGCGTCTTGCGGTTCGCAGCGCTCTGGCCCGCCATCCGCGGCCCGAAGGCCACGTTGCCGGCGACGGTGAGCCACGGGAACAGCGAATAGTCCTGAAAGACCAGGCCGCGGTCGGGGCTGGGGCCCTCGACCGACCGGCCGCCGACGACGATCCGCCCGGACGTCGGCGTGACGAAGCCGGCGATCATGTTGAGCAGGGTCGTCTTCCCGCATCCGCTCGGGCCGAGCAGGCAGAGGAATTCGCCGTCGGCGACCGCAAGGGATACGCTGGCGAGCGCCTGCGTCTCGTCGCCGAGCGTTGAGCGATAGACGTGGCCGACGGCCTCGCACCGGATCAGAGCGCTAGCCGGAAGGTCCTGCGCCGCCGCCGACGGCGTCGGTCGTTCAATCACGGCCGCTGAAGACGCCGCGCTCATTTGGCCCGGGCGGCGTCGAACAGCCCGCCGACCACGACCTTGTCGAAGTCGGGGATCGTCGCGTCGGGGCGCACCAGCTTATTGTCGATGGCCCACTGCGCCTGTTCCTTCAGTGCGGACACCAGCGCGGGCTTGTCGAGGCCGAGGTCGTAGTTGAAGCGGTTCCAGAAGCCCTTGGTGATCTCGGGATCGAGTCTGATCTTCTCCGCCACGATCGCGATGGCCGCGTCCGGATTCGACTTGACGGCCTGGTCCGCCTCGATAAGCGCTTTCAGCGCCTTCGTCAGCAGTTCCGGGTTGTTGTCGATGGTCGACTGCAGCGTGATGATCGACGAGAAGGTCGTGTAGAGCCCCGGCGTCTTGATGGCGTGGAAGCGTCCCTTGCCCTCCGCCAGCGCCTTGGTGATGACCGGCTCGGTCCAGACGAAGGCATCGAGCGCCCCGTTCACGAGGCTGGCCACAAAGTCGGTGGGCGTCAGGCTCACCGCGGTCACGTCGGAGAACTTCAGGCCCGCCTGCTCGAGCGCCTTCGACAGATAGTAGTGCGCGTTGGTGCCCTGTGCGTAGCCGACCTTCTTGCCCTTCAGATCCGCGATCGTCTTGATCTCGGTCGTCGCGACCACATCGAAGGGCTCGTGCCTGTTCAGCGTTCCGATGATGCGGACGGGAAGGCCGTTCAGGGCCGCGAACACCACCGGCGTCTCCGCGGCCGTTCCGAACGCGACGCCCCCGCCGACAAGCGCATCGAGCACGAGGCGCCCGGAGGGGAAGTTGACGACCTTGGGCTCGAGGCCTTGCTTCTGCCAGAGCTTCAGACTGTCGGCGACGTAGAACTGTCCCCACGTCGCGCCGAGGCCCTCGCCGATCGAGACGGCCTGTGCAGCGGCCGGAGAGGCCTGCCCGAAAAGCAGCGCGGCCCCCGCGAGGGCCTGCGCGAGCCGCTTCAGCGGCTGGATCGAAATGCGGGTCATGGAAGGTGCTCCGGCGTGGCGCGCGCGTTGGCGGGCGAATAGGGAATAGGGGGATAGGCGCATCAGGCAGGGTCGCGCGGCCGGGCGAACGGGCGGACGGACTCGAAGGCTCGAGCGGCGCGCAGCACGCGGGCGTCGGCGTATTTGGGCCCGATGATCTGCAGTCCGACCGGAAGGCCCGCGCGCGTGAGGCCTGCCGGAACGCTCGCGGCCGGCTGCTGCGTCAGGTTGAACGGATAGGTGAAGGGCGACGGCGTGACGCCGCGGGAGCCCGTTATCGCCGCATGGTCTGCCGCGATCGCGGGAACCGCGGTCGTCGGCGTCAGCAGCAGGTCGAAGCGCTCATGCAACAGTGCGAAGCGTCGTCCGAGCGCCTCGCGCGCCTCGACCGCGCCGAGATAGGCGACGGCGTCGATCTCCCGGCCGCGCTCGGCGACCTTCTGGAAGTCCGGGTCGGCCAGGCCGCGGCGCTGCTCCGGAAAATTGGCGAACAACCGTGCGACCGCGGCGTCGGCGAGCATGCGATAGATCGGCAGCGGGTCGTCGAGATCGAGATCGATCTGCTCGACCTTGGCGCCGAGATCCGAGAACGTCCGTACGGCGCTTGCGACCGCCGTCGCGACCTCAGGTTCGACATCGGCGTAGCCGAGGTCCGGACTGAACGCGATGCGCAGTCCCCTCACGCCTCCGTCGAGATCGCTCAGCCAATTTTCCGGCGCAGCCGGCAGCGCATGCCAGTCGCGCGGGTCGGGTCGGCCGATCACGCCGAGCAGCAGAGCGGCGTCCCCGACCGTGCGCGTCAACGGAGTGATGTGGAACAGCGTTCCGGTATGAGCGGACGGATATCCCGCCGCGCGCCCAAAGGTCGGCTTGAAGCCAAAAGCGCCCGAATTCGACGCGGGAAGACGCGTGGAGCCGCCGCCATCGGTCGCGACGTGGAGTGGCGCAAGGCTGAGCGCCGCAGCGGCCGCCGAGCCGCCGCTGCTGCCGCCGGCGGTGCGGGTCAGGTCCCACGGGTTGCGCGTGATGCCGGTGAGCGGACTGTCGGCGAGCGCCGTCCACCCGAACTCGGCGGTCGTCGTCTTGCCGATCAGCACCGCGCCGCCTTCGCGCAGGCGCGCAGTGGCGGGCGAATCCTCTTCCCACGGCTGGTCAGGATCGACGACGCGGCTGCCGCGCAGGGTCGGCCAATCCTTCGCGGCGATCAAATCCTTGAGCGCTGTGGGCACGCCATCGATGGCGCCGAGCGCCTCGCCGCGCGCCCAGCGCGCTTCCGATGCGCGCGCGTCGGCATAAGCCCGCTCCGCGTCGAGCAGCGCGAAGGCGTTGACGTGGCGGTCGAGCCGCTCGATCCGCTTCAAAACTGCCGCAAGCGCCTCGACCGGCGACGCTTTTCCAGCCGCGAACAACGCGCCGAGCTCCGCCGCCGTCGAAAGAGCGAGATCGGCGCCGGGCGCGACGCGCTCGACTGAAACGGCTTGAGACGGATGGGTCATGCGAGCGCCCTGTTGATGCGCGCTACCTGAGAAGACCTGCGACAGGCTGTAACGTCATTAATTTCTAAATCGATGGATTTTGTGTATTAAGAGTGCGGAGTTTTACCGCGTCTATGGGCTCGCGCCCGGCAGCGCCGTTCGGATCGCCTTGAGGTCGCATGCTGTCGTTTGAACCCGCCGGACAGGACGTTCGCTTGAAGCGGGCCGCGAACACGCCCCGCCTGGGAGCGGCGACGCAAGGACTGCCGGGAGACACGGCGCTGTTCCTCAGCGAAACCGTGGCGGGGCTCGACGACGGCGCGCATTTCATGGATGGACTGACGCCCGAGGAGCGCGGCGTCGTACGCGCGGCGGGCCGCGAGATCGCCATCCCGGCCGGCGAGGCGATATTCACGCAGGGCGACCGCCACCAGGGCATCTTCATCATCGAGCACGGCCGCGCGCGGGTGTTCTACAGCGCGCCGTCGGGGCGGGAGATCACGCTCGCCTACTGGACCCCCGGCCATTTTATCGGCGGTCCGCAGATCTCCGGCGAAGGCGTCCACCTCTGGTCAGGCGCCGCGGTGGACGACTGCCGCGTCCTGGCCTTGTCGGGCCCGGCGCTGCTTCAGCTCATAACCCAGCTGCCGAACTTCGCGCTCTGCCTGATCGAGGGACTCGCCGCGAAAGGCCGAAGCTACACCGCGATGGCGCAGATGCTGGGCACGCGCTCGGTGATCGAGCGCCTCGCGCAGTTCCTGCTCAATCTCGGCGAGCTCTCCGGCGTGGCCGACGGCGCGGCGATCATGGTGCCGCGCAAGATCACGCATGACCAGATCGCGGCGATGGTCGGCTCGACGCGTCAATGGGTGACGATGATGCTGAGGCGCTTCCAGAAGGAGGGCGTGGTCTCGATCGACGCCCGAGGCATCCGGATCGCGCGCCCCGAGCGCCTGCGCGACATCGTGTTCGGCGCAGCGGGCGGATAGCGAAGCCTCCTCGCGCAACCGTCAGACCATGGCGCCGACGCCCGAACGAACGCGGCGCCCGCAGGTCTCGCCTTCACCCAGACAATCAAGGAAACCAGATGGCGCAGGACACCGGACGTTCGTCCCCTTCAGCCGCGGTAGAACTCGACGCTGACGTCCTCGTGCTCGGCGGCGGCCCCGCCGGCGCGTGGGCGGCCGTCGCAGCAGCGCGCGCCGGCGCGACCGTCGTGCTTGCGGACAAGGGGTTTTGCGGCACGTCCGGCGCCACCGCGCCTTCGGGCACCTCGGTCTGGTACGTGCCGCCTGATGAGACGCGGCGGCGGGCGGCGATCGAAAGCCGCCGCGCACTCGGCGGTCACCTCGCCGACGACCGATGGTCCCGCCGCGTGCTTGACGCGACCTTCGACGGCATGAACGAGCTAGCCGAACGCGGCTATCCCTTTCCGCGCGACGAGGAGACCGGCTCCTCGATCCGGGTGTCGTTGCAAGGCCCGGAATACATGCGCCTCATGCGCAAGCTCGCGAAGAGCGCCGGCGTGCGGATTCTCGATCACAGCCCGGCGCTTGAGCTCCTCGTCGGTCCGGACGGCGCGGCCGCCGGCGCCCGCGGGGTCCGCCGACAGAAGGGCGACGACTGGACCGTGCGCGCAGGCGCCGTCGTGATCGCCACCGGCGGCTGCGCGTTCCTCAGCCGCGCGCTTGGAACGAACGTCCTGACCGGCGACGGCCACTTGATGGCGGCCGAGATCGGGGCGGAGTTTTCCGGAATGGAATTCTCCAACGCCTACGGCCTGTCGCCGGCGTTCTCGTCGGTGACGAAGTCGGCATTCTACAAATGGGCGACGTTCACCGACGAAGCGGGCGACGCTATCCCCGGCGCCGCCTCGCAGGGCGGTCGTTCGGTGATCGCACGGGCCCTCGAGAAGGGCCCGGTGTTCGGTCGGCTCGACAAGGCCGACGAGTCGATCCGCCGGGCGATGCGCGCGTCCCAGCCGAACTTCTTCCTGCCATTCGACCGCAGGGGGCTGGATCCGTTCAATGACCGCTTCGCCATCACGTTGCGTCTTGAGGGAACGGTGCGCGGGACCGGCGGCCTCCGGATCGTCGACGACTCCTGCGCGACCACCGTTCCCGGGCTTTACGCCGCCGGCGACGCCGCGACCCGCGAGCTGATCTGCGGCGGCTTCACGGGCGGGGGAAGTCACAACGCGGCCTGGGCGATCTCGTCCGGCCGGTGGGCCGGCGCGGGAGCCGCGGAGTTCAGCCGCGGTCGCGCAAGAGCCGGCGACCTGCAGGCGGCCGGAGGCGCGGCGCTTGCGGATGGCGGCGGCGCGGCGTTCGATCCGGCCGCCGCGATCCATGCGGTCCAGGCCCAGACCTTCTCGTTCCAGACCAACTACTTCCGACATCCGGACCGACTGACGCTGGCGCTTGAGCGCCTCGACGAGCAATGGCGGACGATGCGGCGGGGCGTTCCTGCGTCGCGCGAGGACGTCGTCCGCGCCCGAGAAGCGGCGGCGATGACCGCCGTCGCACGGTGGATGTATCGCAGCGGTCTCGCCCGCGACGAAACCCGCGGCATGCACCGCCGTGAAGACCGGCCGGGCACGGACGAGAGCCTTCGGCGTCATCTGTTCACGAGTGGACTCGACGAGGTCCAGACGCGCTTCGGCGGGGCGCTCGCTCAGACGGAAGAGGTCGCCGCATGATCGAACTCGTCAGCGAGGAACGTTGCACCGGCTGCAACATCTGCGTCGCGATATGCCCGACCAACGTGTTCGACGCCGTCCCGGCCTCAATCCCGACGATCGCGCGGCAGTCGGACTGCCAGACCTGCTTCATGTGCGAGGCCTATTGCCCCGAAGACGCGCTGTATGTCGCCCCCGACGCGGACGAGACGGTCGCGGTCGATGAACCCCGCCTTGTCGCGCGTGATCTTCTGGGCAGCTACCGATCGGCGCTCGGCTGGACAAAGACTGGGAGGCCGCGTGCGCTTAGCGACGCGATGCACAAGCTGGTGAAGTCGTTTTAACAAGACCGGGCGTAGCGCGGGTAACGCCGCCTTGGAGTTCCTGCGCACCGGCGCGTCTTGAATGCCACTGGTTTCAGAAACGAAGCTCAAATGAAGAAGCGGTCTGTCGATGACCGCTTCTTTCGTCAGATGGACTGTCGGCTTCCCGACGGATAGATCGCGAACCGCTCGAAGTGGATTCCGACCTGGTCGCCTTCCGAAACTTCGAGATGCGGCGGGATCTGAGCCTCGATCAGCGTCCGATCGGCGCCGATTTCGATGTCGGCCCGACGGAACGCGCCGTTTCGTCGAAGCAGCGCGATGCGTCCCTGGACGCCCTGACCGACCGCCTGCAGCGAAATGTCCTGCGGCCGGATGTGCAGACGCGCTTCGCCATCGGGACCGGAGACGGAGCCCACCGGTATCACCGTCTGGTCCAAGAGCGCCTCCCCCTTGCGCACATGGATCGGCAACGAGCTGGAATCCCCGATGAACGAATACACGAACGGCGTGGCCGGGCGATCGTAGATGTCGTCGGGCGTGCCGACCTGCTGAAGCTTGCCCTTGTGCAGCACGGCGACCCGGTCCGCGAGCTCGAGGGCCTCTTCCTGGTCATGGGTCACGAAAACGGTGGTGTGGCCGGTCTCGTCGTGGATCTGCCGCAGCCAGCGGCGGAGATCCTTGCGCACCTGAGCGTCGAGCGCGCCGAACGGCTCGTCGAGCAGGAGCAACTGCGGCTCGATCGCGAGGGCGCGAGCGAGCGCGACGCGCTGCCGCTGGCCGCCCGAGAGCTGCGCGGGATAGCGATTGGCGAGATCGGGAAGCTGCACGAGTTCGAGCAACCCGGTCACCTTCTTCCGGATGTCGGCCTCGGCTGGTCGGCGCGACCTGTCGCGCACCCGCAGGCCGAACGCGATATTGTCGAACACCTTCATGTGCCTGAAAAGGGCGTAATGCTGGAAGACGAACCCGACATTGCGCTCCTGGACTGACCAGCCCACCGCGTCCTCGTCACCGAACAGGATCTCGCCATCGTCGATCGTCTCAAGGCCTGCAATCGCGCGAAGCAGCGTCGTCTTGCCCGAACCTGAGGGACCGAGTAGCGCGACCAGCTCGCCGGAACGGATATCGAGGCTGACGTCGTTCAGCGCGGGGAAGACGCCGTAATCTTTCCGGACGTGCCGGATCTTGAGATCCATTTTAAGCGTCCTTTCAACGACGGCGGCTGGCCGAAAGCTGGTCGGCGAAGCGCCATTCAAGGCCAGATTTGATGACGAGGGTGACCAGCCCGAGACTCGCGAGCACGGACGCGACGGCGAAGGCGGCGACGAAGTTGTAGTCGTTGTAAAGAATCTCGACCTGCAGGGGGACGGTGTTCGTCAGCCCCCTGAGATGGCCGGAGACGACCGACACCGCGCCGAACTCGCCCATCGCGCGGGCGTTCGACAGCAGCACCCCGTAAAGCAGCGCCCAGCGGACGTTGGGCAGCGTCACCGACCAAAAAGTGCGCCAGCCGCCCGCGCCAAGGGAAAGCGCAGCCTCCTCCTCGGTCGAGCCTTGTTCCTGCATCAGCGGGATCAGCTCGCGGGCGACGAACGGGAAGGTGACGAAGATCGTCGCCAGCACTAGTCCCGGGGTGGCGAAGATGATCTGGAGATTGATGCTGTCCAGATACTTTCCGAAATAGCCCTGCGCGCCGAACAGCAGCACGTAGCACATGCCCGACACGACCGGCGAAACCGAAAACGGCAAATCGATCAGCGTGACCATGATGCTCTTCCCGCGGAAGTCGAACTTCGCGATCGCCCAGGAGGCGGCGAGGCCGAAGACGACGTTGAGCGGGACCGCGATGGCTGTGACGATCAGGGTCAGCTTGATCGCCGACCAGGTGTCGGGATCGTCCAGGCTCTCGAAATACTTCGCGACGCCGCCGCGAAAGGCCTCGGTGAACACCGCCAAAAGCGGCAGCAGCAGAACGGCTGCGAGAAACGCCAGCGAAACCGCGATGACAAGCGCGCGGGTGATCGGCGCCTCGGTGACAGGCGAGGTGAAAAGCGCCGGCTTTGGACGCGCCGGCGAGAGCGCAGCAATCGCCAGATCAGTAGGCATGACCAAGCCTCTTCCGCGACCAGGCTTCAACGAGATTGACGAACAGCAGCACGGCGAACGACAGGGTCAGCATCATCGTCGCGACGGCGGTCGCGCTGCCGTAGTCGAACTCCTCAAGCCGCATGATGATCAGCAGCGGCGCGATCTCGGAGACGTAGGGGATGTTGCCGGCGATGAAGATCACCGAGCCGTATTCGCCGACTGCGCGCGCGAAAGCGAGCGCAAAACCCGTCAGCAGGGCCGGCGTGAGCGTCGGCAGCACGACCTTGAAGATCGTCGTCGCTCGATTGGCTCCAAGCGTCGCCGCGGCCTCCTCGAGCCCCTGATCGAGGTCGCTCAGCACCGGCTGGACCGTGCGAACGACGAAGGGCAGCCCGATGAACACGAGCGCGACGAAGATGCCGAGCGGCGTGAAGGCGATCTTGAACGGGACGATCGAGCCGACCCAGCCGTTCGGGGCGTAGATCGCCGCGAGCGCGATGCCCGCCACCGCGGTCGGGAGCGCGAAGGGCAGATCGACCGCTGCGTCGACCAGCCGGCGGCCGGGGAAGTCGTACCGCGTCAGCGTCCAGGCGAGCAGCAGACCGAACACCGCGTTGACGGCCGCGGCTGCGAGCGAAAGGCCGAAGCTGAGCCTCAGCGCGAGGAAGATGCGCGGGTCGCTCGCGATCTGAAGGATGCGCGCGGGCCCGAGCGACGCGGTCCAGAGCACGACCGCGGCGAGCGGCAGAAGGATCATCAGGGTCAGATAGAACCAGCTAAAGCCGAGCGCCAATCCAAACCCCGGCAGCACGCTTTTCCTGCGCACAATCGAGCGAGGCGGCTTCGGCTTGCCTGCGGTCGATTGGCCAAGCGGGATGGCCAATCCGTTCGCCGCCAAGATGCTGTCGTTTTGGGACACGCACGTTTCCACTTATATTGAGTCGACAGGTATCGGTCGGCCAAGTCCGGCTTCGAGACTTCGATGGATACGACCGAATCTTGGGTCGATTGTCGCAAACCTCGAAGTTCAGCCGTTTGGCCATCCTCGCCGGCAACGTGCGAGGCGTCCACCGCAGTGTCAAGAATATTTTGATAAAATCAATTGATTTAGTAGATTACTCGGATTACGCCGAGGGACGCCGCTCCGCACGCGACCGGCAGGCACGATGCGTTTCCGCATTTTGCCGAAAGGTCTCGGAGGCAGCGGCGCAGACTGTCGCGACGCCGCCAGCGCGCGGCCGCGCCGTCGGTCGGCAGCCAGCCGATCGCGCCTCCCATGAACTTCAGGGTCGCTGACGCATGACTGAGGCCGCGCGCATAAGGATCGCCCCGGGATCAGACGGCGTGTCGATCTGGAGCGAAGATCTGTTCCACGAAACGCGCCGCCCGCAGCTTCGTGATTTCCTGGACAGGGCCTTTTCGGTCCCCGACGTTCGGGCGGTGGAGGTGCGAAGAAGCAACGCATTCGCGCGCGTGCGATACGCAGCTTCTCGAGACGCGCCGTCGATATGGCGACGGCTGAGCCGCGCACTGCGGGGGGACGACACGGCCCCGGGCCTCGACGGCGGGACACTTGCGCAGCCGCGCCACGCCTCCGGCCTCTTCCTCGACGCGCCTTCGGCCTGGCCGCTGCGCGTCATCCGGGTCGGCGACGAGCTTTCGACGTGGCGCGTGCGGATGGAGGCCGACGATCAGATCAGGTTCGCGCATCCCGCGCTTCGCGGACGCAGGGACGTCGTCTTCCGGCTGGAGGAGGAATTGGCCGGGCTCTCCGGGATCGAGGACTTCCGGGCAAGCGTCCTGACGGCCGGGGCGTCGATCCGTTTCGACTCTCGGCTCCAGACGCCGGCTCGTCTGGCGCGCGAACTCGAACGAGCCTGGCCCAAGGTGCTGAGCGGGCTCGAGGGCCCGCCGTCGCGGCGCCGGCTCTACGTCGCCGGCGCGCTGCTGGGACTTGCGGCCGTCGGCCAGACGGTCGCGCCGGCGCTCCGCCCGGTCGCCGTTGCCGGCGTGGCTCTGTTCGGCGCGCCGAACGTGATTCTCGCCGCGCGGCAGCTTCGCCATGGCCAGATCGGTCTTCCCGCGCTCTATTCCACCGGTCTCGCCTTCATGCTGGTGAGCGGAATGCCGCTCGGCGGCACGATCATCACGACGTTCATGCAGTTCTGGCCGGAGTTCGCGCGCCGGACGATCGTCGAGCGGCAGCGGCGGCTGTTCGCCGCTCACCGCCGCCGGCCGTCATGGGCGCGCATCCCGCATCCCGACGGGCTCTCCGTAGAAATCCATGTTGATGACCTCCGACCGGGCGTGCTTGTCATAGTGCGAAGGGGAGAGCGCTCACCCGTCGACGGCGTCGTGACAGCGGGCGCCGCGGCTGTCGCCGACGTGCTCGCGACGGGCTCGACGCAAGCGTCCAACGTGGCGGTTGGCGGCGCCGTGCACGCCGGGTCGCTCGTTGTCGCCGGGGAGCTGACGATCAGGGTCGAGCGCGCTGGGGAGGCGACTGCCGCCGCGCATATCTCCCGAGCCCTGCCGCACGCAGGCTTCAGCGGACTTCCCTCATCCGCCCGCGCCGAACTGATCGCGAACCGCAACGCCAAGCCCGCCCTGGCGCTCGCCGCCCTCAGCCTGATCACGACGCGCACGCTTCGGCCGTCCCAGGCGATCATCAGGCCGGACTATGCGACCGCTCCGAGGCTGAGCGCCCAGCTCGCCGCGCTGACCGGATTCGTCGAAGCCCTCGACCGCGGACTGTTGCTCCGCAAGCCTGGCGCGCTCGACCAGATAGCCGATATCGATGTGTTCGTATTCGATGAAAGCGTTGGGCTCGGCCGGGACGCCGAGACTTCGGCAGGCGTGACCGCCGCGGCGGGCGTCGACGTCGTGAGCGCCCTCAGAAAGCAGAACCCCCATGCGCGCTTTGTCCTCCTCTCGGGCGGCGCCGAGACAAAAGCGAAGAGGGGCGCCGAGAGCGTCGGCGTCGATCTCGCATTCGGCGATCTCGACGACAACGGCAAGGCGGATGCGATCAGAGGCCTCGGCCGCAGGGCGGTCTGGATCGGCGACGGATCCGCGCCCGGCGCCGCGGCCGCCATGTCATCGAGCGCGGTGTCGGTCTCGATCGCCGGTTTCGCGTCAGCGCCCGACGACCGGGCGGACGTGCTCGTGCTTCATGGCGGTCTGAACGGCCTGCTCGAGCTGCGAGACGTCGGGCGCAACCATCGCGCCACGCTCGCAAGCGATTATCGCAACGTCTACGCCTTCAACCTGCTCGGCGTGGCGGGCGCGCTGTTCGCCCGGTTCGGCGGGCTTCAGGCCGGCCTGGTGTCAAATTTTGGAACGGCGCTGCTCTACGCGCGGCACGCCCGCCGGCTGCGCCAGCTGACGGCGGAGCACGACGCCCGGAACGCGCTGCTGCTTACGGCGGTCAACGCCGGCGCGGGCTCGGGTCCCTCCGCCAGAACCTGAGCGCTATTTCGGGGCCGAGATCAGCTTCGCGTCGACCAGCACGGTTTCGACGAGGCTTCTGAGCTCGACCTTCTTCTTCTCGGTGAAAGCGACCCGCGCCCACAGCGGCGCTGTCGCAAACAGCTCCACCTTATCCTGCTGGAACTCGACTTCGATTTCGACAGGATCGATCACGATGTGAAGCAGATCCCCGTTCTCTTCGTCCCAGCCATATTCGAAGTCTTTGGGAGCGAGCGACGCGTTCTTCTCGATGTTCCGTTCGATCGATTTACGCCGCGCGGCGTTCAGGACCTTGTCGACGGGAAACTCGTAGATCTTCTGCCGCTTCATTTTGTGGCCGACCGCCTTGTGTTCGAGGACGCCGCAACAGCGATTTCGGCGCTGCGACGCACAGGCCGCGGTTGGGTTGAGCTGATGGCGCGCCGCGCCGCTGCGGTCTTACCGGAGCGTTCAGCGGCGGGCGTCTCGGGCGCGGCGTTGCGTCCTTCCGGATCCCACATCAACAGGACGTCCGCCCAGCGGAAGCGGAGAATGTCCGCGAGCCGTTTCCAGCCGCGCTGTTCGCAGTGAAAGGCGAGAGCGTCCAGCCCGAGGCGCCGGACGAGCTTCTTCAGGAGTTTGGCGGCCTTGGCGCGAAGGCTCTTGAGCGTCAAGCCGGCCGAGGCGATCAGCGCGAGAGACAGGATCCCGACCGCGGCGCCGATGAGGACCGCGAGGCCGTCCTTCTCGGCGAGCCCGAGCGAGATCATGAAGATCGACGTTCCGTGCAGCGGGTCGAGGCCAATTACGGGGAAGGCGATCGTCACCGCCAGCACGAAGAGCAGCACGCCCAGCAGTCGCCGCGCCACAGGACTGACCAGCCAGGCCAGCCTCGGCTTCATGAGCTTTTCCGCCCGTTCGAGGATCGGCAGCAGCGCATGCACGGCCGCGGCCAGCGAACGCCGGGGCACCGTCTTGGACAAGATCACCTTCGGAACCTTGAGCGACGTCCGGCCGCTCACGAAGTGGCCTCCGAGCGCGCACGAGCTGACGCCGGAGAATGCCGGGGCGCCCGTCACCGGAACGACGGCTGGGACCGAAAACAGCATCATCGAGGCTTCGACGCGGTCCGCCCCGATCGCGTCTAGGATGCTTCCGATCGTGAACGTCTCGACGTTCGGGTTGTTCGAGAGGACGGCGCGGAGAATATCGGACGTGCGCGCAAGCGAAGCGCCGCCGGCGTGTTTTTTGCGAGGCTTGGTCGGAACAGAGACGGCGGTTATCACGGTCTGATAGCCTTCCTCAGGACGACGGCGCATCCCAAACAGCGCCAACGTCATTCGACAAAGACGGTAGAGTGCTCTTGTCTATTTTTTGAGACATGCCGCGGAGCAGCCCAAACAGGCCTTCGCGAACTGCCGCCGCTCGGTCGCAACCGCTCCCAACATTTTGATCTGCATCTTCTTTTTCTTTCGCGGGCCATCTGTCCGTCATCTGTCTGGACAAGATGCGACGCGCCGAGCGCCGTTCACATAATTGACAACGAATCCGCTGACGGCTAGTCTTATTTCTACAAATTCGATCGATTGAGACAAATAGATGCGGAATGGGCGCTTGGTTGGGGCGTTCGCAGCGGGTTGGCCGCACCAGGGACCGTGTGTGTGATCGGCCGAATGCGGTGGAAATGACCGAAAGAAAGTCGTGCGGGACAAATATTTCTGAGAGGCGAGCGCCATTCTTGGAGCCGATTTGGATTGATAAGCTTGACCGCGGGCGAAATCCGCCATGTTTTACTGACGCCGGTCGTGTTGGGTCGGCCCGTTACTGTCTATTATTGTCCAACGCTCTACGCGCTTCGCAAGCAGCGCGTGGAACTCAGACTTCCAGTCGAAGGGAAATGACCTGATGTCTGCGACCATAGCGGATCCCCATGAAAACAGCGCTTTTTCGATACTCGGCGACGCGCTCGAGGCGGCGGCGGACTCCATCGGAGACGCCAGGACGAACGCAAGCGCGTCGGCCAAGATTGCGGCGCGCAAGGTGAAGTCCGGCGTCAGCTCGGGCGCCTATCACACCGCTTATGGCGTCTCGTTCGGTCTGGTCTTCGGGGCGGTCTTCCTGAAGGAGCTCCTGCCGGAAGACAGCGCCGTGCGCCGTGGGTTCGAGGAGGGCGCCGAGGCGGCGTTCGACGCGGTCGCAGCGCGCCGGGCCGAGAAAGCGCCGCTCGTCGGCGAGGATCTGAACGAAGAGTTGACGAAGCAGGCGACGGCGAAGAAGAAGGCGTCGCCGCAGGCCCGCAAGACGGTGCGCGTCACAAAGAAGGCAGCGGTCTGAGCGCGAAGGCCGCCCAAGCGGCGGCCTTCGTCCCTCCTTCCTGTCGGGTTCTGCGAGCGCCATGACGACAACTGGTCCAGACAAGACATCCGCGCGTCGCGCCCTGCCGCCGGCTCGCGCTATGAATAAGCAGTACGAGATCGTCTTCCGGCGCCGCCCCGTGGCGGCGTCCGCCGCCGCGGGGCTTATTGCGGCGTTGAGGCGCGGGCTGAATTGGGCTGGGGAGCTTGCCTCGGACGCCTATGCCGCCGGCGCCCGAAGCATTCTCGAAAAGAAAGAAGCAGCCGAGGATCTCGCCGCCGAGCGCCGGCATCGGAGAGCCGCCGCCCAGCCGAGCGTCAGGCCTGAAATTGCGACCCCCGCTCCGGACGCGCGTCTCGTGTCGGGCCCAAACATCTCTTCGGAGCGCTGAGACGTGACGCTGACCAGTTCATCCGAGCGATCCACTGCCAAACCCGCCAAGTCCCGGCCCCGCGCCGCAACGGCATCGGGCGCTCCGCACCGCGCCCATCGCGTGGGCCGAGCAACCGCAACGACCGCCCGGACCGATCTCGGCGTGTCGTTTCCATCGAGCGCCGTCGTGCAGTTCGACAGCCCGACGCTGTTTGCAAACCCCCGCAGCGCATTCGCGCGTTCGTTCTTCGAGCGCGCATTCCAGGCGCCCGGCGTCGTCGAGGTCACGATCGACGCGCAGCGCCGCCACGCCCAGGTCCGGTTCGATGCGCCGCTTGCGTCCGGAGACCAGCGCGCCATCGACCTTGGCCGCGCGCTGTCGCGCCGCGACGCCGCACGTCCGGCACCCGATCAACTGATCCTTCCCGAGACGCTTGGCCTGGGATCCTCGAAAACCTTGCGGCTTCAGCGCTACGGCCGCCGATTGTCGACCTGGACCGTGCGAAGCCAGATCGAAGGGCGCGTGCGGCTTCACAACGTCAGCCTGCTGCGCAGACGCGAGCTTGGACAGGCGATCGAACGCGAGTTCATGAACACGTTCGGCGTCGACCGCTACGCGACGAACGAGCTCACCGGCACTGTGCTCATCCATTACAATCCGCGGGAGATCCGACAGGACCAGCTTGTCGAACTTCTGGACAGCGTGCTGGCCGCCTCGGGCGACGCTCCGATTTCGCCGATCGATCTCGACCTGCCCGTGGCGACGGCCTCCGTCGTGCTCGCCGCGGCGAGCCGTTTTCTGGTGCCGGGCCTCGCTCCGCTCAGCGCGGTCGTCTTCCTTTATTCCGTTATCCCGAGCTTCAAGAGCGCCTATGAGGTGCTTTTCAAGGAAAAGCGCCTCGGGGTCGACGTGCTCGACGCCATCGTCGTCGCGGCATGCCTCGCGACCAACCAGGTGCTTGCCGGAACGGTGCTCGGCTTCACGCTCAGCGTGTCGCGGAAGCTGGTCGAGAAGACCGAGGACGATTCTAAGAAGATGCTGCTGAACGTGTTCGGCAAGCAGCCGCGCTTCGTCTGGCTCGAAGTCGACGGCGTCGAGGTCGAGACGCCGCTTGAGCGGCTGAAGGTCGGAGACGTCATCGCCGTGCATACCGGCGAGGCCGTGCCGGTCGACGGCGAGGTGGTCGACGGCATGGCGATGATCGACCAGCACACGCTGACCGGCGAGTCCGCGCCCGTGGAAAAGCTCAAGGGCGACCGCGTGCTTGCGTCGACCACGCTGATTGCCGGAAAGGTGCGCGTGGCGGTGACGAGCGCCGGCGACCAGACCACGTCGGCGAAGCTCGCGCAGATCCTGAACGACACCGCCGGATACAAGCTGAAGTCCCAGTCCCGTGGCGAGGAGCTAGCGGACAAGGCGGTCGCGCCGACTCTTGCGCTCGGCGCGCTCGGCCTCGTGACGACAGGCATCGCGAGCGCCACCGCAGTGGTCAATTGCGATCTCGGCACGGGCATCCGGATGGCCGCTCCGATCGCGATGCTTTCGTCGCTCACCCTCAGCGCCGAGCACGGCGTTTTGGTGAAGGACGGGCGCGCATTGGAGAGCCTGCGAAAGGTCGACACCTTCCTGTTCGACAAGACCGGAACGCTGACGCGCGAGCGCCCCGAGGTCGGACGCATCCTGACCTATGGCGGCTATTCGGAAGACCAGATCCTTGTATGGGCCGCGGCTGCCGAGAACCGCTTCAGCCACCCGATCGCCAAAGCCATCATCGACAAGGCGCGCGCCCTCAACCTGACCGTGCCGGCGACCGACGACTCCAAATACGACGTGGGCTACGGCATCACCGTCGAGGTCGAGGGCCATGTCGTGCGGGTCGGCAGCGCGCGCTACATGACCCACGAAGGCGTCAGGCTGCCGGCTTCCGCGCAGAGAGAGCTTGAGCGCGCCCATGACGAGGGCCACTCGCTGGTGATGGTCGGGGTCGACGGCAAGCTCGGCGGCGCCCTGGAGCTGCAGGCCGCCGAACGGCCCGAAGCATTCGACGTGATCAACGGGCTGCGCGCCCGCGGCGCGCAACATCTGGCGATCATCTCAGGCGACCATGAGCGGCCCACCCGCAGACTGGCCGAGCGCCTCGGGATGGACCGACACTTCGCGGAGGTCCTGCCCCAGGACAAGGCGCGATACGTCGAGCTCCTGCAGAAAGAAGGCCGCACGGTCTGCTTCGTCGGCGACGGCGTGAACGACTCGATCGCGCTCAAGAAGGCCAACGTCTCGATCTCTCTGCGCGGCGCATCAAGCATCGCAACCGACACGGCCCAGGTGGTCCTCATGGAGGACAGCCTGACGAAGCTTCTCTACCTCCACGACGTGTCGCGCGATTTGAACCGGAACATCAATCGCAGCTGGGGCCTCGTTGTCGTGCCGAACGCGATCTGCATCGCCGGCGCCTTCTTCGGCGGCTTCGGCGTGATGCACTCGATGATCTTCAACCAGATCGGCGGCCTCCTCGCCGTCGGCAACGGCCTGCTGCCGCTCCGAAAGGCGAGCGCGCTGCGTGCGCAAAAGGAAAGGGAACGCCTCCTGCTCAGGTGACGCCAGGTCAAGATCGCTGATCCGCTTGGCCGGAAGCGGAGCCCGGGGACGCGCGCGGCCCGCAGATTTTGCGGCTGCTAGCTGTTTCGGTGAAAGAGCATAAATCTAGTAGATATACGGACTGTTATTTTATTTCTTGCAGCATGGCTGCATTTCAATCAGAACTGCATTGCAAAATTGATTATTGCGCTGCATCATATGTCAGTTTAGTGACAATCACTCTCGAACTAGCGCCGATCGTATGGCGGCGTTGGTTGGGTCGGCGCCGAACAATAGGCTGCGCGCCTCTTTGATTGGCGCTCCATCCGGCAAAAGCCGAGAACTGATTGTCGGATTACTTTCGACCCTGCCTCTGGCGTTGATCTAGCGCCCGTCTCCAACGTTCCGGCGAGGTAAACTCCAGGATGAAATCGCAGGCATTCGCTCCGGACAGAAGCAATGGTCGGGAGACGCGCTCGCCGCCCTCGACCGAACATACCGAACTCCGCGGCGCCTGCCTCTCCTATCCCGAGGTTCTGGCCCAGTCGGTCTCCGTCATCGCGCCCTCGACGGTGCCGGCGGCGATCCTTGGCCTGATCTTCGCCTCGGCAGGAAACGGCGCCTGGCTCAGCTTCGCGATCGGGATGCTCGGGCTGTTTCTGGTCAGCCTCAACGTGAACCAGTTCGCGACGCGGTCGGCGTCGCCGGGGTCGCTCTACAGCTACATCGTGCAGGGGCTCGGGCCGACCTCGGGCATTCTCGGCGGCTGGGCCCTTGTGTTCGCCTACACGCTCACGGGCATGTCGACGCTCTGCGGCTTCGCGATCGTCGCCAACGTGCTGCTCGACCAGGCGATCGGGCATCAGCTCCCCACGCTCGTCTGGTTTATTGCCGGCGCGGGCGCCGCATGCTGGATCGCGATGAAGAACATCCAGCTTTCTGCAAAGACGATGCTGGCCTTCGAGGCGATCGCGCTGGTGTCGATCCTGATCCTCGGCGTCGTCATCTGGGCGCGCCACGGCTTCGTCGCGGACATGCATCAGTTCAAGCTCGAGGGCGCGACGCCGAGCGGGATCCTGGTCGGCGTGGTGCTCGTCGTGTTCGGGTTTTCGGGGTTCGAGAGTTCGACCTCGCTCGGCGCCGAGGCCAAGGACGCGCTCCGGTCGATACCGCGGTCCGTCACGCACAGCGTGCTGTTTTCGGGCCTCGTGTTCATCTTCATGGCCTATGTCGTCGTGCTCGGTTTCGAGGGCTCCGACGCGCCGCTCGCCCAGTCTGAGGCGCCGCTGAACTATCTGGCCTCGAGCCTCGGCTGGAGGCCGCTCGGAACTGTGATCACGATCGGCGTGCTGCTCAGCTTCTTCGCCTGCACGCTGGCCGCGATCAACTCGACCGCGCGCATCCTGTTCTCCATGGCGCGCCACGGACTGTTCTTCGAAGCGCTCGGCGAGGCGCACGAGACCAACCGCACGCCTCATGTCGCGGTCGCGCTCGCCGCGCTGATCACCTTCGCTGCGCCTGCAGCCTGCTACCTGTCCGGCGTCAGCGCGTTCGACGCCCAGGGCTATTTCGGCACGCTCTGCAGCTTCGGCTTCATCCTCGTCTACATCCTGATCACCGTGGCGGCGCCGTTCTACCTGCGGTCGATCGGCAAGCTGACAAAGCGCGCGATCGCCTACTCCGCCAGCGGCGTCGGCTTCATGATCCTGCCGCTTCTCGGAACGTTCGGCCTGCCAGGGAGCACGATGTTCCCGCCGATCGACTATCCAAACTCGGTCCTCGCCGGGATATTCCTCGCCTACATGGCGGCCGGCGTTGCTTGGCTGCTGACCGAGCGCGTCCGGCGGCCGCGCATGATCGCTGGAGTGCAGGGCGCGGCCGACGATGTCCGCCTCCAGTTCGCGACCATCCCCGACAGGGTTCGCTGACACCTCTGCGAGGGGCCAAGCTGCAGGGCCCCCCGTCCGAACGCATTCATTTTCTCCACCGCGTCGACAAAGGAACGAGCGCATGAGCGATATCGCTGCTGAAACCCCGGAACGGAACGCCTTCACGGCGCTGAGCGACGTTCTCGGAACCGCCGCCGGGTACGTGAGCGAGGCCGGCGCGAGCGCCGGCGCCTCCGTCAAGGTCGCCGCTGAGAAGTCGGGCGCTGCAGTCGGCGTCGGCGCGTACAAGGCCGCCTACGGCGCGTCCTACGGCCTGGTGTTCGGGGCGGTGTTTCTGAAGGAGCTGCTGCCGGCAGGAAACGTGGTCCGCCGCGGCTTCGAGGAAGGCGCGGAAGCCGCGTTCGAGGCGATCGAGGCGCGCAAGGCTGTGCCTGACGCGGCCGATGAGCTTCCCGCCGCCGTGAAGCCGAAGGCCCGCAGGACGACCAAGGTCATCGCCACCGACGCCGCCTGAGCGCAAACGCTCTGGGTCCGGACAGACCGACTCGAACCGACACGAAAAGGCATGGCGGGATCATCCCCGGCCATGCCTTTTGTTATTCGGCTCACGATCTTGGCGGAAGGCGCCGCGGCTGGCTGAGCCGCGTTCTTGCGCGCGGTTGAATGGCGAGCGTCAGATACCGGCGCCCAGGTCGACGAAGTTGCGCAGCAAAGAGTTCTGGCCGGACAATCCGAGTCCGCCCGCGAGATAGTAGCTCTGCGCCGAAATCTCCGGCACGGCCGTGATCTCCCACCATTCCGGCCGCGTGAGCGGGCCGATTGCAAACAGCCAATCGGACGGGATCGAATATCTGTCGACTACCGCGCAGCCGAACGTCCTGACGCCGAGCCCAAGTTCATCAGCGACCAGCAGCCCGAGCTCCTTGAGCTTGACGAAGGCGGGCTCGTTCATGTCATCGAACGACGAACGCGGACCGGTGCAGTTGATGATCGCGTCAACCTCGATCTGCACGCTGTCCCGGGCGCCGCGGGGACGCAGCGTCACGATGGCCCCATCGCCTGCGCGATCCACCTTCTGGATGCGGCCTGCCCGCAGATCGAGCGCGCCGGCTTTTACGAGAGCCTCGATCTGAGTCGCGACGGCGGTCGGCATGCGATGGCGTCGGACGTCCCAGATCGTTCGGCAGTGACGCAGGAAACGCCGACGATCCGCGCTGTCCCAGGAAATCCATATGCTCGCCAGGCTTGGGCGCACGGCGTCGATCACCCGCTGCCATGGCACGCCCTGCGCGGCCGCTTCGCGCGTCTCACGCCGCAGCAGCCGAAACGCCTGAAGCGGCGGCAGCGGGCGGTCGTGGAACGCGTTGCGCCACTCGCCGCCATGCGCATGGCGGCTCGGCAGCAGGCCATGGCGAGACAGCGCTGTGATCGGGCCGGTATGACCGTTGCGCACAAGGCGCAGCGCGACGTCCACCATCGTCAGCCCCGCGCCTATCAGCAGCACCCGGCCGTCGCCGGCGGGCAACCTGTCCCGATGGACGTCCCAGGGGTCGGGAATGAAGACCGGAGAATCGAGCACGCCGCCCTCATCGATGAAGCGCGGCGTCTTGGGCGGGAGGTTGCCGGTCGCCAGCACGACCTGATCGCCCTTCAGCACGCGGCCGTCCTTGAGCAGCGCGTAAGGCGTCTCCTCCCGACCGATCTCCACCACTTCGCCGCGAAGACGCTTGAGCCGGCCAGCCGCCACGTTGTGCTCGACGATCTCCTCGATGTAGTCGCCGAAGGATCGCCGGGTGACAAAACTGTCCCGCAGCTCTCCGTCCTCGGTATTCAGTTCGTGAGGCCGGTTTGCACGCAGCCAGTGTTCGAAGGTCGGCGTCAGGCCGACCTCCATCCGGAACACCGGCACGTTGAGAAGATGCGCGTGATCGCACGCGCCATAGGCGACCCCGCGGCCGAGCGCACTCGATCGTTCGATCAGAACGACCCGATTGCCGGGGTTCTCGATGGCGCGCAACGCAAGAAGGACGCCGCTCAGCCCCCCGCCCACGATGACGATGCTGCGCAGATTCGGTTGTTCAGCGACCATGAAATATTCCGAGTGACGATGGTTCGGGCCGACCGCAATCATCGTGCAGCGATCGATGGGACGATGGCCACAAGACCTCGCTCGCAGACGCAGGCGATGCACAGGTGATCGAGCCGTTCGGACACGGCGCGCGCGCCACGCAGATATGGGCACGCCGCTTATTGGCCGTTAAGCCTGATAGGACAACGCCTGATGGGGAGCCGCGTCGTGCTCGGGCGCCGGCAATTCCCGCCGAATGCGGTTGACCGCGTCGATCGTGGACGAGTTGTCGTCATAGCGCGAGGGGAACAGCCGGTCGGCGGGATACCAGTGCTGGAAGCCGAGGCGGTCGAACGCCTGCAGCAGGTCCGGCTGCAGACCGGACAGCCAGACCTTGATGCCCTCGGTCTCGCTCTGCCTCAGGAAGTGCTCGAAGATCTCCAGACTGACGACGTCGGGATGGCGCACGCGCTTCAGGCGAAGCAGCACATGGCTGATCTTGCGGGCCTTCGCCTTATGCTCGACCAGCGTAAGATGCCGGTTCAGATCCGGCGCGGCGCCGAAGAACAGTTCGCCTTCGAGATCGTAGATGATGAAAGCCTGGTTCGCCGGTTCCCCCTTGAGGCGCTCGCGCACCACGTTCTGCTCGTCGAGGATCAGCTCGCTCGCCTTGAGCTTCGCCGCGCGCGGCACGAACAGCAGGATCGAGACCCCGACGCCGATCAGGATGGCGAGGTCGAGACCGAACGCAATGCCCGAGATTGCAGTGACGATGAACGCCCCGGCGTCGACCCAAGTCGCGCGCAGCGTGTATTTTATGCGGTGCAGGTCGAACAGGCGGTAGGCCGTCAGCAGCAGCAGCGCGGCGAGCGCGGCCGTCGGGACGTAACGTGAGAGCGGCGCAAACAGCAGCACCGCGACCGCGACGAGGGCGGCGGTGATGATGCCGGAGAACTTGGTCGCGGCGCCGGCCTGGTGGTTGATCGCCGAGCGCGACAGCGAGCCCGATCCCGGAAGGCTCTGGAAGAAGCCGCCGGTGAAGTTGGCGAGGCCCTCGGCGAGGCATTGCCGGTTGTAGTCGAGCGGTTGCTTGGTCTGGTTCGCGATCGACTTGGCGATCGCGAGCGCCTCGAGAAGTCCGAGGAACGCGATCGCCACGCTGTCGGACGCGAGATCCGTGATCCAGTTGAGCTTGATGTCGGGGATGTGGAAGGCCGGAAGACTGCTCGGCACCGCGCCCGCCACCCGCAGCGCGGATTTCCCGTCGGCGCCTGGCACGGTCCATCCAAGCAGAAACGCGACGCCTGCGACGAGCACGAGGCTCGCGAACATGTCGAACTGGGGCAGCCTGCAGCGCCTCACCACCTGACGCAGGACGACCGCCAGCGCGAGCGTCGCCGCGCTGACGCCGATCGCTTTCGCGCTGACGGGATCGCCTTCGGTCAGCGTCAGCCAGAGGCGGTAGAGGATGTGCTGGTCGCCCGTCCCCTTGCTGCGGACGCCTAGCGCATTGCTGATCTGACCGATCGCAAGCACCAGCGAGGCTGCGGCCATGAAGCCGAGAATGACGGATTCGGAGATGTATCGGGTGAGATCGCCAAGCCGGAAGACGGCGATCAGGACCTGGATCGAACCGACCATGACGGCGAGCAGGAACATCGCCTCGGCCGCCTCGACGCGCTGGTCGGGATCGAAATGCGACAGGGCCGCAAACACGACGAGGGCGATCGCAGAAGTCGGTCCGTTGATCAGGTGGGAGGAGGACCCGAAGATCGACGCAACGAGCGTGACCACGATGGCCGAGTAGAGCCCATAGCGAGGGTCGACGCCGGCAAGCAACGCGTAAGCCATGCCCTGCGGCAACGAGATGGCGGCGACCGTCAGGCCGGCGACCACGTCGCGCTTCAGAAAGTCCGCGCCATAGGCGAGCTTCGCGATCATGACTTTGCACCTTCCACGATCGTGGTGACGATGCCGTTTTCGGAGAAGAACTTGTCGTTGAGGTCATTCCAGTCCGGAGAGATCACGGATGTCGGCAGGAGCTTGATGTCCGCGAACCGGACGCCGGCCTTCTCCGCGATCCCCGGCTTGTAGGGGCGGTATCCAAGACGCGCGATCTGCTCCTGAGCCTCATCAGTGAAGAGGAATTCGAGATAGGCCTTGGCGATGTCGCCGGTCCCGCGCTCGCCGTCCGTCTTGTCGACCCACGCGACATACGGTTCCGCGAGGACGCTGACCGGCGGATAGACGATCTGCAGCTTGCCGTTCGACGCCGCAACTTCACGCAGGCCCTCGTTTTCCCACGTTACGTGAACGTCGCCGGTCTCCTTGACCGAAAACACGGTCGAAGCGCCGCGGGCGCCCTCCGCGAGTTCGGGCACGTGCGAATAGAAGCTCTTGAGGTAGGCGCGGGCGTCCGCCTCGCTCCCCCCGCGCGTGACCACGGCAAGCCATGCCGCGAGCGCGGTCAGCTTGCCGTTGCCCGAGCTGCGGGGATCCGGCGTGACGACCTCCAGCCCCGGCTGCAGCAGGTCGGGCCAGTCCTTCACCCCGCGAACATTCGCGCCGCGCACGACGAACACGATCGTCGAGGTGTAGGGGATGGAATGGTTGGGGAGACGGTCCTCCCAGTGGTCCGCGACCAGGCCGCGCTTGCGCAGGCCGTCGACATCCGCCCGCAGACCGAGGGTGACGACGTCCGCGACGAGGTCGCCGCTCGCCACCTTCTTGGCCTGCCGGGACGAGCCGCCATGGGACTGCTCGACCGTCACGTGACGGCCAGTCGCCTTCTCGTAGGACGCGACGAAAGCCGGATTGAGCGCCTGGTAGAGCTCCCGGGTCGGATCGTAGGATACGTTGACGATCTTATCTTGGCGCGGAACGGCGGTCGCGGCGTGCTTGCCACCGATGAGGACGGCGCCGACGACCAGCGCCGCCAAGGCGCCGATATCGAGGAAAAACTGACGGCGATTGAGAAAACTCACGTGATTTCCCCCGAAACTGAAGCTAGGCGGGCTTGGGTGGTCCCGCCCCGCGGTGGTTTGTTTTTCGGTTGAAGGTGAGGCCTAGGCGGCGCGGGCTCGCGCGGCCTCGTAGGCGGCGCGCGTCGCGGGCGTCGGCCGGACAGCAAGCCGCTCCGCGAGCAAGGCCCGCTCGAGCGCCCGGTTGCCGGCGCGGCACGCGGCGGCGATCAAAGTCTGGGTGACGAGATCGCGTTGGGCGTGGCTCCCGCCAATCCGCGCAACCTTGTGTCGGACGGGCAGGATCAGCCGGACGGTCTCCGCATAGTCGCCGCCGGCGAACGCGATCACGGCGTCGACGAGGCGGCGCCCGACATCCGCGGTGATCTCCCGGTTGTCGCCGCGCCCGTTCCGGACATAGGCCTCGAGCGAGGACTTCAGCCTTTCGATCCCGCCCGCATCGCCCGCGCGGGCGATGGCGAGCGCGAGATGGATGTCGTTAAAGACCAGCACATGGTCATCGACACGGGTAAGCCATTGCGCCGCGAGCGCCGCCCACCGGTCGCCGACATGGCCGTCTGCGAGTTCGATCCGCCAGAGCAGGGCAGCCGCATCGACGAGATCGAGCAGCGAGTCCCCGGCGATCCGCGGCGCGACGAAGCGGTCGTAATCGGCCAGGGCTTCTTCGAGACGCCCTTCCTCGATGAGGTAGAGCGCGAGATGCCAGCCGTTGTGGACCGCAAGCGCATGGGCCGCGCTCCATTGCGGACGCGCGTCCTTCAGGAACGCCACGCCCTCGGCCTGCCGGCTCTCGGTCTCCAAGACGTGGGCGACGGCGTGAACCGCCCATCCGTCGGCCGGGTTGCGCTCGATCGCCCGGCGACCGACGTCCTCGGCCTTGCGCAACTCGCCGGCCTCTTCGAGGCCGAAGGCATATTGACCAAGGACGAATCCATAGTTCGGTCCTTCCGGATCCCATTCCGGCAACACGCGCGCGACGGAGTCCCGGATGTCGAGCGACTGTCCGAGGTAGAAATAGGTGTCGTGCGCAAACCTCAGCGCGAGCGCGTCCTGCGGGTGGTCGAGCAGTATGGCCTCCCACACGCCCGCGGCGTCGACGATATCCCCCGAAGCCCAGGCCTTCGCCGCCGCGAGGTGCAGCGCCTCGCGCTCGCTTGCGCCGCGGAGCGCGGCCTCGCCGGCCGCGATCGCGTCGGTCACGGCCGGGTTGTCGCCCCGGAAGCCATTCAGCAGCAGGAGCAAGGCCGCCGCGCTGTGACCGAGCGCAAAGCCCGGATCGACGGTGGTCGCTTGCTGGAGCGCGGCGACCGGATCGCCGGCCCAGCCGAGATAGTCGGCGACAGCGCGATCGAACGCCGCCGCGCTTTGCGGCGATCCGGTCAGCTCAAGTCCCTGCGCGTCTCTCGGCATGTCGGAAATCCCCTCGACCTCGGCTCAGCTCGCGAAGCGCCGGCCCGGGCTTCCGAACGACGGGGCGCGCCCGGAGAACCCCGGCCGCGGCTTGAGGGCGCGGAGCGCCGCGCTCGCGTCGACGGTTGACTGAAACACGCGATCCTCGAGCGGATAGGCTTCGGCGACCGAGGCGAAGAACCGGAAGCTCCCGTCTTCCTGAGGAACGATGAGACCGGCCGGACGACCGAGAAATTCAAGGACGCAAGCGCGGTTCATCTGCACTGCCCTCCCCAGATGACGAAAAACCGACCTCGATGCGGGCCGTGACGTCAGCGCTTTAGAGCCGACATCGCCGGAGCGCTGATCGAGGCCGGGCTGGGAGGTCGGCGGGAAGGAACGACGTCGGGACGCGCATGACGAACCTTGTGGGTGGACCACGAGCGTTCGACACGCATCGCGGCGCTTTAGCTTTGGTGACGCGGAGCAAGCTGCTCGTTCAAAACCCGCGCCTCAGCGTCCAGGGACGTGAGGTGACGCCAAATTGCGCCCGATCGAACGTCCGGTCAACATAATTCTATATATTCTATTGAATTAGTTTAATTGCGCTCGTGCGGTCGAGTGCGACTTCAAGAACTGCGTCTTTTGCCCCGCCGAACGGGAGTTTCAGCTGATCCTCCGCATCGCTTGGATCGCCGCACTTAGCCATCACGAGCCGCGCTCGGCTCTTCGGTCTCAACACGGGCGGCTGGTGTCTCTGACTTTGAAGGCGCGGTCTGCGGGCGCACAGACTCCGGCTTTGACACCCAAAATACAATGAGGGCTCTTCGGCTAGGCGTCATGTCAGGTTTGGCAGTAAGCAGCCCTGCCCTCGCCCTTCGAGTCTTGTCATGCGCCGTCCGAGTACAGGGATCGCCGAGACGTGGACGCGCGGACACCGTCGCAGCGAGGCTTACAGATTTCTCGGAAACCGGTAAGAACGCAGCGTCCAACGCGTCAGCCGCACCCTACCCCTGAAAGCCGAAAAATACGGCTCGCTCTCATGCGCGGCCCATAGCACCCATCGTGGCGTAAATACTGCGCTCCCGCTTCGATTGCTTGCCAAGAAGCGGCAACACCAGTTCTGCGAAGCGGTAGGCCTCCTCGAGATGAGGCAGGCCCGAGAGGATGAAATAGTCGATCCCGAGGTCGGCGTATTCCTTCAGGCGGGCGGCCGCGTTCTCGGCGCTGCCGACAAGAGCCGCGCCCACACCGCCGCGCACGAGCCCGAACCCCGCCCAGAGGTTCGGCGCGACTTCGAGCCGCTCGCGCGATCCGCGGTGGAGCGCGACCATGCGCTTCTGGCCCTCCGAATCAAAGCGGGCGAGCGCCTCCTGCGCCTGCCGGATGGCGGCGTCGTCGACATGAGCAAGCAGGTTTTCGGCCGCAGCCCAGGCCTCCGCTTCGGTCCGCCGCACCACGGTCTGCATTCGGAGCCCGAACCGCAGCGTCCGGCCGGCGGCGGAGGCTCTGCGCTTCACGTCGGTGATTTTCTCCGCCACGGCGGCGATCGGCTCGCCCCAGCTGAGATAGACGTCGACGTGCTCCGCGATGAACTGGTGGCCGGCCTCCGACGACCCTCCCGCCCAGAGCGAGGGCTCGACCGGCTCGGGCGCCTCCTCAGGAAACAAGTAGAGCTCGGCGCCGCGCACTTTGACGTGCTGGCCGTCGTAGTCGACGCGTTCGCCGGCCTGCAGCCGTCGCCAGACCTTGATGAATTCCGCCGCCTGCGCGTAGCGTTCGTCATGCGGCAAGAAAACGCCGTCGCCGGCGAGCTCATCGGGATCGCCGCCGGCGACCACATTGAGCAGCAAACGGCCGCCGGAAATCCGGTTGATCGTGTTCGCCATGCGCGCCGCGACGGTGGGCGTCACCGTCCCCGGACGCAGCGCGACGAGGAATTTGAGCCGTCGGGTGACCTGTGACAGCGCGGATGCAACGGCCCAGCTGTCCTCGCAGCTTCGCCCTGACGGCACCAGCACCCCGCCATAGCCGAGATCCTCCGCGGCTTCCGCGATTTGGCGGAGATAGCTGAAGCTGGGAGGCCGCGCGCCGATCGACGTGCCGAGATAATGCCCGTCGCCGAAGGTCGGCAGGAACCAGTAGATATTCATGCCGCCAGCCTCACCGCGAGGCGCCGGCGACGTTGTCTTGGACTGTGATAGGGTTGTCGATAATGCCTTCCTTGAGAAAGGCGTCGGCGAGCTTCTGCTGGCTGTCGACGATCTCGGCGGTGAGCGGTTTCACGCCGAAGCCCATCCGGCGGATCGCGACATCCAGCGCCTCGCGGTCGATCCCGGTCGCGTCGGCGACGGCTGCCACGATCAACGTTGGGTCCTGAAGCGCGCGCTGGTCGATCTTGGCGAGCTCGTCGAGGATGATGGCGACGATTTCGGGATGTTTGTCGGCGAGATCGCGGCTCGCCAGGAAGAACTGGTGGTTGGCGACCCCGGCGGTGGCGCCGTCGGCGAGCACGCGCAACTGGCCGCCCTTCTGCGCCCCCGCGAGGAACGGGTCCCACACGCCCCAAGCGTCGACCGCTCCCGACTCGAGCGCGGGCCGGGCGTCGGCTGGGAACAGCCAGGACCAGGTGACGTCCTTGCCCGAAAGGCCGGCTGCGGCCAGCGACTGAAGCGAAAGGTAATGCGCGTTGCCGCCGCGCGAGGTCGCGATCCGCTTGCCTTTAAGGTCGGAGACGGTCTGGAACGGCGAATCGGCCCGCACCACCAAGGCTTCCCCATGCGGCGCCGGCGGTTCGACGGCGACATAGACGAAGGGCGCGCCCTGCGCCTGCGCGATAACCGGCGGCGCGTCGCCAGTAGTCCCGAAATCGATCGCGCCGACGCGCAGCGCCTCGAGCACCTTCACGCCTCCCTGGAACTCAGCCCAGGTGACCGCGATCCCCTTGTCCTTAAGCCGCCGCTCGAGCGAGCCTTCCGCCTTGAGCACGATCAGGGTGCCGTATTTCTGAAAGCCGAGCCGTAACGTCTCGATCGAACTACCTTCAGCCTCGGCTGCAGCGCTGGCCGAAACCAAGAGCAGGGCGGCCGCGACCAGTCGGAGAAAGTCCCTATTCAGACGCATGCTAACAGCCCTAAACAATTACAAAATCGATAATCGGCGCGCGCGAAATTCTGTTCGACGCACCCGTGCGATCGGCGCAGCTCGCTTGGTCACTCGGGAGGTAAAAGCTGCAACACGGACTGCAGGATCAAGAAACCCGCAGGCATTCTTTAATCGAATACGTGCCGGCGTTTTGCATCGGGGGAGAACTCATCCCACAGGCGATATCTTTGCGAGATCCACGTGGTCCCCCGCGGCGATTTGCTTCCGGACGCGGGCGAGCGGACCGCCATCGTAGAAGCTCGCAGCGTCGATCGGGTTCGCCAGCAGCTTCTGCGCGACGAGGAAATCCAGCACCTTCTGGGTGCCCGCGATCTCGTCTGGCGTTACCACAAGGTCGATCGCGGTGAGGTCCTTCACCGGCGCGCGAAGATGCCTGTCGGCGGCCGCCGCGGCTGCGAGCAGCGATGGATCGAGGCGCGAGGTCGCGGCGAACCAGCCTTGCGCCTGCGCGAGGTTGTTCGACGTCCACCAAGTCGCGACCGTCCAGGCTTTCAGGAAGCGGCCCGCGCCGTCCTCTCCGTTTGCCTTCAGCCACTCGCAGGTGAGGCCTTGGTAGCCCGCGCCCTGGCCGGTCGAACTCGTCCAGATCGGCTTGCCCAGTTTCTGCTGGATCAGGCGCTCGTAGGTCGGGTCCCATGTCGTCACTGCGTCGACGAGGCCGCCGCGTAGCGAATCCGCCTGTTCGGCGATGTCCTGGTTGACGATGCGGATTTCCTTGAACGGATCCTGCACGCCGGCGTCCACGATCGCCTGAACGCTGCGTGGGAACACCGTGGTGGAGAATGGACCGGAAAGCCGCTTGCCTCGGAGGTCCGCGAGGCCGCCTTCGAAATCCGGACGCGCGATGATCGCGAAGCGGAAGTCGTGCGAGCGGTGCAGCACCTTCGTGCCTGGCAGACGCGAGGAGCCGCGCAGCAGCGGCGCGTCTGCGGCCGAGATGTTGTCGATTGCGCCTGCTACCGCGCCCTCGGCGAGCGGGCCGCCAAAGGTGAAGGGCTTGAAGTCAGCCTGGATGCCGTGCAGCGCCAGGATGTTGGTGTGTCGCAGCGTCTCAAAGATCTCGCCGGCGCTGCTCCAGAGGGTCTGGTAGCCAAGGCGGATCTGGAGAGGATCGGATGCCGCCGCGCGCAGTATCGACGGTTTCGCAAGCGAGGCGCCGAGCGTTGCGCCGGCTGCGCCGAACAGGAATGTTCTTCTCTTCATGACAGGCGATCCTTGGATTGAAGCGGTCAGCGGGATCGCGGGCCGCGGACGATGGCGCGCTCGAGCGCTACCATCAGGCGGTTCATTGCGAAGCCGACGAGGCCGATCACCGCCATTCCGGCGAGTACTTTCTCGGTCTCGATCGTCGTGCGCGCCATCTGGATGAGGTAGCCGAGGCCGGAGGTCGACGAGATCAACTCAGCGGCGATCACGCAGGTCCAGCCGGTGCCGAGGCCGATCCGCAGACCTGTAAGGACCTGCGGCAGTGTCGCCGGGATGAGCACCTGGCGGATAAACAGACCCGATGAGGCGCCGAAGCAGCGGGCGACGCGCACATAGGTGTCCGGGAGCGCCCGGGCCGCGTCGTAGGCGTTGGTGAAGACGGGAAAAAACGCTCCGAGCGCGATCAGGAACCACGCCGGCCGGTCGCCCAAGCCGAACCAGAGGATCGCAATCGGTATCCATGCGATGACCGAGATCGGCCGCACGAGCTCGACGATTGGCAGGAGATAGCGGGCAAGGGCCGGCAGGCGCCCAAGCGCGAGGCCGAGCGACACGGCGATTACGGCCGCGACCGAGAAGCCCACCCCTACGCGCGTCACACTCGCGGCGAGGTCACTCCACAGCATTCCAGCCGAGGCAAGATCGTGCAGCGCCTCTAGGATCGCGGACGGCGGCGGGAAGAGATTGGCGTTGACGAAGCCCCAACGCACGGCCGCTTCCCAGAGCAGGAGAAGCGCCGGGACCACGGCGAGATGGTGGCCGCGCCAGACGGCTGCTGCTGCAAGCGTGGATAGTTTCCCGGCCGACGTAACCACGCCTGGGACGGAGGATGCAGGCAGATCCGATGTCGACACCTCAGCGCCCTTCCGAAGGTTGCGGGGCGTCGTGCAGAAGGTCGAAGAGGCGCTGCTTCAGCGCCATGAACACGGGATCGCGCGTGCGTAGGTCGGGCGAACGTGGACGAGGCAGAGGAATTTCTACGATCGTCTGGATGCGTCCAGGTCGAGGCGCCATCACGACCACCCGGTCGCTGAGGAACAGGGCTTCCTCGATATTGTGGGTGACGAGGACGAAGGTCTTTCCCGAACGTTCCCAGATCGCGAGCAATTCCTCCTGCAGCGCGTCCCGGGTGAGCGAGTCGAGGGCGGCAAAAGGCTCGTCCATGAGGACGATGTCAGGGTCCGGGGCGAGCGCGCGGGCGACGCTGACGCGCTGGCGCATGCCGCCAGAGAGCTCGTGCGGCAACCGGTCTTCGAAGCCCTTCAGGCGGGCGAGGTCAACGAAACGCGCGACTGCGGTCTCGCGCTCACGTCGGGACAGACCTTTTGCGCGCAGACCGAAGGCGATGTTGTCGGCGACGGTGAGCCAGGGAAACAGCGCGTAGTCCTGGAACATCATCGTTCGGTCGGGGCCAGGGCCAGCGATCGCGACCGCCCCCCGCCGGACGACGCCGGTCGACGGCGTCACGAAGCCGGCGATCATGTTGAGCAGCGTCGTCTTCCCGCATCCGGACGGGCCGATGATCGAGAGGAATTCGCCCTCGCCAATGTCGAGGCTGACGCGGGACAGCGCGCGCACGGCGCCGTTGGGTCGCGCGCCAGCATATGTCTTCGAGACGTCATCGATGGAGAGCGGGCCGGCGGTCATCGGGATCTTAGCGGATAGCGAGGAAAAGCCACGATCACTCGGCCGCGACAGAGCGGCGGGCGACGTGCCGGTTCTCCGGCCGCGAAAGGCCGAGGTTTTCGCGCAGCGTCCGACCCTCGTATTCCGTGCGGAACAGGCCGCGCCGGCGCAGCTCTGGCAGCACGAAGTCGATGAAGTCGGTGAGCCCGCCCGGAAGGATCGGCGACATCAAATTGAAGCCGTCAGCGCCGTAATTAAGAAAGCGCTCCTCCAGCTGATCGGCGATCTGCTCGCCGCTGCCGACGAGCTGCCAATGACCACGCGCCCCGGCAATGCGTAGATAAAGCTCGCGGATTGACAGGTTTTCGCGCTGCGCGAGGTCGGCGACCAACGCCTGCCGGCTCTTCCCGCCCGCGATTTCGGGCAAAGGAGGCAGAGGACCGTCGAGCGGATGCCCGGAGAGGTCGACCCCGAGATGAGTGCGCAGAAGCTCGAGGCCGACCTCGGGCTGCACCAAGCCCTGCAGTTCCTCAAACTTCTCCTGGGCTTCTGCTTCCGTACGGGCCGTCACGATGAAGGCCCCCGGCATGATCTTGAGGTCGTCGGGCGAACGCCCGTATTTCGCAAGCCGGCCCTTCACGTCGGCGTAGAAGGATGTCGCCTCCTCTAGCGTCTGCTGGGCGGTGAAAATGACTTCGGCCGTTCGTGCAGCGAGCTCCTTGCCGGGCTCGGACGAGCCCGCCTGGATCACGACCGGTCGGCCCTGCGGGGGGCGCGGGGCGTTGAGGGGTCCGCGGACCTGAAAATGCTCCCCATGATGGTTGAGCTGGTGCAGCTTCCTCGGATCATAATATTTGCCGCTGACCCGATCGCGCAGGAAGGCGTCGTCCTCAAAACTGTCCCAAAGGCCGAGCACGACGTCGGCGAACTCTTCCGCGCGCTCGTAGCGCTTGGCATGCGGCACTGGCGCAGCGTGGCCAAAATTGAGAGCGACCTCCGGCTCCTGCGTGGTGACGAGGTTCCACCCCGCACGGCCCGCACTCAGCCGGTCAAGCGAGGCGAACTGCCGAGCCAGATTGTAGGGGTCGCTGAAGCTGGTGGAGGCCGTCGCCACGAGTCCGATGCGGCTCGTATGTCCCGCAATCGCCGAGAGCAGCGTCAGCGGCTCGAACGGCGTGACGCCGCTATGCGGGTTGCGGCTGACAGAGGCGGGAAGGTTGAGCCGTATACCAACGCTGTCGGCCAGGAAGACGGCGTCGAATTTTGCCGCCTCTGCCGTGCGGGCGAACGCCACGTAGTCGCGCAAGCTATCGTCGACCGAGGCGAGAGGATGGCGCCAGGCCGCCACGTGATGGCCAGAGACGTAATGGAAGGCTCCGAGCTTCAGTCTGTCGAGGCGCCTCGTCGGAACTGGGCTCACAGGATGACCTTAGAGAGATTGAAGACGCTGAGGGAGGCGATCAGCAGCCCGACAGTGACCATCAGCGTGCGAGCCGACAGCTTCTTCACGAGCAGCGCTGTGAACGGGGCTGCGAACAGGCCGCCGACCACGAGGCCTGCGATCGTGGCCCAGCGCGTCAGTCCGCGGAGCGCCGCAAACGACAGGCCGCTTGCGATAGCGGGAGCTGATGGCGTCAGCGTGCCCAGCAGCGGCGAAGGCGGACCGAACGGCAGAGCCGGCGTGGGCGGCCGAACGGAAGATCTGCCCGTCGAGCTAAAATGCTTCGCCGATGGCCGCGAAGAAGCGAACGCCGCCGGCATCAGGGACGACGAGGCCGGCCGGAGACTTTGATGACGCAAGCGCCGTTCATAGCGACGAGAACCCACACATTTTTAAAAAAACTCTCGCGAGCGTTTCGGCACGCATCGTGGCGCTTTAGCCTTTGATGATGCGGGGCAAGCCGCTCTTTCCAAACCCGCGCTCAGGCCGGAACCGCCGGAGAACTTCTCGATCGTGATGCCAGAAACGAAACGCGTCAATCTTAAAATCATCAAATCTATAGATTTTCTATAATTAATGGGTTTCGCTGGCTTGGATTAATCGATGAGCATAGGCGCTTGGTCGGAGCATGGGGTCGGACGGTCCCCGGAGGGTCCAGCCGACATTGGTCCTACCAAGCGTGCGGACGCTCACGATTAATCTCCCGAAGCCGCCCCGGAGCGACGGCCAAGGCAAAGCTGCGGATGTCCCGGGCGACGCGGTCGGGCGCCTCCCAATGTGGCGCATGGCCGAGTCCAGCGTAGTGGATGGTCTCCAGATGCGGGATCGCGCGCGAAAGCGCGACCTGCTCACCCTTGTGGAACACGCCGTCCTCGACGCCCCACAATGAAAGCGCGGGAACGCGGATCTCTAACGCCTTTCTAGCCCGCGGCTCGTTAAGAAGAGCCTCGAGCGCGTTCCGCCAGGTCTCGGGCCGCAACTTCCGGCTCTCCTTGACGATCGCCGCGAGCCGGCTCGGGCGGAGCGGCGCGCTGACGGTGCTCTCTTGGAACGCCTTGATGAAGTCCGGCGGAATGGCGTCACCGAAATCGCCGATTTGGACACGCAGCGCCGCCAGCCCCGGATGGGCGGCGGCGCTGCGTGCGCCGCCGATGATTGTCAGGCTCCGGAGCAGGTCGGGCCGGCGCTCGGCGGCGCGCTGCGCGACGATCGCTCCCAACGAGTGGCCGACGAGGTGGACGGGCTCCCGAGCGACCGTCGCGATGAAGTCGATCGCGTCCTGGGCGAGATCCGCCATCGCGTAGCGTCCGCCCGGTTCGGTATGGCCGTGGCCGCGCTGGTCGAGAGCGAACAGCTGGGCGTCCCGACCGAGGACCTTGAACAGCGGCTCGAAGCTGCGCCAGCTGTCGGCGTAGCCGTGCAGCAGGACGATTTTCGGTCCGCGGTCGCCGACCGTCGCGTAGTGATGCAACAACCCGTTGGGCAGCGTGACGAACCGGCTGTCATGCCTGGCGACGGAACCGCTCATCATGCGCCCCCAGCTTCGCCGGCGCCCAGCAGATCGGCCTCGAGCGCCTGGAGCTGCTCAGGCGCGCGCGCCTTCAGGATCAGGAACCAAGAGACGCCGAGCGCCAGCAGCCCGAGGAAGACGTATGGCAGCGCCGAGAACGGCCATGCCGGGACAGGGTAGAGGCTGCCGGCGAGCGGAACCAGCAACAGTAGGATGGTGACAAGGCTGATCGCGCCGTGCCACGCCCTGAGCCGCCCGGGGATGACGAGCGCCGGCGTCCCCGATGGAGCCACCGTGCCAATGGACTGCGCGATCGTCTCGGGCAGAGAAAGCCGGTCGCGCGCCAGGTGGCGACGCGCCTGCTGTGGGGAATCGATGTCCAAGCCTGGCCTCGAGACGATGGTAGTGCTCATGGCATGCGCCCTTCCGGTGGAGAACTTGCGAGCGAGCAAAAAAGGGCGGGAGGACGAGCTTGGGCGGGCGGCGTCGGCACGCCCGCCCAAGTTCGTCAGTAGTCGAGGCCGGGGCCGCTAGGCTGCGACGGCGACTTGTCTTTCGGCAGATCCGCGATCAGCGCTTCGGTCGTCACCAGCAGCCCAGCGACCGACCCCGCGTCCTGGAGGGCGGTGCGCACGACCTTGACCGGATCGAGGATGCCGGCCTCGAGCAGATCGACATACTGTTCCGTCTGCGCGTTGAAGCCGAAGGTGAAGGACGGGTTGTCGAGGATCTTGCCGACGACGATCGAGCCCTCGACGCCCGCGTTCTCCACGATCTGGCGGAGGGGCGCCTCAAGCGCTTTCAGCACGATGTGGACGCCGGCCTGGACGTCGGCGTTGTCGCTCCGCAACTGGGCGACCGCAGCCTTGGCCCTGAGGAGGGCGACGCCGCCGCCGGGAACCACGCCTTCCTCGATCGCGGCCCGGGTAGCATTGAGGGCGTCGTCGACCCTGTCCTTCTTCTCCTTGACCTCGACCTCCGTGGCCCCGCCGACGCGGATCACCGCGACGCCGCCGGAGATCTTCGCCAGCCTCTCCTGCAGCTTCTCCTTGTCGTAGTCGGAAGTCGTCTCCTCGATCTGCGCCTTGATCTGCGCCGCGCGGGCCTTGATGGCGTCGCCGTCGCCCGCGCCGTCGACCAAGGTCGTGCTGTCCTTGTCGATCCGCACCTTCCGAGCTCGGCCCAGCTGGTCGATCGTGACGTTCTCGAGCTTGATGCCGACGTCCTCGGAGATCACTTGGCCGTTGGTGAGGATCGCGATGTCCTCAAGCAGCGCCTTGCGACGGTCGCCGAAGCCGGGGGCCTTGACGGCCGCAACCTTGAGGCCGCCGCGAAGCTTGTTCACCACCAGCGTTGCAAGCGCCTCGCCCTCGACGTCTTCCGCAATGATGAGCAACGGCTTCGCTGACTGAACGACCGCCTCCAAAACCGGCAGCAACGGCTGCAGGCTCGACAGTTTCTTCTCATGAATCAGGATGTGGGGGTCGTCGAACTCCACAAGCAGCTTCTCGGCGTTGGTGACGAAATATGGGCTCAGGTAGCCGCGGTCGAACTGCAGGCCCTCGACGACTTCGAGCTCCGTCTCGAAACTCCTGTTCTCCTCGACCGTGATGACGCCTTCGTTGCCGACGCGCTTGACGGCCTCGGCGATGATGTCGCCAATCTCCTTCTCGCCATTCGCCGAGATCGTGCCGACCTGCGCGATCTCGTCCGCGGACTGGACCTTCCGCGCGCGCTCGACGATGTCCTTGATCGCGGCCGACACGCCGAGGTCGATCCCGCGCTTCAGGTCCTGCGGATTAAGGCCGCCGGCGACCGCCTTGGCGCCCTCCCTGACGATCGCCTGGGCAAGCACCGTTGCGGTCGTCGTGCCGTCGCCGGCGAGATCGTTGGTCTTGGTGGCGACCTCGCGAAGCAACTGCGCGCCAAGGTTCTCGAACTTGTCCTCGAGCTCGATCTCCTTCGCGACGGTGACCCCGTCTTTGGTGATGCGAGGCGCGCCGAAGCTCTTCTCGATCACGACGTTGCGGCCCTTGGGACCGAGCGTGACCTTCACCGCGTTGGCGAGAATGTCGACGCCGCGCAGCAGCCGCTCGCGGGCGTCGGTGGAGAATTTCACGTCTTTCGCAGCCATCTGAATAATCCTTGGAAATGAAGCGGCTTCTGGCGCCGGTTCGATGTGGCGAAGGCGTGCAGTCAGGCGCCGCCGACGACGCCGAGAATGTCGGTCTCCTTGACGATCAGGACGTCAGCCCCGTCGATCTTGACTTCGGTGCCGGACCACTTGCCGAACAGCACGCGGTCGCCGGCCTTCACGTCCGGCGCAATCAGTTTGCCCTGCTCGTCGCGCGCGCCGGGGCCGACGGCCACGACCTCGCCCTCCTGGGGCTTCTCCTTCGCGGTGTCGGGAATGATGATCCCGCCCTTGGTTTTCTCTTCGCCGTCAAGACGACGGATCACCACGCGGTCGTGGAGGGGGCGAAAGCTCATGAATGCTGTCCTTGTTTTTGGAGTTTCGAAGCTGAAGGTCGCCGGCCGTTGGACGCGCCGACGCAAAGGCGCGGGGCCTGCCGGACCGATTGAACTCTTCAGCGAGGGAGCGTCAGCCGTTGCGGCGTGGCGGCAACTGGACTGTCAGCTTCGACATCGCCCTGCCGCCGCGAAGCGCTGGGGCGAACGAGAGGTCAGGGCGGTCGAGGACAGAACAGCCATTTCGAATGCCCGATGAAGCCTTGCGAAACACCCGCGTCCGTCGCGGGGCTCAGACCGCCTGCGAAGGCGCAAACCATTTGGTCTGGATTCGCGACGGGTTGGATAAAGACCTGCAACGCCCCAACGATGCGACCGCTTCAAACGCCCGTCAATCATTATTAGATATAAACTATCGATTTTATAGCATAATGGGCGGTGGGTTGGATCCTGACGCTCTATTCGGCATCGGCGCCCTCAGGTGGTCCCATGACAGATAACAGGTCGCCTTCGCAGCGAGCGGCGGCATCGCCACGCTCAAAGATCTCGAGGGCAAACGCATGGCATTGTCACGTTCACGTCCAGCTGCCGCGGTACGGTCGTAAATGACCGCGATCTCCTACGCTCGTCATCGCTTCCCTCCCGCCGTGATCAAGCATGGGGTCTGCTGTATCTGAGGTTCACGCTGAGCTTCAGAGACGTCGAGGATCTGCTCGCCGAACGGGGCGTCGACGTATCCTACGAGACAATCAGGCGGTGGGTAACGAAGTGCGGCCCGGCCTTTGCCCGGGAGCTTCGACGACGCCTGCCTCGCCCGTCATCGCAGTGGCGTCTCGACGAGATGGCTGTTCGCATCGGCGGCGAGCGGCTGTGGCTCTGGCGTGCTGTCGACAGCGAAGGCGAAGTGCTTGACCTCTTGATCCAGCGGCGGCGAAATGCCGGAGCTCACCAGACATGGGCCGACGCCACCGCAGCTTGATCCGGGTTCCCGGCCTCTGCCGTCAGGCAGAGGTCCCCCGGTTCCCGTGACAATGCCGCTATTGGATGGCGCGAACGCCGGCAATCTCCCGGCAGAGAAGGAGCAGATTGTGACAGAGCGATTTGAACGGCATCGCCAACCCTGGACAGACGAGGAACTTGAGAAGCTCAAGGCGCTCGCGAAGAAAGGCATGGCGCTGAAGGCAATTTCGAAGGCGATGACCCGCAGCGAGGAATCCATCAAGGACCGCGCGAGACTTGACGGCGTCGGGATCGCCAAGCTCCGTTAGCCGTGCTCGCGACGTATAGACTGTGACGACGCGCTGGCGCTTTCCGGCTCGGCCGCTTTAAGGGTCCCGCGTCGACGCGCGCGCTTGGTCAGCGGCGGCGTTCGACGTTATTGGCGCGAACTGCCGTTGCCGAGGTCGCTAGCGGGCGATGTTCCTTCCGCGGCCGCCGCCGGGGCGACGATTACGCGTCGTCGGCCTCACAGAGATCCTGCAGCCACGTCATGAACGTCTCCGCGTCCGCGGTCCCGGGTTTGTGCGTCGACTGCGCGAAGTAGGAGCGCCCGGGGATGACGATCCGGGGGAGCGGGCAGCGCAGGCCATACGGGCGGGTCGCGTCGTTGAAGAACTGCAGCGGCGCGATCGTCAGGCCGAGTCCGTCGCGAACCGCATGCAGCGCGACATTGAGGTGATCGAAGCGGTGTCCCCCTTCGATCATGGGCTTGCCCAGCTCTGCGCGGGCGAACCAATCCTCCCACTCGCCCGGCCGGCTGGCCGACGCGATGGTGGCGTGCCCGGCGACGTCCTTCGGCCGCCGCACCGGCATTCTGCGGAGCAAGGGGATCGCTCCGACCGGCGTCAGGCTCTCCGTGAACAGCAGCCGCGGCCGGCCGGTCCTCGCGAGGCCATGTTCGAGCGGCCCGCGGCTGATCACGACGTCATGGTTTAGCAGGTCGGCCGGCTGACCCGTGACGCGCGTCGAGATCCAGACCGACACGGAGGGATGCAGCGCCTCGAACGCCTTGATGCGCGGCAGCAGGAAGTACATGGCGAAGGTGGCGGGGGCCTCGACCGAGATGGCCCGTCGCGAGCGGTCGCGGCGAACGTAGTCGCAGGCCGCTGCGATATCCCTCATCGCTTCGCTCACCCGCTCGGCGAGCACGCGCCCGTAAGGCGTCAGCTCCAGGCTGCGCCTGTGTCGGACGAAGAGGCTCTGGCCGAGCCGCGCCTCCAGCGTCGCGATCTGCTTGCTCACGGCGCCATGCGTGACGCCGAGCTGGTCGGCCGCCGCCGCGAGATTTCGTGAGCGCGCCGCGACCGCGAAGGCGCGCAACGCCGTCAGCGGCAATTCGCGTTCCTTCAAGCCCCACCCCCGTCGTGACGGCGCCCTGCGCACCGCCATCTGATACGGAATTTTTCTCACACTGAGGTGAGTATTTATCGATTTTATCTCCGTCTGCGCTTCCGTACTGACGTCGCGGCGCGCTGGCGGTTCATGCCGGCCGGCGGCCTCAGCATCGGACAACAGACATGGCGCAGACCCCATTCCCCCGGCGACACGAGACGACCGTCACGGTGAACGGCCGGAGCTACGCCGCTCCAGAGCAGCCCGTCGTCGTCATCTGCCTCGACGGCTTCGATCCCGAATATCTCGACAAGGGCATCGCCGACGGCGTCCTGCCCACGATGGCCTCGCTGCGCGAAGCGGGCTATGTCGGGACCGCCCTCGCCACGGTCCCGACGACCACGAACACCAACAACACGTCGATCGTCACCGGCGCGCCGCCCGCGATCCACGGCATCAACGGCAATTACTACCTCGACGCGGACACCGGCGAGGAGATCATGGTCACCGACGCGCGGCGGCTCCGGTGCGGCACCATCCTCGGCGCGATGAGCCGAGCCGGCGTCGAGACCGCGGTCGTCACGGCGAAGGACAAGCTCCTCAAGGTGCTCGCCTACGAGATGGAGGGGTTCGCCTTTTCGTCGGAGCGCCCCGAGTCGGCGACGCTTGCGCCGCTCGGCTTCGCGAGCGCGGAAGAGCTCGTCGGACGCAGCCGCCCCGACCAGTACTCGGCCGACCTGTCGCTCTTCGCGCTCGATGCGGGCGTCAGGCTCATGGAGCTCGCGCGGCCTGCGCTGACTTATCTGTCGACCTCCGATTACGTTCAGCACAAATACGAGCCGGGCGAGCCTGAGGCGAACGCGTTCCACGCCGCCGTCGACGCTCGTATCGCGCGCCTGATGGCGCTCGGGGCGACCGTCGCGCTGACGGCCGATCACGGCATGGCGAGGAAGTCCGGCGCGGACGGACGCCCGAACGTCGTCTACGTCGAGGACGCCCTCAACGGGGCGTTCGGCGCGGGCAGCGTGCGGGTGATCTGTCCGATCGCCGATCCGTTCGTCCGCCACCATGGCGCGCTTGGCGGATTCGTGCGCGTGCACCTGCGCGGACCCGGCGACGTCGCGGCGATGATGACCTTCGCCCGCTCGCTCCCCGGCGTCGAGCTCGTCCTCGACCGGGCGACGGTCTGCGAGCGCTACCAGCTGCCGCCGGACCGCGAGGGCGACTTCGCGATCTTCTCAGATCGCGCCACCGCGCTCGGCGCCCGCCAGGAGGACCATGACCTCTCCGCGCTGGGCGACCACCCTTTGCGCTCGCATGGCGGCCTCGCCGAGCAGCGCGTGCCATTCCTGATCTCCCGCCCGCTCGCGCAGTCCTACCGGGAGCGCGCCGAGACCGGGCTGCTGCGCAACCTCGACATCTTCGATTTCGCGCTGAACGGGCTCGCCCAGACGCCTGCCCGCCGCTGAAGCCGGACGTGACGCTCCAAGGAGAAGTCCCCATGCGTGTTTTCCCGACGAGCCTGCTTGCGCTCGCTGTCGTCGCCGCCTTCTCGCAGGAAGGACGGACCGCCGAGACGACGATCCTCGGCACCGGCTCCGCCTTCGCCCAGCCCATCTACAGCCGGTGGGCGTCCGAGGAGGCGAAGGAGACGGGCCTGCATCTGAACTACCAGCCCTCCGGCTCGGGCATCGGTCAGAACCAGGTCTTGAAGGGCCTGACCGATTTCGGCGCCTCGGACGTGCCGATGGACGACGACAAGCTCAAGCAGGGCGACATCCTGCAATTTCCCACCGTCGCCGGCGGCTATGCGGTGGTCGTCAATCTGCCGGGCGTCCGGTCGAACGAACTTCGGCTCACCGCCGACGCGCTGGCCGACATCTTCATGGGGAACATCCGGCGGTGGGATGACGCCCGCATCGCGAGCCTCAACCCCGGGCTCAAGCTGCCCAAGATGGAGATCGCGCTGCTCTACCACGCCGGCGGATCTGGCGGGACTTACGCCCTGTCCAGATACCTGTCGAAGGCGAGCGAGGCGTGGCGCAAGCGGATGGGCGTCGGCATGACGTTGGACTGGCCGGTCGGCGCGGGCGTCAAGGGGAGCTTCGGAGCGGCCACGACGACGCCGGTGACGGCGGGCAGCATCGCCTACGCCGAATTCTCCTACGCCGTGGCGAACCACCTGACGACGATCCAGCTCAGGAACAAGGCCGGCCGCTTCGTGGCGCCCTCCGGAGAAACCTTCGCCGCGGCGGTCGAGAGCGCCGACTGGAAATCCGCGGCGCACTTCGCCGTCGACCTCACCGACACGCCGGGAGAACAGAGCTGGCCGATCGTCACTCCGACCTTCGTCCTGGTGCCAATGGGATCGCACAAGGCCGGCACGTCGGAGGCGGTGATGAAGTTCTTCTCATGGGCGTTCGCCCACGGCGACGATGCGGCCCGATCGCTCCAGTACGTTCCTCTGCCGGCGCCGATCAAAGCCGAAATCATGACGACCCTCGGGAAATAACGCCGGATGGCCCGGCGCGCCTGCTGGGCCGCGCCCGTTCTTTTGCGCAACGCGCCTGCAGGTTGCGTCACGTGTTTGGGACCCGGGATCCCGCGCGCCGCCGCTTCGATCACGCTCGAGGTTCAGGGGCTGCGTGCGGCGATCCAGCCCCATCGCCGGCGGTTGCCGGGGCGTGCGCATGAGGCCGCCAAGCTTGTCGCGACGGACGCCCGCCGGCGCGGCGCGGCTGGTCACGCTGCGCCACCGCGCCCTGAGCGTCGCGAAGTCGAGCTCGCCCAGACGCACCAGGTCGGCTTCCATCCTCGCGGGATCGCCGGGCATGGTCAGGCGGACGCCTGAGCTGCTGCCGTGATGGAGTAGCGACGTTCGCCCTCATCCGGCTTCTCGGAGGTGAGATCAAAGCCCTTCTTGCGCAGGCCGCTCAGCACCGCCCCGGGTCGTGTGCGGCAGCCAGCCCGTGGCGTCGATCGCTGAGCGTTGCTCCGCCCGGCCGCGCCAGCAGATCAATAACAATCGCCTGCTTGGTGCCCGCCCGAACGGAGTCAATCTGGCGCTACCGCAGAATAATCGGGCTTTCGGGCTTCGCCGGCCGTCATGAGCTCAGCCGATTACCGCGACGATGCCCCACCGAGTCACGCTCTCCGAGACGCGGTATCAGCTGAGCCGGGCGCCGAAAGCGGCTGCCCCATGATCTCCCTCGCCCGCGCCAGATCCTCAGGCGTGTCGACGCCGAGGGGCACGACCTCCACCGCGACGGCGTCGACGCGCATGCCGGCTTCGATCGCCCTTAGCTGCTCGAGCTTCTCGCGCCGCTCGAGCGGCGAGGGCGGCAGAGCCACGAAGCGTTCCAGCGCCGCGCGGCGGTAGGCGTAGAGCCCGATATGATGATGAAGCGGCCCCGGCCCCCAGGGAGCGGCCGCGCGAGTGAAGTACAGACAGCGGAAGCGGCCGGGATCGATCTCCGAGCCGATCATCTTGACGACGCTCGGCGCGGTCTTCTCCTCCTCGCGGCGGATCTCGGCGACCAGCGTCGCGATCTCGACCTCCGGGTCGTCGAGCGGCGTCAGGCTTCGGCGTATCGCCTCCGGGTCGATCGTCGGCAGGTCGCCCTGGACGTTGAGCACGACGTTGAAGTCGCAATCCGGATCGACGGCCGCGAGCGCCTCGGAGATCCGGTCTGAGCCGGAGGCGTGGTCGGCGCGGGTCAGCTCCGCCCGGCCGCCGACGCGGGCGACGGCCTCGGCAACCTCGGCGGAATCGGTCGCGACGATCACCGGCCCGACGCCGGCCTCGCTCGCTCGCCGCCAGACATGCGTGATCATCGGCTCGCCGGCGATGTCCGCCAGCGGTTTGTTCGGCAGCCGGCTGGCTCCGAGCCGCGCGGGGATCAGCACGACAGGCCGTATGGCGGACCGCGCCGCGGCCGTCGTCGAGACCGCCTCGATCAGCGCCTCGCACAGTTCCCGCAACGCGCCGCGGCCGCCGGGCGCGGAGGTGACCTGGCGCGCGGCGGCGAGCGCTTCCGGCCGCGCGTCGGAGGGCGCGACCGGGAAACCGACAGCCCGCAGGCAGTCGAGATCGTTGACGTCATTGCCGATATAGACGGCGTCCTCGCGCGCGAGGCCGTTCTCCTCGAGCCAGCGGTCGAGCTCTGGAAGCTTGTTCAGAACGCCCTGCCGGACCTCGATCCTGAGCTTCCTCGCCCTTGCCGAGACCACCGGATTGGACTCCTTCGACAGGATCAGCGTCCGGATCGCGGTCAGATCGCGCAACCGGTCGAGCCCCATGCCGTCGGAACGGCTGGCGAACACCGCCTCGCGGCCGTCCTGGTCGACGAGCACCCGATCGTCGGTGAACACCCCGTCGAAATCCATCACCAGCGCCTTCGCCCGCGCCGGGAAAGCGAGCGGCTCGGGCCGGGCGATCCGCCGAAGCATGGTCAGCTCGCAACCCGCTCGACGGGAACCGCGTAGAGATCGCTTTCCGTGCTGTAGCTGTTGTGATGTCCAAGATAGAATTTGTAGTCCGGAAGGATCTTCGCCAACGAAAGCGGGATCTCGAACAGGTGCTCTATCGAGTGATAGATGCTGACCTGCAGCATCGGGCGCTTCGAGGCCAAAGTGTCCTTGGCGCCTGAGAGCACCGCCTGCTCGAATCCTTCGACGTCGATGCTGATGAGGTCGCACCGGCGGGAGGCGTCCTCGGAGAGGAAGCTGTCGACCGAGGTCGAACGCACGATGGTGTCGCCGTCGTCGTCGATGTTGGAGGAGCCGGATGCGCTCGCCTTGAGGCGCACGAAGCCTTCCTGATCCGTGAGCGCCGCCTCGACGATCTCGACCGTCCCGTGGTCCGCGGTCAGTTCGTCGGCGAGCGCGCGCTCGATCCGCTTCACGTTCGACCTGTCGGGCTCGAAGGCGTAGACCTTGCCGCCCGCCCCGACGCCGCGGGCGAAATCGAGCGACGTCCGCCCGTCATAGGCGCCGGCGTCGATCACCGCATATCCACCCAGCGCTCTGACCTGCGGATGATTGTATTCGGGATAGTCCGCGATCCGCAGAAAGCCGTGGTCGCCGGAGATGCGGTGGCGGATGATTGAGCTCAACGTCAGCCGGCTCTCGTCGTCCGCAAGCAAATCGAAGAGTTCGGACAGCGCAGATCCGTTCTTCTCTAGAAAGTTGAACTGGGTGCGGCCTCCGCGATACTTCTGGTCCTCGCGGAACAGCACGTTGCGGAAGCCGTTGAGCGCCAGCCCGATGCATTTACGGCGCACCTGCCGGCCGAACGCCACGACGGCGAGCTCAGGCCGCTCGCGAAGCTGCTGCACGTCGACATTGCCGATGACGGTGAGGTCCCGCTGCCCCTGCAGGCCGCCGATGAACTCGGCGTTGCGGCCGGCCGCCGATTTGAACCATTTGCTGGCCTTCTCCATCTCGTCGACGTCGCAGACGATGAAGGTCGGACGCGCATAGTCGGACTTTTGATGATTCCGCCGGTAGAGCGGCGCCTCGGAGACCATCCGGATCATGTCGTTTCTCGTCAAGTTTACGCCCCGTCTTATTGCCGCCCGCCCCTAGAAAAACCGCGATGCGATCCCCCGGCGCAGGGAGTCGAAGAAGTTCCTGCTCTTCTTGCTGTCGATATATTTGAGGACTCGGGCGCGGATCTCGGCTCTCGCGGTCTCGGAGTCGCTGCAGTCGATGAAGTGGGAATGGTGCAGCCAGTAGATGTAGCGCTTGAGCGTCGCGGACGGCAGCAACGGAAGCTCGCCGCGGAACATCGCGGTGAAGTCGCCGGGCCGCCTGACCTCGTAGCAGGCGTGCCGATAGTCGCTCTTGCCGAACAGGTAGACAGGCTTCAGGTGGAACAGCGCCTCGAAGCCCACCCCGGAGTTCACCACGCAGATGGCGGTGGCGCCGCGGATGAGCTGATGCACCGAAGCGGACGAGACGATGAACTCGCCCGTCGCCTCTCCGGCCCTCAGACGCTCCGCCACCGCAGGCGAGGTGCACAGGGGATGCCGTTTGACCACGAGGTTGAGGCCGTTGAGGCGGCAGTAGTCCGAAACCTCCTGAAGCATTGTGAGCATCGGCATGTGGGCCAGCCGCTGCACCGAGTCGTTGATGATCTGGAGGCCGACGAACAGATAAGGCGTCGGCAGCGCCTGCGCGGCGATATCGGGCTGCTCATACTTCGAGACGTTTTTCGAGATCAGCGTCGTGGCGCGCTCATGGAAGAACGTCTCGGCCTTCTCCAGGCTGACGGCGCCGAGCTTCAGCGCGTCGAGTTCGAGATCGGCGACCGAACACCAGCCCGCGTAACCCTGCGGATCGAGGGTGATATAGCCGGGATGGTAGGCCTCCTTGAAATGGATGCTCAGGCCGGGCGCGTCCTGCGTGTGGTACGACACCAGCCGTCTGTCCTTCCGCCCGGGCACGACGGTCTGACTGTCGAGCTTCGACCGGATGCGGACCGGCCGCCCGGTCGTCTCGAGCGCGGCGAATATCTCGGTGTGCACGCACCGAAGCGTTGAGCGGAACAGCCGGTTCTCGCTCGGCTTGAAGGTCAGCGCCGCCGAGGGCAGCACCACCTCCACCGCGCGCGGCGGCGTCGGCATCTTCACGCCCTTGATGCGCCTCTGGAGATCGAGCCGAGCGGCTTCGGCGTGGTGGAGCCAGTCCTTCGCCTCGCTCCGCACCAGCGCGAGCGTCTCGGCGAGGTCGTCGACGCCGGAAAGCTTGCGCTTGCGCGCCAGCGCCAGCACCCGCTCGGCGCGTTCGAGATCATAGACGTCGAGCCAGAACCGGGCGAGCCGCACATATTCACGCTTGAACAGCTTCGGCTGCTTCTCGCACTCCTTGGCGTCCTTGATTGCGCGCTTAAGCGCGAATTTCATCACGCCGATCCGTCCGATGCGCTCGGCGGCGAGCGCTAGACCTTTGGCGAAGCGGAATTTTACGCCGGGCGTCAGCTCCAGATACTTCTGCCCCGCAGTCACCGAGGCGTCGATCTCTCCGCCGTAGCGGCAGATGAACCAGATCGCGTGCCAGACGTCGGCGTTCGGCCCGGTGAGCTTCAGCAACTCGTGCAGCTGATCCTGCGCGCCGGCGAGATCGCCTTCTCCGGCGAGGACGAAGGCGCGATTCATGTGCGCCTGGAATCGCGTGAGATCGCGGCTGCGGCCGATGTCGGCCGTTCGGGTCGCATGCCTCGGATAGATGACCTTGCGGACATAATCGAGGTAGCAGATGTCGCTGATCGGCCCGGTCAGGGCGAGGCGGACCAGCCTGCGTTCGGCCGCCGCGAAATTCTTCGCCTTCATCAGGGCGAGCGCGGCGGATTCCAGCTGGGCCCGGTCGGCGAACCAAGCGCGACGACGCGTTCGAACGGCCGGAGGAGCCGGCTCGGGCCGAGGCTCCGGCGGCACGAGCCGCAGTCCGGCGAAGGCGGCGGGCGAAAGAGCCGTGACCTCTTCGGACGACAGGCGCGTTCGGGCGGAAGGAAGGGCCTCCACGGCTTCAGGCGACCCCGAGCTTGATCAGGTCGTGCATGTGCACGACGCCGATGCCCGGCCCCTTGTCCACCACGAACAGGGCCGAGATCACGTTCGCTTGCATCTCGCTCAGCGCGGTGGCGGCGAGTTCGTCGCCCGATATGGTCTGCGGCGCGCGGGTCATGACGGCGTCGACCGCCATGTTGGTGAGCTGAGGCCCCATATGCCGTCGCAGGTCGCCGTCCGTGATCACACCGATCAGCGCGCCCGAGGCGTCGGCGACGGCGACGCAGCCGAGGCTCTTGGCCGACATCATGATCAGCGCCTCCGCCATGCCGGCTCCAGAGCGGACGACCGGAGCCGACTCGCCCGACCGCATGACGTCCTTCACGAGCGTCAGCACGCCGCCCAGCTTGCCGCCGGGATGGAACCGCTTGAACTCATGCCGCGTGAACCGCCGACGCTCGAGCAGCGCGACCGAGAGCGCGTCGCCGAGCGCGAGCTGCATCAAGGTCGAGGTCGTGGGCGCAAGCCCGTGCGGGCACGCCTCCGCGACCGCCGGAAGGACGAGCGCCAGATCGGCCGCCTTGCCGAGCGCGCTGCCGCCATTCGAGGTGATCGCCACCAGCGGCACCCTGAAGCGGCCCGCATAGTTCACGAGGTCGCGGAGCTCCGCCGTCTCGCCTGACCAGGACAAAGCGAGCACCACGTCATCGGCCGTGATCATGCCGAGGTCGCCATGGCTCGCTTCCGCGGGATGCACGAAAAAGGCCGGGGTGCCGGTCGAGGCGAGGGTGGCGGCGATCTTGCGGCCGATGTGCCCGCTCTTGCCCATGCCGGTGACGATCGTCCGGCCCGCGGAGCGGTCGATGAGATCCACCGCATCCTCGAAGACTGCGCCGAGCGCGCCTTCCAGAGACTTTCGGAGGCGCGCGACGCCGGCGACCTCGACGTCGACAGTTCGCAGCGCAGAGTTCACGGAAGCGGAGAACGCCCGGCCGGAAGCCAGCGCGTCACTCTGCTGCTGCACTGCCATATCCATACGCGATCTCCTGAACGAGAGCCGATCACCGACGATGAAAGACGACAGCATCGCCGCCCTGCCGTTTCAGACTGTATTTGGACGATAAATGTGCGTTCCGTCACAAACAAGTATGATTCTCATTGGTGTGACAATCATTACAGTTGTTACAAGTATATGAATGTCATGAAACTGTCATTGCTTGCGTATTATCATAAGCTTCGGGTTTGTTGCGCTTGCGTTGACTGAACGCCCGCGGCCAGGTGGGTCCTTTTGGCGGCTACACAGTTTCAGGAGGGCCTACGGCTGGGCGGCCCGAGCCGTCGGGCGGCAGCCGTCCGGGCTGCTGTGACGACCCTCGCTGTCTGCGTCGCACTTCTTCCAGGAGCGCCGCGGGCCGCTCCGGCGACTTCTGAGAAATCTCAGTCCGCGGCGTGCCCGCCGCCCGACATGTCAGGCCCGAGCGTTCTGCTGGAGCCGAACTGCGTCTACGACGCGCCGATCGTACTGAAGACGAGCGGGGTCACCCTCGACTGCCGCGGCGCGCTGATCGACCTTGCGCGCCGCCATCCCTTCGGCGTCGAGATCGGCGTTGGCGCCGGCGTCAGCGGCGTCACCGTCAGGAACTGCCGCATCGCGAACGCGACCAGCAGCGGGATCGTCGTCGGCTGGCGATCGCCCGCCTCGGTGCGCGAAAAGCGATACACGGCGGCAGCGCGATACGAGGCCGCGACCCGCGACGTCACCCTCGACAACGTCGTCTCGTCCGGCAACGAGATCGCCGGCGTCTACGTTCTGGCCTACTCGCAGGACGTGCGGATAACCGGCTCACGCCTGACCGGGAACGCGGGAGTCGGCGTCTATATCGGGCCGCACTCGCTGCGCACGACGGTTGAAGGCAGCGAGATCGCCGCCAACGGGCTCGGATCGCCGCGTCACGCCCGCAGAGGACTCGGCCGGCGCGAGGGGATCGCGATCGACTCGTCGAGCGACAATGTCATTCGCCGCAACACGTTCCGCGGCAATGGCGGCGCGGTCTACCTGTATAAGAACTGCCAGGAGGCGGTCTCCGGCCACGGCCGGAACTTCAAGCGCATCATGCCGAGCGAGCGGAACAGGATTGAGGACAACCTGATCCAGGGATCGCTCATCGGCGTCTGGGCGGCTTCGCGGCAAAGCCGCATCCTGACCTCGTCAGATTGCGGCGACCCGTATTACGGCGACGGCAGATACGTGCTCGACCGCGCGCCGAACAACGTCATCGCCGGCAACGTCTTTTCGGATATCGGCGTGGCGGCCGTCATCGAGGATGACGGCAACCGCGTCGTGAACAACGACATCGCCGCCTCGGACTCGTGCGTCGTGGTCGGGACGGGGCCGCGGTCCGAGATGCTCGGCCGCCCGGTGCTGAATGTTTCAGTCTCCGGCAATCACTGTCGGTCGGAGGGAGACGGATACGTCTTCACGTTCGGCGCTTCGACCTCGCAGTTCGGCCAAAACGACCTGAACGGCCGGGAGGCTTCGCCGTCCGCCGTGCGATGCGCCGCCGGTCTCATGCCGTTCAAGGGCTTGAATTACGCCGACACCTGCGGCCGAGCCCGATAGGCCGGGACGTGGACGACCAGCTCATTCATCGGCCCGGGAGCCGCACGTGACCGACGAACCCTTCGACGAGACCGACCCGAGGAACAACAGGGTCACCTATGCCGGAGACCGGACCGACATGCCGTCCGTGCTAGCCATAGGAGGGGACGGGAACCGCGTGGATCTCGGCTCGGGCGGCAAGCTCGCCGGTCTGCAGATCACCGTGAAGGGGTCGCGCAACCGGCTGACGATCGGAGACGGCTGCATCCTGAACGGCCGGATCGTCATCAAGGGGAACGGCCGGACCGTCCGCATCGGCGCCCGAACGACGTTCCAGCACGTCACGCTCTACAGCGTCGAAGGCTGCGACGTGACCATCGGGGAGGATTGCATGTTCTCGAAGCGCATCGAGATCAGGACCTCGGACTCGCACTCCATCATCGATCGCACGACCGGCCTGCGGCTCAACCGACCGGGCTCGGTGACGATAGGAGATCACGTCTGGATCGGGCTCGACGCGGTGGTGTCGAAGGGCGTCCGCATCCCGGAGCATTCGATCGTCGGCGCAAAGTCGTTCGTGAACAAGTCGTTCTACGAGCCCTATGTGCTGATCGCCGGCGTGCCTGCGGCGATCATCCGCCGGAACGTGGATTGGGATCGCCGCCTGCTCCCGTTCGAGGCGGCGCCGGCGCTGCGCGAAGCCTAAGCCCGAGCCTCCCCGCTCTCGTCAGGCGGATTTGGCGAGCCGATCGAACGCCATCAGCCGATCGAGGAGCGCCGCCATCTCTTTCAGCGGGACCATGTTGGGTCCATCGGAGGGCGCGTGATCGGGGTCGGGATGGGTCTCGATGAACACGCCCGCCACGCCGACGGCGACCGCCGCCCGCGCCAGCACCGGCACGAATTCGCGCTGACCGCCGGACGACGTCCCCTGCCCGCCCGGCTGCTGGACGGAATGAGTGGCGTCGAAGATCACCGGCGCGCCGGTCTTCGCCATCTCGGGCAGCGCGC
>NZ_BSFI01000017.1 GCF_027922265.1 Hansschlegelia plantiphila | reverse complement strand
CCCCGCCCGTCTCCGCCAAAACCTTCGTGATCGCAGCCGTCAAAGACGTCTTGCCATGGTCAACATGGCCAATCGTCCCGATGTTGCAATGCGGCTTCGTCCGCGCGAACTTTTCCTTGGCCATGGCGAAGGCTCCGTTCTTCTCTTGAATTCGTTTGTTAGGTGAACGTCGTCAGGTCGTCAGCAGGTCAGGCGTACTTCGCCTGAATCTCCTGCGCGACATTGGACGGCACCTGCTCGTAGTGATCGAACTGCATGGTGTAGTTGGCGCGGCCCTGGCTGAAGGACCGCAGCGTGTTGATGTAGCCGAACATATTCATGAGCGGCACCATCGCGTTCACGACATTGGCGTTGCCGCGCATGTCCTGGCCCTGGATCTGGCCGCGGCGGGAGTTGAGATCGCCGATGACGGAGCCGGTGTAATCTTCCGGCGTCACGACCTCGACCTTCATGATCGGCTCAAGCAGCACCGCGCCACCCTTCTGAAGGGCCTCGCGGAAGCCGGCGCGCGACGCGATTTCGAAGGCGAGAGCCGACGAGTCCACTTCGTGGAAGGCGCCGTCGACCAGCTCGACCTTGACGTCGACCACGGGGAAGCCCGCAACCGTGCCCGAGCCGAGCACCGACTCCAGACCCTTCTGGACGCCGGGGATGTATTCCTTCGGCACCGAACCGCCGACGACCTTGGAGACGAACTCGAAACCCTTGCCCGGCTCATTCGGCTCGACGCGGAACTTGACGCGGGCGAACTGGCCCGTGCCGCCGGTCTGCTTCTTGTGCGTGTAGTCGATGTCGACGGCCCGCGTGATGGTCTCGCGGAAGGCGACCTGCGGCGCGCCGATGTTGGCGTCGACCTTGTAGGTCCGGCGCAGGATGTCGACCTTGATGTCGAGATGGAGCTCGCCCATCCCCTTGAGGATCGTCTGGCCGGACTCCTGATCGGTGGAGACGCGGAAGGACGGGTCCTCATTGGCGAGCTTGGCGAGCGCCAGGCCGAGCTTCTCCTGATCGGCCTTGGTCTTCGGCTCGATCGCGATCGTGATGACCGGCTCGGGGAACACCATCTGCTCGAGGATGACGGGCTTCAGCGGGTCGCACAGCGTGTCGCCGGTGCGGACGTCCTTCAGGCCGGCCAGGGCGACGATGTCGCCGGCGTAGGCCTCCTTGATGTCCTCGCGGTTGTTCGCGTGCATCAGCAGCATGCGGCCGACGCGCTCCTTCTTGTCGCGCGTCGAGTTCAGCAGGCCCTGGCCCGACTCCACCTTGCCGGAATAGACGCGGCAGAAGGTGATGGTGCCGACGAACGGATCGTCCATGATCTTGAAAGCGAGGATCGACAGGCCTTCCTCGTCGGAGGGCTCGCGGACGATCGGCTCTTCGGTCTTGAAGTCGACGCCGTCGACGGCGCCGCGATCGAGCGGCGACGGCAGGTAGTCGACGACCGCGTCGAGCAGCGGCTGGACGCCCTTGTTCTTGAAGGCCGAACCGCAAAGCACCGGGGTGAAGGCGCGGGTGATGACGGCCTTACGCAGCAGGCGCTTGAGGGTCGCCTCGTCCGGCTCCTGGCCGTCGAGGAACTTCTCGAGGACTTCGTCGTCGAGCTCGACGGCGCGCTCGATCAGGATGTTGCGGTATTCCAGCGCCTGATCGGCGAGATCGGCAGGAATCTCTTCGTCATGATAGTTCGCGCCGAGGTTCTCATTCTCCCAGACGACCGCCTTCATGCGGACGAGGTCGATGATCCCGGCGAAGTTGTTCTCGGAGCCGATCGGCAGCTGGATGCAGACCGGCTTGCCGGCGACCCGGATGTCGATGTCCTTGACGCAGTTGAAGAAGTCGGCGCCGATCTTGTCCATCTTGTTGACGAACACGACGCGCGGCACTTCGTACTTGTCGGCCTGACGCCAGACGGTCTCGGTCTGCGGCTCGACGCCCTGGTTGCCGTCGAGAACGCATACGCAGCCGTCGAGAACGCGAAGCGAGCGCTCGACTTCGATCGTGAAGTCGACGTGGCCCGGCGTGTCGATGATGTTGAGCTTCTTGTCTTTCCAGAAGGTCGTGGTCGCGGCGGACGTGATCGTGATCCCGCGCTCCTGCTCCTGCTCCATCCAGTCCATCGTCGCGGCGCCGTCGTGGACTTCGCCGATCTTGTGGGACTTGCCGGAATAGAACAGGACGCGCTCGGTCGTCGTCGTCTTGCCAGCATCGATGTGAGCCATGATGCCGAAGTTACGATAGTCTTCGATCGCGTGCGTGCGGGCCATGATGTCGGTCCTTCAGTCTCTGCTCGATTACCAGCGGTAGTGAGAGAAGGCGCGGTTCGCTTCCGCCATGCGGTGCGTGTCTTCGCGCTTCTTCACGGCGGCGCCGCGGTTGTTCGAGGCGTCGATCAACTCGGCGGAAAGCCGGCCGACCATTGTCTTTTCGTTGCGGGCGCGGGCCGACGAGAGCAGCCAGCGGAGAGCGAGAGCCTGACGGCGCTCGGGACGGACTTCGACGGGCACCTGGTAGGTCGCGCCGCCGACGCGGCGGGAGCGGACCTCGAGGGCCGGCGCAATGTTGTCGAGCGCCTGATGGAACACCGCGACCGGGCTCTGCTTGAGCTTGGTCTCGACCGTCTCGAACGCGCCGTAGACGATCGTCTCGGCGGCGGACTTCTTGCCGTGACGCATCACGGTGTTCATGAACTTCGAAACCACGACGTCCCCGAACTTCGGGTCCGGGTGAATTTCGCGGCGCTCGGCGGAATGGCGACGGGACATCGTTCAGTTCCTCACTTCGGCCGCTTGGCGCCGTACTTCGACCGGCGCTGCTTACGGTTCTTGACGCCCTGCGTGTCGAGCACGCCGCGGAGGATGTGGTAGCGCACGCCCGGAAGGTCCTTCACGCGGCCGCCGCGGATCATCACCACGGAATGCTCCTGAAGGTTATGACCTTCGCCCGGGATGTAGCCGATGACCTCGAAGCCGTTGGTGAGACGCACCTTGGCGACCTTACGAAGCGCCGAGTTCGGCTTCTTCGGCGTGGTCGTGTAGACGCGCGTGCAGACGCCGCGCTTCTGAGGACACGCTTCGAGAGCCGGAACCGTGTTGCGCGCCGTGGGCGCCTGCCGCGGCTTGCGGATCAACTGGCTGATGGTGGGCATATGGCCTAACCGCTTTCGTTTGATCGACGTCAGACACGCCGGATGACCGACGCGCAAAACGAATTGACGCCTGCCTTCGGTTTCCCGATGGCGAGCGCCGCTCCCTGCAGAGGACCACCGCCGACGAGCGACGGCGGTCATGAACCGCAACTGACCTACGATGGTCGCGACAGCGTTTGATCCCGAAAGGTCGGTGCGTTGGACCGCGACCGAGCAGCGTGGGATCACCGCCTGCCGAAGAGTAGGCGGCTTCTAGCCCGCGAGTCGGGTTTAGTCAACACTCAGCCGAAGAATGAGACGACTGGACCGATGGATTGGCCGTCTTCGACCCCCGGAACGCCGCCGGAGCAACCAAGCGCCGCAATATGTTTTGGCCTTGTCGGCGGATAGAGGGTTTTCAGGACGTCCGGGCGAGACGGCGCCCGACGGAGGACGGCCAGCCACGTCCTGTGCCGACGGATTCGTCGTCGTACCGCCCGGGAATCGCGCGAGAGACTGGACGGAAGATGATGGCGCCTCGACCGGCCCCGCCGTCGTGCCGTTCGACGGCGAGCGAATGATCTGTGTGGCGGGTTCGAGGTCATCTGCGATCTTGGAAGCCCTGCCCCCAGGACAACGCGGGGCGCCGGGGAGAAAGCCGGCGCCCCGCGTCGACCGCTCAGGTGCGCCAGGGATGATCCGGCAGATCCGCGGTACCGAGCGCCTTCATGCCGGCCGTCGCAACCGCATGGTCGTTGTCGACCGAGCTGCCGCTGACGCCGATCGCGCCCATCATCACGCCGTCAGCGTCGACGATCGGCAGGCCGCCGGGAAAGGTGATCAAGCCGCCGTTGGAATGCTCGATGCCGAACAACGGCCCGCCGGGCTGCGACAGCTTGCCGATCTCGCCGGTCGGCATGCCGAAGAACACGGCGGTCTTCGCCTTCTTGATGGAAATGTCGATGCTGCCGACCCAGGCGTCGTCCATCCGGTAGAAGGCCTTCAGGTCCGCGCCCGAATCCACCACCGCGATGCACATATAGGTGTTCAGCTCCTTCGCCTTCGCGATCGCCTGCTGGATGGCGGCCTCCGCCTTCTCGATCGTCACATGCATCTGATGCCTGCTCCTGTGCTGCGCGCCTGCGCGTTGAGCGCAGGCGTGAAGGGCATATAGGACGCCGCGCGCAGCGATCCCCACCGACGGACGCAATTAGCGCCTCTGCGGACACGCCAAAGAAAAAGGGCCGCCGGTCGCCCGGTCGGCCCTTCATCAGCTTCGGGACGGCCTATGACGGCCGTCGAGCGCTCACTCGGCGGCGTCGGCCGCCGCCGGAAGAAGCGGCGTGTCCGATGTCGCGACGCCCGACTCCCGCGCCCGCTGGGCGAGGATGAGGTCGTCGCGATGCATCGCGATCTCGCGGACTTTGTTCATCACCGAGCCGGTTCCGGCCGGGATGAGGCGTCCGACGATCACGTTCTCCTTCAGGCCCTCGAGATCGTCCGCCTTGCCGTTGACGGCGGCCTCGGTGAGGACGCGCGTCGTCTCCTGGAAGGAGGCGGCGGAGATGAACGAGCGGGTCTGCAGGCTCGCCTTGGTGATGCCGAGCAGCACCGGATGGCCGACAGCTGGCTTCTTGCCCGCCTCGATCATCTTGGCGTTGACGGCGTCCAGCTCAGACCGGTCGCACTGCTCGTTGGTCAGCAGGTCGGTGTCGCCGGCGTCCGAGATCTCGACCTTCTGCAGCATCTGACGAACGATCACCTCGATGTGCTTGTCGTTGATCTGCACGCCCTGCAACCGGTAGACCTCCTGGATCTCGTTGACGAGGTAAGCGGCGAGCTCCTCCACGCCCTTGATCGCCAGGATGTCGTGCGGCGCCGGGTTGCCGTCGACGATGTAGTCGCCCTGCTCCACGACGTCGCCGTCCTGCAGCTGGACGTGCTTGCCCTTCGGGATCAGGTACTCGACCGGATCGCCGCCGTCGGCGGGGACCAGCGTCACGCGACGCTTGTTCTTGTAGTCCTTGCCGAACTGGACCGTGCCGGAGATCTCGGCGATGACCGCCGCGTCCTTCGGACGACGCGCCTCGAACAGCTCCGCCACCCGCGGCAGACCGCCGGTGATGTCGCGCGTCTTGGCGCTTTCGGTCGGCACGCGGGCGAGCAGGTCGCCGGCCTTGACCGAGTCCCCGGGGGAGACCGAAAGGATCGCGTCCGGAGCGAGCTGATAGCGCGCCTCGCCGCCCTTGGCGGGCTTCAGGATCTTGCCTTCGTCATCCTGGATGATGATCGAGGGCTTGAGGTCCGTCGTGCGGGCGGACGTCCGCCAATCGACCACGACGCGCTTGGTGATGCCCGTCGCCTCGTCCGAGGTCTCCTTGACGGAGGCGCCTTCGACGAGATCCTCGAACGCGGTCTTGCCGTCGACCTCGGTGAGGATCGGCCGGGTGTACGGATCCCACTCGGCGATCCGCTGGCCGCGCTTGATCTTGTCGCCGTCGTCGACCCGGAGCTTCGCGCCGTAGAGCAGACGGTGCGAAGCGCGCTCCGTCACGCCGTTGGCGTCGACGATCACGACCGCGACGTTGCGGCCCATGACGATCAGGTCGCCGTCGGAGTTCCGGGCCGCGTTGCGGTTGCGGATCTTGACGGTTCCCTCGAACGAGCTCTCCACGAAGGAGGAGTCCGCGAGCTGCGCCGTGCCGCCGATGTGGAACGTGCGCATCGTGAGCTGGGTGCCCGGCTCGCCGATCGACTGCGCCGCGATGACGCCGACCGCTTCGCCCATGTTGACCGGGGTTCCGCGGGCGAGGTCGCGACCGTAGCAGGCCACGCAGACGCCGATCTTGGTCTCGCAGGTCAGCACCGAACGGATGCGGACCTCCTGGACGCCGGCCGTCGCCATGAGGTCGACGTGCTTCTCCTCGATCAGCGTGTTCTTCGGCACGACGACTTCGCCCGAAGCCGGGTTCAGCACGTCCTCCGCAACCGTGCGTCCGAGGGTCCGCATGCCGAGCGTCGCCACGATCTGACCGGCGTCGACGACCGGACGGACGCGGATGCCCTCGTCGGTGCCGCAATCCTGCTCGGTGATGATGCAGTCCTGCGCCACGTCGACGAGACGGCGGGTCAGATAGCCGGAGTTGGCCGTCTTGAGCGCCGTGTCGGCGAGGCCCTTACGGGCGCCGTGTGTCGAGTTGAAGTACTCGAGAACCGAGAGGCCTTCCTTGAAGTTCGAGATGATCGGGCTCTCGATGATCTCGCCGGAGGGCTTGGCCATCAGGCCGCGCATGCCGGCGAGCTGCTTCATCTGCGCAGGCGAGCCGCGGGCGCCCGAATGGCTCATCATGTAGATCGAGTTGATCTGCTTCGCCCGGCCGGTCTCGGCGTCGACCTGCACCGAGGAGATGCGGGCCATCATTTCGTCAGCGATCTTGTCGGTGCACTTCGCCCAGGCGTCGACGACCTTGTTGTACTTTTCGCCCTGGGTGATCAGGCCGTCCTGGTACTGCTGCTCGTATTCCTTCGCGAGCGTGCGGGTCTCGTCGACGATCTTCGGCTTGGTGTCCGGCACGACCATGTCGTCCTTGCCGAACGAGATGCCGGCCTTGAACGCGTTGGTGAAGCCGAGCGTCATGATGCGGTCGCAGAAGATGACCGTGTCCTTCTGACCGCAGTTACGGTAGACGGTGTCGATCATGTTCGAGATTTCCTTCTTCGTCATCAGCTTGTTGACGACGTCGAAGGTCAGCTTCGGGGTCTGCGGCAGCAACTGGCCAAGCATCATGCGGCCAGGCGTGGTCTCATAGATCTTGGAGGTCTTCTCGCCGTCGGCGTCTACCGAGGTGAAACGGCCCTTGATCTTGGTGTGCAGCGTCACCGACTTGTTGAACAGAGCGTGCTCGAGCTCGCCGATGTTCGAGAAGGCGATGCCCTCGCCCGGCTCGTTGTCGCGCATCAGCGTGAGGTAGTAGAGGCCGAGCACGATATCCTGCGACGGCACGATGATCGGCATGCCGTTCGCGGGGTGCAGGATGTTGTTCGTCGACATCATCAGCACGCGCGCTTCGAGCTGGGCCTCGAGGCTCAGCGGCACGTGCACGGCCATCTGGTCGCCGTCGAAGTCGGCGTTGAACGCGGCGCAGACCAGCGGGTGAAGCTGGATCGCCTTGCCCTCGATCAGCACGGGCTCGAACGCCTGGATGCCCAGGCGATGAAGCGTCGGCGCGCGGTTCAGCATCACGGGATGCTCGCGGATCACCTCGTCCAGGATGTCCCAGACTTCCGGCTTTTCCTTCTCGACGAGCTTCTTCGCCTGCTTCACGGTCGCCGACAGGCCCTTGGCGTCGAGCCGCGAATAGATGAACGGCTTGAACAGCTCGAGCGCCATCTTCTTCGGCAGGCCGCACTGGTGCAGCTTCAGCTCCGGGCCGACCACGATGACCGAACGGCCGGAGTAGTCGACGCGCTTGCCGAGCAGGTTCTGGCGGAAGCGGCCCTGCTTGCCCTTCAGCATGTCGGACAGCGACTTTAGCGGGCGCTTGTTGACGCCCGTGATGACGCGGCCGCGGCGGCCGTTGTCGAACAGCGCGTCGACGGCCTCCTGCAGCATCCGCTTCTCGTTGCGGATGATGATGTCGGGCGCGCGCAGTTCGATCAGCCGCTTGAGGCGGTTGTTGCGGTTGATGACGCGGCGATAGAGGTCGTTGAGGTCCGACGTCGCGAAACGGCCGCCATCGAGCGGCACGAGCGGGCGCAGGTCCGGCGGGATGACCGGCACGACGGTCATGATCATCCAGTCCGGCTTGTTGCCGGATTCGATGAAGGCCTCGACGATCTTCAGACGCTTGGCGAGCTTCTTGGGCTTGAGCTCGGTCGTCGCCTCGGAGATCTCGACGCGGATGTCGGCGGCCATCTTCTCGAGGTCGAGACCGCGGAGCATCGACTGGATCGCCTCCGCGCCGATCTGCGCGGTGAAGGAATCCTCGCCATACTCGTCCTGGGCGTGGAGGTAATCCTCCTCGCTGAGCAGCTGGCGGTCCTTCAGCGGCGTCAGGCCGGTCTCGAGCACCACGTACTTCTCGAAGTACAGGATCGCCTCAAGGTCCTTCAGCGTCATGTCGAGCAGGAGGCCGATGCGCGACGGCAGCGACTTCAGGAACCAGATATGGGCGACCGGAGCGGCGAGCTCGATATGGCCCATGCGCTCGCGGCGGACGCGCGAGAGCGTGACCTCGACGCCGCACTTCTCGCAGATGACGCCCTTGTACTTCATGCGCTTGTACTTGCCGCACAAGCACTCGTAATCCTTGATCGGACCAAAAATCCTGGCGCAGAACAGGCCGTCGCGCTCCGGCTTGAAGGTCCGGTAGTTGATCGTCTCCGGCTTCTTGATCTCGCCGAACGACCAGGAGAGGATCTTCTCCGGGCTGGCGATCGAGATGCGGATCTGATCGAACGTCTGGGCAGGAACCTGCGTGTTGAAGAGATTCATCACTTCTTGGTTCATCGCCGTCTCCTTCCGCGAGGACTGAACGGGGCGCCGCCGCCACGCCGTTCACCGCCTTCGCTCAAAAATCCCAAATCGGGCGGCGGGCGGGCGTGAGGCCCGTCCGCCGTGTGGCCTGGCTAGATCAGCCGGGCCGCTTTATTCCGCCGCTTCCGCCGGCGGCAGCTCGCGCTTCTTCGACGTGTGAAGGTCGACGTTGAGGCCGAGCGACCGCATCTCCTTCACCAGCACGTTGAAGCTTTCCGGGATGCCGGCCTCGAACGCGTCGTCACCGCGCACGATCGACTCGTAGACCTTGGTGCGGCCTGCCACGTCGTCCGACTTCACCGTCAGCATCTCCTGCAGCGTGTAGGCGGCGCCGTAAGCCTCGAGCGCCCAGACCTCCATTTCGCCGAAGCGCTGACCGCCGAACTGCGCCTTGCCGCCCAGCGGCTGCTGGGTGACGAGCGAGTACGGTCCGATCGAACGGGCATGGATCTTGTCGTCAACGAGATGATGGAGCTTCAGCATATATATGTAACCGACCGTCACCTGTCGATCGAACGTGTCGCCCGTACGTCCGTCGTGCAGCGTCATCTGGCCCGAGGTGGGCACGCCAGCGAGCGCGAGCATGCGCTCGATGTCCGCCTCCTTGGCGCCGTCGAACACCGGCGTCGCGATCGGCACGCCGCGCCGGAGCGTCTCGGACATCTCGACAAGCTCCTTGTCGTTCATGCCCTTGACCTCGGCGTTGTCGCCGTAGACCGAACCCAGCCGCGACTTCAGCTCATCGACGCCTGCGCCAGCGCGATAGGCGTCGATCGCCCGCCCGATCTGCGCGCCGAGGCCTGCGCAGGCCCAGCCGAGATGGGTTTCGAGGATCTGCCCGACGTTCATGCGGCTCGGCACGCCGAGCGGGTTCAGAACGATGTCGACATGCGTGCCGTCCTCGAGGAACGGCATGTCCTCGACGGGCACGATGCGCGACACGACGCCCTTGTTGCCGTGCCGGCCGGCCATCTTGTCGCCCGGCTGGATCTTGCGCTTCACGGCGATGAAGACCTTGACCATCTTCATCACGCCGGGCGGCAGCTCGTCGCCGCGCTGCAGCTTCTCGACCTTGTCGAGGAACCGCTGCTCGAGACGCTTCTTCTGCTCGTCGTACTGGGCGCGCATGGCCTCGAGCTCGGACATCGTCTTGTCGTCCGAGACCGCGATCTGCCACCACTGGGAGCGCGGCGCCTCGTTGAGGCCGTCGTTCGTGAGCGCCTCGTCCTTCTTGATCGTCTTCGGACCGGAGATGGCGGTCTTGCCGACCAGCATCTCGCCGAGGCGCGCATAGGTGTTGCGGTCGAGGATCGCGAGCTCGTCGTCGCGGTCCTTGGCGAGCCGCTCGATCTCCTCACGTTCGATCGCCTGCGCGCGCTCGTCCTTGTCGACGCCGTGCCGGTTGAACACCCGCACCTCGACGATCGTGCCGGTCACGCCGGGCGGAACCCGGAGCGAGGTGTCGCGGACGTCCGACGCCTTCTCACCGAAGATCGCGCGGAGGAGCTTCTCCTCCGGGGTCATCGGGCTCTCGCCCTTCGGCGTGATCTTGCCGACGAGAATGTCGCCCGCGGCAACTTCCGCGCCGATGTAGACGATGCCGGCTTCGTCGAGGTTCTTCAGCGCTTCTTCCGAAACGTTCGGAATATCGCGCGTGATCTCCTCCGGCCCGAGCTTGGTGTCGCGGGCCATCACCTCGAACTCCTCGATATGGATCGAGGTGAAGACGTCGTCGGAGACGATCTTCTCGCTGAGGAGGATGGAGTCCTCGAAGTTGTAGCCGTTCCACGGCATGAACGCGACGAGCACGTTGCGGCCGAGAGCGAGCTCGCCGAGCTCCGTCGACGGACCGTCGGCGATGATCTCGCCCTTCTTCACCTGGTCGCCGACGCGGACCAGCGGCTTCTGCGTGATGCAGGTCGACTGGTTGGAGCGCTGGAACTTCATCAGGCGATAGATGTCGACGCCGGGCTTCGAAGCGTCGCCCTCCGTCGCGCGGATGACGATACGGGTGGCGTCGACCTGGTCGACGACGCCGGCGCGGCGGGACGCGATGGCGGCGCCGGAGTCACGCGCGACGACCGCCTCCATGCCGGTGCCGACGAACGGCGCGTCGGCGCGAACGAGCGGCACCGCCTGGCGCTGCATGTTCGAGCCCATGAGGGCGCGGTTCGCGTCGTCGTTCTCGAGGAACGGGATCAGCGCGGCCGCGACCGAGACGAGCTGCTTCGGCGACACGTCCATGTAGTCGACGCGCTCGATCGGCGCGAACACCACCTCGCCCATGTGGCGGCAGACGATCAGGTCCTCAGTGAACTTGCCGTCCTCGGTGATCACCGCGTTCGCCTGCGCGACGTGGTGCTTGGCCTCCTCGACGGCCGAGAGGTAGTGCACCTCATCGGTCACGCCGCCGTCCCGCACCTTGCGGTACGGCGCCTCGATGAAGCCGTACTTGTTCACCCGCGCGAAGGTGGCGAGCGAGTTGATCAGGCCGATGTTCGGACCTTCCGGCGTCTCGATCGGGCAGATGCGGCCGTAATGCGTCGGGTGCACGTCGCGCACCTCAAAGCCGGCGCGCTCGCGCGTCAGACCGCCGGGCCCGAGCGCCGAAAGGCGACGCTTGTGGGTGATTTCCGACAGCGGGTTCGTCTGATCCATGAACTGCGAGAGCTGCGACGAGCCGAAGAATTCACGCACGGCGGCCGCCGCGGGCTTCGCGTTGATCAGGTCCTGCGGCATGACGGTGTCGATCTCGACCGACGACATGCGCTCCTTGATGGCGCGCTCCATGCGGAGCAGGCCGACGCGATACTGGTTCTCCATGAGTTCGCCGACCGAACGCACCCGGCGGTTGCCGAGATGGTCGATGTCGTCGATCTCGCCCTTGCCGTCGCGCAGGTCGACCAGCGTCTTCACCACCGCAAGGATGTCATCCTTGCGCAGCGTGCGGACGGTGTCGGCGGCGTCGAGGTCGAGCCGCATGTTCATCTTGACGCGGCCGACGGCGGAGAGGTCGTAGCGCTCGCTGTCGAAGAACAGCGACTGGAACATCGCTTCGGCGGTGTCCAGGGTCGGCGGCTCGCCCGGGCGCATCACGCGATAGATGTCGAACAGCGCCTCTTCGCGGGTGGAGTTCTTGTCCACCGCGAGCGTGTTGCGGATGTAGCCGCCGGTGTTGATGTGGTCGATGTCGAGCAGGTTGATCTCGTCGATCCCGAGCTCGGCCAGCGTCTCCAGCAACTTGGCGGTGATCTCCTCGCCGGCCTCGGCCCAGATCTCGCCGGTCTCGAGGTTCACGAGATCCTCGGCGACGTACTGGCCGACCATCTCCTCGTTGGAGACCTTGAGCGCCTTGACGCCCTTCTCCGAGATCAGGCGCGCCTGGCGCGGGGTCAGCTTCTTGCCGGCTTCGAGCACGACTTCACCGCTGTCGGCGTCGATCAGGTCGACGGTCGCGTTGAAGCCCTTCATGCGCTCGCCGTCGAACGGACGGCGCCAGCCGTCACTGTCACGCGTGTGCGGGACCTTGCGATAGAAGGTGTCGAGAATCTCCTCGCCGTCCATGCCGAGCGCGAACAGCAGCGACGTCACCGGAATCTTGCGGCGGCGGTCGATGCGGGCGTGCACGATGTCCTTGGCGTCGAACTCAATGTCGAGCCAGGAGCCGCGATAAGGGATGATGCGGGCGGCGAACAGCAGCTTGCCCGACGAATGGGTCTTGCCCTTGTCATGGTCGAAGAAGACGCCGGGCGACCGGTGCATCTGCGAGACGATGACGCGCTCGGTGCCGTTCACGATGAACGTGCCGTTCTCGGTCATGAGCGGCATGTCGCCCATGTAGACGTCCTGCTCCTTGATGTCCTTCACGGAGCGGGCGGCGGTCTCCTCGTCCACGTCGAACACGATCAGGCGGAGCGTGACCTTCAGCGGCGCCGCGAAGGTGATGCCGCGCTGGCGGCACTCGTCCACGTCGTATTTCGGCTGCTCGAACTCGTAGGAGACGAACTCCAGCATCGAGGTGTTGGAGAAGTCGGAGATCGGGAAGACCGATTTGAACACGGTCTGCAGCCCCTCGTCGGCGCCCGAAGGCTGGCCGTAGAGGAAGAACTGGTCGTAGGACGCCTTCTGGACCTCGATGAGGTTCGGCATCTCCGCGACTTCGCGGATTTTGCCGAAGAATTTGCGGACACGCTTGCGGCCAATGATCGTCTGCGTCTGCGTCATGTCTTCCTCATCCATGCCGAGGGGCACGCCTGATCCAAAAACCGCGAACCGGCCCTTGGATCAGGCGCGGCGGGCTCCATCTCGTCGCCGAGCCCGCTTCAAGCGCGCCGCCCGAGGTCGAAGGACCCGGAAGGCGCTGAAAGCCGCGGAGAAATCGAGGTCTCGAAAGACCCCGCTCCCCGCGGCTTTTCATGCGACCTGCGAGACCCGGAGTCCGGGTCCCGCAGGCAGTGTCGTCACCCGCGGGCGAGAAGCCCGCGTGAGATCACTTGAGCTCGACCTTGGCGCCAGCCTTCTCGAGCTGGGCCTTGATCTTCTCGCCCTCGTCCTTGTTGACGCCTTCCTTGACGGCCTTGGGGGCCGCCTCGACGAGGTCCTTGGCTTCCTTGAGGCCGAGGCCGGTGATCGCGCGGACCTCCTTGATGACCTCGATCTTCTTGTCGCCGACGGCGGCGAGAACGACGGAGAACTCCGTCTGCTCTTCGACCGGCGCGGCGGCGGCGGCGGCGGGACCAGCGACCGCGACGGCGGCCGCGGCGGAGACGCCCCACTTCTCTTCGAGGAGCTTCGCGAGCTCCGCAGCTTCGAGAACCGTCAGGTTGGACAGCTCGTCGACGATTTTCGTCAGATCAGCCATAGTTTTACGTCCTTCAGTTCGAACCAGGTTTTAAGATTGAAGAACGGCTTCACGCCGCCTCGTCTCGATTGGCGTACGCCCCGAACACGCGCGCGAGCTTGGCGGCTGGCGCGGTCGAAAGCTGCGCGAGCTTGGTCGCGGGCGCCTGGATGAGGCCCACGAGCTTGGCGCGCAGTTCGTCCAACGACGGCAGCGTGGCCAAAGCCTTGACGCCGTCGGGGTTCAGGGAGGTCGCGCCCATTGCCCCGCCGAGGATCACGAACTTGTCGTTACCCTTGGCGAAATCGACGGCGACCTTGGGCGCCGCAACAGGATCGTTGCTGTAGACCAGGACCGTGGGGCCCTGCAGCAGCTTTCCGATGTGCGCGGCGTCCGTGCCTTCGAGAGCGATCTTGGCGAGCCTGTTCTTCGCGACCTTCACGCTCGCGCCGGCGTCGCGCATCTGCCGACGAAGAGTCGACATCTGAGCGACGGTCAGGCCCGAGTAGTGAGCGACGACGATGGCCCCGGAGTTCGAAAACACCGAGTTCAGCGTCGCGACCATGTCACGCTTTTCCGCGCGGTCCACGTGCTCTCTCCGGTTGACGATCCGACACAGTCCGTCGGATCGCCGGGTTGCAACGACCGCTTCTCGAAGGGTTCGACCCCTTGCTCGAAGCGGCGGCTTTTTAGCCTGTCCGCGCGTGACGCCGATTGAAGCGGCACGGCGATGGTTCGAACCGGATGGACGGACCCGAAGGTCTGAAATCCGGTCTTCCCCGTCTATGCAGGTCCCGGTGCTCCGGGCTTAAGCGTCACCCCCGTGGGTGGGCGCCTGCGGTCTCGGACAGGTCGGGATGAGGCGGGCGAACCCGCCTCACACCCTTCCGCCCGAGGTCTCCCTCGGGCGAATTCGTTAAAGCTCAGGCGCCGCCGAGAACGGTCGACGGCTCGACCTTCAGGCCCGGGCCCATCGTCGAGGAAACGGCGATGCGCTGGACATACTGACCCTTGGCGCCGGTCGGCTTCGCCTTCACCACGGCGTCGGTGAACGCCTTGATGTTTTGAGCGAGCTTATCGGCGTCGAACGACGCTTTGCCGACGCCGCCATGAATGATGCCGGCCTTCTCGACGCGGAACTCGACCGCGCCGCCCTTGGCGGCCTTCACGGCGCCTGCGACGTCCATCGTCACCGTGCCGACCTTCGGGTTCGGCATCAGGCCGCGCGGGCCGAGCACCTTGCCGAGGCGGCCGACCAGCGGCATCATGTCCGGAGTCGCGATGCAGCGATCGAATTCGATCGTGCCGCCCTGGACGATCTCGAGCAGATCCTCCGCGCCGACCACGTCGGCGCCGGCCTTCTTGGCTTCTTCAGCCTTCGGCCCGCGCGCGAACACGCCGACGCGAACCGTACGGCCGGAGCCGTTCGGAAGCTGGCAGACGCCGCGAACCATCTGGTCCGCATGACGCGGGTCGACGCCGAGATTGATCGCGACTTCGATCGTCTCATCGAACTTCGACGTGGCGCGCTCCTTCAGCAGAGCGAGCGCCTCGTCGAGGCCGTAGAGCTTGGTCGGGTCGATGCCTTCCCGGGACTTGGCGGTACGTTTTCCGAGCTTCGCCATGGTCAGTTCTCCACCGCGAGGCCCATGGAGCGGGCGGAGCCCGCGAGCATCGCCACCGCCGACTCGACGCTGTCGCAGTTCATGTCCGCCATCTTCTTCTCCGCGATCTCACGGAGCTGAGCCTGGGTCACCTTGCCGATCGGGCCGCTTTTCCCGGTCGTCTGCGAGCCCTTGGCGATCTTCGCTGCCTGCTTCAGGAAGTACGAGACCGGCGGCGACTTCATCACGAAGGTGAAGGAGCGGTCGGCGTAGGCGGTGATCACCACGGGGATCGGCATGCCCTTCTCGAGCTGCCCGGTCTGCGCGTTGAACGCCTTGCAGAACTCCATGATGTTCAGGCCGCGCTGTCCGAGCGCCGGCCCGATCGGCGGCGACGGATTCGCGGAGCCCGCAGGCACCTGCAACTTGATGTAGCCAGTAATCTTCTTCGCCATTTAGGTTCTCCTGGGCCGCGCTGCAACCGGCGGCCGTTGGGCCGTGGTGCGATCGGTCATCCGGGCGAGCGAAGAGCCCGGAGCCAAATCTCCCACAGCGGGATGCGGGTCAGACCTTTTCGACCTGCCCGTATTCGAGATCGACCGTCGTCGCGCGGCCGAAGATCGAGACGTCGATCTTGAGGCGCGCACGGGCCTCGTCGACGTCCTGGACGATGCCGCTGAACGACGCGAACGGACCGTCCGACACGCGCACCTGCTCGCCGACCTCGAAGGAGACCGACGGCTTCGGGCGCTCGATGCCTTCCTGCACCTGCCGGATGATCCGGCCGGCCTCGGCGTCCGATATCGGCGACGGCTTGTTGTCCGCGCCAAGGAAGCCGGTGACCTTCGGCGTGTTCCGGATGAGGTGATAGGCCTGATCGGTCAGGTCCATCTTCACCAGCACATAGCCGGGAAAAAACTTGCGCTCGGCGTCGACCTTCCGGCCGCGCCGCACCTCGACGACCTTTTCGGTCGGCACGAGAATTTCCTCGAACAGCTCGGCGAGACCGGTCTGCTCGGCCTTCTCGCGGATCGAATCCGCGACCTTCTTCTCGAAGTTCGAATAAGCGTGGACGATGTACCAGCGCTTCGGACGTCCGCCGGCGCGGGCTTCGACGACGCTCATTGGCCGTACCCCAGGATCCACGTCACGCCGACGCGCAGAATCATGTCCGCGACAAAAAAGAACACCGACGCCAGAAAAACGAACACGAACACCATCGCGGTGGTGATCAGCGTCTCACGGCGAGTCGGCCATACGACCTTCGCGGTCTCGGCGCTGACCTGTTGAAAGAATTCGACCGGGGTAGTCTTCGGCATGACCTCGATAACGTCCAAAGGGGCGCGCTCCCCGTAAGGCTCGCACCCCGTGCAAACTCTAGACACCGCGGCTCGTCAAATGCGCCGCCCCGCTTGACGATCCGCCCTGCCACGACGTCGCTGAAACGTGGCAGGAGTGGAGGGACTCGAACCCGCAACCTCCGGTTTTGGAGACCGGCGCTCTGACCAGTTGAGCTACACTCCTACGCGCAGGGTCCCTGGCGGGGCGCTCCGTATGCCACGCCCTGACCCCGACCGCAACCGCCATCACGCCGCCGGATCGCGAATTTCGCGATTGTCAACAGCGCGCTGCGGACAGTCCTTTCCGGCCCCGCCCCGCGCATCGGCGAAGGGCGGGGCCGGAAAATCAGCTCACTCGATGATGGTTGCGACGACGCCTGCGCCGACGGTGCGGCCGCCTTCGCGGATCGCGAAGCGCAGCTTCTCCTCCATCGCGATCGGCACGATCAGGTGCACCTCCATCGCGATGTTGT
>NZ_BSFI01000016.1 GCF_027922265.1 Hansschlegelia plantiphila | reverse complement strand
GTCGAGCCGGTGAGTTCGTCGCTCGTCAGTCGCACATGCTTGCTGTGATCCATGGCTTCGCTCCGTGATTAGGTTGGTCTCTCCTAACCTCATCGAGCCGCCAGCGTTCCGCGAAGGGGTAGGGGGGCCTAAAGTCCACAGCCCTAGGGGCCCCCGCCGCATCGGGTCACATTCGCACAATTTTTTCCGCCACCCGGAAAATCCGGCTGAACTCCACGAAATGACCGAAAAACCACTGCGGAGCATTACGACGTGACAGCGCGTAAGCGCGGGCGGCCCGCGTTCAAGCCGACGCTCGCCCAGCGCAAGCGGGTCTCGCAGGCGGCAGCGGCTGGATGGTCTCACAACCGCATAGCGCTTGGCATCGAGATCGATGTCGACACACTGCGAAAGCACTTTGCGACGGAGCTCGAGCACGGCGGGGCGAAGCACTCGATTGAGGCGCTCGATCTGCTCTGGAAGCAGGCCCGGGGTGGCAACGTCTCCGCGACGAAGAAGCTGATCGAGCTAAACGAGGTCGGCGCCGCGGCTGGGGCGCTACGCGACCGCGAAAAGTCGGGGACCGTAGACGCACCGTCGGTGCCCGCGCCCGCTGAGAAGCTCGGCAAGAAAGAGGAAGCACAGCGCGCCGCTGAGCAGATCGGCGGGATCTACGCGACGCCGGCCGCTCCGAAGCTCGTCGTCAACAACGACTGATGCCCGCGCCGACGTGGTCCACAGCCTGTCCGGATTGGGCGGACCGCATCGTTGCGCGCCGATCGCTCATCCCGTTTGCTCCGCTTTTTCCGGACGAAGGGGAGGCGGCGCTCGCCGTCTTCAAGTCGCTTCGGATGGTCGATCTGCCGGGCCAGCCGACGTTCGGCGAAGCCTGCGACGAGTGGGTGTTCGACTTCGTCCGGGCGATCTTCGGCGCTTATGACCCGGAGCTCGCCGAGCGGCTGATCAGCAACTTCTTCCTGCTGATCTCGAAGAAGAACGGCAAGTCGACGATCGCCGCCGCCATCATGGTCACGGCGCTGATCCGGAACTGGCGACATTCGGCCGAGCTTCTGATCCTCGCGCCCACGATCGAGATCGCGAAGAACAGCTTCGAGCCGGCGGCCGCGATGGTCCGTGCCGACCCTCAGCTGAAGGACCTGCTGCACGTCCAGGACAACTTCCGCCACATCACGCACCGGATAACCCGCGCTGTGTTGAAGGTTGTCGCGGCGGACACGGACACCGTCGGCGGCAAGAAAGCCGCCTTCGTTCTGATCGACGAACTCTGGATCTTCGGCAAACGCGTGAACGCCTCCGCGATGTTCCAAGAGGCGACGGGAGGCCTGGCGACGCGCCCCGAGGGCTTCGTCATCTACCTGTCGACGCAGTCGGACGATCCGCCGGCCGGCGTGTTCAAGGAGAAGCTCGACTATTTCCGCGACGTTCGCGACGGCAAGGTCGAGGATCCGAAGAGCCTGCCGGTGCTCTACGAATTCCCGAAGGAGCTGATCGAGCGGAAGGACTATCTCGATCCGGCGTGGTGGTTCGTCACCAATCCAAATCTCGGCCGGTCGGTCCGAAAGGCCTTCATCGACGAAAAGCTGCGCGAGGCGGAGCGCGGCACGGGCAACGCCCTGCAGACGTTCCTCGCCAAGCACCTGAACGTCCAGATCGGATCGAATCTTCGCGCGAACCGCTGGCCTGGCGCCGAGTTCTGGGAGAGGCGCGCGCTTCCTGCGGGCGATCTCACGTTCGACAGCCTGCTCGATCGCTGCGAGGTAATGACGATCGGGCTCGACGGTGGCGGACTTGACGACCTTTTCGGCTTCAACGCGCTCGGCCGAGAGCGGCAGCAGGGCGAAAATCCGGACCCTCTCGCTCAGCGCTGGTTCGCCTGGTCACATGCATGGTGTCACAAGAGCGTTTTGACGCGCCGCCAATCGATCGCCTCCAAGCTGCTGGACTTTCAGAAGGCTGGCGAACTGACGATCGTCGACGACGAGCTCGACGACATTTCCGAGATCGTGGGCCTCATTCGGCGAGTTCGCGACGCGGGCCTGCTCGCAACCGTCGGCGTCGACCCAGCCGGTCTCGGCGACATGGTGGCGGCGCTCGCGACTATCGGCGTCACGGCCGAGAACGAAACGCTGATCGGTATTCCTCAGGGCTACGGAATTAGGTACGACAAAGCCAAAACCATAAAAAGTGTTTGTGTCATCAATTACTTAGGCCGCCTCCGGGCGGCCTCTTTGTTTGTGCCGAGAGGTGGGCCCGGCGCGGCACCTAAGCCATTGATTTGTAACCGTCCGTAAAAACGCGGCGGCGTCTGGACGCGACATCGATGCGACAAGGAAGCGACATGGAACAGGCTCCTCCGGCCGACCTCTTGAAGGGGTGGAAGGCCATCGGGATCGGCGCGGGCAACCTGAAGCCGGACCAAGCTCGGCACCTCGCCCGCACGGCCGGCCTGCCGATCTTCAAGCTCGGCGGTAAAACGGTCGCCGCTCGCCAGTCGAGCATCAACGCTTGGCTGGCCGAGCGCGAGGCTGCGGCTCGTCCGCAATCCAGACAGCACAACGGCGATCAGGGAAGCTAGCAGTGGGGCCCCGACAGTCGCCGACCGTCCTTCGATCGGCGACTGCGCGACGCTTTAGGCGAAGGTCCCCCGAAAAATGACCCGAGGGCTCGCCGCGAGCTTCGCGCCGAGGCGTTGCTGCCGTCAAGCATTTTGACCTCTTCATCAGAGCGCCCGGCCTGGCCCTGCCTGGCGGTGACATGGAAGCACTTAGGTTCTTCATTCGATCTGAATGAATTGTCGTCTGATAACCATATTTTCTGAAGGCCTCGCCATGTCCGTTCGACCTGCGTTGCGGCCGTATCAGGCCGCGGCGGTGACGGCGCTCGTCTCGGCCGTGCGCGCCGGAGAGCATCCGGTTGCGAGCCTGCCAACCGGCGCCGGGAAGTCCGTCGTCGTGGCAGGCGTCGTCGCCGAGCTGCTGCCGGTCGGCCGCATCCTCGTAGTCGTGCCGTCGCGGGAACTCGCCGAGCAGAACGAGGGCGCGCTGCGGCGCATGCTGCCCGCGGCGTCGATCGGCGTTGCGTGCGCGGCGCTTGGCCGGCGCGAGCTCGACGCCCAGGTGATCGTCGGCACGCCGCAGAGCCTCGCCGGCGCCGTCGGTTTTGATCCCGCCTTCGTCATCGTCGACGAGGCGCATCAGATGCCCTTGCACAAGGGAAGCTGGTTCGCGCGTCTGTTCGCCGGCCTGCCGCGGGGCAGGGCGACGCCGCGCGTGGGCTTGAGCGCCACGACCTTCCGCACCGCCGACGGCGCGATCTACGGCCGGCCGGACTCGTGGTTCACCTGCCAGCCCTATGAGATCGGCGTGCCGGAGCTCGTCGAGGCGGGCTTCCTGGCGCCGGTCCGCTACGTCGCGCCGGCCGCGCTGATGACGGTGCGCGGCGTTGCGCGCAGCGCCGGCGACTACAATCAGGCGCAGCTCGTCCGCGCGAACCTCGAGCAGGTCATCCCGCAAGTCCGCATCGTGCTCGACGCCATGCGGGAGCGGCGCAAGGGGCTGATCTTCGCCGTGACGGTCGACCACGCCCGCGCCTATCTCGACGAGCTCAGGAAGCGCGGTGAACGGCCGGCGTTGATCGTCGGTGCGATTAAGGCGAAGGACCGCGACAAGGCCGTCCGGAGCTTCCGGAACGGCCGCGCGCGCATGGCCGTGACGGTCCAGGCCGCGCTCACCGGCTTCGACGTTCCGGACCTCGACCTGATCGCGTCCTGCCGGCCGACCATGAGCCCGATCATTCACACGCAGTCGATCGGCCGCGGCACGCGCCCGGCGGCGGGCAAGGCCGACCTGCTCGTGCTCGATTTCGCCGCCAACGTCCCGCGGTTCGGGCCCGTGCATGCGCCGCACTTCGACCGCACCGGCCAGCCGCTCGGCGGCGTCGCCCCGTGGCGTTCCTGCCGGGCCTGCGGCACCTACAGCCCGTTCGAGGCCGAGGCGTGCGGCCATTGCGGCGCGCCGCTCGTGGTCGCGCACGCCGTCGACGCGACGCAGCTCGAGTTCGGCACGATCGACTGGACCCGCGAGAGCCGGGCCGTCGAGATCCGGACCGCCGTCCAAGGGACGGAGCGGCTCGCTGTGGAGTCGATGGCGCTTCACGCCTACCGCAAGGCGTCGGACCCGACGTCGCTGTCCTGCATGATCTCATACGGGCTCGGCGGCGGCGCGATCGTGCGGACCTGGTTCAAGCGGCTCGACACGTCGTGGTGGCGGCGGCAGTGGACGATGCTGCTCGGCGACGACCCGGCGCCGCGGACGCTGCGCGAGGCCTGCGCGCGCCGCGGCGAGCTGGTCCGGCCGGCGTCGATTGACCTCGCGAAGGACGGCGCGTTCTGGCGCGTCGTCGCCGTCGACTATGGCGACGCGGCTGACGAGAGCGCCGCCGCGTGATCGCCAGCCGGTTCCTGTTTCACCGGCTGGACCGCCTGCCGGAGCCGCCGATCCGCCGCGAGATCGTGAAGGGCCTTGTGGCTGAGGGCGAGATCGTGGCTCTGGTCGGCTCGCCCGGCGGCGGCAAGTCCGCCTTGGCGGTGCTGCTGAGCACATGCTTCGCGCGCGGCGATGACTTCCTCGGCAGGAAGGTTGAGCAGGGCGGGGTCGTCTACATCGCGGCCGAGCGCGTGAAGGAGACACAACGGCGTCTGCTCGCCAGCGCCGGGCCGGAGGGGCGGATCTTCGTCACGGGCGGGCGGCCTCTATTAGCCGAAGCCAAGGACATCGCAGAGATCGCGGACGGCGTTCGGATGATCGCAGCCATGGCTTCACCCTTGCGGCTCGTCGTGATCGACACGGCGGCGAAGTGCATGCGCGGCCTCGACGAGAACTCCGCCCGTGACGTAGGCCTTGCGGTCGAAGGGCTGACGGTCATCGCCGAGGCCGCGCCGACAGCGATGGTGCTCGTGCTGCATCATCTCGCAAAAGGCGGCTCAAGCATGCGGGGCTCCAGCGCGTTGCTCGGCGCCGTCGACCTCGAGATGACGGTGAGGGCTGGCGGCGGTCGGCGCTTGATCGAAGTGACGAAGGCGAACGCCGTGGCGGAAGGCCAGACATTCCCGTTCCGGCTCGAGCCCATAGAGACCGGCGCCGAGCTCGTGATCGCCGCGCGGCCGTGCGAGGCTCCGGCCTCCTGTCCCGTCTCAGCCAAAGAGCCCATCACCCTGTCGCGGGACGCGCGAACCGCGCTGCGATGCCTTCACGGCCTTGGCGGCGCCGCGGATGTCGAAGCCTGGCGCACCGCGACCTACGCGGCGTTCGGCGATCGGAAGCCCTCGGCAAAGCGGGTCGCCTTCAACAGCGCGCGAAAGCGTCTCGGCGAGACCGGCGTCATCGCCGCGTCCGGCAACAGCGTAAGCGTAAGCGAGGCGTAAGAAAGCGTAAGAACCTTACGCGGGAGACCGTAAGCGTAAGGCGTAAGCGCAGCCCCCTTTTATAGGGGGCGCTTACGCTTCCTTACGCCTCCCGAGGTCGCCGTCGCGTAATGAGGTTCGCTTACACCTTCGGAGCTTTCTGTGTGTGTATGCGACGCGCGCCAGCGCGTCAGCCCCGAAGGGGCGGCCTCTTCGCCTTCCTCGCCGTCGCTAAAGGGCTGCCGGGACGATGCGCTTGCCGGCGACGTCGGCGCGCGACCGGAGGCGACTTCGCCCTGGATCGAAGTCGCCGATCCGGCCTCGTGACACTTGTGACGGCAGTTCTTGTTACCGCCGTATGTGCGCATGCGCGCGCGCACGGTCGTTATCGGCGGAGGCGTCACAAGTGTCACGAGCCTGCCGTGCGCAGGTCGTCGCGTTAGCCTTCGACTGCCGCCGCGATCACGCGAGTGCGGAACCCCGTGCAAGCACAAAATTTCTAAGTCGCTGATGCGACGAGAATTATCGCGACGATCGCGAAACTAACTCTGCGCGATGGGCCCATGCCGGTCCGGCCCCCGTCGGCCTGGACTTTTGACCTCCCCCCGGCGTCGGCTGATGATGCTGGCCATGAGAGCGAGCCTGGATCGGTATCGAAGGCTGGCCGTCGGCTTAGAGCTGATGCGCGCTTGGCCGCGGCGTTCTTACAATCGAGCGGGCCGAAAGGATTAAGGCTGTGGTCGCCGCCAGCCGGATCGACCCTACTGGTTCGGACTATCGCGACTTCAGCAGAGGGCGCGCCGACAGTAGCCAACGCGCCCTCGTAGTTCATACACAAAACCGACGACGGCATGCCTTTATCGCGCAGACACAAAGCGTCGGCATGGCACGCCGAGCTTCCTAAGGTGACGGACAGCGACTGCGGTGTTCAGTTCACGCCGGTCTCGCTTCGCCAAAAAGGCTGCGACATCCTTTGCAGGTCGCCAGTCGCCCGGCGCAACTTGCGCCATCCAGAAACTCGCCCTCTGAGTACGAGTTCTCGCATAGAGGCGCTTGGACGGCAGTTTTATCGATCGTCTCACAGACATCATTCGTCTCCTGTTTAGGAGGCCAGATGTCAGCGTTCGCGTCAGCCAGTACCCAGCGCTCCGGGGGGCGTTCCTGGCTGACGACCGCTTGCGCGGTTGCTTAGACCTCACGTTGTCATAGCGAGGCGGAACCTCAAGGGCCCTCTGAACGCGCTCCCATTCTGCCGATCAAATATGAGGGGCGCAAGCCACGAGATGCCCAACGGAAGGGCTCAGTCGGACCAAACTGTGGCTAGGACATCGGCCGTCCGCCTCAGGACCGACGCGACTTCAGGGCAGGTATATTTGTAGTGCCTTACGTCATAAGGCTTGTCGGTGATCGACGAGATGAGCGCTGCTAGTTCCTTCAGCTTGCCTTGCTCGCCCTTTTTGATTTCGATGACGCTCCGGCCCCACTCGCCTTCTATAGTATTATTGCTCATCCATTCTTTGACTGCCTTGCTTTGCGGCATGGCGTCTCCAATGTCGATATGAACGACATCGCCGGATATCGCTCGCATATATACTGTTACGTACCAGTAAAACAGCTTGCCTTTAGCATCGTTATCAGCGTGTTCCCTATCGTCACAGATGAAGCGATCACTCTTCGAGAGGTCTTTTATGCGTCCATCTGCAAATCCTCCAAACTGACTGAATAGCCGTTTTTTTAGTTCAAGGAGTTCCATCGTAATGGTCCTATTGCATGGCCGAACCATTTGCCAACAGGCCATGCTCGGGTTGCAAGCAAATGATGTCTAGGAAGCTGATTAGGAGCAAGCCCTGTCGACAGCGGGTGGAAACCTCACGGCGCAAGGCCGCGTCCGCTTGAATACGGCGGGGCCGACGTGGCTCGACTAAAGACCATCCGCCCGCGCATCGCGACCATCGATACGCGCCGCATCAAGCCCGCGCCGAAGACCGGCGATCCGCTCTACCACTCGTCGCCCTGGCGCACGCTGCTGAAGCGGATCATGGCCGAGCGCGGCCGACGCTGCGAGGCCTGCGGCGCGACCGGCGGCGTCATCTACGGCGACCACATCGTGGAGGTGAAGGACGGCGGCGCGGAGCTCGACGCCTGCAACGTGCGGCTGCTCTGCGCCCCGTGTCATGGGAAGAAGACGAGCGCGGCTCGGGCGAGGCGGGCGGCCGAGCGGTTCGATTGAACCTTGGAGGCGCGAGCGGCGCAGAAGTCGGAAGGGCGGAAGCTGCGCTCCCGCCCCACTCGGGTGTTCGGCTTTCAGTCGTGGTGCTCGGGCAT
>NZ_BSFI01000015.1 GCF_027922265.1 Hansschlegelia plantiphila | reverse complement strand
AAGGTGGCGCACGTCCGGCTCTGCCACTCGTGGATGCTGTTCGTGCGGGCCTATCCGCGCGAGAGCCAGGAGATGGTGTTCGACGCCCACGACCGGGCGTTCGCCTTCTTCAAGGGGACCTGCACGCGCGGGATCTACGACATGAAGACCGCGGTGGAGACGATCCTCGTCGGCCGCGCTCGCGCCTACAATCGACGCTTCCTGCAAATGTGCAGCCACTACCTGATCGACCCCGTGGCCTGCACGCCGGCGTCGGGCTGGGAGAAGGGTCAGGTCGAGAACAAGGTCGGGCTGGTGCGCGAGCGGTTCTTCACGCCGCGCGTCGGGGCGAAGAGCTATGACGAACTGAACGCCTGGGTGCTCGACCAGGCGATCGCTCAACGCCCAAGGCGCATCGTCATCCCGAGTTCGCGGACCGGACCGTGTGGGAGGCGTTCGAGGCCGAGCGCCTGAGCCTCGTTCCCTATGCCGCCGCTTCGACGGCTTCCACGCCGTGCCGGCGTCGGTGTCCAAGACGTGCCTCGTGCGGTTCGACAACAACAAGTACTCGGTCGCCGCGAGCGCGATCGGCCGCCCGGCCGAGATCCGCGCCTACGCCGACCGAATCGAGCTGCGTCAGGACGGCCGGATCGTCGGCGACCACCCGCGCTGCTTCGGCCGCGGCCAGACGGTGTTCGATCCCTGGCATTACGTCCCCGTACTAGCGAGGAAGCCCGGCGCGCTCAGGAACGGAGCGCCGTTCAAGGACTGGGTGCTGCCGGCGAGCATCGAGAAGGTCCGACGCAAGCTCACGAGCGTCGAGGACGGCGACCGTCAGATGGTCGCGATCCTGGCCGCGGTGCTGAGCGACGGCTTGTCCGCGGTCGAAGCCGCCTGCGCCGAGACGCTGCGTTAGGGCGTCTGCTCGGCCGACGTCGTCCTGAACATCCTCGCCCGGCGCCGGGCCCCGCGCCGCCGGTCACGATCATGACGCCGGAAGCGTTGCGGCTCGCCGTCGAGCCGACCGCCGACTGCGCCCGATACGACACCCTCAGGAGAGCCGTGTGATGAAGCGTTCCGCGATACTGACCATCATGGGCGAGCTCAAGCTCTACGGGATGAAGGCCGCCTTCGACGAGATCATCGCGACCGCCGTGAAGCGCGAGCACGAGTCTCAACGCATCGTCGGCGACCTGCTCACCGCCGAGATCAGCGAGAAGCAGGCGCGCTCGATCAAGTACCAGATCACCATCGGCCAAACTGCCGCTCGCCCGCGACGTCGAGGACTTCGCCTTCGACGACACGCCGATCAACGAGACGCTGATCCGCGACCTCGCCAGCGGCGAGTTCCTGGCTCACCAGCGTAACGTCGTGCTGGTCGGCGGAACCGGGACCGGCAAGACCCACCTCGCCATCGCGATCGCCCGGGCCTGCATCCGCGACGGGGCCAATCGCCACCCGTTTCCAGCCTGGCGTGCCCGGTAACCGAGAGGACGTCCCAAGCGGAAGCCGACCTTCGCGGAGATGATGCTCGAGGAGACGCATCGCGCGATCAAGGTAAGCGTGGGCGACAAGGTCGTCAAAATCCCCCGCGCGAAGGCTCTCATCCGGAAGATCTTCGACGCGGCGCTTCATGGCGATGCGACGGCGCTGAAGCTGATCATGGGTCACCTCGCGACCTTGGTGGATCCGAATGCGGATCAGCCGGCCGAGGCGCCGCTCTCGGCGGAGGAGATCGCCATCCTCGAACTGCTGTCGAAGGCCTGATCGATGGCCGGCGGCAAAGGCGCCGCCCTCGTGCATGCTCGGCGCGCGGACGCCCGCGAGGCCATCCGCGTCGCGTGCCGGAAGGACCTCTACCCTTTTTTCCGCGCGATGTTTCCGGTGTTGGCGCCGGGACAGCCTTTCATCGACGCTCTACATTTTCGAGCTATCGCGACGGCCCTTCAGAAGGTCGCCTCCGGCGAGATTAAGCGTCTCGCGATCGCGGTGCCGCCGCGACATGGCAAGAGCATGCTGGGGACGGTCGCTCTCCCGGCGTGGCTGCTTGGACAAGACCCTCGGTTGAAGGTGGTCTGCGCGTCGTACTCCGAGCAGCTCGCTAAGAGCTTCGCCAGTCAAGGGCGAGACCTGATGCGGTCGTCGCAGTTCCGGGACGTTTTTCCGGGCGCGATGCTCGCTTCCGGAGGAGCCGCTCTCGAAGAGCTGCGGACGACCGAAAAGGGCTACCGCCTCGCGACCTCCGTCGGCGGCGTTGTGACCGGAAAAGGCGCAGATTTCATTGTCGTGGACGACCCGCTGAAGGCGATAGAAGCCTCGTCCGAGAACGCCCGCCAGTCGGTCTTCGATTGGATGACGCAGTCCCTGCTGTCGCGGTTCGACAAGCCGACCGAGGGTCGCATGATCGTCATCATGCAACGGCTCCATCAGGACGACCCTATCGGCCGACTGATGGCTCAGAGCGGGTGGACCTTGCTCGAGCTTCCGGGCGAAGTCTGGAAACGGCAGGCGCTCGATATCGGCGGCGGAAAGGCCTGGACGCTCGAGCCCGGCGACCTCCTGTTCCCCGAGCGTTTCGGCCATGCGGACCTGAAGCTCCTAAAGGAGGAGCTCGGTGAGGCAGGTTACAATGCTCAGATTTTGCAGAGGCCTCTTCCGCCCGACGGGAACCTGTTCAAGATGAGTTGGTTTCGCCGTTACGACGAGGCGCCGCCGCGCAAGGCGTTCGAGCGCGTAATACAGGGCTGGGACCCAGCCTATATGGACGGCGAGGCCAACGCCTATACGGTCTGCACAACTTGGGGCATCGCAGGCCGAAAGCTGTATCTTCTTGACGTGCTCCGCGAGCGCATGAAGTTTCCTCAGCTCGGTTCGAGAGTGCTGTCTGAAAGAAAGAAGCACAAGGCGGACCAGGTGATCGTCGAAAGTGCAGGCGTCGGACAGATCCTTATCCAGGAGCTGAAAACGTATCAGTCGCCGACCCGGTGGTTGCTACCGATCTCCCCGAATGCCGCAAAGCTGGCGCGAGCAGAGGGACAAACGCCGAAGATCGAGCGGGGACGGGTCTATTTACCGAACTCAGCGCCATGGCTTGATGCCTTTGAACAAGAGATCGCGCTGTTCCCTCATGGCGTTTATGCGGATCAGGTCGACTCGACGAGCCAATTTCTACGCGCTCTAGACTACCGTGCCGTGTTGCTGGGACTATCGGCCTACGAAACGGACCCGAAGCTGCCGTTCTGAGCTGGCCTTAGAGTGTGGCGTCGACGGCTTCAGCTTTACCCCAGTTGAAGCATAAGACGCGGTCCGCGGTGCGCTTCATCCAGTCGATGATTGGGCGTGCATTTGCGACGCTTTGCTCGTCGGTCCGTTCGCCGAGCGCCTGAAGGAACGAGGCTTCGTCCCAAGTCCGCTGCGGAGCGTTCGAGATCGAGCTCTTGCTGCGGATGGCCGCCTGGGTCTGGCCGATCACCATCGGGACGAGCGTTCGCAAGCCCTCGCCCTGATACTGGCGAAGCTCGATGGCCAGCACCTCGGCCGGGCTCATCTGGGCGTTCAGGAACTCGACGACCCGTCGCAGCTCCCGTGGGATGATGTCCGCGACGAACAGCAGGCGAACCTTGCCCGCCTTCAGATTGGTATCGACGCTGCTGCGTGCAGGTCCCCTTGAAGAAGGCGAACGCCCGGTCGTGGGCGTCGAACACCATCTCCTGGCTCTCGCGCGGATAGGCCCGCACGAACAGCATCCACGAGTGGCAGAGCCGGACGTGCGCCACCTT
>NZ_BSFI01000014.1 GCF_027922265.1 Hansschlegelia plantiphila | reverse complement strand
GTTTAAGCGAGTTTCATGACGACGGCTTTTGTTTCGAGGTATGCGTCGACGTGGTGGAGTCCGGATTCGCGTCCGTATCCGCTGGCCTTGTAGCCTCCGAAGGGGACGGCGGGGTCGAGGCCGCCATAGGTGTTGACCCAGACGGTGCCGGAGCGGATGGCTTTGGCCATGCGGTGGGCGGTTGCGACGTTCTGCGTCCAAACGCCGCCGCCGAGGCCGAAGGGGGTGGCGTTGGAGATGGCGGCGGCCTCCTCGAGCGTGTCGAAGGGGATGGCGGCGGCGACCGGGCCGAAGATCTCCTCCTGTGCGACGCGCATGTCGTTGTTGACGCCGGAGAGCACGGTCGGCTCGATGAAGTAGCCGTGCTTGAGCGCGCCCTCGGTGAGGCGCTTGCCGCCGGCGGTCGCGACGGCGCCTTCGCCGAGCCCGACGTCGATATAGCCTGCGACGCGCTCGAGCTGGGTCGCGTTCACGACCGGGCCGATCTGGGTCGCGGGGTCGATGCCGGCGCCGACCTTGAGCGAGCGGGCGTAGGCGGAGACGCGCTCGACGAACTCCTCGTAGATCGGGCGCTCGATCAGCAGCCGTGTGCCGGCGCAGCAGATCTGGCCGGTGTTGGCGAACACGCCCATGCCGGCGCCGGGGACGGCGAGCTCCATGTCGCAGTCGGCGAAGATGACGTCCGGGGACTTGCCGCCGAGCTCGAGGGTGACGCGCTTGATGTTGCCCTTGGAGGCCTCGATGATCTTGCGGCCGGTGACGTCGGATCCGGTGAAGGCGACCTTGTCGACGCCCATATGGGCGGCGAGCGCTGCGCCCGCGTCATGTCCGAAGCCGGGCACGACGTTGACGACGCCTTCGGGCAGGCCCGCCTCGAGCAGCAGCTCGCCCAGCCTGAGGGCGGTGAGGGGCGCGTCTTCGGCGGGCTTCAGCACCATGGTGCAGCCGGTGGCGAGCACCGGGCCGAGCTTCCAGATCGTGGAGGTGAGGGGGGCGTTCCAGGGGGTGATGGCGCCGACGACGCCGACGGGCTCCTTCAGCGTGTAGGTGAAGACCTCGCCGGGGAAGGAGTTCGGCAGGGTCTCGCCGTGGATGGTGGTGCACATGCCGGCGTAGAAGCGGATCAGGCCGAGGGCGCGCGTCTTGCGGGCGCGGGCGAAGGTGATCGGCGCGCCCATGTCGAGCACGTCGGTCATGGTGAGCTCCTCGAAGTTCGCCTCGACCAGGTCTGCGAACTTGAGCAGGATCTCCTGGCGCTGGAACGGCGTGAAGCGGCTCCAGGGCCCCTCGAAGGCGCGTCGGGCGGCGGCGACGGCGAGGTCGACGTCGGCCGCGCCGCCCTCGGCGACGCTCGCGAGAAGCTCGCCGGTCGCGGGGTTGCGGGTCTCGAAGGTCCGCCCCGACAGGGCGTCCACAGACTTGCCGTCGATGATGAGCCGCCTGGTCGGAACGCCGGCCGACGGGGCGGGGGCGAGGCTGAGGGTCATGGTCATGGAGCCGTTCCGGTCTCTCGGGAGTGGACGCGCGCAAAAAGCCGAAGCCAAAACGCCTCAGACAAACAACGCGCGAAGATGAT
>NZ_BSFI01000013.1 GCF_027922265.1 Hansschlegelia plantiphila | reverse complement strand
GTGGGAAAGCCTCGTGGGAAAGCCTCGAGGGAAAGCCACAGATCCCTTGATCCACGCGAAGGGAAGCGTGACACTGCTGCTACAGCTCGGGAGGAAAGCGCACGTGCATGCCCCCACTCGAGACGAGGACTGACTCCCCTGGGGAGACTCCAGAAGTACCCCAAGATCCATGTCAGCACTGGAGAGGAATCCTCAGGTTCCGGCACCGACTCCACACAAGGTCTTAGGCCCCGGCATCGACGGGAGAGGAATCCCGAGAGGCCCCCGAGCAACTCGCATGGGGACTGGCCTTTCCTGAGGCCACCAGAGCGGGTCCCTGAGGTCCCCGTCGTAAGTCGAGAGCACCTGCCGCAACTCGAGAAAATCCAGGAGGTTCTCCCCTCCAGGCGAGATGAGGCCCATTTCCGCTGAGGCGTCTCGAGGCTAATCACACCTAACCTCTGGAACTTCCAAAGGGTCCTTCACACCCTTGCTGCAACTCAAGAAGTTCCCCGACATACCCGTCTCCACTCGAGAGGAAGCACGAGAGTCCCGCCCACATCCAGAGGAGCCCCGTTTCCGCCTCCTAGCTCGAGAGGAGGGATCCTTTCCCTGCGTGGTCGGGAAAGAATTCCCGGCGTTCCCGTCGCATCTCAAGAGGAGGCGCTCTCCACAGGAAAGGCGAGAGGAACTCCAGGGTCGTGCCACCATTCCCAGAGTCCCCCAGATGTCTCAGTCCATTCCAGGGAAACCTGTTTTCCCTGCACTGCCTCGACTTTCAAGCCGAGGATCGACTCACACCACGGTGGCACGTGGGACAGCCCTGTGGGAAAGCCTCGTGGGAAAGCCTCG
>NZ_BSFI01000012.1 GCF_027922265.1 Hansschlegelia plantiphila | reverse complement strand
GCGTGCAGGTCCCCTTGAAGAAGGCGAACGCCCGGTCGTGGGCGTCGAACACCATCTCCTGGCTCTCGCGCGGATAGGCCCGCACGAACAGCATCCACGAGTGGCAGAGCCGGACGTGCGCCACCTTCACGGTCGTGGTGACGCCATTGATCAGGACGATCTCGTGGCTCCAGTCGAACTGGTAGGCCTCACCCGGATCGAAGCTCATCGGCACGAACGCCGCCGATGACGGCGACCGCTCACGCTGCCGACCTCGGGCGTAGCGCCGGACCGCGTCGTAGCCGCCCTCATAGCCCAGCGCCCGCAACGCCTCGAAGATCCGGATCAGCGTCAGCCGCTCGCGCGCCGCCCGTCCCTCGTTCTCCGTCAGCAGCCGGTCGAGGTCGTCGCGCCATGGCCCGAGCTTCGGGAGCGGCTGCACCTCGCGCTCATACTCGAACGCCGTCGCCCCAGACCGCAGCACCTTCCGCCCGTGTTCCGCGACATGTGCAGCTCGCGCACGATCTCCTTGATCGTCTTGCCGCGCACAAAATGCTCACGGCGGATCCCCGCGATCGTGTCCACGCCCTTCATCCCCCGGCCGCCCGTCCCTGACAAAGACAGGCAGCATGCGCAACGCACGCCCCGGGGGGCAAAATTGGACGCCGATCCCCCTCACAACGGGGTCAAAATTCCACGCCGGATCACAGC
>NZ_BSFI01000011.1 GCF_027922265.1 Hansschlegelia plantiphila | reverse complement strand
TCGGTCTGGTCTTCAAGACGTCGTTCGACAAGGCCAACCGCACCAGCGCGAACGCCGAGCGTGGCATCGGGCTGCAGGAGGCGCTGCCGATCTTCGCCGAGATTCGAGAAAGCCTGGCTCTCCCTGTGCTGACCGACGTCCACGACGCCGCGCAGTGCGCCCCGACGGCCGAGGCGGTCGACGTGCTGCAGATTCCGGCCTTCCTCTGCCGCCAGACTGACCTGCTGCTGGCGGCCGCAGCGACCGGCCGCGTCGTGAACGTCAAGAAGGGCCAGTTCCTCGCGCCCTGGGACATGAAGAACGTCGTCGCCAAGCTGACCGGCGCCGGAAACCCGCGCGTGCTGCTCACCGAGCGCGGCGTCTCGTTCGGCTACAACACGCTGGTCTCCGACATGCGCGCGCTGCCCGAGATGGCGAAGACCGGCGCGCCGGTGATCTTCGACGCCACTCATTCCGTCCAGCAGCCGGGCGGGCAGGGGACGTCGTCCGGCGGTCAGCGCGAATTCGTGCCGGTGCTGGCGCG
>NZ_BSFI01000010.1 GCF_027922265.1 Hansschlegelia plantiphila | reverse complement strand
CTTACGACCAGATCGACAAGGCTCCTGAGGAGAAGGCGCGCGGGATCACGATCTCGACGGCGCATGTCGAGTATGAGACGGCGAACCGTCACTACGCGCATGTCGACTGCCCGGGCCACGCCGACTATGTGAAGAACATGATCACGGGCGCCGCTCAGATGGACGGCGCGATCCTTGTGGTGTCCGCCGCCGACGGCCCAATGCCGCAGACGCGCGAGCACATCCTTCTGGCGCGTCAGGTCGGCGTTCCGGCGCTGGTCGTGTTCCTGAACAAGTGCGACATGGTCGACGACGCCGAGCTCCTGGAGCTTGTCGAGCTCGAGGTTCGCGAGCTTCTGTCGAAGTACGACTTCCCGGGCGACGACATTCCGATCATCAAGGGCTCGGCTCTGGCGGCTCTCGAGAACAAGAGCCCGGAGCTTGGCCATGACGCCATCCTCCAGCTGATGGCGGCGGTCGACGAGTACATCCCGCAGCCGGAGCGTCCGATCGACCAGCCGTTCCTGATGCCGGTCGAGG
>NZ_BSFI01000009.1 GCF_027922265.1 Hansschlegelia plantiphila | reverse complement strand
CTTACGACCAGATCGACAAGGCTCCTGAGGAGAAGGCGCGCGGGATCACGATCTCGACGGCGCATGTCGAGTATGAGACGGCGAACCGTCACTACGCGCATGTCGACTGCCCGGGCCACGCCGACTACGTGAAGAACATGATCACGGGCGCCGCTCAGATGGACGGCGCGATCCTTGTGGTGTCGGCCGCCGACGGCCCGATGCCGCAGACGCGCGAGCACATCCTTCTGGCGCGTCAGGTCGGCGTTCCGGCGCTGGTTGTGTTCCTGAACAAGTGCGACATGGTCGACGACGCCGAGCTCCTGGAGCTTGTCGAGCTCGAGGTTCGCGAGCTTCTGTCGAAGTACGATTTCCCGGGCGACGACATTCCGATCGTCAAGGGTTCGGCGCTTGCGGCTCTCGAGAACAAGAGCCCGGAGCTTGGCCATGACGCCATCCTCCAGCTGATGGCGGCGGTCGACGAGTACATCCCGCAGCCGGAGCGTCCGATCGACCAGCCGTTCCTGATGCCGGTCGAGG
>NZ_BSFI01000008.1:140000-713512 GCF_027922265.1 Hansschlegelia plantiphila | reverse complement strand
GCGGCGACCCGGTGAAGGGGACCGAGTTCATCGACATGCTGGAGCTGTTCCTGGCCGACGAGCGGACGGAGTCGATCGTGATGATCGGCGAGATCGGCGGCTCGGCGGAGGAGGACGCGGCGCAGTTCCTTAGCGACGAGGCGAGGCGCGGGCGCAAGAAGCCGACGGTCGGCTTCATCGCGGGCCGCACGGCGCCTCCCGGCCGGCGGATGGGCCACGCCGGGGCGATCATCTCGGGCGGCAAGGGCGGCGCGGAGGACAAGATCGCGGCGATGGAGGTGGCGGGCGTGCGCGTCTCGCCGTCCCCGGCCAGGCTTGGAAAGACACTGGTCGAATTGCTGAAGGGCTAAGCCGGACTGAAGGACGCAGAAAGATTATGTGAACCGGCGCCACGCGGTTTTCGCATTTGAGGCGTTCTATCCAAGCCTCACGCGGCATATATTGCAGTGCGAAGACGCTGCGCGCCCAACCAGAGGCTTATCTGATGTCACGCCAGGCGGCGAACGAGGCCTTCTCCCGCACCTCCTTCCTCTGGGGCGGGAACGCCGCCTATGTCGAGGACCTCCAGGCCCGCTATCTCGAGGATCCGTTTTCCGTAGATCCGGAATGGCGCGCCTTCTTCGAGGATCTGGGCGACGAGCCCGGCGCGGTCGAGAAGACCGCCGAGGGCCCGTCCTGGGAGAAGCCCAACTGGCCGATCCCGGCGAACGGCGAACTGGTCTCCGCGCTCGACGGAGACTGGGGCGCGATCGAGGTCGCCGTCGGCGACAAGCTGAAGGCGAAGGCCGCCGTCAAGGGCGACGCGCTCACCCCTGAACAGATCAAGGCCGCGACCCGCGATTCCACGCGCGCGCTGATGATGATCCGCGCCTACCGCATCCGCGGCCATCTCGCCGCCGACCTCGACCCGCTGAAGCTCGAGAAACGGCCGGACCGCGAGGAGCTCGAACCCGCCTCCTACGGCTTCGGGGACGACGATCTCGACCGCAAGATCTTCATCGACTACGTGCTCGGCCTCGAATTCGCGACCGTGCGCGAGATGCTCGCGATCCTGAAGCGGACCTATTGCTCCACGCTCGGCGTCGAATTCATGCACATCTCGGAGCCCGGCGAGAAGGCCTGGATCCAGGAGCGCATCGAAGGGCCCGACAAGGGCGTCGCCTTCACCCCCGAGGGCAAGAAGGCGATCCTCAACAAGCTCGTCGAGGCCGAGGGCTTCGAGAAGTTCCTCGACGTCAAATACACCGGCACCAAGCGCTTCGGGCTCGACGGCGGCGAGGCGATCGTCCCGGCGCTGGAACAGATCATCAAGCGCGGCGGGGCGCTCGGGGTGCGCGAGATCGTGGTCGGCATGGCCCATCGCGGCCGGCTCAACATCCTGAGCCAGGTGCTCGGCAAGCCGCACCGCGCGATCTTCCACGAGTTCAAGGGCGGCAGCTGGACGCCGGAAGAGGTCGAGGGATCGGGCGACGTCAAGTACCACCTCGGCGCCTCCTCGGACCGCGAGTTCGACGGCAACGCCGTCCATCTGTCGCTGACCGCGAACCCCTCGCATCTCGAGATCGTCGATCCGGTGGTGCTCGGAAAGGTGCGCGCCAAGCAGGACCAGCACCAGGACGTCGACCGCGTGCAGGTGCTGCCGCTTCTGATCCACGGCGACGCGGCCTTCGCGGGCCAGGGCGTGATCGCGGAGTGCTTCGGCCTGTCGGGCCTGCGCGGCCACAAGACCGGCGGCTCGCTGCATTTCATCATCAACAACCAGATCGGCTTCACGACGAGCCCGCGCAACGCGCGCTCCTCGCCCTACCCGTCCGACACCGCCAAGATGATCGAGGCGCCGATCTTTCACGTGAACGGCGACGACCCCGAGGCCGTCACCTTCGCCGCCAAGATCGCGACCGAGTTCCGGCAGAAGTTCCACAAGCCGGTGGTCATCGACATGTTCTGCTACCGGCGGTTCGGCCACAACGAGGGCGACGAGCCGGCGTTCACCCAGCCGCGGATGTACAAGATCATCCGCAACCACCCGACCGCGCTCGAGCTCTATTCCGAACGGCTCGAGCAGGAGGGCGTGATCAGGCCGGGCGAAGTCGACGAGATGCGCGCGGCCTTCCGCGCGAGGCTCGAGGCCGAATACGAGTCCGGCCAGGCCTACAAGCCGAACAAGGCCGACTGGCTGGACGGCCGCTGGTCCGGCATCAAGGCCGCGAAGGACCCCGACGACCCCCGTCGCGGCAAGACCGGGGTTCCGGTCGAGCGACTGAAGGAGCTCGGCCACAAGATCGCCTTCGCGCCCAAGGGCTTCAACGTTCATCGCACCATCCAGCGGCTGCTCGACAACCGCCTCAAGATGGTCGAGAGCGGCGAGGGCGTGGACTGGGCGATGGCAGAGGCGCTCGCCTTCGGCTCACTGCTGGCCGACGGCACGCCCGTGCGTCTCTCCGGCCAGGACGTCGAGCGCGGCACCTTCAGCCAGCGCCACTCCGTGCTGACCGACCAGGAGACCGAAGCCCGCTTCACGCCGCTCTCCAACCTCTCGCCGGAGCAGGCGCGCTTCGAGGTCATCAACTCGATGCTCTCGGAAGAAGCGGTGCTCGGCTTCGAATACGGCTACACGCTGGCCGAGCCGAACGCGCTCACGCTCTGGGAGGCGCAGTTCGGCGACTTCGCCAACGGCGCGCAGGTCATCGTCGACCAGTTCCTGTCGTCCGGCGAGCGCAAATGGCTGCGCATGTCGGGCCTCGTGATGCTGCTGCCGCACGGCTATGAGGGCCAGGGGCCGGAGCATTCCTCGGCGCGTCTGGAGCGCTATCTGCAGATGTGCGCCGAGGACAACATGCAGGTCGCGAACGTCACGACTCCGGCGAACTACTTCCACATCCTGCGTCGGCAGCTGGTGCGGGACTTCCGCAAGCCGCTGATCCTGATGACCCCGAAGTCGCTGCTGCGTCACAAGCGGGCGGTCTCGCCGCTGTCGATGATGGGCGAAGGCTCGGTGTTCCACAGGCTGCTGTGGGACGACGCCGAGCTCGACAAGAACTCGATGGTCAAGCTGAAGCCGGACTCAGACATCCGCCGGGTCGTGATGTGCTCCGGCAAGGTCTATTACGACCTGATCGAGGAGCGCGAGAAGCGCGGGATCGACGACGTCTACATCCTGCGCGTCGAACAGCTCTATCCGTTCCCGGTGAAGGCCGCCGTCAACGAACTCTCTCGCTTCAAGCAGGCGGAGGTCGTCTGGTGCCAGGAGGAGCCCAAGAACATGGGGTCCTGGTTCTTCGTCGAGACCTATATCGAATGGGTGCTGAACCAGATCGGCGCGCAGCACAGGCGCCCCCGTTACGCCGGCCGCCCGGCCTCGGCGGCGACCGCGACCGGGCTGATGTCCAAGCATCTCGCACAGCTTCAGGCGCTCCTGAGCGAGGCGCTCGGCTGACCGAATCTTCTGAAACTCCGCTTTCGAGCGGATTTCTCTATGAGAGAGTCGGAATTTCCTTTCGCGCCGCCTATCTTGCTCAGGCGCGTCCTGCGCCGCCGGCGCAACTGATGTTTATGGGAGACCCCGGCTTTCGGGGACGATCTGATGGCGACTGAAATCCGCGTTCCGACGCTCGGCGAATCCGTGACCGAGGCCACCATCGGCCGATGGTTCAAGAAGCCGGGCGAGACGGTCAACATCGACGAACCCATCGTCGAGCTCGAGACCGACAAGGTGACGCTGGAGGTTCCCGCCCCCGCGGCCGGCGTTCTGGGCCAGATCGAGGCTAAGGACGGCGAGACGGTGGGCGTCGGCGCGCTGCTCGGCTCTATCGAGGCTGGCTCCGGCGCAGCGCCTGCGCCCAAGAAGGCCGAACCCAAGCCGGCCGAGCCCGCCAAGGCCGCCGAGCCCGCGGCGATCAAGGACGACGCCAACGAGACCGCGCCCAAGACAGAGGCGAAGGCGAACGGCGCCGCTCCGGCGGATACGGGGCTCGCCCCTTCCGTGCGGCGGCTCGCCGAGGAGACCGGCGTCGACCCCTCCGGCGTCAAGGGCTCAGGTAAGGACGGCCGCGTCACCAAGGGCGACATGCTGGAGGCGGGCGCCGGCGGAGCGAAGGCGGAGGCCCCGGCGGCGCCCGCGCCTCAGCCCGTGAAGGCGCGCGCGCCGTCGGCCCCCGACGACGCGTCGCGCGAAGAGCGCGTGAAGATGACAAAGCTGCGGCAGACCATCGCCCGCAGACTGAAGGACGCGCAGAACGCGGCGGCCATGCTGACGACCTTCAACGAGGTCGACATGACCGAGGTCATGGCGCTGCGTTCGAAGTACAAGGACGTGTTCGAGAAGAAGCACGGGACGAAGCTCGGCTTCATGGGCTTCTTCGTGAAGGCCGTGATCCAGGCGCTGAAGGACATTCCTTCCGTCAACGCCGAGATCGACGGCGGCGACGTCGTCTACAAGAATTACTACCACATCGGAATCGCCGTCGGGACCGACAAGGGGCTGGTGGTGCCCGTCGTGCGCGACGCCGACCGGCTCGGTCTCGCAGGCGTGGAGAAGACCATCTCCGGCCTCGGCAAACGCGCCCGCGACGGCAAGCTCGGCATCGACGAGATGCAGGGCGGCACCTTCACCATCACCAATGGCGGGATCTACGGCTCGCTGATGTCGACGCCGATCCTGAACGCGCCGCAGTCCGGCATTCTTGGCATGCACAAGATCCAGGAGCGGCCGGTGGCGATCGGCGGCAAGGTCGAGATCCGCCCGATGATGTATCTCGCGCTGAGCTACGACCACCGCATGGTCGACGGCAAGGAGGCCGTCACCTTCCTCGTGCGCGTGAAGGAAAGCCTGGAGGATCCGTCGCGGCTCGTGATGGATCTGTAAGATCGGACATGGCCGACCCTTCAGCCCACCCGCGCGTCGAACCCCACCTCTGCGTCATCGACGGCGCGGCCGCGCTGGCGTTCTACCAGAAGGCGTTCGGGGCGAAGGTCGTCATGACCGTGCCGGCCCAGGACGGACTGAGGCTGATGCACGCCACCGTCCAGCTGTTTGGCGGCGAGATCCTCGTCCATGACGAATTTCCCGAGCATAGGGGCGAAGGCGTGGTGCGCTCGCCTTTCACCGTCCGGGGGCCAAGCGTCGCGATCAACGTGAACCTCGACAGGGCCGACGATGTCGACGCCGCCATGGCGCGCGCGGTCGGGGCCGGCGCGATTGTGGTGATGGAGCCGGAAAACACCTTCTGGAACGCGCGCTACGGCCGCATCCAGGATCCGTTCGGCCATGTCTGGGCGTTCAACGCGCCGTTGCCGGACGCCTGAAACCTACCGGAAAACGAAAGACTCCCATGGCTTACGATCTCGTCGTCATCGGCACCGGCCCCGGAGGCTATGTCTGCGCGATCCGCGCGGCGCAGCTCGGGCTGAAAGTGGCCGTGGTCGAGAAGCGCGCGACCCATGGCGGCACTTGCCTCAACGTCGGCTGCATTCCCTCGAAAGCGCTGCTCCACGCGTCCGAGCTGTTCGAGGAGGCCGGCCACAAGTTCGCGGGCATGGGCATCGGCGTCGGCGCGCCCAAGCTCGATCTCGCGCAGATGATGGCGTTCAAGCAGGACGGCGTCGACGGCAACGTCAAAGGCGTCGCCTTCCTGTTCAAGAAGAACAAGATCGAGACCTTCCACGGCGTCGCGAAGATCGCTGGCCCCGGCAAGGTCGAGGTCGCGCCCGAAGGCGGCGAGACGACGACCCTCGAGACCAAGGCGATCGTGATCGCGACTGGCTCGGACGTCGCGACGCTCAAGGGTCTCGACATCGACGAGAAGACCATCGTCTCCTCGACCGGGGCGCTTGCGCTCCCCGCCGTGCCGAAGAAGCTCGTCGTTGTCGGCGGCGGCGTCATCGGGCTGGAGCTCGGATCGGTCTGGCGCAGGCTCGGCGCCGAGGTGCTCGTCGTCGAGTTCCTCGACCGCATCCTGCCCGGCATGGACGTCGATCTCGGAAAGCAGTTCCACCGCCTGCTGGAGAAGCAGGGCATGGCGTTCAAGCTGGGCTCCAAGGTCACCGGCGCGACCAAGTCGGGCGAGCGGCTCGCCGTCGCCATCGAGCCCGCCAAGGGCGGCGAGACGGAGACCGTCGAGGCCGACGTGGTGCTCATCGCGATCGGCCGGGTCCCCTACACGCAAGGGCTCGGGCTCGAGGAGGCGGGCGTCGCGCTCGACGACCGGCGCCGGATCAAGACCGACGCGCACTTCAAGACCAGCGTCGACGGGATCTACGCCATCGGCGACGTCATCGCCGGCCCGATGCTCGCGCACAAGGCCGAGGACGAGGGCGTCGCGATCGCCGAGATTTTGGCGGGCAAGGCAGGCCACGTGAACTACGGGGTGATCCCGAACGTGGTCTACACCTATCCGGAGGTCGCCTCGGTCGGGAAAACCGAGGAGGAGCTGAAGGCCGACGGCGTCGACTACAAGGCCGGCAAGTTCCCCTTCACCGCCAACGGCCGCGCCAAGGCGAACGGCACGACGGAAGGCTTCGTGAAGATTCTCGCCGACGCCAGGACAGACCGGGTGCTCGGCGTCCACATCGTCGGGCCCGACGCCGGCACCCTGATCGGCGAGGTCGCGCTCGGCATGGAGTTTTCCGCGTCCGCCGAGGACATCGCCCGCACCTGCCACGCCCATCCGACGCTTTCGGAAGCGATCAAGGAGGCGGCGCTCGCCGTCGAGGGCCGCGCGATCCACATGTGAGGGCGGCGTCGTCGCTCAGGCCGCGTCCGAAAACATCTCCGCCGTCAGCCGGCCGCGATGCTCGAGTTCGGCTGGGCCGGTCATCAGGATGTGGTCGTCGCTTTCGCGCCAGACGATCCGCAGCGGGCCGCCCGGCAGGGTGACGATCACGTCGCGCCCGGTGCGCCCGGTGCGGGCCGCCGAGACCGCCGCGGCGCAGGCCGCCGTGCCGCAGGCGAGCGTCAGCCCCGCGCCGCGCTCCCACACCTTCAGCGTGATCGCCTCGCGGGAGGTGACCTTGGCGAGCGAGATGTTCGCCCGCTCGGGGAAGAGAGGGTGGCTCTCCAGCATCGGCCCCGCGCGGCGCAGGTCGACGACGGAAAGGTCGTTCACCCAGAAGATCGCATGTGGGTTGCCGACGTTCGCGACCGATGGCGAGTGGATCAGCGGCGCCTCGATCGGGCCGAGCTGAAGCTCGATCGCGCGGGTGTCGGCGAACGCCTCCGCGAGCGGAATGTCGGCCCAGCCGAACTTCGGCGCGCCCATGTCGACGGTCACTTCGCCGGGCCTAATCCCCGCTTCGCAGACGAGCAGACCGGCGGAGGTCTCCAGCGCCAGTTCCCGCACGCCAGTCTCCTGCATCAGCAGGTCGGCGACGCAGCGCGTGCCGTTGCCGCAGGCCGAGACCTCCGAGCCGTCGGCGTTGAGGATGCGCATGAAGGCGGCCGTTCCCGGCGTATGCGGGTCGTGCACCGCCATCAGTTGGTCGAAATGCGTCTCCCGGCGCCGCGACAGCGCGCGCGCGTCCTCGCCCGTGACGCGCGCGACGGAGCCGCGCAGGTCGACGACCAGGATCTCGTTCCCGAGACCGTTCATCTTGGCGTAAGGGCGGTCGTTCAGCACGGTCATCAGAAGGCCGAAGAGAGTGTCAGCGGCCCTCTATATGCGCCTTCCCCGGCGATTTCGCGAGCGAGGGTCGCCGTCTATTCGACGGCGGCGACCGTCTCGGCGCCGCCGCGCGAGGACAGGCCCCAGACCCCCTCGGAGCCCCAGCTGACCGTGAGCGCGAGCAGCGCGAGCGCCGCGATGCGCGACGGCCAGCACGAGAACGCGCGGCGGAACAGATTTCGTATAGAATTCATAATCATGGCTCTCTCCCCTTCGGGCGGTCCAGGATTCGCGCGCACGGTGGCGACACGTCGATACTGAAATTTTTGCAGTGTCTTCTAGAGTCTAGACTTCGTCGCAGCTCTTGCTGCAACTGCGAGATGCAGTCTCTGCTATTGTCACCATAGCCGATCTTGCCAGGCTTAAGAAGCCGGCGCCCCGCCGCGCGTCGCTCGGTCGCGGTTGGTATCCCTCAGGTTGACGCTCAGGCCCTCAAGCTGTAGGTGACGCTGCATCTGACGAGGTCAGACGACCAGCCAAGCCGCCCGTCCCAAGAGGCCGGGGGGTCAACGTCCGCCGACGCGATGCGTCCGCGGGCGCGTTTTGCGTTGGACGCCATGACCGCGTCGACCCTGATTGAGGACGGGCCGAGAGGCGCATGTTCGACGCTCTGACAGACCGCCTCGGCGGCATTCTGGACCGGCTCACCCGGCGCGGCGCCCTGACCGAGGCCGACGTCGCGGAGGCGATGCGCGAGGTGCGCCGCGCGCTGATCGAGGCCGACGTCGCGCTCGAGGTCGCCCGCGACTTCATCGACCGGGTCAAGGCGCGCGCGGTCGGCGTCGACGTCGTCAAGTCGGTCACCCCCGGCCAGATGGTCGTCAAGATCGTCCATGACGAGCTCGTCGCCATGCTCGGCTCGGAGGCCGAGGGAATCAGCCTCGCGGCCGCGGCGCCCGTGCCGATCCTGATGGTCGGCCTGCAGGGCTCGGGCAAGACGACGTCGACAGCCAAGATCGCGCGCCGCCTCGTCACCCGCGAGAAGCGCAAGGTGCTGATGGCCTCGCTCGACACGCGGCGCCCCGCCGCGATGGAGCAGCTTGCGACGCTCGGACAGCAGACCGGCGTGCCGACCCTGCCGATCGTGGCCGGCCAGAGCGCCGTGCAGATCGCCCGGCGCGCGATGGAGGCCGGCCGCCTCGGCGGCTACGACGTCGTGCTGCTCGACACAGCCGGACGCACGACCATCGACGACGCGCTGATGGCGGAAGTCGTCGAGGTCAAGCGCGCGGTCAATCCGCACGAGGTCCTGCTCGTCGCCGACGCGCTGACCGGCCAGGACGCCATCGTCACCGCGCGCGCCTTCGACCAGGCGCTGGGCGTCACCGGCATCGTGCTGACGCGTCTCGACGGCGACGGGCGTGGCGGCGCCGCGCTCTCGATGCGGGCGGTGACGGGCAAGCCGATCAAGCTGGTCGGCACCGGAGAGAGCTTTGACGCGGTCGACGAGTTCGACCCGCAGCGCGTCGCCAACCGCATCCTCGGCATGGGCGACGTGGTCGCGCTGGTCGAGAAGGCGGCGGCCTCGATCGACGCCGAGCAGGCGGCCAAGACCGCCGAGCGGATGCGCAAGGGTCAGTTCGATCTGAACGACCTGAAGGATCAGCTCAACCAGATGCAGAAGCTCGGCGGCATGTCGGGCGTGATGTCGATGCTGCCGGGCGTCGCCAACCTCAAGAAGCAGATGGCGGGCGCCAATCTCGACGAGGGCATGTTCAAGCGGCAGGCCGCGATCATCGATTCGATGACCAAGGCCGAGCGCAGGAATCCCGACCTCCTCAAGGCGAGCCGCAAGAAGCGCGTCGCCGCGGGCTCCGGCTCGAAGGTCGAGGACGTCAACAAGCTGCTGAAGATGCACCGCCAGATGGCGGACATGATGAAGCTGATGGGCAAGGGCGCCAAGTCCGGCCGCGGCCCGCTCGCCGGCCTCGGCGCGGCGCTCGGCTTCGGCGGCGGCCAGCCGCAGATCCCGCCCGAGGCGCTCGAGGAGATGCAGAAGAACGGCATGCCGAAGGGCCTGCCGCCCGGTTTCCCGGGCGCGGGCGGCGGTCTGCCTCCGGGCTTTCCGGGCATGGGCGGCGGCCCGAAGCTGCCGGGGCTCGGCGGCTTTCCGGGGTTCGGGAAGAAGAAATGAGATTTCCGGATCGTCCCGGCCGAGCGAGAGCCGGGGCTGTCCGCAAGACTGAACGTAAATCCTGAAAACGATCCCGGCCTTCACGCGGCTCCGCCCGCTCCGGCCGGGATGACGACAATCGAGAAAAGGAAAGAGAAATGTCCCTGAAGATCCGGCTCGCCCGCGGCGGCGCCAAGAAGCGTCCGTTCTACCGCATCGTCATCGCCGACTCGCGCTACCCCCGCGACGGCCGCTTCATCGAGCGCATCGGCTCGTTCGATCCGCTGCTCGCCAAGGATCACGCCGACCGCGTGAAGCTCGACCTCGACAAGGCCAAGGAGTGGCTGGCCAAGGGCGCGACCCCGACCGACCGCGTCCACCGCTTCCTCGACGACGCCGGCCTGATGAAGCGCCCGGCGCGCAACAACCCGACGAAGGGCGAGCCCGGCAAGAAGGCTCAGGAGCGCGCCGCCGCCGCCAAGGCTGCGGCCGGCGCCGGCGAAGAGGCGGCTGCGTAAGGCGACCGCTCCATTCGGGTCTCGGCTCGGGAGCCGGGACCGACCGGGCGTTCGCTCGGAACCACGTCGTCGTCCTCCGGCTTGGCCGGGGGACCCATGTTTGGGCGTAGCGCTCCAGGCCCGAGATGGGTGGTCCGGTCAAGCCGGACCACAACGAGCCCATTCATACCGTTCGCCGGCGACATCGCTCCATGCCCCTCCCCCGCCTTGTCCAGATCGGCGTGATCGGCGCCGCGCACGGCGTCCGCGGGGAGCTCCGCGTGAAGTCGTTCACGGGCGAGCCTGCGGCGCTCGCGCGCTATGGCGAGCTCAGCGATCCGTCGGGCGGCCGCAGTTTCGCCGTCGAGAGCTTCAGGCCGCTGAAGGACGACATGCTCGTCGTGCGCTTCAGGGGGATCGCCACCCGCGAAGCTGCGGAAGCGCTGACGGGAACCGGCCTGTTTCTCCCTCGCGAGGCATTGCCGGACAGCGGCGACGAGGACGAGTTCTACCATGCCGACCTGATCGGCCTCAGGGTCGAGAGCCCGGACGGGACGCCGCTCGGCGAGGTCGTGGCGCTGCAGAATTTCGGAGCCGACGATCTGATGGAGATCCGCCTCGCCGACGAGAGGCGCACCGTCTACCTGCCCTTCACGAAGGCGGTCGTGCCTGTGGTCGACGTCGCCGGCGGCCGGGTCGTGGTCGACCCGCCGGACGGCGCGCTGGACGAGAGCGGACCCGAGACTGCGGCCTAGCGCGCGGTCGCGGAAGCCGTACGATCGGAGCCGGCGCGCACCGAACGCCGGCCGAGCCGTTCCTCAGCGCGACGGTCCTGTGCGCGGCGAGCGCGGCGGCTCGCCGCGTCCCGGGACTCAGGCGGCGAGCCGACGCTCCACGATGCGGGCGAGCAGGCTCGCGCCGACCGGGAGGATGGCGTCGTCGAGGATGAAACCCGGGTTGTGGAGCGGCAGGTCGCCGGAATGGCCGACCCGGGCGTAACAGCCCGGCGCCTTCTGCAGCATGTCGGCGAAGTCCTCCGAGCCCATCATCGGCCGAGGCTGCGTGATCAGGCCTTCGTCCCCGACGATCTCGCGCGCGGCCTCCGCCATCGCCTCGGTCTCGGCCTCGTGGTTGATCAGAACGTCGAAGACGGAGCGCAGGTCCAGTCCGATCTCGACAGCATGGGCCGCGGCGACGCCGTCGCAGATCTCCTTCATCCGACGGCGCGCGATCTCCATCACCTCCGGCCTGAAGGCGCGGATCGTGCCGGTGAGCGTCGCCTCCTCGGGAATCACGTTGTAGGCCGATCCGGCATGGACCTGCGTGATCGACAGCACCAGAGCCTCGAAGGGATCGGCGTTGCGGCTGACGATCGACTGCAACGCCTGAACGAGCGCCGCCGCGGCGACGATCGGGTCGCTCGACAAATGCGGCATGGCCGCGTGGCTGCCGGCGCCCGTGATGGTGATGTCGAAGAAGTCCGCCGCCGCCATGGCGGGACCGGGAAACACCGAGATCTGACCGGCCTCGATGTACGGATCGTTGTGCAGCCCGTAGATCTCGTCGACCGGAAAGCGCTCGAACAGTCCGTCGGCGATCATCGCGCGGGCGCCTCCCAGGCCCTCCTCCGCCGGCTGGAACACGAAGATCGCCGTTCCCTTGAAGTCGCGCTTTTCCGCGAGATAGCGCGCGGCGCCGAGCAGCATCGTGGTGTGGCCGTCATGGCCGCAGCCGTGGAAGACGCCGGGATTCTGCGATCGGTACGGCAGGTTCGTCGTCTCGACGATCGGCAGCGCGTCCATGTCGGCGCGCAGCCCGATCCTCCGGCCGGGCCCGCCCCTGCCTTCGAGCACGCCGACGACGCCCGTCTTGCCGAGTCCGCGGTGCACCTCGACGCCGTAGGACGCGAGTTTCTCGGCGACGACGCCGGACGTCCGCACCTCCTGGAACCCGATCTCGGGATGGGCGTGGAGGTCGTGACGGATCGCCTTGAGCTCGTCGGCGAAGGCGAGGATTTCGGCAAGCGCGGGCATCGTCGTCAGCCTTTCTTCTCTACGTTCCAGAACAGCGGGATGGGTGATTTCACGATCCCGCTCAGCGACGACCGCCAGGCCGACGGGCTGCGAAACTGGCCGAGCGGCACGTAGATCACCTGATCATAGGCGCGCGCCTGCACCGCCTTCGCGGTTTCGCGGCGCTTGTCGTCGGTGTCGGCGGCGACGTAGGCGGCCCTCAGTCTTTCGAGCTCCGGGTCGTCCGGCCAGCCGAAGAAGCCCTTCTTTCCGCGACCGTTGATCATCGGATTGACCAGCGGGCTCCAGATCTCGGGGATGACCCAGTTGGTGAAGAACATGTTCCAGCCGCCCTCGGCCGGGGGCTTCATGCTGGCGCGCCGGGCGACCAGAGTCTGCCAGTCCATCGGCTGGAGGTCGACCTTGAAGCCCGCCTTCTCCAGAAGCTGGGCGGCGACGATCGGTTGCTGCGCGGTCGCGACGGTGTCGGTCGGCTGCATGATGACGATCGGCTTGCCGTCGTAGCCCGCCTCCTTGAGCAGAGCCTTGGCCTTTTCGAGATCGCCGCCCTTGCCGATCGTGGCGGCGCCGTCGCCGACCTCGGTCGAGAGCGGCGTGCCGCAGCCATACATCGAGGGGCAGAGCTGATAGTAGGCGGGATCGCCGACGACAGCCTGAAGCACGCTCTCCTGATTGAGCGCGTAAAGCGCCGCGCGCCTGACGCGCACGTCGTCGAACGGCGGGTGGAGGAAGTTCATCCGCCCCATCGTCTGGTAGCCAAGCTCGTTATAGACGCCGATGGTGATGTCGTCAGGCGACGCCTGGAGCAGCGGCAGAAGATCGATCTGCGGCTGCTCGAGATAATCGATCTCGCCGGAGATCAACGCGTTCACCGCGGTCTGGGCGTCGGGCATGTTGATCCACTCGACCCGGTCCACATTGGCTTTCTTGCCGCCCGCGAGCCAGTCCGCCGGCTCCGGGCGCGGCGTGTACTTCTCGAACTTCTCGTAGACGACGCGGTCGCCCGGCCTGAACTCGGAGGCCACGAAGCGGAACGGCCCGGAGCCGATGATTTCCTTGATCGGCTCCGTGGGCGGGGTCTCGGCCAGCCGCTTCGGCATCATGAACGGCACGAGCGACGCGGGCTTGGCGAGCAGCTCAAGCACGTAAGGGAACGGCTTCGAGAGCGCCAGGGTGATGGTCCTGGCGTCGGTCGCGGTCAGGCTTGCGACGGAGTCCATCATCACCTGTCCGCCGGCGTCGCGCGCCGCCCAGCGCTTCAGCGAGGCGACGCAGTCCTCCGCCGTGACGGGCGTCCCATCGTGCCAGAACAGCCCGTCGCGAAGCGTGAAGGTGTAGGTGAGCTTGTCGTCCGAGACCTTGAAGTCCGCCATCTGCGGCGTCGGCTGGTACTTGCCGTTCATCGAGAGCAGCGTGTCGAAGACCATGTAGCCATGGTTTCGGGTGATGTGCGCCGTGGTGATGATCGGGTCGAGAATGTTTATCCCCGAATGCATCACCGCGCGGATGGTCGTCGCCTGAGCGGCCGGCGCCGAAAGCGTGAATGCGGCCGCTGTGAGAAGGCTCGCGGCGGCGCTCGCCAGCCAACGGATGGGTGACGCGGTCATGGCGATCCCCTCTTGCTTGCCGTCCCGCGTCCTGCGCGGCGGGGGCGATCATAGGCCGCAAACCGGAAACGCCTAGCGACTGGGCGCGCACAAATACGCGGCGCCGATGGCGATCGATTGCTCATCCGGACCCGCCGCGACGCGTTTCGGCGACGAAGCTCAGGGCCGCCCGAATGGCACGATCTCTGCAGCCCTTCTCGTGGCATGCAGGACGCCAGCGTCCCTGGACGCCGGCCATGAAGGGGACTTTCATGGATCGCCGCAGCTTCATCCAGGCCTCGGTCGCCGCCGGATTCATCGGCGCCACGGGCGGCCTGTCAGCCCCGGCGATCGCGCAGGCGGGGCGCAAGACGCTCAAATTCGTCCCACAGGCCAACCTCGCCAATTTCGATCCGATCTGGGGCACCCAATACGTCGTCCGGAACGCCGCGGCGCTCGTCTGGGACACGCTCTACGGCGTCGACGAGAAACTGCAGCCGCAACGCCAGATGGTGGAGTCCGAGACGGTCTCCGACGACGGTCTGGTCTGGACCTTCAAGCTTCGATCAGGGCTCAAGTTCCACGACGGCGAGGCGGTGCTTGCGAAAGACGCGGTCGCGAGTCTGGCCCGCTGGTCGGCGCGTGACCCGATGGGCCTGATGATCAAGGCGCTTCAGAACGAGCTCGTCGCGGTCGACGACCTGACCTTTAGATGGTCGCTGAAGCAGCCCTATCCGAAGATGCTGCTCGCGCTCGGCAAGAACAACGCGCCGTGCTCCTTCGTAATGCCTGAGCGCCTCGCTCAGACTGATCCCTTCACCCAGATCAAGGAATACATCGGCTCCGGGCCGATGAAGTTCGCCCAGAAGGAATGGGTTCCCGGCGCGATCGCGGTCTTCGAGAAGTTCGAGGACTACAAGTCCCGCGACGAGCCATCCTCCTGGCTCGCCGGCGGCAAGCGCATGATGCTTGACCGCATCGAATGGATCATCATGCCGGACCCGGCGACCGCCCTGTCGGCGCTCCAGAACGGAGAGATCGACTGGTGGGAGAATCCGCTCTCCGATCTCGTGCCGGTGCTGCAGGGCGCCTCCGACGTCACGGTCGACATCGCCGATAAGCTCGGCAATGTCGGAGCGTTCCGGATGAACCACCTCTATCCGCCGTTCGACAAGGTCGAGATCCGGCGCGCGGTGCTCACCGCCATGAACCAGGAAGACTACATGCGCGCGATCGTCGGCTCCGACGACGCGCTGTGGAAGCCGATGCCGGGCTTCTTCACCCCGGGGACCCAGTTCTATTCGGAGCAGGGCGGCGACATCATGAAGATGAAAAATCTGGACGCCGCCAAGAAGCTGCTGGAGCAGGCGGGTTACGCCGGCGAGCCGGTCACCTGCGTCGTGGCGCAGGACCAGTCGATCACCAAGGCGCAGGGCGACGTCACCGCCGACCTCCTTCGCCGCATGGGCATGACCGTCGATTTCGTGGCGACCGACTGGGGCACGGTCGGCTCGCGCCGCGCCTCGAAGAAGCCGCCGAAAGACGGCGGCTGGAACATGTTTCACACCTGGCACGCGGGCGCCGACTGCCTGTCCCCCGCCGGCTACAACGCGCTGCGCGCCAACGGCGAGAAGGCCTGGTTCGGCTGGCCCAACAGCCCGAAGACGGAGGAAGGCATCGCCGAATGGTTCTCGGCGGCGGACGTCGAAGCTGAGAAGGCCGCGCTCGCCAGGACCAACGAGGCCGCGGTGAACGACGTCGTCTACGGCGTCACCGGCTTCTTCCTGAGCTATCAGGCGTGGCGCAACGACGTGCAGGGCGTCCGCGAGGGTCCGCTGCCGTTCTTCTGGGACGTCACCAAGGCATGACGGAGCGCGGGCGATGACCTCCGTCATCCTCCGCCGCGTGCTCTCCACGATCCCCGTCATGGCGATCGTGGCGCTGTTCGTGTTCAGCCTGCTCTACATCGCGCCGGGCGATCCCGCGGCGGTGATCGCCGGCGACCAGGCTTCGCCGGAGGACGTCGAGAAGATCAGGCAGGGGCTTGGCCTCGACCGGCCCTATCTCGTGCGCTTCGTCGAATGGGTCTTCCAGATCCTGCACGGCGATCTCGGCACGTCGATCTTCACCAACATGCCGGTCACCACGCTGATCGCGCAGCGCGTCGAGCCGACGCTCTCGCTGATGCTGATGACGCTGGTCATGGCCGTCGCCGTCGCCGTCCCGATGGGCGTGATCGCCGCCTGGAAGGCCGACACCTGGATTGACCGCGCCGCGATGGGCTTCGCGGTGTTCGGCTTCTCCACGCCGGTGTTCGTCGTCGGCTACCTCATCGCCTACGTCTTCGCGCTGAAGCTCGGCTGGTTTCCCGTGCAGGGCTATCAGCCGATCGCGCGCGGTGTCGGCCCGTGGCTGTCGAGCCTCATCCTGCCTTCCGTCACGCTCGCCTTCGTCTACATCGCGCTGATCGCGCGGATCACCCGGGCCGCGATGCTCGACGTGCTGAGCCAGGATTACATCCGCACGGCCAAGGCCAAGGGCGTCGGCCAGCGGGCGATCCTTTTCGTGCATGCGCTGAAGAACGCCGCGGTGCCGATCGTCACCGTCATCGGCATCGGCGTCGCGCTGCTGATCGGCGGCGCCGTGGTGACGGAGAGCGTGTTCGCGATCCCGGGCCTCGGCCGGCTCATCGTCGACGCGATCCTGCGGCGCGACTACCCCGTCATCCAAGGCGTGGTGCTGCTGTTCAGTCTCGTCTACGTGCTGGTGAACCTGGGGGTCGACCTCGTCTACACCCTCGTCGACCCGCGGATCCGCTACTGATGGCCGCCGCGATCAGCCTCGCCCCGCCGCCTGGGCTCGCGATCGCCGAGGAGCTTCCCGACGTCCTGCCGGCCCGCGAGCCGTTGAAGGGCTTCGCCGGCTTCATCCGCCGCCGGCCGTCGCTCGCCTTCGGCGCCGGATTGCTGGTCGTGATGCTGTTTTTCGCCGTGTTCGCGCCGTGGCTCGGCACAGTCGACCCCGGCGCGCTCGCCACCTCGAAACGCCTGCGCCCGCCCTCCGCTGAGGCCTGGTTCGGCACCGACATGCTCGGTCGCGACCTCTATTCGCGCGTGGTCTACGGCGCGCGGGTCTCGCTCGCGGTCGGCTTCCTCGTCGCGCTGTTCTCCTCCGCGCTCGGTCTCGCCGTCGGTCTCGTCGCCGGCATGGTGCGCTGGATCGACGGCGTCTTCATGCGGCTGATCGACGGGATGATGTCGATTCCGCCCATCCTGCTCGCGGTCGCGCTGATGGCGCTCACGCGCGGCAGCCTGCAGAACGTCGTGATTGCGATCACCCTCGCCGAGATTCCGCGCGTGGCCCGCCTCGTGCGCAGCGTGGTCCTTTCCCTGCGCGAGCAGCCTTACGTCGACGCAGCCGTCGCCGCGGGGACGTCGACGCCGATGATCGTCATCCGCCACATCCTTCCGAACACGCTCGCGCCCATGACGGTGCAGGCGACGTACATCTGCGCCTCCGCGATGATCGTGGAGGCGATCCTGTCCTTCATCGGCGCCGGCGTGCCGCCGATCACGCCGTCCTGGGGGAACATCATGGCCGAGGGCCGGGCGCTCTGGCAGGTCAAGCCGACGCTGGTGTTCTTCCCCGCCGCCTTTTTGTCGCTCACCGTGCTGGCCGTGAACCTCGTCGGCGACGGCCTGCGCGACGCGCTCGACCCCCGCATGGCGAAGAGCCTGTGATGGCTGCGCGGCCGGACTCGCTTCGTCATGCCCGACCGCAGCAGGTCGGGCATCCACGACTTGGGCGTGGAGCTCGACGCCGTAGCCATCGGCGCTCGCGCGAAGGCGCGGGCTTAGCGGCCGAACGGCCGGAGCGAACCTGATGCCCCTGCTCGAAGTCGACCGCCTGCAGACCCACTTCCGAACGCCGGACGGCGTCAACCGGGCGGTCGACGGCGTGTCGTTCAGTGTCGACAGGGGCGAGACGCTGGCGGTCGTCGGCGAGAGCGGCTGCGGCAAGTCGGTCACCGCCATGTCGATCATGCGCCTGATCGCCGAGCCGCCGGGAAAGTCCGCGGGCGAGATCCGTTTCGAGGGCCGCGACCTCCTGAAGCTTCCGGAAAGGGAGATGCGGAAGATCCGCGGCGCCGCCATCTCGATGATCTTCCAGGAGCCGATGACGAGCCTGAACCCGGTGCTGAAGATCGGCCGGCAGATCGGCGAGAGCATGCGCCTTCACCAGGGCCTCGACCGCGGCCAGGCGGAGGCGAAGGCGGTGGAGATGCTGACGCTCGTCGGCATTCCCGAGCCGAAGCGGCGCTCGGGCGAGTATCCGCATCAGCTCTCCGGCGGCATGCGCCAGCGCGTGATGATCGCGATGGCGCTCGCGTGCTCGCCGAAGCTGCTGATCGCCGACGAGCCCACCACCGCGCTCGACGTGACCATCCAGGCCCAGATTCTCGACCTGATGCGCGACCTCAAGGTCCGCGTCGGCGCGGCGATCCTGATCATCACCCACGATCTCGGCGTGGTGGCGGAGGTCGCCGACCGGGTGGTCGTGATGTACGCCGGCCGCAAGGTCGAGGAGGCGCCTGTCCGGCAGCTGTTCGCGAAGCCGAGGCACCCGTACACGCGCGGCCTGCTCGCCGCGGTCCCGAGGCTGGGTTCGTCGCTGGGCGGCCGACCGGGGAGGCTCGCGGAAATCCCCGGCATCGTGCCGAGCCTGAAGACGAAGATCGAGGGCTGCGTGTTCGCGAGCCGCTGCCCCGAGGTGGAGGAGGTCTGCCTCCGGTTCGCGCCGGCGCTCGAGGCGAAGGCGGCCGGCCACCTCGCCGCCTGCCACCACGCGGTTCGCGGACGGGAGGAGGCCGCGTGAGCGCCTCCCTGCTCGAAGTGAACGACCTCGAGATGCACTTCCCGCTAGGCCGCGGCCTGTTCGGCGGCGTCCGCCGCTTCGTCTATGCGGTGGACGGGCTGTCGTTTCGCGTCGAGCGCGGCGAGACGCTGTCGATCGTGGGCGAGAGCGGCTGCGGCAAGTCCACGGTCGGCCGCGCCGTCCTGCGGCTGCTCAAGCCGACCGCCGGGCAGGTGGTGCTCGGCGGCGTCCGGATCGACGACATGTCGTCGGGCGCGCTCCGGCCGATGCGCCGTCGAATCCAGGTGGTCTTCCAGGACCCGTTCTCGAGCCTCAACCCGCGCATCCGCGTGCGCGACGCGCTGGCCGAGCCGATGAACAATTTCGGCCTCGCCAAGAGCCGCGCCGAGCGCGACCGCAAGCTCAACGCGCTGATGGACAAGGTCGGACTGCCGCGCGAGGCGCTCGGCCGCTGGCCGCACGAATTCTCCGGCGGCCAGCGCCAGCGTATCGGCATCGCCCGTGCGCTCGCGGCCGAGCCCGACATCATCGTCTGCGACGAAGCGGTCTCGGCTCTCGACGTGTCGGTCAAGGCGCAGATCGTGAACCTGCTCGGCGACCTGCAGCAGGAGCTGGGTCTCGCACTGCTGTTCATCAGCCACGATCTGGCGATCGTCGAACACATGACCCACCGCGTCGCGGTGATGTATCTCGGCAAGATCGTGGAGATCGGAACCAAGCGGCAGATATTCGCGCGTCCGCGCCACCCCTACACCGAGACGCTGCTCTCGGCCGTTCCGGTGCCGGATCCCGACGCGCCGCGCCGCCGCATCATACTGAAGGGCGACGTGCCGAGCCCGATCAATCCGCCCAGGGGCTGCCGCTTTCACACCCGCTGCCCTTACGCGTTCGATCGCTGCCGAACCGAGGAGCCCCGCCTTCGGGAGGTCGAGAGGGGCCACGAGGCCGCCTGCCATCTGAACGACAGGCCGGCGGAGGACAACCCGCTGCTGAGCGGGGCGCGGGCATGACGGCGGTGACGCACGACCTCATCCTGCGCGGCGGACGCGTGATCGACCCGAGCCAGGAGTTCGACGGCGTGGCCGACGTCGCCTTCGCGGACGGCAAGGTCTCGGCGTTCGGTCCGGACCTTCCCGCCGGACCGGGAACCGAGATCCGCGACGTCGCCGGCGCGATCGTGACGCCCGGCCTGATCGACCTCCACACCCATGTCTACTGGGGCGGCACGTCCCTCGGCGTCGATCCCGACGACTACGGCCGGCTCTCCGGCGTCACCACCTCGATCGACACCGGCAGCGCCGGGCCGGGCAACTGGCCCGGCTTCCGCAAGCATGTGATCGAGCGCGTGGAGGCGCGCGTGCTCGCCTATCTCCACGTCTCCTTCGCCGGCATCTTCGGGTTTTCGAAGTCGATCATGGTTGGGGAGAGCGAGAATCCGCGCCTGATGGCGCCGGCCGAGGCCGCCAGGGTCGCCGACGCCAACCGCGACCTCGTCGTCGGCATCAAGGTCCGCGTCGGCCTGCACGCCTCGGGCGATCAGGGAACCGCCCCGCTGAACGCCGCGCTGCAGGTGGCGGAGGAGGTTGGCATGCCGCTCATGGCGCATATCGACCACCCGCCGCCCTCTTACGAAGAGGTGCTCGCCATGCTGCGGCCGGGCGACGTGCTGACCCACGCGTTCCGCCCCTTTCCCAACGCGCCCTGCACGGCACAGGGCACGGTGAAGCGCGCGGTGATCGAGGCGCGCGAGCGCGGAGTGCTGTTCGACATCGGCCACGGCATGGGCTCGTTCTCCTTCAGGACGGCGCGCGTGATGCTCGCGCAGGGGTTCGAGCCTGACACGATCTCCTCCGACGTCCACCAGCTCTGCATCGACGGGCCGGCCTTCGATCTGGTCACCACCATGTCGAAGTTTCTTTGCCTCGGCATGGCGCTGCCCGAGGTCGTCCGCCGCTCGACGGTCAACGCCGCCTTTGCGCTGCGGCGGCCTGAATACGGCTCGCTGAAGCCGGGCTCGCTCGGGGACGCCGCCATCCTCACCGTTCGGGAGGGCGCATTCGACTATGTCGACGTCGTCGGCGAGCATATGACCGGGAATCGAAGGATCGTCCCGGAGGGCGTCGTGCTGAAGGGCAGGTGGTGGCGTTCGTCGGAAGGGTCGCCGTTCGGCCGCATCGCCTCGTGACGCCGCTCGCCGATATGATCGAGCGGGAGTTCGGAACTCCCGCGGTCGTGGTCGATCTCGACGTCGTCGAGGCGAACGTCGCGCGCGTCCAGGCGCTTTGCGACAGGGCCGGCGTCGCGAACCGGCCGCATATCAAGACCCACAAATCCCCGACGCTCGCAAAGCTCCAGATCGCAGCAGGCGCGAAAGGCGTCACCTGCCAGAAGCTCGGCGAGGCCGAGGTGATGGCGGCCGCCGGCCTCGACGACATCCTGATCAGCTACAACATTCTCGGCGAGCGGAACCTCGGCCGGCTCGGCGCGCTGATGCGGCGCGTCCGGGTCACGGTGGCCGCCGACAGCGTGACGACCGTGGACGGCCTGCCGCGCGCGGCCGCGATCGCAGGCCGGACGCTCGCCGTCGTCGTGGAATGCGACACCGGCATGAAGCGGGCGGGCGTCGAGACCCCGGGCGAGGCGGTCGCGCTCGCGAAGCGCATCGCGGAGACGCCCGGGCTGAGCTTCGCCGGCTTTCTGCTTTATCCGCCGCCGGATCGCTGGCCGGAGACGCAGGTCTTTCTCGACGCCGCTTCCGCCGGGCTCCGGGACTCCGGTCTCGTCGCCCGCATCGTCTCGACCGGGGGCTCGCCGAACCTCGCGCATCTCGGCGCGCTGGAGGGCGCGACCGAGCATCGGCCGGGCACATACATCTTCAACGACCGTATGCAGATGGCGGCGGGTGTGGCGACGCTGCAGGACTGCGCGCTTTCGGTCTACGCGACGGTCGTGAGCCGCGCCGGGCCGGAACGCGGGATCGTCGACGCGGGTTCGAAAACGCTGACGAGCGATCCAGGCGGCCTCGCAGGCCACGGCCTCGTGCTCGACTACCCCCACGCTCGCATCAACGCGCTCTCGGAAGAGCACGGCTTCCTGGACCTGTCGGGCTCGGCGGCGCGCCCCATCGTCGGCGAAGTCGTCCGCATCGTGCCGAACCACGTCTGCGTCGTCGTGAACTTGGTCGATCGGCTGGTCACGGTGCGCGGAGACAGGATCGTGGGCGAGATCCCGGTGCTGGCGCGCGGCAAGACCGTCTAGCCGGTCCGCGGCGCCGCAGCCTCATAGGCCGCCGCGATCCGTAGAAGTTCGAGGTCGGCGCGCGGACGACCGATCAGCTGGACGCCCATCGGCCGACCGTCGGAGGCGAAGCCCGTCGGCAGGTTGACGACGGGGAAGCCCGACATCGATCCCGGCGCGGCGACCTCGAACCAGCGGTGATAGCTGTCCATGGCCTGACCTGCGATCGCCTTCGGCCAGTCCCATTCGACGGGGAAGGGAAACACCTGCGCGGTGGGGAGCGCCAGCGCGTCGAAGCGTTCGAGCAGCGCAAGCGCGGTCTCCCGCCACGCCGAGCGCACCAGCGCGGCCGCAGCTATGTCGTCGGCCGACAGCTTCTCGGCCTGCTCGATCTCCCACCGCATCTCGGGCTTGAGCCTGGCGTATCCGCCGGCGTCGGCGCGATAACGGCCATGGCTTCCGAGCGCCGCCAGTCCGCGCAGCGTGACGAAGGCGCGCCAGAGCGCTGCGAAGTCGAACGCCGGCGTCAGCGGCTCGATCCGCCAGCCCGCAGGCTCCATCGCCCTCAGCGCGGCTTCGCAGATGTCGAGGATTCCGGGCTCGGTCGGCAGCCTGCCGCCGAGGTCGCCGAGCCAGGCGACCTTCGGCGTCAACGCTTCGGCGCCGTCCAGTCTGTCCTCGTAGCGAAAGCCCTCGTCGGCGCTCGCGATCGGCGAGCGCGGATCATAGCCCGCGAGGACCGAGAGCAGCGTCGCGAGATCCTCGACCGTGCGGGCGATCGGACCGTCGGTCGAGAACTGGCCGAAGAACGCGTCCTTCGCTGGCACGTTCGGCACGCGCCCGAGCGACGGGCGGAAGCCGAACACATTGTTGAAGGCGCCCGGATTCCTGAGCGAGCCGCCGAAGTCGGAGCCGTCGGCCACGGGAAGCATCCTGAGCGCGACAGCGACGCCTGCGCCGCCGCTCGACCCGCCGGCGCTGAGGGCGGGGTTGAACGCGTTCCGCGTGGCGCCGAACACCGTGTTGTAGGTGTGCGAGCCCAGTCCGAACTCCGGCGTGTTGGTCTTGCCGATGACGATCGCCCCGGCCGCCTTCACCCGCGCGACGGTGAGGCTGTCCTCCTCCGGGATGAAATCGGCGAACAGCGGCGAACCGAAGGTGGTGCGCAGGCCTTTAGTCGGCTGAAGATCCTTGAACGCCACGGGCAGGCCGGCGAGCGGCCCCTGAGCGGCGCCGCGCATCCGGGCCTCGTCGGCGGCGACCGCGTCCGCCAGAATGTCCTTCCGATCGCGCAGCGTGACGATGGCGTTGTGCGCCGGATTGAGCGCGTCGATCTGGTCGAGATGGGCGGTGACGATCTCGACCGATGAGGCCTCGCCTCCCTGGAACAGGCGCGCGAGCGCCGCGCAGCCCGGCGCGCAGAGTTCGGGGATCGCCACGTCCGGCGCGACGAGGCCGCCTGCGACGTCGAAGGCCGGGCGGAGCGCGCTCACGACAATCTCGTGAGCAGACCGGCCATGAGCCGGGCGCGCTGGGCGAGGCTGTCGACCACGATGTGCTCCTGAAGGGTGTGCCAGCCCTCGCCGCAGACGCCGAGGCCGTCGAGCGACGGGATTCCCATCGCGCCGGTGAAGTTGGCGTCCGAGCCGGCGCCGGCCGAGCCGTGCGTCAGCTCGAAGCCGAGGTCGCGCGCGACCTCATGGGCGATCTCGAACATCGCCATGGTCGCCGCGCTCGGCTCCCAGACCGGCCGCGTCACGCCGCGCGACACACGGAACCCCATGCCGTCCGCATCGACGCTGGTCAGCGCCAGCATGCGATCCACCCCGTCATCGAGGTCGCGCTGCCGCTTCGCCATGCTCAGGGCCTCGGCCTTGCAGGATTGCGGCACGCAGTTGACCCAGCGGCCGCCATGGATGACCCCTACGCTGAAGGTGCAGTCGTCGCCGGTCATCGCCTCGATATCGCCGATGCGGCGCGCCATCTCGGCTATCGCCGAACGGCCCTTCCGAAGATCTGCGCCGGCATGGCTCGACAGGCCGGTCGCCTCCATATCGAAGCGGGCGATGGCGTAGCGGCCGGTCACCAATCCGCCGTCGAGGTTGGCCGGCTCCGGCACGAGCACATAGGCGTGCTTCGCCGCCTCCGCTTCGATGATCGCGCGGCAGCCGGGACTTCCGATCTCCTCGTCGGAAGTGAGCAGCATGCTGACCGGCAGCGGCGTCTCGACGCCTATCCGCCGCAGCGTGGCGATCGCTTCCAGGGCGAGGAAGATTCCGCCTTTCATGTCGAGGACGCCGGGGCCGTAAGCGAGTTCGCCTTCGCGGCGGAACGGCAGCTTTTCTAGCGTTCCGAGGGCGTGGACGGTGTCGAGATGGCCCATGACGAGCACGCCGGGCTCGCCGCGTCGCGGATGCGGGAACGAGGCCCGCACGCAGTCGCCGAGCCCCGCGGGACCGGCGATGCGTTCGACGACGGCGCCGGCGGCGGCGAGATCGCCCGACGCGAGGTCCATCATCGCGTTGACCGCGTGAGGCTCGAAGGTCGGGCTTTCACGCTCGACCCAGCGCTTCAGACCGGCGAGCATCGTCCCGGAGTCGAAGGGCAGCTCCGCTAAGATCATGGACGCCAGTTTCGCACAGCCGCCCGGGTCGGGAATGGGGCCAATCGACGCCTCCCGGCGTCGCCGGACCGTCTCGGGAACCCTAGCCAGGTAGCGTCTTCGCCAGTCGCCCGGCGGCACGCCTCGTCAAGGTCGAATCTGGCGCGGAGGGGGGTCCCGGATCTCCTACGAGGCGTCGCCGGAGAAGCTGTCTGCGCCGCAGAATGCGGCGCAGACGCTTTCCGCCACGCTCGACCGACCGGAGAGATCCGCTCAGGAGCCCTTTGCGATCTCATGTCCGGAAAGACGCTCGATCGCGGTGCACAGGATCGAGTCGTCCGCATCGATATCGCCGTTCGCGACGCAGGAGTTGAACATCTGCTGCGCGACCGCCGTGCTCGGAAGCGCCACGCCCAAAGCGCGGGCGTTCGAGAGCGCGACCTCGAGATCCTTCATGTGGAGCCCGACCCGGAAGCCGGGCTTGAACGTGCGGTTGATCATCCGCTCCGCGTGAACCTCCAAAACCCGCGAACTGGCGAAGCCGCCGAGCAGAGCCTGCCGGACTCTAACCGGATCGGCCCCGGCCTTGGATGCGAAGGTCAGCGCCTCGGCGACAGCCTGGATGTTGAGGGCGACGATGATCTGGTTCGCGACCTTGCACGTCTGTCCGGAGCCCACGCCGCCGACCAGGGTGATGGTCTTTCCGATGGCCTCGAACAGCGGCTTCGCGCGTTCGAAGTCCGTCTCGGTCGCGCCGACCATGATGGTCAGCGTCGCGGCCTTCGCGCCGATGTCTCCGCCGGAGACCGGCGCGTCGATGTAGCCGCAGCCGAGCTCCTCGATGCGCTTGGCGAACGCTTTGGTCGCGACCGGCGAGATCGAGCTCATGTCGATGACGAGCTTGCCGTCGGAGAGCCCGCCCGCCACCCCCTTCTCGCCGAAAAGGACCTTCTCCACGTCGGGCGTGTCGGGCACCATCGTGATGACGACCTCGGCCTTGGACGCGACCTCGGCGGGGTTTTCGCACGCGATCATGCCGTCTCCCTGGACGGCGGCCGGCACGCCCGACCGGCTGTGCAGATAGAGCGTATGGCCGGCCTTACGAAGGTTCTCCGCCATGGGAAGGCCCATGAGCCCCAGACCGATGAAACCAACCTTCATAGCGCGTCCTTCCATTTTCCCACGTCGCCCGCGCGCATCGCCGGCAGGCGGCATCATAACAGGGCTTCAAACTCGCGAAGCCACACCGAATTTTTGATACATAGAAACCCGAAAAGGAGTCAGCAGAAATGCGCTTAAAAATACGCAGATCCCGGAAAAAGCAAATAACGGATCGGGTCATCCCGGCGGGATTAAGATCTCACTTCTGATATTCCCGCGAGAATATAAGATTCATATTGAGACTATCGCGACTGATCGCGCGGGGATTCGCCGCACATGCGGGCGCGCAAAAGGAATACGCGTTCCCGCCTCGATCGAAGAGACTTCGACCGGCGCGCCGGAAACTGATCGGCGTCTCCGACGCCGGATGGGCCGGACCCTCTGCTTCCTCCGCCCGCGGCGGCCGGTGATGGCGTTCTGACCGGAGACCGGTTTCATCGACCGGCCGGGGCGGACCACTTTTCCGATCCAGGGCCGAGGCGATCTCCGCGATCTGCGCGGAGCTCGACCGGAGGATATGCGAAGCCTGCCAGGCCCGCATCCGTCCACGAGTACGGCTCCGCCGACCCGCGTGCGCGGACTGCGCCGCCCGCGTGAGGACCGGATCGATCGCGCGCCTGCAGCTTCCGACGGCTTAACCGGCACGTCCCACACCACGCCGCGGACGGCGCCGGGCGGGCCGGTGGAATTGCTGCGACGTCAGAGATCGCCGATCAGGAACTGCGCCTCGCCTCGACCGAACGACCAGTCCGCGTCGGTGTTTTCGACGAAGTTCACCATCACGTCGTTCGATCCGATCCCGCAATCCCGCTGCAACGCTTCGCACAGGAGGCGGTAGAAGGCCTGCTTCTGTTCGACAGGCCGCGGGCGCGTGGTGACCGAGACCAGGATCACCTTGTCGCTGCGGTCGATCCCGAGGCCGGTGTCCTCGATCCGGACCCGGCTCGGCTTGTGCTCGTGGACGATCTGGTAGCGATCGCGCGTCGGGACCTTGAAGGCCTCCAGCATCGCGCCGTGGGCGGCGTCGAGAAGCCTGGAGAGGTCTTCGTCCGAACGACCCTCGAGCATGTCGAACCGAAGCAATGGCATGTCTTTCTCCTCCAGGAACAATTCCATCGCGACGGCGAGCACGCAGCGATCTCGCCGGGCAGTAGCTTGTCACCCCCGATGGTTCAAGGGCGACCATGTCGAGGCCTGTGATGCGGCGTGGATTTTGGCGCCGTGGAGCGCCGTCGCTCAGGCTTGACCGACGCAGCGCGAGGATCGACCTCGCGGCGGCGAAGGCGTCAATCCGACGTCGCAAGGGCCGGAACGGCGGCGCGTCCGGCGGCTGGGGCCGCGTGGGGATGGGCGGGGCGGCTCAAGCCGAGACGTTCGCGCATCGTGTCGCCGCTGTAGTCGATCTGCACCAGTCCGCGACGCTGAAGCTCCGGAACCACCATCTCCACGAAGTCGCGCAGCAGACCGGGCATCGTGTAGAAGATGAACATGAAGCCGTCGCAGACGCCGCCTGCGAACCATTCCTCCATATGGTCGGCGATCTGCTGCGGCGTGCCGCGCACCGTGGCGATGCCCCGCTCATATTCGAGCGAGATCTCCCTGAGCGTCATGCCGCTTCGGATCATGGCGACGATCTGGTTGAAATAGGCCTGGTGGAAGTTCGCCTTCTCGGGGATGAGCTCCAGCGGGATCGGTTCGTCCATCGGCAGACCGGACAGGTCGACCTCCAGATCGCGCCCGACGCGCATGCGCGCGACGTCCGGGTGGATCAGCCGTTGCAGGTCCTGGAACTTGGCTTCCGCCTCTTCCGCGGTCGCGCCGACGACCGGGGCCATACCCGCCAGGATCTTCAGATCGCCTGCCGCCCTGCCGTATTTCGGCAGTCGTCCCTTGAGGTCGTCGTAGAACAGCTTGGCCTTGTCGAAGGTCACGTCGGAGGCGAACACGATTTCGGCCGTCTCCGCCGCGAACTCCTTGCCGGCGTCCGAGGCCCCGGCCTGGATGATCACGGGATGGCCCTGAGGCGCACGGGCGATGTTGAGCGCGCCGTTGACGCTGAAATGCTTTCCCTGATGATCGACCACGTGCATCTTCGCGGGGTCGAAGTAGAGCCCGCTCGCCCGGTCATGGACGAAGGCGTCGTCCTCCCAGCTGTCCCAGAGCTGCTTGACGACGTGCACGAACTCCTTCGCCCGCTCGTAACGCTGGTCGTGCGGCGGCAGGCGGTCCAGTCCGAAGTTGCGCGCGGCGTAGTCGTCCGCGGAGGTGACGACGTTCCAGGCCGCCCGTCCATGGCTGAGATGGTCCAGCGAGACGAACATGCGCGCGACGTTGTAGGGCTCGAAAAAGCTGGTCGAGACCGTCCCGCCGAGCCCGATCTGCTTTGTCGCGCCCGCGATCGCAGACAGCAGCGTCAGCGGCTCATAGACGTTGGTGTAGAACGGGTACTTGCTCCAGGCCTGCAGATTGTCTGTCCGAACGCCGGGCGTGTCGGCGATGAAGAACAGGTCGAACTTGCCCTGCTCGCAGATCCGCGCGGCGTCGATGTAGAAGTCGATGTCCAGCGAGGCGTCGACCGTCGAGCCGGTCCGCAGCCACGACGCAGGATGCGCGCCCGTGCCCTGGACCAGCGTCGCCAGAACCATGTTCGCCATGACGATCGTCCCGCGCTGAGCGACGGGGCCGTCCCCAAATCGCTGACGTCGTCATTCGGACCGCGCGGCGCCAAGGCTTTCAACGAGGATTCACGGAACCCCGGCTTCGGAAAAGCCGATCTCCTCCGGGCGGGCGCGGACCGCTTCGAATTTTCGGATGCCGAACCTCGTGGAATGGTTCTTTGATCCGGCGCGGATCGGGGCGACATCTTCAGCCATGCCCTTCGCGCCCTCCCCTCCCGAAGCGTCCTGCGTTTCTAGGCCCTACGACGCTCCAGCGTTCTGCGGCGACAGCGAAGCCTCGGCCGGCCCGGTGCTGCTGCTCGGCAATTTCGACGGTTTTCACCTCGGCCATGCGGCCCTGCTGGACGCCGGCCGCGACGCGGCCGGGGGCCGGCCCGTCGGCGTTTTATCCGTCGAGCCGCATCCGCGGCAATTCTTCGCGCCGGCGGCCGCAGCCTTCCGCATCGCCTCGGCGAAGGTGAAGCGCGAGACGTTCGCGCGTCGCGGCTTCGCGTTCAGCTGCGCGCCCCGCTTCGACGCGACCTTCGCCCGTCAGTCGCCCGAAGCCTTCGTGCGGGATGTGCTCGTCCGCAGCGTGGGCGTTTCGCAGGTCGTCGTCGGCGAGGATTTCCGCTTCGGCGCCGGCCGGGCCGGAACGACCGAACGTCTGCGCGCCATGGGCGACGAACTCGGCTTCGGCGTCAGCGTCGTCGCGACGGTCCGGCGGCAGGACGCGCGGTGCTCCTCGTCGCTGATCCGGCACCTGCTGCGCGAGGGCGAGGCGGCGACCGCGGGGACGTTGCTTGGCGATCCGTGGACGGTCGAGGCGCGGCTGAGGCGCAGCCTTGGCGGGCGGGTGTCCGTCGCCTGGCCTGACGAGATCCTGCGCCCCGCGCCGGGGCGTTACAATGCGCGACTGAGGCGTTTGGCGGGAGGCGAGGCGCTCGCCGAATGCCGCCTCATCGCGAACGGCGACGGGTTCCGGCTCGACGGCGCGGGCGCGCCCGAGGCGTCAGACCTCGCGCTCGACATTGTCTCCTGATGCGCTCGCGCACAGTCGAGATCCTCGACAGGCTGATCGCCTTCCCGACGGTGAGCCGCGACTCCAATCTGGGGCTGATCGGCTTCGTGCGCGAGCTGCTCTCCCCGCTGGGAGCGCGGCTGTCGCTCACGCATGACGACGCCGGCGGCAAGGCCAACCTCCACGCGGTGATCGGTCCGGCGGGGCCGGGCGGCGTCATGCTCTCCGGCCACACCGACGTCGTTCCGGTCGAGGGCCAGGCCTGGACGACCGACCCGTTCCGGCTGACGCCGCGCGACGACCGGCTGCTCGGTCGCGGGACGTGCGACATGAAGGGGTTCATCGCCTGCGCGCTCGCAGCCGTCGAAAGCGCGGCCGCGCGGCCGCTGAAGCGCCCGCTGCATCTCGCGCTGAGCTATGACGAGGAGATCGGATGCGTCGGCGTCCGCCGCATGATCGAGCAGCTTGTCGGCGCTGATCTGCCGGCCTTCTGCATCGTCGGCGAGCCGACAGGCCTCGAGACGGTGGTCGCGCACAAGGGGAAGGTCGCCGGCCGCATCAGCTGCCGCGGGAGGGAATGTCACTCGGCGCTCGCGCCTGAAGGCCTCAACGCGATCCATCTCGCCGCCGATATGGTCGGCGCGCTCAGGCGCGAACAGGACGTCATCGCTCGCGACGGCCCTCGCGACGACGATTACGCCGTGCCGTTCTCCACCGTGCATGCGGGCGTCATACGAGGCGGAACGGCGCTCAACATCGTGCCCCGGGACTGCGCGATCGATTTCGAGATCCGCCATCTACCCGCAGACGAGCCTAGGCTCGTCCTCGACCGGCTGTTCGCCGAGGCCGGACGGCTGACGCGGGAGGCCGAGGCGCGTTTTCCGGGCGCAGGCGTGTCGATCGAGATCCTCAACGCCTATCCCGGCCTCGCCACCGATCCCGGCGCCGAGATCGTCCCATTCGCCCGCCGCCTCTCCGGAGGCGAGGGACAGTTGCGCAAGATCGCCTTCGGCACCGAGGGCGGCCTGTTCACCGAGCGCCTCGGCGTGCCGACGGTCGTGTGCGGCCCCGGCGACATCCGCGACGCCCATCAGCCGGACGAATACGTCTCGCGCGCGCAACTCGCGGCCTGCGACGCCATGCTGGCGCGCCTGATCGAGGAGCTCGCGGCCTGAGACGTCAGACCCGCCCGAGATGCTCGATCAGCGCCTGGATCGCGATCTCGTAGCCGGACGGACCGAGCCCGATCAGGCATCCCGTCACGACCTCCGACAGCGGGGAGCGATGGCGGAAGCCCTCGCGCCGGAAGACGTTGCTGACGTGCACCTGGAACGACGGCTTCGCCACGGCGCTGAGCGCGTCGCGGATGGCGATCGAGCTGTAGGACAGGCTCCCGGCGTTGATGACGAGGCCATCGGCTTCGGTCCGGGCGTCTTGGATCCAGTCGATCAGCACGCCTTCATGGTTGGACTGCCGGAAGCGCAGCGTCGCGCCGAGACCTTCCGCCTTGAGCTGGCAGCGTTCGCCGATATCGGCGAGGGTGAGCGCGCCGTACGGCCCGGCCGGGTCCAGCCCGTAGAGATTGGTGTTGGGACCGTTGACGACGTGGATCCGGAGCGGGGCGGTCATCGCCAGACGGGGGTCATGGGATCTGGTCCTCGGCGCCGATGGCGGCCAGACCGGCGCGGCCGACCTCGACGTCCTGTGCGCCGGTCCCGGAGCCCACGCCGATCGCGCCGACGACCTGCCCGTCGATGACGATCGGCAGCCCGCCCTCCAGATTTGTGAGGCGCTGGCCGGCGGCGAGCGAAAGCTTCACCTCGTTGTTCGGGTCGAGCCGCGACGAGGGCTGGCCGTGCGAGGCGGCGGTGATCGCCTTGGACAGCGAGGTCTCGCGCGACAGCAGCTTGGCGCCGTCCATCCGAACGAAGGCGAGCAGATTGCCGCCCTCATCGACGATCGTGATGTTTTGAGGAACGCCGATCTCGTCCGCCTTCGCCACCGCTCCCGCGAGCGCCCTCAGCGCGCCCTCGTGCGTCAGCTTGAGTGCGGCGCGGACGGCTGAAGGCGGCGTGCTCATGACAGTCTTTCCTGAACTATCCGATCGCGCCGAGAAGGCCCGTCCCGGGATGGCAGTTGACGTATTCGTAGTCCTGCGCGGCCGGCTCCAGCACGCAGACCTCATGGTGAAGCTTGAGGTCTTTCAGGTCGCTTACGACCTGCATGAAAACGCCGAAGATGGCGAGATGCGTCGGATGCGACGCCGACCATTGCTCGAGGTCGGCGAGCGAGCGCCAGTGGCTCACGCCGAAGCTCTTCTCGATCGGGCGCAGAGTCTCGTCGATCATCTGGACGTAGCGGTTGCAGAAGCAGCCGGCCTCGAGGCCGCGGTCGCGCAGATAGTCCATGCCCGCGCGCAGCGTCGGCTCGATGTCGTCGAGATAGAGCCGGCGCTCGTCGCCGCGGGTCTCCGACCAGTCCTGTCCTGAGCGGATCACGACGAGGTTGCGCCCGCCGGCGACGCGGCGGCCCCGGCCGTCCGGATCGGTCGTCGGCACCAGCGCGCCGTCGCCGTCGAGGCCGTCCGTCTGCGCAAGCGGCAGCCGGTCCCGCATCGAACCCCAGTAGCCGTGCTCCTCGATCTCGTCGCTGACGCCGCCCATCAGCGCGCCGAGGCCTTCCAGCCGCTGATCGGAGCTGAAGATCGTTTCGAGCCGTTCAGCCGACGGCGACAGGACTTCGCGGAAATAGCCGAGCGGTCCCGGCGCGCGTCGGGCCGCGTCCCACCAGCCGGCGACGCGCGCGCTGTCGCGCCAGCGGGCGTAGGAGGACGGCGCGTCCCAATAGGACACGGCGATCAGGTTCTGGAAGCCTGCTGCGTCATCGTATTGCGCGAGGTCTCGGCGCGCCGGGCCGTCGGCGGCGTTCAGACAGTCGAGCAGGGCCTCAAACGCCGTCCGAGCCGCCGGCGCGTCGTCGCTCCGGAACTGGACGCCGAAATAGCCGATGACGGCCTGCCCGAGCGGCTCCTGCGCCCGCGCCGACCATGCCGGCGCAGGCGGCACGTGGCCGTCGCCGACGCCGCGCGGACGTGTGCGGGGACATCGCAGGTGGGGCGCGATCGCCGAATCCATGGCTCTCAGGACACGCCGTCCACGAGGCGCAGCTTCTCTGGCGGCGCGGCCTCGCTCTCGTCCGGCTTTGCAGACGGCGCGAAGACCTCCGTCACCGCCTGCCGCTTCGTCCGGTTGATGACGAGGCGCAGCGCGTCGCCGCGGGCGTAATGGCCGACGGGGTCCGCCACCGCCTTGGCGAGGGTGACCATGTCGCGGTCGAGATCGGCGTAGAGGACGCCCTCCTGATCCTCGGGAAGACGCTCGCAGAGTTCGCGTCCGTCCGGCCCGTAGATCGCCGTGAACCCGCCGCCGGGGCCGCCAGTCCGCGGGTTGAGCAACCGGGCCTTCTCCGGCGTGTCGCAGAGCATGTCGAACATCTCCTGCGAGATCACCGCGCAGGGAGCGAGCACGAAGCTGCCGCCCTCGACGGCGTAGATCATGCTGGCGCCGTTGTTGACCTCCGGCCCGAGCGCGTAGGCGATGTCGCGGTAGATCGAGAGGCTCGGCCAGGCGGCGACGTGCACCTCCTCGTGCTGGGCGTACATCGCCATCTTGACCAGCGGCTGGACGTGCTCCCAGCAGTTCAAAGCGCCGAGCCGTCCGAAGGGGGCGTCGACCACGACGAGGTCGGAGCCGTCACCCTCGCCGAACACGGTGCGCTCGATGTGCGTCGGCTTCAGCTTGCGGCGCGTGAGCAGCAGCTCGCCGTCCGGCCCGATGATGGCCTGCGCCATGTAGCGGCTGCCGTGATCGCGCTCGGAGAAGCCCATGACGACGGTGACGCCGGCCTTCCGGACGATCGCCTGCAGCCGCTTCATCTGGGGCGAGTCCACGGCGAGGCTGTTGTCGTGGTAGCGGGCGAAGAAGCCGAGCGCGTAGGCCGGCGTGCCGAGATAGATGAACCAGGGAAAGCCGGGCAGCCACGTCTCTGGAAAGGCGACCAGCTCCGCGCCGGCGGAGGCGGCCTCCTCGATCAGCCGTCCGGCCTTGTCGATCGAGGCCTCGAGATCCATGAAGACGGGCGCCGCCTGCACGGCCGCCGCTTTGATCGACTTCATGCGCTGGTTCTCCTGCTGATCGCAGAGACTCCGCAAGACGGCGGAAACAACCTCACAAGCTTCGGCGAATCGGTTTCAGCGCGACATTCGTTTTTTCGATGCTTCGGCTTCGAGGCTCCTGAAGCAAAGGCGCGCCGCTGAACCGTTGCGCTTCAATCCTCCCAGGGGGCGACGCCGGGCAGCTTGTCGGTCGAGATCGCCTCGCGGCAGTACTGCTCGAAGGCGAGCGTCGCGCTCGTCTTCTTGAGGCCCTTCAAAGTCGCCATGCCGAGCGTCATCGGCGCGTTGTCGCCCTTGAGACGGACATAGGCGAGCGGAAGGCCGTTGAGCGCCGACTTGTTCAGCGGCCGGGACGTCATCAGCGAGAAGCCGAAGCCGCTCGCGACATAGGAGCGGACCGTCTCCGGCAGGTCGGACTGCGCGACGACGTTGGGCGTGAGGCCCTCGCGCGTGAAGAGGGAGCGGAAGTAGTCCTGGCTCAGCGGCATGTTGAGCAGGATGAAGGGTTCGTCCGCCAGTTCCTGAAGCGACAGGAACCGGCGTCCGGCGAGCGGGTGGTCGGTTGCGAGCAGGATGTAGGTCGGCAACTGAGCGAGCGGCTCGAAGTCGATCTCGTTGGTGACGTGGATCGAATAGGTCAGCGCGAGATTGATCTCCGCGCGCCGCAGGTTGGCGAGAAGCGAGGCCTCGTCGCCTTCCGTCACGTTGAGGCGGACACGCGGATAGAGCTCGAGGAACCCGCTGCACAGGCCTGGGATCAACAGCGGCGAGAGCGTGCGGAAGGAGCCGATCTGCAGCGGGCCGGCGACGGCGCTCGCCACCTCGTGGGCGACGTCGTGGAGGCTGTCCGCCTGCTGAAGCAGCGCCTTCGCCGCCTGCAGGAAGCGCTGTCCGGCCGGCGTCAGGGACAGGCCCTGCGCGTGATGCCGAATGAAGAGCTGCAGCCCGAACTCCGCCTCGAGCTGCGAGATCGCCGCCGAAATCGACGGCTGCGAGATGCTGACGCGCTCCGACGCCAGGGTCACGCTGCCCGTTTCGCCTGCCGCGACGAAATAAGCGAGCTGCCGGAGCGTGAAGCGCATTGCGTAAGAGGGCGCCTGGGGCGTGAAAATTCCGACGGCCCGCGCCATCGGTTCAGATCGATTGAACAGGCGCCGGGCGTCCACGGTCAAGCGCCGCGCATCGTCACTGGTCTCCCGGGACGCCGTAGGCGGGCGCGGAGGAGGGATCGAGCGCGCGCGTCACGTAGTCGTTCATCTGGGGGCGCCAGAGCCGCCACAGACCGTCGAGGGCGGCGATCGGATCTTCCTCGCTCCAGTCGATCCTGAGATCGGCGACCGGCCAGGCGACCTCGTCGACGATGAGCATGCCGGCGGAATGGACCGGGCCCTCCTCGCCGCCCGCGGCGACCGCCGCCTTCATCGCCGCGATCAGCCGATCGGCGAGGTGCTCGCCTTCGGCCGCAAGAAACGCCGCGGTCATGGCGTCGGGCACGCCTGCGGACCGCAGCAGATTGCCTGCCGCGACGACGCCCGGGCGTTCTGACGTGCGGTTGAGGCCGAGCGTCTTCACGCCGGAATGGACCGCCGTGCGTCCCTGCCCGTCCACCATCGCAAGCTGGCGATAGGCGGGATGGGCGGCCTCCGCGACGAGCCTCGCCATCGCCTCGGCGGCGGAGAGGCCGGACGCCATCAGGTCGAGCCCGCGCGGCCCGAGCGTCGGGTCGGTGATGTTCTGCGTCGCGACCGCCCCGACGCCCGCGCGGGCATGCGCGCAGCGCGCCGCGACGCAAGGCGACGAAGACGAGACGGCGATGCCGAATATGCCTGTCCGCGCGCAGCGGGCGGAGATCGAGAAGGTCATCGGCGGCTCAGGCGGCGTCGGGAATGACGGCGGTGACCTCGATCTCGACCACCCATTCCGGGCGCGCCAGGGCGGGCACCACAAGGCCGGTCGAGCATGGGAACACGCCCTTCAGCCACTTGCCCATCTCCTGATAGACCGCTTCCCGGTACCGGATGTCGGTGAGGTAGACGACGATGCGGCAGACATGGGCGAGCTCGCCGCCCGCCTCCTCCAGCAGCGTCTTGATGTTCTCCATCGCCTTGGCGGCCTGCTTGCCGGCGTCGCCGACATGGAGCGACTCGCGCGTGTCGAGATCCTGGGCGACCTGGCCCCTGAGGAACACCATCGTCCCGCGCGCGACGACGCCCTGCGACAGGTCGTTGTCGAGCTTCTGCTCGGGATAGGTCTCCTTGGTGTTGAACGGGCGGATACGCTTGTGGACCATGGCGGGCCGAAGTCTCCTTTGATCCCGCATGGGCCGCGGGGCGATGTTTCAGGGACGAGTGAGCGTCCGCCTACTCGGCGGCGGCTTTCAGCCCGTAGATGCGGTCCGACAACCCGGCGGATTCCTTCGCCTGCTCCAGCGGACCGCTCCAGTCGAAGTTGCGATAGACCGCGCCGAGATGGGCGAAGGGCGGCGCCTGCGCGAACAGCTGGAAAGTCAGCCGGTGGCCGGCGTAGTCGGAATTCAGCAGGTCGCGGGCGAAGGCGAGCAGCTTGCGCCGGTCCTCGGCCTGCCAGCTGTCGTTCAGCGTGTAGAACTTGTTGAGCCACGGCCCGGCTTCGGGATCCGCGAAGGTGGCGGCGTCCGGCGTGATGCAGATCTGGCCGCCGCAGAGTTCGCGGGCGATGTGCATCATGTGGTGCAGCTGAGAGCAGGCGAGCACGCGGCCCGTCATCAGCAGCGACTGGTTCGGCATGTACAGTCCGCCGGGGCTCACTTCGCCGTCGACGATCGAGGCGGTGAGGTGGGCGTTGATCCCCTCGCGGTAGCAGGCGAGCGTCGCGAGCTTCTCCTGAACCGCCGGCTGCTGCTCGAGCCCGGTCTGCTTCACGTTCCAGAGCGCCGCCCCGATCATCAGGTCCGCGAGCTTCAGGTTGCGCTGGACGAAGGCGAAAGCCGAGTAGCGGTGCAGCGTCGCGCGGATGAAGGCCGCGGCGCGGGTGTGCTGGTAGAACAGCACGTTGTCCCAGGGGATCAGCACGTCGTCGAACACGACGAGCGTCTCGACCTCGTCGAACTTGTTCGAGAGCGGGTAATCCTCGGCCGGCGCGCGGCCTGCGAAGCCGGTGCGCGCGATGAACTTCAGGTTGGGCGAGGAGAAGTCGCAGACGAAGCCGACGGCGTATTCCGAGAGCTTGCTGTCGCCCCAGTTCGCGATGGTGGGCTTGGTGAAGGCCTGGTTGGCGTAAGCCGCCGCCGTCTCGTATTTCGCGCCGCGCACGACGATGCCGGCGTCGGTCTCCTTCACGACATGCAGCAGCATGTCGGGATCCTGGTCCTGCGGGCGCTTGGACCTGTCGCCTTTGGGATCGGTGTTGGCGGAGACGTGGAACGGGTCGTTCTTCACCGCCCAGTCGATGTGCCGCGTGATGTTCTGCGAGAAGCGGGGGTCGACCTCGTTCAGCACGTCCTGACCGTCGAACAGCGACCACATCTCGCCGATCGTCTCGTCGCCGACGCGGGTGACGACGCCCTTCACCTCATCAAGGACGCAGTCTGTCGCCGCGCGCTTGTCGCGCCAGTCCTGGGCGTTGCGCGGAAGCTTGGAGCCGACGGCGTTGATCTCGCCGTTCTCCTCATAGGTCATCGCCGCGGCGTGCGCGGACTCGTGCGCCATGTCGTAGATGCGCGCGCGGATGTCGACCAGCGGCTGGAACATCGGGTGCTTGGTGACGTCCGCCACGCGCTCGCCGTTGATCCAGATGCGGCGGCCGTCCCGGATCGAGTCCCGGTACTGATTACCTGTCCTGATCATCGAAAGCCTGTGGGTTCTGCAGCGAGCGGCGGCGCGCTCAGCATGCGATCGGAAGCGCGGAGGGGGTGCAATAGGAGCGGCGGCAGTACGCCAGGGGCGCCTCGCCGCCGACCGACACGGAAAGGACCCGGCCCACGAAGATCGTGTGCGAGCCGGCGTCGACCGCGGTTTCGAGCGCGCAGTCGAACGCCGCGACCGCCCCGATCAGTTGCGGCGCCCCGCTCGCGCCGGACGTCCATGAGCCCGCCTCGGAGCCGAACCGAGCCTCCGGCCCGAAGCGGCCTGCGAAGACGTCGGAAAGCGGCGCATGGCTGTCAGCCAGCAGGTTGACGCACAGGACGCCGTTCTCCCGCACCGCGGCCGCCGCGGGGCTGTTCCGGTTGATGCAGGCGAGGATCATCGGCGGATCGGCGGAGACAGAGGCGACGGCGCTGACCGTCACTCCGAAGCGGCCCGCCCCGCCGTCGGTCGTCACGATGTTGACGCTCGTGACGGCGCGGCTCATCGCGTCGACGAACTCCGCCCGGTCCGCGGCCGCCGGCGCTTCGTCCCGCGGCCAATGCGCCGTGGCGGTCCTCTCTGTGGCGATCATCATGAGGCGTCAACCCGTATACTTTGCCGCGCCCGAAATTACTGGACGCCCGCTGGCTCGATCGGATGGAGGGTCGTCGAGTCACGGCATTTGTAAATTCGTTCTTTCCAATCCACTGGATCGGAAATCGTGAGACGCCGCGCGGTCGCGGCCCGGTCAGTGGCTCCGAGCAGGGCGGTCTCGCCCCGGTTCGACCTATGAGAACCCTAATGCCGCCAACGGCGGGCTTCCTTTGAAGCTTCAGGCATGCGGCGCGTGGTCGCCGACTGCGATGGTCAGGCGCCGACTGATCCGCCGCGTTCATCGGCGGAAGGGAAGCAGCCGGGCGCCTCAGACGGAGGCGCGCCTCGAAATTGAGCATATTCGACGCCCAGGACCGTCGACGCCGCTCAGGCGCTTCCGAGCCCGTCAAACGCCAAGTTCGGATTTTCTGAGGAACTGCTGAAAAATTTCATGCCCAACGCGCCGTAGCGAAGGTTTCGCGGCCGTTTCATACTCGTTGAAGAAGTTCGCAATACCGGGGCGGAAATAGCGATGCGGTTTATTGCAATAGAGAAGCTGCGTCTCAAAATTGAGAATTTTGTCGCATCGGTGGGCGAAGCGTCGGGACGCGCCGTCCGCCGGACGCAGACTTCCGCCATGGGCACCGCCTGATGGGCGCGCCCGGCCGCACCCTCGACTTCGACTACATCGTCATCGGCGCGGGATCGGCGGGCTGCGTGCTCGCGAACCGGCTGAGCGCCAATCCCTCGCACCGGGTCTGCCTCGTCGAGGGCGGCGTGAAGGACAAGAGCCCGCGCATCCACGTGCCGGCGGGCACGCTCTCGCTCTACGTCAGCCAGAAATACGCCCACCAGTACAAGTCCGTGCCGCAGAAGCATCTCTACGGTCGCGAGATCGGGAGCCCGCGCGGCCGGATGCTGGGTGGCTCGAGCTCGATGAACAGCATGATCTACATCCGCGGCGCGCGCTCGGATTACGACCACTGGGCCGAGCTCGGCTGCCGGGGCTGGGGCTATGACGACGTCCTGCCGTTCTTCATGAAGTCGGAGAACAACCAGATCGGACAGGAGCCGCAGTATCACGGCTCGTTCGGCGAGCTCCATGTCAACGAGCCGCGCGACGTCCACCCGCTGTCCAAGACGTTTGTGGACGCCGCGGTCGAGGCCGGCGAAAGCCGGAACGACGACTTCAACGGCGCGACCTTCGGCGGCGTCGGCGTCTATGCGCTGACGCAGAAGGACGGCAAGCGCCTGTCGAGCTACCGCGCCTTCGTGGCGCCGGTCCTTGAGAAGCGCCCGAACCTCACGCTTCTCACCGAAGCGACCGTCCTCCAGCTCGATCTGGAGGGCGCGGAGGTTCTCGGCGTCACGGTGGAGAGCGGCGGCGAGCGTCTCAGGCTGCGCGCCGCGAAGGAGACCGTGATCTCCGCCGGCGCCTATGGCTCGCCGCAGCTGCTGCTCGCGTCCGGCGTCGGCGACGCCGACGACCTCAAGGCGGTCGGCGTCGAGGTCCGCCACCATTTGCCGGGCGTCGGGCGCAACCTGCAGGATCATCTCGATGGCCTGGTCACCGTGCGCTCGAAAAGTTCGGCGACCCTCGGCGTCTCGCTGCGCGCCGCGCCGCGCCTGAGCGTGTCGCCCTTCCAGTATCTGTTCGGGAAGAAGGGCCTCTGGACGACGAACTACGTCGAGTCCGGCGGCTTCGCCTCGACCAAATATTCGGGCGGCGTGCCGGACCTGCAGTTCCACTTCGTGCCGGGCTATCGCAGCCCGCGCGGCAAGCTCGTCGAATGGGGCCACGGCTTCGCCGTGCACACCTGCGTGCTCAGGCCGCGGAGCACCGGCTGGGTCAAGCTTTCAGCCGACGGCAGCAAGCGCAACATCGACATCGACTTCAACTTCCTCAGCGACGAGCAGGACGGCCTCACGCTTGTCGAAGGCCTGAAGATCGCCCGCCGCATCTTCGCGGCCTCGCCTTTCAAGCCGCTCCGCGGCGTCGAGATGGCGCCCGGCCCGAAGGTCCGGAGCGACGACGAACTGCTGGACTATGTCCGCCGCGCCTGCGCGACCGTCTTCCATCCCTCCGGCACGTGCCGCATGGGCGTGACCGACGACTGCGTGGTGACGCCGGACCTCAAGGTGAGAGGGCTCGGCAGGCTGCGCGTCGCCGACGCCTCGATCATGCCGACGCTCGTCAGCGGCAACACCAACGCGCCCTCCATCATGATCGGCGAGAAGGCCGCCGCCCTGATGCTCGCCTGACTTTCGCCTCGCGCCTCGCTTCGCGGCCGCGCGCCCTCGCGTCGGCAACGAGATCGCATGCCCGGCGCTCGCCGGTTGTCCCTCGACGATAGGATCGCACCATGCCAGCTCGTAGTAGCCTCGCCGTCGCAGCCGCCGCGCTGCTTTCCGCCTGCGCCGCGATCCCCTCCGCCTGGGCGGACGCGGGCCAGATCCACGTCTACACCTGGGCGGACTACACCTCGCCGGAACTGCTCGCGAAGTTCGAGAAGGAGACCGGCATCAAGACCACGGTCGACACCTTCGACTCGAACGACACCCTGCTCGCCAAGCTTCAGGCCGGAAAGTCCGGCTACGACATCATCCTGCCCAGCCAGAACTATGTGAGCATCATGATCGAGCAGGGCCTGCTCGAGAAGGTCGATGTCTCCTCGATGCCGAACTACAAGAACGTCGACGAGAAGTGGCGCAAGCCCGAGTGGGATCCGAGCCAGTCCTACACGGTCCCGTGGCAGTGGGGCACGACGTCCATCGTCTACATGGCCGACAAGTTCCCGCAGGGCTTCAAGAGCTACAAGGATCTGTTCGAGCCGGCCGACGGCATCAAGGGCAAGATCCAGCTGTTCCGCTCCCAGGACGGCATGCTGGAGATCGCGGAGATGTATCTCGACGCGCCCTTCTGCAACGAAGACGGCGCGACGCTGAAGAAGATCCAGAAGCTTTACCTGGACCTCAAGCCGCACGTGAAGATCTTCGACGACACGGGGATGGGCGACCATCTCGGGGCCGGCGAGACGACCGTGGCGCTCTGGTACTCCGGCAACGCCTATCAGGCCCGGGTCTCCAACCTGCCGAACATGAAATACGCCTTCCCCAAGGAGGGAGTGATGGGCTGGTTCGACAGCGTCGCGATCCCGAAGGGCGCGCCGAACCTCGAGAACGCCAAGAAGTTCATGAACTTCGTGATGGACCCCGAGAACATCGCGATCGAGTCCAACTACGCCGGCGACTCCAACGCATACTCCGCGAGCAAGCCCTTCCTCGATCCGAAGGTCGCCGCCGCCGAAGAGCTGAAGGTGCCGGAGGGCGTTCCGCTGAAGTTCGCCCGTCAGTGCCCGCCCAAGGCCGCAAAGCTCGCGAGCCAGGTCTGGACCTCGGTCCTCAAGTGACCCCCTGGGCGGGGTCCGCCGCCTCGATGCGGCGGGCCCCGGCCGATCGACACGCTCGGAGAACGCGACCATGCGCGACGAACTGTTCATCGACGGCGATTGGCGCGCGTCCGCAGGCGGCGGGACGCTCGACTGCATCGACCCCGCGACCGAGGAGGTGTTCGCGCGCGTCCCTGCTGCGACCGCCGCGGACGTCGACGCCGCCGTCACGGCGGCGGCTCGCGCCTTCCGCACATGGGGCGTGACCACCGGGGCGGAGCGGGCGAAGCATCTTCGCGCGATCGCAGCCGAACTCCGCAAGCGCCGCGACGAGCTTGGCGCGCTCGAGACCCGCGACAACGGCAAGCCGCTGGTCGAGGCGCTCTACGACGTCGACACCGCCGCCAACATCTTCGACATGTACGCCGGTCTGGCGGAACAGCTCGACGGCGCCGACGAGGAGCTCTCCACCAGCGCGGCCTATCTCAAGGTCGTCGTCCGCAAGAGCCCGCTCGGGGTCGTCGGCCTGATCACGCCCTGGAATTTTCCGATCGAGCAGTTCACCTGGAAGGTCTCGGCCGCTCTCGCCGCCGGTTGCGCCTGCGTGGTCAAGCCGTCCGAAGTCACGCCGATGACCTCCCTGATGTTCGGCGAAATCGCGAACGCGGCGGGACTTCCGGCCGGGGTGCTGAACATCGTGACCGGAACCGGGGCGGAGACCGGTCAGGCGCTCGTGGAGCATCCCGCCGTCGCGAAGATCTCGTTCACCGGCTCGACGGCGACGGGCCGCAAGATCATGGCCTCGGCCGCCGCCGATCTGAAGAAGGTCAGCCTGGAGCTCGGAGGCAAGTCGCCGATCCTCGTGTTCGACGACGTCGACATCGCCCGCGCGGTCGAATGGGTGATGTTCGGCGCCTTCGTCAATCAGGGACAGGTCTGCACCTCGACCTCGCGGCTGCTGCTGAGCGCCGCGATCAAGAAGCCCTTCCTCGACGAGTTGAAGGCCAGGACCGAGGAGCTCGTCGTCGGCCCCGGCGCCGCTCCGGCGAGCCAGATGGGGCCGCTCGTGAGCAAGGCTCAGTACGACAAGGTCATGGGCTACATCGAGGCCGGCCGCCGGGCCGGCGCGACGCTGCTGACCGGCGGCGACCGGCCGGAAGGCCTGAACGCCGGCTATTTCGTCGCCCCGACCGTCTTCACCGACGTGACGCCCGACATGAGCATCTGGCGCGAGGAGATCTTCGGGCCGGTGCTCAGCGTGATGGCCTTCGAGACCGAGGACGAGGCGGTCGCGCTCGCCAACGACTCCGAATACGGCCTCGGCGCAGCGGTCCTCACGGGCGACGCCGCGCGCTCGGACCGCGTCGCGGCGCAGCTCCAGGCCGGAATCATCTGGCAGGACTGCAACCAGATCGTCGTGATGGAGGCGCCATGGGGCGGCCTCAAGAAGAGCGGCATGGGCCGCGAACTCGGCCGCTGGGGCATGGAGGCGTTCCAGGAGACCCGGCAGTTCACCCGCTGGCTGCCGGATTCCGGACTGGGCTGGTACGCGAAATGAGGCTCGGTCGCCGGGCCATGGAGCCGTCGCGGCAATGAGCGTCCAGATCCGGATCGAGCGGGTCGGGAAGACCTATTTCGGGGCGAAGGGCGATCACGTCGCGCTCAACGCCGTGTCCCTCGACGTCGAGCGCGGCGAGTTCTTCACGCTGCTCGGGCCGTCGGGCTGCGGGAAGACCACGCTGCTGCGCATCCTCGCGGGCTTCGAGACTGCGACGAGCGGCCGGGTGCTGGTCGACGGCGTCGACGTCTCCGCGCTTCCGCCCGAGGCGCGCTCGATCAACACAGTGTTCCAGCATTACGCCCTGTTTCCGCACATGACGATCGCGGAGAACGTGGCGTTCGGGCTGAAGCGTCTCCGCCGGCCTGCGGCCGACGTCGCTTCACGGACGAGAGAGATGCTGGAGCTCGTGCAGATGACGGCGCTGGCCGAGCGTCGGCCGACCCAGCTCTCCGGCGGTCAGCAGCAGCGGGTGGCGCTCGCCCGGGCGCTTGCCCCACGACCGGACGTCATCCTGCTCGACGAGCCGCTGTCGGCGCTCGATCTCAAGCTTCGGCAGGCGATGCGCTTCGAGTTGAAGCGGCTGCAGAGGGAGACCGGCGTCACCTTCATCTTCGTCACCCACGACCAGGACGAGGCGCTCTCGATGAGCGACCGCATCGCGGTGCTGGCCCATGGAGACGTGCAGCAACTCGGGACGCCGGAGGACATCTACTCCCGTCCCGCCAACCGTTTCGTCGCGCAGTTCATCGGCGACGCGAACCTCCTCAAGGGGGAGGTGATTGGAGTCGACGCGGCCGGTCAGGCGCGCTGCCGGATCAACGAGGAGCTGATCGTCCTCGCAAGCTGCGACGACGCGCTCGTCGTCGGCCAGGAGGCGCTGGTCTCGGCGCGGCCGGAGCAGATCAGGCTTCTGGCCCCGAGTGACGAAGGCGCGGCGGGCGAGGTTCGCAACGTGGCGTTCATGGGGGACTCCTCCCTCGTCGAGCTCGCCGTCGGCGAAGGCGTGATCCGCGTGCAGACATCCGGCGAGACGCTGCGGGAGCTCGGGCTCGCGCCCGGGTCGGCGGTGCGGTTCCAGATTCCGCCGCTCGCGGCCCGGATCGTCGCCGGCCAATGAGCTCAGCCCGCGCCAGGACCAACCGGGTGCTCGGCCTCGCGCCGGTCTGGCTGCTGATCGGCGGGCTGCTGCTCGCGCCGCTCCTGCTCGTGGTCGCGATCGCGTTCACCGAGCAGGGCGCCTATGGCGGCGTCGACTGGACCTTCAGCGGCGCGGCCTTCGTAAGCCTGCTCTACAATGTCGACTTCGACGGCACGGCGAGCGTCGAGTGGTCCTATGTCCAGATCTTCCTGACGTCGGCCGCGCTCGCCGGGGCGACCACGGCGATCTGCCTCCTGGTCGGCTTTCCCGTCGCATACTTCATCTCGCGACAGCCTCCCTCGCGCCGCAGCGTGCTGATGCTGCTCGTCGCGATCCCGTTCTGGACGGATCTGCTGGTCCGCATCTACGCCTGGATGATCATCCTGGGAAACGACGGGCTGATCGCGAGCGCCCTCAGCGCGCTCGGCGCGGGCTGGCTCTACCGGAACATCCTGTTCACCCCGAAGGCGATCCTGCTCGGGATGACCTACAACTACCTTCCGCTGATGATCCTGCCGCTGTGCTCCAGCCTCGAAAAGCTCGACGGCCGCCTGATCGAGGCGGCGGCCGACCTCTACGCCTCGCGCTGGAGCCGGATGAAGGACGTGATCATCCCGCTCACGGCGCCCGGCATCGCGGCGGGCTGCATGCTGGTCTTCATTCCGGCGGTCGGCGACTTCGTCACGCCGACGATCATCGGCGGCGGCAAGACCCTGCTGTTCGGCAACCTCGTCGCGCTCCAGTTCGGCTCCGCGCACAACTGGCCGTTCGGCGCGGCCATCGCCGTCGTCATGCTGCTGCTGATCGGATGCGCCGGAACGCTTCCGCTTCTCATCCGCCGTCGCCTCGGGCGGGTCGCCTGATGGCCGCCTCGGAGGTCAAGCGCTCCGGCGGCGCCCCGGCGCATGACAGCGCCCCCCGGCGTCCGGTCCGCGCGCTCCTCGCGCCCGACCGGTATCGCGGCTTCGGCGTCTGGTTCGGGTTCGTGGTCGTGTTTCTCTACGCGCCGATCGTCACGCTCGTCGTCTACTCCTTCAACGACGGGGACATGATCGGCATGTGGCGCGGCGTCTCGCTTCGCTGGTACCAGGCGACGCTGGCCGACGGATCGGTCCGCAAGGCGCTCGCCAATACGCTGATCGTCGCCCTGTTCGCCACTCTGATCGCCGTGAGCGTCGCCACCGCCGCCGCGGTCGCCATCGTGCGCGGGGCCGGGCGCTTCGAGCGGCTGTCGGAAAGGCTGATCGCGCTGCCGCTCGCCATACCCGAGATCGTGCTCGCGATCGCGACGCTGATGCTGTTCGCGCTGATCGACCTCGGATCGAGCATCACCACGCTGGTGCTGGCGCATGCGGTGTTCTGCACGCCGTTCGCGTTCATGCCGATCCGCACCGCGCTCGCCCAGATCAGCGTCTCCATGGAGGAGGCCGCGCGCGACCTCTACTGCACGCCGGCCGAGTGCTTCCGCCTCGTGACGCTGCCGCTGCTCGCGCCGGGCATCGTCGCAGGCGCGATGCTGTCGCTGGTCATGTCGATCGACGACTTCATCACCTCCTACATCCTCTCGGGCCCGGGGAACACGACGGTTCCCGTCTACATCTTCTCGATGATCCGCCAGGGCGTGACGCCGCAGATCAACGCGCTCTCGAGCCTGCTGTTCGGCCTCTCGCTGCTGCTCGTCGCCGGCTTCTGGTTCTCCTCGCGCCGGTCGTGAGGGCGGCCGGCCTCGGTCGCGGACGCCCCGGACGTCCGCCTTGGAGGCTCCAGCCGCACAAAGCACGAGCGGCGGGACCACGTCGACGCCTCAAGCCCTGAGGCTCGTCGGCGAAGAAGGCGACCATCACATCGATCAGCGCACGCAGCCGACGGCTCGGCGGGCGGCCCGGCGCGTGCACGACCCAGATCTCCTCCGGATCGCCGCACCTCTCCCCAAGCCCGAGAAGCCGTCTCCACGTTAAACTAGAATTTGGAATGGCGGAGAGGGTGGGACTCTCCAACATTCACGCGCGGATGCATTGAACTCCTTGCAAGCTAGGAGAAACAGTGACTTATGCTCATTCCGATGTAACAGATCATGTTACACTGAGTGGGCTTTGGGCATGACTGGAAAAGTTCGTCATCTCGCTATTCGACAGGGTCGATATTGGGCTCGCGTCGTAGTTCCCGCAGACGTCGTGGCAGCGATTGGCTCAACGGAGCTTCGCGAGCCCCTCGGCGGCGAATATGCGGTCGCACTCAGAAAGCTGCCAGCAGCTGTTGCACAGTTCCATCAGCGGATCGATCACGCGCGAGCGGCCGTCAAGGCGAACGCCGCGCTGACGATTAGCCCAAACCGTCCCTTGACCGACCGCCAGATCGCCATGGTGCATTTCGCGGAGGAGGAGGAGCTCGACAGCGCGGCACGCCTTACGAGCGATCGCGAGGCCGTCGGCGACTTCAGCCTCTTCCGGCCTGCCTATGTCGATTTGCTTAAGCGCATAGTGTCTGGCCGAGCAACAAATGAAGAGATGGGGGCGGGCATCGGATGGGCCGTAGATAAGTTTGTTTCTCGGGGCAACGCCGCCGTCGCGCGAGGCACACTCGAATGGCGGCACCTGTGCATGTCACTGGCGAGCATCCACCTCGAAACTATCCAGTGTGGCGAAAGACGGGACGAAGGAGAAGACCCTGGCGATCCGAAGCATCCGCTGCTTCGTCCGGCGCCGCAGTTGGTGGTCAACGATCCACGCTCTGCCCGAGCGGCAGGCATGCGCCCTGAGCACCAGAAGACTTTTCTCGAGATTGTCGCGCTGGCGATCGAAGAGAAGCGACCCCGCCCCGCCACAGCCAACGAGTTTCGAGTGGCCGGCCGCATGCTCGCGGAGCACCTTGGCGAACCCACTCCGATCTACCGGATCACCAAGAGCGACATCATTTCCTACAAGCGCGCGCTGCAAGAAACGCCGAGCAACTACGTGCAGCGCTTTCCGGGCTCGACGATCTCGGAAGCGATCAAGGCCAACAAGGCTCGAGCCGCACCTTTTCCGACCCTCGAGGCCAGCACAATCAACAACAAGTGGCTTGCGCACATCCGCTCGATATTCGCGTGGGCCGCTAAGAACGAGATAATCCCCGACAACCCGGCGTCGAACGTGCATGTTGATCGCTCGGAGGACGGTAAGGGGCCCCCTCGCATCCCCTTCTCAACAAGCGACCTCGCGAAGATCTTTTCCACGCCTCTGTTCGCCGCGAGCACGGACTTCGGCGAGCGCCCGTGGGCGATCCTCATCGGTCTATACACCGGGATGAGGGCAGCCGAGATTGCGCAGTTGACGATCGATGCCGTTCGTCGTGAGCGCGGCGTCCTCGTGTTCGAGGTAGGAGGCGAACTGAAGAACGAGGCATCGCGTCGCCTAGTGCCCGTTCACTCGACGTTGATCCGGCTTGGTCTCGAACAGCGGATTGAGCGCCTCAAGAAGTCTGGCAAGACCCACATCCTCCCCGACTGGCACGACCGCGGTAAGGCGCAAGGCGACGAAGCGCAGTCGTTCAGTCAACATCTGCCGCGATGGTTCAACCGAACGTTCCTCCCGAGCTGCGGTATCACCGACAAACGCAAGGTTTTTCACTCGCTGCGCCACAGCTTGAAGACCGCACTATCAAGCGCTGGCGTTGATCGAGGCTTGAGCGACCGGATCACCGGTCACGAAGACTCGTCCGCCGGCGGTCGCTACATTCATCAGGCGAGCGTGGAGGCGATGCGCGACGCGCTGGAAAAAGTAGACTTCGGCGATGTGATCAAACTCACGCGGTAAGCTCCATGCGATAGTCTCGCGCTTGGCTAGCGGACTGCGACGCGAGCTGCACATCCCAGGGCTCCCGCTGAACACAGTCAGAGGCTTGGAATTTGTCAGGTTCTCCGAGTATGCCGCGCGTCCCGCCACGAGTTGCAAGACCCGCCGGCGGCAGGGCTACTGAAGCCGGCATGGCGTTCCAGGCCGGCGTCGGCGCTTGGGCAGCGGCACTATGGCTGTCCGACCTGCCGCTCGGCTCACGCTTCGGTCTCGCAGACACACCTCGCGTCACCGAGATCCAGCTAGAAACCGGCGAGCACCTTGACGACATCAGGGTCAGGCGCGACGACGGCGGCGTGATCGTCGTCCAGTGTAAGACGCGCCCAGGGCTCGAGCGCGCCGAAGATTCCGATCTCGCGCAGACAATCGAGCAGCTGGTCTCTTTCGAGCGCGCAGCCCAGACCGACGGGATCGGCCTCGATCGTTCAGCGGCAGTGATGGCCGTCGCCCGCGGGGCGCCTGCATCGCTCGATCATCTCGAACGCGCCTGTCGGTTCTTCGATCTCGGCGCAAGCTGGGCCGACGCCGCGACCCTCAATCAACAGGAGCGAGCCGCGCTCGAAATTTTCCAGCAGCACGCAACGAGGTCCTGGCGGCGCGCGACTGGCGGTGCGCCGTCCGACGCTGACCTCGCGCGCCTCGCCCGACTGTTTCGCATCGCACGCTTCGACGTCGCGCTGGACGGCCACCAGAGGCGCGACGCCGCCGTTGCGCTTGGGACGCACGTGATCGGCCAAGCGGATGCGGGACGGCACGCGCTCGGCGTGCTGATCGGCGTCATCCGGGGAATGATCGAGTCCGGGGCGCCGGCTAAGCGCGACGGCCTCATGCGCGCTTTGCGCCGCGAAGGCGTCGTCGACCGGCGTAACCCGATCTACGACGTCGATCTCGAGTGTCTGACAAACTGGACCAATGACGAGCTGCGCCGGCTTCGGCGACACACGCTACTGCCGATCGACGACGGCGTCCCAATCGCACGACAGTGCGTGACAGCGCTTGGGGCAGCGCTCTGCCACGCCAGTGGTCTGGTGACCGGCGAGCCTGGCGCAGGCAAGACCGGCGCCCTCGTTGCCCTGGCCGCAGCGCGAGCCGCGGCCGGAGCGCCAGTCGTCTTCCTATCGGTGGACCGGTTCAGAACAGCGGCGACCGTCGAACAGCGTCTGCGTCTCGATCATCCCGTGCTCGACGTTCTCGCAGGATGGCCGGGCTCAGAACGCGGACTTCTAGTCATCGACGCGCTCGACGCCGGCCGGGGTGATGCATCCGAACCGATGTTCCTCGACCTCATCGACGATGTCGAAACAAAGCTTGTCGATCGATGGTCAGTAGTCGCTTCGGTGCGAAGCTTCGACCTCCGCAACGGTCGTTCGCTGCGCAGGCTCATGGCCGGGACGCCGCTCAGCGCGACGTTCTGCGCGCCCGCATTCGTCGATGTGCGCCATTTCGACATACCGCGCCTTAGTGCCGGCGAGCTCGAAGCGACCGTCGATGCTCATCCGCAGCTCGCCAGGCTGATCGCACACGCGCCGGCGCGCCTGCTGGAGCTAATACGCAACCCGTTCAACCTTTCTCTCGCCGCCGAACTGATCGCGGGCGGGGTCGCCGCCGACAGCATCCGCAACCTTACTACCCAGTCGGACCTTATCACGCGCTACGAGGACGAGCGGCTGACGACCCACGGTCTTCGTCGGGCGACAGCCGCCGCGGTTTCGGTCATGGTCGAACAGCGAACGATGTCGGTGCGCGCGATCGCTGTCGGTCACGACGATCTTGACGGCGTTCTGGAAGCGGGGGTGCTGACGAGCGATGGCGACCGGATCCAGTTCGCCCATCACGTCCTGTTCGATCATGCGGCTGGCCGCTTCTACCTAGACCCCAACCGTCTAGCGGATCAAATCTCCGATCCCTCGATCGGGTTGTTTCTCGGTCCGTCGTTTAGGTTCGCGCTAGAAACCCTATGGCGGGACGACGCGGCCGGACGGCATCGGGTGTGGCGGCTGCTCGCGTTGATCACCGGTCAGAACGACGTCGACCCGGTGGTGGTCAGCATCGCGCTTCGCACTATTGCCGAACAGGTAGCGTCGCCGGCTGACGTCGACGGCCTCCGAACGCTTCTGACCGAACATCTTGACGACGAGCCGCTCGGCCGCGCGCTGTCCATGCTGGCGCGCTTTCTGCGCATGCATTTGACCGAAGCCGGAGCGCCGACCGCTGCGGTCGCCACGGCGTGGGCTCAGCTGGCCGAGATGGCAGGCGCGGCCGGACGCCGGTTCGCTGACGCAGCTCGCGCCGTCCTGTATGCGTTGTCGGAGCATGCATGGATCGACGATCGCGCGTTCCAGGACATGTTCGGTCGCGCCAGCCGCGCCTTACTGTCGCTGGCCTGGGAGCTCGACCTGCCTACGCCCTTGCTGGCGGTCAACGCCATCCGATTTGTCTGCAAGTCCTACCCAAGCGACCCAGCCGCCTCGCGCGCATTGCTTGAGCGCATCCTCGGCGACCGCTTCGAACGTCACGCGCCGGACGAAGCGGGCTGGCTGGCAGAAGGCGCGCCAACGATCGCGGCCATCGATCCGGATTTCGCAATCCGCATTTATGAGACTCTGTTCGGCCGCCCGGCACCAAGCGACGAAAAGCGCTGGTTCGGAGGCGCGCCGAGCCGCATCCTGGCGATGACCTCGACGGCCAGGCAGGACTACGAGTCGGCGCGCTATCGCCTGCGGGAGGTATTCTCGAAGTTTCTAGAGATTGACCCGCAGGCGGCGACACGGGCGCTCGTCGCAGCCACGATCGGAATCGCGGCCGAGCGGCGGTCAATGGCCGTCGCTTCTCACGAGATCGCCTTCCGGGACGGCGTCGCACATGTCTTTGACGACATGCTGACGCTGGGCGGATGGCACCATATCGGGCGAGGCCACCTTTCGCAGGACCAGCTCTTTACCTCCTTCGCGACCTTCCTACGCGCCTGTCCCGGCGAGGTGTTTCGATCAATCGTTGAGACCTGCCTCGGCGCTTCGGGCTGCACCTCGGTCTGGGCTCGTTTGCTTGGCGTCGCGAGGGAGCGGCCGGGCGTCGCCGACGACTTGCTTTGGCCGCTTTCAAGCAAACTCTCGTTCTTGGGCATGCGGGGCTTACGCCTCGACGCCGAAGCCTATGTCGCTGCGGTCTATGCGAGCCAGTCGCCGGAAGCGCGGGCAGACTTCGAGCAGACCCTGCTGGCCGGCGCCGATGCGACCGAAGACGACGGCACCTGGGGCTTGCGACAGGCTGTCGTCGAGCGGGTCCTGTCAATCATTGGCGAAGATCTTCTCGCGTCGGACAAAGCGCGCATTAAAAAGCGCGGGCTGGAAGCGGAGCAGCGCGCTTCTGGCGATCCGCCGATGACTTCCGTAGGCGGCAACGACGCGCCCGCTGAAACTATTGTCGAGCTCCCGCTTGCCGATCGCGGCGTTCATACGCAGGACGCGCCAGACCATGATATCCAGATTGCCATCAAATCCGTCGAGACGGCGCTCCGCGCCTGGCAGAATGACGAGCGCGATCTGCCGGCGCTCTGGCGAGTAACCCAGGCGGCCATCGGCGTCCTCGATCGCGTCGAGCCGCTTGATCCAATCCCGGACAGCCTGCACGCCGCGTGGGGAGCGGTCAGCAACGCCGTAGCGCTCGTCGCTGAGGACGAGAATTGGACTCCCGGAGCAGAAGGTGTCCCTGACCTCGACGAGCTTCTCGCCATCCTCGATCGGCTGTCAAAAAGCCCGCATCCGGAAGCTGCGAAGCCGAACGCGCCGGGAATGCTGGGCTATGGGAGCTGGGCAGCACGGGTGTATGCGGCGGCCGGGATGGTCGACCTCGCCCGACGCTTCGGCGGCCAGCGGCCCGATATCGTCGAGCGGCTATGGCCGGTTCTGAGTGATCCCACGCCGGTCGTCCGGCTTGAGGCCGTGAAGGCTCTCGACGTGCTCTGGAACGCCGCGCGCCCTGAAATGTGGGACATGATGGAGCAAGTCGCGCATACGGAGCCGGACTTCACGGTGCTCGGCTTCTGCATCGATGGGCCGATATGGCGCCTGTTCGACGCCGAGCCTGAGCGTTGCGACGCGTTGACGTCGGCAATTCTCGAACGACTCGACCGCCAGGCCATCGAAGGCCGCGACGAGTTCAGCGAGCCGTTCGGGTTACTCGCCGCCCGGCTTTGGATCGACGCCGGTCGGCCCGCCGCGAAGACGTGGCTTGACGGCTGGATCGAAGATCCTGTGGTCGATGGGAGTTTTCTCTGGTCGGCAATATCATCACTGCGACACCGGCTTTTTCGGGGCTATCGCGAGGCTGATGCTGAAGCTGCCACCGCGCAGGATCGCGCGCGTGATCTGCTGCATCGGATTGTTTGCGCGGCCGCGGCCGTCATGCGAGACGCCGTCCCCGTGCTCTCTCGAGCGGGGGCGACGCAGACCGAGAGGGACGCCGCCTCAAAGCGATACCAGGCGGCCGAAGGGCTCATCGATCACGCCTGCAACCAGCTGTTTTTTGGATCCGGCGCTTATACTGAGGCGGGAAACGACGAGCCATTGGGACTGGCGTCACCTGAGGCGAAGCGGGCGTTCCTTGAGGATTACGCTGAGACCATGCGTGCGATCGGCGAATCCGGGACGCCGCGAACGCTTTATAACCTGTTTCAGCTCTACGAGTTCACAGCCAGCGCCGCCCCGGCGCCTGTGTTCGACCGTGTCGCGGGGCTTCTGCTCGGACCAGCCGCGCGCGAAGGTTATCATCACGAAAGCCTTGCGTCCGATGCGGTCGTCCGCCTCGTTCGCTGGTATCTCGCCGACCATCGCGACATCTTTGCATCGCCGGAGCGGCGCCATCTCATTGTTCAGGTTCTAAACCTTTTTTCCGCCGGCGGCTCGCCGGATGCGCTAGATCTGATGTTCCAGCTCCCTGATCTCCTTCGTTAATCAGATTATTAGTATTCGCCATAGAAATGGATCACACGGCGTTTTTACTTCATTATCTATCAATAACTTTCAAAATTCATCGCCATCATCATCTATCATAGTATCGTAATCATGATGAATTGGGGCGTTAAATTCGGCACTGTTTACACGTCGTATTTCGAAACTTTGGTCTCGCACGCTCAATCTTGGCAAGGGCTTGGGAGGCCAACGGCCAGGAAGTGACGAGACGATATCGTCGAATGGGCCAATGAATGGATCAGGTTTCGCTGGCTTAGCCTCAATTGGCTCGACCAAACATGCGTCACCAAGCAACACAATGTTCCTGCCCTCTGGATGCTGCGCTGAGCTGTATATTATAGCTTCAATGCGTCGCTCTTGGCCGCCTAAGTGAAACTCATGATGATTTAGCAAGTATTCAGCTACAGCCTGGGTTGGAATGTAGTCTAAATGCTCATCATTTGCTGATATTGGCTGCGCGATCTCGTGCATAAACCTCTGCATAAACCGCCACTGCGCAGTTCGCTTCACATGATCCTTAGAGAAGACATTTGGTTCATTGAATGGCTCAGCAAAGCGCGTTGTATCTAATACCCATAGAGGCTCTATGATGTCGAACCGAGCACCAACTACAAAACTTCCGACGGTAGGTCTCAATTCCGCGATGCACGTCTCCAACTCAAACGCGCCGTAGAATGCTGTTATGCCTGAGGGGTTCATGCGACCAGCCCGACGTTTCCGCGACGGAGGAGCGCCGAGGTGGCGGGGAACGTTTGATCTGATGGTTTGACGCTCGTTGTGGTCATCTTCGGCGCGCACCCGCATTACGCTGGATAGCGGATCGCCAGGCCGTATCTCAAAGACGGGGCTTTGCGCCTTCATGCCTCGCTGCAAGTGTATGCCGTCAAATATCTCCGAGAGGAGTTCTCTCGCTCGGTCATTGAAAAACCTTTGCCCGTGCACGATACTGGCACGAAACTCATCCCAAAGCCGACTGTGCCCTGCAAAAGCACTTTGGCTTTTAACGTAACCTAATTGATCACTATAGAATGGCTCATCGCCGTCCGGTGGCCAATAAGGGTCGTCATCAACAAGTTGCTTGGCTAGCACGGAGACAACTTGATGGTCGCTAGCGCCTGTCAATTCATACAATATCGATTCAAGATCTTCGCCCTCGTATTCGCCGTCATAGTTTCTGTATTGACCAATTTCATAATTATTGCGAAATACATCATCAATAATATTTGCCACATCTTCGACGGGAATGCCCTTCATAGTCGGATGAAAATCACATTTTTCATCTGGAAAATCAGGGCGAATTTCTATGAGACGTCTCTCAAGACCTGCATCGTCGAAGCACTTGGGGCACATTAGTGGCAAAACCTGCTCCTTATGGCGCTTTATCCTGATCGAACGATCACCCACGCTTGGGTTATGACCAATCATATACTTGGCGGGTGGGAAGGGGTTGAGCGTGACCTGGGGCGGGGGGGCGATTTGGATTGGCACCCCAGGCGGTCACTAAAGGTAGCAGTCATGCCGATGTCCGCAAGCGCGTTGCGTTGGAAGCGGGATCCTGATCGACGGTGCTGATGCGGACATAGCCGATGACGCGAGACATATGCAACGACCCTTTTGGTGATCGTAAGTTGCTGATCTGCAGCTGCCCCGAAATGGTTGCAAAAAGTAATCCTTTTGACCCTGAGAACAGCAGGGCCCTAAGCGTAGCCGGGTCGAAGTCCTAGGAGAAGTCCATGCGCTCGGAGGGGTCCGAGTATGTGTTCCATGTCACGCCGGGCCATCCTTGGATCGAAATATCGATCAGGCGGTTATGGGTAAGTTGGTGGCAAGTGTGTGCCGAGTAGCACTCCAGTCGCATTGAAAACCCCCTATTTTCGATCAGTCGATATTCTTATCGGCTGCGAAAGCTTAGATGATCTAAAGATGAAATAGTTTTCGTCTTTCTGGATAGGTCGCCAAACCGTCACAGGCGCATTCTTCGCTCTGCATATGGCGCGCATCCTTGGGTTCCGTGCAGACGAGCGGCTCGGATCATGAGCGTCAGGGCGAGCAGGGCGTTGCCCGCCGCGGCGACCGCCAGCGCGACCAGCACGATCCGGGGCTCGAGGGCGGTCAGCGCGAGGCCTGCGACGAAGGGGGCCGCCGCCTGCACGATCAAATTGGGCGCTGCGAGCCGCCCCATCACCACCGGGTAGCGCCGCGCCGAACAGCGAGAGCGGGACCGTGCCGCGGGCGATCGACCACACGCCGTTCCCAGCCGCGTAGAGCACGACAGCGACCGCCGCCGGCACCGTCCCGAGCGCGAGAAGAACGACGCCGCCAGCGACCAGCCAGCCCGCGCAGGCCAGCGTCGCGGTGGGGTGGAGTCGGTCGCCGAGCAGCATTTCGACCACTCGGGCGCCGACCTGCGACGGGCCGATCAACGCGCCGATCGCGACGGCTGCGGTCAGCGCCATGCCTTGGCCTTGCAGGATGGTGAGCAGGTGGACCGAGATCGTCGTCTGGACGGCTCCGTTGGCCATCAGGATCGCGGCCAGCAGCAGGAACGACCCGCGCTCGCCGGGGGACGTTCGGTCGTTGTTCGTAGGGCCGGACGCCGCCGGGGCCTTCCGCGCCTCCCGCGGCAGCAGGACAAGCAGCGCCGGGGCCATCACGAACACCTGCACGGCGGCGTAGGCGAAGCAGGCCCCGCGCCAGCCGATGTGTTCGACGGCGAGAGCGCTCAGGGGCCAGCAGACCGTGCTGGCGAACCCACCGAACAGGGTGAGGTTGGTGATGGCGCGTCGCGCCGACGCCCCGAAGATCCGGCCGAGCGTCGAGAACGCTGCGTCATAGAGCCCGGCGCCCATGCCGAGTCCGAGGACTACCCAGCCGAGGAGATAGGTCGCGAGCCCGGTTGAGGAGCCGACCGCGGCGAGCCCGGCACCCATCAGGAGCGACCCCAAGGCCATCGTCGGTCGCCCGCCGAAGCGATCAATCATCCGACCGACGAAGGGCGACACGATCCCGGAGCAGAGCAGCCCGACTGACCCGCCGCCGACCACCCACGCGATCGGCCATCCCGTATCGATGGACATCGGGGTCGCGAGCACGGCGAGCAGGTAGAAGCTTGAGCCCCACGACAGGATCTGCGCGACCCCGAGCAACGGGACCGCGATCCTGCCGCCCGGCGGCGTCGAGGCCCCGCTCACGTCCTACACGGCCTGCTTGAGGTTCATCCGCGCCTCGAGCGCCGCGGCGCTCTCTTTGCGTTCGCTGTAGCGGTCGGTGAGGTGGTTTGACACGTCCCGCGTCAGCCAGGTGAACTTCACCAGCTCCTCCATCACGTCGACCACCCGGTCGTAGTAGGCCGACGGCTTCATTCGGCCGTCCTCGCCGAACTCCTGAAACGCTGTGGCGACGGACGACTGGTTCGGGATTGTCAGCATCCGCATCCAGCGCCCGAGCACGCGCATCTGGTTCACGGCGTTAAACGACTGCGAGCCACCTGAGACCTGCATGACCGCCAGCGTGCGGCCCTGCGTCGGGCGCACCGAGCCGACCGCGAGCGGTATCCAATCGATCATGGACTTAATTACGCCCGTCATGGCGCCGTGCCGCTCGGGGCTCGTCCAGACCTGTGCCTCGGACCAGAGCGACAGATCGCGCAACTCCTGCACCTTCGGGTGGTCGACCGGGCCGTCGTCCGGCAGCGGAAGGCCTGCGGGGTCGTAGACGCGCGTTTCGCAGCCAAGTTGCTTCAGCAAGCGCTCCGCCTCGAGGGTCAGCAGGCGGCTGTAGGAGACCGGTCTCAACGACCCGTAGAGCAGCAGAACGCGCGGTGGGTGCATGGAGCGAGGCGCGTGGAGCCGCGACAGGTCGGTCGGCCTGAACGAGCCCTCGTCGAGGTTCGGCAAAGCGTCGTCCTTCACCTTCAGCCGCCGCACGACCTCGCCGTCCTCCTTGGTGAAGTCGTCCGGCAGCGGCGCGGGCAGGATCTCGAGGACGACCTCCGAAGGGCGGCACAACCGCACGCCGCGCGAGGTGAACACGAAGGGCCGGTTGATCAGGATGGGGTGCGCCAGCATCGCGTCGAGCAGCTTGCCCTCCGTCAGCGACGCGTCGCGGAGGCCGAGCTCCTCGTAGGGCGTTCCCTTCTGCCTGATCGCGGCGCGGACGCTTAGGCCCGCGGCGTTGATCGCGCGCTCCAGTTCGTCGCGCGTCGGCGGCGTCTTCAGATACTCGACGACGGTCGGCTCGACGCCCGCCGCGCTGATCATCGCAAGCGTGTTGCGGGACGTGCTGCAGTCGGGGTTGTGCCAGATGGTGACGGCCTCGGGCATCGCGGCCCTCCTCAAGAACGGGGTTCGGGGGTCGCGGCGCGAACGCCACGGGCCTCATACCAAGGCTTCGAGCGGTTCACGATCCACACGACCGAGAGCATGACCGGCACCTCGATCAGCACGCCGACGACTGTGGCGAGCGCGGCGCCCGACTTGAAGCCGAACAGGCTGATCGCCGCAGCGACGGCCAACTCGAAGAAGTTCGACGCGCCGATCAGCGCGGACGGCCCGGCGACGCAATGCGCCTCGCCGGTCGCGCGGTTCAGCACGTAGGCGAGGCCCGCATTTAGGTAGACCTGGATCAGGATGGGGACCGCCAGCAGGGCGATCACGAGCGGCTGGGCAACGATCTGCTCGCCCTGAAAGGCGAACAGCAGCACCAGCGTCGCGAGCAGCGCCACGAGCGAGAGCGGCTGGATGCGTCCGAGCAGGAGGTCGAGCGCGGGCTGGCCTCCGGTCGCGAGTAGGCGTCGGCGAAGAACCTGCGCCACGACGACCGGCACGACGATGTAGAGGACGACCGACAGGACCAGCGTGTCCCAAGGCACGGTGATCGCCGACAGGCCCAGCAGGAGCCCTACCAGCGGCGCGAAGGCGACGATCATGATCGCGTCGTTGACCGCGACTTGGCTCAGCGTGAACAGCGGATCGCCGCCGGTCAGGTTCGACCAGACGAAGACCATGGCGGTGCACGGAGCCGCCCCGAGCAGGATCAGCCCGGCGATGTAGCTGTCGATCTGGTCGGCGGGTAGCCAGGGTCGAAACAGCCAGCCGATGAACAGCCAGCCCAACAGCGCCATCGAGAACGGCTTTACCGCCCAGTTGACGAACAGCGTCACCGAGACGCCCCGCCAGTGGGCCGCGACCTGGCCCAACGCGCCGAAGTCGACCTTCACCAGCATGGGGATGATCATCAGCCAGATCAGCACCGCGACCGGCAGGTTGACCCGAGCGACCTCGAGGCTCCCGATCGCCTGGAAGAGCCCGGGCGCGGCGTAGCCGAGCGCGATCCCGACCACGATGCAGAGCGCTACCCAGAGGGTGAGCCAGCGTTCGAACAGCGACATGGTTCAGGCTCCGGCGCGTGAGGCGGGGCCGCAGCCGCAGCTCTGCTCGAGCTGTTCGAACACGGGCGCGCAGACGTCTGGATGGCCCTTGCAGCAGTCCTCGAGCAGGTAGTTCACGAGGCCGCGCATGCCGTCGAAGTTGGCGGCGTAGAGGATCGAGCGCCCGTCACGGACGCCGGTTATCAGCCCGGCGCGCGCGAGGATCGCGAGGTGGGTCGATAGCGTGTTCTGCAGGCAGCCGAGCGCGTCGGCGATCCCGCCCGCAGGCTGGGGCTCGGGCGCCATGGTGACGAGGTGCTTGAAGATGCGGAGCCGTGTGGACTGCCCGAGCGCGGACAGCGCGTCGAGGGATCCGAGTTCTTTTTCCGATCGACTGATGACAGACATCCGCGGTCTCCTCCCAACACCTCTATACATCGAAAAATCGGCAAATGTCGATATATCAATTGCCTGTTCAATTAAGTGATCATAGCTAAACCCCTTTTAGTATTGCACACCCCGTGCAGGCGATGTTATCATAGCTAACAGGGGTCATTTAGAACTGATCACATCATAACCCAAGAGGAGCTACAGGTAGACGTATGCAGCGGGTGATCGCTTACACGAGGGTTTCGACGCAGTCACAGGCCGACAGCGGGTTTGGTCTGCGGGCTCAGAAGGAGGCAATCGACGCGTTCGCCAAGGCGTCGGGCTACAAGATTGTCCGCAGGTTCGAAGATGCCGGGATCTCGGCCATGGGAGAGGACAGCGACCAGAAGCGGCCGGAGTTGCGGGGGGCGATCGAGCTGTCGAAGACGAAGGGCTATCCGATCCTCGTCTCCGACCTCAGCCGGCTCGCCCGTGACACGGACGTTCTTGTTAAGATCTCGCGCTACACCGGGCACCCGATCATCGACGTCTCGCTCGGCGAGAATGCGGACCCGGTCGTTGTTGAGGCGCAGGCGCGCAGGGCTCAGTTCGAGGGCGAAGAGATCGGCCGGCTGACCAAGGAGGCGCTGGCCCGCAAGAAGGCCGAGGGCGTCGTCCTCGGCAACCCGAAGATCGCCGAGGCGCAGAAGATCGGCGCCGCGGCTACTGCGCGTAAGGCCGATGGCCGGGCCGAGGAGCTGGTGCCGCTGGTCGAGGAGGCGCGGTTGCAGGACATCACCGCGGTCTCGAAGATTGCGGACTTCCTGAACGCTCGGGGACATCGCCCGGCTCGCGGAGACAAGTGGACCGCCGCGGCCCTGCGTCGGCCTTTGGCGCGGGCGAGCGAGATTATCGCCGCCCGCGATAAGGAACGCCGGAGCCAGGAGGAGGCGATCGCGCTCGAGGCGAACCTGAAGAACCCGAATTGGGGCATGTGGTGACGCTCAGCCGGTGAGCGCACGCACCGAGGCAGGCACCAGCGCGCTCAGGCCGCCGGTAGCCACAATCTCTATATTGAGGGCTACACCAGCAGCTCCCAGTCGCGCCGGCTGCTGGTGAGTCTGTGAACGAGCCGCGGCGCCGACCAGCAGACGTTCATGCGCCCGCGGTCATTTGGTCGGCACGGGCGCGCAACGCCTCGTAGAGCTGCGCCGGCCCCAGCAACACGTCCTTGAGCCCATCGCGAACCTTGGACGAGTCGAGGGCCTGCTTGCTGAGCGACGAGTGCGCTTCGAAGGCGTCGATGATCGCATTCATCAGCTCGGCTGTCAGGGTTGGCGAGTTATCGAACTGCGCCTTGGTGTTGTTCGCCGCCTGCGTCACCAAGATCTCGGACTCGAGCATCTTGTCCCGCAGCGTCGTCACGTAGCTCAGCTGGTCGCCGTCGGTGGTGTCGCCGCCGAAGAGGTCGTTCACCTTCGCGATGATCTCGGCAAGGAGTGCCTTCTCCTTCTCTTGCACAGACCCCGACCCCATCCCGGTCATCGGCGTCAGCTTCGTCTCGTCGCGGCCTGAGACGTCGAGGCGGCGCTGGCCCTCGTTCTTGAGGTTGTGATGGGTCAGCGCCACCTTCGAGAGATCGACGCCTTCACGCTCCCGTCCGAACTCGAGGAGCGGGACGAGGCGCTTGTAGAACAGGAAGCGCTTCTCGACGGCCGTGTTCGCATAGTCGAAGATCTGGGACAGGAAGCTGTAGGCGCTCTGGTAGGCGATCATGTCTGCCCTGAACAGCAGGAGCGCGTCGAGCTCGTCCTTGGCCTCTCCGGCGCCGAAGCCGTCTTCCTGCTCGGTGGCGCGGAGCAGACGCTCTCGCGCAACCTTGAAGCGCTTGAGCAGGCGATCCGCCACCGGCTCGATCGCCGCGATCAGGTCGCCCTGCTTGGCCTTCGGGTTCATCTCGACGGCGGCGACACGGTCCACCTCGAACTCGTCATAGTGCCCGCTGGCGTCGAGCTTGGCCTTGAGGTCGAGGACGATGTTCGGGTCGGTGACGCCCTCGAGCTCCGCCGTGTCGTAGTAGGTGCGGAAGGCGGTCAGGATCTCCTCGGCTGAGTTCACAAAGTCGAGGACGTAGGTGATGTCCTTGCCGGGGTGGGCGCGGTTGAGGCGCGAGAGGGTCTGGACCGCCTGTATGCCTGCGAGCCGCCGGTCGACATACATCCCGCAGAGCAGCGGCTGGTCGAAGCCGGTCTGGAACTTGTTGGCGACCAGCAGCAGGTGGAAGTCGGCTCCGGCGAATGCCTCGCGGATGTCTCGTCCCTTGAGGCCGGGGTTCAGCGTGGCGCTCGTCTCCGTGAACGGCTCCTGGCTCGACTCCGGATCGTTCACCTCTCCCGAGAATGCCGCCAGCGTGCCGAGCCCGTAACCCTTCGATTTGATGTAGCCGTCGATCGCGAGCTTCCAGCGCACCGCCTCGACCCGGCTTCCGAGCACGACCATCGCCTTCGCCTTGCCCTCGAGCAGCGGTTGCACGTTCTCGCGGTAGTGCTCGACGACGATCTCGACCTTCTTGGCGATGTTGTAGGGGTGGAGCCGCACCCATCGCATGATGCCCTTTAGCGCGGCGCTCCGCTCGACCTCCTGCTGCTCCCAGTCCTGCCCGTCATTGGCGAGGCGGAAGGCCAGCTTGTAGGGCGTGTAGTTCTTCAGCACATCGAGGATGAAGCCCTCCTCGATGGCCTGGCGCATCGAGTAGACGTGGAAGGCTGCCGGCAGGTTCGTGGGGCCGGGCGGCTGGTCTGGGTTCAACCGGCGCCCGAACAGCTCGAGCGTCTTGGCCTTCGGGGTCGCGGTGAAGGCAACGTAGGTGACGCCGGTCTCGCCGGCTCGCGCGGCCATCTGGGCGGCGAGGATGTCCTCGGCGCTCATCTCGCCGCCGTCCTGCAGGTCGGCGAGCTCCTGCGGAGACAGCAGCTGCTTGAGCTTCTTCGCGGCCTCGCCGGTCTGCGAGCTGTGGGCCTCGTCGGCGATGACGGCGAACCGCTTGCCCTCCGTCGCGGCCAGCTCACGCACGGCGTCGAGCGCGAAGGGGAAGGTCTGGATAGTGCAGACGATGATCTTCTTGCCTTGCGCCAGCGCCTCGGCGAGCTGCCCGCTCTTGGCGCCGCCCTCGCTGCGGATCGTCGCCACGACGCCGGTGGTGCGCTCGAAGCCGAACAGCGCGTCCTGCAGCTGGGAGTCGATGACATTGCGATCGGAGACGACGATCACCGTCGAGAACAGCTTCCTGTCCGCCTCGTCGTGCAGGTCTGCGAGGAAGTGCGCCGCCCACGCGATCGAATTCGTCTTTCCGGAGCCGGCTGAGTGCTGGATCAGGTATTTGCCGCCCGGTCCTTCCGCGCGCACCGCCGCCGCAAGCTTCCGGGTCGCGTCGAGCTGGTGATAGCGCGGGAAGATCAGGCCGGTGATCGCGTTCTTGGCGTTCCGCTGAGCGACGAGGTAGCGGCCGACGATCTCAAGCCAGCTCGCGCGCTCGAGGATCTCCTCCCACAGATAGGCGGTCCGGTGTCCATTCGGGTTCGTCGGATTTCCGGCGCCGCCATGGTCGCCCTTGTTGAATGGCAAGAAGCGCGTGGCCGGTCCGGCGAGCTTGGTCGTCATGTGGACTTCGCTGTTGCTCACCGCGAAGTGCACCAGCGCGCCACCGGGGAACGACAGCAGCGGCTCGCGCGCCTGCCCCTTCGGCTGCGGCAGCCGGTCGAAACGATACTGGTCGATGGCGTCGGCAATCGACTGGGTGAAGTCGGTCTTGAGCTCGAGGGTCGCGACCGGCACGCCATTCAGAAATAGCGCAACGTCGATCGAGTTCTCGTTCGCCGCGGAATAGCGGAGCTGCCGGACGACGCGCAAACGGTTCGCCTGGTAGGCCGCGATGATGACGGGGTTCGTGCCGAAGGCCGGGCGGAACTGCGCGAGTTCGATGCGGCCCTTCACGCCCACCATGTCGACGCCGTGACGGATGACGTCGAGAGCGCCACGATCGTCGATCTGCTTCCTCACGCGGTCGAGCAGCGCCGCCGCGGCGCCTGCGCCATGGCTGCGGCTGAGAACGTCCCACGCCTTCGGTTGGGTCTGCTGCACCCATGCGACGAGATCGGCCGGGAACAGCGCGCGCTGGCGGTCGTAGTGCGTGGCAGCGCCCGGCTCGTAGATCCAGCCATGCGCCGCGAGGTGCGCGCAGATCTCGTCCTCGAAGCTGATCTCCCTGTGCAGGCTCACTGGGGCGCGCCCGCTTCGCCGAGCTGATGCGCTTCCCACTCCTTGTAGGTCAGGTCGGCGCCTTCCAAGCGCCAAGAGGTCAGGCCGTTGGAGTTGCGGCCCTTGATGACCGCTGCCGCAGCGCTGGGGCTCTTGAACGCGTAGTTCTGGGCGAACACGCAGTGCTCTCCTTCAGGAACCAGCACGCCGGCGCGAACAAGCTCGTTGTGGAGTTTCTCGTAGGAGCTGTTGGGCTGCCCCGTCCAGCGTATGCGCGCCCGTGATCCGCTCTCCACGACCAACTCACCGTCGAGATAGACGGCGGTCGCCGTGATGCCGTGCTTCTTGAGGTCAAGGGTGAACCGCACTTCTTCCGACTTGTGATCTGTCGCGGGCTCGGATTTCGGCTTCGCCGGAGGACGCGCGCTCTGCACGAATAGGTCGACTCGAACAGCAGGAAGAACCATCAGCAGGTTCTCAAGGAACGCCTCCATCTTGGCGACGTCCGCCTCCGAGAGGCTGGGCCGAGCAGGTTGCGGGCCGTTCTCAAGCGGCGTGCGGCCGACGCGGCGGGCCACCTCGATCAGTCGCGACTCGAGATATTTCGCGTGCGCCTTGTTCAGGCGGTTCGCGGTCGCCGTAACCAACACGGCCGTCGTCCACCAGTCGCGCTTGACGTCATGGCTCCGAATGCGGCTGCTGATGTCCTCGCCTTCCCCTACGTAGGCGAGCGGCTGGCCTTCCTCCGTCTCTCCAAGAAGCAGGTAGACGCCGGTGTATCCTGCCTCCGAGCGCCCAAGCGCCGCCTGGATCTGAGTGCGCGGTGCCGTAAGCACGTGCCCCGTCCAGTTGAACATCTCCGCAGTGACCATGCCGTCTGGGCGGCCGTCGACATAGTAGAGCTCGAGCGATTGCCCCACGGTATGGCTCATGCGAACAGCCCGCCGATGCTGGTCTTCGGCCCGTCGCCCGTCGGGACGAGGCCGTGGCGGCGCATCCAGCCCAACCGGTGCGGAAGCTCATGACGGTCGAAATTCTCGGCCTTCGTCTTGTTCCACGCGGTCAGGAAGCCGCTGATAATCCAAGCATCTGACGGCGTCTCGCCATCGATCAGGGCGTCGTTCCACACGGCGTAAAGCGTGGCGACGGCCTCGGCGGCGTGCGTGTCGAGGTCGGCGAAGTCCGTGATAAGCTTGTCCAGCTTGGCGACGCGATCGTCGCCTAACCATTCAACGAGTTCACCACGATTGCGGCCTCGCGCCGCAACGGGACGATACCGCACCATCTTGCGATTGCCGGGGTCATCAACAGCGAAACCCATATCAACGGCCGCACCCTCTATCTCGTCGACCATATCCTGATCCAACGGACCGTAGGGCATGCGGACATAGCGTCCCTCGAGTTCGTTGATGTTAGCGTGGACCTCAGCCAGGTAGAGGAGCTTCTGCAGCTTGGTCCGCCCGAAGGTCGCTTGATACGCCGAGCGGTCGATAATCTCGGCGGCGATCAGCCGACGGGCTCGAGCTCGATCAACTGGGAACGGCAGCACCTTGGCGGAGCCGCGCACGTCAATCTTGCCAGTGACTGCGGCGGAGATCAGAGCCGCGCGTCGTTCACCCAGAAGCGCAATAACGCTCTCTGCCTCAAGACGGAGTGTTTCAAACTTCGAAATAATACCCCGCAAAAACGAAGATATTTCGCGCTGCTCGTGGATAGGAGGAAAAGCAAATCTATGTGCGCGAAGTTGCTCAGCGGTAAGATGGTCGATTGTCGTCTGGTTTCCTCTGGCGAGGAACAAACCGAAATTGGTCGCCCATTCCATCACGAACAAGAGAAAATCGGATGTATCTGAACTTGTATTTCTTGGGCGAACCCTGTGTAGGGCTTTTTGATAATAGCACTCTTCAAGTTCACCTTGCCATATAGCTGATCGTCCGACATAGCTTCCGCCCTCATTGACCAATAAATCGCCTGGACGCAGACGGTAAACGATCCTTGCCTCTGATGGAAAATCCATTAACGGCAGATCTTTTACATTGATATAGTCCCACTGAACATCGGCAACACGCAAATAAGGGCGCAGGTCTTCGCCCGAGGCGCGCTCCGCGTTGAGCATGCGCCCCAGCTGCACCTCGTAGCGATATCCAGTAGGAGCAACGGCCCAATGCGCCGGCATCTCGCCGAGCCACTCGACGCCGCTATCCTTCATCGGGGCGCCGGGGTTCAGGCCCTTGGTAACGGCGTGGGAGATGACGGCCCGCCGTTTCTCTTTCAGTAGCGCGATCAAGCGCCGCTGCTCCTCCACCAGCGCGTCGATCTTCCCGGTCTCGCGGTCGAGAAAATTGAGAACGTCAAGCTGTTCGCGCGCCGGAGGTAGCGCGATCCGCATGTCTTTGAACTCGTCCCAATAAAGGCGAAGCCGAAAGTCAGTAACCCCTTTCGAGCGACGCCGCATTTCCTCGATCGCACCAGCGGTCCTAAGCATCAGCTCCACTAGGCCCGAGGGTGCATCATCCCTAGGTCTGGCGACAACATAGGCAGGACTAACCATGCCTAAGACCTTCACTGAGCCAAAGCCTCCCTGCCACGCTCTCATCATGTTGTAGACGAGATCGTTCGGTCTCACCTGTTTGTATTTCGAACGATCGTCGCTGCGGTTGACCTTCCGACCTTCATCGTCCGGTTCAGCCTCATCGTCGGAGACACCATCGTGGATGGACACGCTCAGGATCGGCAACTCGTCGCGCCCCGGTTCGGCGACCTCACGATAGAGCTCGCTGATCCTATGAACCGACCAGTGCGCGGGCACCTCGCCCAGCCACTCGACTCCGCTGCTCCTATAGGTGGGGTATGCGGGGAAGCTCACGCCGCCAACCCCTCGAGCATCGCTTTGATGCGCGTTGTCGCGGCGCTGAGGTCGGCGTCGATCTCGGCGAGCGGCCGCGGCGGCTCGAACACATAGAAGTGCCGTGTGAACGGGATCTCGTAGCCCGTCCTCGTCTTCTCGTGGTCAATCCACGCGTCGCCCGCGTGCGGAAGCACCTCGCGCTCGAAGTAGGTGTCGACCTCCTCGTCGAGCGGCACGTTCTCGGTGTCGCGCAGGCTTGAGTCCGCCTGCGGCTTGCCCTTCGCCTTGCCGCGCTGACCGAGGACGGGCTTGCCGGCCTCGTCGAGCAGCGGCCGTTCGACCGTGATGGTGCGATAGCCGAAGGCGCTGTTCGGAAAGATGCGGGAGAGCGGTGCCAGCTTGACCCTGCCGCCATCGGGCGCCACGGGTTCGGCCGCACCAGCAAGCACGACCTCGCGGGCGACCTCCTTGCCCTCGACGTCGAATAGCGTCGCGAGCCGCGCCTCGACGAACCCGCCGAACAGCCGCGTCACGGTGTCAATGTGCTCGGGCGACATCTCCTTGCGCTTCGAGCCGAGCGTCTTGCGCATCTTGCGCCAGAACGAGCTGGCGTCGATCAGCTGGACCTTGCCGCGGCGCGACTCGGGCTTCTTGTTGCTGAGGATCCAGACGTAGGTGGAAATGCCGGTGTTGTAGAACATGTCGGTCGGCAGGGCGACGATCGCCTCGACCAGATCGTTCTCGAGCACGTAGCGACGGATCTCGCTCTCGCCGCTGCCGGCGCCGCCCGTGAACAGCGGCGATCCGTTCAGCACGATGCCGAAGCGACAGCCGCCTTCCTCGCGCAGGCGCATTTTTGAGAGGAGGTGCATGAGGAACAGTAGCGAGCCGTCCGACACGCGCGGCAGACCGGGACCGAAGCGTCCGTCGAAGCCCCGCTGCTCGTGCTCGGCGCGGACCTGCTTCTCGACCTTCTTCCATTCGACGCCGAAGGGCGGGTTCGAAAGCATGTAGTCGAACCGGCGCCCAGGGTGGCCGTCATCGGACAGCGTGTTGCCCGGCGCAATGTGGTCGATCCCCTGGCCTTTGATGAGCATGTCGGCCTTGCAGATCGCGTAGGACTCTGGGTTCAGCTCCTGGCCGAACATGTTGAGTTGCGCCTGCGGGTTGTGCTCAACGAGATAATCGCCCGCGATCGACAGCATGCCGCCGGTGCCGGCCGTCGGGTCGTAGATCGTGCGGACGACGCCCGGCCTGCTCAGCGCGTCGTCATCCTCGACGAAGATCAGGTTGACCATGAGCCGTATCACCTCGCGCGGGGTGAAATGCTCGCCGGCCGTCTCGTTCGAAATCTCCGCAAACTTGCGGATGAGTTCCTCGAAGACGCCGCCCATGGCCGCGTTATCGACCCTCTTCGGATGGAGGTCGATGCCCGCGAACTTCTCCGTCACCTGGTAGAGCAGCCCGTTCTTGGCGAGCTTTTCGATCTGGGAGTGGAAGTCGAACTGCTCAAAGATGTCCCGCACCGCCGGCGAGAAGCCCTCGACGTAGCGGCTGAGGTTGGCGCGGATGTTGTCCTGGTCGCCCATCAGCTTGGGCAGGTCGAGAGGGTCGGCGTTGTAAAAGCCGGCCTTGGCGGCGCGCAGGAGGAACGGCTCGGGGTTCACGCCGAGCGCGCTCTTCGCCTTGTGCTCGGCGAGCACCGCGGCCTTGGTGGGCTCGAGCACGCAGTCGAGGCGCCGCAGCACGGTGAAGGGCAGGATCACCCGGCCGTATTCGGACTGCTTGTAGTCGCCGCGCAGGAGGTCCGCGACCGACCAGATGAACGACGCAAGCGCTTGATGGTTCATGCTTTCCCCGCCGCCCCGCGGCCAGAGGAAGGGCCGCGGAGCGTCTCACCCCAATCGAAAATAAACGATGGTCGCCAGCCAGCGCGGCGACGCCTTCCCCGAAGCAGTCTCTCGTGCAGGTGCAAGCCTAGATAGCGGAGGGGTAAAGCGGAACACCTCGCGGCGACCCGCGGAGCGGATCGTTCGGCGGTGCGCCTGATGGGTCACAGGCGCCGGAGGCACGCTCCTGGGAGGCCGAGCAGGGAGCGGTCTGGTCTGCGCATCTAGATCGCTTGGCCCGGGTTGCAGGCTAAAGACGTCACTAGGTCACCAAGCCGTAACGAAATAACGAAGGCGCCAATTGACGAAAAACATAATAACGAATGACTTACTATTTGTTATGACTGTCAGAATAAGTTTGACGTCTATTAGCGACTCGATCACTCGATGGTGCGTATTCGACCTTTAGTGATCGTCGCAGATGCGCGAGATGTATTTGTCCGACGGATCTTACTTCCACCTGCGCGCGCGGATCGTGTGCGGGTTGCCGCGGGAGATCGAGGTCGCGCTCGTCGATGTCGGTCGCGAACCATTTCCCGAACTGGTGGACGCCTTGTTGAAGGCGGCCGCCGCCACCTGCATCCTGACTGGCGGACCGGACATCACCAAGATTATGCTCGTGCTCGGCGCCGTCGGGCGGATCTGGCCTGCTTCGCTTTATCGAGACCTAGACTGAAAGCCGACGGGGGTGAGGTTCATGACCGTGTTCAACACCGACGTCTACGACGTGCTGATCGAGGTCGGCATACCGGACCAGAAGGCGATGGCTGTCGCGATCGCATTGACGCCGCAGCCGCCGGCATCGCTCACCAGTCTCTCGTTGGCGACTTCGCCGTCTACGACGCGTTGCGCGCCATCGGCGTCGCCGACGACAAGGCGCGGGGCTGTGCTGTGGCCCTCGTCCGCCATACTTAACTTGGTGCGCCGGTCGATCTCAGACGGGCGTCATCCTGTAAGCAGGACTTGGTGGCTCTCAGGGGGCCGCCAATCGCGAAGCAGGGCAACAAAGGTGGAGAGCGCTCTGGTCAGCGAGCGAACGGCGCCCTCCACTCGTCCTCATGCCCGACGTCGTGGTTCTCCATGCCGAGCTTCGTTAGGCACCCCTTCGGCGCAACGAAGCTATCGATCCGCCGCTCGGGGCGCTCGTGCCACGTGACGTTGAACGCGAAGTAGTGCGGGAAGAAGAACAGGCTCGAGTAGGGCAGCGTGTCGTGGATCCACCAGGCAATCTTTCGCCAGTCGCCGGGCTGCTGAAACCGGTCCCAGAAGTTCGGCACCACGATGCAGGCTGTCGCCCCCATGCATCCATCGGCGTCGCGCACGTCCCAGATATGGCCGGCGTAGTTCTTCTCGTTTGAGGCGCAGTTGTAGCCGGCTTTCTTCGCCCGCATCTGCTCCGACCCGAAGCCGTTAACCTCTGGCGACCGGTAGGCGGAACGCACCGCGACGCGTCCGAAGGCATCCTGGATCGGCTCAAGCAGCTCCTCGCACAGCCGCGAACCGGCTGCGATCGCGAGATCGGGATCATCGGGAATGTTCGAGAAGCCGTGGATCGAGGCGATGTCCGAGAACAGGAAGTCGCGCATGAAGAACGACTTCGACAGTCGAACGCGACCGAAATCCGTCAAGGTCTGAACTGACTGCGGCTTACGCATTCGTCGTCTCACTGAGCTACCTTCGCTCGCGCCATAGGCCGAGTCAAAGCGGGCTACAAGGCCGTGGAGACCTGATTGAAAGAACGAGCAGTTCTCGGCATCGACGCCGCCTGGACGGCCTCCCAGCCCAGCGGAGTGGCGCTGGCAGCCGAACGCGCAGGGCGCTGGGAGTTGCTCGCCGTCGCGCCGTCCTACGTCGACTTCGTGGCGACCACCGGCACTACGCCAACTCGACCACTGAGGCCGATAGGCTCACCAGTCGATGCGAGAGCCCTGCTCGACGCTTCCGCAATGCGCGCCGGAACGCGCCCTGACCTTGTCGCCGTCGACATGCCGCTTGCCCACACGCCGATCACCGCGCGCAGGGCGTCCGACGACGCCGTCTCGCGTCTCTATGGAGCCAGGTGGTGCTCGACGCATACGCCGAGCGCAGTCCGCCCCGGAACGATCGGCGAGGCCCTAGCGACCGGCTTCATCTCAGAGGGCTATCGGTTGGCGACGACAACGGTGAGCGGGCCGTCGCCTCGTGGAGGTCTACCCTCACCCCGCTCTCGTCGAACTCGCGCGGGCTGACAAGCGCCTCCCATACAAGGTGAAGAATGTCCGCCGCTACTGGCCTGAACTCGCGCCGGTGGACAGGCAGCGATTGCTCCTCGAGACATGGGCGCAGATTGTCGATCTGCTCGATCGCGAGATCGTCGGCGTTCAGGCGCTCTTGCCAGCCGTCGAAGAGGCCGACCGCGGCGCCAGGTTAAAGGCCTTCGAGGACATGCTGGACGCTGTAGTCTGCGTCTGGATTGGAACCACGGTGCTCGAGGGGTGCGCGACACCGTATGGCGACGGCGAAAGCGCGATCTGGATACCTGAACCCGACCAAGTCGGGCGAGCCGTCCGATAGCTGACGACCAGGCACGTCCGCGAGCCCGAAAATGCTCTTTTGGACGCTCATTCCAATGTAACATAACCGTCTACAAGTGACAGACTAAGTAATTGAGATACATGGATAAAATGGAATGGCGGAGAGGGTGGGATTCGAACCCACGGTACGGTTGCCCGCACAACGGTTTTCGAGACCGTCCCAATCGACCACTCTGGCACCTCTCCGCGGGAAGCGCGTGTCGATCCGGGGCTGAATACACGCGGCGCCGCGCGCGCACAAGCGCTGCGGCGGCGACGGAACAGCTCGAGGAGATCTGTCCGGGTCCGGCGACGTGGGACGGTGCGTCCGTCGCGCGGTGGCGTTTTGCGGCCGGGTGCTGCATATCGCGGCGGATGACCGTGGACGTGCTCAGCTTCGGATGCCGGCTCAACGCGCTCGACGGCGAGAGCGTGCGGGCGCTCGCGCTCGCGGGCGGGGCGCGCGACCTCGTCGTCGTCAACGCCTGCGCGGTCACCGCAGAGGCCAGCCGGCAGGCGCGCCAGGCGGTCAGGCGCGCGGCGCGCGAGCGGCCGGAGGCCCGGATCGCGGTCACCGGCTGCGGCGCGCAGATCGAGCCCGAGCGCTTCGCCGCCATGCCGGAGGTCGCGCGCGTCGTCGGGCTGTCGGCGCGCATGCGCGCCGAGACGTGGGACGCAGGGCGCTCGCACCCGCGCGTCGAGGTCGGCGCCGCGAGCGAGGCGCGCGACATCGCCCCGCCCCCGGCGTCGGCCGACATCCTGCGGCCGCGCGCCTTCGTGCAGGCCCAGACCGGCTGCGACCACAGCTGCACCTTCTGCGTCATCCCGCTCGGCCGCGGCCGTTCGCGCTCCACCCCCGTCGAGGCGGTCGTGGCCGAGATCCGCCGCGTCGTCTCGCTCGGCGCGCAGGAGGCGGTGCTGACCGGCGTCGATCTCACCGCCTGGGGCGCCGACCTGCCCGACCGGCCGACTCTCGGAACGCTCGTGCGGAAAATCCTGCGCGACATCCCAGAGCTGCCGCGCCTGCGGCTGTCCTCGCTCGACGCCGTCGAGATCGACGAGGAGCTGATGCGCGCGCTGGCAGAGGAGGACCGCCTCATGCCGCATCTCCATCTGTCGCTGCAGTCCGGCGACGACATGATCCTGAAGCGCATGAAGCGGCGGCACTCGCGCGCCGACGCCGTGCGGTTCTGCGAACGCGCCCGGGCGGCGCGGCCCGACGTCGCCTTCGGCGCGGACGTCATCGCCGGCTTTCCGACCGAGACCGAGGCGATGTTCGAAAATTCGCTGTCGCTGCTCGAGGCGTGCGGCGTGGCCTACGCCCACGTCTTCCCGTTCTCGCCCCGGCCGGACGCGCCGGCGTCCCGGATGCCGCAGGTCAGCCCCGAGGTCGTCAAGGCCCGGGCGGCGCGGCTTCGCGAGCGCGGCGCGGATTTGCTCGCGCGCCATCTCGCGCTCCGTGTCGGGCGGCGGCTCAGCGTGCTGTCGGAGGGGCGCGGCGTCGCGCGCGCGGCGGACTTCTCGACCGTGAGGATTGCGCAGGAGGCGCCCAGAGGCGCATTCCTCGACGTTCTGATCGCGGGCCACGACGGCCGCATGCTGATCGCGGCGTGAAGGGCGGACAAGGCTGAATGAGCGACATCGTCGAACAGGACGGCTGGTTCTCGCGGCTGAAGCGGGGTCTCTCGAAGACGTCGTCGTCGCTGACGCGCGGCATCGCCGAGCTCTTCACCAAGGAGAAGTTCGACGCCGCGACGCTGGACGAGCTCGAGGATCTGCTGATCCAGGCCGATCTCGGGATCGCGACCGCCGAGCGCATCGCGCAGGCGGTCGGCCGCGCGCGGCACGCCAAGGCGCTCGACGGCGAGAGCGTGCGCATGATCGTGGCGCAGGAGGTCGCGCGGGTGCTCGCTCCGGTGGCGAAGCCGCTCGACCCGCCGGAGAGCGCGCGGCCGGCGGTGGTGCTGGTCGTCGGCGTCAACGGATCGGGCAAGACCACGACCATCGGCAAGATCGCCGAGAGCTACCGCACGGCCGGGCTGAAAATCGTGATCGCCGCAGGCGACACGTTCCGGGCGGCCGCAGTCGAGCAGCTCGCGGTGTGGGCGAGGCGCGCCGAGGCGATCTTCGTATCGAAGGAGCAGGGCGCCGACGCCGCGAGCCTGGTCTACGAGGCCTGGCGGCGCGCGAAGGACGAGGACGCCGACCTGCTGATCATCGACACCGCAGGGCGGCTGCAGAACAAGGCCGGGCTGATGGCCGAACTCGAGAAGATCGTGCGCGTGCTTAAAAAGCTCGACCCGGAGGCGCCGCACGACTGCATCCTGGTGCTGGACGCGACCACCGGCCAGAACGCCGTCTCCCAGGTCGAGGCCTTCGGCAAGGTCGCGGGCGTCACGGGGCTCGTGATGACCAAGCTCGACGGCACCGCGCGCGGCGGCATCCTGGTCGCGGTCGCCGAGAGATACGGGCTGCCGGTGCACTTCATCGGGGTGGGCGAAGGCGTCGACGATCTCGAGCCGTTCGACCCCTCGGACTTCTCACGCGCCCTGGTCGGCCTGCCGCAGGCTTGAGCCCCGTCGGCCGATCGCCGGGAGCGCGACGAGCGCGGCTAGGCCGAGCGCAGCGGCCGTCATGAAGCAGACCCCGTAGCCGAGCCTGTCGCCGAACGAGCCCGTGATCTGCCAGCCGATGACGCTGACGATCGCGTCCATGCTCTGGAACAGGGTGAAGTCGACGCCGGCCTGCGCGAGCGAGACGCGACCCATGAGCTCGGAATAGAGCGCCGTGACGCCGAGCGAGAAGGTCGCTGCGCCGACGAGCTGCAGCCCGACCAGAACGGCGATCGCGGCCGGCGACCGCGCCTGAAGATAGGCGCAGACAGCGAAGCCGATCAGCCCGATGACATGGACCGCGAGCGTCGCCTGCATGATCGGATAGGCGCCGAACCGACGCAGCAGGTAGCCGCCGCTGAACGCTCCGATCAGTCCGCTCACGGTGACGCCGGCGCCGTTGACGACGCCGAGCGTCGAGAGGCTGACCCCGGCGTCGATCAGGAAGGGCCCGACCAGCAGCGCCGCCCATTTCTGTCCCACCACGTAGACTGCGACGAGGAGCAGGCCGTAGCGCACCTCCGGGCGTCTGAGGGCCGCCCCGAGGGATTGCGGCGGCGCGTCCTTGCTCGTCACAGGCGCCGTTTCGCGGGTGGCGAGGAACGGCACGGCCAGCGCGACCAGCGCGACCGCCATCACCAGCGTCGCCGGCGTCCAGCCGAGGTGGTCGACGAGGATGAGGAAGACGCCGCCGCCGATGGCGTTGCCGAGATAGGCGCCCCCGACCTGCGCGGAGTTGCCCCAGCCGCGGTTCTTCGCCGCGAGATTCTCCACCGCATAGCCGTCGGTGGCGATGTCGACCGTCGCGGAGGCGAACGAGGCGACCATCATCGCGACCGCCAGCGGCGCGAGCGCCGTCGGGCCGATGAACGCGCAAGCCGCGAGCGCCCCAACCCCGAAAGCGCCGATCGCCGCGACGACGGGGCGCGACCGCTTCGGCCGCCCGTGCGGCGCGCGCCAGCGCTCCACGAGCGGCGACCACACGAACTTGAACGACCAGGGCAGGACGGTGATCAGAATGAAGGCGATGTCGTTGAGCGAAGCGCCGCTCTTGCGCATCACGGCGGGGAGGCCGGTGAAGAACACCCCGCCGATGACGCTCTGCGCCACGTAGAGCCCGCCGACGCCGATGACGACCGCCGCCGGCGGAGGCAGCCCTCGGTCCCGCGCCTCCGCGGACGCCCGCCTGACGCTCACCAGCGGTAGCGCAGGCTCGCGATGACCTTGCGGCCTTCGTTGAAGTAGCAATAGCTTCCGCTGCAGACCTGTTCGACCTTGTCGAGCAGGTTGTTGGCGTTCACCTGCAGCCGGAGGCCCTTGAGCTTCGGGTCGATGTTTTCGAACTCATAGCTCACCTTCGCGTCGACGAAGGCGCGCGGGCTGTTCTTGATGATCGGCCGGTTCAGATCGTCGCCGAAGCTGGAGCCGGTGTAGCGCACGCCGGCGCCGACGCCGAGACCCCGCAAGGGCGCGGACTGGAAGTCGTAATTGCCCCAGATCGCGAAGGCGTGCTTCGGGATGCTGTTGACCTGATTGCCCTCGGTGACGTCCGAGAGCTTCAGGATCTTGGTGTCGGTGTAGCTGTACGAGGCCTGGAAGGAGACGCCGTTGTCGAGCGAGCCGACCGCCTCGATCTCGAAGCCGCGCGACCGGAAGTCGAGTTGCTTCTGCTGATTAACGCCGTGGGAGTCGACGGCGTAGATGATGCCGTCGGTTTGCTTCAGCCAGAACACCGAGGCGTCGATGGAGGCGTTGTATCCCGGCACGGCGTATTTGACGCCGGCTTCGGCCTGCTCGCCCTTGGTCGGCTTCGCGACGCTGCCGTCGTTTATGACGGTGCCGGAATTCGCGTTGAACGACGTGCCGTAGCTGACATATGGCGTGAGTCCGAACGGCGTGACGTAGCTCAGGCCCGCGCGGCCGGTCCACGCGCCCTTGTTCTGCTTGGAAGTGGAGGATGGCACGTAGTACGGATTCGGGGTTTCGTCCGGATTGAAGGGTTTGCCCGACGACGGCACGTAGTACTTGCTGTCGAGCCAGTCGTGGCGGCCTGAGAGAAGCAGCCGCCAGGCGTCGAGCCTGATCTCGTCCTGCGCATACACGCCCCAGAGCGTCTGATGTTGCTTGGTGGGATTGGGCAGATCCGGATTGCCCGTGGTTCCGCCATAGGCGATCCGGGAGTCGTATTTGAGGTGGCCGAAGTCGACGCCGGTCAGAACCGTATGACCGACCGGTCCGGTCTGAAGTTTCGTCTTCAAATAGGTGTCGGCGGCGACCGAGCTGAAGGTCTCCTTCACCTGGCCGCGATACGTCTTGTCGGCGTCGCCGAAGCGCTCGTTCGTCGAGATGCCCGACCAGCGGAAGTTCTGGTGGAGCGACACCGCGTCACTGAAATCGTGCTCGAACTCGTAGCCGGCCCGCCACTGCTTCTGCGTGAAGCCGTTGTAGTCCGGATCGTATTCGATGCCTTTTTCGGCGCCGCCGCTGCCCGTCACGGGGTCGCCGTTCGCGTCCTTGATGACGTTGCCGTACTTGTCGGTCAGATCGACGGAGCTGTTCTTCTGGAACATCGACCCGCCGGTCTTCGAGTCCATATATTCGCCGAGCACCGTGATCTTGGTGTCGTCGCTGGGCTTGAAGGTGACGGCCGGCGCGATGAACACGCGGTTGTCCGGAACGCCCGGCATGTCTGTGTCGGCGTCGCGGGCGAGGCCGGTCAGGCGATAGGTCACCGTGCCCTGCTCGTTCACCGGGCCGCCGAGGTCGAAGCTCAGCTGCTTACGGTCGAACGAGCCGCCCTGGACCTCGACCTCGCCGAACTTGTAGTCGGTCGGCCGCTTCGAAATCACGTCGATGATGCCGACCGAGGAACTGGCGCCGTAGATCGCCGAGGCGCCGCCCTTCAGGATGGAGATCGACTCCACCCCGTACGGCTCCAGGCGGAACATGCCGCTCGGGCTGCTGTACTGACGAAGCCCATCGCGGAACACGCCGGTGTAGGTCACGTCGACGCCGCGGATGAAGAAGCTGTCGAAGCGCGGGTTGAAGCCGTAGGCGCCGACGCGTGCGCCAGGCGTATAGGCGAGGGCGTCTTCAAGCGTCTGCGGGCGGCGGTCCTGGAGCTGCTGCTGCGTGACCGTGTTGATCGTCGCCGGCGTTTCGTTGACCGGCATGTCGGTCTTGGTCGCCGAGCGCGTGGTCTTGGCGACGTAGCCGTCGTTGGTCGCGACGCCCGGCGCGCCGTCCGTCTGTCCGGTCCCGGCGCCCTGGCCCTGGACGGTGATCTCCTCGAGCGGCGTCGCCGCCTGCTGGGCCGCCGCTCCGCCGGTGGCCGCCGCCAGGGCGGCGGCCGTCGAAAGTGCGAGAAGCGGTCTGGTCATGGTCGGGCCCCGGAAGATTTTTATGTCTCCCACCGCTTAAAAGGCCCACAATCCCACGATCAACTACATTGTCTGCGTCTTTAAATAGAATAATTATAACTTATAATTATTCTATGATGGAGCGGTCAGTTGGCGGAAATATAAAGCTCAGTCTCCGCCCCGGAGACTGAGACGACGCGGCGTCGAATTCCAATCTATATGACCGATCTCGGACATGGCCCGGCTGTAGCCGCCAGAAATCGGGCGTCTGCTCGCTTTGACGTCGACTTTACCGCGTCCCGCCGCCACATATGCGGGGCTTGTTTGTTGAAGGCGCGCAAGTCATCGCGGCGGCGAATAGGGGGTCGCGGTCGTTCCAGACGGCCGTCACCGTAACGCAACACCCCGCGTCCCGTGTGTTGCGGCATGGCCGTTGCGTAGCCAGATCAAGCTCTTGCCGCCTGCAAGGAGGTCGTCATGCGCGTCCGCGTTCTGCTCTTCGCCGCAGCCCTCGCCGGCGCTCCGTCGCTCGCTTCGGCGGAGGTCGCCGTTCGGGCGGAGCCCGGCCCCTACGTCTCCAGCTGGAGCTTCCGCAGCGCCGCGGAGCGCGACTCGATCTTCCGGGAGCTCGCCCGTTATCTCGAACGCACGGGCGCACGCATGCTGCCGAAGGGACGCTCCGCCTCGATCGAGCTTGTCGAGATCGACCCCGCAGGCCGCTTCGAACCGTGGCGGCCGGGCTTCGACGACGTCCGCGTGCTCCGCGACGTGACGCCGCCGCGGGTCAAACTGCGCTACGCCGTCACCGAGCGCGGCCGCACGCTCGCCCGCGGCGAGGAGACGGTGACGGACATCGACTACCTCTCGAACATCTCCGCGCGAAGCTCGGGCGACCGGCTGGTGAAGCTCAAGCCGGAACGCCGCTGACGCCTTTCGGCCAAGTTTGCAGCGCAGCGCATTCCGTGTATGCGATGACGCTTCCCGGCAACGTCACGAGCGAGCGGCGATGGCTTTGATCGATCTGGCTCACGTCGCGGGCCGCGCGCCCTTCCGGACGCTCTGGACCCGCGCCGAGGCCCGCAGGCTGTACGACCTGCCCTTCGCCGACCTGATGTTCGAGGCGCAGACCGTCCACCGACGGAACTTCGATCCGAACCGCGTCCAGATGTCGAAGCTGCTGTCGATCAAGACCGGCGGCTGCGCCGAGGACTGCGGCTATTGCAGCCAGTCCGCCCGCATGCCCGGCGAGAAGATGAAGGCCTCCAAGCTGATGGAGGTGGAGCGGGTGCTCGCCGAGGCGCAGAAGGCCAAGGACGGCGGCGCCACGCGCTACTGCATGGGCGCCGCCTGGCGATCCCCCAAGGATCGCGACATGGACATGGTGGTCGCCATGGTCGAGGGCGTGAAGGCGATGGGGATGGAGACCTGCATGACGCTCGGCATGCTGACCCCCCAGCAGGCGCTGACGCTCAAGGACGCCGGCCTCGACTACTACAACCACAACCTCGACACCTCCGAGCGCTACTACTCCGAGATCATCACGACCCGCACCTTCGCCGACCGGCTCGAGACGCTGGACAACGTGCGCTCGGCCGGCATGAAGGTCTGCGCCGGCGGCATTCTGGGCATGGGCGAGACGATCGACGACCGCGTCGACATGCTCGTCACCCTCGCCAACATGGACGAGGCGCCGGAGAGCGTGCCGGTCAACATGCTGATCCCGATCCCTGGCACCAAGCTCGAGAACGCGGAGCCGATCGACGCGCTCGACTTCGTCCGCACCATCGCGCTCGCCCGCATCATGATGCCGGAAAGCCATGTGCGCCTCGCCGCCGGCCGCACCGAGATGTCCGACGAGACCCAGGCGCTGTGCTTCCTCGCCGGCGTGAACTCTATCTTCGTCGGCGAGACGCTGCTCACCGCCGACAACCCCGGCGAGGACCACGACGGAAACCTGCTCCGCCGGCTCGGGATCCAGCCGGAGGAGCTGGACTCCGCATCATGACGGCGGAGAGGCTCGCGCGCTTCACCACGGCGCTCGAGGGCCTCGAACGCAAGAGCAGGCGGCGGCGGCTGATCCCCCGGGCGGGCCACGACTTCGCCTCCAACGACTATCTGGCCTTGAGCGCCTGCCCGCGCCTGGGACGCGCCGTCAGCGACGCCGTCGCGCGCGGCGTGCCCGTGGGCGCCGCGGGCTCGCGGCTGCTGCGCGGCAATCATCCCGAGCACGAGGCGCTGGAAGCTGAGGCGGCGGCCTTCTTCGGAGCCGGACGCGCGCTGTTCTTCGGCTCGGGCTACGCCGCAAACGTCGCGCTGGTCGCGACGCTCCCGCAGCGCGGCGACCTCGTCGTCCACGACGCCCTGATCCACGCCAGCGTCCATGACGGGTTGAGGGACTCCAAGGCCGAGATCGTCTCCATCCCTCACAACGACGCCGAAGCGGCCGCCGACGCCGTCGCCGCGTGGCGCGCGCGGGGCGGGCGTGGCGCGCCGTTCCTCGTGGCGGAGAGCCTCTATTCGATGGATGGCGACCGCGCGCCGATCGCGGACCTGCTTGCGCTCGCCGAAGACAATGGCGGGTTCCTGATGCTCGACGAGGCGCACGCCACCGGCGTCTATGGCGCGGGCGGCCGGGGCCTCGGCGCGGCCTACGAGGGCCGGGAGGCGCTGATCTCAACCCACACCTGCGGCAAGGCGCTCGGCTGCTCCGGCGCGATCGTCACGGCGCCTGCGCCGGTGATCGAGACGCTGGTCAACCGCGCCCGCGCCTTCATCTACGCGACCGCCCCGTCGCCTCTGGTCGCGAGCGCCGTCCGCGAAGCGCTTCGGATCGTCGAGGACGAGCCCGAACGCCGGGCGGCGCTGGCGGCGCTGGTCGCTTTTGCGGGCGGACGGCTGGAGCGGCTCGGCGTCGCGGTCTCCGGCTCGCAGATCCAGCCCGTGATCCTCGGCCTCAACGCCCGCGCGGCCGAAATGGCGGGCCGCCTGCAGGCGGCCGGCTTCGACTGCCGCCCCATCCGCCCGCCGACCGTGCCGGAAGGCACGGCGCGGCTCAGGATCTCGCTCACGCTGAACGTGGACGAGCCGACCGTCGCCGCCCTGATCGACGAGATCGGGGAGGGGTTGAGCGAGGCCGCCGCGTGAGCTTTCCGCGCATCGTGGTGACGGGGACCGACACCGGAATCGGCAAGACGGTGTTTTCGGCGGCCCTCGCGGGCGCGCTCGGCGCGTTCTACTGGAAGCCGGTGCAGGCCGGCCTCGACGAACAGACGGACACGGAGATCGTCGCCCGCCTCGCGCCCTTGTCGCCGGGACGCGCGCTGCCGGAACGCTGGCGGCTGAACACGCCGGCTTCGCCGCATCTCGCAGCCGAGCTCGACGGCGTGGCGATCGACCCCTTTGCGCTCACGCCTCCGCAGGTCGACGGCCCGCTGGTGATCGAGGGCGCCGGCGGCCTGCTGGTGCCGCTCGACAGGAAGACGCTCACGATCGACGTCTTCGCGCGCTGGGGCCTGCCGGTCGTGCTGGTCGCCCGAACCGGGCTCGGCACGATCAACCACACGCTGCTGTCGCTCGCGGCGCTGAAGGCGCGGAACATCCCGACGCTCGGCGTCGCCTTCGTCGGCGAGGAGCACCCCGAGAACGCCCGCGCCATCGCCGGCTTCTCCGGCGCCCGCATCCTCGGCCGCCTCCCGCCTCTCGATCCGCTGACGCCCGAGAGCCTCGCCGCGGCGTTCGCGACGGGATTTGCGATCGGGGATTTTGGGAAGACGGCGCGGGTGTGAGCCGGGGCGCGCTTGCAGACGCATGCTCTCTCAAAGCCAAGCCGCCCGCCGCAAAACGTGCGATGACGTCCACCGCCTGAAACGCCATGAGGCCTGCAATGTCGCCTGTGTTCGCCGAAAGCTCCGCGCCCTCGAAGCCGGTCTGGTTCGCGCCCGCGGGCGGCGCCCTCCCGCAAGAGGCTCAGGCATGGGCCAAGGCGAGCGGATTCGAACTCGGCGCGGGCAAGACCCTGCTTATTCCCGGCGCCGACGGCGCGCTGAAGGGCGTGGTCTTCGGCGTCGAGAATGACGACGCCAAGGCCAAGAACCCGTTCCTCGCGGGCAAGCTCGCCGGCGCGCTGCCGGACGGCGCCTACCGCTTCGAGGGCGCGGTCGGCGACCACAGGCTGGCGGCCATGGCCTTCGCGCTCGGCTCCTATTCCTACCGGCGCTACCGCAAGCCGGACGCGGCCGACGTCGCCATCGCCCTGCCCGATGACGTCGACGCCGCAGGCCTCGCCCGCACGATCAGCGCCGTCACCCTCGGCCGCGACCTCGTCAACACGCCGGCGAACGACCTCGGGCCGCAGGAGATCGAGGATGCGGTGCGGGCGCTCGCCCAGGCGCATGGCGCGGCGGTGACCTCCGTCGTCGGCGACGACCTGCTGTCTCAGAACTTCCCGCTGGTCCACGCCGTCGGCCGCGCCTCCACGCGCGCCCCGCGGATCGTCGATCTCGTCTGGGGCGACCCCGGCCACCCCAAGGTGACGCTGGTCGGCAAGGGCGTCGCCTTCGACACCGGCGGCCTCAACATCAAGCCGGACGCCGGCATGCTCTTGATGAAGAAGGACATGGGCGGCGCGGCCTCGATGATCGCGCTCGCCGCCATGGTGATGGGCGCGAAGCTTCCGGTGCGGCTGCGCCTCATCATCGGCGCGGTCGAGAACTCGATCTCCGGAAACGCCTTCCGCCCGGGCGACGTCATCCCGAGCCGCAAGGGCCTCAACGTCGAGATCGGCAACACCGACGCGGAGGGTCGACTGGTGCTCGCCGACGCGCTGGCGCTCGGCGACGAGGAGGCGCCGGAGATCATGGTCGACGCCGCGACCTTGACCGGCGCCGCCCGCGTCGCTCTCGGACCCGATCTGCCGCCGCTCTACACCGACGACGACGCCTTCGCCGCAGATCTGCTGCGCCACGCCAAGGCCGAGCACGATCCGCTCTGGCGCCTGCCGCTCTGGACCCCTTACGACGACCTGCTGGCGTCCAAGATCGCGGACGTGAACCACATCTCGGGCGGCCCGTTCGCCGGGTCGATCACGGCGGCGCTGTTCCTCCGCCGCTTCGTCGACAAGGCGAGGAGTTGGGCTCATCTCGACATCTTCGCGTGGAACCCGTCAGCCCAGCCCGGCCGGCCGTTCGGCGGCGAGGTGCAGGGCGCGCGAGCGCTCGCGGCGCTGCTGGAGGAGCGCTACCGGCGGTGAGCCGTCGGCTCGCTCACCCTTTGAGGGAAGGGGGCGGGCGGCCCGGTTTTCGCAACCTCTCATTCGCTTTTCATGGCTAGATTTGCGCCGATGCCAGATCCCCTCGACCGCCGTATCACCCCGGCCCGGCCCGACGTCGCGGCCGCGCATCTTCGCGGCGAGGTCGAGGCGCTGCGCTTCGTTGAGGGCGAACGGCGGCGGGTCGCGGTCGGCCATGTCGGCATCCGGCGGGCGCCCCGCTCCGACTCGCCGCTGGAGACCGAGGCGCTGTTCGGCGAGGAGGTCGTGGTCTACGACGAGCTCGAGGGCTGGGCCTGGGGCCAGCTCACAACCGACGACTATGTCGGCTACCTGCCCTCCGCGGCGCTGAGCGCCAAGCTGGGACCGGGCCGCACGCACCGCGTCTCGGCGCTCCGGACGCTGCTGTTCCCCTCGCCCTCGATCAAGGTTCCGCCGGTCGACGCGCTGTCGATGAACGCGCAGGTCGCCGTGCTCGACGTCGACGGCCGCTTCGCGGAGCTCGACACCGGCGCCTACGCCGTGCTGTCGCACCTCGAGCCGCTCGGAACATACGAGGCCGACGCGGTCTCAGTCGCCGAACGGTTCATCGGCGCGCCCTATCTGTGGGGCGGCCGCACCAGTCTCGGCCTCGATTGCTCGGCGCTGGTGCAGATGTCGCTCGCCGCCTGCGGCCTGGCCGCTCCGCGCGATTCCGACATGCAGGAGGCCGCGCTCGGAAACCCGATCGCGCCGGGCGACGCCCGGCGCGGCGACATGGTGTTCTGGAAGGGCCACGTCGCCCTGGTCCGCGACGAGGCCACCATCATCCACGCCAACGCCCATGCGATGGCGGTGGCGATCGAAGGCTTCGAGGCCGCGGTCGCCCGCATCCGCGAGGCGGGCGACGAGATCACGAGCGTCCGACGGCTGGATTGATCCTGCGCGCGCTTCAGACCGTGCGGTCGAGCCCCGGAGCCTCGGGCGCGGCGTCGGCCTTCGGACCGCCGCGAGCGACGGCGACCATCGCCGGTCGTAGGATGCGGTCGCCGATGACGTAGCCGTCCTGCATCACCTGCACCACCGTGCCGGCCGGAACGCTCGGGTCCGGCGCTTCGAACACCGCCTCGTGGTGATGCGGGTCGAACGGCTTGCCCTTGGGGTCGAGCTTCCGGACGCCGTGCTTCTCGAGCCCTTTCCCGAGCTCGCGCTCGGTCAGCTCCACGCCCTCGACGAGAGCCGCGAAGACCGGATCGGCGACGGCCTCCGACGCCTCGGCGCCGGGTGTGGCGGCGGCCGCGGCGTCGAGCGCGCGGCGGAGGTTGTCGGCGACGCCGAGCAGATCGCGCGCGAAGGACGAGACGGCGTAGCGCTTGGCGTCGACGACTTCGCGCTCGGTGCGGCGGCGAAGGTTCTCCATCTCGGCGTGGGACCGCAGCAGGCGATCGCGAAGGTCGGCGACGGCCGCCTCGAGCTCTGCGACGCGCTGGCCGCCGGTCGACGGCTCGTCGGCGACCTCGCGCTCGACCGTTCCGTCGGCGCGCTGCTCATCGGTCTCGGACGTCTTCAGCTCGTCCGGGGTCGCCGCGTCTTGCGGATTGGGGTCCGACATGGCGGGCCTCTCCTGGTCGTTCGAGTTTCGGTGAGGCGTCGGATATCAGGCGCGCCGCGCCGAAAATCAAGCGTCGCGGGCGGCCGGAACCCGCGGTTCGGCGTGCGCGACGTCAGAACGCCGCGGCGCGCAGTTCCCTGAGCTGGTTGAGGTCGAGCTCGGCCTTGCGCTTCAGCGCCTCGCCCTTCGCCTCGGACAGATGCTCTTCGGCGGCCTTGATGGCGGCGTCGAGCCTGGCGGCGTCGAACTCCTCCATCGGGATCGCCTCGTCGGCGAGGATGGTGAGGCCCTTCGGATTGACGTCCGCGAAGCCGCCGCGGACGAACAGCCGCTTGGGCTCGGAGCCGTCGGTCTTGTAGACCTTCACCACGCCCGGCTTCAGCGTGGACATCAGCGGCGCGTGATGCGCCAGCACCCCGAATTCGCCCTCGCTGCCTGGCACGACGACGTGTTCGACGTCCTCGGAGATCAGCAGCTTCTCGGGCGAGACGAGTTCGAAGGGAAAGCTGTCCATCGAATAATTCTCCTCAACGCCGCCGGTCGGCGATGAACCCGATGCCAAAGCCGAGCAGCGCGCCGACGGCCGCGAAGATCGCGACGTGCTGGGTCTGGCCCGTCGTCATCGTGTCGTCGCCCGGAGCCGCCGCCTTGTCGCCCTGAACCTCGACCTTCATGCCGAGAATGCTGATCTCGGCGGCCTGCGGCCGGGTGAGCCAGCCGGCGAGGCCGCCGACGACCAGTCCGATGACGAGAAGCAGGATCTTGGCGTTCATGCCGGTCGTCACTCTGTCACGCGCATGACGACCGCGCGGCTGCGCGGCCGTGAAGTTCGGCTCGAAGCTCAGCCCTCGGCGAGCTTCTTGGCCTTCTCGATCGCCTGCTCGATGGTGCCGACCATGTAGAAGGCGGCCTCGGGAAGCGCGTCGTGCTTGCCTTCGACGAGCTCCTTGAAGCCCTTGATGGTGTCGGCGAGATCGACGAACACGCCCGGCGAGCCGGTGAAGATCTCGGCGACATGGAACGGCTGGCTGAGGAAGCGCTCGACCTTGCGGGCCCGCGACACCGTCAGCTTATCCTCTTCGGAGAGCTCGTCCATGCCCAGGATCGCGATGATGTCCTGCAGCGACTTGTAGCGCTGCAGCGTCTCCTGGACGCGTCGTGCGGTGTTGTAGTGCTCGTCGCCGATGATCGCCGCGGACAGGATGCGGGAGGTCGAGTCGAGCGGGTCCACCGCCGGATAGATGCCCTTTTCGGCGATCGAGCGGTTGAGCACCGTCGTCGCGTCGAGATGGGCGAAGGAGGCGGCGGGCGCCGGGTCGGTCAGGTCGTCGGCCGGCACGTAGATCGCCTGCACGGACGTGATCGAGCCCTTGTTGGTGGTGGTGATGCGCTCCTGCAGCGCGCCCATGTCGGTCGCGAGCGTCGGCTGATAGCCCACCGCCGACGGAATGCGGCCGAGCAGCGCCGACACTTCGGAGCCCGCCTGCGTGAAGCGGAAGATGTTGTCGACGAAGAACAGCACGTCCTGGCCCTGGTCGCGGAAATGCTCGGCGACGGTGAGGCCGGAGAGCGCGACGCGGGCGCGGGCGCCGGGCGGCTCGTTCATCTGGCCGTAGACCAGGGCGCACTTGGAGCCCTCGCCGCCGCCCTGCTTGTTCACGCCGGACTCGATGAACTCATGGTAGAGGTCGTTGCCCTCGCGGGTGCGCTCGCCGACGCCGGCGAACACCGAATAGCCGCCGTGCGCCTTCGCGACGTTGTTGATCAGCTCCTGGATCAGCACGGTCTTGCCGACGCCCGCGCCGCCGAACAGGCCGACCTTGCCGCCCTTGGCGTAAGGCGCGAGCAGGTCGACCACCTTGATGCCGGTGACGAGGATCTCGGTCTCCGTCGCCTGGTCGGCGTAGGAGGGGGCCGGGGCATGGATCGGGCGGAGGCCCTCGTTCTGGATCGGACCGCCTTCGTCGATCGGCTCGCCGACCACGTTCATGATGCGGCCGAGCGTGCCGGCGCCGACCGGGACCTGGATCGGAACGCCGGTGTCGCTGACCTCCTGACCGCGGCGCAGGCCCTCCGTCGAGTCCATCGCGATCGCGCGGACCGTCGACTCGCCGAGATGCTGCGCGACCTCGAGCACGAGGCGGGCCTCGTTGTTCTTGGTCTCAAGCGCGTTCAGGATCTCCGGGAGCTCCCCGTCGAACTGGACGTCGACGACGGGGCCGATGACCTGGGTGATACGGCCGACATTTGCGGTCATGTGTTCTCAGTCCTCGTCGGTCAGCGCGGACAATCGCCCGCCCTCATTGGCGTGGTCGAAGCCGTCAGGCGTCGACAAGATCTAGCCGGCGTTCGATGCGGGTGATCCGCTCGTCGAACCGGTCCATTCGTCCGTTGAGGCCTGCGATCTGTATCTGGACCTGACCGAGGTGCTGCTCGATGGCCGACACCCTGATCTTCACGTCCTGTAGATCGAGCTCCATACGGTCTTGAGAGGCCCTGATCCGCCGAAGCTGCTCAAGGACCAGACTTTCCATTTCTCCGGTCATCGTCGGCCCCTGGTTCAGCCCGTCGCGTCCGGCAGCATAGCTTCGCCGCAACCTTCCTTAAAGCGCCTCGGCGCCGGAGATGATCTCGATCAGCTCCTTGGTGATCTGCGCCTGTCGGGTGCGGTTGTAGACCAGCGACAGCTTCTTGATCATGTCGCCGGCGTTGCGGGTGGCGTTGTCCATCGCGGACATGCGCGCGCCCTGCTCGGAGGCCGCGTTCTCCAGCAGCCCCTTGAACACCTGGATGGCGACGTTCTTCGGCAGCAGATCCTCGAGGATCTCCTCCTCGCTCGGCTCGTATTCGTAGACCGCGCCTTCGAGCAGGTCGCCGGTCTGGTCGGCCGGGATCTCGGCCGGCACGATCTGCTGCGCCGTCGGGGTCTGGCTCACGACCGACTTGAACTTCGAGTAGAACATCGTCGCGACGTCGAACTTGCCCTCGCGGAATTCCTCGAGGACGCGCTCGCTGATGCCGGACGCGGTGCCGAAATTGATGCTCTTCACCTCGCGCAGCGAGATGATGTCGTCGAGCTTGCCGGGGAACTGGCGACGCAGGATGTCGGCGCCCTTGCGTCCCACGCACAGGATGCGGATTTCCTTGCCCTCGGCGATGAGCTTGCGGGCGTGCTCCCGCGCGAGACGCGCGATCGACGAGTTGAAGCCGCCGGCGAGGCCGCGGTCCGCCGTCATCACGACCAGCAGATGGCGCTTGTCCTCGCCCGTGCCCGCCAGCAGCCGGGGCGCGCCGGGCGCGTCCTTCATGCTGGAGGCGAGGTTTGCGAGAACCCGCTCCATCCGTTCGGCGTAGGGACGCGCGGCCGCCGCCGCCATCTCCGCGCGACGCAGCTTCGCCGCCGCGACCATCTGCATGGCCTTGGTGATCTTCTGCGTCGCCTTGACCGAGGCGATGCGGTTTCTGAGGTCCTTGAGGCTCGCCATGGGCGCGCTCGAAACTCCGTTTAAGCCGAGATCACGCCGAGAAGGACTTGGTGTAGCTCTCGAGGAGAGCCTTGATCTTCTCGATCGTCGGATCCTTGAGCTGCTTGTCGGTCCGGATCGTCTCGAGCAGCTCGGTCTCGCTGGAGTTGAGGCGCTCGAGCAGCCCGGCCTCGTAGGCGCGGACCTTGTCGACCGGCAGCTTGTCCAGATAGCCGTTGGTGCCCGCATAGATCACGATCACCTGCTCCTCGACGCGCAGCGGCGAGAACTGCGGCTGCTTGAGGAGTTCGGTGAGGCGCGCGCCACGGTTCAGCAGGCGCTGGGTCGAGGCGTCGAGGTCGGAGCCGAACTGCGCGAAGGCGGCCATCTCGCGGTACTGCGCGAGCTCGCCCTTGATCTTGCCGGCGACCTGCTTCATCGCCTTGATCTGGGCGGCGGAGCCGACGCGCGACACCGAGATGCCGACGTTCACCGCCGGGCGTACGCCCTGGTAGAACAGGTCGGATTCCAGGAAGATCTGGCCGTCGGTGATCGAGATCACGTTGGTCGGGATGTAGGCCGAGACGTCGTTCGCCTGCGTCTCGATCACGGGAAGCGCGGTCAGCGAGCCGGCGCCGTTCTCGTCGTTGAGCTTCGCGGCGCGCTCGAGCAGGCGCGAGTGAAGATAGAACACGTCGCCCGGATAGGCCTCGCGGCCCGGCGGGCGGCGCAGCAGCAGAGACATCTGGCGGTAGGCCACGGCCTGCTTCGACAGATCGTCATAGACGATCAGCGCGTGCATGCCGTTGTCGCGGAAATACTCGCCCATCGCGCAGCCGGCGAACGGCGCGAGATACTGCATCGGGGCCGGGTCGGATGCGGTGGCCGCGATGATGATGGAATATTCGAGCGCGCCGTGCTCCTCGAGCACCTTCACGAACTGCGCGACGGTGGAGCGCTTCTGGCCGATCGCGACATAGACGCAATAGAGCTTGGCGCTCTCGTCCGTGCCGGCGTTGATCGCCTTCTGGTTCAGGATGGTGTCGAGGGCGACCGCGGTCTTGCCGGTCTGGCGGTCGCCGATGATCAGCTCGCGCTGGCCGCGGCCGACCGGGATCAGCGCGTCGATCGACTTGATGCCGGTCTGCATCGGCTCGTGGACAGACTTGCGCGGGATGATGCCCGGCGCCTTCACGTCGACGCGGCGACGCTCGGTCGACTCGATCGGACCCTTGCCGTCGATCGGGTTGCCGAGCGCGTCGACAACGCGGCCGAGCAGGCCGCGGCCGACGGGGACGTCCACGATCGCGCCGGTCCGCTTGACCGTGTCGCCCTCGGAGATGCCGCGGTCGGCGCCGAACACGACGACGCCGACATTGTCGTTCTCGAGGTTGAGCGCCATCCCGCGGACGCCATCCTTGAACTCGACCATCTCGCCGTACTGGACGTTGTCGAGGCCGTAGACGCGGGCGATGCCGTCTCCGATCGACAGCACCTGTCCAACTTCGGAGACCTCAGCCTCCTGCCCGAAATTCTGGATCTGATCCTTGAGGATCGAGGTGATCTCGGCGGCGCGAATGTCCATCAGCCGACCTCTTTCATCGCAAGTTTGATGGAATTGAGCTTGGTCTTCAGCGAGGCGTCGACCATGCGGCTACCGAGCCGCACGATGATCCCGCCGAGAATTTTGGGGTCGACCTTCACGTCGACGTCGACCGTCTTGCCCGTGACGTCCTGGAGCGCCTTGGCGAGCGCGGCGCGGCGGCCGTCTGTCAGCGCCTCCGCCACGGTCACTTCGGCGGTCGCGGCGCCACGCTCGGCGGCGGCCAGCGCGCGAAAACCCTTGATCATGGGCTCGATCGCGAAAAGCCGGCGGTTCTGCGCGACGAGCTTCACGAACTTGGCGGTGAGGCCGCCGATCCCGGCGCGATCGAGCACCGCGATGATCGCCCTGGACTGGTCCTCGGCGGAGAACACCGGGCTCAGCGTCAGGCGACGCAGGTCGTCGCTCTCTGCGAGAAGGGAAGACAGCGTATCGAGGTCGGCTGCGACCGCATCGATCGCGCCAGCCTCTTTCGCGAGGTCGAACAGGGCGGTCGCGTAGCGACCCGCCATTCCTGACACGATTGTGTCTTTACCTGCCACCGAGCGTCTCTCGCTGGTTGGAGCCAAGGGCTGAAACCGGAGCGGGCGCTCCGAACCTCCCGAACAAAGGGGTCTGAGGACCTTGCGGCCCGCGTCCCGAAAGGCGTCTTTCTGGATGCGGTGGGTGACTAACACGCCGCGCGGCGGGCCGCAACAAAATGGCGCGTTTGTGGCCAGATGAATAATAACCGAGACGCCGCAGTGACTTGCCGGTCGTCAGGCCGTCATCCGATCACGCAAAGGCGCCCGGATGAGGCGGTCACATGAAGCTCTGAGGGTCGACGTCGACCGCGACCCTCACGCCGCCGCGGGCGGGAGGCGCGGCGGCGAGCCACGACCTCAGGTAGGCCGGGACGTCGACCGCGCGCGGCGCCTGGACCAGCAGGCGCATGCGGTGGCGGCCGCGGACCATCGCGAGCGGCGCTTCCGCCGGGCCCAGAACCCGCACGGTCTCCTGCTTCGGAGCCGAGCGGGCGAGCGCCCGGCCGTGCGCCTCGGCGAGCTCCCGCGTCGGCGCCGACACGACGATCGCCGCCAGCCGTCCGAACGGCGGCATCATCGCGGCTTCCCGCGCGATCGCCTCCGCCCGGTAGAAACCCTCGCGGTCGTTCGCGGCGAGCGCGCGAATCACCGGGTGGTCGGGCTCGTGGGTCTGGATCAGCGCCCGGCCCGGACGCTCGCCGCGCCCCGCGCGGCCCGTCACCTGCTGCAGCATCTGGAAGGTGCGCTCGGCGGCCCTCGGGTCGGCCGCCCCGAGCGCGAAATCGGCGTCGATCGCCCCGACCAGGGTCAGCCCGGGGAAGTGGTGGCCTTTCGTGACCATCTGCGTGCCGACGACGATGTCGACCGCGCCGCGCTCTATGGCGTCGAGCTCGGCCCTCAGCCGTTCGCCGGCGCCGATCAGGTCGCTCGACAGGATCGCGACCCGCGCGTCCGGGAACCGCGCGACCGCCTCGTCGCGGATGCGCTCGACGCCGGGTCCGCAGGCCACCAGCGAATCCTCGGCCGCGCAGGCCGGGCAGGTCTTCGGGCTGTGCGCGGTGTAGCCGCAATGGTGGCAGACGAGGCTCGCCCGGAATCGGTGCTCCACCAGCCACGCCGCGCAATGCGGGCATTTCATGCGGTGGCCGCAGCGGCGGCAGAGCGTCAGCGGGGCGTAGCCGCGGCGGTTGAGGAACAGCAGCGCCTGCTCGCCGGCGGCGAGCGTCTGCGTGACCGCCGAGACCAGCGCCGGCGCCAGCCACTCGCCCTTCACGGGGCCGGCGCGGCGCATGTCGATCGCCTTGATCTCCGGCATCGTCCGGCCGCCGAAGCGCGCGGGGAGCGCCAGCCGGCCGTAGCGGCCGCGCTCGGCGTTGATGCGGGTTTCCAGCGAGGGCGTCGCGGAGGCCAGCACGATCGCGGCGCCCTCGATCCGGCCGCGCACCACCGCCATGTCGCGGGCGTTGTAGGAGACGCCGTCCTCCTGCTTGTAGGCGGCGTCGTGCTCCTCATCGACCACGACCAGCGCAAGATCCCTGAACGGCAGGAACAGGCCGGAGCGGGCGGCGACGACAGCCTGGATCGATCCGTCGGCGACGCCGCGCCGCACCGCCTCGCGGCCCTTCTCGCCGACGCTCGCATGCCAGACGGCGGGCCGCGCGCCGAAGCGTTTCGCGAAGCGGTCGAGGAAGGGAACGGTGAGCGCGATCTCCGGCGCCATAACGAGCGCCTGCCGGCCCTGCGCCAGCGCCTCGGCGACCGCCTCGCAATAGACCTCCGTCTTGCCCGAGCCCGTCACGCCGTCGAGCAGAGTGACGCTGAAGCTGCGCGCCGCGACCGCCGCCCGCAGGGCGGCCGCCGCGCTCGCCTGCTCGGGCGAGAGCTCCGGGCCCGGCAGATGCGGGTCCGGCCGCGGCGGCGGGGGAGGAGGCGGGAGGGGACTGAGCGCCAGCGCGCCGTCCGCGACGAGGCCGTCGAGCACCGAGGCCGACACGCCCGCGGACTCCGCCAGCTGCTTCTTCGACCAAGTCTCGCCGTTCGCCGCAGCCGCCAGCGCCTTGTCGCGCGCCGGCGTCCGGCGGCCAGGGGCCTTGCCCGTCGCCTTCAGCCCCATCCGCGGCTCGCGCGGGCCTTCGTCGGCCGCCAGCCCCCGCATCGCCATGCGCAGCACCTGGCCGCGGGGCGCGAGCGTGTAGGCGGCGACCCAGTCGACGAAGCCGCGCATGCTTGCGCTGAGCCCGCTTGCGGCGACCTTGCCGAGAAGAGCCTTGAGCCGCGCGCCCTCGACCTCGGCGCCGCCGCCGTCCCACACCACGCCGACCGTCGGGCGCGTCCCGAGCGGCGCCACGACGACGTCGCCGGGCGCGACCTCGAGCCCGTCCGGGACCGCATAGGTCAGCGCACGGTCGAACGCGACCGGCAGCAGCACCTCGACGGTTCTTGGCGCGGTCATGGGATGAACGGGACGTCCTGTTCGAGGAGGCGAGGCCCGCCTCTTCCTCGCAAGGCGCCGCCTGCGTCAAGCGCTGCGCGCCGGACGCAGCCCCGCGTCCCGGCCGAATCGCCTTGCGCGAGGCTGGCCCCCGCGCCAAGTGATGTTCGAGACGCCGCCGCGCCGCCGATCTTTTTGAACCGAGGACCTTTCCGCGATGAAATTCTTTGTCGACACCGCCGACATCGGCGAGATCCGCGAACTCGCCGCCATGGGCGTGCTCGACGGCGTGACCACCAATCCCTCGCTCGTGCTGAAGGCCAACCGGCCCTTCAAGGAGATCATCAAGGACATCTGCGACGTCGTCGACGGTCCGGTGTCGGCCGAGGTCAGCGCCACCGACTACGAGACGATCATGAAGCAGGCCGAGATCCTGCGGAAGATCGCCGACAACGTCACGGTCAAGGTGCCGCTCACCTGGGACGGGCTCAAGGCCTGCAAGGCGCTGACGTCGGACGGCACGATGGTCAACGTCACGCTCTGCTTCAGCGCGCCGCAGGCGCTGCTCGCCGCCAAGGCCGGCGCGACCTTCGTCTCGCCCTTCGTCGGCAGGCTCGACGACATGGGCATCGACGGCATGGAGCTGATTCAGGACATCCGCACGATCTACGATAACTATCCTGACTTCTCGACGGAGATCCTCGCCGCCTCGATCCGCGGCGTGAACCACGTCAAGGACGCCGCCAAGGCCGGCGCCGACGTCGCGACGATCCCGCCCTCGACGCTCAAGAGCCTCGTCAAGCATCCTCTGACCGACAAGGGCCTCGAGCAGTTCGTCGCCGACTGGGCGAAGACCGGCCAGACCATCGAGTGAGGCGGGTCCGCCTCGCCGCGCGCCGTCGTGGTCCGGCCTGACCGGACCACCCATGTTCGAGCGTAGCGCTCGAGCTCCAAGATGGATCCTCCGGTCAAGCCGGAGGACGACGCCGTTCTGGTCCCGCCATCAGGACTGATGGCTCAATACCAGAACGGGCCTCCGCCATAGGGTCCGTAGCCGCGGCCGAAATAGGGATCGTCGAACGCGCGCCTCAGCTCGCGTCGGCGCTCGACGTCGAGCGTCATGCGGCAGTTCGCGAAGGCCTCCGTCCCCGGCCTCATGCCGTAGCCGCGGCATTTCTGCTTGTCGGCCTCCGCCAGTTGCTCCGGAGTCGCGCAACCCGCGAGCGCCAGCAGCGCAAGAAGCATCAGGGCCACTTTCATCTCGTCCTCCGGCAAACGTCGCTACAAGCGCGCTCGGTTCAAATTATTACGCGAGGAATTGAGTTGCATCGAAGTCCTGTCGCCGACCGGACAGCGCGACGACACGGCGACGGCCGGCCGAGCCTCACGAACCGAAACATAATGTGAGGATCGACTGTCCGGAACGTTTTTTCACATACCGCGTTTCGATGGTGGGCGGAATAACAACCGAGGAAGACACCAAGATGCGCACTCGCACCATTGCTTTTGCACTCGCCGTTGCCGCCGCCGCTCCTGTCGCAGCTTACGCCCAGGAGGGCACCGTTAGCGGCGCCGCCGGCGGCGCCGTCACCGGAGCCATCGTCGGCGGTCCCGTAGGAGCGGCCGTCGGCGGCGTCGCCGGCGCGGTGGTCGGCACCGCCATGGCCCCGCCCCGCGAGGTCCACGAATACGTCGTGAAGGAGCAGCGTCCCTCCATCCGTTATGAGGGCGACGTCCAGGTCGGCTCCACCCTGCCGGAAGACGTCGAAATCTACAGCGTTCCGGACACCGACTACAGCTACACCGTGGTGAACGACCGTCGCTACATCGTGTCGTCGAAGCGTAAGGTCGTCGAAGTCGTCGAGTAAGATGTCCGATCCGATCTCAAGGAAAGGCCCTGCGCGTTCATTCGCGCGGGGCTTTTTCGTTTGGTGAGACCCGCTTAAGGGCCTCGCGCTAGGCTGGCGCCATGTCCGAGCCTTCAGCCTCCGCAATTCTTCCCGCCGCCGAGGACGTCCGAGCGGCTTACGCCGACTGGCTGTCGGGCCTCGCGAACGAGCGCAGGCTCTCGCCGCACACCGTCGAGGCCTACGGTCGGGACGTGCGCATCTTCCTCGGCTTCCTGCAGACCCATCTCGGGGCGCCTGCGACGCTCGCCGATCTGGTCTCCCTCACCCCGCGAGACATCCGCGCCTTCCTCTCCGCGCGCCGGAACGACGGCCTCCAGAGCCGCTCGCTGATGCGCGGCCTCGCCGCCTCGCGCTCCTTCGCCCGCAGGCTGGCGCTGACCGGGCGCGGCGAGGCCTCGGCCTTCGCGGCCGTCCGCTCGCCGAAGATCGCGCGCAGCCTGCCGAAGCCGATCTCGCCCCCTGCGGCCCGCAAGATGCTCGACGCAGAGACCCGCGCCGGCGAAGAGAGGGCCGACTGGGTGCTCGCCCGCGACGCCGCGGTGCTGGCGCTGCTCTACGGCTGCGGCCTGCGCATTTCCGAGGCGCTGTCGCTGACGCGCGCCGAGGCGCCGGTTCCCGGCGTCGACCGCATCGAGGTGCTGGGCAAGGGCTCCAAGCGGCGTCAGCTGCCGGTGATCGCCGCCGTGCAGGAGGCGGTGGCCGCCTATCTCGCGCAGTGCCCATGGAGCCTGAAGCCCGAGGGGCCGCTGTTCGTGGGCGCCAAGGGCGGTCCGCTCAACCCGCGCATCGTTCAGCAGGCGGTGGCGCGCATGCGCGGCGGCCTCGGCCTGCCCGACACAGCGACGCCGCATGCGCTGCGCCACTCCTTCGCGACCCACCTGCTCGCGCGCGGGGGCGACCTTCGGACCATCCAGGAGCTGCTCGGCCACGCCAGCCTGTCGACCACGCAGATCTACACCGAGGTCGACGGCGCACGCCTGATGGCGATCCACGCCGCGTTTCACCCGAGGGCGCGCGCAGGCTAAAGCGGAACCCGTTCCGGAACGGCCGCTTTTCTCGCAGTCCTCACCGCGCCTTGGCGGCGGCCGGGCGGCATTCGGCGTTGATCTTGTCGATCGCGCCGGCCACGCCCGAGAGCGAATAGACCTGCGTCGTGGCGCGGCCGCGGGTCGGCGTCAGCTTGATCTTCATGTCGCGGCGGCCCTCCCGCATGGCTTTGACCATCGCGGCCTGCTCCTCGTTGGTGTTCATGAAGGCGCCGTCGCCGCGCGGCGCCATCTTGAAGTCGACGCCGTCGATGTCGACCTCGACCGCGCTGTCGGCCTTGAGCGTGAAGCCCGGCGTGACGCTGACCTCGTTCACGATTCCCTCCTGCGGCCGGTTCGACACGAAGAAGAACGCGTTCGACGGCTTGGCGGCGCGCCGTCGTCCCTCTTCGGGATTGGCGAGCGCGTAGCAGACCTTGCCGCCCTTCACCGGCGCCGCATAGGCGGTCCAGTCCTTGAACTCGCCGATCGAGGTCGGCTGGACGGTCGCAGCGGGCGCGGTCTGCGCGTGCGCCGCGCCGCCTGCCGTGAAAGCGATCAGCGTAGCGGCGAGAAAGACGGCGGAGCGGAGGCGGTCGGTCATGGCGTCGCTTTCGATTTCCGGCGGCGACCGCAAGGGCGTCGCAGCGTTCCCAAGAGACCCCCACGGCCGGCGGCTCCGCGTCGCGGGCCGCCGAAGGGCGTCCAAAATGAATCTACGGCAAAGGTTTAGAAAATTTGACCAGTCTTCGCACCGGTAGGCTCGCGCAAAAGGACGTGCTTTAGTCCTGACGTCGGCGCGGGCCGCCCTATGATATCGTCACGGGGCGTGAAACGGTGAAGAGCGAAGGCGTCGCGAACGATGATCTCGTCATCGGACATCGCTTCGGAAATGGCCCGGCTGGTCGCGCGCGTCGCCGCGGACCGGGACAAGGCCGCCTTCGCCATGCTTTTCGACCATTACGCGCCCAGGCTTTCCGCCTATCTGCAGCGACTGGGCGCCGATCCCTCGCTCGCCGAGGAGATCAGCCAGGACGCGATGGCCGCGCTGTGGCGCAAGGCGGATTCGTTCGATCCCACGCGCTCCTCGGTCGGGACCTGGCTCTATCGCATCGCCCGCAACCGGCGCATCGACCTGCTGCGCCGCGCCCGCGGGACAACGGTCGACATCGACGACGTCGCGGCGCCGCTCGACGACGCCCCCCAGCCCGACGAGGCGGCCTCCGCCCGCGAGCGCGAGGGCTTCATCCGCCGCGCCATGAAGTCGCTGCCGCCGGAGCAGGTGTCGCTGGTCCGCCTCGCCTTCTTCGAGGAGCGCTCGCACAGCGAGATCGCGGCCGAGACCGGCCTGCCGCTCGGCACCGTCAAGTCCCGCATTCGACTGGCCTTCGGCCGGCTGCGCCGCAGCCTCGAGGCCGAGGGCGTCGCGGACGTATCTTGAGGCTTCATTCGTGAAAGCGGTTCTCTGCATCGAACTCGGGGGTCCCGAGGCTCTTCAATTCGTCGAACTGCCCGATCCGCAGCCCGGCCCCGGCGAAGTCGTGGTCGACGTCGCCTACGCCGCGCTCAACTTCTTCGACACGCTGATCATCGCCGGCCGCTACCAGTCGAAGCCCGATCTGCCGTTCTCGCCCGGCGGCGAGATGGCGGGGGTCGTTTCGTCCGTCGGCGAGGGCGTCGAGGGGCTGGCGGTGGGCGACAGGGTCGCCGGCTATCTCGGCCATGGCTGCTGCCGGGACAAGGTCCTCGCCAAGGCCGAGGCGCTGACGCTGGTTCCGCTCGACCTCGACCTGGACCGCGCGGCGGGGCTCATCATCGCCTACGGCACCACGCTGCACGCGCTGGCCGACCGCGGGGCGCTGAAGCGCGGCGAGACGCTCGCGGTGCTCGGCGCGAGCGGCGGCGCGGGGCTCGCCGCGGTCGAGATCGGCAAGCTGCTCGGCGCGCGGGTGATCGCCTGCGCCTCCTCGGCCGACAGGCTCGCCTTCGCCCGCGAGCGCGGCGCCGACGAGGTCGTCGACTACACGAAAGAGGACCTGAAGCTGCGGCTGAAGGAGCTGACCGGGGGAAACGGCGTCGACGTGGTCTACGATCCCGTCGGCGGAGAGGCGACCGAGGCCGCGGTCCGCGCGCTCGCCTGGCGCGGCCGGCACCTCGTCATCGGCTTCGCCGCCGGCGACATCCCGAAGCTGCCGCTCAACCTGCCGATGCTGAAGGGCGCCGACATCCGCGGCGTGTTCTGGAGCGCGCACGCCGCGCGGGAGCCGGCCCTTCACCGCGCCGAACTCGCGCGCCTGTTCGACTGGGCCGCCGCCGGCGAGGTCTCCGCCCATGTCGACCTCGTGCTCCCGCTCAGCGAGACGGCCGACGCCATCTCACGGATCGCCCGCCGCGAGGCGCGGGGGAAGATCCTGGTTCGGCCGTAGAGAGCTCCTCCGTCGAAGCCTTATTTCCCCAGCGCGGCCTCGATCAGCTTCCGCCCTTCTTCGCTCGCCCATTCCGCGGGGCCGGGCAGATAGCCGATCTCGCAGCCGGCGCGGTCGAGGATGAGCGTCGTCGGCAGCCCCGTGCCGCGGCCGACCGCCTTGAGCGCCTGCAGCGTCTTGCCCGTCGAATCCACATAGAGCGGCAGGTTCCGGGCCCCGATCTCCTTCAGGAAGGCGCGCGGCTTGTCGACGGAGCCGAGATCGAGCGAGACTGGAACGACCGCGAAGTCCGCGCCGCCCTTGGCGCGCTCGAGCGCGTCGAGCGCCGGCATCTCCTTGCGGCAAGGCGCGCACCAGGTCGCCCACAGGTTCAGCAGCACGACCTTGCCGTGGAAGCGGGTCATATCCACATCGGCCCCGTCGCCGTCCTTGAACGCCAGCGCCGGCAGCGGCCGCGGCGAGGAGGGGGTCACGACCCCCGCCAGTTCCCCGGTCGCCGATTTGCTGATCGCGGCGAGCGTTTCGGGGCTGGCGGCGCATGGCCCGGCCTTGTCGCCGGCGCCGATCCCGTATAGGGCGAGCGCGCCCAGCCCAAGCGCGGCGCCGGCTGCGATCAGGCCTATGCGGAAGAGCGGGCGGCGCGGACGGGCGGCCGTTTCGGGCATGGACTTCAACCTCGTGACCCGGCGGCGCCGCCGGGCGTCAGGACGCGGGAACGATGAGCAACGCGATGTGGGGCGGCCGGTTCGCCGAAGGGCCGGACGCGGTGCTGGAGGCCATCAACGCGTCGATTGATTTCGACCGCCGCTTCTACGCCCAGGACATCGCCGGCTCCAAGGCGCATGTCGCGATGCTGGCCGCGACCGGCATCGTGTCGAAGGCCGACGCCGCCGCGATCACCAAGGGTCTGGACGAGGTCCTGGCCGAGATCGAGAGCGGCGAGTTCACCTTCTCGCGAGCGCTCGAAGACATCCACATGAACGTCGAGAGCCGGCTAGCGGAGATCGTGGGCCCAGCCGCCGGGCGTCTGCACACCGCCCGCTCGCGCAACGATCAGGTCGCGACCGACTTCAGGCTGTTCGTCCGCGACGCGCTGGACGCCCTCGGGGCTTCGCTGCTGCGGCTCCAGCAGGCGCTGGTGGATAAGGCCGCCGAGAACGCGGCCTCGGTGATGCCCGGCTTCACCCATCTGCAGAGCGCGCAGCCCGTGACCTTCGGCCACCATCTACTGGCCTATGTCGAGATGATCGGCCGGGACCGCGGACGTCTGTCCGACGCCCGCAGGCGGCTGAACGAATGCCCGCTGGGCTCGGCCGCGCTCGCCGGCACGTCCTTCCCGATCGACCGCGAGATGACCGCGCGGGCGCTCGGCTTCGACCGGCCGACGGCGAACTCGCTCGACGCCGTCGCCGACCGCGACTTCGCGCTCGAGACGCTCTCCGCCGCCGCGATCTGCGCCGGGCACCTGTCGCGCTTCGCCGAGGAGATCGTGCTGTGGTCGACGCCGCAGTTCGGCTTCATCCGGCTGTCCGACCGGTTCTCGACCGGCTCGTCCATCATGCCGCAGAAGCGCAACCCGGACGCCGCCGAGCTCGTGCGCGGCAAGTCCGGCCGGGTGATCGGCGCTCTGGTCGGGCTGATGACGGTCATGAAGGGCCTGCCGCTCGCCTATTCCAAGGACATGCAGGAGGACAAGGAGGGCCTGTTCGACGCGCTCGACACGCTCGACCTCTGCATCGCCGCGACGACCGGCATGGTCGCTGACATGGTCCCGAACCTCGCCGCGATGAAGCGCTCGGCGGGCGCGGGCTACGCGACCGCGACCGACCTCGCCGACTGGCTGGTGCGGGTCGTCGGCATGCCGTTCCGCGAGGCCCATCACGTCACCGGCCGCATCGTGGCGAAGGCGTCTGAGGCGAAGCTGCCGCTCGAGAAGCTGCCGCTCGAGGCGATGCAGGAGATCGAGCCGCGCATCACGGCCGACGTCGCAGGCGTGCTCGGCGTGGTGAATTCCGTGAAGAGCCGGACCAGCTATGGCGGCGCCGCGCCGGCGAACGTCCGCCGCCAGGCCGCCCGCTGGCGCAAGGCGCTTGCGAAACAGGCCGCCGCGCTCGAAAAGAGTGCGGCGGCCGTCTAAGGTCCGCCGCGCCCATCTGAGGATCACCAGCCCGTGCCGAGCCGAGCCGTCGCCCTAGCCAGCCTGTTCGTCCTCGCGCTCTGCCTCGGCGCCTGCGGCAAGAAGGGCGATCCGGAATATCCGCAGGGCACGCAGGTCGAGACCGTCACCAAGCCCGACGGCACGACCGCGAAGCGCCCGAAGAAATCGACCCGGCCCTTCGTGCTGGACGGCCTCCTTAACTAACCCCGCCGGCGGCGCGCCAAGCCATGCACCACTTCGCCTATGTCGACGGCGCGCTCCACGCCGAGGGAACGCCGCTCGCCCGCATCGCGGCCGAGATCGGCACGCCGGCCTACGTCTATTCGACGGCGACGCTGAGCCGCCACGTCCGCGTGTTCGACGAGGCGTTTTCCGGCCTCGACCACCTCGTCTGCTATGCGGTCAAGGCGAACTCCAACCAGGCGGTGCTCGCCACCATCGCGCGCCTCGGCGTCGGCATGGACGTGGTCTCCGGCGGCGAACTGCTCCGCGCGCTGAAGGCGGGAACGCCGGGCGAGAAGATCACCTTCTCGGGCGTCGGCAAGACGGCCGGCGAGCTCGCCGCCGCGCTCGATGCGAAGATCCTGTGCTTCAACGTCGAGAGCGAGCCGGAGCTGCGGCTGCTCTCCGAGATCGCGGCCCAGCGCGGCGAGACCGCCCACATCGCGCTGCGGGTGAACCCGGACGTCGACGCCCAGACCCACGCCAAGATCTCGACCGGCTCGTCGGAGACCAAGTTCGGCGTGCCGATCGACCGCGCACGGGCCGTCTACGCCGAGGCCGCGGCGCTGCCGGGGATCCGGGTCGCGGGCGTCGACATGCATATCGGCAGCCAGATCACCGACCTCGCGCCGTTCGAGAGCGCGATCGCGCGGCTGGTCGGCTTCGTCGGCGAGCTGCGCGCCGACGGCCACGCCATCGACCATGTCGACGTCGGGGGCGGGCTCGGCATCCCCTACCGGCTCTCGAACGAGCCGCCGCCGCTCCCCGACGCCTACGCCGCGATGGTGAAGCGCCTGACCTCGGGCGTCGACGCCAGGCTGATCTTCGAGCCGGGCCGGCTGATCGTCGGCAACGCCGGGATCCTGCTCACCCGCGTGCTGTTCGTGAAGCAGGGCGCCGACAAGACCTTCGTGATCGTCGACGCGGGCATGAACGACCTGATCCGGCCCACGCTCTACGAGGCCTATCACGAGGTCTGGCCGGTCGCGGAGCCGGCGCCGGACGCCACGCGCGCCCGCGTCGACGTCGTCGGCCCGGTCTGCGAGACCGGCGATTATCTCGCGCTCGACCGCGAGATGGCCGTCCCGAAAGCCGGCGACCTGCTCGCCGTCATGACGGCCGGCGCCTATGGCGCGGTGCAGGCCTGCACCTACAACTCCCGCCCGCTGGTCCCGGAAGTCCTGGTCGACGGCGACCGCGTAGCGGTGGTGCGCCGCCGCCCGACGCTCGAGGAGCTCCTCGCCCTCGACCAGCTGCCCGACTGGCTGACGTAGAGCTCTCTCTCTCGCCTCCTCTCGAGGGAGGGGTCGTCTAGGCGGCGGCTCATCACCCTACGGTGACGCCCGGCGCGCGGGGTGGCCCCCCGGACGGTCCATGATACCATCGCGCCCGTATCTCCCATCGGCCGATGGCCGGAGACCGGCGTTTGAAGAGCACTGCACCCGACGATCCGAACGGCGCCCGCGGGCCCCTGATCGACGCGATCGTCGCCAAGGCGCGGTTGGCGCTCGTCTGGGAAGGCGCATGGCCCTGGCTCGCGGCGGCGCTCGGCGTGGTCGTGCTGTTCCTCGCGGCGTCATGGTTCGGGCTGTGGGACGCGCTTCATCCATTGGGCCGCATGGCCGGCGTCGCGCTGTTCGCGCTCGCCTTTCTGGCCGCGCTGGCGCCGCTCCTGCGCCTCGCCGCGCCGGATCGCCGGACCGCGCTCGCCCGCGTCGACCGCGAGAGCGGGCTTGCGCACAGGCCGGCGACCAGCCTCGACGACAGGCTTTCGGCGACGACCGAAGACCCGCTCACCCGCGCGCTCTGGCGGGCGCACCGCGCCCGCATCGGCGACGACGCCAAGCGCCTGCGCGCTGGCGCGCCGGCCCCGCGGCTGGCGGTGCGCGATCCCTATGCGCTGCGTTTCCTGCTCGGCCTCGTCGCGGTCGCGGCCTTCGTCTTCGCCGGCGCCGACCGCGGCGACCGCGTTCGCGCCGCCTTCGACTGGACGACGCCGGCCGCCGAAGTCGTGCCCGCCCGCGTCGACGCCTGGGTGGCGCCGCCCGCCTATACCGGCCGTCCGCCGATCTTCCTGACCGCCCGCCCCGGCGCCCGCCCTGCGGACCAGCCCGCGGCCGCCGTTCCGGACAACACGCCCGAAATCCTGCGCGCGCCGATCGGCTCGGTCGTCGTCGTGCGCGGTTCCGGAGGTTCGGTCGAGATCACGGCGACCGGAGCGGCGGCGCCGGAGGAGACGCCGGGCAAGGCGCCCGAAGGCCTCATCGAGCGCCGTTTCAAGCTGACCGGCGACGCCGAGCTCAGAATCGCGGCGGCCGGGGCCCCGGAGCGCATGTGGCGCTTCTCGGCCATCCCGGACGAGCCGCCCTCGATCAGGCTGTCCGGCGAGCCGCAGCCGAACGCGCGCGGCACGACGACCATCGCCTACGAGGTCAAGGACGATTACGGGATCGCTTCGGCGGAGGCCCGCTTCGTGCTGAAGCCGCCGCCCGGGGACGCGCCGCCCAAACCCGCGACGGCCGAAGCAGCGGCTCCCGCCGCGAAGCGCCCGCTCTACGAGGCGCCGAAGCTTGCGCTCGCGCTCCCCAAAGCCAAGGCGCGCGAAGGCAAGGCGGACACCGCCCTCGACACGATGGAGCACCCCTTCGCCGGCGCCTGGGCGACGATGACGCTGACCGTCCGCGACGAGGCGGGGCAGGAGGGGGCGAGCGCGCCGCGCGACATCCGGCTTCCCGCCCGCAGCTTCACCAAGCCGCTCGCCAGGGCGCTCGTCGAGCAGCGCCGCATCCTCGCAATGGACGCCAACGCCAAGCCCCGGGTGCTTCAGGCTTTGCGCGCGCTCACCGCCTATCCGGAAGAGTTCACGCCGCAGGCCGGAATCTATCTCGGCCTGACCACCGCCTATCGCCGGCTGGAGAACGCGGTCAGCGACGACGAACTGCGCGGCGCGGCCGACTATCTCTGGGAGATCGCGCTCCGCATCGAAGACGGCGATCTGCCCGAGGCCGAGCGCAACCTGCGCGCCGCCGAGCAGGCGTTGCGCAAGGCGCTCGAGAACGGGGCGTCGGAACAGGAGATCCAGAAGCTGACGCAGGACCTGCGGGCGGCGCTGGAGAAGTTCATGCAGGAAATGGCGCAGCAGGCCCAGAAGCAGAACCAGGGTCAGCCGCCCCAGCAGGGCCAGAACGGCGCGCGGGAGGTCCACCCGCAGGACCTGCGCGACATGGTCGACCGCATGGAGAAGCTCGCCAAGCAGGGCTCCCGCGACGCCGCCCAGCAGGCGCTCGCCGACCTCCGCAAGATGCTCGACAACCTGCAGAACGCCCAGCGCCAGCAGGCCGATCCGGACGCGCAGGCGAAGGCCGAGCAGATGAACAAGCTGCAGGACATGATCCGCGAGCAGAGCAAGCTGCGCGACAAGACGTTTCAGCAGTATCGCCAGAACGACCGCGTCGAGCGCAACCAGCGAGGGAAGAGCGAGCAAGGGCGGCAGACCGAGGGCGAGCAGGCGATGAAGGATCTCGCCCAGCAGCAGCAGGCGCTGCGCGACAAGCTCGATCAGCTGATGAAGCAGATGCAGGAAGGGCAGGGCCAGCAGGGCAAGGAGCCGGGCCAGCGTCAGGGTCAGAAGAAGGGCGGACAGCCCGGCCCGAAGGGTGAGCAGCAAGGCGAGCAGGGCGAAGGCGAACAGCCGGGGCAAGCGGGTCAGGCGGCGAAAGACGGGCGGTCAGGCGAGGAGGCGCTCGGCGACGCCGGCGAGAGCATGGGCGAGGCCAAGGGCGCGCTGGGGCAGGGGGAAACCGGCGACGCGCTCGACCAGCAGCAGAAGGCGCTTGAGAACCTGCGCAAGGGCGCGCAGGCGATGGCCGAGCAGATGCAGGGCAAGGGCAAGCCCGGCCAGAAGGGTCAGCAGGGAGAACAGGGCGCGCAGAACGGCGAGGACGGCCGCGACGACGACCCGCTCGGCCGCCCGTCGCGCCGCCGCGAGAGCGACGGCAACGCGACCAAGGTGCCCGGCGAGATCGACGCCCAGCGCGCCCGCCAGGTGCTCGACGAGCTCCGCCGCCGCCTCGGAGACTCGGACCGTTCGCGCGAAGAGATCGACTATCTGGAACGCCTGCTGACGCCGTGATCCCCAGGCGCCATGCCGGCCGAGGCGACGCGCGACGCCGGGACCGTTCGCCGATCCGCCCGGGATGACGGCCTCCGTCACTCCCCGATCGCAACCCCCTCCCGGCGCGGATCCACCCCGCCCGTCAGCCCCTCCGGGCCGATCGCGACCGCCTGCAGCCCCGAGGTGAGGTCGGCCGAGACGGTCGGGTAGCCAAGCGCGCGGAGCGGGCCGGAAAACGCTTCCGCGGGCGTGCCGCGTTCGAGTTCGAACGGACCGTAACGGTTGAGCATGTTCGGAAGCGCGACCGCCTGGGCGACGTCCATGCCCCAGTCGAGGTGGGCGACCAGCGCCTTGACGACGAAGCCGATGATCTGACTGCCGCCCGGCGAGCCCACCACCAGCGCGGGCCGTCCGTCCTTCAGGACGATGGTCGGCGACATCGCGGAGCGCGGGCGCTTGCCGGGTTCGACGCGGTTCGCGACCAGGGCGCCGTCCCTCTCCGGCCGGAAGGCGAAGTCGGTGAGCTCGTTGTTCAGCATGAAGCCGCGGACCATCAGCCGGGAGCCGAACGCCGCCTCGACGGTGGTCGTCATCGAGACCGCGTCTCCCTCGGCGTCGACGATCGACAGGTGGCTGGTGCCCGGCAGCTCGATCGCGCGGTCGGGCGCGAGCCGTTCGCCATGCGAGAATTTTGGGCGGCCGGGCTCCGCCGTTTCGAGCGCCCGGTCGCCCGTCAGCAGTTTCGCGCGGTCGGCGAGATAGTCGCGGGCGACGAGGCCTGTGGTCGGCTGGTGCAGGAACGCAGGATCGGCGACATAAAGCTCGCGGTCGGCGAAGGCGAGCCGCGAGGCGTCGCCGATGAGCCGCCACGCCTGCAGGTTCTGCGGCCCGAGGGCCTTGAGGTCGCTCGGCTCCAGCATCCCGAGGATCTGCGCCACCGCGATCCCCCCCGAGGAGGGCGGCCCCATCCCGCAGACGTCGTAGACGCGGTAGCCGCCACACACCGCCGGCCGCTCGATCGCGGTGTAGGAGGCGAGGTCTGCGGCCGAGAGCAGGCCTGGATTCCGCGCGCCGCGGACGGCGGCGACGATGTCGTCGGCGATCGGCCCCGCATAGAACGCCGCGGCCCCGCCGTCGCGCAGGGCCTTCAGCGTCTCGGCGTAGGCCGGATTCTTCAGGCGATCGCCCGCCTTCAGCGGCGCGCCGCCGGGCAGGAAGTAGGCGCTCGCCGCCGGGTCGCGCGAAAGGCGCCCCGCGTCGGCCGCGATCTGGGCTGCGAGCCGCGGGGAAACCTCGAAGCCGTTCTCGCTCAGATCCAGAGCCGGGCCGAAGAGCGTGGCCCAGGGCAGTCTGCCGAACCGGCGGTGGGCGGCCTCCAGCAGCCGCGGCGTGCCCGGCGTCCCGACCGAACGGCCGCCCAGCACCGCGTTCATGAAGCCGAGCGGCTCGCCATGCTCGTCCTGGAACAGCGCAGGCGTCGCCGCCCCCGGCGCGGTCTCGCGGCCGTCGAATGTCGTCAGCCCCTTTGTTGCGGCGCTCCAGTGCACGAGGAAGGCGCCGCCGCCGAGGCCGGAGGACTGCGGCTCGACAAGCCCGAGCACCAGCTGCGCCGCGATTGCGGCGTCGACCGCGCTGCCGCCCGCCCGCAGCATTTCGGCCGCCGCCCGAGCGGCGTGCGGATTCGCGGCCGCGACCATCCAGTTCCTGGCGCGGGCGAGAGGCTTCGGCTTGAGGCCGGTCGCGATCTCCGGCGCGAACGCGTCGGAGGACTGGCGCGCCTCCTGCGCGACAGTCCCGAACGCGAACCACGCCACGAACAGCGGCGCGACCAGGCGGATCGATCGTCGCATCGGCCGCTCCGTAAACGTCATGCGCCGGATATGACGACGATCCGGTCGCCCGATTAACCCGAAGTTACCCCGGCGTTAACTCGCTTTTAAGGTTAACCGATCATTACGATTGGCCAGCGCCGCCCGACAGTTTTTGACGGGCGCAGGGGCCTCCCTCATGTCGGTCAGCGTCTCTTCGGTCGTCTTCAGGCTCGCCGCCGCGGCGGCGCTCACGGGCCTGCTCGCAGGCTGCAACGCCGATCGCGAGGTCACCGGCTCGATCATGAAGACGAGCGCGACCCGCGAGGTCGTGACGCCGGAACAGCGAGAGGCGCGCTGGCGCGAACTCGCGGCGTCCTACGGCGAGGCCTATCAGAAGAACCCGTCCGACGCCGCGGCCGGCTACGGCTACGGCCTCGCGCTTCGGGCGCTCGGGCAGCGGGCGCAGGCGCTTGCGGTGCTCGAAGCCGCCAGCATCAAGAATCCGAAGCAGAAGCAGATCCTTGGCGCCTATGGCCGGGCGCTCGCCGACGTCGGCCGCTACGATGACGCGCTCGCCGTGCTCGAGCGCGCCCACACTCCCGACGCGCCGGACTGGCGCGTCTTGAACGCCCAGGGAGCGATCCTCGACCAGCTCGGCCGCAGCGAAGAAGCCCGCGGCTATTACGAAGCGGCTCTCAAGATCGCGCCGGGCGACCCGGCGATCCTGTCCAACCTCGGCCTGTCCTATGCGCTGAACCGCGACCTTGCGAAGGCCGAAGCCACGCTTCGCCTTGCGGCCGCGAGCCCAAGGGCCGACGACAAGGTTCAGGCGAACCTTGCTCTGGTCGAAAGATTGAAGACCGCGCCGCGGAGCAAGGCGAAGATCGCGGGCTGAGGTCCTATTTGCGCGGTTTCCAGGAACCCGCGGCCGCAAAAGCGTATAGGATCAACGGACTTCCGGCCAACATGCGCCGTCGGGGGTGATTTTCAGCCCCAGATGCGCATCGCCTGGAAGCGCCAATATGCTGATCCGCTACGGCTATGAGATCGCGCTGCACTGCCAGGCCCCGACGCCGATCGTGTGCCTGCTCTCGGTGCATGACGACCGGATGGCCGACATCCGCGATCCCGAGAAGGTCTTCACCACCCCGATCACACCCACGACGACCTACCGCGACCTGTTCGGCAACCGCTGCCGCCGCCTGGTGGTCCCGGCCGGCGACTTCAAGCTGTGGGGCGACGCCACGATCGAGGACGACGGCCTGCCGGACGTCGCGCTCCCCGACGCCGAGGAATGGCCGGTCGCCGACCTTCCGGACGACACGCTCGTCTACCTCATGGGCAGCCGCTACTGCGAGACCGACCGGCTGAGCCAGGCCGCATGGGACCTGTTCGGCCATCTGGCGCCCGGCTGGGGCCGCGTCCAGGCGATATGCGACTTCGTCCACGCTCACATCACCTTCGACTACCAGCAGGCGCGCTCGACCCGCACCGCATTCGACGCCTTCAACGAACGCATCGGAGTCTGCCGCGACTTCGCGCATCTGGCGGTGGCGCTCTGCCGCTGCCTCAACATCCCCGCCCGCTACGTCAACGGCCACCTTGGCGACATCGGGGTTCCCGTCGTCGATCCGATGGACTTCAGCGCCTGGATTGAAGTTTTCGTCGGAGGCGCATGGCGCACCTTCGATCCCCGCAACAACATTCCTCGGATCGGCAGGATCGTCGTCGCCCGCGGGCGTGACGCCGCCGACGTTCCGCTCATCAACTCCTTCGGCCCCCACACGCTGACGTCGTTCAGGGTGTGGACATACGAGGTCGATCGCGTCCCGGCGGGATGACTCCTCGAGCCTCACAATTGGAATGAGACGTCCATCCCGCTGCTGGCGTGCGGCCAGGTCTTTGGGTAGGCGTTCAAGACCGTGACCGCGAGATGGAACAATACGTGTTTCCGCAGATCAGCATTCGACGCCGCCTCCGCCCCGTGCTCCGGCGCTCCGACACGATCCCCGGCGGCAGGCTCGCCCGATGACCGGAACGCCGATCGCCCCGGTCACGTTGACTGGCCGCCTTGTCGAACTCGCTCCGCTGTCCCAGGAGCATCATGCCGGGCTGTGCGAGGCGGTGCGTGACGGCGAGCTCTGGCGGCTCTGGTACGCGAGCGCTCCAAAGCCCGAGGATATGGAGCGCGAGATCGCGCGTCGTCTTGCTCTGCAGGCCGACCGCTCGATGCTGCCCTTTACGGTGATCGAACGACCGAGCGGCCGGATCGTCGGCATGACGACCTACATGCACATCGACGTCGCGGGCCCCCGCGTCGAGATCGGCTCGACGTGGTACGCGCGCAGCGTCCAGCGGACCGGTCTCAACACCGAGGCCAAGCTGCTGCTGCTCGCGCGCGCCTTCGACGACCTCGGCTGCCTGGCCGTCGAGTTCCGCACGCATTTTCTCAACCAGCAGAGCCGGCGCGCGATCGAGCGGCTGGGAGCGAGACTGGACGGAGTGCTCCGAAACCACCAGCGCGCGAAGGACGGCACGATCCGCGACACCTGCGTTTACAGCATCATCCCCTCGGAATGGCCGGCGGTGCGCTCTCATCTGACGTGGCTTCTCGAGACGCCGCGCTGACTCGATGGCGGCGCAGCCATTATTCAAGGGTCAGCCCGGCGCAAGCCTCCATGGCTTCTGCGGGCAAAAGAGCGTATGAGGCACCGCACTTCCTTTTTGGATCGCGGCTGAGCCGGCGCATCGCGCGCCTGCCTATCGCCTTGCGCTCATCGAAAGCAGACCCCCCGTGCTCTTGCCGTCCTCCCCGTCCCCGCTTATGCGCGCTCTGTCCGAGCGCGGCTATGACGACCTGACTCCCGTCCAGAAGCAGGTGCTGGCCCGTGAGGTCTCGGGGCGCGACCTTCTCGTCTCGGCGCAGACCGGGTCCGGCAAGACCGTGGCGTACGGACTGGCGCTGGGCGAAACGCTGCTCGACGCCGCGGGAAGTCTCGGGCAGGCCGCGAAGCCGCTCGCGCTGGTCGTCGCTCCGACTCGGGAGCTCGCGCTTCAGGTCGAGCGCGAACTGGTCTGGCTCTACGCCAAGGCGCAGGGACGCGTGGTCGCCTGCGTCGGCGGCATGGACCCCCGCGCCGAGCGGCGCCGTCTCGAGCTCGGCGCGCATATCGTCGTCGGCACGCCCGGCCGCCTGCGCGACCATATCGAACGCGGCGCGCTCGACGTCTCCGAGCTGAAGGCCGTCGTTCTCGACGAGGCCGACGAGATGCTCGACCTTGGCTTCCGTGAGGAGCTCGAATTCATCCTCGAAACGACGCCTGCCGGCCGCCGCACCCTCCTGTTCTCCGCGACGCTGCCCGAGGCCATCGTCCAGATCGCGCGGCGCTTCCAGCGCGACGCCGCCCGCGTGGAAGCGGCGGGCCATGCCGGCGGCCACGCCGACATCGAGCATCGCGCCGTTCGCGTTCATCCGCGCGAGATCGGCAACGTCGTCGTAAACCTGCTGCGCCAGGCGGACGCGCCGGCCGCCATCGTGTTCTGCGCCACCCGCGAAGCCGTGCGCCGTCTGCATGCGACGCTTTCCGAGCGCGGCTTCGACGCCGTGCTGATCTCCGGGGAGCTCGGCCAGGCGGAGCGCAACCGCGCGCTTCAGGCGCTGCGCGACGGCCGGGCGCGGGTCTGCGTCGCGACCGACGTCGCCGCGCGCGGCATCGACCTGCCGAACCTCGGCCTCGTGATCCACGCCGATCTGCCGCACGATGCGGAGATTCTCCAGCACCGCAGCGGTCGCACCGGGCGCGCCGGACGCAAGGGCGTGAGCGTGTTGCTCGTGCCCGCCTCGCGTCGCCGCAAGGCAGAGACGATGATGGTGGAGGCCGGCGTCGTGCCGGTCTGGAGCGGCCCGCCGACCGCCGACGAGATCCGCGCGCTCGATCAGCAGCGTCTGCTCGGCGATCCGGCGCTCACCGAACCTGCGACGGACGAGGATCTGTCGCTCGCGCGCATCCTGATGGCCATGAGCTCGCAGGAGCAGATCGCCGTGGCGCTCGCCCGCCTGCACCGCGCGCGCCTTCCTGCGGCCGAAGAGGTCGCGGACCCCGGCGACCGCTCGACGTCGTTCCGCGATCGCCCGGAGCCCGGCCACCGCGCCGGGCCTTCGACGGCCGAGCCCGCCGAGCGTCGCGGACCGTTCGGCGCAAGCGTCTGGTTTCGCCTTGCGGTCGGACGCAAGCAGAACGCCGACCCCAAATGGCTGCTTCCGATGATCTGCCGCCGTGGCGGGATCACCCGCAAGGAGATCGGCGCCATCCGCATCTTCGATGTCGAGAGCAAGGTCGAGATCGCGGCTGACGCCGCCGAGGGTTTCGCAGCCTCCGCGCTCCGGGCCGAGAAGGGCGACGTCGTGATCTCTCGCCTCGACGTCGCCGGCGGCGACGAGCGCCGGGCCCCGGCCCCGCGCGCCCGGCCGCCTTACGCCAAGCCCGCCTATGCAGCGCCCGCGCAGCCGCGCGAGAAGCGCGAACGGCCTCGCCACGATCGCGCCGAGCGTCCGGCCGGCCAGCCGAAGCCGTTCAAGCACGGCGCCAAGGCGCGACGCACCTGAGGATATTCAGGGTTCGATAGGCGGCGCGAGACCCGACGAGCGCCCGGCGATCAGCCAGTGCGTCAGGCCGCCGACGAAACCGCAGGCCAGGATCTGGCCGGCGTTGAACATCGGCGCGTCGAACCCGCTTGGCGTCAGAGACCAGGGCAGCACGGCCGTCATGGCGCCGGCGACGGCGTGATAGACCCACGACCGGATCGAGAACATCTCAGCGATCAGGATCGCGACGATGGCCGGCGCGCCCATCAGCGGAGCGAGCAGGAAGCACAGCGTCGCCGTCGTCACCGACATGTCGTAGCCGAGCAGCATCACCTCATCGGGAAAGCGCGCCACCGCCGCGAGCTCGTCGCTCGACATGAACGCCAGCATCGCAACGCCCGCAAACAGCCCGCACACGAAACCGAGCGGGGCGAGCAGGATGCGGGCTACGAGGCGAGGAAGCATGTTGTCAGAACGCCGCCGGCGCCAGTCCGTTCGGCGTCGGAGGGCGCCTATTCCGCGGCGGCAAGCGCCTCGCGCTCCTTCGCGCGCATCCGCTGCGTCTCGGACTTCAGCTGGCCGCAGGCCGCCGAAATGTCACGCCCCCGCGGCGTCCGGACCGGGCTTGCGTAGCCCGCACGGAACACGATCTCGGAGAACCGCTCGATCGTCGCCCAATCGGAGCATTCATGCGGGCTGCCGGGCCAGGGATTGAAGGGGATCAGGTTGATCTTGGCGGGCATTCCGCTCAGAAGCCGGACCAGTTCGCGGGCGTCGGCAGGACTGTCGTTGACGCCCTTCAGCATGACGTATTCGAAGGTGATGCGCCGCGCGTTCGAGGCGCCGGGATAGGCCCGGCACGCATCGAGAAGCTCGGCGATCGGGTACTTCCTGTTGATCGGCACCAGTTCGTTGCGCAGGTCGTCACGGACCGCGTGGAGCGAGATCGCGAGTTGCGCGCCGGTCTCCTCGCCGAGGCGGCGCATCTCGGGCACGACGCCCGATGTCGAAACCGTGATCTTGCGCCGGCCGATTCCGAGGCCTTCGCCATCGGCGATCACCGCGATCGCATCGCGCACGGCGTCGAGATTGTAGAGCGGTTCGCCCATACCCATGAAGACGATGTTGGTGACGAAACGCCCTCCGTCCCTGGGGACGGCGGCGCTTTCGGAAGCGTCGCCTAGCCAATCGCCGAGCCTGTCGCGCGCTACGATCAGCTGCGCGACGATCTCGGCGGCCGTCAGGTTCCGCACCAGAACCTGCGTGCCGGTGTGGCAGAACGAACATGTGAGGGTGCAGCCGACCTGACTGGAGACGCAGAGGGTGCCGCGGCCTTCCTCGGGGATATAAACGGTCTCGATCTCGGCAGGCCTCGTGCGCGGGCCCTGCGCCGGCATGCGGAGCAGCCATTTGCGGGTGCCGTCGGACGAGATCTGCTCGGAGACGATCTCCGGCCGGCCGAGCGTGAAGGCGTCGGCGAGCAGAATTCGTAAATCCTTGGAGACGCTAGTCATTTCATCGAATGACGTCGCGCCGCGATTGTGGATCCAGTGGTTGAGCTGGCCCGAGCGCATCTTGATCTGACGTTCCGCCACGCCGACGGAGGCAAGCGCCTCGCCCAGCCGCGCGCGCGTCAGGCCGACGAGCGACGGCTTCGCAGCGGCGGGCGCGGGCTGCGGCGCGATGTCGAGGTTTCGGGAGATGTCGAGCAGCGTCATGACGTTCGGATGCGTCGGTCGATCAAGTCCGGGCGGTCGGAAACAGCGCCGTTCCTATCACGGACGGAGAGCGAAGGCGACCACGCGGCTCAGGCGTTTCGGGGGCCATAGGCCGCCATGAAGACATCGACCGCCTTGTTGACGAGGTATTCGATGCGCTCGGCCGGCGGCGCGGGCTCAGCGCCGATCAGCACCGGCATCATCACTGCGCCGTGGGACATGGTGAGGAACTGCTTGGCCGCGACCTCCGGGTCGTCGATGACGAGATCGCCATGCTCGACCTTGAGCTTGAGCCATTCCGTCAGCCGAGCCCAGCCCTGACGCGGGCCGGCCTGGAGGAACAGCTGGCCGATCTCCGGCTGGCGGTCGGCGGCGCCGATCACCATCCGGACCGTCGAGACATGGGACGGCTCAAGCATCGCGTCGACGAAGCTGAGGCCGAGCCGCCGCAGCGCGTCGCGGACATCGTGTTTCTCGGCGTCGAGCTCGAACAGCCGCTCCGCGGTCTGGGCGCACTGGCTCTTCACCAGCGCTGCGAAAAGCTCTTCCTTGCTGTCGAAATAGACGTACAGGGTCCCTTTCGAAACGCCGGCGGCCTTGGCGATCTCGCCCATGCTGGCGGCGTCGAAGCCCTGCGCGAGGAAAACCTGGCGGGCGCCGTCGAGGATCTGACGGCGCTTCGCGCTGTCCAAGGCGTCCGCCGCCGGAGTTGTCGCGGTCTCGGTTTCCATCCCGGTCCGACGTCGTCCTGTCCGAGCGCCTGTTGACGCCAGCTCGTCCGAGCCTCGCTCAAGAGCATGTTCCGCGCAATCCGAGGGACGGCTTGTCATGGCGCGCTGCGCTCTTTCCTGCGTGAACAATTGACCGAACGGTTCGGTCATATCTATGCCTTCGCTGCGCAAATGTCGAGAATTGACCGAACCGTTCGGTCAATTTGTTATGCGACCTTTAGCGACACGCCGCAGCGCCGTCCAGCGATCGAGGCTCGCTCGTCCCGCTCGGCACGTCAGGTCGAAGGCATTCGTTTACCTTGTTCGGCCAAGCTGCCGAAGGGCCGCCATTGTGCGGTCGACGTCGCGTTGAGTTCCGGAGTTCCGCCGTGGCGCAGTCCTTGTCTTCAGCAGCCCTCGCGCTGGCGGTCGCGCTCGCGGCCCTCCCAGCCTCCGCCCAGACCAGCGATCCGATCGGCGCGCTGCTCGGCTCCGAGAATGTGAGGCCGGCGGACGTCACCGGCTCGATCGAAAGCGCGCCGCTCGGACCGCCGAGCCAGCCGGCGCCTCTGGCGCCCCGTCCAGCGGAGCCCCGCAAGCAGCCGTCCGCAGCCAGCGACAGCTATCCTGTCGACCTGCTCATCACGCTCGCGAACGACGCCGTTTTCACCCCCGACCCCTATCCGAAGGGCCAGCGCTCCGATCCCAGGATGATCAAGCTGCAGGTTCTGCTCGACCGCAACAACGCCTCGCCGGGCGTGATCGATGGTCTGTTCGGCGACAACGTCGTCAAGGGCGTGATGGCGGTCGAGGAGATGTTCGGCCACAAGGTCGACGGCCAGATCGACGCCGAGCTCTGGGCGGCGCTCGAGAGCAGCTCGGCCGAGCCGGTGCTGACGCCCTATACGATAACCCCTGAGGACGTGGCCGGGCCGTTCATCCCGACAATGCCGCAGGACTACGCCGAGCAGGCCCAGCTCGCCGGACTCTACTATCGCGACGCCGCCGAGATGCTGGCCGAGCGCTTCCATATGGACGAGGCCTTCCTCCGCCGGATCAATCCCGACGTGACGTTCGCCGAGGCGGGAGCCGAGATCATGGTGGCGAACCCCGGCAAGCCGCTGAAGGCGCAGGTGACGAGCATCATCGCAGACAAGGGCCGCAAGCAGATCCGCGGCTACGACGCGACCGGCCATCTGGTCGTCGCCTACCCCGCGACGATCGGCAGCGCGGATCTGCCGTCGCCCACCGGAATCCATGCGGTCAAGGCGATCGCGATCAATCCGGACTATTGGTACCGGCCGAAGGTCAACTTCGTGCAGGGCGCCAACACCAGCGCGCTCCGCCTGCCCCCCGGCCCGAACGGCCCGGTGGGCGCGACCTGGGTCGGGCTCGACAAGCCGACCTACGGCATGCACGGCACGCCGGAGCCCTCCAAGATCGACAAGACCAACAGCCACGGCTGCGTGCGCCTGACCAACTGGGACGCCCGCGAGCTCGCGGGCCTCGTGAAGCCCGGCGTGCCGGTCGAGTTCCGAGAGCCGGAAGGGAACGCGCCAGCCGACCCGGCGGACGCCGCCCCCGAGGCGCCGGTGGCGGAGGCGCCCGCCCAGCAGGACATCCTGCAGGAGCCGACCCGGCGCATCCCCCTGGTCAGCGAGCGCCGCGCCGAAGCGCGGTGACCCTGCCTCGAGCCCGCCGGCCGGATGGGTGGTCGGGTCGTCAAGCCGGAGGTGACGCAGACGGGCCTCACCCTCTCCCCCAGCGGAGAGCAGATCGCAGGCGTCGGGGACCGTCTCGCAAATCGAGCGCCCGTGCCTCGCGCCTTATTGGCGGTAGGAGCTACGCCCGTCCCATCGCGCGGGCCGTCTCGGCAAGCTTGCCCGGCTCCGTCACTGGCGGCGAGCATCGAGACCCGGCGCAGACATAGGCGCTGACCTGTTCGCGCCCGGCCCGCGCAGGGTGCCTTTCGGGGAGCGCGTCGAGCGACGGCGTCCGACGGATCACGCGCTCCGAGGCGGGCAGCGCCAGCGCCTCGGCGTGGAGGGCCTCCGCGACGTCGCCCTCGCCCACCACCACGATCGACGCCAGCCGCAGCCGCTCGTCGAGGACGTTGAGAAGCCCCGCATGGCCGACGGGGTTCGCCGCCATCCGTCCCATCAGGGCTGCGATCTCGCCGTCGAGGCGCGTCAGGAAATCCTCGTCCGCGTCGAAGGTCGCGAGCCGGATTGAGGCTGAGAGCAGGAGCGCCGTGCCGCTCGGCAGAGCCTCGTCGACCAGCGCCTCCGGCCGTGTGACGAGGGGCGGCGCGTCGTCGGCGTCGACGGCGAAGCCGGGCCCGTTCGGATTGCGGTGGTGCGCGAGCGCCGCGTCGATCCACCCCGCCGCAGCGTCTCGGAATGCGGTTTCGCCGGTGACGCCGGCGAGCGCGAGCCCCGCCAGCGCCATCGCGCCGTAGTCGGTGGCGAAGCCGGGATAGACCAGCCGACCGTCGCGCCAGGCATGGCCGAGGCGCTCGCCTTTCGCCATCGTCGAGGCGACGAAATCGAAGGCGGTCCGGGCCATCTCAAGCGCGTCGGGGCGGTTGAGCGCTCCGGCGCTTTCGGCGAGCGCGGCGATCATCAGGCCGTTCCAGTCGGCGAGGATCTTGTCGTCGCGGCCGGGGCGCACCCGCGTCTCGCGGGCGGCGAGCAGCCGGGCGGAGACCGACCGCAGGCGGTCGTCATCGACGATAAGGTCGTCCGGCTCGGTGAGCCGGTTGGGGATCGAGACCTCCTCCCAGTTGCCGTGCGGGGTGATGTCGAGCGCAGCCGACGCGAAGGCCGCGTCGTCCCGGCCCAGAACTTTGTCCAGTTCGTCACGCCGCCAGACGTAGAACTTGCCCTCGACCCCCTCGCTGTCGGCGTCGAGGCTCGCGGCGAACGCGCCATTGGTCGTCATCTCGCGCGCGAGCCAGTCCACGATCCCGTGCGCCGCGGCGAGCAGGCGCCGGTCGCCGGTCTCGCGGCCCACGCCCGCGAACAGCGTCAGCAGCTGGGCGTTGTCGTAGAGCATCTTTTCGAAGTGCGGAACGAGCCAGCGATTATCCACCGAGTAGCGCGCGAAGCCGCCGCCGAGATGATCGTGGATGCCGCCGCGCGCCATCCGGCGCAGGGTAAGGACGGCGGGAGCGGCGAGCTCCGCCTCGCCGGTGCGCCTGCCGGCGCGAAGCAGCATGTCGAGCACGCCGGCCTGGGGAAATTTCGGCCCGCCCGGAAAGCCCCCGGACACCGGGTCGAACGCCCGCGCGATGCGGCGGGCGACCTCATCGAGCTCCACCGGACCGAAGGCCTCCGCCGCCGGCCCCTGCGGCCGCAGGCGCTCCGCGATCGCGGCTGCGTTCGCGACGATGCGGCCCGGCTCGTCGCGGAAGACGCCGGCGATGGTGCGGACGACGTCGGGAAAACCCGGTCGACCATAGGCCGGAGTTCTGGGGAAATATGTTCCGCCCCAGAACGGCTCGGCGTCGGGGGTGAGGAACATCGTCAACGGCCAGCCGCCCTGCTGGCCGAGCGCATGAAGCGCGGCCATATAGATCTGGTCGACGTCTGGCCGCTCCTCGCGGTCGACCTTGATCGCAACGACGTGCTCGTTCATGACGGCCGCGACGTCCTCGTCCTCGAAGCTTTCATGCGCCATGACGTGGCACCAGTGACAGGCGGCGTACCCGATCGACAGCAATACTGGGCGGTTGAGCCGCTTCGCCTCGTCGAAGGCCTCCGGCGACCACTCCCACCAGTCGACGGGATTTTGCGCGTGCTGCAAGAGATAGGGGCTGGCCGAGAGGGCGAGGCGATTGGACATGGGCTCGCGAACTGTCCTTTGCGGGTCGGGGACTCTTTATGAACCAATCTAGCGCGTCCGGCGGCCGCGACACGATCGCCGCGCTCTCGACCGCGCCGGGCCGAGCAGCGATCGCGGTGATCCGCATCTCTGGCCCCCAAGCGGGCGCGACGCTCGATGCTCTGGCGGGCGCGCGGCCGGCCCCGCGGCGCGCCTCGTTCCGGGCGTTGCGCCACCCGCGGACTTCGGAGGTCGTCGACCAAGGCGTCGCCCTCTGGCTGCCGGGTCCTGCGAGCGCGACGGGGGAGGATCTGTGCGAGCTGCAGATACACGGCGGGCGCGCGACCGTTGCGGCGACGCTCGACGCCGTGCTCTCGGTCGAGGGCGTGCGGATGGCGGAGCCCGGCGAGTTCACCCGCCGCGCCTTCCTGTCCGGCCGCATGGACCTCGCCGAGGTGGAGGGCCTCGCCGACCTGCTGTCGGCGGAAACCGAGAACCAGCGGCGGCAGGCGCTGCTCCAGTCGTCCGGCGCGCTGTCCGCGCGGATCGAAGGCTGGCGGGAGCAACTGATCTCGGCGATGGCGCTGGTCGAGGCCGGCATCGACTTCTCCGACGAGGGCGAGGTCACGGAGCATGCGCGTAGCCTCGCGCGCGACGAGCTTTCGACGCTCGCAGGCGATATGAACGCGGCCCTCGCCGACACAAGGGCCGAGCGCCTGCGCGACGGGTTCCGCGTCGCGATCGTCGGGCGGTCGAACGCCGGCAAGTCGTCGCTGCTGAATGCGCTGGCGCGGCGGGAGGCGGCGATCGTCGCCGCCGAACCCGGAACGACGCGCGACGTCATCGAGGTTCATCTCGATCTCGAAGGCCTGCCGGTCATCCTCGTCGACACGGCGGGGATCCGCGACGCCGGCGACGCGGCCGAGCGTGAGGGAGTGCGGCGCGCAGGCCAGCAGGCGGCGGCCGCCGATCTTGTTCTGTGGCTGGAGGATCCAGCGGATAGGGCCGAGCCGGAGGTCGGCGGGACGGTGTGGCGGGTGACTAACAAGATCGACCTCGCGGACCAGCCTTTCGCCGACACAGATCACAGGATCTCCGCGAGGACCGGGGCGGGCTTGGACGTCCTGATCTCAGCGATCGCCGCGGCGGCGCGGGACGCGCTGTCGTCGGAGGATGTGGGGGTGACGCGCGCGCGGCACCGAGACGCGCTGCGAACCGCCGTCGCGTCGCTCGACCGGTGCCTGTCCGGTTGGGACGACCTCGCCGACGAAATCGTCGCCGAACTCCTGCGCCGAGCCGCGGAAGAGCTCGGCCGCATCACGGGCCGCGTCGGCGTCGAGGACGTTCTCGACAAGCTGTTCGCCTCATTCTGCATCGGAAAGTGAGCGGATAGCCACGCCGCAGACGCTGTTTCACGTGAAACATTGCGCGCCCGGCGAAGTCGCCCTAAGCACCCGCTATGAGCAACCTTTCCGCCTTCGATGGAAACTTCGACGTCATCGTCGTCGGCGGGGGCCATGCGGGCTGCGAGGCGGCGGCGGCGGCGGCGCGGATTGGCGCGCGGACGGCGCTGGTCACCCACAGCGCAGCGACCGTCGGGGCGATGTCGTGCAATCCGGCGATCGGCGGGCTCGGCAAGGGCCATCTCGTCCGTGAGATCGACGCGCTCGACGGGCTGATGGGCTGCTGCGCCGACGCGGGCGGCATCCAGTTCCGCGTGCTGAACCGCAGCAAGGGTCCGGCCGTTCGCGGCCCGCGCGCGCAACAGGACCGCGGTCTGTACGCTGCCGCAATCAAGGCCGCGCTGGCCGCTCAGGCGGGGCTGACGATCGTGGAGGGCGAGGTCGACGACCTCTCGGTCGATGGAGGCGCGGTCGCCGGCGTCATTCTGGGCGACGGACGCCGCCTTGGCGCCCGCGCGGTCGTGCTGACGACCGGGACCTTCCTGCGCGGACTGATCCATATTGGCGAGCGGACAGTCCCCGCCGGCCGCGCGGGCGAGGCGCCGGCGCTCGGCCTGTCAAAACGGCTCGAGGCGCTCGGTCTGACGCTCGGACGGCTGAAGACGGGCACCCCGCCCAGGCTCGACGGCCGCACCATCGATTTCGCGGCGCTGGAGGAGCAGCCGGGCGACGCCCCGCCCGAGCCTTTCTCGACGCTGACGGACGCCATCACGACCCGACAGGTCTGCTGTCACGTCACCCGCACCACGGCCGAGACGCACGACGTCATCCGACGGAACATCGATCGCTCGCCGATGTATTCCGGCCAGATCGCGAGCCGCGGCCCGCGCTACTGTCCGTCGATCGAGGACAAGGTCGTCCGCTTCGGCGACCGCGACAGCCACCAGATCTTTCTGGAGCCGGAGGGCCTCGACGACCCGACGATCTATCCGAATGGAATCTCGACCTCGCTTCCGGAGGAGGTGCAACGAGCGCTCGTCCGGACGATGCCTGGGCTGGAGCGCGCCGAAATCCTGCGGCCGGGCTACGCCATCGAATACGATCACGTCGACCCGCGGGAACTCGATCCGACGCTGGAGCTCAAGAAGCTCCGCGGCTTGTTCCTCGCCGGCCAGATCAACGGCACCACCGGCTATGAGGAGGCGGGCGCACAGGGGCTGCTCGCCGGCCTCAACGCCGCGCGGCGGGCGGGCGGCGGCGACGTCGTCGTCATCGACCGGGCGGAGGCCTACCTCGGCGTGATGGTCGACGACCTCGTCACGCGCGGCGTCACGGAGCCCTACCGCATGTTCACCTCGCGCGCCGAATACCGGTTGTCGCTGAGGGCCGACAACGCCGATCTCCGGCTGACCGAGCGCGGCGAGGCGCTGGGCTGCGTCGGCCCGGAGCGCGCCGCCGCCTTCCGGCGCAAAGCCGGCAGGCTGCGGGCCGCCGAGGCGCTCGCCCGTTCGCTTTCAGTCACGCCGACCGAGGCGGGGCGCGCCGGGATCGCGGTAAACCGCGACGGCCGGCGGCGCAGCGCCTTCGACCTTCTCGCCCTTCCCTCGGTCGGGCGCGACGAGGTCATCCGCCTGTGGCCAGAACTGGCTACGATCGACCACATGACCTTCGCGCAGATGGAGATCGAGGCGTCCTATGCGGTCTATCTCGACCGCCAGGAGGCCGACATCCGCCGTCACCGCGCGGAGGAAGAAGCGACGCTGCCCCGCGACATCGACTATCGCGCGATCGCAGGTCTTTCGGCCGAACTGTCGGAGAAGCTGTCGCGGGTTTCTCCGCGCACGCTTGGACAGGCAGGCCGGATCGAGGGCATGACGCCCGCCGCGCTCGCCCTGCTGTCCTCGCGCGTACGTCGGGCTTCGGCGTGACGCCGGATCGCACAGCCGACCGCGCCGCCGCGCGGAAAGTGATCAATGTTTCACGTGAAACATTGGCGCGGCTCGACCAGCTCGTCTTCATGCTCGACCGCTGGCAGGCGACGATGAATCTGGTCGCGCCCGCCAGCCTGCCCTTCGTCTGGACCCGCCACGTCGCAGATAGCTTTCAGCTTCTGGCTCTCGCCCCGACAAAACCAGATGTCTGGGTCGATCTCGGTTCCGGGGCGGGCTTCCCGGGCCTGGTGGTCGCGGCGGCGCTGCCCGGGACGTCCGTGCATCTCGTCGAGAGCAACGTCAAGAAAGCGGCGTTCCTGCGCGAGGCGTCTCGAGCGATGGGCGTTGGCGCCGTCATCCACGCCGCCCGCGCCGACGCGGTGGTCGGAAAGGCGATCGAAACCGCCGACATCGTCAGCGCCCGCGCGCTGTCCTCGCTGTCGGAACTGCTTGGCCACGCCAGTCCGCTGTTGAAAACCGGCGCAGTTGGTCTGTTCCCCAAGGGTCGCGAGGTCGAAGCCGAATTGACCGCGGCGCGGGAATGCTGGAGATTCAACGCCTCGCTTCACCCGAGTCTGACGGACGCCGAGGCGCGCATCGTGCGGATCGACGGTTTCGACGGCCCACGGTAGGCATGATTTCGCGCGAGGACGCGACGGAGTCGACCGCTATGCTCTCCTCAGCCTTCCCCCCCGGCGCGCCCCGCGTGCTGACGCTCGCCAACCAGAAGGGCGGCGTGGGCAAGACGACGACCGCGATCAACCTCGGCACGGCGCTGGCCGCCATCGGCGAAACCGTGCTGATCGTCGATCTCGATCCGCAGGGAAACGCCTCCACCGGGCTCGGCATCGACCGCAAGGCGCGCAAGCTCTCGACCTATGACGTCCTGGTCGGCGACGCCACACTTCGCGAGGCGGTGCACGAAACCGCCGTGCCGCGCCTCTATGTGGCGCCGTCGACGATGGACCTGCTCGGCGTCGAGTTGGAGATCGCATCCGAGAAGGATCGCGTGTTCAGGCTGCGCGAGGCGGTGGCTGCGCTCCATCACGCCGGGGGTGAGCCGCGCTTCACCTATGTGCTGGTCGACTGCCCGCCTTCGCTCAACCTGCTCACGATCAACGCGATGGCCGCGGCCCACGCCATCGTGGTGCCGCTGCAGTGCGAGTTCTTCGCGCTGGAAGGCCTCAGCCAGCTGCTCCGCACCGTCGAGCAGGTGCGCACGACGCTCAATCCGAAGCTCGCCATCCACGGCGTCGTGCTGACGATGTTCGACCCGCGCAACAACCTCTCCGGCCAGGTGGTCGCCGACGTCCGCCAGTTCATGGGCGACAAGGTCTATGAGACCATGATCCCCCGAAACGTGCGGGTCTCGGAGGCGCCCTCCTACGGCAAGCCGGTGCTGCTCTATGACTTCAAATGCCAGGGCTCCCAAGCCTATCTTAAGCTCGCCTCGGAGGTCATCCAGCGCGAACGCCTGTTGAGAGCGGCATGAGCGCGACCCGGAAGGAGCAGACCATGGATGAGCCGCAGCGCTCGCGACTGGGCCGCGGGCTGGCCGCGCTGATCGGGGACGTCGGCGAGGAATCGTCGGTGATGGAGCGCGCGAGGCCGCAGCGCCGCGCGGCGATCGCCCATCTCCGGCCGAGCAAGGCGAACCCGCGCCGCTCGTTCCGCGAGGAGGACCTGGAGGAGCTCACCTCCTCGGTGCGCGAGAAGGGCGTGATCCAGCCGATCCTCGTTCGCCGCGTTCCAGGCGAGGGGGAGGCTTACGAGATCATCGCCGGCGAGCGCCGCTGGCGGGCGGCGCAGCGGGCAGGCGTGCACGACGCTCCGATCGTGGTGCTCGACGTCACCGAGCGCGAGGCGCTGGAGATCGCGATCGTCGAGAACGTGCAGCGCGCCGATCTCAACGCCATCGACGAAGCGGCGGGCTACGAGCAACTCGTCGCGCAGTTCTCCTACACGCAGGAGGATCTCTCGCGCGTCATCGGCAAGAGCCGCAGTCATATCGCCAACACGCTGCGCCTGCTGAAGCTTCCGGACGCGGTGAAGAACCACGTCGCGGCGGGGGCGCTCACCGCCGGCCATGCCCGCGCTTTGCTCTCGTTGCCGGACCCCGCCTCCGTCGCCGACAAGGTGGTGGCGCGCGGCCTCTCCGTGCGCGACGTCGAGGCGATGGCGCGCGCGCCCGAAGTGAAGAGCCTCGGCCGACCGCGAAAGGCGCCGGTCGAGAAGGACGCCGACATCCGCGCGCTGGAGACAGAGCTTGGAGAGGCGCTCGGCCTCGAGGTGACGCTGACCCCGCGCGGGACCGGCGGCGATCTCTCGATCCGCTTCGCCTCGCTCGACCAGCTCGAACTGGTGCTTCGCCGCCTACGGGGCTGAGATCAAGCGCGTTATCTAGGCCGCCGTCATTCTGGCTGAAGCGAAGCGAAATGCCGGAATCCATAGTCGCGACCTGAATTTAGATTGGCGCGGTCGGAATGACGGGTTGGGGGCGAGATCGCTGCCGCTCGAGCCGTCAAACGCCTTCCTGCTGGTCCCCGGCCCTCGCGAACACACCTCACCCGGCCAGAAGGCTTCAGGGCCCCGCAGAGACGATTTCCCCGCTGGACGTCCGATCGTCCAGGCGCTTCGCGAAAACGCCGCCAGCGACTCTCTGAAAGAGTCGCGAAAACGCTCAAAAATACAACTTTTACGGGAACCGCGCCGTCGTCTTAGCCGGCGACGTGCTATCGACCCGCCCGCGCGGCCTCGCTTGCGATCGCGAGCAGGGCGCGCTCCGACGCCGCTTCGCCGATCGCGGCGGACTTGCGCGACAGAGTGACGGCGTCGGCGAGGCGGGTCACCGCCTCGATCAGGCGCTGCGACGTCCAGCGCGAGAGCGCGCGCTCAAAAGACTCCTTGCGGCGGAAGTGGATCGCGCCGCCGGCGCTTTCGACCACGGAACGGGCCGACCGTCCGCCGTCGAAGTCGCCGCGCATCTTGTGAAGCGCAAGCGCGTGGCGCAGCGCCGCCATCAGCACCACGGAGGTCGGCGTGCCCCCCGTGCGGAGCGAGCGGAGCGCGGCCGCCGTGTCGGCGGCGCGACCGGAAAAGGCGGCGTCGACCGCCTCGTCCATGCCGACCTCGCCCGCATCGGCGATCACCGCGACGATGTCGTCCGGCTCGATCCGGCCCGCGCCCATCGCATAGAGGCAAAGCTTCTTCACCTCCTCGCGCGCAGCCAGGCGATCGGCGGAGAGATGGGCCGAGAGCAGCGACCGCGCGTCGGGTGAGATCGTGAGGTTCGCCGCGCGCATTTCCTCGTCGATCAGGCGTTCGCGGCCGGCCGCCTCATCGGCGTAGCAGGGAAGCGCCGCGGCGTGGGCGTGCTTTTCGCACAGCGCGCGCAACGGGGCGTTCTTCTTGAGGTCGCCGGCCTCGATCACGGTCAGCGATTCCGGCGGCGGTCCCGAGAGCAGCGCCTCGACGGCCGAGACGATCGCCCGGCCGCCGACGCGCACCCGGATCGCCCGCTTGCCGCCGAACAGCGCGATGGTTCGGGCCTCGTCCGCCAAGCGGCCGGGGTCGCCGGCGAGCTCGTCGCCGTCGAGCCGAATGAGCGCGAAGGGATCGTCGGAATTCTCGACCGCCCGCGCCGCGAGCTTCGCCGCGCGCTCGGCGACGAGGCCGGCGTCCGGCCCGTAGAGCAGCACGGCGTAGGCGTCGGCTTGCGGCCGCGAGAGGAAGGCGTCGACGGCTGAAGCTTTGATCGCGACCATGGGGCGGACGGTGCGGGGGCTGGGGATGCGGCGTCAAGCGACTGCGGGCGCCGTGCTTCGTGTTTCGACCTACTCGTGCCGCGACAAGATCGCCCGGACTTGCTCGACCAGACGTTCTTCCGCAACCGTCACCTGCGCCGGCCGGCTTTCGGTCCATTCCGCGCGATCGGTGATGGCCGCGGCCGCTGCTGAGCCGGCTATTAGATCCTTGAGCGTGACCTCGCTTTTGTCGCGCTCGTCCGAGCCCTGGATGACGACGCAGGGGCTTTTCCGCCGGTCGGCGTATTTCATCTGCGCCTTCATGCCCGAGGCGCCAAGATAGACCTCGGCCGAAATTCCGGCTGCGCGCAGCGTCGCGGCCTGCGCCATCGAGCGGCCGATCTGGTCGCGGTCGAGCACCAGAACGACCACGGGACCGAGCGGACGCGGCGCCTCCGGACCCTGAAGCGCGCGGAGCGCCGCGAGCAGACGGGAGACGCCGATCGAGAAGCCGGTCGCAGGCGTGTTCTCCGCCATGAAGCGGCCGACAAGCCCGTCATAGCGCCCGCCGCCGCCCACTGAACCGAACTGGATCGGCTGGCCCTTTTCGTCGCTGACCGTGAAGGTGAGCTCGGCCTCATAGACCGGGCCGGTGTAGTATTCGAGGCCGCGGACGACCGAGGGATCGATCACGACGCGGCCGTCATAGCCGGCCTGCTCCACCAGCGTCGCGATAGCCGAGAGTTCGCGCGCGCCCTCCTGCCCGGCTTCTGTCGAGGCGAATTCCTCGAAAAGCTTCCGCGCCGTGTGGAGGTTGCTTTCCGCCTTCGCTCTCAGGATCGAAAGCACGCGCGAGGACGCCTCGTCATCGAGTCCTGCGCCTTTCGTGAAGTCGCCGCTGTCGTCCTTGCGCCCGGCGCCGAGCAGCGCGCGCACGCCCTCCGGCCCCAGGCGGTCAAGCTTGTCTATCGCGCGCAGCACGGTGAGGCGCCGGCCGGCGTTGTCGTCGCCGCCGAGGCCGATCGCCTCCATCACGCCGTCGAGGATCTTGCGGTTATTGACCTTGATGACGTAGTCGCCGCGCTTGACGCCGACGGCCTCCAGCGTGTCGGCCATCATCATGCACATCTCGGCGTCGGCGGAGACGCTTCCCGCCCCGACGATGTCGGCGTCGAACTGCAGGAACTGACGGAAGCGGCCGGGGCCGGGCTTCTCGTTGCGGAAGACCGGGCCGAAGCGGTAGCTGCGGTAGGGCTTGGCGAGCCGCTGAAAGTTCTCGGCGACGTGGCGGGCCAGCGGGGCGGTCAGGTCGTAGCGCAGCGACAGCCACTGCTCGTCGTCGTCCTTGAGCGAGAACACGCCGGCGTTCGGGCGGTCCTGGTCGGGCAGGAACTTGCCGAGCGCGTCGGTGTATTCGAAGAACGGCGTCTCGATCCCCTCGAAGCCCCAGAGCTCGTAAGTCCTGCGGATCGCCTCGGCCATCTCGCGGGTGGCGGCGAGTTCGTCCGCTCCGCGGTCGGCGAAGCCGCGCGGGAGGCGGGCGGGAGTGAGGTCTGCGCGGGTCATCGAGGTCAGGTCCAGGCGGCTTCGTCGCGCCTGCTCCTAGAGGGTTTCGGCGCGGGAAGGAACACCCCGCAGCCGAAACCCCGTCTCCCGAACCCGGCGGGTTCGCGTGAACCCTGCGCCTCAGCTCAGGCGGCAGCCGAGGTCTTCGACGCCGCATAGGCCTCGATGACGTCCTCGACCGTGCGGAGGCCGGCGCGCGGCGCGTTGACGAGCACCGCCATGTTGCCGGGGGCGTGCTGGTTCTTCCACATCTTGGTGTGGGCCTTCGGGACATCGTTGAAGGCGAACACCTCCGACATGCAGGGGTCGACGCGGCGGTCGATCACGAACCGGTTCGCGGCCGAGGCCTGCTTCAGATGGGCGAAGTGCGAGCCCTGGATGCGCTTCTGCCGCATCCAGACGTAGCGGGCGTCGAAGGTGATGTTGAAGCCCGACGTTCCGGCGCAGAACACCACCATGCCGCCGCGCTTCACCACCAGGCAGGACACCGGGAAGGTCGCCTCGCCCGGATGCTCGAACACCATGTCGACGTCGACGCCCTTGCCGGTGATCTCCCAGATCGCCTTGCCGAAGGCGCGCGCCGACTTCACCCAGGTGTTGTATTCCGGCGAATTGACCTTGGGCATCTGGCCCCAGCAGTCGAAATCCTTGCGGTTGATGACGCCCTTGGCGCCCAGGCCCAGCACATAGTCGCGCTTGGTCTCGTCCGAGATCACGCCGATCGCGTTCGCGCCGGACGCCGCGATCAGCTGGACAGCGAACACGCCCAGGCCGCCCGAGGCGCCCCAGACCAGCACGTTGTCGGAGGGCTTCAGCTGGTGCGGCTGGTGGCCGAACAGCATGCGGTAGGCGGTGGCGAGGGTGAGCGTGTAGCAGGCCGCCTCCTCCCAGGTGAGGTGCTTCGGCCGCGGCATCAGCTGGCGCGACTGGACGCGGCAGAACTGCGCGAACGAGCCGTCCGGCGTCTCGTAGCCCCAGATCCGCTGGGAGGACGAGAACATCGGGTCGCCGCCGTTGCACTCCTCGTCGTCGCCGTCGTCCTGATTGCAGTGGATGACGACCTCGTCGCCGACCTTCCAGCGCTTCACCTTCTTGCCCGTCGCCCAGACGATCCCGGAGGCGTCGGAGCCGCCGATATGGATTGGCAGCTTGTGAACGTCGATCGGCGATATCGGCTCGCCGAGCGACGCCCAGACGTGGTTGTAGTTCACGCCCGCCGCCATGACGTAGACCAGCACCTCGTCGTCGCCGATCTCCCAGGTCGGCACCACCTCGAGCTCGTTTGCGCTTTCCGGGGGCCCGTGACGCTCCTTGCGGACGACCCAGGCGTGCATCTTCGCCGGCACATGGCCGAGCGGAGGCATCTCGCCGAGGTCGTAGAGGTCTTTGCGGTCGGCGCTCGAGGACATGACGGGGCGCTCTCTTCGAAGGGTGGACGCTGTTCCGTTCTGGAGTAAGGGCCCGTTTCAGACCGCGCAATGCGACGAAGGCCGGATGGTGCGGCGCGGCATGGCCGTCAGCCGCAAGCGCGTTATCTACGCTCCCACGAGGCGGAATCGGCCGCCTCAACCGATCTAAGGCGTAACGAATGGAACCCTTCGCAGGCTTCGGCATCCTTGCCGTGCTCATCATCGGCGGCGTCGCCGGCTGGCTCGCCGGCCTGATCGTGCGCGGCTACGGCTTCGGCATCATCGGCAACATCATCGTCGGCATCATCGGCGCCTTCATCGGCACCTGGCTGCTCGCCAAGCTCGGCATCTTCGTCGGCGGCGGGCTGCTCGGAGCGATCGTGGGCGCGACCATCGGCGCGGTCGTGCTGCTGCTGATCATCGGGCTGTTCCGACGAGCATAGCGGCACAGTCGCGCCCGCGTCTTCCGCAGGCGCGGGCGCGACGAATACGCGTCAGCGCCGCTCGTCGATCAGGCGGGCGACGGCGGCGCGGAACTCAGCCAGACCGAGGCCCTCACGGCTCGACGTCTGGAGAATGACCGGGAACGCCGCGGGCCTGCGCGACAGGGCCGCGGCCGTTTCGGCGAGCCGCGCAGGCTGATCGGCCAGCTTCACCTGGTCGATCTTGGTCAGCACGACCTGATAGGACGTCGCCGCGCTGTCCAGCAGGTCCAAGGCGTCGTTGTCGACGGCTTTGATCCCGTGGCGCGCATCGATGAGCAGAAAGACGCGGGCGAGGCTCGCGCGGCCGCGCAGGTAGGCCCGCACAAGCGAGGTCCAGGTCCGCACGGATTCGACCGGCGCCTGCGCGTAGCCATAGCCCGGCATGTCGACCATGTAGGCCTCCGACCCCAGCGTGAAATAATTGAGCTGCTGGGTGCGGCCGGGCGTGTTCGAGGTCTTGGCGAGCGTCTTGCGGCCGGTGAGCGCGTTGACGAGGCTCGACTTGCCGACGTTGGAGCGGCCCGCGAAGGCGATCTCCAGCCGGTCCATCGCCGGGAGCTGCTCCAGCCTCGCCGCGCCCATCACGAAGTCGCACGGCCCCGCAAACAGCTTGCGGCCGATCTCGGGGAAGGGATCGTCTTCAGGGGCGTCCATCACGCTGCTCTCCATGGCTCAGTGCAGCGTCGTCCCGGACGAAGCGGCGCGCCGCTTGGATCCGGGATCGTCGTCAGGATAGGGCGCCGCTCGCGGCGCGCGATCCCGGCCGTCCGCGTCGCAGCCGCCGGGCTGACGGGCGTTAAGCCCGCCCCGTCAGGTCTTCGCGGGGTCGCTCGGCTTTCGCCGGAACGTCTCGCGGATGTTGCCGAGCAGATCCACCTTCACGCCTTGGCGCTTCATGATGATGGATTGCTGGATGATCGACAGCGTGTTGTTCCACGACCAGTAAATCACGAGACCGGCCGGGAACGAGGCCAGCAGGAAGGTGAAGAACAGCGGCATCCAGGTGAACACCACCTGCTGGGCGGGATCGGCGGGCGCCGGGTTCAGGCGCATCTGCAGGAACATCGTCACGCCCATGATCAGCGGCCAGACGCCGATCAGCAGGAAATGGCCGATCACCGGCACGGCGCCCGGATCATAGGGCAGCAGGCCGAACAGGTTGAACAGGGTCGTCGGATCGGGCGCGGCAAGGTCATGGATCCAGCCGAAGAACGGCGCGTGCCGCATTTCGATGGTGATGAACAGCACCTTGTAGAGCGAGAAGAACACCGGGATCTGCACCACCACCGGCAGGCAGCCGGCCAGCGGGTTGATCTTCTCCCGCTTGTAGAGCTCCATGAGCTCCTGCTGCTGCTTGGCCTTGTCGTCCTTGTAGCGCTCGCGCAGGCGCGCCATCTCGGGCTGCACCAGCTTCATCTTCGACATCGAGACGTAGGATTTGTTGGCGAGCGGGAAGAACAGCAGCTTCACCAGCACCGTCACGATCAGGATCGAGACGCCGAAATTGCCCACGAGCTTGTAGAAGAAGTCGAGCGCGTAGAACATCGGCCGCGTGATGAAGTGGAACCAGCCCCAGTCGATCAGCAGCTCGAACTTCTTCACGCCGCCCTGGGTCTCGTAGCGGTCGACCACCGCGACCTGCTTGGCGCCGGCGAACAGGCGGCCCGACGTCTCAACGGTCGCGCCGGGCGCGACGGTGAGCGGATCGAGCAGGTAGTCGGTCTGGTAGGCCTTGCCGCCGTCAGTGGTCGAGGCGAAGCGCGCCGCGTAGGGCTTGTCCTGCGGGGGCACGAGCGCCGCCGCCCAATACTTGTCGGTGATCCCGAGCCAGCCGCCGGTCGCCTTGAAGGTGCGCGGACCCTCGGTGATCTTCTTGTAGGTGAGCTCCTCCAGGCCCTCGTCGCCGATGACCCCGATCAGGCCCTCATGCAGGATGTAGTAGCCGGAGACGTGCGGCTCGCCGTGCCGCGAGATCAGCGCATAGGGGAAGAGCGTGGCCGCCGCCGCGCCGCCGTTCGCGACGCTGTCCTTGATCGTGAACATGTAGTCGCCGTCGATCGCGATCGTGCGGCGGAAGGTCAGGCCCTGGCCGTTGTCCCAGGTCAGCGTGACCGGACTGGCGCTGGTCAGGGCGCCCTGGCTCTCGGCCTTCCACTCGGTCGTGGCGTCCGGAAGCTTCACCGCGCCGCCCGGCGCGTTCACGAAGCCGAACTCGGCGTAATAGGGCTGCGGGCTGTCGAGCGGCGCGAACAGCACGATCTCGGGGCTCTTCGGGTCGACGGTCTCGCGATAATCCTTCAGCGACACGTCGTCGATGCGGCCGCCGACAAGCGCGATGGAGCCGTGCAGCCGCTCGCTGTCGATCACGAGGCGGGGGGTCGCCTTCAGCGCGTCGTCGCGCGACTTGGCGGCGTCCGAGGGAGCGCCGACGGGGGCGCCGGGCTGCGGGGCGGCGGCGCCCGATGCGGGAGCGCCGGCCTTGTTTTCAGTGAGAGCCTGCTGGGTCGCCTGGCTCTGGCGCTGCGCCTCGATCTGCGGGCGGGCGAAGAAATATTGCCAGCCGAAGAGGATGACGACGGACAGAACGACAGCGAGAATGGTGTTGCGGTTGTCCATCATCGTCCGCTTTCGCGCCCGTCGATCGGCGCCGAGGGGGAACCGGCGGGAGCCGGGCTTGTGCGTTTCTCGCGGCCGTGGGCGCGCTTCGCAGCCTCCCTCAGATCACGCAGGATACGGTCGAAAGCGGCGTCGAGCACCGCGCGGCGCGCGATCACGACATAGTCGCAGCCTGGCCTCGCAACCTCGGCGAGCGCGGACCGGGCGGCCGCGCGCAGCCTCCGCTTCATGCGGTTCCGCTCGACTGCGCCGCCGACCCGCTTGGTGGCGGTGAACCCGACCCGGGCCGGCGTCTCCGGCGCGCCGCGGTCGCGCATCTGCAGTCCGATGATCGGCCCGCCGATCTTCACCCCGTCGCGCGAGGCGGCGAGAAAGTCGCGTCTCAGGCGAAGCGTGTCGAGCCGGAAAGGTTCAGCCGGCATCGGCCCGAAGCCTTGAAGACCGCTGCGTCAGGCGCTCAGCTTCTTGCGGCCCTTGGCGCGGCGGTTCGCGATGACCTTGCGGCCGCCGACGGTCGCCATGCGGGCGCGGAAGCCGTGGCGGCGCTTGCGGACAAGCTTGCTGGGCTGGTAGGTCCGTTTCACGGGAGCAGTCTCCGGTCACCGAACCGCCAAGCGCGCGCCTCTCGGGCGAGCGGCCTGTGGCGCGGCCAAAACGAAAAAGCCCGCGTTGGACGCGGGCGCGATCACGCCGCGGCTTATACGGGAGGCCGCCGCTTCAAGTCAACGACGCGTTCCCGTGAGCGCGAGTCACTGCGTTTGACGAAGCGGCCCCGCCGCCGCATCATCACCGTCCGCGCGAACGCGTCGATCGCGCGCCGACCAGACCATGACAGACCCGACAACCCCCGCCGCCCCTCCCGGACGCCTTGGGCTTTCCGGCAAGCTGCTCGCGCTGACCGTGCTGTTCGTCATGGTCTCGGAAATCATGATCTTCGTGCCGTCGGTCGCGAACTTCCGGCTGAATTTCATCGACGACCAGATGAACCGCGCGCGCACGGCCGCGCTCGCGCTCGACGCGGCCCCCGACGGCACGGTCGCCGAGCCGCTCGCCCGCAAGCTGCTGCGCAGCATCGGCGCCCGGGCGCTCGTCATCAAGTCCGGCGAGGCGCGCCGCCTGCTCGCTGTCAGCGACATGCCGCCTGAGGTCGCCGTCACCATCGACAGGCGCGAGCCGGCCGGCGCGATGGCGGCGCTCGACGCCTTCGACACGCTGCTGCGCGGCGACAAGCGGCTGGCGCGCGTCATCGCCGAGGCCGACGACCCTGGAGACTCGATCGAGATCGTGGTCGAGGAGACCGCCCTGAGGAAGGCGATGCTCGCCTTCTCCGTCAACGTGCTGCTGGTCGCGCTCGCGATCTCGCTCGCCACCGCCACGCTGGTCTATCTCGCGCTCGACCTCATCATCGTGCGCCCCGTCCGCCGGCTGACGGCGACCATGGTGGGCTTCGCGGAGGCGCCGGAGGATTCGAGCCGCATCGTCGTCGCCTCCGGCCGCACCGATGAGATCGGCGTCGCCGAGGCGGAGCTCGAGCGCCTGCAGAGCGAGCTCCACGGCCAGTTGCAGCAGAAGTCGCGACTCGCGGCGCTCGGGCTCGCGGTCAGCAAGATCAACCACGATCTCCGCAACCTGCTCGCCGCCGCCCAGCTGATGTCCGACCGGCTCGGGACCGTCGCCGACCCGACCGTGCAGAAGCTCGCGCCGAAGCTGATCGCGACGCTCGACCGGGCGATAAGCTTCTGCCAGTCGACGCTGTCCTACGGCGCGGCGCAGGAGACGCCGCCGACGCGGCGCATGGCGCCGCTCGCCGACATCGTCGAGGACGTCCGCACCGCGCTGGGTCTCGCCGACGGAGCGGGGGAGATCGGCTTCCAGCCGGCGGTCGAGCGTGGACTGGTCGTCGACGCTGACCCCGACCAGCTGTTCCGCGTGCTGCTCAACCTCGGCCGCAACGCAGCCCAGGCCTTCGAGACCCGCGGGCGTCCGGACCCGACGCGCGACCAGATCCGGATCTCCGGTCGGCGGGAGGGCGCGGTCGTCGTGATCGAGGTCTCCGACACCGGCCCAGGTCTGCCGGCGAAGGCCCGCGAGCACATGTTCGAGCCGTTCCAGGGCTCGACCAGGGCCGGCGGCTCCGGCCTCGGCCTCGCCATCGCCGCCGAACTGGTGCGCGCCCACGGCGGCTCGATCGGCCTGGTCGAGGGCACGATGGGCGCGACCTTCCGGATCACCATCCCCGACCGCCCGATTGACCTGCGCGCCCGCGCCCGGGAGCGCGCCCGCGCCTGACCGGGGCCGCGCCGGCGAGACTTGCAAAGCGTTCCCCGAGCGGCTAACACGTCGCCTCCGCCGCGGGCCCCAAGCTCGCGGACGCTCTGCGCGCCCGTAGCTCAGCTGGATAGAGCACCAGACTACGAATCTGGGGGTCAGAGGTTCGAATCCTTTCGGGCGCGCCAGTTTTCCAACAATTCCGTCGACGCCGCAGAGATCGTCATGCGCATCGCAGCCGTCGGCTGCGCGGCCGGCGGCGGACCCGCGAGTTTTGCGGGCGCCGAGACCGGCGCACCCCAGGGGACTCCACGGCTATCTTCGCGGGCTCGCGGGCTCGATGCGGCCGGTGGCGAAACCGCCGACGGCGCGGCGCCGTCGGGTCGCGGGCTCGCCCAATGGCGTGAACCGGGGGGCCGGGCGCGAGCCCGGCCGAGCGCTCAGAACGGCGCGTCGATGTCGACGACGTCGATGAGCTTGTGGTTGACGAACTCCTTGATCCCGAGGCCCAGCAGCTCCCGGCCGTAGCCTGACCGCTTCACGCCGCCAAACGGCAGGTCCGCCTTCACCATCGTGGGATGGTTCACGAACACCATACCGGTCGTGATGCGCCGCGCGACCTCGGCGCCGTGCTTCGGATCGCTCGTGAACACCGAGCCGCCGAGGCCGAAGGGCGAATCGTTGGCGAGCCTCACCGCGTCGTCCTCGTCCTTGGCGCGGAACAGCATTGAGACCGGGCCGAAGAACTCCCAGTGCCGCGCGGGATTGTTCTCATCGACGTCGGTGAGGATGGTGGGCTGCACGAAGGCCCCGCGGTTGGGCGCCGCGGGCCCGACGGGCGTCGCGGTCGCGCCATGCTCCACCGCCTTGGCGATCATGTTCTTGATGTCGTCGGCGGCCTTCTGCGAGGCGAGCGGCGCGAGCGTGGTCGCGGAATCGAGCGGATCGCCCATCCGCAGGGCGGCTACGCCCTCGCCGTATTTCTCCGCGAAGGCGTCGTAGATCTCATCCGCCACGATCATCCGCTTGGACGACACGCAGACCTGACCGCCGTTCCAGTGCCGGCCGAACACCGCCCATTTGACGGTCTTCTCGAGGTCGGCGTCCTTGAGGACGACGAAGGCGTCGGCGCCGCCCAGCTCCATCGTGGACTTCTTGAGCGCCTTGCCCGCCGCGGACGCGACCGCGGCGCCCGCCGCCTCGGATCCGGTCAGCGCGACGCCGTGGACCTTGGGATCGCTCAGGATCAGATCGACGTGCTCATGCTTGGCGTAGAGGCTGATGAAGGCGTGTCGCGGAAGCCCCGCCTCCAGCATCAGCGCCTCGAACGCTGCCGCGCACTGCGGGACATTGGCGGCGTGCTTCAGCAGCACCGTATTTCCGGCCGACAGCTGCGGCGCGATGATCCGCGCGATCTGGTAGTAGGGAAAGTTCCAAGGCTCGATGGCGAGCAGAACGCCGAGCGGCTCGTGGACCAGAATCGCCCGACCCTCGACGGGATCGGCGACCGGCAGGTTCTCGCTCTCGAGCAGCTTCTCGGCGTTCGCGGCGTAATAGTCGAATATCGCCGCCGAAAGCTCCACCTCGGCGCGGGCCTCTCCGATCAGCTTGCCCATCTCCAAGGTGAGGATCGGCGCGTATTTGTCGGCGTCCCTCCGGAGGATGTCGGCCGCCTTCCGCATCACCGCGGCCCGTTCCGCGAAGGATGTCCTCCGCCAGCCCTGGAAGGCCCTGTCGGCGTCATCGATCGCCTGCTTGATCTCTTCCACCGTCGAGAACTCGAACGTCTTCAGAACTTCGCCCGTATAGGGATTCGTCGTCGCGAACATCGTCATGCCTTCCGTGCGCGCCTTCGGCGCCGTGACCGAGGCCGATCCCGTTCGATCGACCTGAACCCGAGGCGGACGGACATCATCTCTCTGCAGAATGCGAGCCGCCCAGAGCATCGAGGCTATCTGCGAGCCGGCAGCCGCGCGCGCAATACGGTGGCGCAGCACATCAGATGTGCGTACCCTGCACAAATGAGCGAGCTCAGAGTTTCGCTGCGGACCTTCATCCGCGTAGCCGAATGTCGTAGCTTTTCAAGCGTGGCGACAGAATTCGGCGCGACCCACACCACTATCGCGCGCCGGATCGACGCTCTTGAGAAGTATTTCGGGTCCCGCTTGCTACAAAGATCGACCCGGATGATCACGCTTACAGAAGAGGGCGAGCGACTTCTCGGCCACGCCAGGCTGATCCTGGAGGATATCGCGCTGGCGGAAGCCGACCTCGCGAAACGCAGGGACGCGCCGGAGGGCCTCGTGCGCGTCGGCGTGACCACTGCGCTCGGCCTGTTCATCTCGCGCACCTTGCTGGGGGAGCTCTACGAGAGATATCCCCTGCTTCAGGTCGAACTCCTGATGTCCGACTGGCATGGGAGCATGATCGAGGAAGGGCTCGACGCCGCCTTCCGGATCGGTCATGTCGCGGAGGATCATCTCATCCAGCGCCGGATCTGCGACATCACCCGCGTGCTGGTCGCCGCGCCTTCATATCTAGCCGAGCGCGGGCCGGCGGCACGGGCGGAGGATCTCTCCGGCCATGAGCTGATCGGATACGGCTACGACAGGGATCCGGTGACCTGGAGCGTCGACGGGCTGACGGTCCGCGTCGAAGGGCGTTTCAAAAGCAACAGCAGCGCTCTGGCGCATCAGGCTGCGCTGGCTGGACTTGGGATCGGCCTCCTTCCGGCGTTCCAGGTCCATGACGACCTCTCGCACGGCCGACTGTCGCCCGTCCTGCCGGCATCGACCATCGCGCCGCTGCATCTGTCGATCGTCTATCGGCCCGGCCGTCGATTGCCGCCCCGAACGCGCATGTTCATCGAATTCTCCAAGGAAAAGCTCGAGCTTCTCGTCGGCGCGTGAGCGCGCGTTGTTAGGGCTCCCGCCCGCATTCCGCAGCCTAACGCTCGACAGTGCGCGGCGGAAACGGCTAAGCGGGCCGCTCAGAGGTTAAGGCTCAGCAGTTCATGACCATCATCGGGCCGGACGCGCCGGCGCAGGCGAGCGGGGTTCCCGTCTCGCCGATCGCGTTCCGCCACCGCAACTTCGTGCTGTTCTGGGCGGCGCGGCTCTCATCGACCTTCGCGGTGCAGATCGTCTCCGTCGCCGTGGGATGGCAGGTCTACGACCTCACGCGCGACCCGTTCGACCTCGGGCTGGTCGGCCTCGTGCAGTTCCTGCCGGCCTTCGCGCTGGTGCTCGTGACCGGCCCCGCCGCAGACCGCTTTCCGCGCCGGGCGATCATGGCCGCGTGCTGCGCCGTCGAGGGGGTCGGCGCGCTGATTCTGGTGGCGCTGGCCTGGACGGGGCCGCTCTCGACGCTGCCGATCTTCTGCGTGCTGTTCGTCTTCGGCGTGGCGCGGGCGTTCTTCGGGCCGGCGAGTTCGGCGATCGTGCCGAGCCTGGTCCCGCCGCAGGCCCTCGCGAACGCCGTGACGTGGGCCTCGTCCGCCTGGCAGTTCGCGTCGATCGTCGGCCCGGTGGCGGGCGGCCTGCTCTACGGCCTCGGCGCGCCCGTCGCCTATGCCGCGGCCGCGGCGCTGCTCGCCCTCGCCACCACGCTCTCGCTGCTGATCCGCGTGACGCAGGTCAGGCGCGCGCTCGATTCAAGCTGGCGCACGCTCGCGGCCGGCTTCGCCTACGTGTTACGCGAAAAGGTGGTGATGGGCGCGATCACGCTCGACCTGTTCGCGGTGCTGCTCGGCGGCGCGATGGGGCTGATGCCAGCGGTCGCCCGCGACGTGCTCGACGTCGGCCCCTGGGGCCTCGGCCTGTTGCGGGCGGCGCCGGGAATCGGCGCGATCGCGATGGCGCTCGCGCTGTCCGTCGTTCCGATCCGCGACCATGCCGGGCGCATCATGTTCGCCTGCGTCGGGCTGTTCGGGCTCGCGACCGCCGTCTTCGGCCTGTCGACAACGTTGTGGCTGTCGATCGGGGCGCTCGCGGTCATGGGCGCCGCAGACATGGTCAGCGTCACGATCCGGGAGACCTTGCTGCAGCTCTGGACGCCGGACGAGGTGCGCGGCCGGGTGAACGCGGTGAACATGATGTTCGTCGGCGCGTCCAACGAGCTCGGCGAGTTCCGGGCGGGATCGATGGCCGCCGTCATCGGCGTGATGCCGGCGATCGTCGCCGGCGGCGTCGGCGCGATGGCGGTGTCGGGTCTCTGGGCCTGGTGGTTCCCGCAGCTCCGCACAGCCCGTTCGCTGGAGCGGCGCGAGGGCTAGCGCCGCTGCTCGCTCAGCGTGAACCAGCCGACTCCGGCCAGCACCAGAGCCGTGCCAGCCATGTCGACCGGCGTCACGCGTTCGCCGAGGAAGGTCGCGGCCAGGATCAGCGTCGCGACCGGGCTCACGGTGCCGATCGCGGCGTTCGCCTGCGCCGAGATGCGGTGGAGCGCCGCGCTCAGGAGGAAGCTCGGCAGGATGGTGCCGACCACAGCGATCATCGCGGCGAACATCCACACCTTGCCCGACAGGCCGAACAGCACGTCGACGTCCCGCACCAGCGCGAACTGCACGAGCGCGCCGACGGCGGCCGCCGACATCGCGATGCAGGTGAAGAGCTTTGGCCCGAGCCGGGCGATATGGCTCTTGGCGAGCAGCTGATAGAGCGCGAAGGCGACGGCCGAGGCCAACACCAGGGCCGCGCCCATGCGCGTCGCGTCGAGGCCCGCCGCCTCCATGTCCTTGGAGAACACCAGCGCGAGGCCCGCATAGCTCAGCCCGAAGGCGGCGAGCGCCCTCAGTCGGAACGGCTGCCCGAAGAACGCCGCGCCAAGCAACACCGTGAACAGGGGGTAGGTGAACAGGATCAGGCGCTCGAACGGCGCGGAGATGTAGGCGAGGCCGAGGAAGTCGGCGTAGCTTGCGAACCAGTATCCGAGCAGGCCGATCGCGAACACCGCCGCGAAACTCCTGAGGTCGAGGTTCGCCGGCCGGCCGGTCCGCGCGACGGCCGCGAGCCCGATCGCGACATAGACCGGGACCGAAAGACCCATTCTGAGCGCCAGCAGCGTCTCGGCGTCGACATGCTCGGCATAGGCGAACTTGATCAGGATTCCCTTGCTCGAAAAGAAGATCGCGCCGAGCGCCGCAAGCGCATAGCCCGCCCAGGGCGCCGCGGCGGGCGCAGGGCGGACTTCCTCGACGATGACTTCGGGATCTGCGGCGGGCGTGGACATGGGCGGCGGGGTATCACGCGGCGCGCCGCGCCGCCATTTCGCACGGCCCGTGGCCGATGCGCGCGGGGAGCAGAGCTCGCGGTCGCCGTAACGGCCGTCGAGCGCCCCGACCCTACTCCGCCGCCTCGCGTCCGAGCGGATTGGGGAGGGTCTCGACCGCCGGTCCCGCGCCGAGCTCAAGCTGCTCGAGCCTCAGTCCCCGGCGGGCGAGCTTCTCGGCCGAGACGCCGATCTGATCGAGGTCGCCGACCGCCTGGCCGAAATGGGTCTTGAGCTTGTCGACGCGCTCGCCGATGCGGCGGACATCATCCAGCAGGCGGCCGACCTCGGCCTGCAGCAGATGCGCCTGGTCGCGCATCGCGGCGTCGCGGGTGAGCCCTTGCACCACCTGGACCGCGAGCATCAGCAGGGAGGGCGAGACGATCAGCACGCGCAGCCGATGCGCGCGCGCAACCACGTCGTCGAAGCGCTCCGCGAGTTCGGCGTGGATCTGCTCGGAGGGCACGAACAGCAGCGCGACGTCCTGCGTCTCGCCGGCGATCAGGTACTTCGCGGCGACGTCCGAGACGTGCTTGCCGACGTCGGCGCGCACCCGCGTTTCGGCGGCCTTCAGGGCGTCCGGCGTCTCCGCGACCCGAAGGCGCTCGAAGCCTTCGAGCGGAAACTTGGCGTCGACCGCGAGCGCTCTGGAATCGCTGGGCAGGCGGATCAGCGCGTCCGGCCTCACCCCTGTCGAGAGCTGCCCCTGGAACGTGTAGCCCGTGGGCGGCAACGCGTCCCTGAGGATCGCCTCCATCCGCCCCTGGCCGAAGGCGCCGCGCGCGGGCTTGTTGCCGAGGATCGCCTTGAGATCGGTGACGTGGCCTGCGAGCGCGCCGATCTGCGCGCCGGCGGCGTCTATCACCGCAAGCCGCGCCTCAAGCCTCGAGAGCTGCTCGGCGGTCGCCTGACCGCTGGCGGCGAGCCCGTCGCCGACCCGCGCCCCGACGGCGTCGAGACGCTCGGCGACGCCGCGCGCGAGATCCGACTGCCGGGCCCCGAGCGCCGAGGAAAAGGCCTGAAGCCGCCCCATAGCCTCCGACTGCAGCCGTTCGAGCCCCGCAAGCCGCCGCTCCGCCTCCTCCGCGCGCAGCGCGGCGTCGTAGGCCTCGGCGCGACGCGCGCCGCCGGAGCGCATGAGAACGAGGAGCACGAGGAGAAGCGTGGCGAGCGCAGCCGCCCCGATCGCAGCCAGCGCTTCGCCGGCCGTCACGACATGGCCCGAGAAGATGAAAAGCGTCTGGTCCATCACGCCGCCGAGCTTACAAGGAACAAATAAAGAACATGTTGACGCGGGCGGCGCAAGGTCCTATCCGCGGGTTTCCAGCCCTTTCAGCGCTTTTCCAAGACGCCATGGCCGCCTCACCGCTCGTCTATCTGCCCGACCCGAAGCTTCGGCTCGTCAGCGCTCCCGTCGAGCGCGTCGACCCGGAGACGGAGGCTCTCGTCCAGACGATGTTCGACACGATGTACGATTCGTCGGGCATCGGCCTCGCCGCGATCCAGATCGGCGTCGCCAAGCGCGTCGTCACGATCGACCTCGCAGGCGACGAGGAGAAGCCGCAGCCGCTGGTCTTCATCAATCCGGAGATCGTGAAGGCCTCGGAAGAGCTTCAGGTTTACGACGAGGGCTGCCTGTCGATCCCGGAATATTTCGAGGAGGTCGAGCGTCCCGCCCGCGTCACCGTGCGGTCCCTCGACCGCGAGGGCAAGCCGCAGGAGATCGAGGCCGAGGGGCTGCTCGCGGTCTGCATCCAGCACGAGATCGACCATCTGAACGGCGTGCTGTTCATCGACCACATCTCGCGGCTGAAGCGCGACCGGGTGACGAAGAAGTTTGAGAAGGCGCGCGCGATCGGCGAACTGCCGAGCTTCCCGAAGCGCGACAAGCGGGACCGGCGGGCGCCCGAGCCGGTCGCCTCCTGACGCGTCCCGCGACGGCGTCAGCGCGAGGGCGATGACATGAGCTTGCGTCTCGTCTTCATGGGCACGCCGGATTTCGCCGTCCCGACGCTCTCCGAGCTCGTCGGCCAGGGCCACGAGATCGCGGCCGTCTACACCCGCGCGCCGAAGCCCGCCGGCAGGCGGGGCATGGAGCTGACCAAGACGCCGGTGCACCGCCTCGCGGAAGGCCTCAACCTGCCGGTCTATACGCCGAGGACCTTTCGCGACGAGGAGACGCTTGAAGCCTTCGCGGCGCATGAGGCGGACGCGGCGGTCGTCGTCGCCTATGGGCTGATCCTGCCGAAAGCCGCGCTCGACGCGCCGGAGCTCGGCTGCCTCAACCTCCACGCTTCGCTGCTGCCGCGCTGGCGGGGCGCAGCCCCGATCCAGCGCGCGATCATGGCGGGCGACCCCGAGACCGGCGTGATGGCGATGAAGATGGAGGAGGGCCTCGACACCGGGCCGATCGGCATGGCCGAGCGCGTGACGATCGGGCCGGACGAGACCGCGGGCGAGTTGCAGGACCGGCTGAGCCTGCTCGGCGCCGATCTGATGGCGCGGGCCGTGTCCGCGCTCGGGCGCGGCGGCCTGACGTTCCGCCCGCAGGCCGCGGACGGCGTCGCCTACGCCGCGAAGATCGCCAAGAGCGAGGCGCGCATCGACTGGAGCGCGCCCGGCGCGGAGGTCCACGACCGCATCCGCGGCCTGTCGCCGTTCCCGGGCGCATGGTTCGAGCTCGAGGGCTCCCGCGGGCCGGAGCGCGTCAAGGTTCTGCGTTCGACCCGCGCGGACGGGGCCGGAACGCCCGGCGAGCTTCTTGATAGCCGGCTTACTATCGCCTGTGGCGACGGCGCGGTGCGGCTTCTCCAACTGCAGCGCGCCGGCAAGGAGCCGGTCGAGGCGACCGCTTTCCTCCATGGCGCGCGGCTCGCGCCCGGCGCGCGGCTCGGCTGAGATGCCGCGCTATCGCCTCACGATCGAATACGACGGCGCGCCCTATTGCGGCTGGCAGCGGCAGGCGAACGGCCAGTCCGTCCAGCAGGCAATCGAGACCGCGATCGAGGCGTTCGTCGGCGAGCCGGCGGTGGTCAGAGGCGCTGGCCGCACCGACGCAGGCGTCCACGCTTCGGGTCAGGTCGCGCATGTCGATCTCGCGCGTCGCTGGAGGGTCGACCAGGTGCGTGACGCGACCAACGCGCATCTCGTGCCCCAGCCGGTGGCGGTGATCGACGTCGCTGAGGTCGCCGACGATTTCGACGCGCGGTTCTCCGCCACCCGACGGCATTACGTCTATCGCATCGTCGACCGCAGGCCGCCTCTGGCGCTCGACCGTGGGCGGGCGTGGCGCGTCGTGAAGCGGCTCGACGTCGCCGCGATGGATCTCGCCGCCAAGCGGCTGGTCGGCCGCCACGACTTCACGACCTTCCGGTCGGCGGCCTGCCAAGCCGCGAGCCCGCTCAAGACGCTCGATCGGCTCGACGTGTGCCGCGACGGCGACGCCGTGCTGATCGCGACAAACGCGCGCTCCTTCCTGCACAATCAGGTGCGCTCGATGGCGGGCTCGCTGGTCGAGGTGGGCCTCGGCCGCTGGAGCGCGGACGATCTGGCGGCGGCGCTCGCCCGCGCCGATCGCGCGGCCTGTGGCCCCGTCGCGCCGCCCCAGGGGCTCACGCTGATCCAGGTGGACTACGACTGAGCGCGATCGCCTACGCCGCTTTCGCGCGCGCCGCGTCGTCCTCGCGGTAGATCGGATAGAGCGCGCCGAAGGACAGTTTGCCGAGCACGCCCGCCCAGCGGAACGCGTAGTCGGCCCGCGCGGCGCGCCCGCGCAGGATATAGGCGGGCGCGGCGCAGGCGAGCAGCACGGCCTGGGCCGCCGCCTTGATCCGCAGCGTCCAGCGCGCCAGCGCCGGGTTGCGGCTCGAGCGGGCGACAGCCGCGGCGTAGGCCTGCCCCCCGGCGTAGAACCGACGATTTAGATAGCCGGCTTCACATCTTCGCGCCGGGACGTATTCGAGCACGCGCGCCTCGGGCAGCCAGCCGAACCGCACCCCCCTCGCCTGCAGCCTGCAGAACAGGTCGAGGTCTTCGCCGCCGGCCTGGCCGAACGCTGGATCGAACGGCTTCGCGCCGGTGATCGTCGCGGCCCGCCGGAACACCGAATTGTTCGTCGCGAGCGTGATCCCGGGCGTCTTCTGCGGACCCATCGCGAACAGGTCGAGGCCGGCAGGTCCGTCGAGCTCGCGCGAGAACAGGTTGCGCATGGCGTCGGTCGCCTTCGACGGATCCTCGAAGACCGCCCCCACACGTCCCAGAAAGATGTCGTGAGGATGCGCGGCGAGCCCCTCCGCCACCGCTTCGAGCCACCCGTCGCGCGCCTCCTGATCGTCGTCGATGAAAGCGAAAGCCGGCGACGCGCTCGCCGCGATCCCGGCGTTGCGGGCCACCGATATGTTCGCCGGATGCGCCTGGACGTAAATGATCTCGAACGGGCTCTCGGCCCTCAACCGCTGGACGACCGCCTCCGCCGAGCCGCCGTCGCTGTTGTCGGCCACGACGATCGTGGGCCTCAGCCCGGGCGGCACGCGCTGTACGAACAGGCTTCCGAGCGCCCGCGCGAGCGGCTCCGGCCGCTCATAGGTGCAGATGACGACCGCGAGTTCGAGCGCCATGGCGGACGGCCTATCGCCGCTTCTCGCGCAGGAACAGGCGCAGGATCTTAGGACTCTCGACCAGGTAGCGCCGCCAGAGACGCCGCGGTTCGCACGCCAGGCGGAACAGCCATTCGATGCGCCATCGCGAGACCCAGGCTGGCGCCCGCCGCCTGCGGCCGGTGAGAAACTCGACGCTGGCGCCGATGCAGAGCCCGACGCCGGTCGCGATCCTGCGGCGGCGCAGCCGCTCCGCCAGCATCTCCTGCTGCGGCGAGCCGATGGCGAGGAAGACGAACTGCGCCGGATGCGCCTCGATGAAGGCGACGGTCTCCTCGAAGGCCTCCCGGTTCGAAAGCAAGCCCATAGGGGCGTCGTAGTGGACCGCGTTCAGGAGCCCCACGGTCGAGATGAAATTCTTGAACAGCTCCGTGTCGCCCCCGACGAGCAGCACCGGCGCCGAGCGCGCGAACTGGGGGTCCGCGAGCAGTTCCACGACCAGATCGGCGCCGGGGACCGCCGGGAGATCGAGCCCTTTCCAACGGGCGAGCAGCTCGATCGCGCGGCTGTCGTTGAGGCAGAGCCATGCGCGCGAATAGGCGAAGGCGAGCTCCTCCGACCGCTCGATGCGCACGACATGCGAGGCGTTCGGCGTCACGACCGGCGCGAACGGCGAGCCCTCCGGCCGGGACAGGATGAGCGACGCCGCTTCCTTCAGCGTCAACTGGTCGAACCGCACCCCGAGGAACGAAACGCGGGCGTCGGCCGGAGGCTCGGTCTGGGGCGTCTGGGACCGGTTGGTCCGCGCTGCGTCCGCCGGAAAGGAGGCGGGCGGAGGTCCGGGCCGATCTCTGCCGGTCGCTGCGGTGTTCATCGCGCGCTCCCCAGGGTCCGATCCGGAACGGGATTCCTGACCCGGACGAGGTCGTCAGCCGATGCGATATCCCTGCAACGGGATAGCACGAGAAGGGCGAGCAGCGCGACGTTGCAGAAGGCGATGCCGCGCATGAACAGGGTGGCCTCGGTCAAATTGTGCAGGAGATGCAACACGAGCAGCAGAGCGAGAGCGCCGATCGCCGCGCGCTCGGGCCGGCCGATCGACCGCCGGGCCGCGAGCGCGACGCCGCGCGCCGCCCCCCAGGCGACGACGAGCGCCGCGACGATCATCGCCGGCAGGCCGATATGAAGCCACAGTTCGAGATAGCCGTTATGCGCCTGGTTGATCTCGCCGCTCGCGATGTCGCCGAGCCAGCTTCCGGGATCCATCCGCAACAGGGGGTCGTTGCCCGGGCCGACGTCCCAGAACGCGCCGTAGCCATGGCCGAGCCAGGTTCGCTCGTGCGCCGCGTTGAGCGCGAACGCCCACAGTTCGTCGCGGCCGGTGAAGGTGGCGTCGCCGAACAGCGCTATCGCGAGCTGCGTCTTGTCGAAATCGAACGCGGCCAGCGTCAGCAAAGCGGCTGCGAGCGCGAGCGACAGGAGCAGCACGACCGCGAGCACGAAACGCGCGCCGATCTTCTCGGCGAGCGCGAACACCGCCAGCAGCGCGAGCGCGAGCACGGTGAGGCCGATCGACGTCTTGCTGCGGGAGATCGCGAGAAACGCCGCCGCCGGGACGATGGCGCACAGCCCGAGGACGACCGAGCGGCGCCGCCGGGCGCCGAGCGCCCAGGTCGCGGCGACCACAACGGCGATCATCGAGACGATCCCGGCGACGTTCTTCTGGGTATAGATGCCGCGCACTCCGAGATCTGTGATCGCGCGGGAGGGCGCGGCGGCCGTCACCAGCAGGTTGAGGATGACGACCGTCGTCAGCGCGACTACCAGCGTGGTGTGGAAGCGTCGGAGATCGGTCACGCCGACCGCTATTCCCGCAGCCGCGATCGTGAGGAACACGAGCAGCATCGCGCGGCGGATCGTCAGGTCCGGATAGTCGGACCAGACCACGCTGAGCAGGCAGAACCCGACGACGGCGATCAGGCCGGGATTCCGCAAGGCCATCCGGCCGGCCTCGCGGAGGTTCGCCGCGAGCGCCGCGAGCGCCAGGAAGACCATGCCGAGCACGACGAAACGGTCGAGCGGACTGCCGTCGACGCGGTCGGCGGCGGCGGAGGGGTCGGCGAGCGGCTGGGTGCCGATGAAGACATAGGCGAGGAAGGCGACGAACAGGCCGAGATGCAGCGCGCCGCGCCACCCGACGGCCGCAGCGGGACGGCGCCCGGCGGACGCAAGCCCTGCAGTGATGGCGGCGTCGCTCATGCCGTCCTGCTTCCCGCCCGTTCAGAATGTCTTCCGGGCTCAAGTGTAGAAGAGCGCAAGCTCCCTTAACGAAGGCTTCAGCGCGCGGCCCGACGCCAAGAAAACACTCGACGCCGGCGAAATCGCGGCGTCGCTTAATCGAACTTTCAACCGTCACGACAGTATGTGGCTCATCATGGAGCCTTGGGTCCCGATGGACGCCGTCACGATCGTCATACCGACGCTCGACCGCCCCGCCCCGCTGCGGCGGGCGCTGCTCAGCGCGCTCACCCAGCAGGGCCTTGACGACCGCCAGCTCGAGATCGTCGTGGTCGACAACTCGCGCGACGGGTCGGCGCGACGGACGATCGACGACCTCCCCGAGGCGCCCGGCCGTCTCATCCGCTATCTGTCGCTTCCCGTTCCGGGCGTCGCAAGCGCCCGCAACGCCGGGGTCGCCGCGGCCGGCGGGCGCTGGATCGCCTTTCTCGACGACGACCAGGAGGCGTCGCCGCTCTGGATCGCAAGCCACCTCGCGGTGTTGCGCGCGACCGGCGCCGACGCCGTGTTCGGGCCCGTCGAGGCGCTGCCGGACGGCCCGGGCGAGATCGGCGGCTTCGCGCCCTACTTTTCGCGGACGATCGATCGACCGGACGCCGCCGACGTCACCGACCTCGGCGCCTATCTCGGCACCAACAACTCGATGTTCGAGCGCGCGCGCTGCCTCGACGAGGCGGCTCCGTTCGACCCGACGCTCGACCAGACCGGGGGCGAAGACAGCCTGCTGATCAGGCGGCTCGTCCTGTCCGGCCGCCGCTTCGCCTTCGCCGCCTCCGCCCACGTCATCGAATGGGTGCCGCCGCGGCGACTGAACTGGGCCTATGTGCGGAAGCGCAAGTTCCTGAGCGGCCAGATCCGCAGCTTCGTCAACCTGAAGGTCAGCCCGGCGCGATGGGGAGACACCCTGATCTGGATGGCGGTCGGCGCGGCCCAGTTCGCTCTGGCGGGGGTGGCCGCAGCCGCATTCGCTCCTTTCGACCGCGAGCGCTCGTCGCGGGCGCTCGCCAGCGCCTATGGCGGGCTTGGCAAGCTGCTGTGGATGCCGCGCTTCCGTCCGGCGCTCTACGGCTCAGGCCACGTTTCCTGAGCGCGTCTCAGCGCAGGCTGCGGCGCAGCCCCTCGTCCAGGCCGATAGCAGGCGTGAAGCCCAGCAGCCCCGCCGCCGCATCTGTCGGGTAGCTCGCGCGTAGCGCGAACAGCGTGATCTCTCCGGACGCAGGCGCGAGCGCTGTGGACCGGAGACCAGGCAGGCCAAGGCGCCGCCACAGCTTGGCAGGAACGGCGAAAGCGCGTCGCGCGGCGATCGTCGCGGGGGACAACTCCCGAAGGGGCGGCGCGCCGAGCGCGTCGGCCAGTCTGGCGAAATACGCGTTCCAGCTCGGCGTCTCCGGCCCGATCACGTTCAGGGCCGGCGCGCCCCTGAATGCGTCGTCCGACAGACGCCGGCTCGCCTGCGCGATGAGGGCGACGACATCGTCGACATGGACGAGCGGCGCAACACCCTCGCCCGCCGGCCCGAACGACCCCCAGGCGCCGAGCCGGATGCGTTCGGCCATCTTGTCGATCCAGAACCGGCTGCCCGCGCCGTAGACCACGCCCGGCCGCAGGATCAGCGCCCGTCGGCCGGGCGCGGCGTCGGCCCAATCGCGCACCAACGCCTCGCAGGCGCGCTTGGCTTGCGCATAGGCGCCGAGAGCGCCTAGCGGCGCGGCCGTCTCGTCGACGACGCCCGACCGCTCGCCATAGACCGCGATGGAGGACAGATAGATGAGCGCGCTCACGCCTTCCGCGCTCATGGCGTCGAGCAGCCGGACGCATTGCGGCGCCATCGCGGCGTCGGGCCCATAGGCTGCATGCACCACGAGCGACGCGCCCGCGACCGCCGCGCGGACCTCCGCCGGATCGTCGAGATCGCACCGGACCGGCTCGATCCGGCGATCGTCCAGAAGCGCCGCCGGCAGCGGCGTGTTGCGGTAGGCGGCGCGAACCGGCACGCGCGCGGCGAGGGCGGCCGCCACGCCGGAGCCGATGAAGCCGGCCGCGCCCGTCACCAGCGCCGGACCGGGCTCCGTCACAGGCGCACCGCCTCCGCCTCGCGCAGCGAGCCCAGCAGGGCGGCGAGCGCGTTTCGGGCGAACAGGCGGAGCAGCAGCGCGTAGACCGCGACGCCGAGCGGCACCGCGATCGCAAGCGCGACGGCGTCGCCGTGAGGCTGAAGCACCGCGATCGCGCCCCAGACGACGACGCCCATGGCTCCGGCGAGCGCCCAGGGCGGCAGAAACGCCCGCAGCCGGTCGATGCGCGACCAGCCGAGCAGGGCGGCCGGCAGCGCGATCGCGAGACCCGCCTGCGCGGAGTCGCCGACGATGCGCGCGATTCCGACGGAAATCGGTCCGAGCGAGCTGTCGACGATCAGCGCGATGACGGTCGCGACGAAGCCAAGCACGCTCGCGAGCAGTCCAAACTCCGGCCGGGCCTTCGCGGAAAGGGCGGTGTAGAACAGCCGCGCCGGGAGGGAGATCGCGCCGCCGATCGCAAGGCACACCGCGATGTGCGATGCGGGCTCCCAGCCGGGACCGGCGACCACCGGAAGAAGCACCGGCGCCACCGCCGCGAGCCCGACGAAGATCGGCGCGATCAGGAAGGCGGTCTGCGAGGCGATGGTCTCGGCGCTTTCCTTGAGGCGCACATGGTCGTGGGCGGCGGCGGCGAAGAACGAGAAGGAGACGTTGTGCGCGGTCGAGGTGACGGCGCCCCGGATCGGCTCGATCAGCCGCATCGCCATGTTGACGTAGCCGAGCGTCGTCACGCCGTAGACCGCCCCGACCATGTTGTTGAAGGCGAGATAGATCAGGTTGTCGGCCAGCCGGTCGAGGAAGGAGAAGCCTGCGAAACGGCTGAGATCGCGAAGATGCGGCGTCGACCAGCGCGGCAGGATGACGACGCCGAGCCGCCACTGCAGCAGAAAGGCGCGCGCGATCATGACTGCGAGCCGCACCGAGATCAGCGCCCAGAGCCCGGCGCCGGCGAAGGCGATGGCGAGCGCGATCGAGATGCCGATGGCGTGGCCCGCGAGGTTTGCGAAGGCGACGTCGTTGAACCGCCGCCGCCGCCGCGCCAGCGCCGTCGCGATGTCACTGTGCCCGCTGAAGAACATGGCGATCGCGGCGACAGGCAGCAGCCAGCCGATCTCGGGCTCGTCGTAGAACGCGCCGAGCGCCATGCCGCCGGGGATCGAGAGCGCGAGCAGCGCCAGGCCGGTCGCCCAGGACGCCGCCAGAGCCGCCTCGAGATGCTTGCGCCGCAGCGCCTTGCGCTGGGCGAGCGCCTCCTCGAACGGAGCGCCGACGAACACCGACATGACGGCGACGACGGTGAGCACCAGCGCGGTGACGCCGAAGTCGCGCGGCGACAGCATGCGCGACAGAACCGCGGTGCTCAGCGTCAGCAGCAGGATGCGGCCGCCGGCGTCCGCGCCGGCCCAGCCGACCCAGCCGAGCACCCGGAGGCCGCCGGATCGCGCTTTACGGGCCATGGATCGGTATCAGCTCGCCCGCGCCGCCCGGCGGACATGGTCCCCGGCGCCGGCCCCGCTGGCGGGCGGGGTGCGGACGGCGACGCGCTCGCGCGCCACGAAAGCCGGGACCCGGCTTTCGCCGATCGAAAGCAGCGCGAGCAGGGTGACGAGGCCGATCGCGAGGATCACCCCGACGAGGGCCCCGACGATCGCGAAGACGATCGCGCCGAACAGCGCCGAGCGACCCTCGGTCGGCAAGGCGACCGAGACGACCCGCAGGTTTACGGTCGCGATCCGGCCGAATTCGTTGGCCTCGCGGGCGCGCGTTTCGAAGGTCGCGAGCAGCGCCTTGTTCGCCTCGACGTCCTGGCTGAGCGAGCGCAGCTCGATCTGCGCCTGGCGCGCCTTCGAGACGTCGGCGGAGAGCGCGGCGACAGTCTGGGTGAGGCCCTGTTGCTCGGCGCGGGCGCGGTTGAGATCGGCCTTCGCAGCTTCGCGGATGCGGTTCAGCTCGCCGACGATCCGGCTGTCGATCTCCGAGACGCGGCTGCGGGCGCTGGCCAGCGCCGGATGGCGAGCGCCGAGGTTCAGGCTGAGTTCGGCCAGGTTCTCCCGAGCCGCGCTCAGGCGCTCGATCAGATAGGAGATCGTCCGCATGTCTTCGGTCGGCGTCAGCGCGCCGAGCGAACCGAGGTCGCGCTGGGCGCGGTCGAGCTGGTCGACGCGGCCCTCGGCGCGGGACAGCCGCGCCTGGCTGGCGCTGAGCTCGGTCACCGCCTCGCCGAGCTTCTGCTCGACGATCAGCTTGTCGCCCGACGCCACGAGGCCGTTCTGCCGGCGGAATTCCTCGGCCTTCGACTCCGAGTCCTGCAACCGCTTGCGCAGTTCGTCGAGACGGCCGGTGAGTTCGCCGGTCAGCCGCCGACCGGCTTCGGCGCGGCTCGCGGCGTCTTCGTCGATGAACGCCTTCACCACGCCATTCGCGAGCCGCGCGGCGAGCTCGGGGGTCCGCGCGCTCGCGGTGACGTCGACGATGTAGCTGCGTTCGTTGCGCTTGATCGTGATGGCGCGCGACAGTGCGTTGAGCGCGGCCGGATCCACCGGTTTGCCGTCCACGCCGAGGCTCGGGCGCAGCCGCATGTCGCCGGCGGGATCGCCCTGCTGCGTCTCGGCCGGCGAGATCGCGTCGTCGTCGCCGGACTTGAGGTCCTCGCTCAGGCTCTCGTCGCGGATCACGCGCGCCAGCACCCGCTCGGAGCCGATGACCTGCATCTGGCTTTCGACGAAATTGACGGCGGCGTTGGCGTCGAGCTGGCTGTTGACCGGCTCGTTGGAGAACACGTTCATGCCGCGGGGATCGATCAGGATCTGCGCAGTCGCGCTGAATTTCTGAGGCAGCGCGGCCCGCGCCGCCAGTCCAAGCGCGGCGCCCGCGATCGCGAACACCAGGACGAGCCAGATCGAGCGCCGCAGTCGGGCGGCGAGCATGGCGAAAGCCTCCGGCCACGCTCCGTCGGACGAAGACCCCCGATATCCGCCGTTCGGCACGTCCGCCATGGGTCCGTCGGTTCCGCTCATCGCATGGGCGCGGCCCTGCGCCAATCGCCGGCAATCGCCCGCCTCAAGATGAGGGCTTGCACGCTCCGCTCATGATTCTGGCGCGACATCGTTAATTTTTTGGCGCCGCGCGCCAGCCGGGTCTCCTCGCTCGGCTCAGAAACCGAGATCGCTGAGGCTCGGATGATCGTCCGGCCGGCGCCCGAGGGGCCAGCGATATTTGCGATCGGCTTCCTCGATCGGATGCTCGTTGATGCTGGCGTGCCGGATTTTCATCAGGCCGTCGGCGTCGAACTCCCAGTTCTCGTTGCCGTAGGCGCGGAACCAGTTGCCGCTGTCGTCGTGATATTCATAGGCGAAACGCACTGCGATGCGGTCGTCGGCGAAGGTCCAGAGCTCCTTGATCAGGCGGTAGTCGAGCTCCTTGGCCCATTTGCGGGTCAGGAACGCCTCGATCTCGGCCCGGCCGTTGATGAACTCCGCCCGGTTCCGCCAGCGGCTGTCGGGCGTGTAGGCGAGCGCGACCTTGGCCGGGTCGCGGCCGTTCCAGCCGTCTTCGGCGGCGCGCACCTTCTGGATCGCGGTCTCGCGCGTGAACGGCGGCAGAGGCGGACGGGACACTGGACTCTCCTGCGCAAGCAAAGCCGGCCGTCGAGCGGACTGGCGACCCTCGATCAGTCAGCCTCTCAATCTCGCCCATCGGCGCAATCCTCACAACCGGACGTGCCGCCTTAAGGGGGTCGACGCGGGAACAAACCTCGTCGCCGCGACCTTCAGTGTGATGCGATTCAAGCAGTGGTGGACGAAACACGAGGCCGACGTTCGCTTCGGCGACTTTCTAGGAGCGCTGTTCTTCGCGATCCTCGCCGTATTCCTCGCAGTCCACCTGCCCGGGAGCGGCCCTCGACAGTGACGCCCGCGGAACGGCCGAAGGCGCTTGGCCTGGCGGAAGGGGGGCGATGCCGCCTCGAGGCCAAGCCGCGCGCCGTTCCGGCCTACGTCGACGACATGGAGGCGCAGAGTCAATAGCGGGGCCGGCATGGGCGGCCATCGGCTGCGCCTCTGCTCCGGACTGATATTTCAGGCGGCGCGGGCTTACATTGTCCAGGCAGGGAAATGCCCGCATCCGCGACGTCGTTCCCCGAGAAGGAGACGCCATGCCAGGCGACGCGCCCACCCGTCCTCAGGTCGCCAATCCGATTCTCGCGGGAATCAAGGGGCGCTGTCCCCACTGCGGCGATGGCCGTCTGTTCGACGGCTTCCTGAAGCTCGCGCCGAAATGCGACGTCTGCGGCCTCGATTATTCCTTCGCCGACCCCGCTGACGGGCCCGCCTTCTTCGCCATCACCTTCGCATGCCTGCCGTCGGCGTTCTTCGCGGTCTGGCTCGAGGTCGCCCACCAGGCGCCCTACTGGCTGCATCTCTTCACGACGCTGCCGCTGATGCTCGCGACGATGATCCCGCCGCTGCGGCCCCTGAAAGGCTGGCTGGTGGCGAGCCAATACATCAACGACGCCCATGAGGGGCGGCAGTACGCGAAGGTGGAAAAGTGACCGGCCGCGGACGCAGATGCGCCCGCGACCGTTCGGCTGCAGCCTATCCGGAAATCGCCTCGAGCGATTTGCCCTTGGTCTCGACGCCCAGGATGAGGACGGTGAGGGCCGCGATCACGAACGAGCCCGCGCCCAGCGCGAAGACTCCGCCGTGGCCGAGCGTCGGCAGCACCACCCCGATCGCATAAGGCCCGATCAGCGAGCCGATGCGGCCGACGGCCGAGGCGCAGCCCGCCCCCGTGGCGCGAGCGCGCGTCGGGTAGAGCTCCGGCGTGTAGGCGTAGAGGACCGACCACATGCCGAACAGGAAGAACTGCATCAGCAGCCCGAATACGATCAGCAGCTCGAACGACGGCGCGTGGCCATAGGCGTAGGCCGCGGCCGCCGAGCCGAGCAGCATCAGGGCGCACGTGCCCTTGCGCCCCCACGCCTCGACGAGCCAGGCCGCGGTGATGAAGCCCGGCACGCCCGCGAGCGAGATCAGGATCGTGTAGCTCACCGACTTGGTGACGGAATAGCCCGCCTCCTGGAGCAGCGCGCCGAGCCAGGTGGTCAGGCCATAGAAGCCGAGCAGGGCGAAGAACCAGGTCGTCCAGATCATCACCGTGCGGCTGGCGTAGCCCTTCGACCAGAGCTCGAGGAAGGAGAAGCGCCGCTCCCCCCTCGCCTGCGCCGCGAGCGGCCGCGGATCGTCCAGCGTCCGGCCCGCGGCGAGCCGCGCGGTCACCTTGGACTCGATGTGGCTCATGACGCGCTCCGCCTCGTCCGAGCGCCCCTGGTCGGCGAGCCAGCGCGGGGATTCCGGCACGAGCACGCGGACGACGAACAGGAAGAGCGCGGGGATCGCCTGCGCCAGGAACATCGTGCGCCAGCTGAAATAGGACAGGAAGAACAGGCTGAGCAGGCCCGCGCAGATGAAGCCGAGGGGCCAGAATCCCTCGAGGATCGCGAGATAGCGGCCGCGTTTCGTGGTCGGCACGAACTCGGAGACGATCGCCAGAGCCACGGGAAACTCCATGCCCATGCCGAAGCCGAGCATCAGCCTCGCATAGCCGAGAGCCGCGGCGTCCGGCGCGTAGGCGCACCAGAGGCTGCCCGCGCCCCAGAATATCATGCTGATCTGAAACACCGTCCGGCGGCCGATCTTGTCGGCCAGCATGCCGGCGAGGGCTGCGCCCGCGAACATGCCGAGGAAGCTCATGCTCGACAGTAGCCCGGTCTGGGCGGTCGTGAGGTTGAACTCGGCCTTGATCGAGCCCAGCAGGAAGGTGAGCGAGCCGAGATCGATCGAGTCGAAGAACCATGCGGTCGCGACGATCGAGAAGATCATGCGCTGGTAGCCTGTCATCGGCAGCCGGTCGAGCCGCGCCGCGATCATGACGTCAGACGCTGTCGCGGCGGTCGGGCGTACGCCCGAGACGCCGGCCGCAGCCCCAGATCCGAACGTAATGTCCGCCATCCTCAGTCCTCCCCTGTATCTGTTTTTTCTTATTGAAAAGTATCAGTCATATATCAGAGCCACACAAGCCACACTTCGTCGAACTCTTGGCGGGGCCGACGACGGGCTCTAGGATCGGGGCCTCCTTCGACGCGTCGTGGATCCGATGACAGACTTCGCAGAGCAGCCGGCCGCAGAGATCAAGGACGGCCCGTCGCCGGCCGTGGTCGAGCGGGCGACGGGCGACGACCGCTCGGCGGCGACGCTCACCGATCAGGCCTATCTTCAGCTCGAGGAGCTGATCACCACGCTGCAGCTGCCCCCCGGGGCCTTCCTGAGCGAACTCGCCTTGTCGGAGCGCCTTTCGATCGGCCGCACCCCGATCCGCGAGGCGCTGCAGCGCCTCGCCCGCGACGGGCTGGTCGTCGTCATTCCGCGGCGCGGGATCCTGGTCTCCGAAATAAACCTGAAGAGCCAGCTGCGGCTGCTCGAGACGCGACGGGTCCTTGAGGCGCTGCTCGCGCGTCTCGCCGCGGAACGCGCGGATCCCGCCGAGCGGCGCCGGTTCGCGGAGATCGCAATCGCGATGCGCGCGTCGGCTGCGGCCGCCGACGATCTCGCCTTCATGCGGCTCGACCGCGAATTCAACCAGCTGACGGCGGCCGCAGCCCGCAACGAGTTCGCGGTCCGCTCGATCAGCACGATGACCGCGCTGTCGCGGCGGTTCTGGTATCAGCACTACCGCGAGGTCGGAGACCTGCCGTTGTCAGCTCGGCTCCACGCCGAGGTCGCCGAGGCGATCGCAAGCCGCAACCGGGAGGCGGCGTCGGCCGCCTCCGACCGGCTGATGGACTATATCGAGAGCTTCGCGCGCAGGACGCTCGAAATCTGAGCCGCGCTCAGATCTGCCGCCGCTTCTCGACCATCGCGGCGAACTTCTCGAATTCCTCGTCCTTCACCGAATAGGAATGGTCGTCGTCGGGGAACGCGCCCTCCTTCACCTCGCGGACATAGTCGCGGATGCCGGCGACCGCGACCTCGGTCAGCTTGGCGTAGCGCTTGGTGAACTTCGGCTTGAAGTCGGTGAAGACCCCGAGCAGGTCGTGGCAGAGCAGGATCTGGCCGTCGGTCCCGACGCCCGCGCCGATGCCGATGGTCGGTATGGTGAGCTGGCTGGAGATCAGCGTCGCGATCCGCGCCGGCACAGCCTCGAACTCGAGCATGAAGCAGCCGGCGTCCTCGATCGCGAGCGCGTCCTCCAGGATCTTCATCGCGGCGTCCGCCGTCTTGCCCTGGATCTTGAAGCCGCCGAAATTCGCGATCGTGTGCGGCGTCAGGCCGATATGCGAGGCGGTCGGTATCCCGGCGTCGACCAGCGCCTTGAGGATGTGGGCCTGCGACCGTCCGCCCTGCGGCTTCACCGCGTCAGTCAGCGCGTCCTGCATGAATCGCGTGGCGTTCGCCAGCGCCCGGTCGACCGTGTGGTAGCTCTGGTAGGGCATGCAGCCGAGCACGAAGGTGTTCGGCGCGCCCCGGCGGATCGCCTGGGCGTGCATGACCATCATGTCCATCGTCGCGGGGATCGTGTTGGCGTGGCCATGGGCGATCATGGCGAGACTGTCGCCGACGACCGCGACGTCGACGCCCGCCATCTCCGCCCATTTGGCGGACGTGTAGTCGGGGACCGACATGTAGACCATCTTCTCGCCCGAGCGCTTCGACTCCCGGATCTCGCTGATGGTCCGTTTCTCGCGCGGCTTGGTTTCGACGGTTGCGCTCGGCATGGGCGATCTCTCGGAGGCGGCGCGCAGCTCTCGCGGCGGCCGCTCGTGACGGAATCTCCGGCTGGAGCCGGAAGACGACGGGAGGGGAGGGCTGGAGGGTCGACGGCGGCTCAGGCCGCCGCTGCTCCGGGGCCGGCCAGCGCGCGGTCGACGTCAGCGGACGTCATCTCCCACTCGTTCTGGAAGTTCGCCACGACGTCGCGCATGAAGCGCTCGGCTAGCCGCTCGGCCCGGCTTGCGTCCCCGAAATGGTCGAGGAGGATCGCGAAGGCGAGCTGACGCGGGGCGGGCCCCTCGTAGCTCCATTCGAAATCTTCGCAGTAGCGCTTGAGGTCGTCGCGCGGGTCGAGAACGGCGCCGTCGACGGTGACGACGACGCCGTCGATGGTGCGGTCGCCCTGATAGGTCTTCATCGCGCGGCGACCTTCGGCTTGTTGTCCGCCTTGCCGCGCATCACCTCGGGGAAGATCCAGAGGCTGCCGGCCGTGAACGGCCCGAGAAACAGCACCGCCATCTGCGGCCCCGTCTTGCCGAGCCAGCCCATGTAGAACCAGCCGGCGACCGCCGCGAGCAGCACCACGACCGTCAGGCCCATCTTGACCGGGAATGGCATCGTTTCCTCCGTTCGGGTTCGTCTTGTCCCGTGTTTCAGGCGGCGTAGACGCCGCCGACGAGCTGAAGCGCCGCGATCGCAGCCGCGGTGAGGCCGAGCATGATGGCGAGGCCCGACAACCCGTCCCGCCAGCGCTGCGGCCAGATGTGGAAGACGCCGGGCGCGAACAGGAGGGCGAGGCCGGCGACGATCACCACGCTCGTCCAGCGCAGGTGCTCGACGCCGTAGAGCGTCGCGCCGACCGCGAGCGCGGCGAAGGCGAGCGCGTTGACGACCGCGAGCGGCGCGCCCGCGGGATGGCCGGTCAGATCGTCCCGCGTCGACAGCGGGAAGGCCCCGGCGACCACATAGAAGCCGAGACCCGCCACGCCCGCGAACAGCGCGAACCAGAGGAGCGCCGCGACGTTCGGCTCGACCATCGCCATGTCGCCGTCACTCCGCCGGCTGGGCGAAGCCCGCCTGCGTCCGGGCGCCAGGGGTGCGCGAGGTCTTGCGCATGTCCTTTCGGACGTGACGGGTGCTGTAACCGTTGAACAGCGTCCCCAGCAGGCCCCGGTCGAGATCGGACGTGCCGAACAGCCAGTCCATGATCGGGAAGGTGAGGTTCATGTTGCGCTCCATCATGATCGACTGGTCGTGATGGGCGGTGTGGTGGCGCCTGTTGGTGTTGATGAACGGCATGTTCGCCACGAACCAGTTCTCGTCGACATGGCAGCAGAAATGCATGAACTCGTAGATCATGTAGATCGACGTGGTGGTCGTGATGAACAGCCAGCCGACATTGGGCGAGAACAGCAGCCCGAGCGCGATCGCGCCGGGGATCGACATCAGCGTGAAGGTGGCGAGCGCGTAGGGCGGGAAGAACGTCACGCGGTAGTCGCGGTGATCCGCGAAGCGCATCTCGTGTTCGGTGAAGAACTGGTGATGCTGCAGCGTGTGGCGGTTGTAGACGGCGCGCGCGATCGGATTCCGCGAGGGCCGGTGCATCACGTATCGATGCAGCCACCATTCGAAGAAATTGCAGAACAGGAAGGTCACGGGAACCGTCAGGAGCTCAAGCCATGACGGGGCCGAGACGTTCGACAGGTAGATGTACAGCGCCGTGAAGCCGATCACGTAGATGATCGTGATGTGCAGGAAGCCGTTGTACCAGCCGGCGACGCGCTGGCGGTAGTTCGCGCGATAGAAGCGTTGCCGTTCGGACATGGCGCTCTGGCTGAGTTCCATCAGGTCCTCCTCATCAAGGCTCAGGTCTCTGCTGCGTCCGAAATGTAATATATCAGTGACGTATCACCTTGGCTAGACGTCTGGCGCGCGCCCCGACGCAAACGTCCGCGCGCTGACGCGGCCGCTGGGACTCTCCGGAACAGGAGGGATGTGAGGCGCAGCCGGCCGATCCGCGGCGGCGCGGCGCTCAGGGCGCAACGGCGCGCTCGCGTTTCAGCGTGAGCGTCCGGAGATAGAGCGTGGCGGGCGGAATAACTTTCGCGGTCTAGGCCGCGCGGAAATGCTTGGAGAGCTTGAGCTTCTGGCCTTGGTAGTTCGAGGCGCCGAGCTCGCCGTAGAGCGCGCGGGGGCGCTCGAGCATGCGCTCGTAGACGAGGCGGCCGACCGTCTGGCCGTGTTCGAGGATGAACGGCACCTCGTGGCTGCGCACCTCCAGCACCGCGCGGGCGCCGGCGCCGCTCGCCTGGGCGTGGCCGAAGCCGGGATCGAAGAAGCCGGCGTAATGCACGCGGAACTCGCCGACCATCGGGTCGAACGGCACCATCTCGGCGGCGTGGTCCGGCGGCACCAGCACCGCCTCGCGAGAGGCCAGGATGTAGAACTGGCCGGGATCGAGCACGAGGCCGGAACGGCCGGCGCGGATCGGCTCCCAGAAATCGTCGACGTCCTGAGCGCCGGGGACGTCGACGTCGATCACGCCGGTGTGGCGCTTTGCGCGCCAGCCGACGAGACCCTCGCCGTCGCCGAGCAGGTCGACCGTCACCGCGACGCCGCCGGCGACGTCGGCATGGTCGTCGTCGACCAGCCGCTCGCGCGTCTGGAGCGCCGAAAGCGCGGCGTCGGACAGCCGCGCCTCCCCGCTGCGCAGCCGAAGCTGGCTCAGCCGCGAGCCGGTGCGCGCCAGCACCGGGAAGGTCCGGGGGCTGATTTCTGCGAACAGCGGCCCCCGATAGCCCTGCGGCACCACGTCGAAGGCGCGCGCGCCGTCGGCGATCACGCGGGTGAAGACGTCGAGCCGTCCGGTCGAGCTCTTCGGGTTGGTCGCGGCGGCGACGTCCGCCGGCAAGGCGAGGCTCTCCATCAGCGGCGCGATGTAGACGCAGCCGGTCTCGAGCACCGCGCCCTGGGTCAGGTCCATGGTGTGGAGGCGGTTCTCCTCCAGCCGCTCCGCGACCGTGCGGCCCGCGCCCGGCAGGAAGCTTGCGCGCATCCGGTGCACGACGGAGCCCAGCCTGAGATCGAGGCTCGCGGGCTGGATCTGGTCGGCCGCGGCCGGCCGTTCGAGCGCGATTGCGCCGTCGGCGATCAGCCGCTCGATCGCCTGGCTCGGCAGGATGCCTCCCGCCGGCGCGCCGTCTCCGTTCAGCAAGCCGCGATCCCCCGAGCGTCGTTCGCGTTCGTTTACGCGAACGGGCCGTTGACGCCAAGCGGGCGCGGGACTACCAAAAGCGTTCTCCCGTGGTCCCTTGAGCCGGCCGGCTTGCAGCCACGTTAAAACAACCCGCTAAAAGGCCGGACGCGCGGACGCCGCCTCCCTTATAGGCGTGAACGCGGCCCGGCCGTCGTCCGAGGTCGCAGATATCATGAGCCGCGATAGCCTCCCCGCAGGCCGCTCCTTCAACGCCGCCACCCGTCTGATCCACGAAGGCGAAAGCCGTTCCGGCTTCGGCGAGATGTCGGAGGCGCTGTTCCTCACCTCGGGCTTCGCCTACGACACGATGGAAGCCGCCGAGGCGCGCTTCGACGGCCGCGACCCCGGCTTCATCTATTCGCGTTTCTCGAACCCCACCGTCTCGACCTTCGAGCGCCGGATGATCGCGCTCGAGGGCGCCGAGGCCGGCCGCGCCACCGCGAGCGGCATGGCGGCCGTGACCGCGGCCATGCTCTGCCAGCTCAAGGCGGGCGACCATGTCGTCGCGGCGAAGGCGCTGTTCGGCTCGTGTCGCTACGTGGTGGAGGATCTGCTGCCGCGTTTCGGCGTGCCCTCGACGCTGGTCGACGGCGCCGATCTCGACCAGTGGCGCGCCGCGGTGACGCCGCAGACCAAGGTCTTCTTCATCGAGACGCCGACCAATCCGACGCTGGAGGTTTACGACATCTCCGCGATCGCGGAGATCGCGCATCAGGCCGGCGCGCTGCTCGTCGTCGACAACGTGTTCGCGACCCCGGTGCTGCAGAAGCCGCTCGCGCTCGGCGCCGACGTCGTCGTCTATTCCGCCACCAAGCACATCGACGGGCAGGGCCGCACGCTCGGCGGCGTCGTGCTGGGCTCGGAAAAATTCGTGATGGACCACCTCCACACCTTCCTGCGCCAGACCGGCCCGGCGATGTCGCCGTTCAACGCCTGGACGCTCGCCAAGGGGCTGGAGACGCTCCCGCTCCGCGTCGAGAAGATGCAGTCGAACGCGGCCGCGCTGGCGGACTTCCTGGCGGACCACCCGAAGGTGAAGACGCTGACCTATTGCGGCCGCTCCGACCATCCGCAGGCGGCGCTGGTGAAGAAACAGATGGCGGGCGGCGGCACGCTGATCGCGTTCAAGATCGACGGCTCGAAGGCCGAGGCCTTCCGCTTCGGCAACGCGCTCGAGGTCGTCAAGATCTCGAACAATCTCGGCGACGCCAAGTCGATCCTGACGCATCCGGCGACGACCACGCATCAGCGGCTTCCGCCGGACGCGCGCGCGGAGCTCGGCATCACCGACGCGATGCTGCGGCTCTCGGTCGGGCTCGAACACGTCGACGACCTTCTGCAGGACGTCGAGACCGCGCTGAAGGCGGTGTAAGGCGCGGCGATCCGGAGGGGTCGCCGCAGTCCCTCACCCCGCGTCCTGGCGGGCGGCGAAGTCCTGGGCGCGGGCGTAGAGCGCGAGGCGCGCCTCCAGCGACATCTCGATCGTGGACTGGATCAGGCAGGAGACGTGGTCCGGCCTGATACCCGCGATGAAGGCGTCCTCGTCCGCCCTGCCGCCGAACGCGCCCGACCAGCGCGAATGACAGAGCGAGTCCGGCGCCGCATAGAGCCCGGCGGCGTCGAGCCCCATCACCTTGTCGGCGTGAACGCCGTAAAGCACGTATTCCGCGAAATGCGGCGTGCGGGCGAGCGCCACCTGCCAGGACGAGCCGGTCACACGCTCGATCCGGCCGGTCATCGCCACCAGCGCCGAGCGCCGCCACACCACCAGGGCGTCGATATATTCGGCGTCGTAGAAGTCGCTCGGCGGCAGGCCCAGCAGCCGGCCGGCGGCCGCGTGCCACAGCCGATGGCCGGGCTGCTCGACCTTGACCGGGCTGCGGTAGAGCCGCACCCGGCCGTCCTTCGCGAGATGGTCGAGGGTGAGCTTGCGGACGAAGACGTTGTCGCTGTCGACATGCACGACGATGTCGGTGGTCGCCGAGGCGGTCGCCGAGATCTTCATCATCTGCTGGGCGATCCAGCCGCGCACCGGCTTGCTGAACGGCGTGAAATAGATGTTCCGGCGCGGCAGCCTGAGCAGACGGCGCAGCTTCGGCGCCGGCATCGGGGCTTTCCAGAAGCCGCGCGGCAGGAAGTCCTCCTCGGCGAGGATCCGCCGCCGGCCGCCTCCGAGCGGGGCGAACAGCGCGATGTCCTTGCCGGGCACGATCAGCCAGTGCTCGATCTCCTCGGCCACGAAGCGGTCGACGCTGTCGCAGAGCGCGCGGCAGGCCTCGAAGTCGCCGCGGAACGAGCAGGTGCTGAGCCTCGCGGTCAGGGTCATCGCGCCCAGTCCATCGGTTCGATCGGCGCGAAGGTCGAGCGCACCGTCGCCGGTCGTCCGAAGCGGTCGGGATGCTGGATCATCTCGGTGACCTCCGTCACGTGGACGGCGAAATCCTCGTCGAGCCGGCAGCGCCGGCCGGTCCGGATCGCGTCGGCGAGTTCGGCGACGCCACGCATGAAGTCGAGCGTCGGCCCGCTGCGGCCCGGCCGGTAGGGCGATCTGCGCGCCATCGGAACCCGCTTGCCGCCGAGCGCGGGCAGGCGGCGTTCGAGCGCGCGGGCGAGGCGGCTCGTCGAGGGTCCGCGACGCATGACAGGCGAAGAGAAGTCCCACGGCTCGCGGATCTCGAGCGAGCCCTCCTCGCCGATGATGCGCATGCGGTGGTCGTAGGGCGCGACGATCGAATTGGTGATGCGCGCGACGACCCCGCCGTCGAACTCCAGGCAGCCGACGGAGAAATCCGGCGCCGGATGCGGCAGGGGAGGGTCGGTGCGCTTGTCGGGAACGAGCAGCGCGGAAAAGCCGGTGACCCGCCGCACCGGCCCGAACATCGCGGCGAACACCGTGATGGCGTAGCCGGCGTGCTCGAAGGTGCAGCCGGTCTCGAATTCGGCGCGCGCCGGCCACGGCCGGCCGGAGCGGCTCAGCCACGACCGGTAGTTGGCGCGGTGGACCATGCCGTCGTCGAGCTCGGCGTAGGCGAGGGCGACGCGACCGACCGCGCCGCGGCGGATCTCCGCCCATGCGGTCTGCATGCTCTCGCCGAGCAGGTTGCTCGGAGCCGCCGAAAGCCGGACGCCGGCCGAGCGCGCGAGATCGCGCATCCGCTCCGCTTCCGCCGTCGTCATGCCGAGCGGCTTTTCGGAATAGACGTGGCGGCCCGCCGCGATCGCGGCCTCGGTGATCGCGGCGTGGCTTTCCGGCGTCGTCAGGTTGAGGACGATCGCGCCCGCTTTATCGGCGAGCAGCTCGTCGAGCGAGCGATAGGCGCGGTCGCCCCAGCAGGCGACGTAGGCTGCGAGCCGCTCGGGATCGCGATCCCAGACGCCCTGCAGCTTCAGCGTCGGGTGGAAGGCGAGGCAATGGCGGTAGTAATCCGCCACGAAGCCGCAGCCGACGATGGCGATCCCGGTCTGCTCCGGCATGCGGCGGCCTTGAACTGCGCCTGCGTCCAGGGACGGACGGGCTTCGGGGACGCATCATCCGGCGTCCGGGTTTCGGAAGCGCTAAGCCTCTCTTGGAATTCGGCCCGTCATGGCCTGCGCGACCGGGTATCCGCGACTTCGATCGTCAATCACGGAAGTCATCGACGGCTGCGAGGCCGCCTCAGTTCACCCGGCCATGGACGAGGTCGTGGATAAAGCCGAGCTTGCGCAGCACGGTTTCCGACAGCACGAACGGGTAGGGGTCGGCGGCGCCCATCGAGCGGTTGAGCGCGTTCAGCGCCGCGGCGAGCGCGAGCCACGCGTCGGAGATGTTCGCGATCGTGGTCGTCGGCGCGAAGACGTTGAAGTTGATCATCGCGGTCAGCACGTCCTCGCGGTCGACGCGCGGGTTGACGACGAAGCCCCACGCCCGGCCGGTGTCGAGGGTGTCGGTGATGTGGAAATAGTGCGCCCAGGTCTCCGCGAAGTCCTCCCACGGATGGGCGCCGGCGTAAGTCGAGACGTATTCGCCCTGCCATCCCGGCCTCGGGCCGTTGGCGTAATGGGCCTGGAGCGCGGCGTTGTAGTCGAGGGTGTCGTCGCCGAACACCGCGCGGCAGGCGTCGAGATGACCGCCGTCGCGCACCAGCCGGTCCCAGTACCAGTGGCCGATCTCGTGGCGGAAGTGGCCGAGCAGGGTCCTGTAGGGCTCGCCCATCGCCGTCCGGCGCTTCTCGCGCTCGGCGTCGTCGGCCTCGGCCAGCGCGATCACGATCAGGCCGTCGTCATGGCCGGTCATCACGTGCTGACCCGATGTCGGATCGTTCGACAGAAACTCGAAGCCGAGGCCTTCGGCGTCCTCGGCGCGCGTGACGAGCGGCAGATTGAGCTGCAGCAGCGTGTAGAACAGCCTGCGCTTGGCGATCTCCATCTTCTGCCAGAGCGCGACGTTCGCGGCGTCGGCGAGGTTAGGCACCACGAGGTTGTGCCGGCACGCCACGCAGAACGGCTCCGCGCCGTCGCCCGGCACGACCCAGTTGCAGACGCCGTGGTCGTAGTTCGTGCAGTAGCGCCACTGCCGGCCGTCGCCGCCGCGCCCGACAGAAGTGAAGGCGGTCCCGGTCGGCTCGAGCGCGAGCATGGCGTTGCTCGCCGGCTCGTAGCCAAGGGCGTGGTTGCAGCGCTCGCAGACGACGTTTTCGAAGAATACGACCTGGTCGCAGGATGGGCATGAGAACAGCTTCATCGAACGGTCCCCTGGAGGCGATAGGGCGTGCGCGGCACGTCGCTCAATTCACGGCGCCCGCGAAGGTTCCCAGGGTTCGCCTCGGTCATCGTCGCTCCTACCGGCAGGGCGCGCCGCTTGCTGCGATGCCAAACCGGTCTAAGGTGAACGCCTATTTAGAATGGAGCTTGCCCGCCTCGCATGTCGATCCTCGCCGCTCTCCATCATCTCACGCATTACAAATACGATCGGCCGGTCCAACTCGGCCCCCAGGTCATCCGGCTCCGCCCCGCGCCGCATTCGCGCACCCGCGCGCCGTCCTATTCGCTCAAGGTCACGCCTGAAAACCATTTCATCAACTGGCAGCAGGATCCTTTCGGCAACTACCTCGCCCGCTTCGTGTTTCCGGAGAAGACGACCGAGTTCAAGATCGAGGTCGACCTGCTCGCCGACATGACGGTCTACAACCCGTTCGACTTCTTCGTGGAGGAGAGCGCGGCCAAGTGGCCGTTCGAATACGAAGAGACGCTCAAGACCGACCTCAAGCCCTATCTCGAGACGGAGCCGGGCGGCCCGTTGCTCGACGAATTCCTCGCAGGGCTCGACCGCAGCGAAGAGGGCACCGTCGACTTTCTCGTCGGACTGAACAGGGTGGTCGCGGGCAAGGTCAATTACCTCATCCGGATGGAGCCCGGCGTCCAGACGCCGGAGGAGACGCTGTCGAAGGCGTCGGGCTCGTGCCGCGACTCGACCTGGCTGCTCGTCAACGCGATGCGCCGCCTCGGCTTCGCCGCCCGCTTTGTGTCGGGCTACCTGATCCAGCTCAAGCCGGATCTTGTCGCGATCGACGGCCCCGCCGGCACCGACCACGACTTCACCGACCTGCACGCCTGGGCCGAGGTCTATCTTCCGGGCGCGGGCTGGATCGGGCTCGACCCGACCTCGGGCCTGCTGACGGGCGAGAGCCACGTGCCGCTGGCGGCGACGCCGCATTATCGCTCGGCCGCGCCGATCGCGGGCGTCGCGGACTACGCCGAAGTCACCTTCGACTTCGCGATGACCGTCGACCGCATCTCGGAGCGGCCGCGCGTCTCCTATCCGTTCTCGGCCGAGAGCTGGGCCGCGCTCGACGCGCTCGGCGAGACTGTCGACGCCGATCTCAAAGCCGGCGACGTGCGCCTCACCATGGGCGGCGAGCCGACCTTCGTGTCGATCGACGATTTCCAGGCGGCGGAGTGGAACGCCGACGCCACCGGCCCGGCCAAGCGCGCGCTGGCTGACACGCTGATCCGGCGGCTGCGCGACCGCTTCGCGCCGGGGGGCTTCCTGCATTACGGGCAGGGCAAGTGGTATCCCGGCGAGACGCTGCCGCGCTGGACCTTCTCGCTCTACTGGCGGAAGGACGGCAAGCCGATCTGGCGCAACCCCGACCTGATCGCCCGCGAGAAGGCGACCGGCGAAGTCGACGCGCCGGCGGCCGACGCGCTGACGCGCGGCGTCGCCAGGCGGCTTGGCCTGCCGGAGGGCAACGTCACGCCGGCCTATGAGGACCCGGCCTACTGGCTGCAGCGCGAGGCCGACCTTCCGGAGAACGTCGATCCGACCAATCCGAAGCTCGCCGACCCCGAAGAGCGCGCGCGCATCGCCCGCGTGTTCGACCGCGGGCTCAACGCCCCGACCGGCTTCGTGCTTCCGGTCCAGGCCTGGCAGGCGCAGGCCGGCGTCAAATGGATCTCCGAGCGCTGGTCGACGCGCCGCGGCAAGATCTTCCTCACGCCCGGCGACAGCCCAGTCGGCTATCGCCTGCCGCTCGGCGCATTGCCCCACCTGGAAAAATCCGAATTTCCCTATTTCTTCGCCGCCGATCCGGTCGGCGACCTGCCGCCGCTGCCCGACGCCGAGGAGATCGGCCGCAAGCACGAGCAGCTCAAGCTGCTGTCGCCGGAACCCGAAGGCCCGGCCCCGCTCGCGCCGATCCAGAACTCCGACATTTTCGGCCATGTCCGCACCGCGCTGACCATCGAGCCGCGCGACGGCAGGCTTTCCGTGTTCATCCCGCCAATGGAGTCGGCGGAGGCTTATTTCGACCTGCTGACGGCGATCGAGACCACCGCCGAGGAGCTTCAGACCCCGATCCACATCGAGGGTTACGCCCCGCCGCACGATCCGCGCGTCAACGTCATCCGCGTCGCGCCGGACCCCGGCGTGATCGAGGTCAACGTGCATCCCGCGGCCTCGTGGCGCGAAGCCGTCGACATCACCACTGGCGTCTACGAGGACGCGCGCCAGTGCCGGCTTGGCGCCGACAAGTTCATGGTCGACGGCAAGCACGCCGGCACCGGCGGCGGCAACCATGTGGTGGTCGGCGGCGCGACGCCGCTCGACTCGCCCTTCCTGCGCCGTCCGGATCTGCTGAAGTCGCTGGTGCTGCACTGGCAGCGCCACCCGTCGCTGTCCTATCTGTTTTCCGGCATGTTCGTCGGCCCGACGAGCCAGGCGCCGCGCGTTGACGAGGCGCGCCACGACGCGCTCTACGAGCTCGAGATCGCGATGGCGAACGTGCCGTCGCCGGGCGAGGACGCGACGCCGCCGGCCTGGCTGGTCGACCGGCTGTTCCGCAACCTGCTGATCGACGTCACCGGCAACACCCACCGCTCGGAAATCTGCATCGACAAGCTTTATTCGCCGGACGGCCCGACCGGCCGGCTCGGGCTCGTCGAATTCCGCGGCTTCGAGATGCCGCCGGACCCGCGCATGAGCCTCGCGCAGCAGTTGCTGATCCGCGCGTTGATCGCCCGGTTCTGGACGGCGCCGGCGACGGGGAGCTTCGCGCGCTGGGGGACGCGGCTGCACGACCGTTTCATGCTGCCGGCCTTCATCTGGGCCGACTTCCTCGACGTGCTCGCCGATCTCGACCGCGCGGGCTATCCCGTGCGCGCCGAATGGTTCGAGGCTCAGGCGGAGTTCCGCTTCCCGTTCTGCGGCCGGATCGAGCGCGAGGGCGTGTCGCTCGAGCTCCGGCAGGCCCTGGAGCCGTGGCACGTGATGGGCGAGACCGGCGCGATCGGCGGCACGGTGCGCTTCGTCGACAGCTCGGTCGAGCGTCTGCAGGTGAAGCTCTCCAACGCCGATCCCGCGCGCTACGCCGTCACCTGCAACGGCCGCATGGTTCCGCTGACGCCCGCGGGGCCGAACGGCGAGCTGGTGGCGGGCGTTCGCTACAAGGCGTGGCAGCCGGCGTCGGGTCTGCACCCGACCATTCCGGTGCATGCGCCGCTGACCTTCGACCTCTACGACCGGTGGTCCGCCCGCTCGATCGGCGGCTGCGTCTACCACGTCGCCCATCCCGGCGGCCGCAACTACGAGACCTTTCCGGTCAACGCCAACGAGGCGGAGGCCCGGCGCCTCGCGCGCTTCGAGGACATCGGCCATACGCCCGGCGTCTACGAACCGGTCTACGAGACCCCGAATCCCAACTTCCCGCATACGCTGGACCTGAGGCGTCCGGCGGGGCTCGGCGTCTGAACGCTCACGCCCCTTTCGCCGCCGCGGGAAGGGATAAGGCGGCGGCGCGGCTTATCGCCTGTCGCTAAGTTCGCGCATCGGCGCCATGATCCGCGCCGCATCCGCCTGGAGCCTTCAGAAAGCCCGTGCCCTCTTCGACAATCGACGTCGCCCGCGCGACGCGGACGAGACGGGCCGGCCTGCTCGACGGCTACGCCCCGCCCAAGGGCGTGTTCGACGAGATGATCGGCGCCGACGGCAAGGTGCGTCCGCACTACAGCCAGTTGGTGGCGAGCCTCGCCGCCATGAGCGACGCCGAGCGCGGCCGGCGCTTCTCCAGCGCCGCCCAGTATCTGCGCGAGGCCGGGGTCTACTACCGCGTCTATGGCGGCTCGGAGCGCGGCGAGCAGACCCGCTCATGGCCGCTCGCGCACCCGCCGCTGATCATAGAGCGCAGCGAATGGGCGGCGCTCGCGGCCGGCCTGATCCAGCGCGCCGGCTTCCTCGAGAAGCTCGTCGCCGACCTCTATGGCGAGCGTCGGCTGATCCGCGACGGCGTGTTGCCGCCGGCGATCCTCGGCCGCAACCCGGAGTTCCTCCGCCCGCTCGCAGGCCAGGCCTCGGACGGACGGCCGCTGATCCGCTTCATCGCGGTCGATCTCGGCCGAGGGCCGGACGGACGCTGGTGGGTGCTCGGCGACCGGACGCAGGCGCCTTCCGGCGCAGGTTTCGCGCTCGAAAACCGCGTCGCCACCTCGCGGGCGTTCCCGGAGCTGATCCGCGACCTCAAGGTCCAGAGGCTCGCCGGCTTCTTCAAGCAGTTCCGCGAGACGCTGCTGTCGCTCGACGACGGCAAGGGCCTGCGCGTCGGTCTGCTGACGCCGGGGCCGGCCAACGAGACCTATTTCGAGCACGCCTATCTTGCCCGCTATCTCGGCCTTCTGTTGCTCGAAGGCGGCGACCTCGCGGTCCACGGCTCGTCGGTGGTGGTGCGCACCGTCGACGGCGCGAAGCCGATCCGCGTGCTGTGGCGGCGGCTCGACGCCGACTTCGCCGATCCGCTGGAGCTGCATCCCCGCTCGCGCATCGGCACGCCGGGCCTCGTGCGCGCCATCCGCGAGGGCGGCGTCGATATGGTCAACGCGCTCGGATCCGGCATCCTGGAGACGCGCGCTCTGCTCGCCTTCCAGCCGGCGCTCGCCAAGGCGCTGCTCGGCGAGGACCTCACTCTGCCGACGGTCGCGACCTGGTGGTGCGGGCAGGAGGCCGAGCGCGCCTACGTCTCGGCGAACCGCCATCGCCTGTCGCTCGCCCGCGCCTTCCCGCAGACCGTCGCCGGCGAGGAGCGCCGCCGGCCGCTCGACCTCGGCATCCGCCGCGCCGAGCCCGGCGGCCTGCTCGACGACCTCGACCGCGACGCCTGGGACGTGGTGGGGCAGGAGATCGTCGGGCTCTCCACCGCGCCGGTGTACGTCGACGGCAAGTTCGAGCCCCGCCCGGTGACGATGCGGGTCTATCTCGCGCGCCACGCCGACGGCTGGAGCGTGATGCCGGGCGGATTCGCCCGGGTGTCGAGCTCGACCGATCCGCTCGCGGTCGCGATGCAGTCCGGCGGTCACTCGGTCGACGTCTGGGTGACGTCCGACCGCCAGGAGCGGCAGGTCTCGCTGCTGACGAGGAGCGGCGACGCGTCGTTCTCGCGCCGGCTGCCGAGCGCGCCGCCCGCGCGCGCCGCCGACAACCTCTATTGGCTCGGCCGCTACGTCGAGCGCGCCGAGGCGGCGACCCGTCTGGTGCGCCTCCACGCCGCGCGCCTCGCCGAGGGCGAGCGCAAGGGCGCGCTCGAGGGCCACGTCGTCGACCTGCTCGACGATCTCGGCGTCGACGCCAAGAAGGGCGGTCTGGCGGCCGGCCTGCTCGGCCGCGCGCGCACCGCCTTCAACACCGCCTCGCGCATTCGCGACCGCTTCTCGCCGGACGGCTGGCGGTCGCTCGGCGAGGTCGTCGACCTGATCGAGCGACACCTCGCCGAACCCGAACCCGGCGACCTCGTGGCGCTGGCGAGCGAGGTGCTGACGCGGCTGTCCGGCTTCACCGGCCTGGTGCACGAGAACATGTACCAGTTCACCGGATGGCGCTTCCTGCAGGCCGGCCGGCTGATCGAGCGCGGGCAGGTGACGGCGGGCGTCGCCGCCGCGCTCAGCGGCAAGGAGACGCCCGAGGGCGGGCTGGAGGCGCTGCTCGAGTTCTGCGACAGCCGCGTCACCTATCGCCGGCGCTACTCGGTCGACCTGTCGCGCGAGACGGTGATCGACCTGATCGCCCTCGACCCGCTCAACCCGCGCTCCATCGCCTTCCAGGTGAACAGCTTCCGCGAGCTGCTCGACGAACTCCCCGGCATGCGCCGCGGCGAGACGCTCGCCGACGTCTCGCGCCGCGCGGCCCGGCTCGCCGTGCGGCTCGCCACCGGCGACGCCAGAGAGGCGAACGAGACTTTCCTCAACCGGATCGCCGCCGACCTCGGCGCGGTGTCCGACCTGCTCAGCCAGCGCTACTTCACCTCGGGGCCGACGCCCGGGGCCGACAGACTCAACGTCGAATGATCTACGACCTCGCGCTCAACATCAGCTACCACTATCCTCAGGACGTGAAGGACGCCCGGCACATCCTGCGCGTGCGGCCGCGCGCCGAGCGCGGGCAGCGGTTGATGTCCGCCCGGGTGACGATCAATCCCGACCCGACGGAGACCGGCCGCGAACACGACTTCTTCGGCAACGCGATCGACCACGTCCTCATCCTGCCGAGCCACGACGCGCTCAAGGTCACTATGCGCGCCCGCGTCGAGGTGACCCGGCCGCGGCCGGACCTGGGCCTGACCCCGACGGTCGCCGAGGTGAGGGCGGCGGCCAAGGCCGATCGCGAATCCGGCGGCGGCGGGCCGATGCATTTCCTCGGCGACAGCCGCGTCGTGCGCATATCCGAGCCGCTCTCGTCCTACGCCGCCGAGACTGCGCTCGACGACATGCCCGCGGGCGAGGCGATGCTCGCGCTCAGCCGCCGCATCAAGGCCGACTTCGACTACGCGCCGGGCAAGACGACGGTCGACACCCCGCTCGAGGACGCCTTCGCGCGGCGCGAGGGCGTCTGCCAGGATTTCGCGCACATCATGATCGCGGCGTTGCGCGGGATCGGGCTGCCCGCGGCCTATGTCAGCGGTTTCCTGCGCACCATTCCGCCCCCGGGCAAGCCGCGGCTCGCGGGCGCTGACGCGATGCACGCATGGGTCGACGTCTGGCTCGGGCCCGACATGGGCTGGATGGGCTTCGACCCCACCAACGCGATGCTGGCGCTCGACGACCATGTGGTCGTCGCCGTCGGCCGCGACTACGGCGACGTCGCGCCGATCGACGGCGTGATGATCACCGCCGGCCCGCAGAAAACCAAGCACACCGTCGATATGACGCCGGTGCTGGTCTAGCGCCGGGCCGTCGCGCGCGGCGCCGCCGCGTCACTCCGCGGCGGCTTGGCGACGCTCATCCGCAACGATCACCTCGATCCCGCAATCGGCCAGCCATCGCGCGACGTCCGGCGGCGGCGGCTCGTCGGTCGCCAGCGTCGCGATCTCGCTCGGCTCGCAGATCGTCACCGGCGCGCGGCGTCCGAACTTGGCGTGGTCGGCGACGATCAGGCGCGCCGTGGAGCCGTCGATCATCGCGCGCGCGATGCGGGCCTCGTCGAGGTCGAAATCGGTGAACTGTCCTTGCGGGTCGACGCCGGAGATCGAGAGGATCGCGAGATCCGCCTTGAACTGGCGGATGAAGGCCGCGGCCTCAGCGCCCACAGCCGCCGCGAGGTCGGCGCGCAGTTCGCCGCCCGCCATATAGACGCGGTTGTCGTTGCGGCCGACGAGGTGGCGGGCGATCTCGACCGAGTTGGTCACGACGGTGAGCCCGCGCCGGGCCGCAAGCGCCTGAGCGACGTAGGCTGTGGTCGAGCCGGTGTCGATCATCAGCACCTGGCCGTCCTTCACGCGGTCGGCGACGAGCGCCGCCAGCGCCTTCTTCGCGCCGGCGTTGACGCGCATGCGCCGGCGGAACGGCGCGTCGACGGCGGGCTCGGCGAGACCCACCTCGCCGTGGCGGCGGATCAGCAACCCATCCTCGACGAGCGCCTTCAGGTTGCGCCGGATTGTTTCATCCGAAACGCCGAGCCGGTCGGCGAGGGCCGTGACCCGCGTGACGTCCTCGTCGCGCACGAGATCGAAGATCGCGCGTTGCCGCTGATTCTGGTCCATGAAGAGGCTTGTCCCGCTGCTTCCGTGGGCATTGTGTGGGAATTCGACTCCGCTCACAACGCCAATCCCACATCTCATGTGGACTTGTCCCGGACTGGCGCCCAAACTGCATGAATAGTCCGGGCAGAGAGCCGGGAGACGAACCATGCTTCGTAAATTGACTGAGGCGCTTGCGATTGGGGCGATCGCGCTTGGGCTGAGCGGGGGCGTCGCCTTGGCGGACCCCGAATCGAAGGACCCCATCAAGATCACGCTGAACGACTGGACGGGCGAGCTCATCAGCGCCCACATCATCGGCGGCATCCTGCAGAAGGGCGGCTACAACGTCGAATACGCCCCCGCCGACATGCTGGCGCAGTTCACCGGCGTCGCCTCCGGCGATCTTCACGTCGTGATCGAGGTCTGGGCGACGACCGCGGGCGAGGCGCTCGATGCGGCGGTCGCGACCGGCAAGGTCGAGAACCTGGGCGAGAGCGGGCTGCAGGCCCGGGAAGACTGGTGGTATCCGGAATACATGAAGGAGAAGTGCCCCGGCCTGCCCGACTGGAAGGCGCTGAAGGACTGCGCCGAGGCGTTCTCGACGCCCGAAACCGCGCCCAAGGGCCGCTATCTCTCCGGCCCCGTGACCTGGGGCGGCTGGGACGAGGAGCGCGTTCAGGCGCTCGATCTGCCGTTCGAGGTGGTGCGCGCCGGCACCGACGCCGCGATGTTCGCCGAGCTGAAGAGCGCCTACGAGCGCAAGGCGCCGATCCTGCTCTGGATCTACGTGCCGCACTGGGCGCCCATCAAGTACAAGGGCGAATTCGTCGAGTTCCCGAAGTATACGAAGGAATGCTACGAAGACCCGGCGTGGGGCATCAATAAAGAGATGAAGTACGACTGCGCCAAGCCGACAGGGCCGATCTACAAGGCGGCCTGGGCGGGCATGAAGGACAAGTGGCCGAAAGCCTACGCCGCGCTGAAGGCCTACCAGATGGACAACGCCACGATCGGCGCGCTCGCCGCCCGCGTCGACATCGACGGCGAGAAGGTCGAGGACGTCGCCGCCGACTGGATCGCCAAGAACGAGGCGAAGTGGAAGCCCTGGATGGGGATGTGAGGGGCTGGTCTCAGCGTCGCACACGAGCCTAGAGCTCCCTCACCCGGAGGGCTGACCGCCCTCCGGCGTCTCCGCCGGGACGGTCCAGGACGAGGCGCTGGCCTTCGCTCTCCCCCGTTGGGGCAGAGGCTGGACCGAAGGGTCGGGTGAGGGGGCCTTCATACGACAATTTGTGAAGGCAACCCGATGAGCCATCCCATCCTCGCCTGCAGGGGCGTCGCAAAGCTGTTCGGGGCGAACGCCGGGCGCTTCGTGAAGGACGGCCGCTTCTCCGGCTCGCCCGAGGAGCTCGCGGCGGCCGGGGTCACGGCCGCGGTGCGCGACGTCGACCTTGATATCGCCCGCGGCGAGACATTCGTCATCATGGGGCTCTCGGGCTCCGGCAAGTCGACGCTGGTGCGCTGCCTCTCGGCGCTGACGCCGCCCTCCGCCGGCGAGGTCCTGTTCGAGGACCACGACCTGATGAAGATGCCGGAAGGCGATCTCATCCGGATCCGCCGCCACCAGATGGGCATGGTGTTCCAGCACTTCGCGCTGCTGCCGCATCTCACCGTGCTCGGCAACGTCGCCTTCCCGCTCGACGTGCAGGGCATGCCCCGCGCGAAACGCGAGGAGCGCGCGCACGAGATGATCAAGCTCGTCGGCCTTCAGGGGCGAGAGGGACGTTTCCCGCGCGAGCTTTCCGGCGGACAGCAGCAGCGCGTCGGCATCGCCCGCTCGCTCGCGGTCGGACCCGATCTCTGGTTCCTCGACGAGCCGTTCTCGGCGCTCGACCCGCTGATCCGCCGCGAGATGCAGGACGAGGTGCTGCGGCTTCAGGGCATGCTGAAGAAGACCATCATCTTCATCACCCACGATTTCGACGAGGCGGTGCGCGTCGCCGACCGCATCGCCATCATGAAGGACGGCCGGATCGAGCAGATCGGCACCGCCGAGGAGCTCGTGCTGAACCCCGCGACCGACTATGTCCGCGCCTTCACCCGCGAGGCGCCGCGCGCCAAGATCCTGACCGCGCGCTCGATCATGGCGACGCCTGTCGACGGCGCGGACTTCGCCGGCGAGATCCAGGCGGGGGCGCGGATCGCCGCCTTCGCCCACGACGTCGAGGCGTCGCCCAAGCCCTACGCCGTCGTCGAGGACGGCAAGGTCATCGGCGTCGTCGACCGGCTCGCGATGATCGACGTGCTGGTCGGCCGCGAGCGCAAAAGCGTCGCGGCATGAGCTTCGCCGAGTCTCCGTCGCGCAGCCTCGAACTGCCGCGCCTCCCGTTCCGCCGTCTGCTCTGGCCGGCCGTGCTGGTCGCGACCGCGATCCTCGTCATGCTGCCCGCGAGCGCGCTGCCGGCCTGGGCGTGGAAATATCCGTCCGCCTGGCAGATCCCGCTGTCGCCGTGGATCTCCGCCTTCATGAAATGGCTGATGGAGAGGGCGAGCTTCGGCCTCTTCACGGTGCACGACGCCACCCGCGCCTTCGCCTGGACGCTCGACCTGCCGCTGTCCTTCGCGAAGTCGCTGCTCGCCACCGGCTTCGTGCAGGGGCTCGGCTCCGACGCGGTGACGATCGTGCCGGCGATTCCGTGGTTCTCGATGATCATGGTCAGCGTCGTCGCGGCCTTTGCGGTCGGCGGCCGTCAGCTCGCGATCCCGATGGCGCTCGGGCTCGTCTATCTCGTCGTGTTCGGCCAGTGGTCGAGCGCGATGGTCACGCTCGCCTCCGTTCTCGTCTCGAGCATCCTGGGGTCGATCGGCGGCCTGCTGCTCGGCCTCGCCTGCGTGCGCTGGCGGGCGCTCGACCGCATGGTGTCGCCGGTTCTCGACGTCGCGCAGACCATGCCGGTCTTCGCCTATCTGCTGCCGATGCTGATCCTGTTCGGCTTCGGCCCGGTGTCGGCGATGGTCGCGACCGTGATCTACGCCATGCCGCCGATGGTGCGGGTCTCCGTCATCGCGATCCGAGCGGTGCCGGAGGAGGTGCTCGCGCTTGGCCGGATGACCGGCTGCACGCGCCGGCAGCTCACCTGGAAGATGCTGGTGCCGACCGCGCTGCCGGCGCTGATGGTCGGCGTCAACCAGGTCATCATGCTCTCGCTCAATGTCGTCATCATCGCTTCGATGATCGGCGCCGGCGGCCTCGGCTGGGACGTGCTCTCGGCGCTGCGCTCGCTCAACATCGGCGCGGGGCTCGAAGCCGGCGTCGCGATCACCGTGCTCGCCGTGCTGCTCGACCGCTTCGCCCAGGCGCTCGCGGTGCGCTCGGCCCGGCCCCCGATGCGCGACGAGGCCGCCCGCCTGTTCCGACGCCGCGCGATCATCGTCGCGCTCGCGCTCGCGGTCGTTCTGTGGCTCGCGACCGCCTTCCAGCCCGAGATCGCGCCCTATCCGGACGCGTGGCGGCTTTCGACCGGGCCGTTCTGGAACCAGCTCGTGAGCTGGATCAACATCACTTTCTTCTCCACGCTCGAAGCCATCAAGACCGCGATCCTGCTCAACGTGCTCATTCCCGTGAAGCGCTTCATGCTGGCGCTGCCGTGGCCGTGGGTGGTCGCGATCGTCGCGATCGCCGGCTGGCGGCTCGGCGGCTGGCGGCTCGCGCTCACCGTCGGGCTGATGGCGCTGTTCATGGCCGTGGTCGGGCTGTGGCAGGCCTCGATGATCACGGTCTATCTCTGCGGCGTCTCGGTGATCATCTCGGCGCTGATCGGCGTGCCGGTCGGCGTCGCGGCCGCCCAGCGCCCGAAGCTCTGGCGCGTGGTCGAGGCCGTCATCGACACGCTGCAGACGCTGCCGACCTTCGTTTATCTCATCCCGATCGTCATGCTGTTCCGGGTTGGCGACTTCACCGCGCTGATCGCGATCGTGCTCTACGCCGTAGCCCCGGCGATCCGCTACACCGCCCACGGCGTCGCGCGCATCTCCCCGCATCTGATCGAGGCCGGCGCGATGAACGGCTGCACCCGGCGGCAGATCCTCACCCGCATCCGGCTGCCGCTCGCGATCCCCGAGATCATGCTCGGGATCAACCAGACCATTATGCTGGCGCTCTCGATGCTCGTGATCACGGCGCTGGTCGGCACCCGCGATCTCGGCCAGGTGACCTTCGCCGCGCTCGCCAAGGCCGACGTCGGCGCAGGGCTTGTCGCCGGTTTCTGCGTCGCGTTCATCGGCATGATCGCCGACCGCCTGATCTCGGCGGGCGCGGCGCGGATGAAGGCGAGGCGGGGACTGGAGGCGTGACGGACGAAGGCGTCGTCCGCATCCGGGCGCTCGACTTCTGGCGCGGGCCGGTCGAGCCCGAGCCGCTGCAGGGCGGGATCACCAACCGCAACTATCTCGTCGAGGACGCCGGCCGGAAATATGTCGTCCGGCTCGGCGAGGACATCCCGCTTCATGGCGTGATGCGCTTCAACGAACGCGCGGCGGGCGTCGCCGCCCATGCGGCCGGCGTTTCGCCCGCCATACGGCATGTCGCGCCGGGGCTGATGGTGATCGATCATATCGCCGGCCGAACCTTCTCCTCCGCCGACGTGCGCGCCGAGCTGCCGCGGGTGGTGGCGCTTGTGAAGGCCGCGCATCAAGGCGTCGCGAAGCACCTGCGCGGCCCAGGCATGGCGTTCTGGACGTTCCACATCCTGCGCGACTACGCCCACACGCTGCGGGAGGGCGGCCACCGGCTGGCGGGCGACCTGCCCCGGCTCGCAACTGTCGCCGAGCTGCTCGAGGCGGCGGCGGGGCCGGTCGAGCTGGTCTTCGCGCACAACGACCTGCTGCCGGGCAACTTCATCGACGACGGCTCCCGGCTCTGGCTGATCGACTGGGATTACGCCGGCTTCAACACGCCGCTGTTCGACCTCGGCAACCTCGCCTCCAACAACGAGTTCGGCGACGTCGAGCGCGACGAGATGCTCGCGCTCTATTTCGGCCGCCCGCCGGACGACGCGCTCCGCCTGCGCGTGCAGGCGATGGCGGTCGCCTCGCTGCTGCGCGAGGCGCTGTGGAGCATGGTCTCCGAGCTGCACTCCACGATCGATTTCGACTACCAGGCCTACACCGCCGAAAACCTCGCGCGGTTCGAGCGTGCGCTTACCCAATTCGAAGAGATGTCGCGATGACCGAACTTCCCGCCTCCGCCAAGGTCGTGATCATTGGCGGCGGCATCGTCGGCTGCTCCACCGCCTATCACCTCGGCAAGATGGGCTGGAGCGACGTGCTGCTGCTTGAGCGCGATCGGCTGACCTCCGGGTCGACCTGGCACGCGGCCGGCCTCGTGGGGCAGCTCCGGACCAGCGCGAACATCACCCAGCTCCTGGGCGAGAGCGTGAAGCTCTACAAGTCGCTGGAGGAGGAGACGGGTCTCGCCACCGGCTGGAGGATGAACGGCGGCCTGCGCCTGGCCTGCACGCCGGACCGGTGGATCGAGGTGAAGCGGCAGGCGACGACCGCGCGCTCCTTCGGGCTCGAGATGCAGTTGCTGACCCCGAAGGAGGCGCAGGACCTCTGGCCGCTGATGAACGTCGACGACGTGATCGGCGCCGCCTTCCTGCCGACCGACGGGCAGGCCAGCCCCTCCGACATCACCCAGGCGCTCGCCCGCGGCGCGCGGCGGAACGGCGTGACGATCCGCGAGGAGATTTCGGTCGAGTCGATCGAGGTCGAGAACGGCAAGGTGAAGGCGGTCGTCACCAGTCACGGTCGGGTGGAATGCGAGCGGCTGGTGATCTGCGCCGGCCTGTGGTCGCGCGAGCTCGGAAAGCTCGCCGGCGTCAACATCCCGCTTAGCGCCGTGCAGCATCAGTACATCATCACCGAGCCGATCGACGGGGTGTCCCGCGGCCTGCCGACGGTGCGCGATCCCGACCGGCTCACCTACTACAAGGAGGAGGTCGGCGGCCTCGTGGTCGGCGGCTACGAGCCGAACCCGATCCCCTGGGGCGTCGGCGGCCCGCCGAAGGACTTCTCCTTCCAGCTGCTGGAGGAGAACTGGGACCATTTCACCCCGACGCTGGAGCTGACCCTCGGCCGGGTGCCGGCGCTGGAGACCGCCGGGATCAAGCAGCTGATCAACGGTCCCGAGAGCTTCACGCCGGATGGCAACTTCATCCTCGGCGAGGCACCGGAGGTGAAGAACCTGTTCGTCGGCTGCGGCTTCAACGCCTTCGGCATCGCGGCCGGCGGCGGGGCCGGCATGGCGCTCGCCGAATGGGTCGCGAAGGGCTGGCCGCCCTACGATCTCTGGCCGGTCGACATCCGCCGTTTCGGCGCGAACCACCACGACACGGCCTGGGTGCGCACCCGCACGCTCGAGGCTTACGCCAAGCACTACACCATGGCGTGGCCGTCCGAAGAGCACGACAGCGGGCGCCCCTTGCGCCGTTCGCCGCTTTACGACCGGCTGAAGGAGCGCGGCGCCGTGTTCGGCGAGAAGCTCGGCTGGGAGCGCCCGAACTGGTTCGCGGGCGATGGCGACGAAGCCCGCGACATCTACTCTTTCACCAGGCCGAACTGGACGGCCGCGGTGGGGCGCGAGCACGCAGCCTGCCGCGAGCGGGTGGCGCTGTTCGACCAGACGTCGTTCGCGAAGTTCATGATGGTCGGGCGCGACGCCGAGCGCGCGCTGTCCTGGATCTGCGCCAACGACGTCGCGAAACCCGTGGGCTCGCTCGTCTACACGCAGATGCTGAACGCCCGCGGCGGGATCGAATGCGACCTCACCGTCATGCGCCTCGCCGAGGACCGCTATTACATCATCACCGGCACCGGCTTCGCGACGCATGATTTTGACTGGATCTCCAAGGCGATCCCGGCGGATTGCGACGCCCATCTCCTCGACGTCACCTCGTCGCGGGCGGTGCTCAGCCTGTTCGGCCCCCGCGCCCGCGACGTGCTGCAGGCGGTGACGGACGCCGACGTCTCGAACGCCGGCTTCCCGTTCGGGACCGCGCGGACGATCTCCGTCGCGGGCAGCCCGACGCTTGCGCTCCGCGTCACGTACGTCGGCGAGCTCGGCTGGGAGCTGCACGTGCCGACCGAATTCGCGCTCACCGTCTACGAGGCGCTGATGGCGGCGGGCGAGCCGCACGGGATCGCGCTCGCCGGCTACCGCGCGATCGAGACGCTGCGGCTGGAAAAGGGCTACCGCGCCTGGGGCGCGGAGATCGGCCCCGACCACACGCCGCAGATGGCGGGCCTCGGCTGGGCGGTGAAGCTCAAGTCGAACACGCCGTTCCTCGGCCGTGACGCGCTGGTGGAGGCGGCGGCCAAGCCGCTGCCGCGCCTGCTCGCGGGCTTCACGGTGGAGGATCCCGAGGTCACGCTGCTCGGCCGCGAGACCATCCTGCGCGACGGCAAGCGCGTGGGCTGGCTCGCGAGCGGCGGCTTCGGCTTCACGGTCGGCAAGCCGATCGGCTACGGCTACGTCCGCGACCCCGCCGGCGTCGACGCGGCCTACGTGATGGCGGGCGACTACGAGCTCGACGTCGCGGGCGAGATCGTGCCGGTGACGCCGTTCCTGAAGCCGCCGTACGATCCGGGAATGGCGCGGATCAAGGGATGAGGTTCAGGCCGCGGTAAAGCCGTTGTCGGCGAACAGACGGGCGCCGTTGACGAAGCTCGCCTCGTCGCTCGCCAGGAACAGCGCGACCTTCGCCACCTCCTCCGGTTCGCCGATGCGGCCCTGTTGTGCGACGAGCGCCGCGTCGGAAACGTCGACGCCAAGCCGGTTGAGGTCGTCCACCTCGCGCAGGCCGTGCGGCGTTCGGATGAAGCCCGGGCAGAGCGCGTTGCAGCGGATGTTCCGATCCCGAAATTCGACCGCGATCGCGCGCGCGAACATGTGGCAGGCGCCTTTGGTGGTGTCGTAGAGCACCTCCATCGGCGTGCCTGCGACCGCCGAGATCGACGACGTGCAGACGATCGAGCCGCCGCCGGCCGCGATCATCTGCGGCAGCACGGCCTTGGTCATCAGGAACATCGAGCGCACGTTGACGGCGTGCAGCCAATCCCACTCCTCGACGGTGGTTTCGAGGAACGGCTTCACCACCAGTGTGCCGGCGTGGTTGAACAGCACCGTCACCGGGCCAAAGGCGGCGTTCGCGCCCTCGACAGCCTTTGCAACAGCGGCTTCATCGGAGACGTCCGCGACGAAAGCCTGGGCGATTCCGCCCTCGCTGCGAATGAGGGCCGCGGTCTCTTCGGCTGCATCGCCGTTGATATCGATGATGGCGACTTTGGCGCCCTCAGCCGCGAACAGCCGGCTCGACGCACCGCCCATTCCTGTCGCGCCGCCGGAGACGATCGCGACTTTGCCTGCAAGTCTTCCGGCCATCGGAGCCCCCAAAACCAAGAAGGGACGCGCCATGGTGGCGCGTCCCTTCCGGTTTAGATAAAGCGGCGGACGAGAGGAACGGAGCCTCTCGTCACAGCCTCAATCAAGCAACTTCGGCTTCGGCCTTGCGGCTGTCGCGCTTGCGGGCGTTCGGGTCGAGCAGGCGCTTGCGCAGGCGGATCGACTTCGGGGTCACCTCGACCAGCTCGTCGTCCTGGATCCAGGCGAGCGAACGCTCCAGCGTCATGCGGATCGGCGGCGTCAGGCGCACCGCCTCGTCCTTCGACTGGGTGCGGATGTTGGTGAGCTTCTTGCCCTTGAGGACGTTGACCTCGAGGTCGTTGTCGCGGCTGTGGATGCCGATCAGCATGCCTTGATAGACCTTCCAGCCCGGCTCGATGATCATCGGACCGCGGTCCTCGAGGTTCCAGAGCGCGTAGGCCACCGCCTCGCCGGCCTCGTTCGCGATCAGCACGCCGTTGTTGCGGCCGGCGATCTCGCCCTTGAACGGGCCGTAGGAATGGAACAGGCGGTTCATGATCGCCGTGCCCTTGGTGTCCGTCAGCAGCTCGCCCTGATAGCCGATGAGGCCGCGGGTGGGCGCGTGGAACATTAGGCGCAGGCGGTTGCCGCCCGAGGGGCGCATCTCGATCATGTCGGCCTTGCGCTCCGACATCTTCTGCACGACGACGCCGGAATGCTCCTCGTCGACGTCGATGACGACCTCCTCGATCGGCTCGACGATCTCGCCGCTGTCGGGATCACGCTGCAGCACGACACGCGGGCGCGACACGCCGATCTCGAAGCCCTCGCGGCGCATCTGCTCGATCAGGATCGCGAGCTGGAGCTCGCCGCGGCCTGAGACGATGAAGCTGTCCTTGTCGGCGGCTTCCTCGACCTTGAGCGCGACATTGCCCTCGGCTTCCTTGAGCAGGCGGTCGCGGATGACGCGGCTCGTGACCTTGTCGCCCTCAGTGCCGGCGAGCGGGCTGTCGTTGACCAGAAAGCTCATCGACACGGTGGGCGGATCGATCGGCTGAGCCTGGATCGGGGTGTCGATCGAGGGATCGCAGAACGTGTCGGCGACGGACGCCTTCACGAGTCCCGCGATCGAGACGATGTCGCCGGCCTCGCCGACGTCGATCGCGGTGCGCTCGATGCCGCGGAACGCGAGGATCTTGGAGACGCGGCCGTTCTCGACCAACTGGCCGTCGCGCGACAGCACCTTGACGGTCTGGTTCGGCCGAACCTGGCCGGAGATGATGCGGCCGGTGATGATGCGGCCAAGGAACTGGTTGGCCTCGAGCAGGGTGCCGAGCATGCGGAAGGCGCCGGGCTCGGTCTTGGCTTCCGGCACGTGCTTCAGGATCAGGTCGAACAACGGAGCGAGGCCCTGGTCCTTCGGACCTTCCGGCGTCGCCGCCAGCCAGCCGTCGCGGCCGGAGCCGTAGAGGATCGGGAAGTCGAGCTGCTCGTCATTGGCGTCGAGCGCCGCGAACAGGTCAAACACCTCGTTGATGACCTCCGAGGCGCGGGCGTCCGGCCGGTCCACCTTGTTGACGGCGACGATCGGCTTGAGACCGATCTTCAGCGCCTTCGACACCACGAACTTGGTCTGCGGCATCGGGCCTTCGGCAGCGTCCACCAGGACGATCACGCCGTCCACCATCGACAGGATGCGCTCGACCTCGCCGCCGAAATCGGCGTGGCCCGGCGTGTCGACGATGTTGATGCGGGTGTCCTTCCAGACGATCGACGTGGCTTTCGCCAGGATCGTAATGCCGCGCTCCTTTTCCAGGTCGTTGGAATCCATCACGCGTTCGGCGACGCGCTGGTTCTCGCGGAACGAGCCGGATTGCTGGAGCATCTTGTCGACCAGCGTGGTCTTGCCGTGGTCGACGTGCGCGATGATCGCGATGTTGTGGAGCTTCATGGGTAACGACGAGCCTCAGGCCCGCCGTGTGCGGGCGCCTTCGATCTGAATTGTCTAGGTTTGTGCGGCGCCACAGATGCGGGAGAAGGCTCGAAAACGCAAGAGCCGCGCTTGTTTTCTTCGGATCCGCGTGGTTTGCGGACGTGCGTCCGCGCCCTTCAGGAGTCGTCAGGGGCGTCCGTTTCGCCCGCAAGGGAGCCGGATTTCACCGCACAGACCATGGCGTCGACCACCTCCATGACGTCGGCCCGATCCTCTTCCGACGCCGCCTCGAAGTCGAACACGCAGCGCTCGTAGCTCCTGACCGGCGCCAGTTCTTCCCAGGAGACGCCGAAATAGTCGCGCGCGAACGCCTCGTTCGCGGCGCCGAAGCGCTCGCGGATCGCGCTGAAGTCGTCCTGCGACAGTCCGATATAGGGCGTCGCCTCCCAGTTGCGGCCGACCATCAGCTTCAGGAAATGGCGGTAAAGCGCGGTGTAATCCGGCCGTCCGCGGATCGGGGCCTCGACCCGGCGCATGATCTCCTGCGCGGCGAACACGCCCTTCGCGCCGAAATTGGCGTTGATGCGCGGCGGCTCGTCGAGCCGGAAGCGCGCGGGCGCGTCGACGGCGTCGAGAAAGCTGCGCACCAGCCCCGCCTTCGTCGCCCGCTCGAAGGACAGCGGGCGGACCTCGACGCGCGGATGGTCCACCGCTCTCTTCAGAAAGACCGAGGGGTCCATGTAGCCGCGCCGGTAGATCAGCTTGCGGAACCCGGCGAAGCTGCGCCGGGAGGCGAAGTTCTTCTGATCCTGCGTGTACCAGGAGTTCAGCCAGATCGGCTGGTCTCGCATGAAGGCGATGATCACGACCCGGAAGCCGTGATCCTCGAAGAAACCGATGATGCGGTCGAACCAGCCCGCGTCCCGCAGCATGATCGCGAAATGCTCGCTTGAGACGATGATCGAGCCCCGTGTCCTGGCCAGCGTCGCGTCGAGCTCGGACCAGACCGGGGCGTCCTTAAGCGCGCCCGGCAGCCTGAGCAGGGTCCGGCGCGCGAGCGACGAATGGTTGCGCCGCAGCCGGCCCTCGGCCGCCCAGCCCGTGGGGTAGGTCAGTCCGATCTTTGCGAGCCGCCCGGCGTTTTCAAACAGGGCGTGCTGGATCGAGGTCGACCCGGTCTTGTGGGGGCCGATGTGCAGGTAACAGACCCGCTCGGACGTCGGCGGTCGCCGTCGCATCAGATTGAACATCAGCGAACGCGGCCGGTGGAGACGGCGGATCGCTCAGGCGTCGCCGTCACATCCGCCTTCGCGGGCGTGACCGTCGAGGGTCGGGCGCCCAAACCGGACGCTCAGCCGTTCCGCCGCTTGCGGGCGGCGAGGGTGCGCAGCCTGAGAGCGTTCAGCTTGATGAAGCCCGCGGCGTCGTGGTGGTCGTAGGCGACCGCGCCGTCCTCGAAGGTGACGAGCTCCTGGTCGTAGAGCGAGTTGGGGCTCTCGCGGCCGATGACGATGACGTTGCCCTTGTAGAGCTTGAGCCGCACGCGGCCGGAAACGTCGTTCTGCGACAGGTCGATCGCCGCCTGCAGCATCTCCCGCTCCGGGGAGAACCAGAAGCCGTTGTAGATGAGCTCCGCATAGCGCGGCATCAGCTCGTCCTTGAGGTGCGCGGCGCCGCGGTCGAGCGTGATCGACTCGATCGCGCGGTGCGCGACGAGGAGGATGGTCCCGCCCGGCGTCTCGTAGACGCCGCGCGACTTCATGCCGACGAAGCGGTTCTCCACCAGATCGAGCCGGCCGATTCCGTTCGCCTTGCCGAGCGCGTTCAGCCGCGTGAGGATTTCAGCCGGCGACAGCGCCTCGCCGTCGATCCCGACGGCGTCGCCCTTCTCGAAGTCGATCGACATCAGCGTCGGCTCGTCAGGCGCGTCCTCGGGCGCGATGGTGCGCATGTGGACGTCTTCCGGCGCCGCGAGGCTCGGATCCTCAAGCACTTTGCCTTCCGAGGAGGAGTGCAGCAGATTGGCGTCGACCGAGAATGGCGCTTCGCCGCGCTTGTCCTTCGAGATCGGGATCTGGTGCATCTCGGCGAACTCGATCAGCTTCGTGCGCGAGGTCAGGTCCCATTCGCGCCACGGCGCGATCACGGTGACGTCCGGCTCCAGCGCGTAGTAGGAGAGCTCGAAGCGGACCTGGTCGTTGCCCTTGCCGGTCGCGCCGTGACAGACGGCGTCGGCGCCGGTCGCGCGCAGGATCTCGATCTGGCGCTTGGCGATCAGCGGACGGGCGATCGAGGTGCCGAGCAGGTATTGGCCCTCATAGACCGTATTGGCGCGAAACATCGGGAAGACGTAGTCGCGGACGAACTCCTCGCGCAGATCGTCGACATAGATGTTGTCGGGCTTGACGCCGAGCAGCTCCGCCTTCTTGCGCGCCGGCTCCAGCTCCTCGCCCTGGCCGAGGTCGGCGGTGAAGGTGACGATCTCGCAGTTGTAGGTCGTCTGCAGCCACTTCAGGATCACCGAGGTGTCGAGGCCGCCGGAATAGGCGAGCACGACCTTCTTCACAGTCTTGGGTTCGGTCATCAGGAAGGCATCCGGGGTCGGGTCTGGAGGGGCGGGCGCACTCTAGTCACGGGCGCGCGCGGCGCAAGCGCGGGCCGCGTTGACCGCGCCGACGACCGCCGTCGATGAAGACGGCGCGCACGAAGCGGCCGGCCTCTCTAACGAACTGCAGCCTCACCCGCCCCCGAACAGCTTCTTCAGGAAGCCGAGCGGTTCGCGCAGCGGGTTGACGTCGCGGCGCTCGCGGACGACGCGCTCGTCGGGCGCCGCCGTATAGCCGCCGTCATACGGCTCCTCCGGAGGCGCCTGACCCGGCCCGGTCTGGTAGACGTCGCCGCCCGGCTGCTGGTCCGGATAGGCCGCGACATGCGGGCTCCAGTCGCCGGGCAGCAGGGCGACCTGCATCCCGTCATGGGCGCGCTTCATGAAGCGGCTCCAGATCTCGACCGGGAGGCCGCCGCCCGAGGCGTGGTTGGTCGGGCTGTTGTCGTCGTTGCCGAGCCAGACGGCGGTGACGAACTGCGCGGTGTAGCCGACGAACCAGGCGTCCCGGAAATCCTGGCTCGTGCCGGTCTTGCCCGCGGCCTGCCACCCCGGCAACGACGCGCCGCGCGCGGTGCCCGCGCTCAGCGTCTCGCTCAGCATCGAGTTCATCATGCCGACGCGCTCGTCGTCGACGACCATCTTCGGCTCGGTCGTCGGGCGCTTGTAGAGCGGCTCGCCCTGCGCGGTCTTCACCGAGCGCACGATGTAGGGCTTGGCCTCGAAGCCGCCGTTCGCGAACGGCGCATAGGCCGAGGCGAGCTCCAGCGGCGACACCTCCGAGGTGCCGAGCGCGATCGACGGGTTCGGCGACAGCGGCGAGGTGATGCCCATGTCGTGCGCGGTCTGAACCACCTTGTCCGGCCCGACCTCGACGCCGAGCCGCACCGCCACGGTGTTGATCGAGCGCGACAGCGCATAGGTCAGCGTCATCGGACCGCCGTAGCGGCGCGAGTAGTTCTCCGGGTTCCAGCCCTTGAGCTGCACCGGCGCGTCGACCCTCACCGTTTCCGGGTTGAGGCCGAGCTGAAGGGCGGTGAGATAGACGAACGGCTTGAACGCCGAGCCCGGCTGGCGCTTGGCTTCGACCGCGCGGTTGAACTGGCTCTCAGCGTAGGACTTGCCGCCGACGAGCGCGCGCACCGCGCCGTCCGGCCCGAGCGACACCAGCACGCCCTGGCTGATCTTGAGCTTCGGACCGCGCCTGGCGATGGCGTCAGCGAGATCACGCTCGGCCTCGGTCTCCAGCTGCGGGTCGATCGTGGTCTCCACCACGAGGTCCTCGTCGTAGAGGCCGACCAGCGCATCGAGCTGGTCCATCACCCAGTCCGCAGCGTAGCCGACGGCGCCTTCCGGCTTCGGCGCCGGCGAGGGCGGCGAAACACGAAACGCCGTCTGCGCCTGATCGCGGCTGATGTAGCCCTCGTCCGCCATCGCGGCGAGCACGACGTCGGCGCGGGCGCGGGCGGCTTCCGGGTCGTGGCTCGGCGACAGCCGGGACGGCGCCTTGACGAGGCCCGCCAGCATCGCGGCTTCCGAGACGTTCACCTTGCGGATCGACTTGCCGAAATAGCGCTGCGAGGCCGCCTCCACGCCATAGGCGCCCGCGCCGAAATAGACGCGGTTGAGATACATCTCGAGGATCTTCTGCTTGCCGAACTTGCGCTCGAGCCAGAAGGCCAGCACCGCCTCCTGGACCTTGCGCTCGAGCGAGCGCTCGGGGGTCAGGAACAAGTTCTTCGCGAGCTGCTGGGTCAGCGTCGAGCCGCCCTGGCTGACGCCGCCGCGCATGATGTTGGTCTTCAGCGCGCGCAGCAGGCCGAAGACGTCGACGCCCCAGTGATCGTAGAACCGCCGGTCCTCGATCGCGATGAAGGCCTGCGGCACGAATTTCGGCATCTCGGACAACGGCACGGAGGCGCCGCCGGTCTCGCCGCGATTGGCGAGCGGCTTGCCGTCATAGCCGACGAGCAGAACGTTCGGCGGGCGCTTGGGAACCTCGAGGTTCTGGATCGGCGGCAGGCGCGAGGCGTAATAGGTCACCACGCCGCCGACGCCGACCGCGCCGAACAGCGCCAGCACGACGACGACCGAGATCATGCGACCGATTAGGCCGCGCCGCGGAGGGCGGCGATCGCCGCCGCGCTTGCGCGCAGGCCGGCTGCGGCCCATCACCCACGCCCAGTACGACGCCTTGGGGCGCTCAGGCCGACGGGCCATGTCGTCGTCCGCCTGTCCGAAATTCGGTTCGCGCCGGCCGTCCGGCCGCGGCTCGAAGGACGGTTCGACCGCCGAGATGCGGGGTCCGCCGCCGGCCGGCCGGTCGGCCGGCGTGACGCGGAGATCCGGCGACCGGTCCGACGCATCGAAGCGCGGCTCGCGTCGTTCCTCTCGCCCGGACCCGCGCCCGATCGCCATCGCCTGTGAGCCTCGTCAAATCGCACTGCTGCGGCCCGCCGCCTCCGGCCGACCGTCCCTGTCCCATCCCGGTGGACTTTGAATGCGGCAGGTTTAAGGGCCGTTACGGCGCCAATCGGGCGCCGCCGCCCTGATTTTCCAGTCGTTTCGCCTCGCGGGCCGCGATCTTCTTGTGCAGGTGGACGAAGAAAGCCGTGGCGAACAACGGGGTGAGCAGATTGGCGAGCGGAATCACCGCGATTCCCGCCACCAGAACGCCCCCGATAAACACCGGAAGCCTGTAGCGCCGGCGCAACGCCGTCGCCTCCGCCTCGCCGCGGAATCGCAGCGCGGCGAGCGAGAAATACTCGCGGCCGAGCAGGTAGCCGTTGACGCCGAGCCAGGCGACCAGGTTGACGCCCGGCAGGAACAGCAGGACCAGCAGCAGCAGATTGAGGCCGAGCACCACGAGCGCGAAGCGGACCGAGAGGAAAACGCTGCGCATCAGCGGCAGCTCCGTCCCGGGGGCTTCGGACGGATAGTGCGTCCGCTCCACGATCTCCGCGACGTCGTCGAGGAACAGCCCGGCGACGGCCGCCGTCACTGGCGTCACCAGGAACAGCAGCCCGAAGGCGGCGCCGAGGCCGGCGACGATGTGGGCGATGCTGTTCGCCGTCGCGTTCGGCAGGGTGAGCAGGCTGTCGGCGAGCGCCTGCAGGGCGAACCAGCCGACGACGAGCAGGAGCACGGTCAGACCGAGCGACTTCAGCAGCACCGCCCGGAACGGCGGCGACAGCGTCTGCCGCGCCGCAAGGATCGCCGCGTCCAGCATGACGTCAGGCCACGCCGGGCGCTTCGACGGCGACAGGCGGAGCGGCCGCGCCGGACCGTTCGGCCTCCGCCGCCGCAGCGGCCGGCGCCCCGCGGCCGAGCAGGGCGGCGTTGGTCATGCGCCGCACCTCGCGCTCGACGAGAACGGCGAGGCGCTTTCGGTCGGTGGCGGCGTCGGCCCTCATCGGTTCGCCGAAGGCGACCGTGACGTCGACGGCGCCGTTGGCGAGAAGCGCCATGAGGTGGCCCGCGAACGACATGTCGCCGTACCAAGCGACGAAGGGGCGTCCGAGCCGCCCGAGCGGCAATCCGTTGCGATGCGTGTAGGCGATCGAGACCGGCTGCACCGCGACGCACGCGCCGCCGGCGGCGAGGATCGCGCCCTGCGCGGCGCCAAGCAGCGCCGTGCGGAACGGAAGCACGCGGTTGCCGTCGCTCGACGTGCCTTCGGCGAACAGCACGACCGGTTCGCCTGCCGCCATGCGCTCGGCCATGGCGCGGTTGACGGCGCCGGTCGCGCTCCGGCGCGAGCGGTCGACGAAGATCGTCCGCTGCAGCTTCGCCATGACGCCGAACACCGGCCAGCCGGCGATTTCGGACTTGGCGACGAACGACAGCGGCCCGGTCGAGCCGAGCACCGGAATGTCGAGCCAGGAGGCGTGATTGGCCGCCATCAGCAGGGGACGGCCCTCGGCCGGCCGCCCGATGACGCGCACGCGCACGCCGATGGCCCTCAGCGCGAAACGGTGGAAGGCGAGAGGGATCGCCTGCGTCGGCCGGCCGAGCTTGAGCAGGACGAGCTGCACCGCTCCCCCGATCGCGACGAACGGAATCAGCGCAAGCGCGGCGGCGGCCGCGCGCAGAGGCCGGCGCGCCAAGCTCGTCAGCCCTCGCCGTCTTCGAGCGGCACCGCGTAGAGCTCGAGCCGGTGGTCGACGAGGCGGTAGCCGAGCTTGCGGGCGATCGCCGCCTGCAGCGCCTCGATCTCCTCGTCGCGGAACTCGATGATCTTGCCGCTGCGCAGATCGAGCAGGTGGTCGTGGTGCTCGTCGGGCTGCGGCTCATAGCGCGAGCGGCCGTCGCGGAAGTCGACGCGCGCGATGATGCCGGCGTCCTCGAACAGCTTCACGGTCCGGTAGACCGTCGAGATCGAGATGCGCGGATCGATGGCGGAAGCGCGCCGGTAGAGCTCCTCGACGTCCGGATGGTCGTCGGCGCTCTCGACCACACGCGCGATGACGCGGCGCTGATCGGTCATCCGCATGCCTTTCGCGGCGCAGAGATGCTCGATCGAATCGGCTCTTTGCGTGGTCACGTTGGCCGCCGTCCCGCTCCTGGACATCATGGGAGACCGAACGCCTCGCCGCCCGCTTATAGGAGCGGCGGGCGATATCGTAAACCGAGACCTCAGGGCAATTCGAGCGCGAGGACGTGAGCGGCGGCGCGCGTGCCGTCGGCCTTGGCGTAGTAGGCCGGGCGGCGGCCGACCTGCGTGAAGCCGAAACGTCCATAAAGCGCAAGCGCGGGCGCGTTGTCCTCGTCGACCTCGAGCACCACGCGGCGCACGCCCCGGTTCGAAAGCCGCCCGAGATGCTGGCTGAGCAGCAGCGCGCCGCCGCCCAGGCCGCGCCGCGCCTCGGCGACCGCGACCGAGAGCACCTCCGCCTCGTCCTCCGCGACGCGCGAGAGCGCGAAGCCGTGCGGACGCTCGCTGCCCTCGCGCCTCAGCACGCAGCCGACCACCGATCGGTCGTTCAGCAGCGCGTCCATCTCGTCGATGCTCCAGCCGCGCGCGAAGGCGGAGGCGTGGATCGCCGCGAGCTCGTCAGCGTCGCCGGCGTCCGCGGGCTCGACGGCCCAGACGGTCGATCGAGAAAGGTAGGCGCCCCAGAACCACCAGAACATTCGTCAGTCCGAATCAGCGTCGCGCGATCCGCCCGCCGGCCTGCGGGTGGGCGTCAGCCGCCTTGAGGTAAAGAGGCCGGGGCGGCGAGTCGGCAGGATCGCACGCAGCCCCGAGACGCGCGAGCCAGATCGGGTCCGGAGCGAGGCGCCACACGTCAGCCTTTCGGATCGCTCCGTTCTCCGCCGCCGCGATCACGATGTCCGAGCCGGAGCCGACGATCAGCGCGGGACCGTCGCCGGCCGCGCGCGCGGCGTCGCGAACATCGACCAGCCGCGCCGAGACCAGCGGCCGCCCGTCGCCCGAAAACGCCTGGAAGAACACGCGCCCGTGCCGCGCGTCGATGGCGGCGGCGACCGGCGTCAGGCCGTCGGCCGCATCGAGGACGGGCGCGGCGAGCGCCGACAGCGTGCTGACGCCGACGACGGGCAGCCCGGCGCCGAGGCCGATCGCCCGCGCGCAGGCCAGCCCGACGCGAAGGCCGGTGAAGCTTCCGGGGCCGACCGTGACGGCGACGCGCTCGATCCCGGCGAGGCCGCCGGCGAGTCCGAGGATCCGCGCGACCTCCGGCATCAGCGCCTCGGCGTGGCCGCGCTCCATCGCAATCGAGCAGACATGCGCCGCCGCGCCGTCGTCGTCCGTCTCGACGACGGCGACCGAGCAGGCGCCGAGGGCTGTATCGATCGCGAGCACACGCATGGCCCGCTCAGTAGCAGCTTCGCCGTCGAAGACGCCACCAGCGAAGTCCCTCTCCCGTTGCGGAAGAGGGTCGCGTCAGGATCACGCGTTACCCCCCGGCGCGGAGCTTCGCCCCGGGCGGCCGTCTTCCCCAGGCGAAGGGAAGGCTCAGGCGATCCGGCAGAACTCGTCGAAGTCCGGGCGCGGCAGGCGCTCGAACATGTTCTGGCCGTCGCCATAGCCGAGATTGACCAGGAAGTTGGTGCGGAAGGTCGTGCCCTCGAAGAACGCCTCGTCGATCTTGGCCTTGTCGAAGCCGGACATCGGCCCGCAGTCGAGCCCGAGCGAGCGGGCGGCGAGGATGAGATAGCCGCCCATCAGCGTGCCGTTGCGGAACGCGGTCTCCTCGATCGCGGCGTCGTTGCCTTCGAACCAGCTCTTCGCGGTCGGCGCGTGCGGGAAGAAGCGCGGCAGGTTGTCGAGCCAGCGCAGGTCGTGGCCGACGATGACCGTCACGGGGGCCTTCAGCGTCTTGTCGCGGTTGGCCGAGGACAGCGCCGGGGCGAGCTTCGCCTTGCCTTCCTCCGAGGTGACGAACACGAACCGCCCGGGCAGGCCGTTCGCGCTGGTCGGACCCATCTTCACCAGCTCGAACAGCGCGCGCAGCGTGGTCTCGGAGACCGGCTCCGCGCTGAACGAATTGTGGGTGCGGGCGGTGCGGAACAGCGTGTCGAGGCTGGCGTCGTCGAGCGGCGCGCGGTGAGGTCCGGTCAAGGCTTCGTCCTTCGGCAGAGAGATTTCAGGGTGGCTCAAGGCTCTAGCAGGGACGGCGCGAGGCGCCGCCCCTGTCCGGCGGTTCAGATGATCGTGCTGACGACCCCGCCGTCGACCCGCAGCGCGGCGCCGGTCGTGGCCGAGGCTTCCTTGGAGCAGACATAGACCACCATGTTGGCGACTTCCTCGACGGTCGCCGCGCGCTGGATGATCGAGCTCGGCCGGTGCGCCTTCACGAAGGCGGCCCCGGCCTCCTCCAACGTCTGGCCGGTCTTCGCCACCTCCTCCTTCAGCATCTCGGCGACGCCTTCCGACAGCGTCGGCCCCGGCAGCACCGCGTTGACCGTCACCCCGGTGCCGGACATCCGCTTGGCGAGCCCGCTCGAGACCGCGAGCTGGGCGGTCTTGGTGAAGCCGTAATGCACCATCTCGACGGGCGTATTGATCCCGGACTCCGACGAGATGAACACGATCCGGCCCCAGCCGCGCGCCGCCATGCCCTGCGCATAGGCTCGCGACAGCCGGACGCCCGACATCACGTTAACCTCGAAGAACCGGGTCCACTCCTCGTCCGGGACGTCGAAGAAGTCCTGCGGATTGAAGATGCCGACATTGTTGACGAGGATGTCCGGCGCCGGGATCGCGGCGACCATCGCGTCGGCGCCCTCGGGAGTCCCAAGATCGGCCGCGACGCCTTTGAGGTCGGCGCCGGGAACAGCCTGCGCGATGGCGGCGATCGCCTTGTCGACCGCTTCCTGCTTGCGGCCGTTGACGACGACGGTGGCGCCGCACCCGGCGAGGCCGAGCGCGATCGCGTGGCCGATGCCGATCGTCGAGCCGGTGACGACGGCGATCTTGCCGGTGAGGTCGATCTTCATGGGAGGCTCCTTAATCGAAGGCGAGCGCACGATCCTCCGAGCGCCCGCCGCTGACCAGCGGCAGCGCATTGCGTGGGCGCAAAGGTCGCGGGGCGCGCGCCGGCGACCTCCGGTTCAGGCGGCGTCGAGCGCCCGGGCCTCCTCCTCGGTGAAGATCCGCGAGCGGATGTGGAAGCGCACCTCGCGGCCGTTCTCCAGGCTGAACATGCCGCCACGGCCAGGCACGACGTCGAGCGTCAGATGGGTGTGCTTCCAGTATTCGAACTGCGAGGGGCTCATATAGAACGGTACGCCGCCGACCTCGCCGAGCTTCACGTCGTCGTCGCCGACCATGTAGTCGCCGCGGCCGAAGCACATCGGCGACGAGCCGTCGCAGCAGCCGCCCGACTGGTGGAACAGAATCTCGCCGTGCTCCGCCTGCAGGGTCCTGATCAGATCGAGCGCCTTGTCGGTCGCGACGACACGCTCGGGCGCCTTCGGTGTTGCGGTCATGGGCCCTCTCCTCGCCGGACAATATAAGCCCATGGCTCCGAAAGCGAAGGCCGGATGAGCTTTCGCGCGGCAGAAGCTGCCTGAGAAAGCAGCGTTTCCAGCCGTCCTTTCGCGTTGCGAAATTGCGGCGGTTCTGTGACGATCGTCGCTCGAAGGGGGCGGTGGTCGATCCCGCTTCGGCGCGACGGAGACGTCGCAGCGCGCGGGGTTCCGGCCTTCGCGTCCGATCGGCGGAGACGGGGAGCTCGGCATGGCGCAGGACGGCAAGAGGGGCGTGACCTATCAGACGGTCGACGCCGGGTATTTCGAGAAACGCGGACTGACCCGCTACGCCGGCGTGGCGAGCCTCTGGGCGCTCGGCGTCGGCGCGGTCATCTCCGGCCACTTCTCCGGCTGGAACTTCGGCTTCTCGACCGGCGGCTGGGGCGGCATGCTGGTCGCGGGCATGATCATCGCCGTCATGTATCTCGGCCTGACCTTCTCCATCGCCGAGATGTCGGCCGCGCTGCCCCACACCGGCGCGGCCTATTCCTTCGCCCGCACCGCGATGGGCCCCTGGGGCGGCTTCTTCACCGGCCTTTGCGAAAACGTCGAATACGTCATCACGCCAGCCGTCGTGGTCACCTTCATCACGGCTTACATCAACTCGATCTTCGGGTTCGATCCAGCCTATTCGCCGCTGGTCTGGATCGTGTTCTTCGCGATCTTCGTCGGCCTCAACGTCTTCGGCCTCGAGCTGTCGTTCAAGGTGACGATGGTCGTCACGCTGATCTCGCTCGCCGTGCTGATCTTCTTCTGGGTCTCGGCGATCCCGCACATGGACTTCAACCGCTGGGCGCTGAACATCGGCGTCGGTCCCGACGGCGCGGCCGTCGAACTGCCCGAGGGCGGCGGCTCGTGGTTCCCGTTCGGGTTTTCCGGCGTGCTCGCCACGCTGCCCTTCGCGGTCTGGCTGTTCCTTGCGATCGAGCAGTTGCCGCTCGCCGCGGAGGAGTCGGTCGATCCCGCGCGCGACATGCCCAAGGGCATCATCCTCGGCATGATCACGCTGATGGTCTCGGCCTTCATGATCGTGCTGCTGAACCCCTCGGTGGTGGGCGTCGGCTCGTTCAAGCTGTCATCCTCGCTCGAGCCGCTGCTCGATGGCCTCAAGGCGGTCTACGGCGACACCGGCGTCGTGCTGCTCGGCTGCGTCGCCCTCACCGGCCTGATCGCGAGCTTCCACACGATCCTCTACGCCCAGGGCCGGCAGATCTACTCGCTGTCGCGCGCCGGCTACTTCCCGCGCGGGCTTTCGATCACCCATCCGACGTTCCGCACCCCCTACGTCGCGATGATCGTCGGCTCGATCGTGGGCCTCGGCGTGATGCTGATCATCTGGTTCGCGCTCGGCGCGGAGGAGGCCGGCGCCTCGATCGGCAGCGTGCTGCTGAACATGGCGGTGTCCGGCGCGATGTTCTCCTACATCGCCCAGGCCGCGTCGTTCATCCTGCTGCGCAGGAACGCGCCGCACATCAAGCGGCCCTATCGGAGCCCTTTCGGCGTGGTCGGGGCCGCGCTGACGATCGTCATCGCGATCGTCACTCTCGGCTATCAGGTGCAGGATCCGAACTTCACCAAGGGCGTGCTCTGGGTGCTGGTGTGGTTCGCGATCGCGACCGTCTACTTCGCGCTCGTCGGCCGCCACAAGCTGGTGCTGTCGCCGGAGGAGGAGTTCGCCCAGTCGAAGGGCGAGGTCGTCTACCGCACCCACTGACCCCCGCAGCCGTTTCCGGCGAGACAGGACGACACGCGCGCCCCGGCCAATCGGGGCGCGCTCTTTTTATTCCAGCCGACAGGCGCATTTCGGAACAGGGGGCTTCCTACCGCCGGCGTCCCCGCCGATATTGCGGCGGCGGCTCGGCGACGGCCCCGAACGGGAGGCCGCAACGCGCCGCGACGGAACGCGAGCAAGGTTCGATGACCGACCAAGTCTGCATCTCCCCCATCGACGGCCGTGAATTCGCGCGCCGCGCGACCGCCTCCGACGCGGAGATCGCGTCGGCGCTCGCCGACGCCAGGCGCGCGCAGAAGGAATGGGCGGCGGTCCCGATCGCCGAGCGCGGCGAGAAAATGCTGGTCTTCCTCGACGCGCTGCTCGGACTCAACCAGCAGATCGTCCCCGAGCTCGCCCAGCAGATGGGCCGCCCGGTGCGCTCCGGCGGCGAGATGCGCGGCGTCGAGGAGCGGGTGAAGCATTGCGTCACGACGGCGGAAGCCTCGCTCGCTGACGTCGTTCCGGCGCCGCGGCCTGGCTTCAAGCGCATGATCAAGCGCACGCCGCTCGGCCTCGTCTTCGTCATCGCGCCGTGGAACTACCCTTACCTCACCGCGGTCAACACCATCGTTCCGGCGCTGATCGCAGGGAACGCCGTGCTGCTGAAGCACGCCGCGCAGACGATTCTGGCCGGCGAGCGCTTCCAGGAGGCGATGGACAAGGTCGACCTGCCGAAGGGCCTGTTCCGCAACATCGCGCTCGACCACGACCAGTCCGGCACGCTGATCCGAAGCGGCGCCTTCGACCACATCAACTTCACGGGTTCGGTGGCCGGAGGACGGGCGGTCGAGACGGCGGCCGGCGGGACCTTCACCAGCGTCGGGCTGGAGCTCGGCGGCAAGGACCCCGCTTACGTCCGCGAGGACGCCGACCTCGATTTCGCGATCGAGAACATCGCCGACGGCGCGTTCTACAATTCGGGCCAGTGCTGCTGCGGCATCGAGCGCGTCTACGTCCACGAGAGCCTCTACGACCGTTTCGTCGAAGGCGCGGTGGAGGCGGCGTCGAAATACGTGCTCGGAAACCCGCTCGACGACGCGACCACGCTCGGGCCGATGGCCGCGACCCGCTTCGCCGACACCGTCCGCGCCCAGACCCGCGAGGCGCTGGCGCAAGGCGCGAAGGCGCATCTCGACCCCGCCGCATTCCCGGCGGACCGGGAGGGCACCGCTTATCTTGCGCCACAGGTTCTGACCAATGTCGATCACTCGATGCGCGTGATGGTCGAGGAAAGCTTCGGGCCGGTCGTCGGGATCATGAAGGTCGGCGGCGACGAGGAGGCGCTGAAGCTGATGAACGACAGCCCCTACGGCCTCACCGCCTCGATCTGGACCCGCGATCTGGCGAAGGCCGAGGCTCTCGGCGACCGCATCGAGACCGGCACCGTGTTCATGAACCGCTGCGACTATCTCGATCCGGCGCTGGCCTGGACCGGCGTCAAGGACACCGGCCGCGGCGCCTCGCTGTCGGAGATCGGCTTCCACCAGCTGACCCGCCCGAAGAGCTATCACCTCAGGGAAGCGGTTTAAGGCCCTTCAGAACAAACCCGTCGTCCTCCGGCTTGACCGGAGGACCCGCGCACGAGCGTAGCTCCGCACCCCATACGGATGGATCGGTCAAGCCGGACCAATCCGTCGGACCGGAGCGCCACAGGACTTGCTTTCATGACCCGCCCGCTCCGCATCCTCGTCGCCGAAGGCGGCACGCCCGCACTCCGCGAGCGGCACGCCGCCGTGTCGGGCCAGACGCCGAGCGCGTTCTACGCCGACGTCCTGACGAGGCTCGCGCGCGACCTCGGCGCGTCCCTCCTGACCGATATCTGCTACCCCGCAGACGCCGGCGCGGCCCTGCCGGCGGGCGAGGACCTTGCAGGCTATGACGGCGTCGCTATCACCGGCTCCGGCCTGAACCTCTGGAAGGCGGAGCCGGAGTCGCTCGCCCAGGTCGCGTTCGCGCGCGCCGTGTTCGACGCCGGCGTCCCGTTCTTCGGCTCGTGCTGGGGCCTGCAGGTGGCGGCGGCCGCCGCCGGCGGCGAGGTGAAGCGCAACCCTCAGGGCCGCGAGGTCGGCGTCGCGCGCTCGATCCGCCTGACGGAGGCCGGCCGCGCCTCGGGACTCCACGCCGGCAGGCTGGAGGCCTTCGACGCGCCCGCGATTCACTCGGACGAGGTCGCCGTGCTGCCCGAGGGCGCGACCGTCACCGCGACCAATGAGCTCTGCGCGGTGCAGGCCGCCGAGATCCGGCACGGCAATGGCGTGTTCTGGGGCGTCCAGTTCCACCCGGAATACACGTTCACCGAGCTCGGCGGCATCCTGAGCCGCATCACGCCTATCATGGTCGAGGAGGGCTTCTTCCGCTCGCCCGAGGAGGCCGGACTCTACGTCTCCGATCTCGTCGCGCTCGACGCCGACCCCGCCCGCAAGGACGTCGCGTGGCGGCTCGGGATCGCCCCGTCGGTGACAGACCCCCGGATCCGCCGCACCGAACTGATCAACTGGCTGAGCGCCCAGGTGCTGCCCACGGCGAGCGCGCGCGGGCGGGCCTAGAACGCCGTCCGGCTCCGGATCGCGGCGGCCAGCGTGCCGTCGTCGAGGTAGTCGAGCTCGCCGCCGACGGGCACGCCGTGGGCGAGGCGCGTCACCTTCACGTCCGATCCGGCGAGAAGGTCCGTCACGTAATGCGCGGTGGTCTGGCCCTCGACGGTGGCGTTGACCGCGATGATGACCTCGCGCACCTCCGGGTCCGCCGCGCGGTCGGCGAGGGTCGCGAGGTTCAGATCCTCCGGCCCGCGCCCGTCGAGCGGAGACAGCGTGCCGCCGAGGACGTGGTAGCGGGCGGAGACCGCGCCGGAGCGCTCCAGCGCCCAGAGGTCGGAGACGTCCTCGACGACGACGAGCGTCGCGCCGTCCCGGCGGGGGTCGCGGCAGATCGAGCAGGGGTTTTGGGTGTCGACGTTGGCGCAGGTCTCGCACACCACCACCCGCTCGCAGGCGATCCGCATCGCCTCCGACAGCGGCTCCAGCAGCTTGTCCTTGCGCATCAGCAGGTGCAGCGCGGCGCGGCGCGCCGAACGCGGCCCGAGCCCCGGCAGTTTCGCCAGAAGCTGGATCAGTCGCTCAATCTCGGGGCCGGCTGGGGTGCGGGACATGGGGTTTTCGGTTTAGCGGGCGCGCGCAGCATGAAACTCGTCATGGTCCGGCTCGACCGGACCATCCATGCCGGGCGTAGAGCGCTACGCTCGAACATGGGTCCTCCGGTCAAGCCGGAGGACGACGGCGCGTTTTATGATCGCGCGAGCAGCGCTCTCAGAACAGCTTCATGCCGGGAGGGATCGGCAGGCCGGCGGTCACGCCCGCCATCTTCTCCTGCATCGCGGCGTCGGCCTTGGCGCGGGCGTCGGCGTGGGCTGCGATGATCAGGTCCTCGAGGATCTCGGCCTCGTCCGGCTTCATGAGGCCGGGATCGATCGCGATGGCGCGGAGCTCGCCCTTGGCGGAGAGCGTGACCTTGACCGCGCCGCCGCCGGAGGCGCCTTCCACGATCACCTGCTCAAGCTCGGCCTGGGCGTCCTGCATCTTCTGCTGGAGCTCTTTCGCCTTCGCCATCATGCCCATGATGTCGCGCATTCCGCTTCCGCTCCCGTCAGAGGTCTTCGTCGTCGTCGACCGGAGGTAGGGCGTCGCTCGCCGCGGCGTCAAGCTCGGGCTGGGCCGCATCCGCCGTGCGGTGGCGGACGTCGACGATCACGGCGCCCGGCGCCCGGTCGAGGATCGCGCGGACCGACGGATGGGCGGAGATTCCCGCAAGGCGAGCCGCGGCCTGCGCCTCCTGCATCTCGTGCAGCGTCGGGGCGCCTTCTCCGGCGGCGACCGAGACCATCCAGCGCTGGTTGGTCCAGTCCTTCAGCTTGCGGGCGACGGCGTTGGCGAGATCGGTCGGCGCGTCGGCGGTCGGCTCGAACTCCAGCCTGCCGTCCTCGAAGCGCACGACCCGCATCTGGCGCTCCAGCGCATAGCGCATCTGGATGTCGCGGTTGCGGTTCGCGAGAGCGACCAGATCCTCGAAACGCTGCAGGCGGATGGTCGGCTCCGCCTGAGCATGCGGCGGCGCCTGGGCGGCCTCGGGCGCGTAGTCGCGGGCCGCGGCGAGCGCCGGGCTCGAGCGCGCCGGGCCCATCGGCTCCGCCGGACGCGGGCCGCCGGACGGGCCGCTCGGCGCCGGACCACGCGGCGGCGGGGAGGCTTCGGCGCCGTCGAGCTTGCGCAGCATCTCGTCGGGCGTCGGCAGGTCGGAGGCGTAAGCCAGCCGCACCAGAACCATGTCCGCGGCCTGGGCGGGCTTCGGCGCGACCTGGACCTCGGAGACGCCCTTCAGCAGCATCTGCCAGGCGCGCGACAGCGCCCGCATCGACAGCTTTTCCGCGAACTCCCGGCCGCGGACCCGCTCGCCCTCGGTGAGCGCGGGATCGTCGGCCGCCTTCGGCGCAAGCTTGATGCGGGTGACGAGATGCACGGCCTCGGCCAGGTCCGCGAGCACCGAGGCCGGGTCGGCGCCGGCCTCGTGGGCGGATCGGAAGCCCGCCAGAGCGCCGCCGGCGTCGCCGCGCATCACCGCGTCGAATAGGTCAAGAATTCCGGAGCGGTCGGCGAGGCCGAGCATGCCGCGCACGGCCTGAGCCTCGACCCGGCCCTCCCCATGGGCGATCGCCTGATCGAGCAGCGACAGCGCGTCGCGCACCGAGCCTTCGGAGGCGCGGGCGATGACGGCGAGCGCCTCGTCCTCGACGCTGACCTCCTCGGCCGCGGCGATGCGCGAGAGGTGGGCGGTCATCTCGTCGGCCGCGACCCGGCGCAGCGAAAAGCTCTGGCAGCGCGACAGCACCGTCACCGGCACCTTGCGCAGCTCGGTCGTCGCGAACACGAACTTCACGTGCGGCGGCGGCTCCTCCAGCGTCTTCAGAAACGCGTTGAAGGCGCTCGTCGAGAGCATGTGGACTTCGTCGATGATGAACACCTTGTAGCGGGCCATCACCGGCGCGTAGTGCACCGTCTCGAGGATCGAGCGCACGTCCGCGACGCCGGTGTGCGAGGCCGCGTCCATCTCGATCACGTCGACATGCCGCGATTCCATGATCGCTTCGCAGTGCACGCCGAGTTCGGAAAGGTCGGTGGTCGGCGCCCCCGAGCCGTCGGCGCGCTCGTAATTCAGCGCGCGGGCGAGGATGCGGGCCGTTGTCGTCTTGCCGACGCCGCGCACGCCAGTGAGGATCCACGCCTGGGCGATGCGGCCGGAGGTGAAGCTGTTGCGAAGCGTGCGGACCATCGGCTCCTGGCCGATGAGGTCCTCGAAGCGCTGCGGCCGGTATTTTCGGGCGAGGACGCGGTAGGGAGTCGCGGTCATCGGGAGCCTTCTTCACCTCTCGCCAATGGGGAGAGGTCGGCCCGCAGGGCCGGGTGAGGGGACTGAGCCCTATCCTGCAAACCCGATTTCCCCTCATCGGCTCGGCTTCGCCTCGCGACCTCTCCCCGCCGGGGAGAGGTGAGAATGCGGCGCCCTAAGATGAAGGTGGGAGGTCGGACGACGACCCGTATCGGTCTCGTTGGGGCTGCTTCCTTTCGGACCTGACCCGGTTGGCGAGGAACACGCCCATCGCCAACCTCCCGGACGCTATATGGCCTCTCAGGGGGCGCCCATGCAAGCGTCCGCCGCCGCGTTTTGAGCCCGTGACCATGACCGACCAGCCCTTTTCCCCGTCTGCCGCCGACCTCGGCTATGCCGGCCTCGCGCTCGAACGCGCGGGCGACAACCGGCACGACCCCGCCTTCATCGCCGTCCAGCAGGGCGACGGCGCCCGTCGTATGGTGGTCTTCGCGGGCGAACGGCCCATGCTGAAGGCCGCGTGCGGCGCGCTCGAACTGCTGTTCGACGCCGCCGAGGCCGCAGCGCTCGGCGCGGCCGAGCCGTGGATGTTCCTCGGCCGCTCCGACGGCGGGCCGGTGTTCGCAGTCCAGCTTCCCGCCGAGACCGAGCCTGCGCCGGGGACATTCGTCGAGGACCTCCGCGCGCTCGCGACCGACGGCCGCCTGGCCGGCGAGCCGCTCGCCCTGGCCGGGCTCGCGAAGAGCATGCTGTCCTGGCACGCCCGGCACGGCTTCTGCGCGAATTGCGGGGCGGCGACCGACGTTGCCGGCGGCGGATGGCGGCGCGAATGCCCGTCCTGCGGGACGCAGCATTTCCCGCGCGTCGACCCGGTCGTCATCATGCTCGTCACGATCGGCGACCGATGCCTTCTCGGCCGCCAGCCGCGCTTCCCCGAGGGCATGTGGTCGTGCCTCGCAGGCTTCGTGGAGCCGGGCGAGACCATCGAGGCCGCCGCCCGCCGCGAGATCATGGAGGAGGCCGGAGTGGCGATCGGATCCGTCGGCTACGCCTTCTCGCAACCCTGGCCGTTTCCGTCGCAGCTGATGCTGGGCGTCGTGGCCAAGGCGCTCGGAGACGAACTGACCGTCGACCGCTCCGAGCTCGACGACGCGCGCTGGTTCACGCGCGACGAGGTCGCCAGGCTGCTGACCGGGGAGCACGAGCTGGGGCTTTCGGCCCCGCCGCCCGCCGCGATCGCGCATCATTTGCTTCAACTGTTCGCGAGAGGATAGCGCGGCCGGCGGTCCGGCTCGTTCCGATGCCGGGGGTTGTGGTCATTAAAAATTGACCGAACCGTTCGGTCATACTTGCAACGCCGCAAAACGCGCGCTAACGTCCATTGACCGAACGGTTCGGTCAATCTTTCGCCGGTGGTTTCGCCGCTGATTTTCGGCCGCTCCCGGCATCTCAGGTCCGACGCACGCTAATGGCGACATCGCAGGCTCAGATCGACGATTCGCCGCGTCCCCGCCTGGTGGCGGCCCCGGCGACGGTGACCGACGAAGCGCCGAAGGACCGGCGCGCCGACGGCGCTCCCGTCATCGAGCGGACGGCGCCGGATGGCGTCGTTGGCGCGCCAGCGAAGACTGACGCCCGCCGTCCTCCGACCAAGCGCTTGCTGCTCGGCGCGGTCGTCCTGGCCGCGCTCGGCTTCGGCGGCTGGTACGGCTACGACTGGCTGGTGGACGGCCGTTTCCTGGTGCAGACCGACGACGCCTATGTCGGCGCCGATATGGCGGTGATGTCGCCCAAGGTCTCGGGCTATGTCGCGCAGGTCGCCGTCGAGCAGAACGCGCTGGTCAAGACCGGCGAGCCGCTCGTCACGCTCGAGGACGGCGACTACCGCCTCGCGGTCGCCGCCGCGGACGGCAAGATCGCGACCCAGACCGCGACCGTCGCGCGCTTCGACAAGCAGATCGCGGCCTCCGCAGCGCAGATCGCGCAGGCGAAGGCCCAGGTCGATTCCGCCAACGCCGACAGCGCCCGCGCCGCCGCCGATTTCGACCGTGCGCAGCAGCTTGCGAAGTCGACTTTCGGCAGCCGCCAGAACCTCGACCTCGCCAAGGCCGACCGGGACCGCAGCGCGGCGGCGGTGGAGGCCGCCAAGGCCGGCGTGACCGCGGCGGAGGCCAACCGCGACGTGCTGGTCGCTCAGAAGGGCGAGGCGGAGCGCACGCTGGCCGAGCTTGCGACAGCGCGCGCCCAGCGCCAGCGCGACCTCGACGCAACCGTGATCCGCGCGCCCTTCGACGGCGTCGTGGGCAACAAGTCGGTGCAGGTCGGCGACTATGTGACGGTCGCCAAGCGCCTGATGGCGGTCGTGCCGCTCGACCGCGTCTATGTCGACGCCAACTTCAAGGAAACCCAGCTCGCCGACGTCCAGCCGGGCTCGACGGTCCGGCTCTCCGTCGACGCCTATCCCGAGCACGACGTGACGGGCGTGGTCGACAGCCTCGCGCCGGCCTCGGGCGCCCAGTTCAGCCTGCTGCCGCCGGAGAACGCGACAGGAAACTTCACCAAGATCGTGCAGCGCGTGCCCGTGCGCATCCGCGTCGATCCGGCGGACGTCGCCAGGGGCCGCCTGCGCCCCGGCATGTCCGTGATCGCCGCGGTCGACACCCGCACCGCGCCGCAAGAGACGTCCAGCGCCGCCACCCCGCGGCGTTGACGTGACCCCGCGTCCGAGACGCAACCGATGAGCGACGACGCCTTCCCTCCGGGCGACGTTAAGGCCGCCGAACCGACCCGCGTCCCCACGGGGTCGTCGGCTAATAGTTCACCGGTCGTCTCGGGCGCGGGGAACCCCCCTCCCGAACCGCAGGTCACGCCGAGGCGGCTGATCGCGTTCCTCGCGCTCGTCTTCGGCATGTTCATGGCGATCCTGGACATCCAGATCGTCTCCTCGTCGCTGGCCGAGATCCAGGCCGGGCTGTCCGCGAGCCCCGACGAGATCTCGTGGGTCCAGACGAGCTACCTGATCGCCGAAGTCATCATGATCCCGCTCTCCGGCTATCTCGGCCGGGCGCTGTCGACGCGGGTGCTGTTCTCGATCTCGGCCGCCGGCTTCACGGTCGCAAGCGTGCTCTGCGCGACGGCGACGACGCTGCCGGAAATGATCGTCTACCGGGCGATCCAGGGCTTCATCGGCGGCGGCATGATCCCGACCGCGTTCGCCGCCGCGTACACGATCTTCCCCAAGCGCCACCAGCCGTCGATCATGGCGCTGGTCGGGCTGACGGTGACGCTCGCCCCGACCGTCGGGCCGACGGTCGGCGGCTACCTCACCGAGCTGCTGTCCTGGCACTGGCTGTTTCTGATCAACGTCGTGCCGGGGACCATCGCCACGCTGCTCGCCTGGTTCCTCGTCGATTTCGACGAGCCGGAGCCCGGATTGCTCAGAAACCTCGATTATTTCGCGCTGATCGCGCTCGCCGTGTTCCTCGGCAGCATGGAGTACGTGCTGGAGGAGGGGGCGAAGGACGACTGGTTCCAGGACGAGACGATCCGCAACCTCACCGTCGCGGGCGTGATCGGCGGCGCAGTGTTCTTCTGGCGCTGCTTCGCCGCGAAGATTCCGCTGGTCGACCTCGGGGCCTATCGCGACCGCAACTTCGCCGTCGGCTCGCTGCTCACCTTCATCATGGGCATCGGCCTCTACGGCATGACCTATCTCTACCCGGTCTTCCTTGGCCGGGTGCGCGGCTACGATTCGCTGCAGATCGGCGAGACGGTGTTCGTCTCCGGCCTGTTCATGTTCCTGACCGCCCCGGTCGTCGGCATGCTGTCCCGCCGGGTCGACCCGCGCTGGCTGATCGCGTCCGGCTTCCTAGGCTTCGGGGTGTCGTGCATCGACCTCACCTACATCACGAAAGACTGGGCGTTCTGGAACCTGTTCTTTCCGCAGGTGCTGCGCGGCGTCTCGCTGATGATGTGCATGGTGCCGATCAACGTGGTCTCGCTCGCCACCCTGCCGCGGCCAAAGCTGAAGAACGCGAGCGCGCTGTTCAATCTGATGCGCAACCTCGGCGGCGCCTTCGGCCTCGCCTTCATCAACACCTTCCTCAACCACCGCCAGGATCTCCACATGCTGCGCCTGCGCGAGCACGTGATCTGGGGCCGCCAGGTCGCCGAGGAGCAGCTTTCGACCCTGACCCAGGGCTTTTCCGCCCGCATGGGCTCCGACGCCGAGCTCGCCGCCGTCAAGCAGATGGCGAACATGGTGCGCCAGGAAGGTCTGGTGCTGGCCTTCGGCGATCTGTTCTGGGCGATGACGATCCTGTTCTCCGGGATCATCCTGCTGGTCCCGCTGGTGCAGAAGCCCAGCGCGGGCGCAGCGCCGGCGCCGGCGCATTGAGCGCCCGTTCGTCATCCGGGCAGGCGCGGCCGGAATGAGGAGTTGACCGCTACAGCCTGTCCCTGAGCGCGTAATAGCTCATGGCGGCGACGAGCAGCGGCTTCTGCAGCAGGCGGCCCCCCGGAAAGCTCGGGACCGGCAGCCGCGCCAGCAGGTCGAAGCGGTCGAGCCGCCCGGCCGTCGCCTCGGCCAGGATCTTGCCGAACAGCGGCCCGAGCAGCACGCCCTGTCCGGAATAGCCGGCGGCGACCAGCACGTTCGGGCTGACCGCGCGCACGAAGGGCAGCCGCGTCGGCGTGACGCCGAGCACCCCGCCCCAGGCGTGCTCGATCGGCGTGCTCTCGAGCTGCGGAAACACCCTCAGCATGTGCCGCCGCACGATCGGGGCGACGTCGGCCGGCAGGGTGGTGGAATAGGTCTCGCCGCCGCCGAACAGCAGCCGTCCGTCGGGCGTCGGGCGGTAGTAGTAGACGACGAAGCGGCTGTCGGAGACCGCCGCCCGGCTCGTCAGGACCTCGGCCAGCCGGTCGCCGAGCGGGACGGTGGTCGCGATGTGGTTCGCGATCGGCGCGACATGCGCCTCGATCCGGCGATCCACCCCCTCGAGCAGCCCGTCGGTGCAGACCAGCACGGTGTCGGCCGAAACCGCGCCCTTGTCGGTCATCAGCGTCGGCCGGCCGCCATGACTGATGCGGCGGACCCGCGCGCCCTCGTAGATCGTCGCGCCCGCCGCCTCCGCCGCGCGCGCGAGCCCGAACGCCAGAGCCAGCGGGTCGAGATGGCCGGCGCCGTGGTCGATCGAGCCGCCATGATAGCCGTCGCTCTTCACCAGCGCCCGAAGCTGCTCGCGGTCGAGCGGCTCGACATGGCCGTAGCCGTAGTCCTCCCTGAGCTTGCGGACATAAGCGTGGGTGTGCGCGACATAGGCCGGCTTGTGGTCGGCGTGGATCAGGCCCGGCTCGTATCGGACGTCGATCCCCCGCCGCCCGGTGAGATCGCGCAGCAGGGTCTTCGCCTCCTCCGCCATGTCCCAGAGCTTCCGGGCGTCCTGCAGGCCTGCGAGCGTCTCGAGCTCGTCCTGCTCGCGGCGCTGGCCGGTATGGACCTGACCGCCGTTGCGCCCCGAGGCGCCCCAACCGACCCGCGCCTGCTCCAGCACCGCGACCGCCTTGCCCTGCTCGGCGAGATGGAGCGCGGCGGACAGTCCGGTGAAGCCGCCGCCGATGATCGCGACGTCGACCCGCCTGTCGCCGCCGAGCGGCGGGCGCGCCGCCGGCGCCTCGTTGACGGCGGCGTAGTAGGAGGCGGCGGGGGGATAGGTCATCGGCCCAGGATACACGGCGCGGCGGTTCGGTCCGCGCTCCACGGGGATAAGGCGGCTACTGGGCTGCGACGGTCGCCTCGGTCTCGGCGAAATATTCGCGCCACACCGGCTCCTTCAGCGTGGCGACGAAGGCGAGGTGGACCTCGATGTCGGCGGCTGTCAGCCGCGACGGCAGCGGGACCGGGCGCTGGGCCGCGGCCTTGCCGCTGCTGAAGCCGACCCCGTCGAGATGCGACAGGCCGAGCGAGGCCTGCCGACCGCCGAGCAGCTCGAGATAGACCTCCGCGAGGATCTCGCTGTCGAGCAGCGCGCCGTGCTTGGTGCGCCTCGAATTGTCGATGCCGTAGCGCTGGCAGAGCGAATCGAGCGAGTTCTGGCCGCCCGGATTCTTGCGCCGAGCCAGCATCAGCGTGTCGATGACGCGCTCATAGCCGAGCGGCGGCCGCTTCGCCCTAGTCAGTTCGGCGTTCAGGAAGCCCATGTCGAAGGCGGCGTTGTGGATGACCAGCGAGCCATCGTCGATGAAGGCCAGAAACTCGTCAGCAATGTCGGCGAACAGCGGCTTGTCCGCCAGGAATTCGCTCGACAGCCCGTGCACCCGGAACGCGCCCTCCGGCATGTCGCGCTCTGGGTTGAGATAGACGTGGTAGCTCGCGCCGGTCGCGATCCGGTTGAGCAGCTCGACGCAGCCGATTTCGACCACCCGGTCGCCGGTCAGTGGATCGAGGCCGGTCGTTTCGGTGTCGAGGACGATCTCGCGCATTCAGGACCCCGCGAAGTCGGCGATGGCGGCGCGCACCTGCGCGCGGGCGCGCTCGATCCCGTGGCCGGTGTCGATCACCGCGTCGGCGCGGGCGCGCTTCTCGGCGTCCGGCGTCTGGCGCGCGAGCACGCGCTTGAAGATCTCGTCGGTCATGCCCGGCCTCTCCATCACGCGGCGGCGCTGCTCTTCGGCGCCGGCGCTCGCCACCACCACCTTGTCGACGTCCCGGTCCCGCCCGGTCTCGAACAGCAGGGGAATGTCGAGCACGGCGACGGCGGCCCCGTCGTCGCGGGCCCGGCTGAGAAACGCGCGCTCCGCCTCGCGCACCAGAGGATGGACGATGCTCTCCAGTTTCGCGAGCGCCGCGGCGTCGCCGAGCACCCTCGTCCCCAGCTCCTTGCGATCGACGACGCCGTCGCGAACCGTTCCGGGAAACGCCGCCTCGATCAGCGGCGCGGCCGGTCCGCCATAGAGCGCATGCACCGTGGCGTCGGCGTCGTGAACCGCCGCGCCCTCCTCCGCGAACAGTCGCGCGGTCGTGCTCTTGCCCATGCCGATGGAGCCGGTGAGGCCGATCACGAGCATTGTGTACTGACCTCCCTTTCGATGCTCGTCGTGGTCCGCTTGACCGGACCGCCCATGTTCACCGAGCTCGACGCCCGAGATGGGTCCTCCGGTCAAGCCGGAGGACGACGGCGGAGATTCAAACTCACGCCCCCACGATATCCGCGGCGACCAGCCGGCGCAGCTCCTCCGTCACCTCGGGCTTCACGCCGAACCAGCGCTCGAAGCCCGGAACCGCCTGGTGGAGCAGCATGCCGAGGCCGTCGACCGCGACGTTGCCGCGGGCGCGGGCGGCGGCGAGGAGCTCGGTTTCGAGCGGCGCATAGACGAGGTCGGTGACGACGGCCGAGCGCGGAAGCGTCCAGAGGTCTATCGGCAGCCGGTCCTTGCCGACCATGCCAAGGGAGGTGGCGTTCACCAGCAGTCCCGCCTCCGCGAGCAGTTCCGGCAGATCGTCAGGCCCGTAGGCCTCGCCCGCGGAGCCCGCGAGCCGCGAGACCTCGAGCGCGCGCGAGACGGTGCGGTTGACCACCGCGACGCGTGAAAAGCCCCGCTCGCGCAGAGCGTGGACGACGGCGCGCGCGGCGCCGCCGGCGCCGAGCACCACCGCGAGCCAGCGCCTGCCCTCCCAGCCGGGCGCGGCCGCGTCGAGATTCGCCAGGAAGCCGAAGCCATCGGTGTTCGCGCCCTTCAGCCGGCCGTCCTCCAGCCACAGCGTGTTGGCCGCGCCGAGGGCGGCCGCGCTTGGGTCGGCCTCTTCGAGCGCGGCGTAAGCCGCTTCCTTGTGCGGCACGGTGACGTTGCCGCCGACGAAGCCGTGACCCGCGAGATCCCGCACGAAGGCCGGAAAATCCTCCGCCGTCACTTCGGCGCGCTCGTAGGAGCCCGCGACGCCATGGAGCTTCAGCCAATAGCCGTGGATCAGCGGCGAACGCGACTGGGAGACCGGCCAGCCCATCACGCAGGCCTTCGGAAAACTCATGACGCGACGGCTCCGAGATCGCGCAACGCCTTGAGCAGCGGCAGCAGCGGCAGGCCGAGGATGGTGCGCGTGTCCCCCTCGACGCGGGCGAACAGATGCGCCCCGAGACCCTCATACTGGTAGCCGCCGACGCTCGCCAGAATCCCGTCGCCGGCGGCTGCGAGATAGCGATCGATGAACTCCGCCGACAGTGGCCGCATGGTGAGCAGCGCCTCGTCGACGCCGGTCCAGAGCGCTGCCCCGTCGCGGGCCAGAGCGACGCCGGACGCCAGCATGTGGGTCCTGGCCGACAGGCGCGAAAGCTGGCTGCGGCCTGCGTTCCGGTCGACGGGCTTGGTGAAGCGCTCGCCATCGAGCGAAAGCGTCTGGTCGCAGCCCACGACGAGCCGGCCGGGCGCGCGGTTCGAGACGTCGACGGCTTTTGCGCGCGCGAGAGCTGCGGCGACGCCCGACGGGGTGGCCTCGGACGGGCTCAGCGACGCCTCGAGCACGCGCTCGTCGACGGCGGACGGCAGGATCTCCGGATCGAGGCCGGCGTCCCTCAGGATCGTCGCCCGGATCGCGCTTTTGGACGCCAGCACGAGCGGCCGCGGCTCAAGCCAGAAGAGGCTCACGCGCGCTCAGCCGCAAGATCGGCGCGGTGCTCCGTCAGCATGGCGAGGATGGCGGCGGCCGTCTCCTCGATCGAGCGCCGCGTGACGTCGATCGTCGGCCAGCCATGCCGGGCGCAGAACCGGCGCGAGGCCATGATCTCGGAAGCGACTGAGCCTGGATCGACGTAATTGCCTTCGCTCAACCGGCCGGCCATGTCGCCTTCGAGCCCGAGCAGCCGGTTGTGCCGGATCGCGACGATCCGCTCGGGCGAGGCGACGAGGCCGACGATCAGCGGGCCTTTGAGATTCTCGAGTCCGGGCGGCGGCGGCAGGTCCGGAACGAGCGGAATGTTCGCCGTCTTCACGCCGCGGTTGGCGAGATAGATCGAGGTCGGCGTCTTGGAGGTGCGGCTCACTCCGAGCAGGATGACGTCGGCTTCGGCGAGATACTGGCCGTCCTGGCCGTCGTCATGCGCCATCGTGTAGTTCAGCGCGTCGATCCGCCGGAAATAGCCGTCGTTCAGCACATGCTGGGCGCCGGGCGTGTTGGCCTGCTCGGCGCCGAGATAGGACCGCAGCAGCTGGAACACCGGCGCCAGGACCGAGAGCGAGGGGCAGTTGAGCTCGCGGCAACGCGCCTCCAGCGTCTCGATCAGGTCCTCGTCGACGAGCGTGTAGAGGACGATGCCGGGCGCCGCCGCGATCTCGTCCAGCACCCGTTCGAGCTGCCGGGCGGAGCGCACGAGCGGATGCATGTGCTCCACGCTCGTCACTCCCGCGTATTGGGACGCTGCGGCGCGCGCCACCGCGACCAGCGTCTCGCCGGTCGCGTCGGACACCAGGTGGAAATGGAACGATGGCGGCGGGTTCATCGGGGGGTCGCGAAGCTGGGGAGCGGCTGTCGACGGATCGGTGGACTTGTGTGGATGAAAACGACCTCCGGTCCCGAATGCGACCGCACTGTCGCCGAGCCCGCGATTTTCATCAACACCGCTCCGCGCCGGGAGTGCGGACCGCGGGGTCCGGTGGAGAGTGTTAACAACCCGTTAACCCGCTCTCAGCCTCAGGTCTTAACGCTTGGTTAACGGAGCGCTAGGTGTGGACGGCTTGTGGAGCGTCTGGAACGGCTATAATTCGACCCCCTAGAAAAAGAAGCAGAAGATTTAGGTCTAAGAGTCTGGGGAAGGGAGATCGAGTGAGCGGTCCTGTGAGTGAGCCGACGAAAAGAGACGGCTCGCGCTTTCTCGATACGCTTTCCGGAAAGACGCTTTCGGTCCCTCCGGTCTGGCTGATGCGACAGGCCGGACGCTATCTGCCGGAATATCGCGCGCTCCGCGCCGAGGCCGGCAGCTTCCTCGACCTCTGCTACAATCCGGCGCTCGCGACCGAAGTCACGCTCCAGCCGATCCGGCGGTTCGACCTCGACGCGGCGATCCTGTTCTCCGACATCCTGGTCGTGCCGCATGCGCTCGGGCAGGAGGTGCGGTTCGTCGAAGGCGAAGGCCCGCGGCTCGACCCCCTGACCTCCCGCGCCGACTTCAGGCGGCTGAGGGAGGCGATCGACCTCGACATGCTGTCGCCGGTCTATGAGACCGTCTCGCGCGTCCGCGCCGAGCTGGCGCCGGACAAGGCTCTTATCGGCTTCTGCGGCGCGCCCTACACCGTCGCGACCTACATGGTCGCCGGCCGCGGCGGCGACGAGCAGGCCCCGGCCCGCCTGATGGCCTATCTCGACCCCGATGGTTTCGCCGAGCTGATCGACCGGCTGGTCGAGGCGTCGGTCGCACATCTCGTCGCCCAGCTCAGGGCGGGCGCGGACGCCGTCCAGATCTTCGACAGCTGGGCCGGCGACCTGCCGCCCGCCGAATTCGCCCGCTGGTCGACGGCGCCGATCAAGGCGCTCTGCGAGAAGGTCCGGGAACAGGTTCCGGGCGCGAAGATCCTGGCTTTCGCCCGCGGCGCCGGCGCCAAGCTCGGAGGTTTTGCGAGCGCGGTCCCGGCCGATGCGTTCGGCCTCGCGACGTCCGAGAATCTCGCCGCCGCCCGATCCGTCGTGCCTTACGACATCGCGCTGCAGGGCGCCGTCGATCCGATCGCGCTGGTCGCGGGCGGCGCCGCGCTCGACCGCGCCGTCGATCTCGTGCTGGAGGCGCTTGGCGGCGCCCCGCTGATCGTGAACCTCGGCCACGGCGTCCGGCAGCAGACCCCGCCCGAGCATGTCGCCCAGCTGGTCGCGCGGGTGAGGCGGCGGGCTGGCTGACGGGATAGTTCTGATGCCCGAGCTTCCCGAAGTCGAAACCGTCCGCCGCGGGCTCGCCCCCGTGATGGAGGGCCGGCGCATCGAGCGGGTGGAGGCCAGGCGTCCGGACCTGCGTTTCCCGTTCCCTGAGAGGTTCGCAGAGCGGCTTTCCGGACGCACCGTGGTCTCCCTCGGCCGGCGGGCGAAATACCTGCTGGCGGACCTCGACGACGGCGAGACGCTGGTCATGCATCTCGGCATGTCCGGCTCGTTCCGCGTGCTGCCGCCGGAGAGCGGCGCCGCGCCCGGCGCATTCCATCACCCGCGCTCCAAGGCCGTGGCCCACGACCACGTCGCCTTCGAACTCTCGGGCGGGGCGACCGTCACCTACAACGACCCCCGCCGCTTCGGCTTCATGGCGCTGATCCCGCGCGAGACGCTGATGGCGCATCCGCTGTTCCGGCACGTCGGCGTCGAGCCTCTGGGCAACGAACTCGACGGCGCGCTGATCGCAAAGCTGTTCGCGGGCAAACAGACCAGCCTGAAGGCCGCGCTGCTCGACCAGCGGCTGATCGCCGGCCTCGGCAACATCTATGTCTGCGAGGCGCTGCACCGGGCGAGGCTGTCCCCGCTCCGGCTCGCCGGAACCCTGAAGCCGCGACAGGCTGACGAGCTCGCCCGGTCGATCCGTCAGGTGCTGGAGGACGCGATCGCCGCCGGCGGCTCGACGCTGCGGGACTTTGCGCATGCCGACGGAGAACTCGGCTATTTCCAGCACTCGTTCCGCGTCTACGATCGCGAGGACGAGCCCTGCCCGACGCCCGGATGCCGCGGCGTGGTCAAGCGGATCGTCCAGACGGGGCGCTCGACGTTCTTCTGCCCGGCATGCCAGAAGTGACGCGTGCTATGAGCGAGGCCCGATGACCGACGCTTACGAAACCATCCTCGTCGAGACCCGCGGCGCCGTCGGGCTCGTCACGCTGAACCGACCGAAGGCGCTGAACGCGCTGAACGCGCAGCTGATCAGGGAGCTTTGCTCGGCCCTCGAGGCCTTCGAAGCGGACGACGCCATCGGCGCGATGGTGGTGGCGGGCGGCGAGAAGGCGTTCGCGGCCGGCGCCGACGTCAAGGAGATGGCGGCGAAGACCTACGCCGAGGCCTATCTCCAGGACTTCGTGTCGGACTGGAAGCGGGTGTCGGCGCTCAGGAAGCCGCTGATCGCCGCGGTCGCCGGCTACGCGCTCGGCGGCGGGTGCGAGCTCGCCATGATGTGCGACATCGTCATAGCGGCCGACGACGCCAGGTTCGGCCAGCCTGAGATCACGCTCGGCATCATGCCGGGCTTCGGCGGCACCCAGCGGCTCGCGCGCGCCGTCGGCCAGGCCAAGGCAATGGACCTCATCCTCACCGGCCGGATGATGGATGCGGCGGAAGCCGAAGGGTCCGGCCTCGTCTCCCGGGTCGTCGCGCCCGAACGCGTTCTCGACGAGGCGTTGGAGGCCGCGGCGAAGATCGCGTCGTTCTCGCGCATCGCGGCGCTCGCGGCGAAGGAGGCGGTCCAGGTCGCAGCCGAATCGAGCCTGACCGAAGGCGTGCGCTTCGAGCGCCGGACCTTCCAGGCGCTCTACGCGACCGAGGATCAGAAGGAAGGCATGGCCGCCTTCGTCGAAAAGCGAAAGCCGGTTTTCAGGAACCGGTAAAGGCGAGCGCTTCAGGATGAAACGAGCCGTCATGCCCGGCGAAGCCGGGCATGACGATTTCCCGGCCGGCTCAGCGCGTCACGGGCGCGTTCGGCAGTTCGTCGCCGAGGCCGGGCTGAGGCGGCAGCGCCTCGGCCAGGCCCGCGCCGCAGCGCTCGACCGCCGCGACGATCCCGTCCACCAGCCTGCCGCTGCGCGCGGCGGTGACGATCGCGTGGACGCTCTCGCGCCATGTCTCCGGGGCGACCGCCTCATGCACGCCCTCGTCCGCGATGACCTCGACGTGACGGTCGGCGAGCGCGACGTGGATCAGCACGGCGGTCCGCCCCTTGGTGCGCTGCAGGCCGAGCTCGGCGAAGGCCCTATGGGCTGCGCGCCTCGCGGCCGAGGACGGCAGCCGGTCGATGAACAGCGCCCGCCTGATCCGGGTCGACCGCCCGAGCGCGGCCAGGGCCGCGAACGCCACGATCTGAACGATGACGATGACTTCGAGCGATGCGCCGGTGAGCGACATCGGCGCGGCGGTGGAGATCGCGAGCAGGGCGGCTGCGATCAGCGCGACCGTCGCGTCGACCTCGTCGCAGGGATCGGTCTCGATCATCACGACGATTTCCGCGGCGGTGTTCGCCTCCGCTTTGCGCACCGCCTCCGCGACGCGCGCCCGGTCGGCGTCGGTCAGCGCGACGAAGGGCTTTTGCGCCTGGCTCACCATCCGCCGGACGCTCCGCCGCCGCCGGACGAGCCGCCGCCCCCGCCGCCAAAACCGCCTCCGCCCGAAAAACCGCCGCCTCCGCCCGACCAGCCGCCGGGGCCGCCGATGATCCAGGGGCTCGCGCGCCGCCCACGGCCGCCGCCTCCGCCGCCGCGGAAGGACTGCCAGAAGATGTAGAGGAACAGCAGGACGAAGCAGACCAGGAAGACCTTGGTCTCGAGCGGCAGCTCGCCGTCGTCCTCGGTCGCGGCGGCGCGCGCCTTGTAGTCCTCGGCCTGGCCGGAGAACACCGCGATCACGTCGTCGACGCCGCGCGAGACGCCGCCCGGCATGTCTCCCGCCTTGAAGCGGGGCAGCACGGCGTTCTGGATGATGAAGTGCGAGACGAGGTCGGTCAGGTCGCCCTCAAGGCCGTAGCCGACCTCGATGCGAACCTTGCGCTCGGTCGGGGCGACCAGCATGAGAACGCCGTCGTTGCGCGTGGCGTCGCCGAGCTTCCACTCGCGGAACAGCCGGTTGGCGAAATCCTCGACGGTCGTCCCCTGCAGCGACGGCACGGTGGCGACCGCGAACTGGTGGCCGCTCTTTTCCTGAAAGCCCTTGAGCTTGTCCGAGAGCGCGCTCTCGGCGTCCGCCGGAAGGATGTTCGCCGCGTCGACGACATAGCCCGTGAAGCTCGGGAAACGCAGCTCCTCCGCGACCGCCGGCAGAGCAGCCGCGGCCCACAGCGTCGCGACTGCGATGGTCGTCGCGAACAGCCTTCGGATCATCGTGGGGTTCGCCATGGCCGCATCCGGACCACGAGATAAGGCGCGAGCGCAAGTCCGGCATCGGGCCGGGAGCGAAAACCTCGCCGGTTCCGGGCTGGAACGGCGAGGTTTCCGGCTGTTCGTCGTTTTACGTGTTCATCGACTCGAAGAAGTCGGCGTTGGTCTTGGTCGAGCGCAGCTTGTCGAGCAGGAACTCGATCGCGTCGACGGTGCCCATCGGATTGAGGATGCGGCGGAGCACATACATCTTCTTGAGCGTGTCGGGCGGGACGATGAGCTCTTCCTTGCGCGTGCCGGAGCGCGTGATGTCCATCGACGGGAAGGTGCGCTTGTCCGAGACCTTGCGGTCGAGGATGATTTCCGAGTTGCCGGTGCCCTTGAACTCTTCGAAGATCACCTCGTCCATGCGGCTGCCGGTGTCGATGAGCGCGGAGGCGATGATCGTCAGCGAGCCGCCTTCCTCGATATTGCGCGCCGCGCCGAAGAAGCGCTTCGGCCGCTGCAGGGCGTTGGCGTCCACGCCGCCCGTCAGCACCTTGCCCGACGACGGAACGACGGTGTTGTAGGCGCGGCCCAGGCGCGTGATCGAATCCAGCAGGATGACGACGTCGCGGCCATGCTCGACGAGGCGCTTGGCCTTCTCGATCACCATCTCGGCGACCTGGACATGGCGCGAGGCCGGCTCGTCGAAGGTCGAGGAGATCACCTCACCCTTCACAGAGCGCTGCATGTCGGTCACTTCCTCCGGCCGCTCGTCGATCAGCAGCACGATCAGGAAGCATTCGGGGTGGTTGGCGGCGATCGCGGTCGCGATGTTCTGCATCATGACCGTCTTGCCGGTGCGCGGCGGAGCGACGATCAGCGCGCGCTGGCCCTTGCCGAGCGGCGCGACGATGTCGATCACGCGGGTCGACATGTCTTTCTTGGTCGGGTTGTCGATCTCCATCTTCAGCCGCTCGTCCGGATAGAGCGGCGTCAGATTGTCGAAATGGACCTTGTGACGCGCCTTGTCCGGGTCCTCGAAGTTGATCGTGTTGACCTTGAGCAGCGCGAAATAGCGTTCGCCGTCCTTCGGAGACCGGATCTGGCCCTCGACCGTGTCGCCGGTGCGGAGCGAGAAGCGCCGGATCTGGGAGGGAGAGATGTAGATGTCGTCCGGGCCGGGAAGGTAGTTCGCATCGGGCGACCGGAGGAAGCCGAACCCATCCTGGAGCACCTCGACGACGCCGGTGCCGATGATGTCGACCTCGCGCGCCGCGAGCTGCTTGAGGATCGCGAAGAGCAGTTCCTGCTTGCGCAGGGTGCTCGCGTTCTCGACCTCGAGCTCGTCCGCCTGGGTGAGAAGGTCGGTCGGCGATTTCGCCTTGAGATCGAAGAGCCTGATTTCGGGCATCGAAGGCCTTTTGGAGATGGAGTCCGGCAATTTGGTGAGCCGGGCGCAACAGGAGGGAATTGAGACGGGCACAGGCGAAAGGTTCGGGAACCTTCCGCAGCCGGGGGGCGATCGCTGGGGTGGATCGCGTCGCCGAGCGGGATGCGCTTGGGCTGGGCCTGCGCTCGCGCGCTTTGCGCCGACTTGAGAGAGAACGCACACATACCGGTTGGGATCGCCGTCGACAAGAGCGATCCGCAGTCATCACGTCGAATTCAGCTTATCGCGGAGGTTCTAGAACGGCTTGATGATCACGAGAGCTACGATCGCCAGCATCAGGACGGCGGGAACTTCGTTGAGGACACGGTAGAATTTCGCCGTCTTGCGGTTGCGGTCATTGGCGAAATCACGGGTGAAACGGGCGAGCATTCCGTGGATTCCCGACAGGATCACGACGAACAGCAGCTTGCCGTGCAGCCAGCCGGCCGTCATCCAGCCGCCCTTCCAGACAAGCAGCAGCCCGGCGATCCAGCTCACGATCATGGCGGGCGTCGCGATGCCCCGGAGCAGGCGGCGCTCCATGACCTTGAACGTCTCCGAAAGCTCGGAGCCCGCGGCTGCTCCGGCGTGATAGACGAACAGCCGCGGCAGATAGAGCATCGCCGCCATCCACGAGATGACGGCCACGACGTGCAGCGTCTTGATCCAGAGATAAGGGTCCATGGGCCGCTCTAAGGTGCGCGGCCGCTCCGGCCGTCGGCGGCGCGGACCCTAGCGCGCGGTCGGGAGCGGCGCTAGGGTCCGCCGCCCGACGCTCCCCAAGGACCTCCATGGACCGCGCAGCCTCCGAGAACGAAACGCATTTCGGCTTCGCCGAGGTCCCGCTCGGCCAGAAGCAGGGCCTGGTCGACGACGTCTTCCACAAGGTCGCCTCGCGCTACGACGTGATGAACGACCTGATGTCGGGCGGCCTGCACCGGGCGTGGAAGTCGGCGATGACGACCGCGATCGGCCTGCCGAAGGGCGCGCGCCAATTCACTCTCCTCGACGTCGCGGGCGGCACCGGCGACATCGCCTTCCGCGCGATCGCGGCCGGCGGTCCGGGCGTCGCGGTGACGGTGTTCGACATCAATGACGCCATGCTCGACGTCGGCGCCGCGCGCGCCGCCAAGCGCAGGCTCTCCGACCGGGTGACGTTCATCCAGGGCAACGCCGAGGAGCTGCCCTTCCCGTCCTCGTCCTTCGACGCGGTCACCATCGCCTTCGGCATCCGCAACGTGCCGCGCATCCCCGTCGCGCTGAAGGAGATGCGCCGCGTGCTGAAGCCCGGCGGACATCTCCTTGTGCTGGAGTTCTCGAAGGTCGACGTGCCGGGGCTGGCGCGGATCTACGACGCCTTTTCGTTCGGGGTGATCCCACGGCTCGGCAAGCTGGTGGCGGGCGACGGCGAGCCCTATCGCTATCTCGTCGAGTCGATCCGCCGTTTCCCCGACGCCGAGACCTTCGCGAACATGATGCGCGACGCCGGCTTCGAGCAGGTGACGGCGACCCCGATGACGGGCGGCGTGGCGGCGCTCCATGTCGGCTTCCGGATCTGACGGTGGCCGCCGAGACGGTGTGGGCGCTTCGAGACGCAGGCCGCTGGTCGGCGTCTCGGCATGAGCAGGCTTGTGGGTCTTCGGCGTCCCTCGTGCTGAGCGGGGCCGACGGCGCAGCTCGAAGCGTGCGAATGGTCTCCGGTCGCATGTTCGTTCAGCCATGCTGAGAGCGCTTCCGAACCTCGTCCGTCTCGCCCGCGCCGGCTTCGTCATGGCGCGCGAGGGCGCGTTGAGGCTCGCCGATCCGCTCGATCTGCCGCCGGCGGTTCGCACGCTCGTCAGGCTCGGCCGCATCGTCGAGAAACGCTCGGCGCGCGACGGCGGCGTGGGTCTCGCCCGCGCCCTGCAGCGGCTCGGACCCTCCTACGTCAAGCTCGGCCAGTTCCTTGCGACCCGCGCGGACGTCGTCGGCTTCAAGGTCGCCCGCGACCTCGAACTGCTGCACGACCGCGTGGCGCCGTTCCCGCAGGAGATCGCGGAAGCGGCGATCGCCGAGGCGCTCGGGAAGCCGGTCGCGGCTGTCTATCTGACGATCGGCCCCGCGGTCGCCGCGGCCTCCATCGCCCAGGTGCACCGGGCCACGGTGCGGGACTTCGACGGCGTCGAACGGGCCGTCGCCGTCAAGATCCTGCGGCCCGGGGTGGCGCGGCGTTTCGCGCAGGATCTTTCAGCCTTCTTCGCCGTCGCCGAGCTCATCGAGCGCTGGGTTCCGAAAACGCGGCGCCTGAAGCCGGTCGTCATCGTTCAGACGCTCGCCCGCTCGGTCGCGATCGAGATGGACCTGCGGCTGGAGGCGGCGGCTCTCTCCGAGATCGCGGAGAACACCGCGTCCGACCCCGGCTTCCGCGTGCCGGCCGTCGACTGGGAGCGGACCGCGCGCGGCGTGCTGACGCTCGAATGGGTCGACGGCGTCAAGCTGTCCGACCGCGAGGCTCTCGCCGCCGCCGGCCACGATCTGCCCGCGCTCGGGCGGCACCTGATGCAGACCTTCCTGCGCCACGCGATGCGCGACGGCTTCTTCCACGCCGACATGCACCCCGGAAACCTGTTCGTCGACGCCGGCGGCGCGCTGGTCGCGGTCGACTTCGGCATCACCGGGCGGCTCGGGCCGAAGGAGCGCCGCTTCCTCGCCGAGATCCTCCACGGCTTCATCGTGCGCGACTACAAGCGCATCGCCGAGGTGCATTTCGAGGCGGGCTACGTGCCGCAAGGCGAGAGCGTCGCCGAGTTCGCGCGGGCGCTCCGCGCGATCGGCGAGCCGATCCATTCCCGCACCGCCGACCAGATCTCGATGGCGAAGCTGCTGACGCTGCTGTTCGAGGTGACGGAGCTGTTCAACATGCAGACGCGGCCCGAGCTGCTGATGCTGCAGAAGACCATGGTCGTCGTCGAGGGCGTCGCGCGCACGCTCGACCCGAAGCTCGACATGTGGCGGACCGCAGATCCCGTGGTCCGGGAATGGCTCGAGCGCAATCTCGGGCCGCTCGGGATCGCCGAGACCGCAACGTCGGAACTCCGCAAGCTCGCTTTGGGCGCCTCCCGCCTGCCGGATCTGCTGCTCGGGATCGAGCGCACGGCGGTGGAGCTGGAGGACGTCGTCCGCGGCGGCGTCACTTTCTCGCCCGACAGCGTCGAGAGGATCGCAAGGGCCGTCCGCCGCCGCGGCTTCGCCGGCGACCTGGCGTTGTGGGTGATCGCGATCTCGCTGGTGGTGTATCTGTTCGCTTTGTGAGCGACGCTGAAGGCTGCGCGATGGACGACCTTATCATCGAAATCAGGGATGAATTGTCGGCGGCGCTTGAGCGGATCGCCGCTCGGGAGGGCTGCGACGCCGGAGAAACGGCGGACGGCGCGGTCGAAGAAACGCCGGCCGAAAGACCGTGAGCTCCTCCCGCATCCTGCTCGTCATCGGCGGCGGCGTCGCGGCCTACAAGTCGCTTGACCTGATCCGGAGGCTCAAGGAGCGCGGGCATTCGGTGCGCGCGATCCTCACCCCCGCCGCAGCCGAGTTCGTCACGCCGCTCTCGGTGGCGACGCTGACCGGCGAGCGGGCGTTCCAGAACCTGTTCGACCTCACCGATGAGCACGACGTCGGCCATATCCGGCTCGCCCGCGACGCCGATCTCGTGATCGTGGCGCCCGCGACCGCGGACCTGCTCGCCAAGATGGCGAACGGGCTAGCCAACGACCTCGCATCCACCGCGCTGCTCGCGACGACCGCGCCCGTGCTCGCAGCGCCCGCGATGAACCCGACGATGTGGGCGCACGCCGCCACCCGCCGCAACGTCGCCCGGCTTAAAGCCGACGGCGTCGCCTTCGTCGGCCCGGCGACCGGCTTGATGGCCGAGCGCGGCGAGAGCGGCCTCGGCCGCATGAGCGAGCCGCTGGAGATCGTCGCCGCGGCCGAAGGGCTGCTCGGCGGCGGCTCGAAACCCCTTGCGGGCCGCCGCGTGCTGGTGACGTCCGGTCCGACGCACGAGCCGATCGACCCCGTACGGGTGCTGGCGAACCGCTCGTCCGGCCGCCAGGGCCACGCGATCGCCGCCGCGGCGGCGCGCGCGGGCGCCGACGTCACGCTGGTCTCGGGGCCGGTCGCGATCGCAGATCCTGCAGGTGTCGCGGTCGTGCGCGTCGAGACGGCGCGCCAGATGCTGGCGGCCGTCGAGGCGGCGCTGCCCGCCGACGTCGCGGTGTTCGCGGCCGCCGTCGCCGACTGGCGGGTCGCCGAAGACGCCTCGCAGAAGATCAAGAAAGGCGCCGGCGGCCCGCCCCTGCTGGCGCTGGTCGAGAACCCCGACATCCTGGCGACGGTCGCCCGAGGGGCGAACCGCCCGACCCTGGTGGTCGGCTTCGCGGCGGAGACCGAGAACGTCGTCGAGAACGCCAAGGCGAAGCTCGTCCGCAAGGCCGCCGACTTCATCGTCGCCAACGACGTTTCGCCCGCGGGCGGCGTGATGGGCGGCGATGACAATACCGTGCACGTCGTCGGTCCCGCAGGCGTCGAGTCCTGGCCCGCGATGAGCAAGGCCGCGGTCGCCGAGGCGCTGGTCGCCCGCATCGCTGAGGTTCTGGGAGGCGCGTCGTGATCGAGCTCCGGGTTCTCCTCCTGCCGCACGGCGCCGATCTTTCTCCGCCGGCCTACGAGACCGAGGGCGCGGCCGGGCTCGATCTGCGCGCAGCGGTCGACAAGGACGCTCCGATACTTATTCCGCCGGGCGGCCGCGCCCTTGTCCCGACAGGTCTGTCGCTCCAGTTGCCTAAGGGCTTCGAAGGTCAGGTCCGGCCGCGCTCAGGCCTCGCGCTCCGCCATGGGGTGACGGTGCTCAACACGCCGGGAACGGTCGACTCGGATTATCGCGGCGAGGTCAAAGTCCTACTCGTCAATTTCGGAACCGAACCATTTTCCGTCGAGCGGGGAGCGCGCATCGCGCAACTTGTGGTGGCGGCTGTCGAGCACGCGGTCGTCGTAACGCACGACGCGCTCGACGCCAGCGGACGGGGGAAGGGCGGCTTCGGCTCGACGGGGTGGTGAGTCCGGAAGGAGACGTCATGAACCTGTTGCCGCGCCGGAGCCTTCTGGCCGTCGCCGCCGTCGTGGACATCGCCTATCACGCCCGCCCCACTCCGATCGCCGCCAAGACGCTTGCGGCCCGGCACGGCCTGCCGCCGCGTCACCTCGAGACGCTGCTCCAGGTTCTGGTGCGGGCCGGCATCCTCAAGGGCGTGAGGGGTCCGAGGGGAGGCTACGAACTGGCCCGTGAGCGCCGGCGCATAACGATCGCCGACATCGTCCGCGCGGCGCTCGGCGAGCCGGACGATCCGAGCGACCCCGCATTGTCGGAGCCCAAGGCGGAGGACGACGTGTCGCCGCTGGTCGCCCATGTCGTGACCCCGATGATCCGCTCTGCGTCCGAGGCTTTTCTCGAGCGGCTCGACGAGATCAACGTCGAGGAGCTTTGCACGGAGGCTGAGCGCCGGCGGGTGTTCGGCGACAACCGTCCGGCCTATGATTTCACGATCTAGTTTATGTAGATTATAGAGTTCATCGACATTCGGCTGTAAGAAGACTATCTTCGGGGCGATAAAGCGAAGAGGCCGCCGAGGCCCTGAGGGCCGGCGCGAGGAGATCGTTATGAGCCAGCCCGCTCTGAAACCTGAAGAGACCCCCGCCCGCGTCTATGGCCGCGGCCGCGTCTACGACTCGATCACGGACACCATCGGCGACACGCCGCTGGTCCGGCTCGACCGGCTCGCCGCCCATAAGGGCGTCAAGGCGAACATCCTCGCCAAGCTCGAGTTCTTCAACCCGATCTCGAGCGTCAAGGACCGCATCGGCGTCGCGATGATCGACGCGCTCGAGCGCGACGGCATCCTGAAGCCCGACAGCGTGATCGTGGAGCCGACCTCCGGCAACACCGGCATCGCCCTCGCCTTCGTTGCGGCCGCCCGCGGTTACCGGCTGATCCTGGTGATGCCCGAGACCATGTCGATCGAGCGTCGCAAGATGCTCGCCCTTCTCGGCGCCGAGCTCGTGCTGACCGAGGGGCCGAAGGGCATGAAGGGCGCCGTCGCCCGCGCACAGGAGCTCGTCAAGGAAATCCCGAACGCGGTGATCCCGCAGCAGTTCGAGAACCCCGCAAACCCGGAGATCCATCGCCGCACGACCGCGGAGGAGATCTGGAACGACACCGACGGCGCCGTCGACTACGTCGTGGCCGGCGTCGGCACCGGCGGCACGATCACCGGCGTCGGCCAGGTGCTGAAGCCCCGCAAGGCCTCGCTGCGCATCGTCGCGGTCGAGCCTGAGGATTCCCCCGTCCTCTCGGGCGGCCAGCCCGGCCCGCACAAGATCCAGGGCATTGGGGCGGGTTTCGTGCCGGGGGTGCTCGACCGATCGGTGATCGACGAGGTCGTGACGGTCGGAAACCAGACCTCGTTCGAGACCGCGCGTCTGATCGCCCGTCTCGAGGGCGTTCCGGTCGGCATCTCGTCGGGAGCGGCCGTCGCGGCTGCGCTTGAGATCGGCGCGCGGCCGGAAGCGGCGGGCAAGACGATCGTCACGATCATCCCGAGCTTCGCCGAACGCTATCTCTCGACGGCGCTGTTCGAAGGCCTCTGAGCAAGACGGACGCCGTCCCGGACGACGCGTCGGCGTCGATCCGGGATCGGGTTCAGAACCGGGCCTTGCGTCCGAGACCGATCCCCGGTCTCGCTTGTCGGCCGGAAGGCTCACGCCGCGCCGGCGCTCTCCCACACCTCGCCCGGCCGCAGCGCGCGGAAGCGCTCCGGCGCGATCTCGGCCGTTGCGAGAGCGGTCGCGAGGTCCTGAGCGGGGGCGTCGATCGCCTCGGCCGTCAGGCGGAAGACGCCCCAGTGGCAGCCGACCGCGCTCTCGGCGCCAAGCAGCGCGAAAGCCTTCACGGCGTCGTCGGGGTTCATATGATGGTCGCCCATGAACCAGCGCGGCTCGTAGGCGCCGATCGGCAGGATTGCGAGCCTGAACGGTCCGTGCTCCTGCCCCGCGGCCCGGAAGGTCGCGCCCTCGCCGAACCCTGAATCCCCGCCGAAATAGACTTTCCCTGCCGGCCCGAGATCAAGCGCGAAGGCGCACCACAGCGCCTTGTGGCGGTCGGTGACGCCGCGCGCCGACCAGTGATAGGCGGGCGTGAGCGTCGCCGTGATCCCGTCGGCGAGCGCGACGCGGTCGGCCCAGTCATAGGCCTCGGCCCGGATCGCGCGATCATGCGCCCGCAGGATCGCGTCGTTGCCGAGCGGGACGATCACCCTCGGATCGTCGCGCTCCGCCAGCCGCGACATCGTCGCGAGGTCGAGGTGGTCGTAGTGGTTGTGCGACAGCAGGACGATGTCGATCCTCGGCAGGTCGGCGAAGGCCACGCCGGGAGCGACGACGCGCTTCGGCCCCGCGAAGCCGAAGGGCGACGCCCGGTCCGACCACACCGGATCAGTTAGGATGTTCACGCCCGCCGCCTGGATCAGATGCGTCGCATGGCCTATGGCGACGACCCTGAGGCCGGCTCCCCCGACCCTCGCCGGCGGTTTGTCGGAGAACGGGCTCGGCCAGCGGTCGGGCCAGGGCGTCCTCTTGGTGAGAGCGAGCGCCCGCATCGCATCGACGGGCGTTTGCGCCCAGGGGTGGCCTGGGTTGAAGAAGCGGACGCCGTCGAAATGGTCGGTGATCGACCCGGAGTAATAGCGGTTGCGGGCCCGGCGCCAGCCGAACCAGCCCGCCGCGAGCGCGGGCGCTCCAAGGAGCGCGAGCAAGGCGGAACTCGTCATGCGCTTGTGCGCTCCGCGTCGATCGCGCGCTTGGCGCGGACCACGGCGTGCTCGAGCTCCTGAAGAAAGCGCGAGCGGTCCTTCGGCTGGAACACGGCCGGGCCGCCGGTGATCTCGCCGATCTCGCGCAGATGGCTCATCAGCTCGCGGGAGGCGAGCGCCGCCCCGATCGACGCCTGCGTGAACGGGCGTCCGGTCGGACCGACGGCGGCTGCGCCTTTCGCGAGACATCGGGCGGCGAGCGGAATATCGGCGGTCACGACCACGTCGTGCTCGGCCGCTGCCTCCACGATCCAGTCGTCTGCGACGTCAGGCCCCTGAGGCACGACCTGGAGCCTGATGCGGTGATCGCCCCGCGGCGTCGCCATGAAGCTGTTCGCCACCAGCACGACGTCGAGCCCATGACGCTCCGCCACACGATAGACCTCAGCCTTCACGGGGCAGGCGTCGGCGTCGACGAACAGGACGGGCTGCGTACGCTCAGCGGGCAAACGGGAGTCCTTTTTCAAGCGTTGCGGCGAACGGCCGGAGCGTCCGGAAAACATCGTCGGAGAGCCGCGCCGCCGCCTCCGATGCGCTTCAGATAAGCGGTCGCGATTGACTTCCCACCGCTTTCTCACGATCTTATGGCGAGACGTCGGCCAGTTCGCCGATGCGAAGCAGCCCCGTGGGTCTGATCACGGGGTTTTTCGCGTTTCGCAACCGCCGTCGCCGTTTTGTCGTCTAGAGGAGAACGCCGCCATTCGTCGACCCATGAGGCCCGTCGCGCCAGTCCAGAAGGACGGTCCGCGCGTCAACAAGGAGATACGCGTCCTCGAAGTTCAGCTGATCGACGCCGACGGCGGCAATCTCGGCCCGACCAAGATCAACGACGCGCTGCAGGCCGCCGAGGACGCAGGGCTGGATCTCGTCGAGATCGCCCCGAACTCGGTGCCGCCCGTCTGCAAGCTGCTCGATTACGGCAAATACAAATATCAGAACCAGAAGAAGGCCGCTGAGGCGCGCAAGAATCAGAAGATCGTTGAAGTCAAAGAGATCAAGATGCGTCCGAACATCGACGATCACGACTACGACGTGAAGATGAAGGCGATGCGCCGGTTCTTCGAGGAAGGCGACAAGGTCAAGGTGACGTTGCGGTTCCGCGGTCGCGAGATGGCGCATCAGGATCTGGGTCTGAAGCTGCTCGTGAAGGTCCGCGAGGAGGTCACGACGCTCGCCAAGGTCGAAAGCGATCCGTCGCTTGAAGGGCGGCAGATGACGATGGTGCTCGCTCCACGCTGAACGCGGCCCATGCCGGAATTTACCACCTTTGCGGTCATTCGCGCCCGGTCGCGCCGATGCGGCCCGGTCGGGTTGATCAGCGTCATCCGATTGTATAGTGCTTCGAATGGTCGCGGTGGTCCGGGCGCGCCGCAAGCCGGGAGCCGTAACCCTCGGCGGAGCAAGCGATGCAGGTGACTATGACGACCGGCGCGGCGCCCGAAGCAGCTCCCCCCGTGGGAGAGATGACCCTCCTCATCGTCGATGACGATCGCGCCTTCGTGCAGCGACTCGGTCGGGCGATGGAGGCTCGCGGCTACATCGTCACCGTGGCGGAGACGATCCGCGACGGCCTCGACAGCGTCGAGCGCGCGCCGCCCGCCTTCGCGGTCGTCGATATGCGGCTTGGGGACGGGTCCGGCCTCGATGTGATCCAGGCGCTGAAGAATCGCCGGCCGGACGCGCGCGGAGTGGTGCTGACCGGCTACGGCAACATCGCCACCGCCGTCACCGCCGTGAAGCTCGGGGCGGTCGACTATCTCGCCAAGCCCGCAGACGCCGACGAGATCCACAACGCGCTTATCGCAGGCGACCAGAAGCCGGAGCCGCCGGAAAACCCGATGTCGGCCGACCGCGTCCGCTGGGAGCACATCCAGCGCGTTTATGAGCTCTGCGGCCGCAACGTCTCGGAAACCGCGCGCCGCCTCAACATGCACCGGCGCACGCTCCAGCGCATCCTCGCCAAGCGCGCGCCGCGCTGACGGGCCGTCTCGCCTCCGATCTGCAGGCGGTGAACGCAAAGCGTTCGTAACCGCGCTGAAGGTCTCGGCCGTCCGCCTGAGCGAAGCGCCCGGTGCCCGGGCTCCTTCATGACGGCCGCCTATCCTGATCGCCAACCGGCGTTCCGTCCGGGAACGCCGGGCGTCCGCCATCCATTCGAGATGCCGCAGGGCCTAGCGAGTCGTGGAAGGCGGGTTAGAGGGAGGCGCGCTCCTATCCGCGCCCCCTGCGCGCAGCTTCCGCCGATCGATTACGCCACGCGGGCCGGCCGGAACGGGATCACCGATCCGCCGGCCGTTGGCGCGCCCCCGGGAAACCCCCTGAGATCGCCGAACGAGACGACGGAATCGATCGCGCGGCGCAAATCCTCGGGCTTGTCGACGTCCACGCCGATGTCGGACGCGACGGTCGCTGCGGCGCCGATCAGGGCCGCGAACACCACGCGCGGATCCTCGCCGCAACGCTGCAGCGTGAGCGCGAGGCGCAGGACGACTGCATTCACGTCATCGTTAGACATCACGCAATCTCCACTTCGCCGGTTTTCTTGAGGCGAAGACTTGTTGAGCGAAAAAACCATCCCGAGAAGAAGCGGAGGACGTCCAGGCCCCCCGAATCACTTCTGTATCAAGGTTTTGCGGCAGATCGTTCCAAATTAAGACAACAGCATGGCGAATTGCGGCGCTCCTCACACGCAGTAGTCGCGCGGCGGGTCGATCGTCGCCTGCAGCCGGAGCGCGGCGAGCCTGGCGAAGCTGAGGCTGACCGCCTTGCGCCGTGAGCCCGCAAGCTTGTGATGCGGTCCCTCACGGACGGGCGCCGCGCCGTAGCGATCGGCGACGATCAGACCGACGTCCTTGGGAATGAGCGCCTGGGGAAAGTCCGCGCCGACCGCGAAGAAGAACCTGTCGCAGAACTCGCGGTAGTCCGGCCATTTCCTGTCGGTCCGGAAATCCTGCGGGCCCGACTTGATCTCGACGATCACAATCTCGCCCGCGGCGCCGAGCGCCATCACGTCGGCGCGGCGGCCGGATCGGAGCGGCGCCTCGAGCAGACATCCATAGCCCGCCGCCGAGAAGTGTCGGCACACGCCGCGCGCGATCCCCGCGGCGACGCCCGACAGCGATCCGCCCGCGGCGATCGCGCGCGGCGCGTCGGCGATCTCTCGGAGGGGGAGGGTGTTCTCCATACGTTCGATTATGGCACGAACCGTGAACAGAGCAAGCGGAGAATTACCCCGAAATCAACTCAGCATCATCCCGAGTTGACCGCGATTGAGCGCGAGCCACTGCAGGGCGAGCAGCAGATAAGCGTTGCGCGGACGCGGGTCGCGGAGGCTTGCGACCGCGTCGTCGATCGAGACCATGAAGGGCCGGGTCAGTTCATGCTCGTCGACCGCGCCGCAATGCTCCTGCAGATCGCCGGCGTCGACGCGGACCAGAAACAGCGCGGCGCGTTCGTCGAGAATGCCCGGCGTCGGCAGAAATTCGAACAACTGCAAGGCCTTGCCGGCCTCGAGCCCAGTCTCCTCCAGGATCTCGCGGCGGACGGCCTCCTCCAGATCCTCGCCCGGCTCGACACGACCGGCGACGATCTCGACGAGATCGCCCTTACCCGTCGCAAGCGCGGCCGGCAGCCGGAACTGGCGGATCAGCACCAGCGCGTCGCGCTCAAGATCAACCAGTATCGCCGCGATGCAGGGGCCGGCCCTAAGCACCTCCCGCTCCTGATGAATCGGGCCCCGCTCGTCGGGACCCGGCAGCGTCACCCGCCAGCTTTCCAGCCTGCGGTAGCCGTCGTGCAGCAGTTCGGGCCCTTCCAGCGCGACGCCGGCGTCGAGGTCGGCGAGGCGGTCGTCGAACCCCGCGCTCATTGCGCCACAGCGTGGCCGGCCTTGGCCTCGAGGTCGAAGGCGGCGGCGAGCAGCGCCTTGGTGTAATCCGTCCTTGGGGTCGCGAGCACTTCGCTCGACGGCCCCTGCTCGACCACCTTGCCGTTCCGCATCACAAGAACCTCGTTTGCAAGCGCGCGCACGACCTTGAGGTCGTGGCTGATGAAGAGAAAAGCGAGCTTCCGTCGGGCCTGAACCGCGCGCAGGAGATCGACGATCTGAGCCTGAACCGACATGTCGAGCGCGCTCGTCGGCTCATCCAGCACGATGAAGGAGGGCTCCAGCGCGAGCGCCCGGGCGATCGCGATCCGCTGGCGCTGGCCGCCGGAAAACTCGTGCGGGAAGCGATCCATCGCCGAGGGGTCGAGGCCGACGTCGGCGAGCGCGCGGGCGACGGCTTCGCGCTTCTCCGCCCGCTTCAGTCTCTTGCCCTGAACGCCCAGCCCCTCCGACACGATGTCCACGACAGGCATGCGCGGGCTGAGCGAACCATAGGGGTCCTGGAAGACGATCTGCATGTCTTTCCGAAATGGCCGCATCTCGGAAAATCCCAAGCCCGCGAGGGGCTTGCCCAGATAGGCGACGCCTCCCTCGCTGGAGATCAGCCGAAGGATGGCGAGGCCGAGCGTCGTCTTGCCCGAGCCGGACTCGCCGACGACGCCAACGGTTTGGCCCTCGCGCACGATCACGCTGACGCCGTCTACCGCTTTCACATGGCCGACGGTCTTGCGGAAGAATCCGCGCTTGATCGGAAACCACACCTTGAGGTCGTCGACCTCGACCAGCGGCTTCGCAGCCGCGTCGAACAGCGGCGGCGCGCCCTTGGGCTCGGCGGCCAGCAGCTTCTTCGTGTAGGCGTGCTCGGGCGCCTGAAACACACGGGCGGTCGGCCCTTGCTCGACGATCCTTCCCGCCGTCATCACGCAAACCCGGTCCGCGATTTTCCGCACGATTCCGAGATCATGGGTGATGAACAGCATCGCCATCCCGAGCCTTTGCTGCAGCTCCTTCAGGAGCGTCAGGATCTGAGCCTGGACGGTGACGTCGAGCGCCGTGGTCGGCTCGTCGGCGATCAGCAGGTCCGGTTCGTTCGCCAGCGCCATCGCGATCATCACGCGCTGGCGCTGGCCGCCGGACAGCTGGTGGGGGAAGGCGTCGAGCCGCTCCTCCGGGTCCGGGATGCCGACCTGCGTCAACAGCTCGAGCACCCGTGCGCGGCATTTCGCGGCGGACCAGCCGCGATGGACCTTCAGGATCTCGCCGACCTGCCGCTCGATCGAATGCAGCGGGTTGAGCGAGGTCATCGGCTCCTGGAACACCATGGAGATGTCGGCGCCGCGAACCTTCCGCAGCTCGCGCTCGGGCAGCTTCAGCAGATCGCGGCCTTCGAACAGGATTTCGCCCGACGGATGGCTCGCCGCAGGGTAGGGGAGCAGCCGCACAATCGAGAGCGCCGTCACCGATTTCCCCGAGCCGCTCTCGCCCACCAGCGCCAGCGTCTCGCCCTTGGCGAGATCGAACGACACGCGGTCGACCGCGAGCGACGTTCCGCCCTCGACGGCGAAGGCGACGGAGAGATCGCGGACGGAGAGGAGGGGAGCGGTCACCGGAACGTCTTCCGCGGGTCGAAGGCGTCGCGCACGGCTTCGCCGACGAAGATCAGCAGCGACAGCATGAGCGCGATGACAAGGAAGCCGGAGACGCCAAGCCACGGCGCCTGGAGGTTCGACTTGCCCTGCGCCAGCAGTTCGCCCAGCGACGGCGAGCCCGGCGGCAGGCCGAAGCCGAGGAAGTCGAGGGCGGTCAGGGTGGTGATCGAGCCTGAGAGGATGAAGGGCATGAAGGTCAGCGTCGCCACCATCGCATTCGGCAGCAGGTGGCGGAACATGATCGCCGCGTTCGAGACGCCGAGCGCGCGGGCGGCGCGAACATATTCGAAGTTGCGGCCGCGCAGGAACTCCGCGCGCACCACGCCGACCAGGGAAACCCATGAGAACAGCAGCAGGATGCCGAGCAGCACCCAGATGTTGGGCGCGAGCACCGAGGACAGGATGATGAGCAAATAGAGCGTCGGGATCGACGTCCAGATCTCGATGAAGCGCTGGAACAGCAGGTCGGTCCAGCCGCCGAAATAGCCCTGCACCGCGCCGGCCAGCACGCCGATGATCGAGGACAGGAAGGCGAGCGCGAGCCCGAACAGAACCGACAGCCGGAAGCCGTAGAGCAGCCGCGCGAACACGTCGCGGCCCTGGTCGTCGGTGCCGATCCAGTTCCATTCGATGTCTGCGCAGGATTTCGCACGCGGCGCGGCGGTTTGCGGCAGCGCATCGCCGGCGGGTGTGCGTGCGGCCGCGGCGCTGGCGCATTGCGCGTCGGTCAGCATCCAGGTCGGCGGCGAGGGCGCGGGCGTCGGCAGGTTGAGGTTGATGGTGTTGAAGCTGTAGCGCACCGGCGGCCAGACCATGTAGCCGCCAGACTTCCTGATCAGGTCCTGAAGATACGGGTCGCGATAGTCGGCTTCGGTGTCGAAATCTCCGCCGAAGGTCGTCTCCGAATAGGTCTTCACCGCCGGGAAGTAGAGCCCGCCGTCGTATTTCACCAGGAACGGCTTGTCGTTCGCGATGAACTCCGCGAACAGGCTCACCACGAACACGATCATGAAGACCACGAACGACCAGTAGCCGCGCTTGTTCGCCTTGAAGTTCGCGAGACGGCGCCGGTTGATCGGCGACAGTCTTCCGCGTGGGGCGGGCGCAGGCGGCGCGCCCGGCGTCGGCGGCGGAGAAGCGGCCGGAGACTGGCTCTCGGGCGGCACGGCGAAGGCGTCGCTCACGCCGTCAGACCTCCCGCGTCTCGAAGTCGATGCGGGGATCGACCCACATGTAGCTGACATCCGAAATCAGCGCGACGACGAGGCCCAGAAGCGAGAAGATGTAGAGGTTTGCGAACACGACCGCATAGTCGCGGTTGACGATCGACTCAAAGCCGAGCAGCCCCAGCCCGTCGAGCGAGAAGATCGTCTCGATCAGCAGCGCGCCGGAGAAGAACGCGCCGATGAAGGCTCCGGGGAAGCCCGCGATCAACAGCAGCATCGCGTTGCGGAAGACGTGGCGGTAGAGCACCTGATTTTCCGTCAGGCCCTTCATGCGCGCGGTCTGGACGTACTGCTTCCGGATTTCGTCCAGGAACGAGTTCTTGGTCAGCAGCGTGGTGGTGGCGAAGGCCGAGATCGCGAGCGCGGTCAGCGGCAGCGCCATGTGCCAGGCGTAGTCGACAACCTTCCCGAACAGCGACAGCTGGCTCCAGTTGTCGGAGGTCAGCCCGCGCAAGGGAAACCAGTCGAGGAAGGTGCCGCCGGCGAACAGCACGATCAGCAGGATCGCGAACAGGAAGCTCGGGATAGCATAGCCCACGACGATGACGCTTGAGGTCCACACGTCGAAGCGAGATCCGTCGCGCACCGCCTTGGCGATGCCGAGAGGGATCGAGATCGCATAGGAGATCAGCGTCATCCAGAGCCCCAGCGAGATCGACACCGGCATCTTCTCGAGGATCAGGTCGACGACGTTGATGTCGCGGAAGTAGCTGCGGCCGAAGTCGAAGCGGGCGTAGTCCCACATCATCTTGCCGAAGCGCTCGAGCGGCGGTTTGTCGAAGCCGAACTGCTTTTCGAGCTGCTTGATGAATTCGGGATCGAGCCCCTGCGCGCCGCGGTATTTCGAGGTGATCGGGTCGTTAGAGGCCGCGCGCTGGTTCTGCAGCGAGTTCGCGATATCCGCGCCAGAGCCGCCCGAGAACCGGTCGGTCGCGTTGGTGCCCTGCCCCGTCACCTGCGCGATGATGCGCTCGACCGGTCCGCCGGGCGCGAACTGGATGATGATGAAGGACACCAGCATGATCCCGATCAGGGTCGGGATCATCAGCAGGACTCGGCGCGCGATGTAGGTCAGCATCGGCGCGGGAATCCCGGCCGTTGGGCCGCGCGGCGTCGGCTCACGCCTTCACCCCCGCCTTTTCCGCCTTGTCCGCGTCCCACCACCACGTCTCCGGCGCGCCGCGGACGTAGCGGGGCTTTTCGGGAGGATGACCGTAGGCGTCCCAATAGGCCAGCGTGTGACTGTCCTTGTACCAGGCGGGCACCCAGTTCCTCAGCGCGCGCAGCACCCGATCGAGCGCGCGCGCCGCTACGTCGAGGTCGTCGCGCGATTGCGCGGCCACGATGGCCTCGACCAGCGCGTCGACGGCGGGGTCGGCGATTCCCGAGACGTTCTGAGAGCCGGGAAGCGTCGCGGATTCCGAGGAATAGACCTGCCGGAGGCCTTCGCCCGGGGTCGCCGACATCGACATGCGCTGGCTGACGACATCGTAGTCGAAGGCGTTCATGCGCTGCTGGTATTGCGCGGCGTCGACCTGACGGATATTCGCCTCGATTCCGAGCACCTTGAGGTTCTTGATGAAGGCGGAGACATGCGGGTCGAGGCCGGGATCGAACTCAAGGAACTCGATCGTCAGCGCCTCGCCGTCGGCGTTGGTCGCGCGACCGTCCTTGGCGACGTATCCGGCGTCGCGCAGCAGCTTCTGCGCCTGCCGGAGCAGCGTGCGGTCCTGTCCCGAGCCGTCGGAGACCGGCGGAACATGCGGCTCGCCGAACACCTCGTCCGGGACCCTGCCGCGGAACGGCTCGAGCAGCGCGAGTTCCGCGCCCTGCGCGACGCCCGACGCCATCATCTCCGGCGCGCCCTGGAACACCGAGACCGTGCGCTTGTAGGCGCCGAACATCAGGTTGCGGTTCATCCATTCGAAGTCGAAAGCGAGGTTCAGCGCCTCGCGGACGCGGGGGTCCTGGAACTTCTTGCGTCGGAGGTTGAAGAACCAGCCCTGTCCGCCTGAGGGGGTGAGGTCGGGCAGGGTCTCCCGAATGACCTTCTTGTCCCGCACGCCCGGGAAATCGTAGCCGGTCGCCCAGGTGCGCGAGGTGAACTCCTCGCGGAACAGATAGGCGCGCGCCTTGAACGCCTCGAAGCCGACGTCGCGGTCGCGGAAGAACTCGAAGCGGACCTTGTCGAAATTGGCCTGCCCGACATTCACGGCCAAGTCCTTCGCCCAGTAGTCCTCGACCCGGTCGAATTCGATGAAGCGGCCCTGCTCGAAGCGGCCGATCTTGTAGGCGGAGGAGCCGAGCGGCGGCTCGAGCGTCGAGGCGTCGAACGGCTTGGTTGAATAGTAAGCCTTGGAGAAGATCGGCAACGCCGCCAATGTCAGCGGCAGGTCGCGGGTGCGCTTCGGCGACAGGCGCAGGACGACCGTGTCGTCGCCCTCGACGTCGACCCGATCCAGGTCCCGGATCGCTTGCGCGACCAGCGGGTGTCCCTTGGTCTTCAGCGTCTCAAACGACCACTTCACGTCCTCGGGCCCGAGCCTCGAGCCGTCGTGGAACCGCGCCTCAGGCCGCAGCCGGAACCGGTAGGCGAGGCCGTCGCCCGACACGGCGACCGAGCGCGCCAGCAGACCGTAGAGCGCGTCGGGCTCATCGTTGGCGCGCGCCATCAGAGTGTCGAAGGTGAGGCCCATCCCTTGCGCGCCGTCGCCCTTCAGGATGTACGCGTTCAGGGTGTTAAAGGTGGAGAAGCTCTGGTTGAGCTCGCGATTGGGCGGAATCTGGCTGAACGTCCCGGCCTTGGGAGCGTCCGGGCGGACATAGTCGAAGCTCTTGAAATCCGGCGCATATTTGAGATCGCCGAAAGCCGACAGGCCGTGCCGCTCCGGCCCGAACGTCTTCGAGTCGCCATCGACGGCTGTGGGCGCGCCCTCCTGCGCTCTGGCGACCCGCGGCGCGAACAGGCCGGCCGCCGCCGCGGCGCCTGCATAGACCAGCGTCTGGCGGCGGGTGAGGATCCGGCTTTCACGAAGGTCCGCGGGTCGCTTCACGAACGGCCCCCGACGGCCTTGGCCTTCTCCGCGTCCCACCACCACACGGTCGGAAACAGCGAACCGCGGGGCGGCAGGTTGTCGGGCCGCGAAAAGCGGTCCCAGCGGGCGGTGCGGTCCTCGAGGCTCGCGAACTGCGGTACGACGTAGTGGTGGGCGAGCAGGACGCGGTCGAGCGCGTGGGTCGCAGCCGTCAGCTCGTCCCGGTCTTTAGCGTAGATGATCTTGTTGATCAGGGCGTCGACGCCTGGATCCTTGATGCCGACCATGTTCTGCGAGCCCGGAATGTCCGCGGACTCCGAACCCCACTGGTCGCGTTGCTCGTTCCCTGGCGAGAGCGACTGGCCCCAGCCCATTGTGACGACGTCGAAGTCGAAGGAGCGCAGCCGGTTGATGTACTGGCTGTCGTCTAGCAGGCGTTGGGTCACCTGCACGCCGAGCTTTTCGAGCGCCGGGACATAGAAGCTGAGGATGCGCTCGGCGCTCGGGTCGCCATAGATGAACTCGACCGTGAGGGGCTCGCCCTTGGCGTTTCGCAGCACCGGCTTGCCCTCGCGGCTGACCGTCCAACCGGCGTCCTTCAGCAGCTGGAGCGCCTGGCGGAGATTGCCGCGGACGGCTTCGGGAGAGCCGCCGACCGGGTTCTCGTAGGGCTTGTCGAAGACCTCCGGCGGAACCTTGTCCCGGACGCTTTCGAGAATTTCCTTCTCGCGCCCCTCCGGCAGCCCCTTGGACGCCAGCTCCGTTCCGAAGAAGTAGCTGTTGATCCGGACGTACTGCCCGAACATGATAGTCTTGTTGATCTCTTCGAAGTCGAAAGCGAGATTGAACGCCTTTCGGACGCGAGGGTCTTTGAATTTTTCGCGGCGGATGTTGAAGGCGTAGGCCTGCATCCGGCCGGACTGGCTGTCCTTGAACTTCTCCAGCACCACCCGTTTCTGTTCGACTGCGGGGAAATTATACGCGGTCGCCCAGTTCTTGGCGCTGTTCTCCTCACGATAATCGAACTGGTCGCCCTTGAACGCCTCGACGAGCACCGTCGTGTCGCGGAAGTAGTCCCATCGCATTTCGTCGAAATTGTTCGTTCCCACGCGCACCGGAAGCTTCTGCGCCCAGTAATCCGGAACGCGCTCGTAGCTGATCCAACGGCCCGGCGCGAAATCCTTGATGCGATACGGGCCGGATCCCAGCGGCTTTTCGAGCGTGCCTTCCTCGATGTTTCGCTTGCGGCCCTTGTCGTCAGCTCCCTCCCACCAATGCTTTGGCAGGATCTGCAACTGTCCGACGATGCCCGGTAACTCCCGGTTCCCCGGACCCGAGAAGGTGAAGGTGACCTCTCGTTCGCCCGTCGCCTCCACCCGGTTAACGTCGTGGTAATAGCGGGACAACAGCGGGTTAATCCGCTTCAACGTGTTGAACGACCAGATCACGTCGTCGACGCTGATCGGCGCGCCGTCGTTCCATTTCGCCTCCGGCCGCAGCCGGAAGGTGACGGACGAGAAGTCGGCGGGAAAGCGCGCGGCTTCGGCGATCAGGCCATATTCGGTCGAGGGCTCGTCGAGCGACTCGGTCATCAGCGTGTCGTAGAGCAGGCCGAGGCCGGCCGCTTCGTTGCCCTTCGGGATGAAGCCGTTGAAGCTGTCGAAGCCTCCAAAGGCGCCGAGGCGGACCGAGCCGCCCTTCGGCGCGTCGGGGTTCACATAGTCGAAATGCCTGAAATCCGGGGAATATTTGACGTCGCCCAGCAGCGAGACGCCGTGGCGCCATGCGGGCGGCGCATCCTCCGCGTGGGCGGGCGCGGCCAGGGCGAGCGCGGCGGCGAACAGGGCGGCTATGCGGATCGTCATCGGCGGGGCGGAGAACCTGTCGTGTCGGGGAGTACGGAGCGAAGAGCCCGGCGTGCCGGCATTATGTCTCAAATCAAGGCGGGTGCCAGACGAGCGCGGAACGGCGCCGATAACGTGACATGAAAAGGCCGGGCGCTGGGCCCGGCCTCTCGTCGCTTCGTTCGGCCGCCGGTCAGGGCTGCTTCGGCGCGTCCGGCTGCGGTGCCGGAGCGGGCGCCGGGGGATGGTCGCCCGGCTTGTCCGCTTCCGAACCGCCGCCGCTCTGCTCGTTCGAGGGCTTGGGCGCCTCCGGGGGAGCGGCCTCTTCGGTCGGCTTCGCCGGCGCGGCGGGCTTGGCCTCCTCCGCCGGCTTCGGAGCGTCCGCCGGCTTGGCCGCTTCGGCGGGCTTCGCGTCGCCCGCCGGGGCGGGGCCGCCGGAAAGCTGCTTCGGACTGTCGGAGTTCTTGTTGAGATAGGCGATGATGGCGGCGCGGTCGTCCTCGCTCTTGAGGCCCGGGAACATCATCGTGGTGCCGTCGATGTAGCCCTTCGGGTTCTCAAGCCACTTGTCGAGCGAGGCGATGTCCCACGTGCCGCCTGACGCCTTCATCGGCTCGGAATAGTCGAAGCCCTCCATATGGGCGTGTTTCAGCCCGACGATCCCGTAGAGGTTGGGCCCGAGCTTCGCCGGCTCGCCCTTGCCGAGGGAATGGCAGGCCGAACATCTCTTGATGAGCTGCTGGCCCTTGGCCGGATCCGCCGCCGCGACCTTGGCCTCGAAGCCGCCGGCCGCCGCAGGAGCCGCGGCTGCGGCGGGCTTGCCGGCGTCCGCCGCTTTGTCGCCGCCCTCAGCGGGCTTTGCCCCCTCGGCCGGCTTCGCCGCGGCGTCGGCTGCGGGCGGCTGCTGCGGGCTGTCGGAATTCTTGTTGAGATAGGCGATCAGATTCGCGCGGTCCTCGGGGCTCTTCACGCCCATGAAGGCCATGGTCGTCCCGGGGATGTAGGCCGCGGGATCCTCGATCCACTTGTTCAGCGAATCGAAGTCCCATGTCCCGCCCGACTTCTTCATCGGGTCGGAGTACTCGAAGCCCTCCATATGGGCGTGCTTCAGCCCGACGATCCCGTAGAGGTTGGGACCCATCTTGGCCGGCTCGCCCTTGCCGAAGGAGTGGCAGGCGGCGCACTTCTTCGACACCTGCTCGCCCTTCGCGGGGTCGGCCTTGGCGAGCAGCGCATGGAAGTCGCCGCCGCCGGCCGCCGCGCCGGCCGCGGGCGCTTTCGCGGCGTCCTTCACCTCAATCTCGTAGCCGGCCTTTTCGGGCTTCTTCTGGTGGAAGAGCCCGTCTGCGATCGCGTTTATGCCGAGAACCACGGTCAGCGTGCCGAGGATGGCGCCAGCGATCTTATTCAGTTGAAACGAATCCATAGTCGCTCCGGCTTATTGTGTTTTATCGGGGCCGTGGCGCGTCGCGCTCATTAGGCTTCCTCCAGAAGTCGGCTGAACACGCGCAAACCCGAACGCTTTCTCCAACTGCGCGCGACGCTAACCGCTTTTGCGGAAGCGCCGCAACTCGGCTATCACCGCCGCGCTTCGATACTTAGGGCGAGGCCGGCGTCTTCCAGCGAACCCGTCCGGCCACGCCTGTCCGCCGCGAGTGCAAGAGATGCCGACCGTTCGCGCCCCTTCGCGTCCCCTTGTCCTGGTGCCGGCCCGGCTTGGCGCAACGCGCCTGCCGAACAAACCGCTCGCCGACATCCATGGGGAGCCGATGATCGTGCATGTCTGGCGGCGCGCAATGGAGGCCGGCGTCGGCCCCGTCGTTGTGGCGACGGATTCGGCCGAGGTCGCCGACGTCGTGACGAAAGCCGGCGGGCAGGTGGCGATGACGCGGGCCGACCACCCAACCGGTTCGGACCGCATCTGCGAGGCGCTCGGCGCGATCGATCCGGACCGCGACTTCAACATCGTGGTCAACGTGCAGGGAGACCTGCCGACGCTGGACCCCACGGTCGTCCGCCGCAGCCTGACGCCGCTCGAAGACCCCGACGTCGACATCGCGACGCTGGTCGCCGAGATCGTACGCGAGGAGGAGAAGACCGCGCCGAGCGTGGTGAAGATGGTGGGCTCGGAAGTCTCGCCCGGTCGTTTCCGCTGCCTTTATTTCACGCGCGCCACGGCGCCGACGGGGCCGGGACCGCTCTATCACCACATCGGTCTCTATGCGTATCGCCGCGAGGCGCTCGAGCGGTTCGTAAAGCTGCCGCCTTCGCCGCTGGAGACCCGCGAGAAGCTGGAGCAGCTTCGCGCTATCGAAGCCGGCATGCGGATCGACGCCGTGAAGGTCGACGCCGTGCCGCTGGGAGTTGATACGGCCGAGGATCTGGAGCGCGCCCGCCTGATGCTGATCCATGTCGCCGAAGGCGTGCCGTCATGACGGCCAAGATCGCGTATCAGGGCGAACCGGGCGCCAACAGCCACGTCGCCTGCGCCGACGCCTATCCCGCAATGGAGGCTGCGCCTTACGCCAGCTTCGAAGACGCGCTCGAGGCGGTCGCCTCGGGCAAGGCCGACCTCGGCATGATCCCGATCGAGAATTCGGCGAACGGCCGGGTGGCGGACGTCCACCACCTCATGCCGTCCGCGAAGCTGCATATCGTCGGCGAGTATTTCATGCCGGTGCATCACCAGCTGATGGCGGTCCCGGGCGCGACGCTCAAGACGATCAAGACGGTGCAGAGCCATGTCCAGGCGCTTGGCCAGTGTCGCAGGACGATGCGGTCGCTCGGCCTCACGCCGCTGATCGGCGCCGACACCGCGGGCTCCGCGGCGGAGATCGCGCGCGCAGGCGACGTCACGCGGGCGGCGATCGCGTCCGGGCTCGCCGCCGAGGTCTACGGACTGGAGATCCTGAAACGCGACGTCGAGGATTTTCCGAACAACACGACGCGCTTCGTGGTGCTGTCGCGCGATAAGGCCTGGGCGCCGGCGGGGCGCGGGCTGACCGTCACGACCTTCGTGTTCAAGGTCCGCAACATCCCGGCGGCGCTCTACAAGGCGCTCGGGGGGTTCGCCACCAACGGGCTGAACATGACGAAGCTCGAGAGCTACCAACTCGACGGCGGCTTCGTCGCGACGCAATTCTACGCCGACGTGGAGGGCCACCCGAAGGACCCGGCGCTGAAGCGCGCCCTGGAGGAGCTCAAGTTCTTCTCGGTGGACCTGACGATCCTCGGCGTCTATCCCGCTCACGACTTCCGCGTGGCGGCCCGGGCGGTCGAAGCGCAGGCCGAGGCGATCAAGGGCAAGCGCGGCCGGTAAGGCCGCCCTTCCTGCATTGGGCGGATGACAGGCCCGCGCCGCCTGCCCGTCTATCGGCGGCGAAACCGGCACACGCTTGGCGAAGCGGGGCAGGGATCAGGAACCGATCCCGTTCGGCCCATCCGACCAAGCAATCCTGACGCGGATTTTCCGTTTTTTGGCCATGCGAACGGGATATTGTTTGGAATTGGAGGCATTATCAATTGGACCCCGCGGCCTTGAAGTGCGCGCGTCCTGGGCTTAATCGGCACTCGACGAACGACAATCTCGGTTGGGAGTAAGCCTTTGCCGGTATTCGCCATCACGCGCGCGACACGGCTGGCGCGTCTCTTCGCGGGCGCCGCGGCTCTCGGACTTGCGACGGGGCCGGCGGTCGCCGCCTCGGGCGTTTCGATCGAGCTCAACCGGCTCGAACAGCGCGATGCGGCGTGCCGCGTCTCGCTGCTCGTCAGCAACCCCGGCGACAAGGCCTATGACAGCCTGAAGCTCGACCTGGTGTTCTTCGACAAGGATGGGGTGATCTCGCGCCGCCTCGCCGTCGAGGCCGGGCCGATCCGGGCGTCCAAGACGACCGTCAAACTGTTCGACGCCGGCGACGCCCGGTGCGAGGGCGTGAGCCGCGTGCTGCTGAACGACGTCACCGCCTGCGGCGGCGATCAGGATTGCCTCGGGCTCGTCACGACGACGTCGCGGGTCAAGGGCGTGGAGTTCGGCAAGTGACCATCCGTCAATCGGCCGCGGCTCTGCTCGCGGCGGCGCTGCTCGGCGCCGCGCCCGTCTATGCGCAGGCCCCGGCGCAGGAGCCCGCCGCGCAGTCGCTTCCGCCTGCGCAGGTGGCCCCGGCCACCGAGCCCGGCCAGACGCCTCCGCCCGCGGCCGCCGCGTCCGAGACCATGCCTGCGGTGGACTCCTCGCGGCTGCCGCACGACCTCTCGCCGGTCGGCATGTTCCTGGCCGCCGACTGGATCGTGAAGGGGGTCATGATCGGACTCGCCTTCGCCTCGCTCGTGACCTGGACGGTCCTGCTCGCGAAGGCGCTGGAGCTCGCGGCGGTCAACCGGCGCGTCGCCCAGGGTATGAAGGCGCTGGTCGCGGCCCGCACTCTCGACGACGCCCGCCGCGCGCTCGACGGTCGTAAGGGCGCGGTGCCGGCCTTCGTGGCGGCCGCAGACGCCGAACTCGCTTATTCCGGCGACGCCTTGTCGCCTGAGGGCGTGAAGGAGCGCGTCGCGTCGCATCTATCGCGGCTTGAGGCGCAGGCGGGCCGCAAGCTCGCCATCGGCACCGGCCTGCTCGCGACCATCGGCTCGACCGCGCCCTTCGTCGGCCTGTTCGGCACGGTGTGGGGGATCATGAACTCATTCATCGGCATCTCGAACGCGCAGACCACCAATCTCGCGGTGGTCGCTCCCGGCATCGCCGAAGCGCTGCTCGCGACCGCGATCGGCCTCGTGGCCGCCATTCCAGCGGTGGTGATCTACAACGTGTTCGCCCGCGCGATCTCGGGGCATCGCGGCGCTCTCGCCGACGCCTCCGCCGCCGTGCTGCGCCTCGTCAGCCGCGACCTCGACCGGATGGCGACGCCCCGGCTTTCGGCCGCCGCGGAGTAGCGCCATGGCCGCCAGGCTCGATCATTCCGGGGGCGACGAGCTCACGGAGACCCATGAGATCAACGTCACGCCGTTCATCGACGTGATCCTCGTGCTGCTGATCATCTTCATGGTGGCGGCGCCGCTCGCGACCGTCGATGTCGGCGTCGACCTGCCGGCCTCGACCGCGAAGCCCCAGCCGCGTCCGGACAAGCCAGTCTATCTCACCATCAAGTCCGACCTGAAGCTCGCGATCGGCTCCCAGATCCTCGATCCCGCGACGCTGCCGGCGGCGCTCGACAAGGCGACCAACGGCGACCGCGAGCAGCGGGTGTTCCTGCGCGCCGACAAGACGGTATCCTACGGCGACCTGACCGACGTGATGAACGACCTGAGACGCGCGGGCTACCTCAAGATCGCCCTGGTCGCGCTCGAGTCCGTCGGACCTGATGGCGGCCGTTGACGCGCTGAGCCTCGGCCCCGATCCGGCCGGCGGCGACTGGAGACGCTGGGCCGCCGGCGGCGCGCTCGCGCTCGCCTTCCACATCGGCGCGCTGATCCTTCTGCGCGAGACGCCGGAGCCGACGGGGGACGTCGGCCTGCCGGCGATCGAGATGGATCTGACGCCGCCGCCGTCGGGCGCCGCACAGATGCAGGAGGCCGGGGCGAACGCGGAGCAGATCGAGACCGACCCGACGCCGACGACGGAGCCTGACCAGACGGAGGAGGTTCCGCCCGAGGCGGAGCAGCTCGAGGAGATCCAGGACGAGGCCACGCCTCCGGAGGAGCCGGCTGTGACGGCGGAGGCCGCGCCGACCGACGACGTGCAGGATCTGGAGCCGGTCGAGACGCCGGAGGTCGCGGCCGACGACGTGAAGACGCCCGACGACGTTCAGGCCGCGGTCTCGCTGCCGCCGGAGCGCACGGTCGTCGCGCAGGAGGAGGCGCCGGAGCGACCGAAGCGGCCGGCGAAGGCCGCCCCGAAGCGCGAGGCGCCGAACCGCGAACCGCGGGAGAAGCCGACCGACCGACCGACGTCGAAGCGCAAGCTGGTCAACAGTCAGGCCGGCGGAATGGGCGGCGCGTCCAACAATTCGGGAGCGAGCAGCGCGGCCGCTGCGGCGAACTACGGCTCGCGCGTCCGTTCCGCGCTCGCCGCGCAGAAACGGAGCGGCACGCGATTCGAGGGCCGCGCCACGGTGGTGTTCACGCTCAACCGCGCCGGCCGCGTTTCGGGCATATCCGCGTCGGGCCCTCCTGAGGCCGCGGCGGAGGCGGAGGCGATGGCGCGGCGCGCCTCTTTCCCCGCCATGCCGCCGGAGATGCAGCGCGCGTCGGAGACCTACAGGGTGCCGATCACCTTCTCCGTGCGGTGATGAGCGGTCGTCGCCGCCGTCAAAGGTCTGTGGTCAGCTTCGCCTGGGGAATGAAGCCCTTCGCCCTCAGCTGCTCGGATTTCGGCAGCTTCTGGGCGATGCCGTAGAGCCGTTCGCGGCGGTCCATCTCGTCAAACACGTCCTTCGGCTCAACGTCGGCCGCCGACCACAGCACGACGAGGTTGTAGATCAGGTCCGCGCTTTCGCGGATCAGCGCCTCGCGGGCGCCGCTCACCGCCTCGATCGCGACCTCGGCGGCCTCTTCGGCCACCTTCTTCGCCATCTTCGGGACCCCCTCCTGGCGGAGCTTTGCCGTGCGCGAGAGCGCGGGATCCCCGTCGCTCGCTTCACAGACGGCTTTGAACAGTCGGTCGATGGCGTGGGGCATGGGCGAAGCGGGATCTTCCATTCAGGTCAGCTGATTATCGATTGGTTAACAAACAGTTTACATAGCATGTCGGGTGGTATCGGAGGATACCCACATGCGAACGCGGCGGCGCCTCCGCAAGGGCGGCGGTCGCGCATGCCCATGACGGGCCCGCGGAAAGCCGTTATAGTGCGTCGTGATCGACGGACGCGGCGCGTCCGCCTCATCCCCGGACCCTTCATGCCGCTCCTAGACATCGCCGTTCTTCTGGGCCTCGTGCTCCTGAACGGGTTCTTCGCGCTGTCGGAGCTCGCGATCGTCTCGGCCCGAAGACCACGGCTGAAGATGATGGCCGACAATGGCGACGTGGGGGCCGAGCGCGCCATGCGCCTGGCCGACGACCCGTCGAGCTTCCTCTCCTCCGTCCAGATCGGCATCACGCTGATCGCGATCCTGACCGGCGTCGTCGGCGAGGCCGCGCTCGCCGAGCCGGTCGCGGACCTTCTCGCCCGCCTCACGCCCCTCGACGACTACGTCCGTCCGGTCGCGAGCGCGCTCGTGGTGATCTCGATCGGCAGCCTGTCGCTAATTCTCGGCGAACTTGTGCCGAAGCGCGTCGCGCTGTCGAACCCCGAGCCGATCGCGGCCTTCGTCTCCGGGCCGCTGCGGGCGATCGCGATCGGCGGTCGGCCGGTCGTCGTCGCGCTCAACGTCATCTCCAACCTCATCCTCAGGATCCTCCACGTAAAGGAGCAGGACGGCTCGAACGTCACTGAGGAGGAGGTCCGTTCGGTCATCGCCGAGGGCGTCGCCGCGGGCTCGATCGAACCGGTCGAGCGCCGCATGATCGAGGGCGTTCTCGGCCTCGCCGACCGGCCGGTGCGATCGATCATGACGCCGCGGCGCGAGGTGTTCTGGGTCGACATCACCGACGACCTCGAGACCATCAAGACCGAGCTCGCCGAAAGCCCGTTCTCCCGGATCGTCGTCGGCAAGGACGGCTCCGTCGACGACCCCGTCGGCATCTTGCACAAGAAGGACGTTCTGGCCTCGATGATCGCCGGCGGCGCCTTCGACGTCGCCTCGACCGTGAAGGACCCTCTCTACGTGCCGGAGGGGGCGTCGGCGCTCAGCCTGCTCGAGCTGTTCAAGTCGCAGCCGTCCTCCACCGCCTTCGTGGTCGACGAGTTCGGCGGCTTCGAGGGAATCGTAACGTCGCACGACGTGCTGGGCGCGATAGCGGGCGCGCTGCCCGAAGAGCACGACACGCCGGAGGACCAGGACATCCGCCGCCGCGAGGATGGCAGCTACATGGTCGACGGCCGCGCGTCGCTCGACGTCGTGACCGAGACCTTCGCCTTCAACATCCCCCAGCACGCGCAGGGCGAGTTCCACACCGCGGCTGGCCTCGTGATCGCAGCCCTCGGCCGCATCCCGAGCGAGGGCGATACGATCGACGTCGGCGCCTGGACCGTCGAGGTGATCGACATGGACGGGCCGCGAGTCGACAAGCTGATGTTCCGGCCGCAGGGAGCCGAAGCCGGAACGACGCCCGCCGGCGCCGGGATCTGACGCCGGCCGCTTTGAGCGACTTCTCCCTCCTTCGCGCCGAAGATCGGGCGACTTTCACGCAGGCCTTCGAGTCGCTGGCCGCGGCGATCGCAGCCGGGCCGACCGGCCCTGGACCCGCGCTTGCTGGGCGGCCGGAAGGGCTCTTCGTCCGCGCGACGCCGACCCCTCTTGCCGAAGCTGTCGAGGAACTCCTCTCCGAAATCCTGCCGCGCGCGGCTCGCGCCGATCACCCCCGCGCCTTCGGCTTCGTGCCGGCGCCGGCGAGCCCGATCTCGCGGCTGGGCGATCTGCTGACCTCCGCCTTCAATCCGCATGCCGGCGCCTGGCCGCAGGCCGCAGGCCCGCTCAGCGTGGAGCGCGCGTTGATCCGCTGGATGGCGTCCGCGGCGGGGCTGCCCGTGACCGCCGGCGGACTGTTCGTCTCCGGCGGGTCGTCCGCGAACCTCACAGCTCTGGTTGCAGCGCGCGAAGACAAGCTGCCCGAAGGCCGGCTCCGCGACGGCGTGGCCTACGTCTCCGGCGAAACCCACGCCTCCGTACAGAAGGCGCTGCGCGTCATCGGCGTCGCCGCGGACCGCGTCCGGGTGGTCGCGACCGACGACCGCCTTGCGATGGACGTGGGGGAACTCGCTCGCGCGATCGCCGCCGACCGCGCCGCGGGTCTTATCCCCTTCGTGGCGGTGGCGACCGCGGGTTCGACGCGGGCCGGCGCCGTCGACCCGCTGCCCGAGATCGCCGACATCTGCGCGCGAGAAAACGTCTGGATGCATGTCGACGGCGCGTTCGGCGCCTCGGCGCTACTGTCGCCGGCGCATCGCGGGCTGCTCGAGGGGATTGGCCGCGCCGACAGCCTCGCCTGGGACGCCCACAAATGGCTGTTCCAGACCTATGGCTGCGGCGCGCTGCTGGTGCGCGACGAGGCGGCGCTGAGGCGCGCCTTCGTGATCGGTCCCGATTATCTGCAGGATGCGGAGCCGGACGAGGGCGACGTCAACTTTTGGGACCTCGGCCCGGAAATGACGCGGCCCGCCCGCGCGCTGAAGCTGTGGCTGACGCTGCGTACGATGGGCGCCGACGCCATGGGCGAGGCGGTTGCGCACGGCTTTCGGCTCGCCGAATGGGCCGAGGACGAGATTTCGGGGACCCCGGGCTGGCGCGTCCTCTCGCCGGCTCGGATGGCGATCGTGACGTTCCGTTTCGAGGAGGACGGTCTCGACGCCGAGACGCTCGACGCCGTCAACCGGGCGGCGGCGCGAAGACTTTTGGAGGACGGCTTCGCGATGGTCGGGACCACGTGGATTTCGGGCGTGCTGGGCCTCAGGATCTGCGCGCTGCACCCGGAGGCGACCGAGCGGGACATGCGCGAGACGGTGCGCAGGCTCGACCGCTTCGCGCGGAATGCGGCGGGCCTTTCCGCTCCGAGGTAAAGCTGGCGGCTTGTCACGAGCCGCGCTCCAGCCTGACGGCCGCCGACGCCGTCGCGCCGGTCGCGTCCATCACGGTCACGCGCGAGAAGCCGGGGCCGGCGACGGGCCACAGCGTCTCGCGGCGACGCTCCGGCGGCAGCGGGCGGCCGTCGACCAGCCAGCGGAACGGCGCGACGCCGCCCGCCGCCTTCAGCGCGAGCTCCGCGCCGTCCTCAACCTCGACCCGCGCGCCGTCCGGCGGGTAGGCGACGACCAGCGGCGCGGTTTCACGCGCGCCGAGCACAGGGGCTGGAGCGCCGGACGGCCGGAAGCGCTGGAGCGGGGCTGGCAGGTCGCCGAAGGCGACCGCCGCGCTGTCATGGGGCAGGTTCAGCGGCGTCAGCGGTTCGCCGGTGCGGGCGAAGGCGTCGAACAGGATCGGGGCCGCCGCCTCGCGCCCGACGAGCCCCGCGCTCGACGCGCCGTCGGGGCGCCCGGCCCAGACCGCGATCACGCTGCGGCCGTCGAAGCCGATCGCCCAGGCGTCGCGGTAGCCGTAGGAGGTGCCGGTCTTGAAGGCGAGCCGGCCGCCGAGGGCGGCCTCCGGCGGCGGGCTCTTCAGCAGCGCGGCGGCGACCTGGGCGGCCGCGGTCGGGTCCGCCAGCCGCCGACCGGGCGCGTCAGGGCCGGAGAGCATGGCGGGATCGTCGGTCAACGGCACGGTCGCGCCGCCGCGGGCGAGGCCGGCGTAGAGCGTCGCGAGGTCGACCAGCCGCACGCCGACGCCGCCCAGCGCGACCGCGAGCCCGGGCGTTTCGCCGGCCGGCAGCGACGCCTGCGCGCCGGCCGCCTTCAACCGCGCCACGAAGCGCGCCGGGCCGACGGCGTCGAGCAAAGCGACGGCCGGGATGTTGAGCGACAGCGCCAGCGCCTCGCTTGCGCTGACGGTGCCATGAAAACTCTGGTCGAAATTGCGCGGGGCGTAGTCGCCGAAGCGCGCGGGGCGGTCCTCGATCAGCGTCGCGGGCACCGCGATCCCGTTCTCGAAGGCGAGCGCATAGATGAAGGGTTTCAGCGCCGATCCCGGCGAGCGCACGGCGCGGGTCTGGTCGAGCGAGCCGGCCCGGGTCGCGTCGAAATAATCGGCTGAGCCGACCGAGGCCTCGATCGCGCCGGTGGCGTGGTCCGCGACCACGATCGCGACCGAGAGCCCCGGCCCAAGCGCCCGCGCCCGATCGCGGGCGAGGTCTTCCAGCGACCGCTGCATGTCGCGGCGGATGGTGAGGCGCGCGACCCCGCCTGGACCTGCGCGTCGCGCGGCGTCCTCCGCCAGATGGGCCGCCAGGTTCGGGAACGCGCGGCGCCCGTCCGGCACGGGCTCGTCGCGGGCGTAAATGGCTTCCGCCGTGGGGATCGCGCCGGCCTCCGCCAGACGGTCGAGCACACGGTCGCGCGCGGTTTTGGCCGCGCACCGGTCGCGGTCGGGCCGCCGGGCCTCCGGCGATTGCGGGATCGCGACCAGCAGCGCGGCCTCGGCCGTCGAAAGCCGCGCCGGCTCCTTGCCGAAGAAGGCGAGGCTCGCCGCCCGCACGCCTTCCAGATTGCCGCCATAGGGCGCGAGCCGGAGATAGAGATCGAGCACGCCTGATTTGCCGACCTTGCGCTCCAGCGCCATCGCCGCGCCCGCCTCGCGCCATTTGCGGACGAGGGTGCGGGAGCGGTCGGGGGTCAGCAGCCGCACCACCTGCATGGTGAGCGTCGAGCCGCCCGAGACGATCCCGCCGTTTCGCGCCGCCTGAAGGCCCGCGCGCAGCGCCGCGACCGGATCGACGCCGGGATGGGTGAAGAAGCGCTTGTCCTCGTAGGCCAGCAGGAATTTGAGGAAACGCGGATCGACCTCGCTCTGCGCGACCGGCAGGCGCCAGGCGCCGTCGCCGGCCGCGAACGGGCGCAGCAGCCGACCGTCGCGGTCGAGCACGAGGGTGGAGAGCGCAGCCGACCGGCCGGGCGTCGGCGCGGGGATAGACGCGAGGCTGATCGCTGCGAGCGAGCCGCCGAACAGCGCGATCAGGGCCGCGGCTGCTGCGAGACGCTTCAGCATGGCGTCGCGGGTCTCATCACTTCGCCGCCGTCACCTCGACCGTTCCGGCGCCGGTGCGCGCGAAGCGGTCGGCGCGGTACATGTCCTCGACGGAGGCCGCGGGCTGCGCGTAGCGGCCGGGCGCCACCGCCCGCACGACATAGGCCGCAGAGTAGATCGCCGGGCCGTCCGCCGACCGGTCGAACGCTGCGACGAAGCGGTCGTCGCGGAATTCGGAATGGACGGGCTGCGGGGCGTCGTCGCCGCCGAGGAAGGCGAAGGCCTGCGTCTTGGCGCTGGTCACGAGCTCCGGATTGTCGATCTCGAAGCCCGCCGGCAGGCGGTCGACCACCAGCACGCGGCCCGGCCGCGGCTCGGGCTCGGTGACGGTGAGCGCCACGACCAGCCGCGTGTTCTGCGCGACCTTCGACGGGTCGGTCTCGACGCCGGCCGAGGTGTAGTAGCGCCGCTCCAGCCGGAAGCCGTTCTCGGCGGGAGACTCCGGCGCGATCGGAGAGCCTGTCACGGTCACGACGGCCTCGATCGGGGTTTGGCCGGCGTTCGTGACCGTCGAGGGCTTCTGCGCCAGCCGCTCCGGCGGGAAGGTCTCGTCGAGCGCCCCCTTGCGGGCCTCGCCGTCGACTGTGAGCGCGAGATCCGCGGACTGCGCCTTCAGCCCGCGGGCGGCGAGCAGCAGCCAGGCGTTCTCCTGCGTGGTCAGATAGGACCGGTCGCGCCGGGCCGTCCCGATACGGCGGAGGACGCCGGGAGCGATCGCCGTGCGGGATTCGGACGCGAGCGCCACGATCGCGGCCTGGTCGCGCAGCGGCGAGCCGAAATCGGTGCGGTCGGCGTCGTCCGGCGGGGTGATCTCGGCCGCGGCGAAGGCTTTCGCCGCCCGCGTCGCATCGCCGGCCTGCGCGAGCGCCGCGCCGATCTGGGCGCGGGCGAGCGGGCTTGCGAACTCCTCGATCTTGACGTCGGCGAGGTAGCGCAGGTCGCCGAGCAGCGGACGGCCGGATTTCGCCAGCACGTAATGGGCGTAGGCGATGTCGCTCTCGGTCGAGTCGTTCCGGAGGCCGATCGTGTTGCGGAGGTTGTCGAGCGCCTGTGAGAACGCCGTGTCCGGCACCGCGAAGCCCGCGGCGCGGGCGCGGCCGAACACGTCGGCGACGTAGGAATCGAGCCAGAGATCGCCGCCTTCCGCCGACCACAGGCCGAACGAGCCGTTCGAGTCCTGCCGCGAGAGGATGCGGGCGATCATGTCGCCGGCCTTCGCCTTGACGTCGTCCGGCGTGGCCCCGGCGGTCTGCGAGGAAAGGCCCTGCTGATCGCCATAGATCACGGCGAGCAGGCGGCTCGAGAGCTGTTCGGAGCAGGCGTAAGGGTAGCCGTCGAGCGCGAGCTTGAAGGTCGCGCCGTCGAGCATGCCGGGCTTGTTGACGGTGAGCGCGACCGATCCCGTGCCCTGCACGATGTCGGCCAGCATGTCCGTCGAGACCGTGACGCTCGCGCCCTTGGCGAGCGCGATGACGTTGCGGCGGGTGACCGGCGCCGTCGCGGGCTTCACATCGAGCGCGAGCGCCTGGGCGAAGGTCTTGCCGTCCGGGCCCTTCAGCGTGACCTCGACGCGGCCGGCGCCGATGCCGGCGGCGATGACCGGAACGTCGATCGCCGCGCGCGCCTTCGCCGCCAGCGTCAGCTTGCGCGAGCCGCCTGAGGCCTGCAGCGGGCCTGAGGCTGCGACGTCGAGCTGGTAGTCGCCGGCGGGGCCGGAGACGTTGTCGAGGTCGATGTGGAGGCGCGACTTGTCGCCGTCCGCGAGGAAACGCGGCAGGGCGGCCGTCACCACCACGGGGTCGGCGACCACGAGGTCCTTCGAGGCGTGGCCTAGCTTCGCCCCGCTCCAGGCGACCGCCATCAGCTTCACCGTGCCGTTGAAGGCGGGAAGCTCGACCGGGATGACGACGGTTCCGTCCGGACCGACGGTCACGATTCCCGAGAACAGCGCGAGCGGTGCCTGGGTCGGGGTGTCCTGCAGGCCGCCGGAGCCGCTGTCGTCGCCGCCGGAGCGGATCCGGCCGGCCTTGGCGTTCATGCCGTCGATCAACTGTCCGTAGAGGTCACGGATCTCCGAGGCGAGCCGGCGCTGGCCGTAGACAGCCTCGTCAGGAGCCGGGGCTTTGTAGCCGGTGAGGTTCAGGATGCCGACGTCGACGGCTGCGAGCGTCACATAGGCCTTCTCGCCGGATGCGAGGTTCGCAAGTCGGATGGGGACGTCCAGCGAGCGGCGCGGCTCGCTGCTGGCGGGCGCGTCGATCGAAACGCCGATGGTGCGGTCGGCGGCGTCGATCTGGGCGTGCGCCACGCCGACGGCGCGGCCCGGCATGCGGCTCGCCTTGGCGTCGAGCGGGCGGTGCACGAAAGCGACGACATAGGCCCCCGGCCGCCAGTCCTCGGTGACGGGGAAGCTCGTTGTCGCGCCCGTGTCGGAGACGTCGAGGGTCTTCTGCGCGACGACGCCGGCGCCGACCACCATCACCGTCGCCTTGCCGGCGAAGCGCGAGCCCAGCGTGACCGTCGCGGTCTCGCCCGGCCTGAAGCTCGGCTTGTCGAGCGCGACGTCGAGCATGTCGGGCGTGTCGGCGGATGCGGCTGCGAAGAAACCGCTGTCGAACGAGACGCTGGTCGCAGGGCCTTGAGGATCCGCGCTCGTCACCTCCAACCGGTAGCGGCCGTAGCTCACCTTCGCTTCAATCTTCGCCGCGGCGTCGGCCGCCACGTCGAGCTTGCCGTCGGCGACGCGTCGGGTGCGGTTCACCACCTCGAAGTTCCAGCGCCCGTTGGTCGCATACCACTGGTAGCTGCTCTCGATCCGCACGAGCTGCCATGTCAGCCCGGAAACCGCCGCGCCCTTTCCGGACGGCGCCACGACGCGGACGTCGAAGCGCGCGCTCTCGCCGTCGCCGACGCGGTCCTTGAACAGCGGCTTCACCCCGATGCGGTCGCCCTTGGCCGCGACCGGCAGGATCAGCTTGCGCTCAAGCGTGCGCCCCGAGGGCTCGGCGAGGCGGAGCGCGATCTCGGCCTCCAGCGGGCGGGTGGCGTCGGGAAGCGCGGGCTCAGAGATCCGGACGCTCGCCTTGCCAGAGGCGTCGGTGCGGCCGAGACCGTCGAGCGGGGTGCGGACCGGCGCGACCACCTCGTCGGACAGGCCGAAGCGATAGCCCTCGAAGCCGGCGAGGCCGCCATCCGCGGCGCGCAGCTTGACGTCGCCCTCGATCGCGAGGTCGGCCGCCGGCGCGCCGTAGAGCCAGCGCCCGTCGACGGTAACCGTCGCCCCGGCCGCGTCGAGGCTCGGCGACGAGCTTGAGATCTTGAGGTCGAGCCGTTCGGGGACGTAGTCGGCGACAAGGAAGCTGGTCTCGCCGATCGCCGCGCCCTTGGCGTCGGCCAGCGCCTCGACCCGCCACGTGCCTTCCTGCGCCTGGTCGATCAGCGCGACGTCGAGCGTGCGGCCGCCGGCGCCGGAATCGGTCGTCACCACCCGCCGGTCCTCGACGCCGTCGGGCCGCTTCACCACAAGGGTCAGCGGCAGGCCGTGGACGCCCTTGCCGCGGTCGTCGCGCAGCAGCGCGGTGAGGTGAACGGTCTCCCTCGGCCGGTAGACGCCGCGCTCGGCGAACACCTGCGCGTCGAGCGGGCCCGGGGCCGCGCGGCCGCCGACGCCGCGGTCGGACAGGTCGAAGCCGGGCTTGGTTAGGTCGAGGAAGCCGTAGTCGCCCTGTTTCGCCGACGCCACGAGCACGGCCGGCGCCTGTCCGCCTTCACCGCGGGTCAGGCCCGGCTCGAAGGCCGCGAAGCCTTCCTCGTCGGTCGTCTTGGTCGCCAGAACCTCATTGTCCCGGGCGATCAGCTTCAGCTCGACGCCGGAAAGCGGGCCGGCGCTCGCAAGCGAACGCGCGAAGGCGCGCACGCCGTCCGCGCCGGAAACCGCAGTCAGGCCGAGATCGGACACCACGAACCATTGCGTCGCGCGGCTCTCCCAAGGGTCCGCCTCGATCGCGTTTTTCGCCCGCGCCGCCATCACATAGACGCCGGGCTTCAGGTCTGGCACGGCTTCCGAGATCGGGAAGGCGGTGGTCACGTCGGCGTTTTGCTGCCGCTCGACGGCGAGTTCGCCCTTGTAGACCGAAGCCGCCGTGTCGCTCCTCAGCTTGTCGAGGTCGTCGCCGCTCAGCTGCTTCTGGAAGTCGCCGGAGACGACCGCCTGCGCGAGGCTGCGGTCGCCGATGCGGAACACCTCGACCACAGCCGCGTCGACATTGGTGGAGACGACAGGAAGGCCCTGCTGGCCGGTCGATGGCAGCACGTAGTTCCGACCCGTGAAGCGCACCGAGGGCGAGCGGTCGCGGACGTAGATGTGGAAGTCCTTGGAGGACGGCAGCGGCTCGTCGACGTTGGAGGGCAGGCCGGCGCGGATCGTGAGGTCGTAGGTCTCGCCGTGCTTCAGCCCGTCGACGCAGAGTTGCTGGTCGTTCGCGGTGACCGCGGGCGAGTCGAATCCCTTGAGCATGACGTACGGCGCGAAGTCGACGCGGCCCTTGGCGAGCTCTTCGGAGAACTGCACGCAGGCGCGGGGCGCCGCCGCGTCGCTGTCGACGGAATAGTCGAGCGCGCGGAAGCCATGCTCGGCGCGCATCGCCTCGTAGGCGTTCTTGACCTCGACGCTGTCGACCTGGGCGAGGCTCGCCTTGTAGGCGTCGAGCGCCGGGCGCCAGTCCTCCTTGGTCGCAAAGGCGTTGGCGAGCACAGCGAGCGCGCGGGCGCGGGTCTTGGCGTCGGTCGAAAGCTCGTAGGCGCGCCATCCGGCGCCGATCGCCTGGTCGCGCAGGCTCTCCTTCTCGGAATAGTCGTCGGTCTCGACGCGGGTGAGCGCGACCGAGAGGTTGCGCCAGGCCTGCTCGCTGTTCGGGTCCTTGCCGGCCGCGAGCGCCATGGTGACGGCGGCCTCGCGCCAGCTGCCCGCGCGGATCTGGACGACGCCCTGCTTGATGAGGTCGGCGGCGTTCCGAGCCTCCGACTGCGCCTCGCGATTCACCCGCGCCTCGAGCTTCAGCGCGCTTTCGGTCGCCTCCTGATTCTGGAAGCCGCCCTTGGGCGCTTCGGCTGTCGCCGGAGCCGCGAACAGAGCGAGCGCCAGAACAGCCGCCGCGACCCCGAAACCGAGACCCTTCGCCGCCATTCGGCCCCCCGCAATTTGTTGTGTTGTTGGCCCGCGCATCCGGCGCGAGCGGTCGAGGATAGTACCACCCGTGCGACGTGAACAGACGCGGCCCGATTCACCGCTTCCTAACCTTAGTCGTGCGAGACCTTCTCAAGGTTTGCGAGCGGCGGGACGGCGGACATGGCGATGTCTCATGCGGCGGGGGGCGCCGTGGCGCCAGGCCACGCGCGCGGAGCGCTGTTCGAAGGCGCAGGCTCCGGCCTGATCGTCTTCATCTGGGCGGTCTATGCGTTCGCCATGGCCTATGGCGCTTTCGGCGGCGCGATCGAAGCGCTCTCGACCGACGACGCCGCGCGCCTCGCCGAGGTGAACGATCTGCTGGCCGGCCAGAGCTGGTTCGACCTCACGCAATACCGTCTGAACCCGCCGGACGGCGTGGTGATGCACTGGTCGCGGGTCATCGACCTGCCGATCGCGCTGATCCTTCTCGCGGCGGAGCGGCTGTTCGCGCAGGACGTCGCGCTCCGGCTGACGCTGACGTTGTGGCCGCTTCTGCTCCTGCTCCCCGCGCTGTTTGCGGTCGCCTCGGCAAGCCGGACGCTGGCCGGGCCGAGCGCCGGGGTGATCGGCGCGTTCATGCTGGTGATGTCGCCCGGCGTGACGCAGCGCTTCGCGCCTTCGGCGATCGACCATCATGGCGCGCAGGTCGCGCTCGCGCTCACCCTGCTCGCCTGCGCCCTGCGGATCGAGACCTCGGCGCGAGCCGCGGTCGGCGCCGGCGTCTGCGCCGCGCTGATGACCGCGATCGGCATGGAGACGGCGCCGCACGTCGCGGTCTGCGCCGCCGTCATCGCGCTGCGCTGGGCGGTCACGGGGGACGCGATGGCCCGCGGCGCCCGTCTGTTCGGGCTGACTTTCGCGGCCGGGACCAGCGCCGTCGCGCTCGCCACCCTGTCGCCGGACAGCTGGAGCGCGCCGGTGTGCGACACGCTCGGCGTCGGGCATCTGGCGATCGCGATCGTCGGCGGCCTCGGCCTCGCCGCGGCGACGTCGTTTGCGCGCGGCGACGTCGTCTCCCGTTTCTTCGGCCTCGCGCAGGTCGGCGTCGCAAGCCTCGCCGCGCTCGCGATCGCTTCGCCCAACTGCTTCTCCTCGCCTTACGCCGCGCTGCCGGAGCGGCTCCAGACCGGCTGGCTGGCGCGGGTTCAGGAGGCGCAGACCTTCGTCTCCTCGGCGATCAACGAGCCGACCGCGTCGGTCGCGATCGGCCTGCCGCTGCTCGCCGTGCTCGGCGTCGCGATATGGGCGATGGCGACCGCGAAGCCCGAGGCGCGATGGCGGGTCGGCGTCGCTGTCGCCATGTTCGCGGCGGCGCTCGGCGTGACGGCCTGGCAGGTCCGCGGCGTCAGCCTCGCCTTCGCGATGGCGGCGCCGCTGCTGCCGATGGCGGTGCTCGCGATCGGGCGGACCGGAGACGCGCTCCGCACGGTGCTCGCCGTGATCGCCCTGTCGCCGGCGACGCTTGCGCTGGTCGGTTTGGGGGTTGCGGACGCCGCGGGGCTCGAGCCGATCGCCGCCGGCGGCGCGGCGAAGCGTTGCCCGTCCGCCGACTACCTGGCGCTCGGCGCGCTGCCGCTCGGACTTGCGCTCAACACCATCGACACCGGACCGTACATCCTCGCATTGTCGCCGCTCGCCGCGGTCGCGGCGCCGTATCATCGCAACGTCGATGGGCTGACGGCGGCGATAGACGCCTTCCAGGGGAGCGAGGAGGCGGCGCGCGCCGTCGCCGTGTCCCGCAACGCCACCTATGTCGTGGTCTGTCCGCTCGACGGCGGCGTGACGCCGGAGGCTTTAGCCCATCCCGGCGGCTTCTCCGACATACTGGTCTCGGGCAAGGCGCCGGCCTGGCTCGAGCCCATTCCGCTCGGGCCCCACGCCAAGCTGCTCGCTTTCCGCGTGCTCGCGGGGCGCTGAGACGCTGGGCGGAGCGGGCGCTTCCGCCCGACGTGAACCCCGCGCTAACCTGCGGCTATGGTCCCGCCCGATTCGTCCGATCCGAAGCGCGCATCCGGCCGTGCGTCCGAGGTCGCGGCGCGCGAGGCCGAGCGGCGGGAGCGGCTGGCGGCGGCGCTTCGCGAAAACCTCCGGAAGCGCAAGGCGAAACCCCGCGAGAAGCGCGATCCCGCCGAGCCGAAGCCGGAGTGAGCGCCGGTCTCTTCGTTGTGCGAGAGTACCGCTTGAGCTAGACCGCGCGTTTCGCGTCGGCCGAGCCGGCGATCCCCCAAGGGCGCTTCATCGGCGCCGTCTCCCGGAGGTCCCATGGACCGCATCCGCATCGTTGGCGGCGCGCCGCTCAACGGCCGCATCCCGATCTCCGGCGCGAAGAACGCGGCGCTGCCGCTGATGATCGCGAGCCTGCTGACGGCCGAGACGCTGACGCTCGAGAACGTGCCGAGGCTCGCCGACGTGATCCTGCTGAAGCGCATCCTCGGCAATCACGGCGCCGAGGTCACCGTCGAGGGCAAGCGGCCTTCGCAGGACCCCTTCGCAGGCGACACTGTGCGGCTCACCGCTGGCGAGATCGTCGACACCACCGCGCCTTACGATCTCGTCTCCAAGATGCGGGCGAGCTTCTGGGTGATCGGGCCGCTGCTGGCGCGCATGGGCGAGGCCAAGGTCTCGCTGCCCGGCGGCTGCGCCATCGGCACCCGGCCGGTCGACTTCTTCCTGACAGGCCTCGCCTCGCTCGGCGCCTCGATTGAGATCGAGGCGGGCTACGTCATCGCCAAGGCGCCGGCGGGCGGCCTCGTCGGCGGCCGCGTGGTGTTTCCCAAGGTATCCGTCGGCGCGACGCACACCGTGCTGATGGCGGCGGCCCTCGCCCGCGGGGAGACCGTTATCGAGAACGCGGCCCGCGAGCCGGAGATCGTCGACCTCGCCGACTGCCTCGTGAAGATGGGCGCTGAGATCGAGGGGGCGGGAACCTCCGAGATCCGCGTCCAGGGCGTCTCCTCGCTCCACGCCGCGCGCCACCGCGTGCTGCCGGACCGGATCGAGACCGGGACCTATGCGATCGCGGTCGCCATGGCCGGCGGCGACGTGCTGCTGGAAGGCGCGCGCTACGACCTGCTGGAGTCGGCCTTCGACGTCCTTGTCGAGGCCGGCGCCGAGGTCTCGACCACCAATGAGGGCGTCCGCGTCGCGCGGAACGGCCATGGGATCGGTCCGGTGCGCGTCACCACCGCGCCGTTTCCGGGCTTCCCGACCGATCTGCAGGCGCAGCTGATGGCGCTGACCGCCAAGGCGAAAGGCACGTCGTCGATCACCGAGACGATCTTCGAGAACCGCTTCATGCACGTGCAGGAGCTCGCCCGTCTCGGCGCCAGGATCCACCTCGACGGCGACACCGCGACCATCGAGGGCGTCGAGAAGCTGACCGGCGCGCCTGTCATGGCGACGGACCTGCGCGCCTCGGTGTCTCTGGTCATCGCCGGTCTGGCGGCGGAAGGCGAGACGGTGGTGAACCGCGTCTACCATCTCGACCGGGGCTTCGAGCGCCTGGAGGCCAAGCTCTCGCAGTGCGGCGCCACGATCGAGCGCGTCTCGGACTGACCCGTCAGCTCCGGGGGCGGGCTACCGCTGCATACGCTTCCGTCGCGCGGGCCAAACGGTTGCCGTTGGCGCTCGGCGCCGCTACCTGTGCGCAAGAGTAAGCCATTCGTGACTTGCGCCCCCCGAACGCCCGAGCCCATGACCGATTCCGTCGATGCGCCGCTCAGACTTGTCGCCCTCGACGCGGAAGACCTCGAGGTCCTGTCCGCGCATCTGCAGGATTTCGTGACGAAGGTCGGCGACCTCGTCTTCCTGCCGCGCGAGAAGCGCTTCGCGCTGGTCGGCAACCGCGCCGACCGCCGGGTCGCGGGCGAAACGCGCCGTCGCCGGACCGCCGCGCATTTCGACCGGGTGCTGCGCGTCAGCGCCATCGGGATCGACCGGGAGGCGCCGGAAACCGTGCTGAACCTGCTCGCGGTCGGCTTTGCGCCGGGCGAAGAGCCGGGCGGCGCAGTCGAACTGCTGTTCTCGGGCGGCGCCGTGCTGAAGCTCGATGTGGAATGCATCGAGGCGCAGGTCGCCGATCTCGGGCCGGTCTGGGCGGCCCGCGCCGCGCCGGCGCATGAGGGGGAGGCCTGAGATGGTCCAGCGCCTGTCAGCCGCCGAGCCCGATTTCGCCGAGCGCTTCGACGCCCTGCTGTCGATGAAGCGAGAGGTCTCGGAGGACGTCGACCAGGCCGTCGCCGCCATCCTCGCCGACGTGCGCAAACGCGGCGACGAGGCGCTGATCGACTACTCCCATCGCTTCGACCGGGTCGATCTCGGCATTCTCGGCATCCAGGTGACCGCCGAGGAGATCGCTGCCGCGCGCGCGGAGTGCGACAGGACGGCGCTCGACGCGCTGACGCTCGCCCGGGACCGCATCGAGGCCCATCACGCCAAGCAGCTGCCGCGCGACGAGACCTATGTCGATCCGATCGGCGTCGAGCTCGGCTCGCGCTGGACGGCGGTCGACTCGGTGGGCCTCTATGTTCCGGGCGGGACGGCGTCCTATCCGTCCTCCGTGCTGATGAACGCCGTGCCGGCCAAGGTGGCCGGCGTGAAGCGCCTCGCCATGGTGGTGCCGGCTCCGGGCGGCGAGATCTCGCCGCTGGTGCTCGCCGCCGCCGAACTGGCGGGCGTCGACGAGGTGTTCCGCGTCGGCGGCGCGCAGGCGGTCGCGGCGCTCGCCTTTGGCACCGAGACGATCCGCCCGGTCGCCAAGATCGTCGGGCCCGGCAACGCCTATGTCGCCGCCGCCAAGCGCCGGGTCTTCGGCACGGTCGGCATCGACATGATCGCAGGGCCGTCCGAAGTGCTGGTGATCGCCGACGGCACGGCCAATCCGGACTGGATCGCTGCGGACCTTCTGGCGCAGGCCGAGCACGACGCGTCCGCCCAATCGATCCTGATCACGGACGACGCGGCGCTTGGCGACGCCGTCGCGGAGGCCGTCGAGCGCCAGCTCACGACCTTGCCGCGCAAGGACATCGCCTCCGCGAGCTGGCGCGACTATGGCGCGATCATCGTCGTCGAGGACATCCGCGCGGCGGTCCCGCTTTCTGATCGGATCGCGCCCGAGCATCTCGAAATCGTCACCGAGGATCCCGACGCGCTGTCGCGCGAGATCCGCCACGCGGGCGCGATCTTCATCGGCGGGCACACGCCCGAGGCGATCGGCGACTATGTCGGAGGCTCCAACCACGTGCTCCCGACTGCGCGCACCGCGCGCTTCGCCTCCGGGCTCGGCGTGCTGGATTTCGTCAAGCGCACCTCGATCCTGCGCTGCGGGCCGGAGCAGCTTCGCGCCATCGGTCCGGCGGCGATCGCGCTCGGCGAGGCGGAGGGCCTGCACGCCCACGCCCGCTCCGTCGCGATCCGCATGAATCCCGGCGCCTGAGGCGGAAGGCGGCGCGCCGATGGCCGAGGCCGCTCGCGACCCGACGCGCCGCCTCGTCGCGATCACTATCGACGAGAACTCGATCGGCCGCGCCGGCCCCGACGTCGAGCACGAGCGGCGGGTCGCGATCTATGACCTGATCGAGGACAACACCTTCGCGCCGGAAGGCTGCGGGGCGGGTCCGTTCACGCTGCATATCGGGCTGGTCGACCGCAAACTCGGCCTGCAGATCCGGCGCGAGGACGGCGAGGAGGTGATGACCCACCTGCTGTCGCTGACGCCGTTCCTTAAGATCCTCAAGGATTACTTCTTCATCTGCGACAGCTACCGCTCGGCGATCCGCAGCGCGAGCCCGAGCCAGATCGAGGCGATCGACATGGGCCGGCGCGGGCTGCACAACGAGGGCGCCGAGCTGCTCGGCGAACGCCTCAAGGGCAAGATCGTCTGCGATCACGACACCGCGCGCCGCCTGTTCACGCTGATCGCCGCGCTGAGCTGGAAGGGCTAAGCCGTCCATGGCGGAGGGCGGCGAAAAGGCTCCGTCGCGCCCGCAGTCCGTGCTGTTCATGTGCGGGCAGAACGTCATTCGGTCGCCGATCGCGGAGGTTCTTGCTCGGCACTATTTCGGCCGGTCGCTCTACGTCGCCTCCGCCGGCGTCCGGCCGGGCGACCCGGACCCGTTCGTCGCGACCGTTCTCGACGAAATCGGCCTCGACCTCGGCAAGCACCGGCCGCACACGCTCGAAGATCTCGAAGACCTCAATTTCGATCTGATCGTCACGCTCGCCCCGGAGGCCCACCACGCCGCGCTCGACTTGACGGGACGTCTGCCGGTGGAGGTCGAATACTGGCCGACGATGGACCCGACGCTCGCGGCCGGCGGCTCCCGCGAGCAGACGCTCGACGCCTATCGCGCGATGCGCGACACCCTCTCCAATCGCATCCGCGACCGCTTCCGCTTCGCGGGCAAGGCGCGGGTGTGAAGGGCTAACCGTCCATCAAGGTCTCGGCGCTACGCTCTGGCGGCCGCATGAAGCGAGAGAGGGCGTGGCGGATGGCTGGGACCGTGGGCGTCCTCAGACGGGACGTCGACAAATGGGAGCTCTCGGCGGCCGCGCTGTTCGTCGCGACGATGACGGTCCTTAGCGTCCTCGTCCTCGCGAAAGTCCCGTTCCCCTTTCGGGGCGCAGACGAGCAGGGCCACCTCTCCTACGTCATCCATCTCGCGAACACTGATCGTTGGTGGCCGGATCTCGCCGCCATGCCGCTCTACGATCGCAACGGCGCGCCGCTGGCGGGCGCCAACTTCATCAACCATCCGCCGCTGTTTTACTGGCTGTCGCTCCCAGTCTACGAAGCGGCGACGGCGCTGCGGGCCGATCTGTCGTGGATGCGCGCGTTTTCGCTCGCCCTGTCGGTCGGCGCCTTCATGACGCTCGGCGGCTTCGGCGTCCGGATGCAGTTCGGAATCCTCGGCTTTGTCGCCCTGCTTGCCGGCATGGTCTTCCTCGATGTGCCGACCTTCGCAGGCTCCTTCAACAATGATCAGATGGCCGCGCTTGGCGGAGCCGCCGCCTGCCTCGGCGCCGCCAAGCGCATCTCGCCCGGGAATGATCGTTCGGGGCTGCCGCTCGTTCTCGCCGGCGTCGTCTTGTGCTCCGTCAAGCTGACGGCGTTTCTGCTGGTCGGCGCTTTCGCCGCCTTCGCGCTGGCCGGCGCTCCGAAGCCGCGGGCCGATCTGCGCGGCCTCGCCGCGCTCGGCCTCACGGGGGCGGTCGCCGCGACGCCGTATCTCGTCCTGTGGGCCGTTTATGGCAGCCCTGCGCCGAACACGCCCGGCCAGGAGTTGATGCTGAAAGCCTACATCGCCGAATTCGGCTGGCAAAACGTCCCGAAGGTCGACGCGCTCGAGTACCTGACCAACGTTCCCTCCCTATTCGCCGTGCAACTCGGAAAAAGCGCGCTGCCTCTCCTCGTGCTCGCGGCCATGTTCGGCGCACTGTTCGTGGGGTTCATGCCGTCTGCGAGGAAGGACCGGCCGGTCGCGGCGGCGCTCGTCCGCGCGGCGTTCGCCGCGACCCTCGTCGTGCTCTGCATCCATATAGCCTTCGCATACCGACGCTACGTCGCTTACGGATGGCTTGGAGATCTCTATCCGCGTTACTATTTTCCGCTTCTCGGCGCGTATGGACTGGGATGGGCGCTTTGCGTCCGCAGAGCCGTCGCGGTCGTCGAGTTGTAGGCGCGGGCTCGATCGGCTATCACGCCTCACTTTTCCAATTATCGCCGAGTTTGAGCCGGGCGTTCGATCGGCGGCGGACGCAACACAACATCGAGACCACATGTCTAAAGAAGAGCTGCTCGAGTTCCCGGGCACGGTGATCGAGCTTCTGCCCAACGCCACCTTCCGGGTGAAGCTCGAAAACGACCACGAGATCATCGCCCACACCGCCGGCCGGATGCGCAAGAACCGCATCCGCGTGCTGGCGGGCGACAAGATTCTGGTCGAGATGACGCCCTACGACCTCACCAAGGGCCGCATCACCTACCGATTCAAGTGAGGCCACGCCGGCTCCGCGCCGCGCTTATGGTCCGGTGCAAGGCATGACGAAGGACCCTCCGAAGCTCGTCCTCGCCTCCGCGAGCCCGCGCAGGCTCGCGCTGCTGGAGCAGATCGGCGTCGCGCCCGACGCGCTGCTTCCGGCCTCCATCGACGAGACCCCTCACCGCAACGAACGGCCTCGGACGCTCGCGCTCAGGCTGGCTGAGGAGAAAGCGCGCGCTGGCGTCCGGCTCGCAGCGCAGGATCCGATGCTCGCCAACGCGCTGGTGCTGGCGGCTGACACCGTCGTCGCGGTGGGCCGGCGCATCCTGCCGAAGGCCGAGACCGAGGAAGAGGCCGCCGACTGCCTGCGCCTGCTCTCGGGCCGCGCGCACCGGGTGTCGACCGCGATCTGCCTTGTCTCGCGCAAAGGCGCGCTGAGAAGCCGGCTTGTGGAGACCCGCGTCCGGTTCAAGCGGCTTTCCGGGGCTGAGATCGACAGCTACCTCGCAAGCGGCGAATGGAGCGGCAAGGCGGGGGCCTACGCCATCCAGGGGCTCGCCGGCTGCTTCGTCGCCAAGCTCACCGGCTCCTACGGCGCGGTGGTCGGATTGCCGTTGTACGAGACCGCCAGCCTGCTCGCGGGCGAGGGCTATCCGCTGCGGGACGGCTGGAAGCCGTGAGCGGGTCAGCCGACGGCGCGCCCGTCAAACCTCCGCGGCCCTGCCCGATCTGCAAGAAGACGTCCGTCGCGGCGTTTTACCCGTTCTGCTCGAAGCGCTGCGCCGATATCGACCTGTCGCGCTGGTTCGGCGGTGTCTACGCCGTCCCCGCAAAGGAGAGCGAGGAGGACGCCTCGTCGCCTCCGGCCGACGACGGCGACGAATGACGTTTCGCTGGCGGGGGCCGCGAGCGTCTGGACACCCTTCCGCCCGCACCCTATAAGGCGGCGCGCTTCACGCGGGGCCGGCGCTCCTCGTCAGGCCAAGCCCCTCGATCAGCCCCGCCAAGACGGAGCCGGTCGGCGCGCCCGGGTAGCTCAGTTGGTAGAGCAGCGGACTGAAAATCCGCGTGTCGGTGGTTCGAATCCGCCCCCGGGCACCATTCCTTCAAAGGCCTCCGATGTCAGGTCTTTCGGGATAACTCCCCCCAAGCGCGTCTCGGCTTCCCGCGTATAGATCGTGAACTGACGGCCGGAGCGCGATCCGAAGGATCGTCACGGCCCGCATCCCCCTCAAGCGCCGTCGGCGAACACGGTGAGTTCGTGCCGCCCTCCGTCGAGAGCGACGCGGATCGGGTCGGGTTCGAGAATAGGCGTTCCGTCGAGCAGAGCCGCTCGCGCCTCGTCAGGGGTTTTCGCGGTGACGCGGATGACGATCTCGGCGCCTGCGACCGTGATCGTCGCCTCGAAGCCGGGCCAGCCCACGGGAAGCCGGGGGTCGAGGACGACGAATCCGCCTTCGCGGCGGACGCCGAGAACGCCCTCGATTCCGGCGCGATACATCCATGAGGCCGAGCCGGTGTACCAGGTCCAGCCGCCCCGGCCGACATGGGGCGCGACCGAGTAGACGTCGGCGGCCAGCACGTAGGGCTCGACCTTGTAACGGTCGACCGCGTCTGGCGTGAGGCCGTGATTGATCGGGTTGAGCAGGGCGAACAGGTCGTGCGCCCTGGTCGTCTCGCCGAGCCCGGCGAAGGCCAGGATCGCCCACATGGCGGCGTGGCTGTACTGGCCGCCGTTTTCGCGCAGGCCTGGCGGATAGCCCTTGATGTAGCCGGGGTCGTGCGAGGTCTTCGAGAAAGGCGGCGTGAACAGGACGGCGATCCCGTCGGCGGGCCGGATCAGGTGGGTCCGCAGCGACTCCATCGCCTGCGCGGCCCGCGCGGGGTCGGCAGCCTCCGAAAGCACGGCCCAGGACTGCGCGATCGAGTCGATCCGGCACTCGTCGCCCATCGCCGAACCCAGCCATGTCCCGTCGTCGAAGGTGGCTCGTCGATACCAGGCTCCATCCCACGCCTCGCGCTCGATCGCTTCGGCGACGGCTGCGGCATGCGCGCGCCACCGCGCCGCCCGCTCGGGCGCGCGGCTCTCGGCGTGAGGAGCGAACAGCGCGATGGTCCGGATCAGCAGCCAGCCGAGCCAGACGCTTTCACCCTGGCCGCCCTCGCCGACCCGGTTCATGCCGTCGTTCCAGTCGCCGGTTCCCATCAGCGGAAGACCGCGGGCCCCGGTGAGGTCGAGGCACTGGTCGAGCCCGCGCGCGCAATGCTCGAACAGCGAGGCGGTTTCGTCGGCCGCCATCGGCTGGAAGAACGCGTCGTGTTCGCCGGGCCCGAGCGACGGCCCTTCGAGGAAAGGCACGCTTTCGTCGAGCACGGCCGCATCGCCGGAGGACGCCACATAGGTCGCGGCCGCGAACGCCAGCCAGACCCGATCGTCGGAAATCCGCGTGCGCACGCCCTGTCCGGAATGCGGCAGCCACCAATGCTGGACGTCGCCTTCCGGAAATTGCCGTGACGCCACCCGCAGCAGATGGCGGCGCGTCTCCGACGGCAGCGCGAAGGACAGCGCCATGCCGTCCTGCAACTGGTCGCGAAACCCATAGGCGCCGCTCGCCTGATAGAAGGCCGAACGGGCGCGGATGCGGCAGCCGAGCGCCTGATAGAGCAGCCAGCCGTTCAGCATGATGTCCATCGCCCGGTCCGGAGTCTTGACCTGAACGGCGCCGAGGATCGCGTCCCAGTCCTCGGTGACCGCGGCGAGGGCGGCGTCGATGTCGGCCGAGCGGGTGCGCTCGATCAGCGCGCGCGCGGCCTCCACCGACGCGGACTGCCCGAGAAGCCAGACGATTTCGACGGATTCGCCCGCGCCGATCTCGACGACGGTCTGCAGCGCCGCGCAGGGGTCGAGCGCGGCGCCCGTCGCGCCGGACAGCCGCGCCTTGCCGACGAGGGCCGCAGGCGCCGCCGGACCGCCGTTCCGGCCGAGAAATTCCGTCCGGTCGGCGGTCCAGCTCGTCGGGCGAGGGGCGAGGGCGGAGAACGCGACCCGGTTCGGGAACGCGACGCCCCACGGGTTCTGCGCGAGCATCGCGCCGGTCGGCCCGTCGATCTCGGTCGTGAGAAACGGGGCGGATACGCTGCGCGACGCGCCAAGCACCCATTCGGCGTAGGCCGTAACCGTCAGACGACGCGGCCTGCCGGAGGTGTTGCGGAGCGTCAGCCGGGAGATCTTCACGGGATCGGCGAGCGGAACGAACTGCAGCAGTTCGGCGGCAATGCCGTGCGCCTCATGCTCGAAGCGGCTGTATCCGAAGCCGTGGCGCGCGACATAGGTCCCGCCGGTTCGGATCGGCTGCGCCGTCGGGCTCCAGAGATCGCCGGCGGCCTCGTCGAGAATATAGAGCGCTTCGCCGACGGGATCGGTGACGGGGTCGTTCGACCACGCCGTGATCTGGTTCTCGCGGCTGTTCTCCGACCACGTATAGCCCGCGCCGGTCGCGGAAGTCTGAAAGCCGAAGCTCGCGTTGGAGACGACATTGATCCAGGGCGCGGGCGTCGTGGCGGCGCCATCGAGGATCGTCACATATTCGCGGCCGTCCTTCGCGAAGCCGCCAAGTCCGTTGAAGAACTCGAGACCGGAGTCCACGCGGACCGTCGCAGGCGCGACCGCAGCGGCCGGCGATCTCCGCGCCGCCGCCGGCGCTGCGACGGCGGGCGGCGCCAGGCGCGCGAACTGGTCGGCGATCGGTCCTCGGCGGGCGACAAGCGCCACGCGGGCGACAGAGGCCAGCAGTGCGCGGGCCTCCGCCGACATGAGATCGGCGCGCAACGCGTAGGCGGACCCTTTCGCCGGCTCCTCGCCGAGTCGCGGACGCGACTGGCTGCTGCGAACCGCGGTCTCGATCGCTATCTGAAGATCCTGGACGTAGGACGACGCCCGCTCGTTGACGATCACGAGGTCGACCGCGAGCCGCTTGATCCGCCAGTACTCATGCGCGCGCAACAGCTGGCGGACCTGCTCGATGTCCTCGATGTCGTCGATGCGAAGCAGGACGATCGGCAGATCGCCGGAAACGCCCTGGGACCAGAGGCTGGACTGTGGCCCTGCACCGCGCAGGATCGCCTCGGGCGACGAACGGAATCGCCGGTCCGCGTAAAGGATCGGTGCGGCCAGTCTCTGGAAGTCCGCCGCCTCCTCGACGCCGATGTCGAGGTGGCGGAGCTGCACCTGTCCCTGCGTCCAGGCGAGCGTTCGTGCCCGATCGAAGGCGCTGCGGTCGTGGTGGTTGTCGATCAGGTCGAGCAGTTCCTCGTGGGACGCCGCGACCAGAGTCCAGAACGCTACCCGGGCTATCTTACCCGGCGGGATCCTGACGCGCTGCCGTAGCGAGAAGATCGGGTCGAGCACCGTGCCGACAGTGTTCGACAGCGGCTTGCCGCCGAACATGGCGGCCGCGGCGCCGATTTCGTTGCCACGGCCGAGGAAACGGGCCCTGTCGGTCTCATGCTGCGGGTCGGCTGCGATCTCGCCTTCGACGACGGCGAAATGCGCGGCCCAGATCTCTGGCTCTCCGGGCGAGCGCGGACGCCGCGTCGCGAGCAGAGCGCCGAACTCCGGAAGGTGCTCGGTCTCGACGAACATCTTCGCGAAGGCCGGATGGGCGATGTCGGTCGCCGGCGGCGCGAGCGCCAGCTCCGCGTAGGAGGTGAGCTCGATCTCGCGGACCGTCCGGCCGGCGTTCGTCAGCGTCACGCGCCGGACTTCACCGTCGCTCTCGCCCGACACGATGATCTCGGTCGTCGTCGTGAGCGAGCCCGCATGGTGGATGAACGTGGCGTGGTCCTCGCCGAAGACGATGTCGTCCTGTTCTCCCGCCACGCCAGACGGTTGCGCGCCGACGGACCAGATCGCGCCGCTCGCGGCGTCCCTGAGGAAGATGAACGATCCCCAGTCGTCACGGGTGACGTCCTCGCGCCAGCGGGTCACGGCGATGTCGCGCCAACGGCTATAGCCGGCGCCGCCTGCGGTCAGCATCACCGCATAGCGCCCGTTCGAAAGAATGTGCGTCACCGGCGCGCCCGGCGTCGCGCCCGAAAGACGACGCAAGGCCGGCGCGGCGGCGCCGGAGTCGACGGCCGTCGTCTTGACCTCCTCCGCCCGCGGCTGAGCGGTCGCGACGCTGCGGGGCATGCGCTCCTGCAGCAGCAGTTCGCAGGCTTTGATCATCGGCTCGCGATGGAAACGGGCGCGCATCCGCCCGTCCTGAAGCGCGTTCGCGATCGCGACGATCGTCATGCCCTGATGATGCGCCATGAAGGCGCGCACGATCGCGAACGCTTCGCCCTCCGGAAGCCGGGAGCGCGTGAAGTCGACCGCCTCGTAGAAGCCGTACCGGGCCGACGCGCCCATGGCGGCGAGGCGCGCGTAGTTTTCGAGCGCGCCGTGCGGGTCCGCCATGGTCGCGAGCCCGGTCGCATAGGGCGCGATGACCACATTCTCGGACAGTCCGCGTTTCAGGCCGAGGCCGGGCACGCCGAAATTCGAGTACTGGTAGGTGAATTCGAGGTCGCGGGCGTTGTAGGCGGATTCCGAGACGCCCCAGGGAGAGCCCAGGCTCCGGCCATAGGCTTTCTGCCGCTCGACGACGAGCCGGTTGGTCTGTTCGAGCAGGCTGCCGGCGGGCGCCCGCATCACGAGCGACGGCATCAGGTACTCGAACATCGAGCCCGACCACGAGATCAACGCCGATCCCGCGCCAAGCGGCGTCGCGGTGCGGCCGAGCCGGAACCAATGCCGGGTCGAGACGTCGCCTTTGGCGATCGCGAACAGGCTGGCGAGCCGCGCCTCAGACGCCAGCAGGTCGTAGCAGCTCGGATCGAGACGGTTGTCGGGAACGGAGAAGCCGATCGACAACAGCTTGCGCTCGGGGTCGATGAGGAACGCGAAGTCCATCGTGAGCGCAATGTCGCGTGCGGCCCGGGCGACGCTGCGGAAGCGGTGGCCCAGGTCTGCCGGCGCGGCGGCCGCTTCAAGCCGGTCGCGCTCGTCGGCGAGGATCCCACGGCGGAGCGCGTCCACCCAGAAAAGGAGATCCAAGGCGCCGTCGTCGCCTGCGGGCGCGGTCTCTCCCGCAAGCTTGGCGGCCCGGTCGGCGAGCCGGATCAAGGTCGGCGCTACGGCGCCAATTTCCTGCGCGCCGGTCAGGAGAGCCTCGATCTCGTCGAAGGTCGCGCCGAGCCGCCGCTCCTGGCCGCCGCCGTCGACGGTCGCGGCCTTTGACGCGATCCGGGCGAGATCGAGATTGTCCTTCAAGCCTTCCCGGATCGAAGAGTCCGGAGGCGTCTCGGTCCATTCCTCGCACGCATTGGCGAGAGCGATCAGATGCCCTGCAAGGTTCCCGCTGTCGACGGAGGACACGTAGGCGGGCTCTAGGACGGCGAGGTCGGCGGTGCCGTACCAATTGAAGAAGTGACCGCGGAACCGCGGCAGCTGCCGCAGCGTGTGGATCGTGTCTTCCAGCCGCTCCGCGGTCTCGACCGCGCCTGCCCAGCCGAAATCGCGGGCGGCGACAGCCGACAGGAGGTAAAGGCCGATATTGGTGGGCGACGTCCGGCGCGCGACGACCGGCTTCGGGCTCTCCTGGAAATTGTCGGGCGGCAGGGCGTTTTCGGAGGGCGTCACGAAGGTCTCGAAGAACCGCCAGGTGCGCCGCGCGATCAGGCGCAGGTCACGGGCTTCGCCGTCCGAGAGCGTCAACCGCGGCGCGGTCGAGGGCGAGCGGCTCGCCCACAGCGCGAACGCCGGAGCGCAGAACCACAGTGCGGCGAACGGCAGGATCAGCGGCCATGAGCCCGGCGCGAATGTGAGCGCCGCAGCTGCAAGGGCGAGCGCCAACGCGATGCCGCCGGCCATGGTCCGGGCGAAGCCGAAAAGGTCGAGCCGGGTGCTCGCGGTCATCGCCGCGGCCGTCGTCCATTCGAGCAGCCGCCGACGCGTGACGTAGACGCGGGAAAGGGTCCGCACGACGGCGTCGCCCATCCTCCAGGCCTGGTCGGGCAGGAAGGCGACGGTGAGGAACGTCTGGACCGCGGCGATACGGATATCGGCTCCGAGCGCTGCGGCATGGCTCCGGAGCCGGACGCCCGCTCGGCGTGGAATGAGATCGAACAGGATCGGCAGCAGCGCCGGCGTCGTCATGAGGCCGACCACGAGAAAAGCGCCCCGGACGCCGAACTCGGGCGGCGCGAGCCAGCAGACCGCGAAGGCGGCGAGCGTCGCGGGGGCCAGCATCGAACGGCGCAGATTGTCGAGCATCTTGGCGCGGCCGACTGCGGGCACGGCCGAGCGCCCGGCAACCCGACCGAACAGCCAGGGCAGCAGCTGCCAGTCGCCCCGCGTCCAGCGATGCTGGCGTCGCCCGACGACATCGTAGCGCGAGGGGAAGTCTTCCACGACCTCGACGTCGGTGGCGAGGCCTGCGCGCGCGAACACGCCCTCGAACAGGTCGTGACTCAGCATCGCGTCGTCGGGCACCCGGCCAGCCAGCGCCGCCTCGAAGGCGTCGACGTCGTAGATCCCCTTGCCGGTATAGGTGCCCTCTCCGAACAGGTCCTGGTAGACGTCGGAGACGGCCGCGGCATAGGGATCGATCCCGCCGGGCGACGAGAACGCCCTCTGGTAGAGCGAACCCTCGCGCCCGATCGGCAGCGAAGGCGTCACGCGCGGTTGCAGGATGGCGTAGCCGTCGATCACGCGCTGGTCGGCGGCGTCGAGGGTCGGGCGGTTGAGCGGATGGGCCATCTTGCCGATCAGCTTCAGCGCGGCGTCGCGCGGCAGCCTCGTGTCGGCGTCGAGGGTGATCACGAAGCGGACGTCCTGCGGCAGGGTGTTCGCGTGGCCGGCGACCGCTATGAAGGTCGTATCGGTCGCGCCGCGCAGCAGCCGGTTCAGCTCATGCAGCTTGCCGCGCTTGCGCTCCCAGCCCATCCAGCGGCCCTCGGATGCGTCGAACACGCGACGACGGTGCAGCAGGTGGAACCTGTCGCCGCTCGGCGCGGGCCCGTGACGCCGGTTCAGCCGTGCAATCGACCGGGCCGCGAGGTCGAGCAGGACCCCGTCGCCCTCCGCCTGCTCGGCGTCGGCGTCCATCCCGTCCGTCACCAGCGCGAACACGATGTCGCCGCCGGCGCCCGAGAGATGATGGACCTCGAGCCTCTCGATCTGCTCCAGCAGATCGTCCGCGCCGGTCAGCAGCGTCGGCACCGCGACCAGCGTCCGCAACTCCCGGGGAACGCCGGCCGCGAGTTCGAGTCCCGGCAGTATGGTCGGGCCGAAGCTCCAGGTGATGACGCGGTTGACGAGCGCGGTCGCGGCGTCTGTAGCGGGCAGGAAGGCCACGACCGCGAACAGCGCGAGCCAGCCCGCGCCTGCGCCCGCGAGCGCCCAGAGAGCGAGCGCGATCAGTCCCGCCGCGACCGCGAGCACGCCGCCCACATAGCCCCCGACCCCGAGCCGGACGCCCAACCGGTTGAACCGGAGGCGCGGCGTCGGCCGGAAGCCGATCGAAGCCTCGAACGCCAGTCGTCCTCCGGCTATCAGGTGGTGGCCGGCGTCGGCGGCGCGCGCATCGCCCATCGATGCGCCCGCGGTCACGATCGCCCTGTCGGCGATCTCGAGCTCGGAGAGGTCTGATCCGCGCGCCAATTGCTCGATCGCGCTGCGATAGAGATTGCGGGTCGGGAAATCCATCGCGGGGAACGCCCCGCCTACGCCGAGACGGTCGTCGACGAGACTCACGCTCTCGAACAGCTCCGCCCAGTCGATGTCGGAGATCAGCCGCATGCTGGTGATGACGTTGCGGATCGAGACGTTCGACGCACCCTGCCGCTGCTGGGCGTGCTCCACCGCCTCGCCAACCGACGAGCCTTGCGCCCGCAGCCGATCGTCGAGCCAATCGAGGGCCGGGTTCGTCCGCGGATCCTGGTCGCGCAGCCCCTTTGCGAGATGGGCTGCGAACAGTTCGGAAAGCGGGCCGGACGATCGCGAGGCGAGTTCGGCCTGGAGCGCGGACCGCTCCGCCCCATGGCGGAGCAGCCGCTCGACGAACCGTTGCGCGTCGGCGCGCGCCGCGCGGCCGGCGGTGATCTGGTCGGCGAGCCGTCTCAGGTTCTCGACGAGGACGATCCGCAGCGTGATCGCGACCGCCCACAGTTCGCCGATCGTCAGCGGCTGGACGCGCTGGTAGGCCCGGATGAACTTGCGCAGGATATCCGGATCGAAGTGGCTGTCGGTGTGCGCGACATAGGCCCAGGCGATGCCGAACACGCGCGGGTAGCCCGCAAAGGGACCCTCCGCGAGCTTCGGCAACTGGCGATAATAGCCGGGCGGAAGATCGTCACGGATCTCGCGGATCTGCTCCTCGACGAGGTGGTAGTTGTCCAGCAGCCAATCCGCCGCCGGCACCACGCCCTGACCGCTCTCGAGCTCGGCCGCGCTTGCGCGGTAGGCCGCGAGCAGCGCGGTCGCGTTGGCGTTGAGCCTTGCGCGGAGCGAGAGAACCGTAGGCGGGCGGTCCGTCACAGGTTGCGCGGCGGCCAGGCTCTCGGCGTGCTGCTCGAGCCGCTCGACCCCGAACAGCTCTTCGCGAACGGGAGCCTTGTCGCTCCAGGCCGGCGTCGCGTCGACGCCTCCGAAGAGATGACTGATGGTCGATATCATGTGCGCCTTTCCGGCCGGCGGCGGCTCTCGGCAGGCGATTTGGCTCAAAGAAAAGCCGGTTCATTCTGGTCGACGGATGGCCGTGCGATCAGCGAAGCAAAGGCGGCGTTCGGCGCGTGCGCTCCGTGCGACGGAGACCAGGGCGACCCGCACTCAACAGGAAGGCGCTCTCACGCGGACTGGTTCTCCGCGGCTGTCCGGAGCGCTCGTCAAAGCCGACACAATTGTGCGTCGAGAGTATCGCAGCTTTAGCGCGTCGACGCGATGTCCGTCGCAGTCCGCGGGGCGTGATCGACGGCGGCCGTCACTCAGCCGCCCGGCGGGGCGGCTCCGGGCTTGCCGCTTGGCGGGCTCGTCACGGAGCTTTGCGCCGATTTATCGGCCTCAAGCTGGAATGGCGGGCCGCCGCGGTCATTATGGGAGCGGTTTCCCCCAACAGCGGAAAAAACGCCTCATGCATCACGACACGCCGCTCATTTCCATCCTCGTCGCGGGGTTCGTGCTGGCTTTCATCCTCGGCGCGATCGCGCATCGCTTCAGGCTGCCGCCGCTGGTCGGCTATCTGGTGGCCGGCATTCTCGTCGGCCCTCATACGCCGGGCTATGTCGCCGACCAGGCACTTGCTCCCGAACTCGCCGAGATCGGCGTCATACTGCTGATGTTCGGCGTCGGCCTGCATTTTTCGGTAAAGGAACTCTGGTCGGTGCGCGCCGTCGCGCTGCCGGGCGCAATCGTGCAGATGGCGGTGGCGACCGGGCTTGGCTGGGGCCTCGCCGCGCTGATGGGGTGGAGCCTCGGCGGCGGAATCGTCTTCGGCCTCGCGCTTTCGGTCGCCTCGACCGTGGTTCTGCTGAAAGCGCTGCAGGAGCGCAGGCTTGTCGAAAGCGAGCGCGGTCGTATCGCGGTCGGCTGGCTGATCGTCGAGGACCTCGCGATGGTGCTCGCGCTCGTGCTGCTGCCGGCGGTCGCGAGCGCGAAGGCCGGCCATTCGGTCGGCGGCGATCCGCTCGCGGTCTTCATCGGCGCGATGCTGGGCGTCGAGCTCGGGATCGACGGGCTCGTATTCGTCACGCTGTCCAAGGTCGGACTGTTCGTCGCTCTGATGCTCGTGGTCGGGCGGCGTCTGGTGCCGGCGATCCTGCATCGCATCGCGCATTCCGGCTCGCGCGAGCTGTTTCGCCTCGGCGTTCTGGCGATCGCGCTTGGCATCGCTTTCGGTGCGTCGAAGCTGTTCGGCGTGTCGCTGGCGCTCGGGGCGTTTTTCGCAGGGATGGTGCTTTCGGAAAGCCCGCTCAGCCAGGCCGCCGCCAATGAGAGCCTGCCGCTGCGCGACGCCTTCGCCGTGCTGTTCTTCGTCTCGGCCGGCATGCTGTTCGATCCGTCGATTGTGGTGCGCGACCCGCTGCCTGTGATCGCGACCGTCGCGGTCATCGTCGTCGGCAAGTCGATAGCCGCGTTCCTTATCGTGCTGGCCTTTCGCCGGCCGATCGGCACGGCGCTGACCATTTCGGCCAGCCTCGCCCAGATCGGCGAGTTCTCGTTCATCCTGGCGGAGCTCGGACTGAATCTGAACCTGCTGCCGCCCGAGGGCCGCGACCTGATCATCGCAGGCGCGATCGTTTCGATCGTGCTGAACCCGTTTATTTTCTTCCTCGCCGAGCGCGCGCGGCCCCGGCTCGAGGCGCGGCTTGCGCGCAGGCAGGAGGCTCCCGACGAAGCGCCGGCGGCAGCGCCCGCCGAGAGGGCGGCGGACGAAGAGGAGGACGTGGTCGCAGTTCCGACGATGCTGCAGGCGCACACCGTCCTCATCGGCGCCGGCCGGGTCGGCGGGCTGATCGCGGAGCGGCTTCGCGCCTCCCATGCGCCCTTTCTGGTCATTGAGGACGCCGAGACGCGGATCGCGGCGTTACGCGAGGCGGGCATCGAGCTCATCATAGGCAACGCGGCGAGCTCCGACACCCTGGGGCTCGCCAACCTCGTGGGGGCGAAGGTGCTGGTGGTCGCGATCCCCAATGCGTTCGAGGCCGGCCAGGTGGTTCAGCAGGCGCGCCGACAGAATCCTGGATTGCACATCATCGCCCGCGCGCATTCGGACGCGGAGGCGGATCACCTTCGCTCCCTTGGAGCCGATGCGGTGATCATGGGCGAGCGCGAGATCGCCCGCGCGATGCTCAAGCTTCTTAGCGAACGCGGCCTGGCCGCGACTCCGGATGGCGCCGGGCCGCCGCGACTGAGGCCTGCGCCGGCTCCGGTCACGCCTCAATAGATGCGCGGATGATCATCCGGACGTTCTCCGCAGCGCCCGGCTCGTCAATTTCGCGCCGGCAGCGCCGCCGCCCGCCCGCTTCATGCTGTACAGCGCTGCGTCGGCGTCATGGAGCAGATGGTCGAGGCCTCGGATGACGGGCTTCGAGACGGCGTAGCCCACGCTTACCCCAATCTCGATCGTCTCGTCTCCGACCCGGTAAGGTTCGATGATCAGATCCGAAAGCTTCTCCGCGTAGCTCTCCGCCTCCTTCGGATTGTCCACGGGGGCCTGAAGGACGACGAATTCATCGCCTCCGATCCGGGCGGCCAGATCGCCTTCCCTCAGAGCGGCTTTCAACCGAGATGCGACGAGCCGCAGCACCTCGTCGCCGATCGCGTGACCATGACGATCATTTACCGGCTTGAAATCGTCGAGATCCAAGTAGTGGATCGCAACCATCGAATTTATGCTGATGGCTCCGGCGACCTCCCGGAAGGTTTCCCGCAGGCCCAACCGGTTCGAAAGGCCCGTCAAGGGATCGTTTCGGGCAAGCGTCGCCATGTCGAGCCGCATGCCGATTTCTCGTAGCGCCGTGGAGTGGATGTACCGGACGGTCTCTGCGCTTCCGACAAGGAAGACGAAGAAGATGGTCGCGATCATCCAGTGCGAAGCATCCCCGTAGAGCGCCGCCGACACGATCACGGGCGCCGCTGCGATCGCCATCGTCGGCAAAGCGATGAACGGCCGGATCGACAGTCGGCAGACGATTCCGGAGCAATAGCCAAACAGCAGCGCGGTCGCGAGCATCTGGAGCGTCAGGTCCGGCGCCGCGAATGTCGTGGCGCTAACCGCGCCGACCGTCGCTGCAAAGCCGATCGTCGTAACCGCATGGGCCCGTTCCCAAAGGGCGGTCGTCGATCGAGATTCTTTGCCTAACTGATTTCGCTTGCTGTGCATCAGCATCAGCACGATCTTTGCGACTGCGATCAGGCCTCCGAGGACAGTGACCGCCGTCAAAATCGGCATGGCGAGCGAAATCGATACAAAGGCTCCTATGACGATGAAGGTGCCGCCCATGATCGTCATCGGGACGATGCTGGATGCAAGCTGAGCGACGAGAACTTCTTTAACGTCGTCTGTCTCGTCACGAAAATACATCGATATCGACCGTTCGGCGGCGAAGCCGAACTACTATATGCCAAGAGTTATGACCGGATGGTTAGGCGCGATCCTTACGCGCGTCGACTTCGGCCCTTTGAGGCCAATTTTAGCGAACCCTTGGAATGGCGCCGTGCTGATCGGCATGCCCGAGGCGTATGGGACGCCGAGGCCGAGACTCCCGTTCCGGCCGAGAGGCGCGCTTCCAGGTCATTCGAAGGGCGGCCTGTTTCGGCTCACCAGCAACGGCTGCCGAAGGTCCCCATTCCGGTGACGTAGGGCCGGCATCGACGATGGCGGCGGTAGTCGTGACGTTCGCCGCCGCGTCTCCAGCCGCCTCCGCGTCGACCGCGACCTTGGGCGCGCGGGCTGCGACGGCCGCCGCCCCGGTGATCCCGCACCGTCTCAGCCGGCGTCCCGTCGGGCGCCGACGGGCCCCCCGCATCCAGGGCGCGCCCGCCATCGGTCTTGGGCCTCTGCGTCGGCATGGCTTGGGCTGCGGAGACTCCGAGCCGAGCGGCCAGCGTCGCTCCCGCGAGGCCGAACACGCCGAAGATAAACGAACGTCGATCCATTTTCCGCTCCTGTTCCTGCGCCTCGCACCATCACAGGGCCGCCGGTGGAGAGTCTATGCGCGCCGCAAACACCCGTGTTTCGCGATGCGCGAATGGCGTCCGGGCTCAATTGGAGAAGTCGTTTCGGACGGAACCTCGCTGGATCCCGGTCCGCCCCGGCGGGACGCCGGGCGCCCAAGACCGCCACTGTTTGCGACGAGGACTTTGGCGGCTTCGTCGACCTCCGGGAGCTTGGAGCCATACAGTTCTTGGCGTTGCAAGCATGAAACGAAACGATATCCAATAAACTGGATTTGTTAATCTTACCGGGTGTTGGCGCCGTTCGATAAGCGATCTTCAGGGGTTCTGGTGTAAATCAGGGCGAGGAGTGTCCGACCCGATGCCATCGCGCAAACTTCTGTACGCTTCGCCGGTCTCCGGCCCCGTGTTCGTCGAGCTCGTCGCCTTGCTCTATTCGGCGCTCGTTCCCGTTGTGGCGATGGGAATCGCGATCGTCTGGGTCGGGGCGATCTCGGTCAGCAACACCGGCGATCGGGCGATGGCCGCGCTGGCGTGGTTGGCGGCCGTCCTGACCTGCGCCCGCGTCGTATTGATCATGATGTTCCGACGGCGACTGGCGAAAGCGCCGCTCGATGTGGCTGCGGCCCGCCGCTGGGAGCGACGTTACGCTCTCGGAACCCTGGCCATTGGCGGCTGCATCGGCGCGATGGGCGCCCGGACATTCAGCTTTCCCGAATACCCGCAACTGCACATGATGGCGATCGCTCTGCTGTTCGGCTACTGCGCGGGCCAGGTCACGCGCGTCTCCGGCAGGCCCTTGATCTGCATCTCGAGCCTTGTCATCGCTTCGACCCCGATCATGGCGGCGCTCGCCCTAGGCGGCGTGAACGACCTCGTTCTTGCGGGGTTCATTTTTTTCTTTCTGCTCGCAAGCTTCGAGACGGTGTCCCACGCCTACCGGTCCGTGACGACGCAGTTCGCGACCCGTTTCCAGCTCGCGACGCTCGCGCGTCACGATCCCATGACGCGACTCCCCAACCGGCTGGCGCTCTGGGAACGATTTGCCGAGGTCGCCACAGCCGCCCGGGATGGCGCGCTCATCGCCGTGCTGTATGTCGACCTCGACGGCTTCAAGTCGGTGAATGACCGCTATGGCCACCCGATCGGCGATGAACTTCTCAGGATGGTGGCCGGTCGCCTGACCGGCGTCCTGAGGGAGGGCGACAGCGCGGTTCGTCTCGGAGGGGACGAGTTCATCGTCCTCCAGGCGAACATTCCAGACGCGCAGGCCGCAAAGCGGCTCGCCCGACGGATCATCCGCGTGATCAGCGCGCCCTGCGGAATCGGGGACCACGAGATCGCGATCGGCGCGAGCATAGGCATCGCCCTCGCGCCCGCCGACGGAACCAGCCTTGATGAGCTCACAGCCTGCGCGGACCGCGCGCTCTACGCAGCCAAGGCCGCGGGGCGGGGCACGTTCCGCTTTGTCGGCGAACGCGACGACGTGGGTCGCCGGTCTATCGTTATGGCCGCCTAAAAGCCTGCAACACAGCGACGGCAATCGCTCATTCGGCGGCGGCGCTTAAGGCGCTTGCGAACAAAACGTGATTGGCGCCTCCTGAGACTTTCTCCTGGAGTGACGATTCGTGGTCGCCGCCGCCTATCTCGACGCCCTCAATCCTGAACAGCGGAGGGCCGTGGAGCACGGCGTCGGTCCGCGCGGCGCCCCCGGGACGCCCTTGCTGGTGATCGCCGGCGCCGGCTCCGGCAAGACCAACACGCTCGCGCACCGCGTCGCCCATCTGGTGGCGCAAGGGGCCGATCCCCGCCGCATCCTGCTGCTGACGTTCTCGCGGCGCGCGGCCGCCGAGATGACGCGCCGCGTCGAGCGGATCGCGGCCCAGGCGCTCGGCTTGAAGGGCGCGATGGCCGACGCCCTGCCGTGGGCCGGGACGTTCCATGCGATCGGCGCCCGGCTGATCCGGGATTACGCGGAGACCATCGGTCTCGATCCGCAGTTCACGATCCACGACCGTGAGGATTCCGCGGACCTCATGAATCTCGCCCGGCACGAGGCGGGCCTGTCGAAGACCGCCAAGCGCTTTCCGACTAAGGGGACCTGCGTCGCGATCTATTCGCGCGCGGTCAACGCCGAGGCGCCGCTGGAGCAGGTGCTCGGCCAGTCCTTTCCATGGTGCGCGGGCTGGACCACCGAGCTTCGGGCGCTGTTCGCAGCCTATGTCGAGGCGAAGCAGCGCCAGAACGTGCTCGATTACGACGACCTGCTGCTCTACTGGGCGCAGATGGCCGCGGAGCCCGCGATCGCGTCCGACCTCACCGCCCGCTTCGACCATGTGCTGGTCGACGAATATCAGGACACCAACCGGCTGCAGGCGTCGATCCTGCTCGCGCTGAAGCCGGACGGCCGCGGCGTCACCGTGGTCGGGGACGATGCGCAGTCGATCTATTCGTTCCGCGCGGCGACGGTGCGCAACATCCTCGACTTCCCCAGGAGCTTCTCGCCGCCGGCGGAGATGGTGACGCTCGATCGCAACTATCGCTCGACGCAAGCCGTGCTCGCCGCCGCCAACGCGGTGATCGAGCTCTCGGAGGAGCGTTTCACCAAGAATCTGAGGTCGGAGCGGACGGAGGGCTTCAGGCCGCGGCTGGTCAGCGTCCGAGACGAGGCCGATCAGGCCCGCTATGTCGCCGACGCCGTGCTCGAGAACCGCGAGGCGGGCGACCTGCTGAAGTCGCAGGCCGTGCTGTTCCGCACATCGAGCCACAGTGCGCCGCTGGAGCTCGAGCTTGCACGCCGCAATATTCCGTTCGTGAAGTTCGGCGGACTGAAGTTTCTCGACGCGGCCCATGTGAAGGACCTGCTGGCGCTGCTTCGCTTTGCGGAGAATCCACGCGACCGCGTCGCGGGTTTCCGGGCGATGCAGCTGATCGCGGGGGTCGGCCCGTCCTCGGCCTCGAAGACGCTCGACGCGATCGGAGCCGCCGCACAGCCGATCGCCGCCCTCGCCGAGACCGCTGCGCCGCCCCGCAGCGCCGCCGACTGGTCCGGATTCGTTGAGACGATGACGGCGATCGCCGGCGGGGCTGCGGGGTGGCCGGCCGAGCTCGGTCTCGCGCGGCGCTGGTACCAGCCGCATCTCGAGCGCATCCATGATGACGCGGCGGTCCGCGCGATCGATCTTGTCCAGCTCGAGCAGATCGCGTCGGGCTACCCGTCCCGCGAGCGCTTTCTGACCGAACTGACGCTCGACCCGCCGGACTCGACCAGCGACAGGTCGGGGCCGCCTCAACTCGACGAGGACTATCTGATCCTGTCGACCATCCATTCCGCAAAGGGCCAGGAGTGGCGATCGGTGTTCGTGCTGAACGGCGTCGACGGCTGCATGCCGTCCGACCTCGGCGTCGGCTCATCCGCCGAGATCGAGGAGGAGCGGCGGCTGCTCTATGTGGCGATGACGCGTGCGAAGGACGATCTGCGCATCATCCTGCCGCAGCGCTTCTTCACGCATCAGCAGTCGGCCTATGGCGATCGGCATGTCTACGCCGCGCGGACCCGCTTCATCACCGCCGCGATGCTGGACAGGTTCGAGCTCTGCTCGTGGCCGCCGGCCGTCGCCGGCGCGCAGCGGGCCGCTGCGCCGGCCGCGCGCGTCGATATCGGCGCACGGATGCGTGCGATGTGGCGCTGAGGCCTTCGCGGCCCGGCTAAAGCATCGGGCGACCGCCCGTGACGGGGATCAGCGCGCCGGTGATGTAGCTCGCCTTGTCGGACGCGAGCAGCACATAGGCGCCGGCGAGCTCGGCGGGCTGGCCCGCACGACCGATCGGCGTGTTCGATCCGAATTTCTCGACGGCTTCGGGCGGCATCGTCGAGGGGATCAGCGGGGTCCAGATCGGGCCCGGCGCCACGGCGTTGACGCGCACGCCGTCCTTCGCGACCAACTGTGCAAGCCCGGCCGTGAAGTTCGCGATCGCGCCCTTGGTCGTGGCGTAGGCGAGGAGGGTCGGTGATGGGCTCTTGGCGTTGATCGAACTGGTGTTGATGATCGCCGAGCCCGCCTTCATGTGCTTCAGCGCGGCTTTCGAGAGATAGAACATAGCGTGGATGTTGGTGCGGAACGTCACGTCCCACTCCTCCGCGCTGATGTCCTGGATGCTTTCGAAGCTCGCCTGATGGGCGGCGTTGTTGACGAGGATGTCGAGACGCCCGAATTCCGAGACCGCGCGATCGACAAGCGCCGCGCAATGAGCTTCGTCCTTGACGTCGCCCGCGACGAGGATCGCCTTGCGGCCGGCCTCCTCGATCCAGCGGGCGGTTTCGCGCGCGTCGTCGTGCTCGTCGTAATAGCTGACCAGCACGTCGGCGCCCTCGCGGGCGTAGGCGATAGCGACTGCGCGGCCAATCCCGGAATCGCCGCCCGTAATGATGGCGGCGCGGCCCTCGAGTTCGCCAGATCCTTTGTAGCTCGCCTCGCCGTGATCGGCCTTCGGGTTCATCTGCGCCTCATGGCCCGGCATGTCCTGCTGCTGGGCCGGCTGGGGAGGCGTCGGATGTACGGTTCGCGGGTCGTTCATCAGGATGCTCCGATTGCGCGAAGGGCGGCTGGCGCGTCCGAGGCGGCGTGCCGCAGCCTCGCCCTCCGGGAGGTTCGAGGTGAAAGCGCGATGGATTTCCGATCGTTCCCTGCGGCCTCGCAGAATGGAGAGGTGGCGTGCCTTTGAGGCCCAGTCTCGCCGTCCGCCGGGAACCTGGAACTCTGCGCCGGGGCCGCCGTTTCGTCGAAAACAGGAGGCTCGAATGCCAAAAGGCGACAAGTCGGCCTACACCGACAAGCAGGAGCGCAAGGCGGATCACATCGCTGAGAGCTATGAGAACCACGGCGTGCCCGAGAAGGAAGCCGAGCGCCGCGCCTGGGCGACGGTCAACAAGGACGACGGCGGCGGCAAGCAGTCGGGGGCCGGCCGGGGCGCGACGACTGGAAACCCCGCGGCGCACCTAGGCGGCAAGCTTGGCGGCGAAGCCGCCGCACACCGCTCCGCCGCAGACCGGTCGGCGTCAGCGAAGAAAGCGGCCGAGACCCGTAAAAAGAATGCAGCCGGCGGCCGCTAAGGGCTCCGGACGCGCGAGAACCTTTGGGCGGCGGCTGTCATTGGGCGCGCGCGCTCAGAGGTGAGCGGCGCGTGGGACGGCCGTTCTAGACGACCTCGATTTCGTCTTCCTTGACCATGCGCTCATGACCTTCCGTCGCCGATTTGACGCGGTAGGCCGGCGGGAGATCCTCCCGGTCGCCTGGCACGAGACGCACGATGGTGAAGACGCCGGTGGTGCGACGTTCGGCCTGCAGCGTGAGCCGAACGCGGTCTCCGACGGTGAACTGATGTTTTGCCATGGCAGGTCGTACCACGACGTCGGCCGCGACGCCTCAGGATTGCGCCGAAAAATTGCGACATGACCGTCACCGGTCAGCTCGCGGTTTCCTCTGCGAGCGACCGGACGACCTCGCGGAGCGCGTCGTCGTCCGCCGCGCCTTCGGCTTTTGCGTTGCGGTACGCGGCGAGTTGTCGGTCCGCGCTCGTTCCGCGCTTCAGGATGTCGCGGGTGCGGCCCACCCATTCGGACGAGCCGAGGGCTTCGGCGTCCTGCTCCACGAGCTCGAGCGCGACGTCGAGATGTGCGGCCACGGGCCTCGCGGCGGCAAGGGCGACGTCGATCAGTTCGGCCTCGACGCCGTGCTGCTGGGCCTGCCAGATGTTCGACGCGCAGACGCCCCGGTCCACCGGACCCATATCCGCGTTGAGCTCCGGGCGCCGCAAGACGCACCGGAACAGCGCCTGGTAGAGCGCGGCGATGGCGATCGCATCGTCCAGCCGCGGACAGCTGTCGCAGACCCGGAGCTCGATCGTTGGAAAGCGCGTCGACGGCCGGATGTGCCACCACACGAAGGTTGCGTCCTCGACCACCCCGGCGGCCACGAGCAGATCGATGAAGCGCTGATACTCATGCTGGTCGCGGAAGAGCTCCGGCAGCCCCGTGCGTGGCCACTCCGCGAACGCCGTGAGGCGATATCCCTTCAGGCGGGTGTCCCGCCCCTGCCAGAACGGCGAGGAGACGGACAGCGCAAGGAGGAGCGGAAGGAATGGCAGCAACCGGTTCATGACCCCGATACGGCCGTCGGCCTCGGGCGCCTCCACGTGGATGTGCGTCGCGCAGATCATCGTGCGCGAGGCGATCAGCCCGAGTTCCGCCTCAAGGCGCCTGTAGCGCGCCTTTTCCGTCGTGTCCTGCTCACGGGACTTCGCGAGCGGGTGGCTGCCGGCCGCGAACACAAGCAATCCGTGCTCGGCGGCGACTTTAGCCAAGTCGCGGCGCATCTCCCGGAGCTGGTCGCGCGCGGCGTCGAAGTTGACTCCCGGTTCTGTCTGGACCTCGATCTGCCCTTTCAGGAGCTCGTGGGAGGCGGGTTTGACGACGCTCGCCGCGGCCTTGTGAAAGCGGTCGGCGGCGGCGCTGTCCGGGCTGGCTCCGGTCGTCGCGTCAGCCAGGAAATATTCTTCCTCGACGCCGAAGCGAAATGCCCCGTCCATCGCGACCGCTTCTCCTCCAGCGCCTGGTACGCTCAGTAACGGCCATCGTAATCGCGGCGGTCGCCGCGCGGATCCCTATGGTCACCGCGGGGATCCCTGCGGTCGTCGCGATGGTCCCGCCGTCTGTCGTAACGGTCGTCCCGATTGTTGACGCGGCCATGGTCGTAGCGCCGGTCTCGATCGCGATAGTCGCCTTCGACGAACTGCCTGTCGTGGCGGCCATAGCCCCGGCCGTCGCTCATGCAACCAGCCAGGAGCATGGCGCAGGCGCCGGCGGCGAGCAGTGGGACGATTTTCATTATGTCGAAAGCTCCTGCATGCGCCGAGATCCAAACCCGCCACTGAGCAGGTCGTCTCTCCAACGATTGGACTGGTGGAACTAGGGCGCGGCTCGCGTATCGGAAGGAGCGTGAGGCGCGCTAAAGCGGACCTCAGACCAAAGTAGAAAATACTTCGCCTGAGGAGGAATGAAATGGCTTGAACCAAGCCGGCTCCGGGACGTTTCTAAAGCCTCGTGTGCGCGCCGTCCGAGCGCGCCGTATTGAGAGGCCCCGCCATGATCCGACTGCTCGCCGCCATCGCCCTCATCGCCTCCACGCTCAGCGTGAGCGCTTGCACAAACACCGTGCGAGGCGTCGGACGGGACGTCCAGAACAATGGCCAGGCGACCAAGAAGGCCGTCAGGGGTTACTGATCAAAGCCCTGAGTGAAGCTTCGGGCGGGGCTCGTCCCGCCCGAAGCGTGAAGGTGACGTGCGTTTGAGCCGAGCGGAACGCCGCGCCGGATCTTGGCCGGAGCAGCGCGCAAGAATTCGAGCGCCGTGATTGGCGGGTCCAATTATCAAGACAAGCGTCGACAGCCCAGTCGGTCAATAGACCGAGTGGACGCGCCGTCGCGGCTCGGCTCCTCTATTCCGGAGGCTTTATGCAGTTGCGAGTACTCCGCCCGAGCACGACGGGCCGCCGAGCAGTTCAGATAAGAGCTAAGTTTCTGTTTGATATACATTAATTGCAGATCGCGCCCGTGAAAGCAGTTAATATTAAACATAGAGAGAATTATTTGATTTTACAGAATTTTTGAAAGGAACGGTGAGCGGTGTTGTGGCATGCTTCAGGGCGTGAACAGTCGAGCGAGAGTCGCCATGACCGCTGCGCATGCACAACCGATCTCCGCGGAGCAACCGACGGAGCCGTCGCTTCGCGCCGCACTGTTGGACAGAGGGTTCCTGTCGATCCAGCGGATCACCGACGACGATGACGTCGCGCACATCCGGCGTATCTGCGACGCTCTACTGGACCGTAAGGCCGGCTACGAGGAGGGCCAGCATTTCAACCTCGTGGGCGCAAATGACGAGGACGGGCCGCAGCTCACCCAATTGCTCAATCCGCGAACCTATGCGCCGGAACTCGTGCGCACGCGGTTCTACGCCAACGCGCTGGCGCTCGCCCGCGATCTTCTGGGACCCGAGGCGCGGCTCGAGTTCGACCATATCATCCGCAAGCCCGCTTTCGACGGCGCAGTGACGCCCTGGCATCAGGATGAGGCCTTCCGCGATCCGGCGTTCGACTACGCCAACGTCAGCATCTGGATGCCGCTGCAAGCGGTCGACGAGAACAATGGCTGCATGGCCTTCATCCCCGGGACGGGGGACGGCGAGATTCTGCCCCATCGCTCTCCGAACGGCGACGGTTCGGTCCACGCGCTCGAATGTTACGCGGGCTTCGATCCCGCCGCCGCCGTCGCCTGTCCTATCCCGGCCGGCGGTTGCACCGTCCATACCGGTCGCACTGTGCATGGGGCGGGCGCCAACAGCTCGGCCGTGCCTCGCTACGCCTACATTCTCGTCTTCGATCTCCCGAAGCAGGCGCGGACCACGTCGCGGGCGTTTCCCTGGCTCGAGGCCAAGCAGACGCCGCAGATGGTGCGCCAGCGCGCCTGGAGCCGCTCGGCGACCGGCCTCGCGGTCCGGGCCGCCCGCAAGATCAGGCGGATGATTCATCCCGACCTGTGACGTCGCCTTGCGCCGGCGTCACCCGCCGCAGCGTGAGGTTGACGCGCCCTCCCGCCGGGAGAAGCGCGGAGGTGCCCGGGATAATGCGATCGACGCCGTGAAAGGCCAGTCGCGTCGCTCCGCAGAGCGCCATCGCGTCGCCCGACGCGAGCCGGAAGGAGCGCGTCGGGTCCGTGCGCCTGAGGCCGCCGATCCTGAACAGCGCGGTGTCGCCGAGCGACAGCGAGACGACCGGGGCCGCGATATCCTGCTCGTCCCGGTCCTGGTGAAGGCCCATCCGCGCGCCCGGCTCGTACCAGTTCACGAGGCAGGCTTCCGGCGGGTCGGGATAATCGCCGATCTCGCGCCATGCCCTCAGCAGGATTTCTGGCATGGCCGGCCATGGGAGGCCCGTCTCCGGATGGGTCTGCTGATAGCGGTAACCGCCGTCCCTGTCCGACACCCAGCCGAGCGGGCCGAGATTGGTCATGCGCACCGAGAACGGCTTTCCCGTCCGCGGCATGGTCGGCGTGAACAGCGGGGCCTCCCTGAGCGCGGCGCGTAGCGCCTCAAGCAGCGCCGACTGGGCGTAGGAGGATAGGTATCCGGGTCTGAGCTTCATGCGAGGAAGCGCGTTCTCTGCGGCGCCCGCCGCAGGGCGGCGAGGCCCGTCGCGCTCACGCGCCTGTCATCGTCCGCCTTGCGGCCAGAAAACGTCATCCTTATATACCCGCCGACCCGCGAAACCGCGGATTTATCAAGGGACCGAAGGGTTGCGGCCGCCTCATCCGGCGTCACCGCAAGGCCGCTTCGGGGCCATCCGGTCCGCTTAAATAGAGATGAGGAAGTGACAGTCATGGGCAAGGTCATCGGGATCGATCTCGGAACCACGAACTCCTGCGTCGCCGTAATGGACGGGGCCCAGCCGCGCGTGATCGAGAACGCGGAGGGCGCCCGAACCACGCCGTCCATCGTCGCCTTCGTCGATGGCGGCGAGCGTCTCGTCGGCCAGCCGGCCAAGCGCCAGGCGGTGACGAACCCGGACAAGACGTTCTTCGCGGTGAAGCGCTTGATCGGCCGCCGCTTCGACGACCCGACGGTCGAGAAGGACAAGAAGCTCGTCCCCTACAAGATCGTAAAGGGCGACAATGGCGACGCTTGGGTCGAGGCGGACGGCAAGGCCTATTCCCCTGCGCAGATCTCGGCCTTCACCCTTCAGAAGATGAAGGAGACCGCGGAGGCTCATCTCGGCCAGAAGGTCGACCAGGCCGTCATCACCGTCCCCGCATACTTCAACGACTCCCAGCGCCAGGCGACCAAGGACGCCGGCCGCATCGCGGGTCTTGAGGTGCTGCGCATTATCAACGAGCCGACCGCGGCGGCGCTCGCCTATGGTCTCGACAAGAAGTCCTCCGGCACGATCGCGGTCTATGACCTCGGCGGCGGCACCTTCGACATCTCGGTGCTCGAGATCGGCGACGGCGTGTTCGAGGTGAAGTCGACCAACGGCGACACCTTCCTCGGCGGCGAAGACTTCGACATGCGCCTCGTCAGCTACCTCGCGGACGAGTTCAAGCGCGAGCAGGGCATCGATCTCCGGAACGACAAGCTCGCTCTGCAGCGTCTGAAGGAGGCGGCCGAAAAGGCCAAGATCGAGCTGTCCTCGGCGAGCCAGACCGACATCAACCTGCCCTACATCACGGCCGACGCCTCAGGACCGAAGCATCTCGCGCTCAAGCTGACGCGCGCGAAATTCGAGAGCCTGGTCGACGACCTGATCCAGCGGACGGTGGAGCCGCTCAAGGCCGCCCTCAAGGACGCTGGCGTGACGGCGGGCCAGATCGACGAGGTCGTTATGGTCGGCGGCATGACGCGCATGCCGAAGGTCCATGAGGTCGTGAAGCAGTTCTTCGGCAAGGAGCCCCACAAGGGCGTCAACCCGGACGAAGTCGTCGCCATCGGCGCCGCGATCCAGGCCGGCGTGCTTCAGGGCGACGTCAAGGACGTTCTGCTGCTCGACGTCACCCCGCTGTCGCTCGGCATCGAGACGCTCGGCGGCGTGTTCACGCGCCTGATCGACCGGAACACCACGATCCCGACGAAGAAGAGCCAGACTTTCTCCACCGCCGAGGACGGGCAGAACGCGGTGACGATCCGCGTCTTCCAGGGCGAGCGCGAGATGGCGGCCGACAACAAGATGCTCGGCCAGTTTGACCTCGTCGGCATTCCGCCCGCACCGCGCGGCGTGCCGCAGGTCGAGGTGACCTTCGACATCGACGCGAACGGCATCGTCAACGTGTCCGCAAAGGACAAGGCGACGAACAAGGAGCAGCAGATCCGGATCCAGGCGTCCGGCGGCCTCTCTGACGCCGACATCGAGAAGATGGTGAAGGAAGCCGAGGCCAACGCCGAGGAGGACAAGAAGCGCCGGGCGGTCGTCGAGGCCAGGAATCAGGCCGAAGCGCTGATCCACTCGACGGAGAAGACGCTGAGCGAACTCGGCGACAAGGCTCCTGCGGGCGACAAGGAGGCGATCGAGGCGGTCGTCGCCGATCTCCAGAGCGCCCTGTCGGCCGAGGACGTCGAGGCCATCAGGGCCAAGACCAATGCCTTGGCGCAGGTCTCGATGAAGCTCGGCGAGGCGATGTACGCGCAGGGCCAGGGCGGCGATGAAGGCGCGGACGCTGGTGAAGCGCCCGGCTCGGCTCCGAAGGACGACGTCGTCGACGCCGACTTCGAGGAGGTCGACGACAAGAAGAAGTCCGCCTGACGGACTGGTCCTTGACCCGATCCCCGCCGCCGTCCACTGACGGGCGGCGGGGATCGTCTTCGTTCGACGCCCTCACCGTTCCCGACTGCTCAAGCGAAGCGACCTCCGACGACGATGTCCCGACGCGATTTCTACGAGATTCTTGAAGTCGAGCGCACCGCGGACGATGCGGAGCTCAAGGTCGCCTATCGTAAGGCGGCGATGCGCTGGCACCCCGACCGCAACCCCGGCGACGACGCCGCAGAGGCTCGATTCAAAGAGCTGAACGCGGCCTATGACTGCCTGAAGGATCCCCAGAAGCGGGCGGCGTACGACCGGTTCGGTCACGCGGCTTTCGAGCAGGGCGGGTTCGGCGCGGCGGGCCAGCGCGGCGGCCCCGAAATGTCCGACTTTATGTCCGACATCTTCGAGAGCTTCTTCGGGGACGGCCGGCAGCGCGGGCGCTCCTCCGGCGGCCGCGAGCGCGGCGCCGATCTCCGCTACAACATGGAGATCACCCTCGAGGACGCCTATTCCGGCAAGACCGCGCAGATTCGTATCCCGACCAGCGTCGCCTGCGAGCCGTGCTCGGGCACAGGCGCGAAACCGGGCTCCAAGCCGCGCGCCTGCGCCGCATGCGGCGGCTCCGGCAAGATCCGGTCGAGCCAGGGCTTCTTCCTGATGGAGCGCACCTGCCCGACCTGCCAAGGGCGCGGCCAGACCATCGACGACCCGTGCGCCGCCTGCAACGGGGCCGGCCGCACGACGCGGGAGCGCACCCTTGAGGTCGCGATCCCCGCCGGCGTCGAGGACGGCACGCGCATCCGCCTGTCGGGCGAGGGCGAGGCGGGCTTGCGCGGCGGTCCCCCCGGCGACCTCTATATCTTCCTGTCGCTGGAGGCCCACTCGCTGTTCCAGCGCGACGGCGCCGACCTCTATTGCCGTGTGCCGATCGCCATGACGACCGCCGCACTCGGCGGCTCGTTCGAGGCCCCGACGATCGACGGCGGCCGCACGCGGGTGAAGATTCCGGAAGGGACTCAATCGGGCGCTCAATTCCGTCTGCGCGGAAAAGGCATGCCGGTGCTGCGCTCGAAGGAATTCGGCGATATGTACATTCAGGCGACGGTCGAGATTCCGCAGCGGCTCACCCGACGGCAGCGCGAGCTGCTCGAGGAGTTCGAAACCGAGGCTTCGGAAGCCAACCATCCGGAATCGACCGGCTTCCTCAGCCGGGTTAAGGAGTTTTTCGGCGGCGCGTGACTTAGCTGCGCTTGTCGAATGTCGGACTTGCCGGCCATCTTAGCGACGCAGTCGAGTCGCCAGAACTCGAAGTCTCGCCTCCATCGGAGCGTTTCCCGTCCATGCTTGAGCCCGCAAGACCGCTCTCACGCCGTCGGACGCCCCGCGGGAAAGGCATCGATTTCGCGGATGAAGCCCGCTTTCTTCGATCCTGGCTCGACAAGCCGCTCGTAACCGGCGCGGTCAGTCCGTCCGGCAAAGCGCTCGCGCGGATGATGGCGCGCTACGTCGATCCCAAAGAGCCGGGTCTCGTCTTGGAGATCGGACCGGGCACCGGCCCCGTCACCGAAGCGCTGATCGAGCGCGGCGTCTCGCCCGAGCGTCTTGTTCTGATCGAATACAACGCGGAGTTCGTGCCGCTTCTGGAGCGCCGGTTTCCCGGCGTCACCATCGTGCGCGGCGACGCCTACAACGCGAGCGAGACGCTCGCCGGTCGCATCGGCCAGTCGCTGACGGCGACCGTCTCCAGCCTGCCCCTGCTGACCAAGCCCGTGCGTCAGCGCGTGAAGCTGCTTGAGCAGTGCTTCGAGATGTCCCGTCCCGGCGCGCCGTTCATCCAGTTCACCTACGGGCTGACCCCGCCGATCCCGCGCGAGGCGATCGGCCTGACGACCGCTTTGGGCTCGCCGCGCGTGTGGCTGAACCTGCCGCCGGCCCGTGTGTGGATCTACCGCCGGCCCGCCTGAGCGGGCGTTTCAGCCTTGCCCGGGACAACCATGCCAAAGATCGTCGTCTTCGCAGGCTCGGTCCGCGCCGGCTCGATCAACGAGAAGCTCGCGGCCGCAGCCGCCGTCGCGCTTGGCGCCGCCGGCGCCGAGGTCGCGCATATCTCGCTGAAGGACTACCCGCTGCCGCTCTATGACGCCGACCTTCAGGCGCGCGAGGGCGTTCCGGGCGCCGCCGATCGGCTGGTCGATCTGTTTCTTGGCGCGGAGGGCGTGTTCGTCGCCAGCCCGGAGTACAACGCCAGCTTCTCGCCGCTGTTGAAGAACACGTTCGACTGGATGTCCCGCGTCAACCGGGAGGGCCTCCCGCCGCTGCCCGCCTTTAAAAAGCGCGTCTTCGCGCTGGGCGCGGTCTCGAACGGCGCGATGGGCGGCTATCGCGGACTGACGCAGCTTCGCACCATGATGGAGCTCGGCCTGGGCGCTCTGGTGCTGCCTGACATGGCCGCCGTCGGCAATTCGGCGGAGGCGTTCGACGCCGGGGGCCGGCTCGCCAACCCGCGGACCGCGGCTTTCTTCGACACGGTGATTGCGAAGCTCCTCGATCACGCCGGGCGCCTCGCATGAGCGGCTCGGCGACCGTCGAAGCGCGCGAGCGCCTGATCGTCGGACTCGACGTCGCGAGCCTTGAGGAGGCCGAAGCTCTGGTCCTCCGGTTGGGCGATTCCGTCGTGTTCTACAAGATCGGCTTCGAACTGGCGGTCGCGGGCGGCCTTCTGCTCGCCGAACGGCTCGTGGGCTCCGGCAAGAAAGTGTTCGTCGACCTCAAGCTCCACGACATCGGCGCGACGGTCGAGAAGGCGACGCGCAACGTCGCGCGGCTTGGCGCGACATTCCTCACCGTGCACGCCTATCCGCAGACGTTGCGCGCGGCGGCCGCAGGCCGCGGAGACAGCGGCCTCAAGGTTCTCGGCGTCACGGTGCTGACCTCATGGGATGCGGGCGACGTCGCCGAAGCCGGCTTCATCGACGGGCCTGAGGCGTTGGTCGCCCGACGCGTCGCTCAGACGCGCGACGCCGGAGCGGACGGCGTGATCTGCGCGCCGACAGACCTGTCCGCTGTCCGCGCGATCGCCCCCCGGCCGTTTCTGGCGGTGACCCCGGGCGTGCGGCCCGCCGGCGCGGCGCTGGGCGACCAGAAGCGCGTGGCGACGCCGGCCGAGGCGATCCGGGCGGGCGCCGACCGTCTGGTGGTGGCGCGGCCGGTCATCGGCGCGGCCGACCCGCGCGCCGCAGCCGAGGCGATAGTTGACGAGATCGCGCGCGCGCTTATCGCCGCGGGCTGAGAAGTCGCCCGTCATCGTCGTCGTCGAACACAGTGGAGCGCGACGCTCGGGTTCTGTTGCGCCGGGCCGGATTTGCCTCGCGGTCGGGCGCGCTGTTTCTCTCCGAGGGTGGGTCGAATTAACGTTTGAACGATGATCTGCTTGCAAGGGATGCGGCCTTCGCGCAGTAGTTGAGGCGGCGTATGCGTGATTTCACGTATAGGCGACGAACGCGTGGGGACGCGGGTGCCCGGAATGGCGGACTGGAGTCGCATCGTCTGCGTTGTCGACGACGACGAGACCATTCGGGACGTGCTGGCGTCAGTGTTCGGGTCCGAAGGTCTTGCAGTGGAGAGCTTTGAGGACGGCTCACGGTTCCTTGCGTTCGATTTCGACGAGCCGCCGGCCTGCGTGTTGCTCGACGTGCTGATGCCCGGCAAGTCCGGCCTCGACGTTCTGAAGGAGCTGAACGCCCGCGGGGCTGCGGCGCCGGTGATCATGATCTCCGGCTCGGCGGACATCCCGATGGCCGTAGAAGCGATCCGGCACGGCGCGCTCGACTTCATCGAGAAGCCGTTCGATCCACAGACGATCGTCCGCCGGGTGCGGGAGGTGTTGGGGGCGTCCGGCGCCCGCGCCGAAGCGCGCGCCAGATCGGGGCGCGCCGATCAGGTCGTCGGCGCCGAGACGTTGACCCCGCGCGAGCGGGAAGTGCTGCTCCTGATCGCCCGTGGGCAATCGAACAAGGAGGCCGGGCGCGCGCTCGGCATCAGCCCGCGCACGATCGAGGTTCATCGCGCCCGCCTCATGGAGAAGCTCGGCGCGAAGAACGCCGCCGACCTCGTGCGCATCATAATGTCGGGGAGCGAAAGCCGCTAAGGCCCGGCGAAGGACTGGATTGAGCATGCAGGCGCCTCGGCGTAAGAAGCCGCCGCCATGGACATCACCAGCATCGAAGCGCTCGAGGCGCTCTACGGCCGCCCGAAAGCGCCCTCCATCGTCAAGGAGGTCGCCGAGATCACACCCGACTACGCCCGGATCATCGAGACCTCGCCGTTCGCCGCGCTCGCGACCGTCGGGCCGGAAGGTCTCGACTGCTCGCCGCGCGGCGACGAGCCCGGCTTCGTGCGTATCGTCGACCGCAAGACGCTCGTCATGCCCGACCGGCGCGGCAACGACCGCATCGATTCGCTGCGCAACATCGTGCGCGACCCTCGCATGGCTCTGCTGTTCCTCATCCCAGGCGTCGGCACGACGCTGCGCGTCAACGGCCGCGCGAAAATCTCCGCCGAACCGGAACTGCTCGCCTCCTTCGCCGTACGGGCCGCGTCGCCGCGGAGCGCGATCGTCGTCACGGTGGAGGCCGTCTATTTCCAGTGCGCACGGGCGATCGTCCGCTCCAAGCTGTGGGACGCCGCGAGCCAGATCGATCCCGACAGCCTGCCGACGCCGGGCCGCATTCTCGCCCGCCTGAGCGACGGCGCGGTCGGCGGCGAGGCCTACGACCGCGAATGGCCCGGGCGAGCCGCGAAGACGCTGTGGTGAAGGCGCGCCCTAGGGCGCCAGGATCAGAAATCCGTAGGTCGCAAACAGCACGAGGTGGATGAAGCCATAGAGGATGTTCGTTCGCCCCGTGCCGAAGGTCAGCAGCGCTACCGCGACGGTGACAAGCAGGATGACGGTGTCCTTCTCGTCGATCCCGAGCTCCAGCCGTGCGCCGTAGATGATCGACAGGATGGCGACCGCCGGAATCGTCAATCCGATGGTGGCGCAGGCCGATCCGAGCGCGAGGTTCAGGCTTTTCTGAAGCTTGTCGTCGCGCGCCGCCCTGAGCGCCGCGGTGAACTCCGGCAGCAGGATCAGCAGGGCGACGACGACGCCCGCAAGCGCGCTCGGAGCGCCCATTCCGTCGAGCGAGAACTCGACGACCGCGGTGAAGGTCTTCGATAGCAGGATGACGGCGGCAAGCGCGACGATCAGGAACACGAGCGAGAACAGCGTCGCCCGTCCGCTCGGCACATGCGCCTTGTCGGCGACCTCGTCGCCTTCGATCACGACCGCGAAATATTCGCGGTTGCCGACGGTCTGCGTATAGAGGAACGAGGCGTAGATCGCGATCGTCGCCGCCGCGACATAGCCGAGCTGCGTCGGAGAATAGGCGCCGCCCGGCGCGGTGTTGGTGTGGTTCGGCAGCACGAGCGACAGCGCAGCCAGCGTGATCAGAACGGCGAGATAGGCGTTGGCGCCCTTCACTCGAAAGCTCTGCTCGCGGTGGCGCAGACCGCCGAGCAGGATGCAGAGACCGACGAGACCGTTCACGACGATCATCACCACGGCGAAGATGGTGTCGCGGGCGAGCGTGGGATTGGGATCGTCCGCGAGCAGCGCCGATCCGATCAGCGCCACCTCCATGACGGTGACCGCCATGGTCAGCACGAGCGTTCCGTAAGGCTCGCCGGTGCGATGGGCGATCACCTCGGCGTGGTAGACCGCGGCGAACACCGCCCCGAACAGCACCGGGATGAGCGCCACCGCGACGATGATGTCCGCCGCCGTCCCCGAAAAGGTCTTGCCGAGGCCGAGCGCCGTAACCGCTCCGAAGAATGCGACCCCGAGGATCGGGAACGCCCAGCTGGTCGCCGGCGCCCGAGGGTCGCTACGGACATGGGTTTCGGCGTTCAACAGACGCTCCTTCCGCCGGCGTTCGGGCCTATCGCGGCGCGGCCGGTCTTTGCGGTTGTGACGGAATGGCTTATCGGGGGCTAAGTGTAGCGCAGGCCAAGCCGCGGAACAGCTGCGAAAGGCCTGAAGATCGTGTGAATTGAGCGTCATGACCGTATTGGACGCCGCCTCGCCCGTCGCCCCCGCGACCCTCGCCGCCGCCCCAAGGCCCGACCATCTGCTCGTCGCGGAAATGGTTCAGCCGGGCTCGCGGGTTCTGGACGTCGGCTGCGGCGACGGGGCGCTGCTCCGCCTGTTGATCGAGCGGCGCGGCGTAGACGGCCGCGGCATCGAGCTGTCGCAGTCCGGCGTCAACGCATGCGTGGCGCACGGCTTGTCGGTCGTCCAGGGCGACGCCGACGCGGATCTCGCGCATTATCCCGACGACGCGTTCGATTACGTCATCCTGTCCCAGACGCTGCAGGCGACTCGCCGGCCGAAGGCGGTCGTCGAGGATCTGCTGCGGATCGGCCGGCGGGCGGTGGTGTCGTTCCCGAACTTCGGCCACTGGCGCACGCGGCTGCAGTTCCTCGCGGAGGGCCGCATGCCGCAGAACGCCAACCTTCCGGATCCCTGGTACGAAACCCCGAACATCCACCTGTGCACGATCGGCGACTTCGTTGACCTCGTCGGCATGCTCGGCGCGCGGATGGACCGCGCCGTCGCGCTGGACGCCACGGGGCGGCCGGTGCGCGTCAACGCGCCGTGGTGGTTCTGGAACCTGTTCGGCGCGCAGGGGGTGTTCCTGCTCAGCCGGGAGTGATCTGCGGCGCAGGCGCGGGCACGCCGATGGCGGCGGGCCTCAGCGCCGGCGCCGGGACGATCCGCCTGGCGGAGCGCGCCGTCTGCGGGCGCATCGCCTGCTTCGTGGCCTCGACGATGTGGACCCCTGCGAACGGCGCCCACAGCCACGCGCCGACCCGTTCCAGCGCGCTCGCCGAGCGGATCACCAGATAGCTTTCGACCGGCGGCATGAACAGCGCCTCATCCCATCCCTCGGGCGCGAATTGCGCCTGCCGCAGAAGGTCGGTGAGCTGACTGCGGCTGAACGGCCGGCCGTGGCCGAAGGGCGTGGCGTCCATGCGCGCCCAGGGCCCGCGGCGGTTGGGCACGATCGCGATCAGCCGACCGCCCGGCGCCAGGCAGCGCCACGCCTCGCGCAGGAACTCCACCGCGCTTTCCGAGGTTTCGAGCGCATGCGCCGCGACGATGCGGTCGACGGCCGCGTCGGGAAGCGGCCACATTCCGTCCTCGACCAGCGCCGCGGCGTTCCGCCGGTCGACGGGCCATCCGGCGACGCCCTGCTGCGCCGGGGCGAAGGCGAGCAGGCGCTCGGCGTCGTCGCGGAACACGCCGAGGTATGGCGTCGCGAAGCCGACGCCCAGCATCCGCAGGCCGCGGACATCCGGCCAGCGCGAGCGCAGCTTGGCGCGCAGGATGCGGCGCGACAGCTGGCCAAGCGGTCTGGCGTAGAAATCACGGAGATCGACGACGTCGAGCGGCATGCCCCGTTGTAGCCGGGAACCGCGCGCGCGACGACTCAGCGGGCGGGCCACTCCCAGCGAACAGGGCCGTCGATGTCCGCGACGGTCTCGCCGAGCGACTTCTCCAGCACGATCTCCTGCGCGCCGACCTCCGCCAGCGCGCGTACGAGCGGCTGCGCGTGCGACACGACGAGGATTTGCGAACGCTCCGCGCCCTGCGCGATCAGCCGCGCGAGCGGGGCCAGCAGGTCGGGATGGAGGCTGGTCTCCGGCTCGTTCAGGATCATCAGGGCCGGCGGCCGCGGCGACATCATTGCGGCGACCAGCAACAGGTAGCGCAGCGTGCCGTCGGAGAGTTCGGCGGTCTTGAGGGAGCGCAGCAGCCCGTGCTGGCGCATCTCGAGCTCGAACTGCCCGTGCGCGGCCGACACCTCGATCGCGGCCCCGGCGAAAGCGTCGGCGATCGCGGCGTCGAGGCCCCGGTCGTCGCCGATTTCGCGGATCGTCTGAACGGCGGCGGCAAGGTCCGAACCGTCGCTCGCGAGCACCGGCGTGTAGGTGCCGATCTGCGGCCGGCGAGCGGGGGCGTCGCGGTCGGTGCGCAGGTGATCGTAGAACCGCCAGTCCTTCATCCGCTCGCGCAGCACGAGCAGTTCGACCGCCCCTCTCGGATCCGCGCAGTGCGTCATCATGCTGTCGAAGGACGCGAGCGTGGTGAAGGCTTGCTCCCACGCGCCCGACTCGTTGCGGACGCGGACTCCGGGGCCGTTGCGCAATGCAAAAGCGTTCGACCGGCCGAGGATCTCGCCGGTCCACACCGCTTCGGCCTTGATCTCGGGATCGAGGCTGAACATCGACCGGGGAATTGGCGGCGGCAGCCCCAGGTCGATGGCGTAGCCGTAGTCCTCGCCCAAAAAGCCAAGCTTGAGAGCGACTGGATTCTTCCGTTCGCCGAGCCCCTCCACCGGATGTTCGCCGCGCTTCACGGACGCCGCGAAAACCTCGGGGCCCGCCCACAGCGTGGACTGGATGCCGCCTTCGCCGGCGAGCGACTGCACCACCCGGCCCTGCGCGACGTCGGCGAGCAGCCGGAGCGCGCGGTAGAGGCTGGACTTGCCGCTGCCGTTCGCGCCGGTGACGACGGTAAGGCGGGCGAGCGGTAGGCGGATGTCGCGCAACGAGCGATAGCCCGAGACGCAGAGGCGGGTGATCATGCGCAATTCATAGCGCGCCCGCTCCCGCCCTCCATCCCCGACGAAGGCGGCGCGCCCTTGACCCGCCGAGCGTCGCCGCTAGCCTTGCGCGCCGTCCGAGCCGGAGACCCCATGCCCGCCGAAATCGTCCTGATCCCCTGCCTGTCCGACAATTACGCCGTGCTGCTGCGCGACGCCGAAAGCGAAACCGTGCTGCTTGTCGACGCCCCCGAGGCGCAGCCCATTCTCGAGGCGCTCGACGCGCGCGGCTGGTCGCTCAGCCACATCCTGATCACCCACAAGCACGCCGACCACATCGACGGGCTGCCGGACCTCAAGAAGCGCTTCGGCGCGAAGGTCTTCGGCCCGAAGGCGGAGGCCGCGTCCATCCCCGGCCTCGACGCGACGCTCGCTGAGGGCGACGTCGCCAGGATCGGGCCATGGGCGTTCGAGACGATCGCGACGCCGGGCCACACCAGGGGGCACGTCGTGTTCCACGAGGCCAAGGAGAAATGGCTGTTCTCCGGCGACACGCTGTTCGTGATGGGCTGCGGACGGCTGTTCGAGGACACGCCGGAGGCGATGTGGGCCTCGCTCTCCAAGATCGCGCGGCTGCCGAACGAGACGCAGGTCTGGTGCGGGCACGAATACACCGCGTCGAACGCCAGTTTCTGCGCGTCGATCCTGCCGGAGGATCCGGCGATCGGCGAGCGGCTGAAAAAAGTCCAGGCGACGCGCGTTGCCGGGCGGCCGACGGTGCCGACGACGATCGGCGCGGAGAAGGCGACCAACATCTTCCTTCGTTCGGGAGAGGACAAGGTCGCCGCGGCGGTCGGCCTGCCGTCCGGCGATCCGGTCGCGGTGTTCGCCGAACTGCGCGAGAGGAAGAACCGGGGATGACGGAGCTCGACGAACTCCCGGCCGACGCGATCGTCGCTCGCCTCGGCCTCGCCCCGCACCCCGAGGGCGGCCATTTCCGCGAGACCTTCCGCGACCCGGCGACCGATGCAAGCGGGCGTTCGCGTTCGACCGCGATCTACTTCATGCTCGCGGCCGGCGAAGTCTCGCACTGGCACCGCGTCGACGCCGTCGAGGTCTGGCACCACTACGCCGGCGCACCGCTTGCCCTGACCCTGTCGCCGGACGGACATGACGCCGAAGCCCATCGGCTGGGCGCAGATCTACTGGGCGGGGAGGCGCCGCAGGTCGTCGTGCCCGCCGGCTGGTGGCAGGCGGCGGAGTCGCTCGGACGCTGGACGCTGGTCGGCTGCACCGTCGCGCCGGGCTTCGACTTCGCGCACTTCGAGCTGGCGCCGCCCGACTGGCGGCCCACCCCGCGCGTCTCAGGCGGCGGGTGAGGCGGAGGTCCCGCGCCGCCCGCCCAGGGCCGCGACCACCGCTCCGCCGACGATAAGCCCGCAGCCGCCAAGCAGCATGGCGTTGGCTTCGGTGAAGCCCGCGGCGATCAGCAGGATGATCGAGATCATCGGGCAGGCGTAGGAGGCGACGCCGAGCAGGGCGACGTCGCCGCGCTTCATGCCGACGTCCCAGGCGAAGAAGGCGGCGCCGACCGGTCCGATCCCGAGCCCGGCGACCGCGAGCCATTCGGTCGCGCCCGAAGGCCAGACCGCGGGCTCGAAGGCGATGTGGCAGGCGGCTGCGAGCGCCGAGGTGGCGAGGCAGAAGCCGGCGACGGCTTCCGTCGGCACGGCGCGGAACCAGCGGGACCCGACGGAATATGCGCCCCAGACGACGGCGCTCGCCAGCGCTGCTGCGTAGCCCGGCGCATGGGAGGCGTCGAAGCCGAGCCCGCCGGATCGCCCGGCGATCAGCATGGCGGTGCCGCCAAGGCCGAGGGTCGCTCCGGCGAGGTGTCGCGGCGAGAGGCCGCCGCCGGGCAGCGCGGCCGAAAACAGCACGATCAGCAGCGGCCAGAGATAGCAGATCGAGGCGGCTTCCGCCGGCGGCGCGAGCTTGAGCGCGGTGAAGTAGAGCAGGTGATAGCCGAACAGTCCGCCCACGCCGTGCAGCCACACAGGCCAAGGCTGGCGCAGCGATCCAAGGCCTCCCGGGCGGAAGGCCGCGACGGCGAGGCCGAGCGCCCCGCCTATTCCAAAGGTCAGCGCGGTTAGCAGGAAGGGCGGCGTCCTGCCGGTCGCCGAGGTCAGCAGCGCGAGCGCCGACCACAGCAAAATGGCGATAAGGCCGACGGCGGTGGCGTGGGAGGAGGGCATCGGCCGGCTCTATAGGCCGACCGACGCCTATCGTCATCTTGCAAGGTCGCCTATTTGGCCTCCGCTATGCGGCGACCAAAGGACGCCGGTTCTTCAGGCGAGATACTGGCCGCCGTTGATGGTCAGGGTCGAGCCGGTGATGAAGCCCGCGTTGTCGCCGGCCAGGAACAGCACGGAGGCGGCGATCTCCTCGGCGGTGCCGAGGCGGCCGACAGGAATGCCGGCGACGATGCTCTCCAGCACCTTTTCCGGCACAGCCTGCACCATCTCGGTGCCGATATAGCCAGGCGCGATCGCGTTCACGGTCACGCCCTTCCTGGCGTTCTCCTGCGCGAGCGCCTTGGTGAAGCCGATCACGCCGGCCTTGGCGGCCGAGTAGTTCGACTGCCCCATCTGGCCCTTCTGGCCGTTGATGGAGGTGATGTTGATGATCCGCCCGAAGTTGCGCTCGCGCATTCCCTCGATGACGGGACGCGTCATGGTGAACATGCTGTCGAGGTTGGTGCGGATGACCTCCTGCCACTTCTCGAAGGTGAGCTTGTGGAACATGGCGTCGCGGGTGATGCCGGCGTTGTTCACCAGCACGTCCACAGGGCCGACCTCGGCCTCGACCTTGGCGACGCCCGCTTCGCAGGCCTTCGGATCGCCGACGTCCCATTTGAACACCGCGATGCCGTGGGCCTCCCTGAAGGCGGCCGCCTTGTCGTCATTGCCGGCGTAGGTCGCGGCCACGTTGTAGCCGGCGAGCTTGAGGGCGATCGAGATCGCCTCGCCGATGCCGCGAGTCCCGCCCGAGACGAGCGCCGTGCGCGCCATGAGTTCCTCCCGTGAAAGTTGTTGACGCGCCGGACTTGAACCCTGCCGGCCCTTTAGCCCGCAGCGAACCGCGGGCCCTTGCATTCGAAGCTGTCGATCAGTCGCGGGCGATGCACATGGCGATGCCCATGCCGCCGCCGATGCAGAGCGTCGCGAGACCCTTCTTCGCGTCGCGACGGATCATCTCGTGGATCAGCGTAGTCAGGACGCGTGCGCCCGAGGCGCCGATCGGATGGCCGATCGCGATCGCGCCGCCGTTGACGTTCACCCTGTCGGTGTCCCAGCCGAGATCCTTGTTGACCGCGCAGGCCTGCGCGGCGAAGGCCTCGTTGGCTTCGATCAGGTCGAGGTCGCCGACGGACCAGCCGGCCTTCTCCAGCGCCTTGCGCGAGGCCGGGATCGGACCCGACCCCATCACCGAGGGGTCGACGCCGGCCTGCGCCCAGCTGACGATGCGAACGAGCGGCTTCAGGCCCTTCGACGCCGCGCGGGACGCGGAGGTCACCACCAGGGCCGCGGCGCCGTCATTGATGCCCGAGGCGTTGCCTGCGGTCACCGTGCCGTCCTTGGAGAAGGCCGGGCGAAGCTTCGTCATGGCGTCGATCGTCGCGCCGGCGCGGATGTATTCGTCCTGATCGACGACTGTGTCGCCCTTTTTGGTCGTGATCGTGACGGGCGCGATCTCGTCCTTGAAACGTCCCGCCTTCTGCGCCGCCTCGGCCTTGTTCTGGGAGGCCACCGCAAACTGGTCCTGCTGCTCCCGGGTGATCTGCCACTTGGTCGCGACGTTCTCGGCGGTGGTGCCCATGTGGTAGCCGTTGAAGGCGTCCCACAGCCCGTCCTTGATCATCGTGTCGATGAACTTGACGTCGCCCATCTTGGTCCCTGAGCGCATATGGGCGGCGTGCGCCGACATGCTCATGCTCTCCTGACCGCCGGCGACGACGATGTCGCTGTCGCCGTTCAGGATGGCCTGGCTAGCGAGCGCGACGGCGCGGAGTCCCGAGCCGCAGACCTGGTTGATGCCCCAGGCCGCGGCCTCGATCGGCACGCCGGCTGCGATCGACGCCTGACGGGCGGGGTTCTGGCCCTGGGCGGCCGTCAGCACCTGGCCCAGAATGACCTCCGACACCTCGCCGGGCTCGACGCCGGCGCGCTCCAGCGCGGCCTTGATCGCGACCTTGCCGAGCTCGTGCGCCGGCAGCGTCGAGAGGCCGCCGTTGAAGGCGCCGACGGCCGTGCGCGCGGCGCCAACGATGACGACGTCGGTGTCTGCCATGAGAAATCTCCTCAGTCGGCGGCCGTCCGCATCGTCGGCCGCTGTCTCGTTCGGTTAAACGGCGCCCGTCCGAACAGCGTCAACACGACCTTCGGCGGTGGAGCGTTCAGCGAGGAGATGGCGCTGCGAAGGCGCGGCCCGCCGGGGGAGGGCGTTCAGCCGTCCCGCCGGCGGCTCGAGCCGCAGCGGAAGGACGCCGCGTCGGCGTCGACCGCGTCGCGCGCTTTCTGACTGGCGCGCGGCTCCCGGATCACCGCCATGACGCAGGACGCCCCCGCCGGCTCGAGCCGGTAGATCACCACCCGGCTCTCCTTGAGCGCGCCGACCGACTGACCCACGCGGTAACGCACGACCGCAGCGACGGGGCGGCCGGTAGACTTGTCGAGCCGCCACTCGATCGTCTCGTCCGGCTCGTAGAACGAGCCGAGATCAATGCTCTCCTTGAGGGGCCGGCGGCCGAACCATACGGCCGCGGAATCGTCGTCCGCAGTCCAGAACACCTCGACGCTCCCAACGCCCAGACAGGCGCGTCGCGTGACGCCGCCCTCGGCCGCGCCGCGCGACGGACAGCGGTCGTACTTGTGACGTGTGTATATGCTCTCCCGGACCGGAAACGGCTTTTCCGCATGCGCGGCAAGCGGCGCCAGAGCGCTCAGCACGGTCGCAGTCAGCAGTACCCCGGCAGTCTGTCTCATTCGCCTGTTCCGTCGAAAACGCCTGCGGGTTTTGTGCAGCGCATCAGCCGAAGGTTCTAGTGGGCGCTGCACAAAAATCTGGCCGCCGCCTCGTTTTCGCCTTAACGTTCAACGCCTCGGCCGCGTGGCTGCTGTCCTGCCGCGGAACGAACGATCGACCAGACCCACGAAGGGCAGAGATCAGAGCGTCATGTCGAGCACCACCGATCCCATCACGATCAAGAAATACGCCAATCGCCGGCTCTACAACACCGGCACCAGCACCTACGTGACCCTCGAAGACCTGGCGGCCATGGTCAAGAAGGGCGACGACTTCCACGTCGTCGACGCCAAGACCAATGACGACATCACCCATCAGGTGCTGACCCAGATCATCTTCGAGCAGGAGCACAAGGGCCAGAACCTGCTGCCGATCACCTTCCTGCGGCAGCTCATCCGGTTCTATGGCGACAGCATCCAGAGCTTCGTGCCGAAGTATCTCGAGCTCTCGATGGGGGCGCTCGCCCGCGAGCAGGACAAGGTTCGCGGCGGCATGGCGAAGACCTTCAGCCCCGTCCCGCTCCATCCCGCTGTGGAGGAGCAGATGCGCAACAACGTCGCGATGATGGAGCGCGCGTTCCGGATGTTCACGATGTTCCCCGGCGGCGAAGCTCCGGACGAGGAGGCCGCGGCCGCCCCCGCCGCGTCGCCCCAGAAGTCCGAGGACCTCGACGATCTGCGCCGCGAGATGGCGGAGATGCGCGCGCGCCTCGACAAGGTCGCACCGTCGAAAGGCTGAGCCGGGGGCTTGAGGCTCCCGCGAGAAGGGCGCTTTTCGGATTGAGCCGGAAGCCGGCTCAGCGATCCCGCATCGCGACGAAGCGAGCGGCGCCGCGGAGCGGTTCCGCGGCCTCGCCGAACGGGGCGAGCGCGACGAGCGCGTCGTCGGTGAGCTGCTCCAGCCGCAGCCGAGCGCCCTCGACGCCGCGGATTCCGACCAGCGTCGCCTTGCCCGCCACGGCGTCCTTGCCCGTGGCCTTCCCGACCGTGCCGGCCGCGCCCTCGACGTCGAGAAGGTCGTCCGCCACCTGGAACGCCGCGCCGAGCGCTTTGGCGTAAGCCTTCAGCGCGGTCCGGGCCGCCGGATCGGCGCGACCAAGGATCGCGCCCATCTCGACGGACGCTTCGAGCAGCGCTCCGGTCTTCATCGCCTGCAACTGCGCTACGTCGTGCTCGGCCATGAGGCCCGCAGCGCCGCCGCCGAAGCGGCCCTCCGCCGCGAGATCCAGCAACTGGCCGCCGGCCATGCCGCCCACCCCGGCTGCGCGGGCGAGCGTCGCGACCAGCGCGATGCGGACGGCGGCGTCGGAATGCGTCCGCTCGTCCGCCAGCACGTCGAAGGCCAGAGTCTGCAGCGCGTCGCCGGCGAGAATCGCTGTCGCCTCGTCGAAGGCGCGGTGAACGGTCGGGCGGCCGCGACGGAGGTCGTCGTCGTCCATCGCCGGCAGGTCGTCGTGGACCAGGCTGTAGCCATGGACGCATTCGATCGCCAGTCCGGCGCGGAGCGGGCCTTCGCCGTCGACCCCGAACAGCCGCGCGGCGGCCGCGACGAGAGCGGGACGCAGGCGCTTGCCGCCGCCGAGCATCGCATGCCGCATCGCCTCGAGCAGCCGGCCGGGCCGCACGGTTTCGCCAGCGGCGGCCTCGGGCGAGAGCAGGAGGTCGAGCGCCGACTCCGTCGCGACGGCGGTTTGAGCGAGCTGGTCCTGAAAGCCGGTCTCCGCCATCGCCGGGATCAGTCGATCGTCACGATCACGGGGACATGGTCGGACGGCCGCTGCCAGCCGCGCGCCTCGCGCAGCACCGCGACCCCGGTGGTGCGGGCCGCCACGTCGGCGCTCGCCCATATGTGGTCGAGCCGGCGGCCGCGGTCGGCCAGCGTCCAGTCCGCGGCCCGGTAGCTCCACCAGGAATAGAGCTTTTCGGGATAGGGGACGTGGGCCCGCACCGCGTCCACCCAGCGCCCGGCCTGGCGCATGGCCTCCATCCCTTCGGTTTCGACCGGCGTGTGGCTCACCACCTTGAGCAGCTGCTTGTGGCTCCACACGTCGTCCGGATGGGGGGCGATGTTGAGGTCGCCGACCATGATGCGCCCGCCGGTGTCCGCGATGCGGGTCGACCACGACGTCAACTCGTCGAGGAACTGGAGCTTGTGCGCGAATTTCGGATTGATCGCGGGGTCGGGCTCGTCGCCGCCGGCCGGCACGTAGAAGTTGTGCAGCGTGACGCCTTCGAGCGGCCCCGCCGCGAAGGTCGTCGCGAGGTGGCGGGCGTCGTCCTTGTCGGCCCAGCGCTCGCGCGCCGTGGTGACGAAGGGCAGCCGCGAGAAGGTGGCCACGCCGTGATAGCCCTTCTGGCCGTGGATCGCGACGTGGCTGTAGCCGAGCTTGCGGACGTCGCCCATTGGGAAACTGTCGTCCGCGCACTTCGTCTCCTGCAGGCAAAGAACATCGGGCGAATGCTCTTCTACGAGCTTCGCGACGAGGCCGATGCGCAAGCGCACGGAATTGATGTTCCAGGTGGCGAGGCGGATCGACATGGATGGCGCTGGGAAACGTCCGAGGGGCGGCCCGCTTTAGGGCATCGGGGGCCCAGACGCAAAGACGCCCGGCCTCCGGGGGAAAGGCCGGGCGTCTGGCGCTTCAGCGCTCCGCCGATCCGAGGAACGGCGGAAACGAGACGCGCACTCCAACGGCTGCGACGGGGGGGACACAGCGCTTGTCGGGGCGACGCCTCGCTCGAGGATGGAGATGGGAATTGGGCTTCCGGCAGTCAAGCGCACGACTGCGTGAGCCATGCAAGGCCGCCATGCGCTGGGCTCAGGGCCGACGTGGGCCGCCCTGGAAGCTCTGGGCCTGGATCCTGAAAAGGTTGGCGTCGAGCTTCGCCTGCGCGTTGACGTCGGTAAGCACGACGGAGGTGTCCATGCCCTGCGCGTCCGTCACCGTCCATTGTTTCAGCTCGTAGTTCTGCCCGCTGAACAGCAGCTGGATCTGCGCGGAGCCGCCGATCGCGTTCTTCTGGACCAGCACGACCGAGACCATCTCAGGCTCCTGATAGACGCCGATCACGTCGGTGTCCCGGAGCAGGTCGATCTTGTCGGCGAGCAGCACGCGCAGCGGCGTCTGGCTGAGCGGATAGATCTCCTGCGTCGAGAGCTTGCGGTTCTTCACGACGACCGAACTGCCGTTGGAGACGATCTCGAGCGGGCTCGGCGGAGCGTACTGGAAGCGGATCTTGCCGGGCCGCGACAGATAGAGCTTGCCGACGCTGCGCGAGCCGTCCGGACCCGTCTGCTCGAAGCTCGCGGTCATGTCCTGGATCGAGTTGAAATAGGCGTTCACCCGCGTGAGCGTCGCGCGCTGGACGGGGTCGAGTTTCGAGACCGGCACGCCCTTGTTGGTCGCCGCAAGCTGGACCTGCGGCGGAGGCGGCACGTCGGCCGGCGTTCCCGAGGCGGACTGGGCCGCCGCGGGCGCGGCGGCGAGCGCTGACAGGATCGCGAAGGCGGCGGCGGAACGGCGAAGCGTCATGACGGGATTTTCGACCTTCCGGAACTCTAAACGGGAACAGGGACCGTAACGCGGCCCCGTGGCCGATTTAAGGGCCTCGCCGCGATTTGCGAGCCCTTCCGACTCGTTAGAAGCTTCGCAAGACGCTCCGCCGTAACCGCCATCCTCCACCGTCATTCCGGGCTTGTCCCGGGATCCATTTGCCGCCGCGCGTTGAGAACAGACCGCCGCGCGCCCGCTCACTCCCCCGCCGTCGCGTTTATGGATCCCGGGACAAGCCCGGGATGACGGCGGCGGGAGGTCTTGCGGACGCGCGAAATTCTCCGGCGAGGTCCGGATCGGCTCAGGCCCGCTTTGGTCAAAGAGCCCCGGCGAAACCTCTTTGGTTTCGCCGCATCGGATGGAAGCGCGGGAGCGCCGGGCCACCGTCAGGAGTCGTTCGGAACGCCGACCGCCCGGCGCTCCACGCGCGACGTCCCGTCTGGCTGCGGACGAAGTCTCGGACATCAATGGTTTCCCGCGGATTTTCGCGTCCGCTTCGGGCGGGTCCCGGGCCGATCCGGCCTTTGGGGCCGGAATCCGGCACCATGCGCCCTTACGTCACAAAAGGCGCGCCCGTCCTAGTGCGGGCGGTTCTCTTCCCCGACAGAAGCCTGCGCGCCCTTGTTCAAGGAACGCGCGAGCCGCGCCGACGCCGCACAGACGCCCCGGGGCCGACACTTCCGGTCATGTCCGCCGCAGGCGCCGCACCTCCCCCGCATGGCCGGCCGGTCCGGACACGGCTTCCGACGGGGAAGGATGTGCGGAAGAGAGCATTGAGAGAGGGCGGGATGTCAAGGATTTTATTCCTTGCAACAGCATTGGGTGGGCATCCGGCGGGTTGTGACCGATTGGCGAAGTTGCCAACGACCGCTTCGGGGCAGGAAGTGTACGATCGAGATCGCGGACTTCGGCAACATCTAGCTACTTCGGAAACAATCCCGCTCGGCCCGTAGAGCTGCTGCCCGTAAAATGCGTAACCTGCGGCTGTCCCACCAGCCAGTCCGGTACATCGACATTCTCGAGAATGATCAGCTGCAGATCGTCGGGGAGCATAGAGAACGCGCGGAAAGCGCGATCCTTAAGCGGTGTGCTCGCGATCGCCGTATCCTCATCATCGGAGGGGTCGCGATAGGTGATGAATAGCGAGTCGAGGATCAGAAAGCCCGGATGGGGGCGGGCACGACCCTTGCAGAACTTCATCAAGCTCAAAGAGAAAGCGCCGTGAAGCAGCGCACGGACACCCTTTCCGTTGGCGCTGCGCGACTTACCTGCGACCGAAATATCCATTTTCGGTAGCTCGAAGAACACGCGCCTAGCTTCAGGGAACTCCCACGCTTGCAGTTCGGCTTCAATAATCTGGCTGAAGGCGTCCAGCGTCGCGCCGTCCAATTGCTGCTGCGCAACGATCGTGCTGCTGTCATACCCCGGACTGACCCCGAGTTCCGCGCGCTGAGCGACCAGACCGTTCCGCCGGCGGACCAGTTCTAGGCTCTTCTGAATCGTCAGCTTCCGGGCGATGACATTGCTGGTTTGCGTACGGATGGTCTGCACGGTGGGCACCTCGCGCAGAATGTTCGCCTGAAGCAAATCTAGTTTCGGAAGCAGCTCGCGCGCCCGGGAGGCAAGCGTCGCTCGCTCCTCTGTTAGGCCGCCGATGGTGACCTGAAGTTCCATGGCGCGCTCGCGCACCCCGACGATTTCGGCTTCAGCCGCTGCCATAATCTCCGAGACGCTTCCCTCGCAAGCATCATCAGGTCGATGATGCTCGGGTGCAGCGCCGCACACCGGGCAGACTGCAGCATCCTCCAACAAAAAGAACGACCCCGCCTCCGCAATTGAGGCCAATCGCTCCTCATCGGACCGATAGTGTTCAGCCAATAGCGCGAAGCGCGCCTTCAGACTGTCAATTTCCCCCATGCGGTCTTGCACCGCTTCATACTCGCGACGCAGTTCCAGCCGGCTCGAGGTAAGCTCCCGGTAGCTCGACTCCGCTGTTTCTTGAACGACGAACGAGCGACTGAGTTCTTCGTCCAGTGCCGAATCCAGCTTGATAAGTTCATCGTGATCCTGATCGGCATCGGCGATCTCGCGCTCGGTGTCTCGGATCTGCCGGTCGAGGAGTTCCAACTGCGCCGCTTGCCTCATCGGTTGTGCAAGGTCGGGCTTCGCGACGTCCAAGGCGGAGTCGTCGACACCGGTCAGCATATATTTGAAGACCGACGTCTCAGCGGTCTTAGTCACGAACTGACCCGAAAGCACCGGGGACGATCCGTCTTGGATTTTGGTCTCGTTCACCAGCGAGTGCCGCTCGAGATCGCGAAAGCTTAGATCGCGAGTCTTTCCGGAGGCATCAACGCGGACGCGCGCGTTTGCTGCCCCGACTTGCGCGAGAAGCAGGCGTGACAACGAGTTCTGAGCGCTATGCTGCGCCGACACGGACACTCCAAGCGCATGGGTGGGCCGATCTCGTATCAGCCCCTCAAGCACCTTGATGTTCCCTCCCTGAAGGGCGCGAACAAAGGTTCGCTCGGAGCCGTCGTCTAATACCGCCCCGAGATGCGCGAGGTCGTACCCAGCTTGCTCGACGATCGGCTCCGGCGGAAATTTCGCTCCGAGCACAAAGTCTATCAGTCGCAAAACATGCGATTTGCCCGTGTTTGACCCGCCATAGATCACGTTCAGACCTGGCCCGAACTCGACGGCCGCCGGTGGGCTGTTTGGGCCCGTTATCAAGAGGAAACGGAGCTGCATGGCTACGTCGAAACGCCGTAGTCGCTCTGGAACTCTGTCGCCCAGCGATCCATCCGATCTTTTACCAGAGCGTCAATCTCGTCATCGGCGAGCGGTACAATAACCGCCGCAAGCCACGCCGCGCGTTCCTTCAACTTGCTTGTATACTCGCTCCGCAAGAGGTCGACGAACGAGCCGGCTTCCTCGCCAGCCTCAAAACGAAAGCCATCGGGCGTTGCGTATCGGATGATCAGCTGCTTCGTTCCCATTAGAGACAAGCCTGCGCTAACAAGTCCGCGGCGCACTAGAAGCTCGGCGGTTCGCGACTCCTCCTGCGGATGCAGGCTCGCGGGCCCATCGACGTCGGCTGTGTGTACCACGAGGTGATCGAGCACGACCAAGCGCCTCAGACCTAACCGGGCGGGGTAACAGGCGGTGAGCAGCACGAGCGATCGTAGACCGCTTTCGAAAGCGGTATTGAAAATGCGCGGCCGAAGCCTCTTTGGCGCTAAGCTGACCATCACAGCTTCCACGTCAATCGATCGTCATTGGCCAACTGGTGACAGACACCCTGCTTGACGCGGACCTTGGCGCGCGGTGCAAGTACGCTGGCGGGCGCAGCTTGGCCAGCCACTGACAGCGCCGCCGTCAATCGAGGATGAGCGCCAACTTCGGCGGCCATGGCGGGATCGATCGCGTCGAAAATCTGATCAGCGAAGTCCTCGATCGTTCCCGGCTCGGTCTGGTCGCGGTAATGCGCCATGAATGCTTCCGCGTCATAAAACCTGACCCTGTGCTTTTGCAGATCCTCCCGCCAGTTGGCGTGCGCCGCCAAGTCGGCGGGCGAGTTCAGGGGGATTCCCGATACTTCAGAATAAACCTCGAGAAGTTTGCCGACATAGACTGTCTCTTTCGGCACTATATCCTTAGGCGCTACACCCGCTGGGGCTGGAGGCAGAGCGCCGTTGAACCGCGCCGCCCAATATGCGGTTCGTCGGTGATCGTCTAGAATCTCATCTAGGGTTGCGTAGCGAAAACTTGTGAAGTCATATGCCTCGACATAGGCAAGCAGTTTTCCAGTCAGATCGTGCTTTTGCCCTGCAATCACCCGCCCGGATACGCGCGTATTCCAAGTGGCGATCACCGAGGCCCGAAACTTAGCTGGGTTCAGCAGCAGATCTCGAAGCTCGGTTGTTGGCCCGCGAGGGGCTACGAAACAACAGGCCCGCGGTGCAGCGAACTCGCCCCGGAAGGCATGGAAGATTATCTTGCCAGCATCCTCGCACGCTTTGGCCGTCGACAGCGGCACCTCGTAGTGCTTGCACTGATAATTGTCCCAGACGCCTTGGCAGGCTTCAGGCCCGCATAGGCCGACGACGTCCCGACCGTGATCACCCGCCCCGCCGAGCCTCTTGACGGAAGCGTAGCCCTGGAGCCCTTTTTGCCATTCGGAGATGAAAATCTCCCACTCCGTGGCGTCATATGCCCGCACGAGCTTAACTATCGGAGCGATGTTCACTGGTTGTCCTGTGTCGCGCCGCGAGCCGCTATCGCGTGTAGCGAGGCCGACCGTTCGCCGACGATCGAAGCACCGTACATGAAGGACGATTGGACCTGAAGGCCGCTTCCCGAAGGGATGCAAACGTCCGCCCGTGGCGCTAACCGGCGGGCAGCCGACTTCCGCTTACCTTGTCACCCTCAAGCCGCGTCCTCGTCCCGCTCGCCGCCTTCCAGTAGGATCTCGCGCTTGCCCGCGTGGTTCGCGGGGCCCACCACGCCTTCCTTCTCCATGCGCTCGACCAGCGACGCGGCGCGGTTGTAGCCGATCTGGAGGCGGCGCTGGATGTAGGAGGTCGAGCACTTCTTGTCGCGTAAGACCACGGCCACCGCCTGGTCGTAGACGTCGGCGTTCTCGTCGCCGAACGAGCCCTTGTCGAACACCGCGCCGTCCTCGGCCGCTTCGCTTTCGTCGTCTTCCGCCAGCACCGCGTCGAGATAGGACGGGCGTCCCTGCTTCTTGAGGTGAGCGACGACGGCCTCGACCTCCTGATCGGAGCAGAACGGCCCGTGCACGCGGGAGATGCGGCCGCCGCCCTGCATGTGCAGCATGTCGCCCTGGCCGAGCAGCTGCTCGGCGCCCATTTCGCCGAGAATGGTGCGGCTGTCGATCTTGGACGTGACCTGGAAGGAGATGCGGGTCGGGAAGTTCGCCTTGATGGTGCCGGTGATGACGTCGACCGAGGGACGTTGCGTCGCCATGATGATGTGGATGCCGGCGGCGCGGGCCATCTGGGCGAGGCGCTGGATCGCGCCCTCGATCTCCTTGCCGGCGACGAGCATCAGATCCGCCATCTCGTCGACGATCACGACGATGTACGGCAGCTTGCCGATCTCCATCACCTCCTGCTCGTAGATCGCCTCGCCGGTTTCGCGATCGAAGCCGGTCTGCACCGTGCGGGTGATCGCTTCGCCCTTCTCGAGCGCTTGGCTGGCGCGGGCGTTGAAGCCGTCGATGTTGCGGACGCCGAGCTTCGACATCTTGCGGTAGCGGTCCTCCATCTCGCGGACCGCCCATTTCAGCGCCACCACAGCCTTCTTCGGGTCGGTGACGACGGGAGTCAGCAGATGCGGGATCTCGTCATAGACCGAAAGCTCGAGCATCTTCGGGTCGATCATGATCAGCCGGCAGTCCTCCGGCTTCAGCCGGTAGAGCAGCGACAGGATCATGGTGTTGATCGCGACCGACTTGCCCGAGCCTGTGGTGCCGGCGATCAGCAGATGCGGCATGCGGGCGAGCTCGGCGATGACCGGTTCGCCGCCGATCGTCTTGCCGAGGCAGAGCGGCAGCCGCATCTTGGCCTTCTCGAAGTCGGCGGAGGCCAGCAGCTCACGCAGGTAGACGGTCTCGCGGCGGGCGTTCGGCAGCTCGATGCCGATCGCGTTGCGGCCGGGGATCACCGCGACGCGGGCGGCGACCGCGCTCATCGAGCGGGCGATGTCGTCGGCGAGGCCGATCACGCGCGATGACTTGATGCCTGGGGCGGGTTCGAGCTCATAGAGCGTGACGACCGGGCCGGGCCGAACATTGATGATCGAACCGCGGACGCCGTAATCCTCGAGCACGCCTTCCAGGAGCCGGGCGTTCTGTTCAAGCGCGTCCTGGCTGACGACCGGGCTCGCGCCCTTCCGCGGCTCGGCCAGCAGCGCGAGCGGCGGCAGCTCGTAGGCGTCCCGATCGAGCAGCGAAGGCTGCGCCTCGCGGGCGGCGCGGCGGCCTGCCCGCAGCGCGCCGGGAACGGGCGCCACGCGGGCGGACGCAGGCTCCGACGGCTCGCCGCGGCCGCCGACGCGAAGCACCGGGTCGCCGTCGAGATTGACATCGTCGCCTGCGCGGAACCCAGGTTCGCGCCGGGCGGGGGGGCGAAAATCATCCGGCTCGCCGCTCGCACGGGCGAGGATCTTCGACAGCGCGCGTTCATCCTCCGGTTCGCCGTCGCGGCTGCGGAACAGCGTCCGAGAAACCGCCGCCTTGGCCGACAGCGCCCAGTGCGTCAGCAGGCCGAGCGAGACCAGCCGGCGGTCGTCGTCCTCCTCCTCATAATCCGGAACCTCCGGGGCCACAGCGGCGGGGGCCGTTCCGCGCGACGCGGCGATGGCGGGTTCGCGCCTGGCCGAGGGCCGGGGCGCCTGAGGGTCGCGTTCGCTCGGCGCGATCGCGCCGATAGAAAGTCCGAACGCGACGAGGCCGAGCAGACCGATCGAAGCGCCCGCGACGCCGCCGCCGACTGCGCCCGTCAGGCCCACCGCCCCGGCCGCGACTGAAAAAAGGTCCCCGAGGACGCCGCCGAGGCCGGTCGGCAGCGGCCAGGAAGCGGGGGCGGGAAACACCCCGGCGACGCCTGCGAGCAGGATAGCGGCGATCGGCCAGGCGATGACCTTCAACTTCTCGCGTTCGACGGCGCGGCGCGTCATGAGCGTCCAGCCCCACACGGCGATCGGCAGGACGAAGCTGCAGGCCGCGAGCCCAAAGGCCTGGGTGAGGACATCGGCGATCACCGCGCCCGGCGCGCCAAGGAGATTGTGCACGGGGCCGTCGGTGGCGTGACTGAGGCTCGGATCCTGCACCGACCACGTCGCGAGCGCGACGCCGGCGAGCGCAGAGAGGCCGACAAGCGCCAAGCCGCCCAGTTCGGTCGCGCGGCGGATCAGCATGGCGCGGACCGCGTCGGGCAGGACGGCGGGCTGAAATCCGCGCGGGCGAGGCCTGATGGCGCGCATGGTCATCGGATACTCCCGGCCGGATCAACGCGGCCGTAACGGCGAACGGCGAACGCGGGGGCGTCCTGGGTTCCGCTCGGTACCTGCATCTGCGACGCCAATCCCTGGTGAGCGCTCGATCGACTCGAGAACGATCGTTGCGAAACCTAGGCGGAAGAGGGTTAAGGCGGGCTTACCCCCGGCGCGAAAGAGTGTCGGTCCGGTGTTTGGCCACCTCGTCGCCGGCTCGCGGAAACGAAAAAGGGCCCCGACATGATCGGGGCCCTCGTCGTTCGCCGGCCGCTCGCGCGGCCGGCGCGTAGCCGTTCAGCTGGCGTGGTAGGCCTGCTCGCCGTGCGAGATGATGTCGAGGCCTTCCTGCTCGGCGTCGACCGTGACCCTGAGACCGACGAGAACGTCGACGATCTTGAACAGGATCAGGCTGCCGACGCCGGTCCAGACGACGGTCACGGCGACCGCCTTGATCTGGGTCAGCACCTGGCCCGCCATCGTGTAGTCGGCGACGCCGACGCCGCCGAGATCGGGGCTGACGACGATGCCGGTGCCGATGGCGCCGATGATGCCGCCGATGCCGTGGATGCCGAAGACGTCGAGGCTGTCGTCATAGCCGAGCGCGTTCTTGACGCTCGTGCAGAAGATGAAGCACACGACCGCCGCGACGCCGCCCAGCACCATCGCGCCCATCGGGCCGGACAGGCCGGCGGCGGGCGTGATGGCGACGAGGCCGGCGACGACGCCGGAGGCCAGGCCAAGCATGCTCGGCTTGCCCTTGGCGCCCCACTCAACGAACATCCAGACGAGGCCGGCGGCCGCAGTGGCGACGAAGGTGTTGAGCAGCGCCAGGGTGGTGACGCCGTTCGCCTCGAGGTTCGAGCCTGCGTTGAAGCCGAACCAGCCGACCCACAGCAGACCGGCGCCGATCAGGGTCATCGGCAGGTTGTGCGGGGCGATGATGTCCTTGCCATAGCCGGTGCGCTTGCCGAGCAGGATCGCGCCGACCAGCGCGGCTACGCCCGAATTGATGTGCACCACGGTGCCGCCGGCGAAGTCGAGGCCGCCCCAGCCGAACACCATTCCGTTCGCCGACCAGACCATGTGGGCGACGGGGAAGTAGACGAAGGTGCCCCAGAGCACGGCGAACAGGATCGCCGCCGAGAACTTGATGCGCTCGGCGAAGCCGCCGATGATCAGGCCCGGGGTGATCGCCGCGAAGGTCATCTGGAAGCAGACGAACACGTATTCCGGGATCGCGACGCCCTTCGTGAAGGTCGCTGAGGTCGAGTCAGGCGTGATGCCCGCCAGGAAGACCTTGGAGAAGTCACCGATGAAGGCGCCGCCGTCGCCGAAGGCGAGGCTGTAGCCGTAGATCACCCAGACGACCATCATCAAACAGGCGATGGTGGAGACCTGCATCAGCACCGACAGCATGTTCTTGGCGCGGACGAGGCCGCCGTAGAACAGCGCGAGGCCAGGAATGGTCATCAGCAGCACGAGCACGCTGGAAATCATCATCCAGGTCGTGTCGCCCTTGTTGACCGTCGGAGCGGCTTCGGCGGCTGCGGCCGGCGCGGCCGCGTCCTGCGCGTAGGCGGTGGCCGCGATCAGGAGGCCTGCGGCCAGGGCCGGCGCTCCCCAGCGTAGTACGGAACCCAGTTTCATCGAGTGAACTCCCGAGGACTTCTAAAGGGAAAAGGGCGTCGGCCGCGCCTTACAGCGCGTCGTTGTCGGTCTCGCCGGTGCGAATGCGAACCGCCTGATCGATGGCGTAGACAAAAATCTTGCCGTCGCCGATCTGGCCGGTCTTGGCCGCGGAGGCGATGGCCTCGATCACGCTGTCGACCGCGCTCGCGACGACCGCGACCTCGATCTTCAGCTTGGGAAGGAAGCTCACCGCGTATTCGGCCCCGCGGTAAATTTCGGTGTGACCCTTCTGGCGACCGTAGCCCTTCACTTCGGTGACGGTCAGGCCGTGGACGCCGATTCCCGTGAGGGCGTCGCGCACCTCGTCCAGCTTGAATGGCTTGATGATGGCCATCACGAGTTTCATGCGTCGGTTTCCCCGTTGGACCACCGCCCGCTCGAAACGCCCGCGCGGACAGTCGACAGTTGACGAAGACAGGAACGCGCCGCTCGGCGGACGCGTCGTGCCGGCGCGCTGCAATCAAGCGCCGTGCCAAGCGTGCAAAGCGTCGCTAAGCCGTTGATTTTGTGGCGGCCGCGTGGCGATGCCTGATGGAGAAACCGGCCATCGATCGGCTTGAGATGAAAAAATAGGCGAAGAGTCTAAAAAAGGCGCAATACCCATCAATGGCCGGCGAGGCGCCTAGAATATGGCGGCTAATTCGGCGGCGCCCGTCACTTTGTGCGGCGCCGGATGAGCCCCTCCTGTGCGACGGACGCCACAAGTTCGCCGCTTTCCGCATAGATCCGGCCCCGCGTGAAACCGCGCGCCCCGCCCGCGAATGGGCTGTCCTGGGTGTAGAGCAGCCAGCCGTCTGCTCGAAACGGTCTGTGGAACCACAGGGCGTGGTCGAGGCTCGCAGCCTGGATGTCGGCTGAGAAAACGCTCTCTCCATGCGCCACGAGCGCCGCGTCGAGCAGAGTCATGTCGGAGGCGTACGCCAGCACGCATTGATGGATCGCTGGGTCGTCCGGCAGCGGGCCGGTCGTCCTGATCCACACGCTCTGGTGCGGATCGCGCGGCTTGCCGTCGATGTAGCGCATCGGATCGACGTGCCGGAGCTCGATGGGCCGCTCCTGCTCGAAATAGCTGCGGATCGCCCGCGGCATCGTCGGCATCAGCGTTTCCTTGAGCGCCTGTTCGGTCGGCAACTGGTCCGGCTGGGGCACGTCCGGCATGTCCATCTGATGCTCGTAGCCCTCCTCGTCGCGGTGGAACGAGGCCGACATCGAGAAGATCGCATGACCGTGCTGGATTGCGACCACCCGGCGGGTGACGAAGCTGCGGCCGTCGCGGATGCGGTCGACCTCATAGATGATCGGCGCCGCCGGATCGCCGGGCCGCATGAAATAGCCGTGCAGCGAATGCGGCGGCGGCCCGTCGACCGTGCGGGTCGCCGCGACCAGAGCCTGGCCCACGACCTGTCCGCCGAACACGCGCTGCCATCCGGTCTGAGGGCTCCGGCCGCGGAAGAGGTTCACCTCGAGCTGCTCGAGCGCGAGAACGCCGAGAAGATTCTCCACGGCCGACATGACGTCTCCTCGAAGCGCTGCGGATCGACGGATTCGCGCCGCGCGGCGGAGGATCGCCGCTGCGCATGCGCCGTCAACCCCGGCCGCCTGTCGAATGGCCGCGCGCGGGTGATCCGCTGTGGCAAAAGGCGCGAAGACAGCGGATCAAGCGGCCGGGAAGCGATCGATGCTGTTCGCCATCGTCATGAACGTCTGTCTGCAAGCCGACGCGGCGCAGTGCCGGCAGGAGCGGATCGAGATCGCGGGTCAGGCCCTCGCCTGCCTCGTAAACGGTCAGCCGGCCGTGGTGGAGTGGGGCCAGGACCACCCGGGCTGGATCGTAAAGTCGTGGAAGTGCCGGCCGGCCTGACCGGCGCGCCGCTTTCCGTGCTAGTCAGGCGGGCATGAGCGGATCGATCTCCCCGGACTTGCTCGACGTCGCCGTGGCCGGCGCAGGCCCGACGGGCCTCGCGCTCGCGCTCGCGCTGAGGCGCGAACTGGGCCCCTCCCTCAGGGTCGCGGTTTTCGACCCGGCTCTCCGCCATCCCGCCCGCTCCGAACCCCGCGCGTCCATGATCGCGGCCGACGGGCGACGTCTGCTGGAGAGTATCGGCGCCTGGCCCGACGATGCGACGCCGGTCGCAGGACTGAGGATTACCGACAGCCGGCTCGACGACGCGATACGCCCGACCTTTCTCGAACTTGCGGAGCCCGCGTCGGACGAACCCTTCGCGCACATGGCGCCCGACGCGGATCTGCGGGCGGCGCTCCGCGATCGCGCGGAGCGTGAAGGCGTAAATCTCGTCGCCGACGCCATCGAGCGCCATGAGCCGCTCGCCGGCCGGGCGGCGCTCACCCTGCGCTCAGGCGCGAACGTCGAGACGCGGCTGCTGGCGGCGGCCGACGGCGCGCGCTCGCCGATCCGGGGCCGCGCGGGGATCGCGACCAGCGAATTCGCCTATGATCAGATCGCGCTCGTGGCGACCGTGTCCCACGAGGCGCCGCATGCCGGCGTCGCCGTCCAGCACTTCCTGCCCGGCGGACCCTTCGCAATGCTGCCGCTCGGAGGCGACAGGTCGTCGCTCGTCTGGAGCGAGAAGCGCGCAGTCGCAGAAGAGATCATCCGCCTCGACGACGCCGCCTTCGTCGCCGAGGTCGCGCGGCGGGCGGGGCCGGACTATGGCGCGATCGGGCTTGTCGGGCCGCGCGGGTCGTTCCCGCTCCGCTTCCTGCTCGCAAGGAGCTTCGTCGCGCCGCGCGTCGTCCTCGTCGGGGACGCCGGTCACGTCGTGCATCCCCTTGCAGGACAGGGCTTCAACGCGGCGCTGCGCGACGTCGCCGCGCTGTCCGCGATCCTCGCGGACGCCGCCCGACGCGGCGAGGATATCGGATCGCAGACGACGCTCGCGACCTATGAGCGGGCGCGCCGCTTCGACGTCGCCAGCCTCGCCGCGACGACGGACGCGCTCTATCGGCTGTTCAGGCCCGAGGCCGCCCGGACCCTGCGCGATGTCGGAATGGGGCTTGTCGACCGGACTCCCGGCCTGAAGCGCAGGATCGTGGCCGCGGCGTCCGGCGGATAACCCTCAGTCCTCGAGCGCGCGCGCCTCGTCCGGCAGCATGATCGGGATGCCGTCGCGGATGGGGTAGGCGAGCTTGGCGGGCTTCGAGATCAGCTCCTGCCGCTCGGCGTCATAGACCAGCGTCGCCTTTGTCAAAGGGCAGACGAGAATCTCGAGAAGCTTGGGGTCCACGCCGCCCGAGCGGCGGCCGTCTTCGGATGAATCTGTCATTGCAGCGACGAACTCGCGTCTCCCTTGGCGCGGGCCAGATCCATTTCAGTCACCGCGACCAGGATCTCGGCTCGTGATTTCAGGTCGGCCGCCTCGAGCAGCGCCTGCTTCTCGCGGGGTCCGAACGGGCTCATCATCGCCAGCGCGTTGACGAGCGCCTCGTTGGGCGCGCGGCGGATGCCGTCCCAGTCCGCCTCCAGATTGTTGGCGGCGAGATAGTCCTTCAGCGTCTTGAGCAGCGCCTCTCGGTCGACGTCGTCCTGGCCCTCGCCGGGCGCGAGGTCCGCGATGAAGTCGTCGAAGGCGGCCCGGACCTGCCGGTAGGGGGTGATCACCGACAGCTCCTCGACCACGCGGAACCGTGCGACGCCCGTCAGCGTCACGAGATAGCGGCCGTCTCCGGTCTCGGCGAAGGCGGTCAGGCGTCCCGCGCAGCCGATACGCACCAGCGCCGGGCGTTCTTCATCCTCGCCGGATTCGGGGTCGGGCTGGATCATGCCGACGATCCGCTGGTTGCGGATCGCGTCGTCGATCAGCGCGAGATAGCGAGGTTCGAAGACGTTGAGCGGCATTTCTCCGCGCGGCAGCAGCAGGGCGGCTCGCAGCGGAAACACCGGGATGACGCCGGGAAGCTCTTCGATCTTATGATAGACGACGTTCGAAGCCATGAGCGTCAGATCACGCGAACAGCAGTGACGACAGCCGCTTGCGGCCGGCCACGGTGTTCTCGTCCTTAGGGCCCCAGGCCTCGAACAGCTTCACGAGCTCCTTGCGGGCGCCGTCGTCGTTCCAGCCCCGGTCGCGGCGAACGATTTCGAGCATATGGCCGACGGCCTCCTTCTTCAGCCCCGCGGCGGCGAGGCCGACGGCGAGGTCGAAGCGGGTCTGGTGATCGGACGGATCGTTCGCGACCTTCGCTTCGAGGGGCGCGAGATCACCGACGGCGGCTGCGCGCTCGGCGATCTCGATTTGCGCCTTGACCGCGGCGATCGCGGCCTCTCCCGCAGGAGCGGAGGCCAGGATTTCCTTGGCGCCCTCCACATCGCCGGCTGCAAGCCGTGTGCGGGCGAGGCCCGCGAGCGCGGGAGCCGATTCGGGCTCCTCGGCGAGCAGCGCGGTGTAGAGGTCCGCTGCGCCTGCGACGTCGCCGGCTTCGAGCGCCGCGTCGGCGTCGGCCAGCAGGTCGCCTGCCTCGTCGGCGATCGGTTCGCCGAGGATTCGCTCCAGGAACGCCTGCACCTGCGCCTCGGGCAGCGCGCCCATGAAGCCGTCGACAGGCTGTCCGCGCGTGAAGGCGATCACCGCCGGAATCGACTGGATGCCGAGCTGACCTGCGATCTCCGGATGCTCGTCGATGTTCATGGTCGCGAGCCTCACCTTACCGCCGGCGGCCTTGACCACCTTCTCGAGGATCGGCGTGAGCTGTTTGCACGGACCGCACCACGGCGCCCAGAAGTCGACGAGCACCGGAGTCGACGACGACGGCTGCACGACGTCCGCCATGAACGTCTTGGTTGTGGTCGCCACGATCAGCCCGTCGGACGCGGCTGCGGCAGGCGTGGTCCCGGCGGCGAGCATGCAGCGTCTCCTGTTGAGCACGCGCGTTCAGGCGCGCCTTTTTCGTCCGGGTCCACACATGGGGGAAGCTGTTGGCGAATGCAATTGCGGCGCCCGGCCGGCGCTGTTCGGTCACAACGCCGCCGCGCGCAAGGGTGGTCTTCCCCTTCAGCCGCTCTTAATGAAAGACGTTCAAGGATAAGGTAACGGAACGCCGCCTGCGCGCGCCTCCTTCTCTGCTGCATGGCGGCGCCTCAGGTCGAAGGAGCCGGAACAGATGGACTTCGCAGCGTCGGGCCGCCCGAAAGTGGTCATCGTCGGGGGAGGCTTCGGCGGTTTGACCGTCGCCATGAAGCTCGCCAAGGCGGATGTCGACGTCACGGTGCTCGATCGCCACAACTATCACTGTTTCCAGCCGCTGCTGTATCAGGTCGCGACAGCCGAGCTGTCGCCCGGCGACATCGCCTGGCCGATACGCCACGTGTTGCGCAAACAGAAGAACGCCCGCGTGCTGCTCGGCAAGGTCACCGAAATCGACGTCGCGGCGAGGAAGGTGATCGCCGACAGCGTGACGCTCGATTACGACGAGCTCGTCCTCGCGACCGGCGCGACGCATTCCTATTTCGGCCATGACGAATGGGAAAAGTCGGCGCCGGGCCTCAAGCGCGTGGAGGACGCCACGATCATCCGCCGCCGCCTGCTGCTCGCCTTCGAGCGCGCGGAGCTCGCGCAGGACGACGCCGAGCGCGAACGGCTGCTGACCTTCGCGATCGTCGGCGCCGGCCCGACCGGGGTCGAGCTCGCCGGATCGATCATCGAGGTCGCGCGGCAGGTCATGCCCTCGGAGTTCCGCTGCATCGACGCCCGCACCACCCGGGTCATCCTGATCGAGGCTGGTCCGCGCGTGCTGCCGTCGTTCCCGCCGCATCTGTCGGACTACACCCAGAAGTCGCTGGAGCGCATGGGCGTCGAGGTTCTCACCAGCACCCGCGTGACGAACTGCGACGACGAGGGGGTCGATCTCGAAAGCGGCCGGCTGCAGGCTGCGACCGTGATCTGGGCTGCGGGCGTCGTTGCGTCGGAAGCCGGGCAGTGGATCGGGGCGGCCTGCGACAACGCCGGGCGGGTCGTCGTCAACGACGACCTCAGCGTGCCAGGGCATCCGGAGATCTTCGTCATCGGCGACACCGCTTCGGCGAAGCGGCCGGACGGCAAACCGGTGCCCGGCATCGCCCCGGCCGCGAAGCAGATGGGGGCGCATGTCGCCGACGTCATCGCGTCGCGCGCCCGCGGCGCCGTCCCGCCACGCGCGTTCCGCTACCGTCACCAGGGCGATTTCGCGACCATCGGCCGTCGATCGGCGGTGATGAAGATGCCCTATCTCGAGATGTCCGGCCTGATGGCCTGGCTCATCTGGTGCGTGGCGCACATCTACTTCCTGATCGGCGCCCGCCACCGACTGATGGTGGCGTTCAAGTGGGTGTGGGATTTCGCGACCTTCCAGCGCGGCGCCCGTCTCATCACCGACCAGCGCGACCAGCTCTGAAGGCTCTGACATACCCGATGGACGCCCTCGCCATTTTTCGCGATCACGGCCGCGCGATCGGAACCCTTTCCTAGGCACAGCGTTGAGTCGCCGATGAAAATGGGAGGCGACTGATGCTTAAGGGTGGACTTCTCTGGCTGATCGGCATTCCGCTGCCGATCATTCTGGTTCTCTGGCTGCTCGGCGTCTTCCACTAAGCCGACTTCGCAGCTCGGAAAACAAAGGCGGCGCGTCGGTATCTTCGGCGCGGCGCCTTTTTACTTGTCCGGCCGACGGCTCACATGCTCCGCAGGTGACGGGCGGGCTTCTCGCCCAGCACCCGCCAGGTGCCGACCAGCCCGAGCGCTATGGTGAGCGCGAGCGCGCCGAGGGCCGCGATTCCTGCGCCGACCGGGTCGAACGCGAAATCGATCCCCATGATCCCGACCGTCACGCCCCAGGCGGCGACCGAGCCGACGGCGAGGCCGAAGACCGCAGTGATGGCGCCGAGCAGCGCGTACTCTGCGGCGAACGCGGCGAGAAGCCGCTTCCGCGTGGCGCCGAGCGTCTTCAGAATCACCGCCTCGTAGACACGCCGACGGTGGCCGGCGGCGAGCGCGCCGGCCAGCACCAGCACGCTCGCGACCAGCGTCACGCCGCTTGCGACCCGGATCGCGATGGCGAGGTTGCCGACCACCGCGCTGATCGATGTCAGCGCGTCCTTCACCCGGATAGCGGTGATCGAGGGAAACGCCTTGGTGGCGTCGCGCATCAGTGCGAACTCCTGCGCATCCCCGCCTCCGCCCGGGAATGTGACAGTGGCGAGGTTCATGTACGGTGCGCCGGCGAAGGTGTTCGGGGAGAACACCATGAAGAAATTGATGCCGATGGTCTCCCAGGCGATCTCGCGGAAGTTCGCCACCTTCGCGGTTATGGTGCGGCCGAGCACGTTGACGCCGATCTCGTCGCCGATCGAAAGCCCCAGCGCCTTGCCCAGCTTGCGGTCGAACGACACCAGAGGGGCGCCGGCGTAATCCGGCGTCCACCATTCTCCCTCGACCACCCGTGAGCCTTCCGGCACGGCGTCCGCGAAGGTCACGCCGCGGTCACCCTTCAGCGCCCATCGCGACTCCGGATTGATCGACGCCTCGTCCGGCGGAGCGCCCTTGATCGACACGAACGACCCCCGGAGCATCGGAACGCTTTCGAGCTTGGCCTCCGGCGCTTTCGAGCGGATGAGGCCGGCGAACGCCTCGCGGTCGGCCCTCGGGATGTCGAGGAAGAAGAACGAGGGCGCGCGCGCCGGCAGCTCGTTCGAAAGCTGCTGGCGGATCGACGAATCGATCAGCGTCAGCGTGACCATCAGAACGAGCCCCAAGCCGAGCGACAGGACGACGGACGGCGTCAGCGCGCCTGGCCGATGGACGTTGGCGAGAGCCAACCGCAATTCGGTCCGGCGCGGCCGGGGCGCGCGGGCGGCGAGCTTCATGATGGCCCAGGCGACAAGGCGCAACGCCACGAAGGTGGCGAGCGTCGCGCCGACGAAGATCGTCGCGATCCGCCGATCGTAGGCCGCGAATACGGCGAGACCTGCGAGCCCCGCCGCCAGCGCCGCGGTCGCCGCGATATAGCCGAACCGCGGCAGACGCCGCTCCGGCGCGACATGCTCGCGGAACAGCGCCGCGACCGGCACGTCATGCGCCCGGCCGAGCGGCCAGAACGCGAAGGCGAGCGCCGCGAGGGCGCCGTAAGCCGCGGCGAGGCCAAGCTCGCGCGGATAGATCGACGGCGCGAGCGGCAGCGGCACGACATCCTTCAGCGCGGCGATCGCGACGAAGGGCAGCGACGCGCCGACGACGAGCCCGACGGCGATGCCAAGCGCCCCGAGCGCCGCGACTTGCGCGAGATGGATGAGAAATACGGTTCCGCCCGACGCGCCGAGGCTCTTCAGCACGGCGATCGTCTCGCGCTTGCGGTCCACGAAGGCGGAGACGGCGTTCGCGACGCCGACGCCTCCCACCACGAGAGCCGCGAGGCCGATGATGGTCAGGAACTGCGTGAAGCGGCCGACATTGCGCTCGAGCTGCGGCGCCGCGTTCAGCCGCGAGCGCGCGTCGAAAGCTGAGTCCGGCGCCTCGCGCTCGACGGCCGCGATTGTGTCCGCAACCGCCGCGTCGCCGCGCGCGCCGTCGGGCAGGACGAGCCGGTAGGTCCACTTCACCAGGCTGCCGGGCTGCACGAGGCCGGAGGCGCGCAACGCCGCCTCGCCGATCACCACGCGTGGACCGAAGCCGACGCCTTCCGAAAGTCGGTCGGGCTCGGCGGTGAGCCTGGCGCGGGCCTCGAACTGGAGCGAGCCGATCCTGAAGCGGTCGCCGAGCTTGAGGTCGAGCCGCGCGAGCAAAGCGGGGTCCGCCACGGCGCCCCAGACGCCGTCTTTCTCTGCAAGCGCGTCTCCCAGCGACAAAGCCGGATCGAGCGTCGCTGCGCCCACCAGCGGCCAGGCGCCGTCGACCGCCTTAAGCTCGACCAGCGCCGCGTCGCCGGAGGCTGCGCGCGCCATCGAACGCAATGTCGCGACCTCCGAGACGCGGCCCTTGGCGTCGAGCGTCGCGCGCGCGGCGGGCGTCGCTTCGTTCGGCGTCAGGGAAAAGGCGGCGTCTCCGCCGAGGATGGTGCGACCCTCGCGGGCGAGGCCTTCGGTCAGTCCGCGCGCAAGCGAGCCCACTCCCGCAATCGCCGCGACCCCGAGAGCAAGGCAGAGCAGGAACACGGTGAAGCCCCGCCCGCCCGCCCGCAGTTCGCGGGCGGCGAGGCGCAGGATGACGCGTCCGCCGGATGGAGCGCCTATCGGTTTAGGTGTGGCCGCCCCTGCATGGGGCAGAGACGAGGACGCTGGAACGCGAGGAGACGCCAATGCTCAGACGCTCCCGATCGAGGCGGCGTCAGCCATTGCGGATAAGAGAGGCCGCCGGCGAGGGGGCGTGCGCGAAGCCGTCACGCCGCAGCTTCCGTCGTGGTCTCGATGCGGCCCGACCGCAACCGGATGGTGCGGCCGCAACGGGCCGCCAGGCTGGGGTCGTGGGTCACGATCACCAGCGTGGCGCCTCGCTCAGCGCTCTTGGCGAACAGCAGATCGGCGATCTGCTTGCCCGTCGCCTCGTCGAGATTTCCGGTCGGCTCGTCGGCGACCAGGATTTCAGGCCGCGCGACCAGCGCGCGGGCGAGAGCGACGCGCTGCTGCTCGCCGCCGGAAAGCTCGGCCGGCCGATGCGACGCGCGGTCGGCGAGCCCCACCGCAGCGAGCTCCGCCCGCGCCCGCTCGAAAGCGTCGGGGGCGCCCGCAAGCTCGAGCGGCGTCGCGACGTTCTCGAGCGCCGTCATCGTCGGGATGAGATGGAAGGACTGGAACACCACTCCTATGTTCCTGCCGCGGAAGCGCGCCAGCCCATCCTCGTCGAGGCGGGTCAGATCCTGGTCGAGCGCGCGGACCGTGCCGGAATCCGGCCTTTCGAGGCCGGCGATCGTCATCAGGAGCGTGGACTTGCCCGAACCCGAGGGACCGACGAGGCCCACCGTCTCGCCCCGCTCGATAAGGAGGCTTACGCCCTTCAGGATATGGACGCGCGCGGCACCTTGCCCGAGCGCCAGATCGACGCCTTGGAGTTCCACCGCCGCCATGAAGGTCCAGATCTCTCACGCTGACGGCGAGGAGCGCCGCGTGGTCGGATATAGCGACGAAAGTCCAACGCGCCACCCGTCGCGGCGCGCCGCGCTGGCCGGCGGAGCCGTCGCTCTCGCAAGCGTGATGATCCGGCCGGGGCGGGCCGCCTCCGGTCCGATCAGGCTGGTGGCGTTCGGCGACAGCCTGACCGCGGGCTATGGGCTTCCGGCGCAGGACGGCTTTACGCCCAAGCTGCAGGCGGCGCTCCGCGCTGCGGGGCGCGACGTCGCAATCGCGAACGCCGGCGTCTCCGGCGACACCTCGACCGGCGGCGCGGACCGTCTCGACTGGTCCATCCCGGACGGGACCGAAGGCGTGATCGTCGAACTCGGCGCCAACGACATGCTGCGCGGCGTCGACCCCAAGGTCACCCGCGAGGCCATGACCCGCATCCTCGACCGGCTGGGCCAGCGCAAGATTCCGACGATGGTCGCGGGCATGAAGGCGTTGCGGAACCTCGGGCCGGACTACGCCGAGGCTTTCGAGGCGATCTACCCGGATCTCGCGTCCGAACGGGGACTGGTGCTCTATCCGTTCTTCCTCGACGGGGTCGCCGGCGACCGATCGCTCAACCAGCCCGACGGCGTTCACCCCAATCCGCGGGGAGTGGACGTGATCGTCGGACGCATGCTGCCGACGGTCGAGAGCTTCCTCGACCGGATCGAATCGAAGCGCGGCTGACCTGAGCGGCCCTCCATTTCGCATGGCGCGACGGCCGAACGCCGAACTTGCTGGGGAGATCGTCGGCGTCGCGCGCATCGCGCCTTGATGTTCGTAGCCCGCCGTTCTCTCGTGGACGTCGAGCTTCACGGGAGTGCTCGCGTGCCGCGGCTGTTCACCGCAATCGAAGTGCCCGACGAGGTCGGGTCCGCGCTCGGCGCCTATCGCGGAGGGCTCAGCGGGGCCCGCTGGATCGACGTCGAGAACTACCATGTGACGCTGCGCTTCCTCGGCGACATCGACGAGGAGACGGCGCAGGAGGCGGCCTATCTGCTCGGCAAGGTGAGGAAAGCGCCGTTCGACGTCGTGATCGACACGCTCGACGCGTTCGGCGGCGAACGGCCACGGGCGCTTTACGCCAGGATCGCGCCGTCGCCGGCCCTCATCGAACTGCAGGCCGAGCAGGAGCGTCTGATCCGCCGCGCCGGGCTCGCCGCCGAGCGTCGCAAGTTCACGCCTCACGTCACGCTCGCCAGATTGCGCGACAGTTCTTCGCGCGCCGTCGCCGAATATCTTGGCCTGCGGGGCGGCCCGGCGCGGCTGTCGTTCCGGGCGGAGCGCTTCGTGCTGTTCTCGTCGCGCGATTCGGTAGGCGGCGGTCCCTATGTCGTGGAGGCCGCCTATCCCCTGAGGTGAGCGCTCAGAGCGCGGCCTTACGGATCAGGCGCCGCACGACCCCGGTGCCCGCGAGAACCGGGCGCGGCGGCATGACGATGCCCTTGGCCGCCGTGACGCGGTCGATCATCAGCCGCGTCGCCTCTCCGTAAAGCTCGATGTCGGCGACGTTGAAGGAGTGAAGCCGCCCCAGTTCCCGGGGCGTGACCGGAACGCGCGCGTCGATCGCGTTGTAGCGCCGGGAGAGGTGGGGCGCCTCGTCACCGAACAGCAGCGCGAGCCCCAGCTCGAAGCGCTCGCTGACGCCGACGAAGGCAAGCTCATCCGGCGAGAAGCCCGAGAGATAGCGCGTCGCAATGTTCCGGATGGCCCGCTTCTTTGCGAAGGCGAGCAACGAGAGCTGGCCCGACTTGATCTCCTGATCGAACGCCCATTTCGTCGGGCGCTCCTTGATGAAGGAGTAATGCGACACGACCCTGTCGATCGGGTCGCGCACCCAGGTGATGACCTGGCGCGAGGGGTCGACGATCGCGGACTTCACCAGCGACAGCGGGTAATGGCCGTGCAGAACCTCGACGCCTGCATCCTCGAGCGCGGGGATGCGGGACGCGAGAGCGTTGCGTCGCACCCTGAGCAGCGGATGGGTGGCCGGATCGTTCGCCCCATAGAAGCAGGCGAGCTTTTCGCCGTACCGTTCCTTGAGCGCGTTGCGGAAGCTGGTGCCGGCGGTCTTCGGGATGTGGACGGAGAAGATCATGCTGGGAAGGCGCCTCAGGATGCGTGGGTCGCTTGGTCTCTATCGATGCGGAGGCAAGCGCGCCCGCGGCTTGACCCCAGTTTCCGGCAGGAGCATGACACCGGCGCTAGGAGAAAGAAGATGCAGAAGTTCAATACGCTGACCGGAGTAGCCGCCCCGCTGCCGATGATCAATATCGACACCGACATGATCATCCCGAAACAGTACCTGAAGACCATCAAGCGGACGGGTCTGGGCGCGGGACTGTTCTCCGAGCTTCGTTATAACGAGGACGGCAGCGAAAATCCGGATTTCGTGCTGAACAAGCCCGCCTACGCCAATGCGGAGATTCTTGTCGCCGGGGACAATTTCGGCTGCGGCTCTTCGCGCGAGCATGCGCCATGGGCGCTCCTCGACAAGGGCATCCGTTGCGTGATCTCGACCTCCTTCGCCGACATCTTCTACAACAACTGCTTCAAGAACGGCATACTGCCGATTGTCGTCTCGCCGGAAGACCACGCCAAACTGTTGGACGACGCAGAGCGCGGCTCGAACGCGCGGCTGACGATCGACCTCGAGGCGCAGTCGATCAGCGGGCCGGACGGCGGCACGGTGCATTTCGAGATCGACCCGTTCCGTAAGCGCTGCCTGCTCGAGGGGCTCGACGATATCGGCCTGACGATGCAGAGAGCCGACGAGATCAAGGGTTTCGAGACCAGGCTCGCGGCCGACCGCCCCTGGGCCTGAAGAGGCCGCAGCCTCAGGTCGTGACGAGGCGCAGCTTGCGGTCCAGCACGTCGAGCACGCGCGGCAGCTCGTGGCCGCGCTTGAGGATCAGTCCTGTCGTGGTGACGACCGCGTAGGCGCCTTGCCGGCGGGCGAGCCGCGGCGTCTTCTCGATGCGGTAGAGCGGCGCCTCGCTCGCCCGGCTGAACACCGAAAACACCGCCTGATCCTTGAGAAAATCGATCGCGTAGTCGCGCCATTCGCCTGCGGCGACCATGCGCCCGTAAAGCGCGAGGATCGCGCCGAGTTCGCGGCTGTCGAAGGAGACGTCCCCCCCGGTGGTCGCTTGCGCAGAGGCCTGCGCGTTCCGGGGCACCAGGCGTATGGGCTGCTCGTCGGTCATCCCGCCTCCAGCGTCGCTCCGGTCATGATCGCGGACGAGGGCGCAGGGCGCAAGCGGGGGTCACCGGTCGAGCGCCTTCAGCAGCGCGGCGTCGAAGGCTGCGGGATCCTCGACCTGCGGCGCATGGCCGAGGCCGGGAAACTCGACGAGCTTCGCGCCGGGGATCGCCGCCGCGGCGCGCCTGCCCAGCGCGGGATAATCGCCGAGCCGCTTGGCGATCTCCGCCGGAGCGCGGTTCGCGCCGGGCGCGGTCCGGTCGGTCTGGCCGATCATCAGGGTGGTCGGGACCTCGATCTTCGGGAATTCGTAGACCACCGGCTGCGTGTAGATCATCTCGGAGGTGCGCGCTCCGATCCAGGCGACCTGCTCGCGGCCCGAGCCGGTGTAGAGCCCGGCGTTCATCTCAGCCCAGCGATCGTATTCCGGCTTCCATCGTCCGTCGTAATAGAACTTCAGCTGGTAGGCGCGGACCGTGTCGTAGGTCGTCTTGAGTTCGCTCTGATAAAGCTGGTCGATCGTGGCGTAGGGCACGCCTTCGGCCTTCCAGTCCTCCAGCCCGAGCGGGTTCACCATCACGAGCTGTTCGGTCGCCGCCGGGTAGGTCAGCGCGTAGCGCGCGGCGAGCATGCCGCCCATCGAATGGCCGAGGATCGTGGCGCGCCCGACGCCAAGGCCCTCCAGCAGCGCATGCGTGTTCGCGGCGAGCTGCCCGAAGCTGAACTGGTAGCCCGCGGGCTTCGAGGATTTGCAGAAGCCGATCTGGTCGACGGCCACCACACGGTAGCCCGCCTTCGCCAGCGTCCCGATCACGCCTTCAAAGGTCGCCGCGCAGAAGTTCTTGCCGTGGAGCAGCACGACCGTCCGGCCATTCGGCTTCTCGGGCGCCACGTCGAGATAGGCCATCGAGAGCTGCTCGCCCTGCGAGGCGAAGGCGAAGCGCTTGACCTCGTAAGGGTAGTCGAAGCCCTCGAGTTCGGGACCATAGGACGGATGACCGGCCGCAGCCGCGGGCGAGGCTGCGAGCAGGCAGGCGGCGATGAGCGCCGTCGCGGCGCGGAGAAGGATCAAAACGGCTCGCGGGCGAGCTGAGCGGCCGTGGTCGCCGCGCCGAAGCGCGGCGGGTCGGCTTGCGCGGCGCCGAGGATCGGGCCCGGCTGTCCGCCGGTGCCGGACTGCACCAGGACCGCGACGCCGTCGTTCTCGGGCTGCAGCACCTCGTCGGCTGCGATCTCGAACTTGGCCGGCGCGCCGTCCCATGCGCCGAGGCGCGTCATGTGGCGGACGACATTCGCATAGGTCGCCATGCGGCCGGCGTTCTCGCCGCGGCCGATCTGAACGGTGCGCTCGCGCTCCAGCGCGAACACCCAGACCTCGGCGTGCGTCGTCTCGATCTTGCGGCGGAGCGCCGCAACCGAGACCTCGATGCGGCCGTCCTCGACGGAGACCGACACGGGCAGCGCCAGACCGCCCGCGCTCTCGGCGCGGGCGAGGGCGCCCAGCACCGCCGGTCCGTCGCCGCCGACCGTGGCTTCGCCGCCGTTCACCACGATCTGCGGGGTGTAGACCTTGCGATCGCCGCGGGCGCGCGAATAGGCCTGCTGACGGGCGGTGTTGCCGGGGCTCGCCAGCGTGTCCTTCCAGCCGAGATAATCCCAATAGTCGACCGGCAGCGTCAGCACGAGGGTGCGGCGGTCGTGGGACAACTCGTTCGCCAGCCTGTCGGCAGGCGGGCAGGACGAACAGCCCTGGCTGGTGAACAGCTCGACGACGCCGCGCGGAGGCGCCTCCTGCGCCGCCGCGGGGGCGGCGACTAGGGCGACGACTGCGGAAGCGAGGAAAGCGAGACGCATCAGAACAAGCTCGGGACTGCGGTGCCGGTATTGTGGGGAGGCGGCGCCCTAGGCGCCACTCACATCAGGGTGACGCCCAAGGACGTGATCGGCCGCCTCACGCCGCCAGGCTGCGCAGCACGTAGTGCAGGATGCCGCCGTTCTTGTAGTAATCGAGCTCGTCCAGCGTATCGATCCGGCAGAGCAGCGGCACGACCCGCTTGGAGCCGTCCGCGGAGACGATCTCGGCGTGCATCGTCATGCGGGGCCGCAATCCCTCGGCGATGCCGTGGATCGTGACGGTCTCGTCGCCCTTCAGCCCGAGCGTCTGCCAGGACGAGCCCTCCTCGAAGGTCAGCGGCACGATGCCCATCCCCACCAGGTTGGACCGATGGATACGCTCGAAGGACTGCGCAACCACGGCCCGTACGCCGAGCAGATTGGTGCCCTTGGCCGCCCAGTCGCGCGACGAGCCGGTGCCGTATTCTTTGCCGGCGAACACCACGAGCGGCACCCCCTCGGACTTGTAGAGCATCGCGGCGTCGTAGATCGGCATCTGCCGGCCGTCCGGATAGTGGATCGTGACGCCGCCTTCAACGCCCGGGACCATCTGGTTCTTGATGCGGATGTTGGCGAAGGTGCCGCGCATCATGACCTGGTGATTGCCGCGGCGCGTGCCGTACTGGTTAAAGTCCTGCGGGCGGACCTGATGGTCGCGCAGGTATTCGCCGGCCGGCGACGCCTGCTTGATCGAGCCCGCCGGCGAGATGTGGTCGGTGGTGATCGAGTCGAGGAACAGGCCAAGGATGCGTGCGCCGTCGATGTCCGTGATCGGCTCCGGCTCGCGGTGCATGCCCTCGAAATAGGGCGGGTTCTGAACGTAGGTCGACGAGTCCTCCCAGGCGTAGGTCTCGCCCTGGGGGACCGCGATCTTTTGCCAGTTCTCGTCGCCCTTGAAGACGTCGGCGTATTTCTCCTGGAACATCGCCTTCGTGACGTTCTCTCGGATGAACCGCTGGACCTCCATGTTCGAGGGCCAGATGTCCCTGAGGTAGACCGGCTGGCCGTCGGAGCCCGTCCCGAGCGGCTCGGTCACGAGGTCGATCTGCAGCGAGCCGGCGAGCGCGTAGGCGACGACCAGCGGCGGCGAGGCGAGGTAGTTCGCCTTCACGTCCGGGTTGACGCGGCCTTCGAAGTTGCGGTTTCCGGAAATGACGGCGCCGGCGACGAGATCATGCGCGTTGATCGCCTCCGAGATGTCCTCCGGCAGCGGGCCGGAATTGCCGATGCAGGTCGTGCAACCGAAGCCGACGAGATTGAAGCCGATCGCGTCGAGGTCCTTCTGCAGGTCGGCGGCGTTGAGATAGCCTTCCACGACCTGGCTGCCCGGCGCGAGCGAAGTCTTCACCCACGGCTTGGACTTCAGGCCCTTGGCGACCGCGTTGCGGGCGAGCAGGCCGGCCGCGATCAGCACGCTTGGGTTCGACGTATTGGTGCACGAGGTGATGGCGGCGATCGTCACGTCGCCATGGCCGAGGTCGAAGTCGGAATTCGCGACGGGCACGCGCTTCGACGCCTCGCCCGGCTTCTTGAACTCGCCCTCGAGCGCTGCGAGGAAGCCGGCCTTGGTCTCCTTCAGCAGCACCCGATCCTGCGGGCGCTTGGGGCCGGCGAGCGAGGGCTCGACGGTTGTGATGTCGAGCTCGAGCAGGTCGGTGAAGAGCGGATCGGGCGAGCCGGCCTCGCGCCACATCCCTTGCGCCTTGCAATAGGCCTCGACCAGCGCCAGCCGTTCCGGGTCGCGGCCGGTCTCGTCGAGATAGGCGAGCGTTTCGGCGTCGACGGGGAAGAAGCCGCAGGTCGCGCCGTATTCCGGGGCCATGTTGCCGATGGTCGCGCGGTCGGCAAGCGACAGGTGGTCGAGCCCGTCGCCGAAGAACTCGACGAATTTGCCGACCACGCCCTTCTTGCGCAGCATCTGGGTGACGGTGAGCACGAGGTCCGTCGCGGTGATGCCCTCGTTCAGCCTGCCCGTCAGCTTGAAGCCGATGACTTCGGGGATCAGCATCGACACCGGCTGGCCGAGCATCGCGGCCTCCGCCTCGATGCCGCCGACGCCCCATCCCAGCACGCCGAGGCCGTTCACCATCGTGGTGTGGCTGTCGGTGCCGACGCAGGTGTCGGGATAGGCGACGGTCTCGCCGTTCTCCTCCTTCGTCCAGACGGTCTGGGCGAGGTATTCGAGGTTCACCTGATGGCAGATGCCGGTGCCGGGCGGCACGACGCGGAAATTGTCGAAGGCCATCTGGCCCCATTTCAGGAAGCGGTAGCGCTCCTGGTTCTGCCGGTACTCCTCGTCGACGTTCTTGCCGAAGGCGGCGTTGTCGCCGAAGAAGTTGACGATCACGGAGTGGTCGATGACGAGGTCGACCGGCACAAGCGGGTTGATCCGCTTGGGGTCGCCGCCGAGGTGAACCATGGCGTCGCGCATCGCCGCGAGGTCGACGACGGCCGGCACGCCCGTGAAGTCCTGCATCAGCACGCGCGACGGGCGGTAGGCGATCTCGCGGCCCGCCTTGCCCCGGTCGTCGAGCCACTGCTTGATCGCGGTGATGTCGTCCGCCTTGACGGTGCGGCCGTCCTCGAAACGCAGCAGGTTTTCGAGCAGCACCTTCATCGAGAACGGCAGGCGCGACACGCCCTCCAGCCCGTTCGCCTCGGCGTCCGGGATGCTGTAGTAGCGATACGCCTTCGCCCCCACCGACAGGGTTTTCACAGAACGGAAGCTGTCGGGATGGGACAAGGGGACCTGCTCCTTGGAAGGGCTTGGCGGCGCGGCCGCGAAACCGATCCGCGCGTGCGCCGCACAAGATGACGCTGTCCTTATAGGGGAAACCGTGCCGTCGTTGAAGCCGCTTCAGACCAACATGCGCCTGATGAAAACGCGCATCCCTCGAAGCGTTCCAGCATCGGCGGAAGGCCCGCGGTGAGGCTCGTCGCAGAGGCCTTGAGCGTCGTGCGCGGCGGGCGGCCGGTGCTGGAGGGCGTGAGCTTTTCGGTCGGCGCCGGCGGCGCGTTGGCCATCGTCGGCCCGAATGGCGCCGGCAAGTCGACGCTGCTCCGCGCGATCGCCGGACTGCTCCCGCCCGCCTCCGGAAGCGTGCGGCTCGAAGGCGTCGATGACGAGATTCCTGCGCGCGAGAGCATGCACATGCTCGGCCACCTCGATGCGGTGAAGTCCGGCCTCAGCGTGATCCGCAACCTCGCCTTCGCCCGCGATGTGCTGGGCGGCGAGGGCGAACTGCTCCCGGCGCTCGAACGCGTCGGTCTCGCTCGCCTCGCGGACCTTCCGGGCGGCGTGCTTTCGGCCGGCCAGCGGCGCCGTCTGGCGCTTGCGCGCCTGCTTGCAGCGCCGCGGCCGATCTGGCTGCTGGACGAGCCGACAGCCGCTCTAGACGCCGGCGGCCAAGCAGCGCTTGCAGGCCTGGTCGCCGACCACCGGGCCAAAGGCGGCATGGTCGTCGCCGCGACCCACGCCGAGCTCGGCTTCAAGGACGGCGACACGCTCGATCTGGAGCCCAGGACGTGATCGGTCCGTTGCGCGCCATGCTGATGCGCGACCTCGCGCTCGCAAGCGGCGGAAGCGCCGGGCTTGGGCTGGTGTTCTTCCTGCTGGTGGTGACGCTCACCCCCTTCGCGGTCGGGCCCGACCTGGCGCTCCTCGCGCGCATCGGCCCGGCCATTCTCTGGCTGGGCGCGCTGCTCGCGACGCTGCTCGGCCTCGACCGGCTGCTGCAGGCCGACCATGAGGACGGCGGGCTCGACCTGATGTATCTCGCCTCCGCGCCGCTGGAGCTGATGGTCGGCGCCAAGATCCTCGCGCACTGGCTCACCACCTGCCTGCCGCTGGTCATCGCCGCGCCTCTGTTCGGTGCGATGCTCGACGTCGGACCCACGACCTCGCTGCGCGTCGCGCTCGCGCTGCTGATCGGAACGCCTGCGCTCGCTTGCCTTGGCGCGGTCGGGGCTGCGCTGACGGTCGGCCTCAGACGCGGCGGCCTGCTCGCGCCGGTGCTGATCCTGCCGCTTGCGATTCCGGTGCTTATCTTCGGCGTCGCCGCCTGCGACGCGACCCGCGACGACTTCGCGCCCCTCGGCGTACTCGGCGGCCTTGCGTTGGGTTACGCTGTTCTCGGGCCGGTCGCCGCCGCCGGCGCCCTCAAGCTGCTGCGGGACTGAGATGTGACGGGCGTGCGACCGATGGCGTGTTTCGCTTTTTCTGCGGACACTCTAGGTGTCGCTCTGACGAGAGGCGGCGGTCCGGCCGCCGCCGTCCAGAACGACGACCGAAACGTATAGGCGGCCATGGGCATTTTTTCTCCCATAACAGCGCTTGCGAACCCGGCGCGTTTCTCGGCGTTTTCGGCGCGCGCGCTTCCCTGGCTCTCGGGCGTGACGGCGCTGATGATGGCGCTCGGGCTCTATCTCGGCCTCGTCGTCGCCCCGGCCGACTACCAGCAGGGCGAGACCGTGCGCATCATGTTCCTGCATGTGCCTTCGGCCTGGCTCGGGATGATGGGCTATACGGTGATGGCGGCGGCGAGCCTCGGCGTGCTGATCTGGCGCCATCCGCTCGCCGACGTCGCGGCCAAGGCCGCGGCTCCGCTCGGGGCCGCCTTCACCTTCCTCGCGCTCGCCACCGGCTCGCTCTGGGGCAAGCCGATGTGGGGAACCTACTGGGTGTGGGACGCCCGGCTCACCTCGTTCCTCATCCTGTTCCTGATGTATCTCGGGCTGATGGCGCTGCGCTCGGCGATCGACGAGCCGTCGCGCGCGGCCAAGGCCTGCGCGATCCTGACCCTGGTCGGCTCGATCAACATTCCGATCATCAAATTCTCGGTCGAGTGGTGGAACACGCTGCACCAGCCCGCCTCGGTCCTGAAGATGGGCAAGCCCGCGATGGACCCCTCGATCCTAACGCCGCTGCTCGTCAACGCGCTCGCCTTCACGCTGCTGTTCGTGACGCTGCACCTCGCCGCCATGCGGACTGAGCTGGTCCGCCGCCGTCTGCGGACGCTCAGGATCACGACAGCCTCAGCTGCGCCCGCTTTCGCGCCGGAGCCCGCCGAATGAACGATCCCCATCTCGGCTTCATCGTCGCGTCCTACGCGATCGGCCTCGTCGTGGTGGCCGGCGCGATCGCCTGGACGGTGATCGACCACCGCATCCAGTCGCGCGCGCTGGCGGAGCTCGAGGCGCGCAGCGGCCGCAGACGGTCGCCGCGTTGAGCGGCCGGTTCGCCGGCCGGAAGCTGCTGCTCGTCCCGGTCGTCCTGTTCGCCGCTCTGGCCGCGCTGCTCTACGCCCGGCTCTACAGCGGCGACCCGGCCGCGCTGCCATCCGCGCTGATCGGCCGGCCCGCCCCGGACGTCGCGCTGCCGGCGCTCGAGGGCCTTCGCACGGACGCAGGTCCCGTGCCCGGCTTCTCCCGCGCCGACCTCGTGGCCGGCCACGTCACCGTCGTCAATGTCTTCGCATCGTGGTGCGCGCCCTGCCGCCAGGAGCATCCGCTGCTGATGAAGCTGAGGGACAGCGGCGTCGCGATGGTCGGGATCAACTACAAGGACGACGCCGAGAACGCCCGGCGCTTCCTCGGCGGACTCGGCAACCCGTTCGGCAAGGTCGGGGTCGATACCAGCGGCCGAGCGGGAGTTGAATGGGGAGTCTATGGCGTGCCGGAGACATTCGTGGTCTCGGGCGACGGCCGCATCGCCTATAAGTTCGTCGGGCCCCTGACGCCCGAGACGCTCGAGACAGTGCTCAAGCCGCAGATCGAGAAGGTGAAGGCCGCGAGATAGCGCGCTCGTTCTCTTCGCCCGCAAGGGAGGAGAGTCCGTTGGCGCCGGGCCAATTATTCGTCGACGATCTCGGTGCTCTGGATGGACACGCCGAAACCTGCGAGGCCGACGAACTGGCGTTCGTGGCCGGCGAGCAGCGAGATCTTGCGCGCGCCGAGGTCACGCAGAATCTGCGCGCCGACGCCGATCTCGCGCCAGCGGGCGCGGCGCTGCCGGGCCGACATGTGCTTTTCGCCCTCCGGATCGCTCGGATCGGTCAGGTCGGCTGCGTCGCGCAGCACGGCTGGATCGCGGATCAGCACGAACACGCCGCGCTGGTTCTCGTTGAAGCGGGCGAGCGCGTTGTCCAGCCAGCCCTTCGACGTCGCGGCGCCAAGCAGCAGGTCGGTCAGGAGATGCTCGCGGTGGATGCGGCACGGCACGGCGACCTCGCCGCCGACCTCGCCGACCGTGATCGCGAGGTGTTGGGTCTGCTCGAACGGCGTGTCGTAGATGGTGATGGTCGCGTCGCAGCCGCCGATGCGACGCTCGAAGCGGTCGATGCGGCGCACGAAGGTCTCGCGGCGCGAGCGGTGGTCGATCAGGTCCTCGATCGAGACGATCCTGAGCTTGTGCTGCCTGGCGAACTCGATCAATTCGGGCAGGCGCTTCACGGTGCCGTCGTCGTTGACGACCTCCGCGAGCACGCCGACTGCTGGAAGTCCGGCGAGCGCCGCAAGGTCGGTCGCGGCCTCGGTGTGGCCTGAGCGGGTCAGCACGCCGCCCTCGCGGGCGATCAGCGGGAAGACGTGGCCGGGTCGCAGGAAATCGCCGGCGATGGCGTTGTCGGAGGCGAGCGCGCGCGTGGTGTTGGCGCGCTCCTCGGCCGAGATGCCGGTGGTGAGGCCGATCTTGTAGTCGACCGAGACGGTGAAGGCCGTCCGCATCGGGTCGCGGTTGTTCGCGACCATAGGGGCGAGGTTCAGCGCGTCGGCGCGGTCGGCGGTCATCGGGGCGCAGATGATGCCGCTGGTGTGGCGGATCATGAAGGCCAGCGTCTCCTGCGTCGCTTTCGACGCAGCCATGATCAGGTCGCCTTCGTTCTCGCGGTCGGTGTCGTCGACGACGACGACGAGTTCCCCCGCGGCGATCGCGGCGATCGCCTCATCGATGCTGTCGAGTTCCATGAAATCCGCTCGGTACGCGCGGGACCGGCCCCGCCGGGGCGGAAATGCACCCGCGAGGTCACATGGGTCAAGCCGCGACAGGCGCGCAGGCGTCCAGCGTCCGGCGCAGGGTTTGGCTGTCGAACGGCTTGGTGACGACGAACACCGGCCCGCCCGCCGTGAGCAGCGGAGGAGCCTGGAAGTCGTTCCGGCCGGTCGAGAACACGATCGGAATGCCAGGCTTGCGCCCGCGGATCCATTCGGCGAGCGCTTCGCCGTCCATGTCGGGCAGGCCGAGATCCGTCAGCACGACGTCGATCGGCTCCGGTTGCTCGAGGGCCGCCTTGGCCCTCGCCGCGTTCGCCGCCTCGATGACCTCGTAGCCGAAGCTTGCGAGCAAGTCAGCGATGCCCATCGCGATCAACGGCTCGTCTTCGACGACGAGCACACGGGGCGGCCTGCCCGCCGCCGTCGCGCGCGGCCTGCCGTCCAGCAACTGGCGAAGCTTCAGCGCGAGCGCCTCCTTGCGGTAGGGTTTTTCGATCAGATGCACGTCAGGGTCGACCCGGCCATGATGGACGATCGCGTCCTCGGCGTAGCCGGACATGAACAGAACCTTGAGCTCAGGCCGCGCCAGCCGAGCCGAGAGCGCGAGATCCGGCGGCGTCGGCGTTCCCGGCATCACCACGTCGGAGAGCAGCAGGTCGAAAGGTTCGCCGCTGTCGAGCAATCGAGCCGCTTCCGTGGTGTCGGCCGCCGAGACGACGGCGTAGCCGAGCGTTGCGAGCAGATCGGCGACCGCGCTCCGGACCGCGTCGTCGTCTTCGACCACGAGTATGCGCTCGCCCCGCCCGCGGGTCTCCGCCAGCTGCGGAAGCTCGTCTTCCGCCGGGGCCGCGGCCGCCTCGCTGCGCGGCAGGCTGAGGCGGACGGTGGTGCCCTCGCCCGGCGCGCTTTCGATTGCGATGCCGCCGTTCGACTGCTCGATGAAACCCTGCACCTGCGGAAGGCCGAGCCCCGTGCCGCGGCCTTCCGGCTTCGTCGAGAAAAACGGTTCGAAGACGCGCGCCAGCACGGCGGGGGTCATGCCCGCGCCGCGATCGGAGACGGCGATCTCGATGACGTCGCCGGCGCCGCTCGCGACGTTGCGCACCGCGATCGCAAGCGCCCCGCCTTCCGGCATGGCGTCGCGCGCGTTGATCGCAAGGTTGAGCACGGCGTTTTCGAGCTGGGCGGGGTCGACCAGGGCGCACCAATCGCCCTCTTCGCGCTCGATCGTGACCTCGATCGTCTCTCCGAGCGTGCGGTCGAGCAGGTCGGTCATGGAGACAACGAGCGCGCCCACGTCGGTTGGCTTCGGCGCCAGCGGCTGACGGCGGGAGAAGGCGAGCAGCTGGCGGGTGAGCTTCGCGCCGCGCTCAGCGCCCGCCATCGCGTCGCGTAGCCGCTTTTCGATCGCCGGCGTCGCGGTGGTCCCGAGCTCGTGGCGAAGCAGGTCGAGATTGCCCTTCACGACCTGCAACAGGTTGTTGAAGTCGTGCGCGATGCCGCCGGTCAGTTGCCCGACCGCCTCCATCTTCTGGGCCTGTCGAAGCTGTTGTTCGGCTTCCCGCCGCTCGGTCAGGTCGCGCGCCGACCCGACGACGCGGATTCCGACGCCGTCCATGGCGGCTACCGGCGCCAGCGTCACCTCGAACACGCGGGAGGCGCCCCCGATCTCGGCCGTCTCCTCGTAGCGAAGCGGCGCGCCGGACGAGACGCATTCTGCGATCTTCTCGCAAAGCGTCCGCGCCATGTCGGTCGGGATGAAGTCACCGAGCTTAAGGCCCTGCACCCGCTCGCGCCGGACCTCGAGAGCTGCCTCCAGGACGCGGTTCAGGGTCTCGGCGACGATCTGCCCGCGGGGCGAGACGGAGACCACGAACACGCCGTCCGGCGTGTTGTCGATATAGGCGGCGTAGAGCGCATCGACGTCGCGCCGGGCCGACGCCTCGTCGCGCCGGCCGGCCGCCTCGGCGGCGACGCGCTGGTTCGCCCGGTCGAGATCTGCGGTGCGCTGGGCCACCAGGCGTTCGAGCTCGACGCCGTGCCGCGCAACGTCGTCGATATCGGTCGCGACCCCGAACCAGCGCTCGACGGCGCCGCTTGCGTCGCGCCGCGGCCAAGCCTGGCCGAGGAACCAGCGCCAGGTGCGCCCGCGTCCGCGAAGCCGGTATTCCATCGCGAAGGGCTCGCCGGTCGCGATGGAACGGTTCCAGCGGGCGAGAGTCTCCGGGAGGTCGTCCGGATGGATATAGGCCATCCAGGCGTCGCCCGCGGCCTCTTCAGGCGCCATGCCCGTATAGGCGCGCCACCGCGCGTTGAAATAGTCGGGCGCGCCGTCGGAGCGGGCCGACCACACGATCTGTGGGGAGGCTTCGCTCAGCGCCTCCAGCCAGCTCCCGCTTTCAGCGAGCTGGCTGCGGAGATCAGCCTCGCCGTCCCCGTGCGCCCGCGCCGCGTCGTCTCCGGGTCGCGTGATCGCAGGGCTCGCGCTGCTCATACTCGTTTTCCGTAAGCCGGCCGCACGCCGACGGACCGCTTGGAAAACTCAAGGCGACCCGCCGACGAAGGACCGGAACGCTAGCATGAAAGCGGGGGAGCGTCGCGAGCCCATGGCCGCAAAGGCTGCGTCCAGAGAGCCGGCTCACCCGTTCTCGGCGGTTCCGCCCTCCTCGTCCGGTCCGTCATGGCCTTCGATGACCGACTCGACCGATAGAGCCTCGGCCCGCGGCCGGGGATCGGAGCGCGTCTCGGCGACGAGCGTCTCCACGTCAGCCATCACCCGCAGCGGCGGGGCTTTGCCCTGCTTGTCCTCGCCCATGTAGAGCGTCAGATGTGGGTACGGCATCTCGATGCCGCGCTCGTCGAAGATCTCCTTCACGATCTCGTTGTAGGCGCGGCCCACGACCCACTGCTTGCCGGGCTCCGTCTTGATGCGCGCGCGCACCGTGATCGCGCTGTCGCCGAATTTGGTGAGCCCGTGCAGTTCGAAGGGACCGATGATCGAGGGTCCGTGCAGTTCGGTCGCGAACAGGCGGTCGAACGCCTCCTGCATCGCCTGCTTCACCTCCGGGATGTTCTCGCGGTACGCGACCCCGATCTCGGCCATGTGGTAGCTGAAGATCTTGGTGGCGTTAGAGACGCTGTCGACGGACGAGAACGGGATCAGATGGTAGACGCCGTCGATCGAGCGGATTCCGACCGAGCGGATCGTCAGGTGCTCGACTGTGCCCTGCACGCCGCCGACCTTGACGTTGTCGCCGGTGTTCATCGCGTTCTCGAACTGGATGAAGGCGCCGGTGATGATGTCCTTCACCAGCGTCTGCGCGCCGAAGCCGATCGCGAGGCCCAGCACGCCGGCGCCGGCGAGCAGCGGCGCGATGTCGACGCCGATCTCCGATAAGGCGAGCATCGCGACCAGAACCAGCAGCGCGATGGTGAAGGCGTTGCGGAACAGCGCAAGCAACGTCCTTTCCCGGGCCGTCGGCACGTGGCCGAACTCGGGGTTGAGCCGGTACTCCACCCAGGACGCAACGCCGAGATAGACGCCGACGCCGACCAGCACGATGACGCCTGCGGTCAGCGTCGAGGTCGCGAACCGCGCGCCGGCTTCTGTCGACAGCCAGCCGATCAGGTCGACGACGGCCCAGCTCTGGGCGATCGCCAGCAGCACGACGATCAGCACGACGAAACGCACGACCTTCAGGATCGCCGGCACGAAGGCGTTGAGCCTGCCCTCGAGCGCCGGCAGCCGCGCGTGCATCTCCGCCGGAAGCTTCATGCCGCCCGCGATGAGACGGGAGATCACTGCGGTGACGAGACCACCGACCGCCATCGCCACGAGCGTCTCCGCGGTCGCCTGCGCCATGAAGGGCAGCGCCTCGCCGGGATTCGCCAGCCAGACGACGAACAGCGCGAACAGCCACGCGAGCGCGGCCCAGTGCCAGAACCGCGCAAGGAAGCCGTAAAACGCCGAAAGCGCGTCGCTCTGAGTCTCCTGAGTCCGTCCCGCCAGCCGTTCGCGCACCCGCTCGCGGTTCTGCAGCACGATGGCGACGGCCATCATCAAAGTCGCGAAGGCGACCACGACCCGCACGGCCTGCGCGGCCCCCGGCGAGATCGCGGCGGCGATGATCGGGGCGATGAACAGAAAGGCGTAGCCGAGCGTCGAGACGATCCGGCTGCCCCAGAAATACCAGTAGGCCGCGGCCTCGTCCTCGATCGGCAGGGCGCGCAGCGAGGCGTGCCGCGGAGAGGTCGCGGCGCGCAGCGCGACCTTTGAGAGTTCGATGACGAAGAAGGCGTTGAGGTAGAGCGTCTGGTGGATGTTCATGACGCCGAACGCCCCGAACTGGAGGGCGAAAATGTAGCCGCCGGCCCAGGCGAGCGCGATCATCAGCGCGTCGACGACGACGCTCGACAGCAGCAGCGCCGAGCGGCCGAAGAAGCCCGCGACCGCGGCTCGCCGGCCGATCCAGCTGAAGAACGGGATGCCGAGCGCCCGGAGGGCGAAGAAGACGCCGAAGGTGACGCCGATCGTAAACAGCAGCGCGACGATCTGGCCCCAGTCGACACCCTCGCCCCGGCCGAGGCCCGAGACGACGCTGGCGAGATCGCCGAACAGGCTCGTGCTTGACGCCGCGAGCGCCGCGCCGCGTTCGGCGGCCGCGCGGGTGTATTCCGCCATCCGACGGGCGAGCGTCGGCTCGGCCGCCCCCTCCGCGGCTTTTGCGGCCCCGGTCGCCGCCGCGGCGTCGGGGCCGGCGACAGAGCCGTCGCGGGTCGCCTTGTCGGTTTCGCTCGGAGCGTTGGGACGCTCCGGCCCGGAAGCCGGCGTCTCCCGCGGAGATTTGAGCCGCTCGATCAACGCGGCGCGGGCGCGGTCGTCCTGAAGGATGCGGATCAGCGCGTCGACGTCGGACTGCCGCGCCTCGACCGGCGCCGGCGCGTCCTGCGTCAAACCCGTTCCAGCGCCGGCAAGCGCGAGCAGGGCGAACAGGAGCGCGAAAACGATGCGACGCGGGATGATCATGAACAGCAAGGGGCGACGCCGGTGGCGGGCGCGCTCAACTAGGCCGCCATGGGGCCCGCGACACCCCGACAATCGACTGGCTCGAGGGAAGGCGTCAGGCGCTCTCGAGCTCGGAGTGCGATTTCAGGGCCCGGCCGCCACCCTCCTGCTCGACGAGATAGGCGGGATTCTCCTCAGTCGCCCTGCGCGTGATCTTGGCGCCCTTGATGGTCCGCTGGACCCGCCTGGTGAAGACCTGGGCGACCTTGCCCGCGGCCTCGCCCTTTCCCCATGTCCAAGTCACGCTCGCGCCAACCGCGTAAGGCTTCGCCATCTTGTTCTCCGCTCGGTTTTCGAGCGAACGCGCGCCTGCGCGGGGCTGTTCCCATCCAAGCCCACTGGATCGGGCGCCGCGATCCCTTCTATGGTCCCGCGGCCCCTCTCAGCCCGCAAAGCGAGCGCCATGGTTTCGCAAGCGACGATCGACATGCTCTCCCGGCTCGTCGCCTTCGACACGACGAGCCGCAATCCGAACATCGCTCTGATCGAGCATGTCGAGGCCTATCTCGACGGGCTGGGGATCGCGCATGAGCGCGTCGAGAACGCCCACGGCGACAAATCCAACCTGTTCGCGACGATCGGCCCCTCCGATCGTCCGGGGATCGTGCTGTCCGGCCATACCGACACGGTGCCGGTCGACGGCCAGCTCTGGACGAGCGACCCGTTCGGCCTCTCCCGCCGCGACGGCCGGCTCTATGCGCGAGGCGCCTGCGACATGAAGGGCTTCATCGCGGTCTGCCTCGCGCTCGCGCCCGAAATGGTCGCGGCGCAGCTGAAGGTCCCGATCCATTTCGCCTTCTCCTACGACGAGGAGATCGGCTGTCTCGGCGTGCGCGAACTGCTGGAGATGCTCAGCCGTCGCCCGGTGCTTCCGCTCGGCTGCATCGTCGGCGAGCCGACCGGCATGCAGGTGGTGATCGCCCACAAGTCGAAGCGGTCCTTCGCAGTCGCCGTGCGCGGCGTCGGCGGCCATTCCGCGCGTGCGACAGAGGCGGTCAACGCCGTCGAGTACGCCGCGCGTCTCGTGACCAAGGTGACCGAGATCGCCTCCCGGCTCGCGGCGACCGGCCTGCGCGACCCGCTCTACGACGTCGTGCACTCGACCGCCCATGTCGGCGTGTTTCAGGGCGGAACCGCCCTCAACATCGTGCCGGATCTTGCGAGGCTCGAATTCGAGTTCCGCGTGCTGCCGGAGGAGGACTCCGACGCGCTCGTCGCCGAGATCGAGCAGACGGCGCGCGAGATCGAGGCCGAGATGCGCGCGCGCGATCCTCGGGCGGCGATAGAGATCGCCCTGAAGTCGGAGATCCCGGGCCTCAACGTCTCGCCCGACGCCGACATCGTGACGCTGGTGAAGCGGCTCGCCGGCCGCAACGACCACGCCAAGGTCGCCTACGGCACCGAGGCCGGCCTGTTCGTGGAGACGGCGGGCGTCCCGACGGTGATCTGCGGTCCCGGTTCGATCGGCGAGGCGCACAAGCCCGACGAGTTCGTCGAGGAGACGCAGCTCGCCGCCTGCGAAGCCTTCATGCGCCGCCTGATCGCGCATTGCTCGGCGTAAGCCGCGTCATGGCCCGGCCTAAGTCGGACCATGACGCGCTCTATCGGGTTGCGACGCCGCCCGTCACGGCCACCGGGGCCTCCGCCGCACGTCCTGCGGGGATGACCGGCGTCAGCATCACCGCGGCGCCCGGCATCGCCTCGTAGCGGATCGGGCAGCGCTCGCGGGAGAGTTCGCCGTCGGTCGCGACCCAGACGCGGTTCCGGCGGAGCTTGTCGACCACCACGCTCTGCGCGCGGAACGACTCGATCAGCGGGTTCTTGCGCCAGCCGCCCCGCACCACATCGAAGGCGAGCCGCATACGCTGGCTCATCGTGCCGGCATGGGCCACGACGACCTCGACCAGGCCTTCGTCAAGCCGGGGGCGCCGCCAGGCGCCGTCGGCGAAGGCGTTGTTGGTGACGAGCACCGCCGTGGCCTCGACCCGGCGCGGGGCGCCGTCGATCACAAGCTCGTAGCGCGACCGGCCCGAGCGGAAGAAGGCGCGGAACGCGGCCATCGCGAACCCCGCGTAACGCCCGAAGCCCCTGACGCCCCGCACCGCCTCGCGCGCCTGGGCCATCTGCGCGAAGAAGCCGAGGCCGGAGATCGAGTGAAACGGCCGTCCGTTGATCGAGGCGAGGTCGATACGGCGGGGCTCGGCGCGGGCTAATGAGGCGATCGCCTCCTTCATCTCCTGCGGCACGCCGAGATCGCGTGCGAGCAGGTTCAGCGTTCCGAAGGGCAGCACGCCGAAGGTCTTGCCTGAGGCGAGCAGCCGGCCGAGCGAGCGCGACAGCGAGCCGTCGCCGCCGCCGACGATGATCTCGTCATGGCTGTCCGCGGCCCGGATCTCGTCCAGCACCAGGCCAAGGTCCCGCGGCGGCGCCATGCGCACATCGACCTCCTTGCCGGCGGAGGCGAACGCGTCGGCGATCAGCGCGGCGGGCGTTTCACCTCCGACGGCGGTCCGCCTCAAATCCTTGAGCGTGCCGGCTCGAGGGTTGAGCAGCACGAGGCATCGGGCCATGCGGACTTACCTTTCGGGGAGGGAGCGGCATGGCGCTGGAGCGGCCGGGACCGTCCTTCAGGCTGATATAGGGCGCTTGAGCGGAGATGGGGCCTCAGCGTCCCATCCCATCGCCGTGAACGTCGCCGCCATGTGCGGGGGCAGGGGCGCCTCGACCTCGATCGGGGGCCGCTTTTCGCTGAACGGGATCGAGACCGCCCGGGCGTGCAGATGGAGCGCCGCGCCGCCGGCGGAGCCCGCGCCATAGATCGGGTCGCCCAGCAACGGCATGCCGACATGGGCTGCGTGCACGCGGATCTGATGGGTGCGGCCGGTGAGCGGGGTGAACTCCACGAAGGCGAGGCCGCCCCCGCGCGCCATCACCCGCCATTCGGTCGCCGAAGGCTGACCGGCGGGGTCGACCGCCATCCACCAGCCCCGCTCCGGGCTGCGCTTGGCGAGCGGCGCCTCGATCAGCCCGGACTCAGCCTCCGGCGAGCCGCGCACCACAGCCCAGTAGGTCTTGCCGATGCGGCCGTTCGAAAACAGCTTGCCGAGCCGCGCCAGCGCCTTGCGGTGGCGGCCGAGCACGAGGCAGCCGCTGGTGTCCTTGTCCAGCCGGTGGGCGAGCGCGGGATCGCGCGGCAGGCCGAAGCGGAGCGAGCCGAACATCTGCTCGAGATTGATCCCGCCCTTCGGTCCGGCATGGACGGGCACGCCGGCCGGCTTGTCGATCACCAGCATCATCCCGTCGCGATGCAGGACGCGGTCGGCGAGGCTGTCGGTTTCGATGGGAAGGCGTGCGGACATCGGGACCAGGCGTTCGTGAAAACCTATGGGCGGCACAGGCGGGCGCACTATGTCGCGGCGATGAAGCTCGTTTCTACCGTGTTCGAGGTCGATCCCCAGCACGCGTCGGCTTTCCGCGCCGCCGTATTCGCGAACGCGAACGCCGCGGAGCGGGGGGAGGCGGGTTGTCGCGGAGTCGCGATCGCCGAGGATCCGTCCGCGCCCGGCTTCTTTCTGACCTCGGCGCTCTACGATAGCGACGAGGCCGCCGCGGCGCGCCATGCGAGCGCCGCCGGACGCGCCTTCGACGAAGCCGTGCGCGCCTTCGTCAAGCTGCAGCGCGTGCGACTGCTCGATCTCGACTGATGTCCCTTCTGGTCGGCGACATCGGCGGCACCAACTGTCGCTTCGGTCTGGTGTCCGGCGCGAGCCTGCGCCCGCGAGCCGTCGCCGTCGAGCACGGCGACGACCATAAGGCCTTCGACGACGCCGTCGCCGCCTATCTCGAAAAGTCCGGAACGCGGCCGCGGCGCGCCGCCTTCGCGATCGCAGGTCCGGTGCAAGGAAGGCGGGCCCAGCTCACCAACCGGGCGGCCTGGGCCTTCGACGCCGACAGCCTCGCGCGCCGCTTCGGCTTCGAGCAGGTCGACCTGATCAACGACTTCGTCGCCCAGGCCGCCAGTCTGCCGCATCTCGAACCGGACGAACTCATCGCCATCGGCCCGGCGGTCCCGATGGACGAGACCAAGGCGGCTCTCGGCCCTGGAACAGGGCTCGGCGTCGCGGCGCTGATCCGTGACGGCGACCGTTGGCTGCCGATGCCGAGCGAGGCCGGCCATGTCGAGCTTGCCTCCATCGACGCGCGGGAGGCGGAGATCTTCGCTCTCGTCCGTGAGGATTTCGGGAGGGTCTCGGCGGAGGCCGTGCTCTCGGGGCTCGGCTTGCCACGGCTTCACCGCGCGATCGCGCTGGTCGACGGCCGGACGCCGGACGACGCCTTGTCCCCCGAGATCACGGCGGCCGCCATCGCCGGCGAGCCCGTGGCCGCGGAGACTATCGGCCAGTTCCTGGTTTTGCTGGCGCGGTTCTCGGGCGACGTTGCGCTCGCCTTCGGGGCGCGTGGCGGCGTCTATCTCTGCGGGGGGATCATGCCCCGGCTGGTCGGCCTGGTCGATGCGGACGCGTTCCGGGCGGGCTTCGAGACGAAGCGCCCTCATGAGGCGATGCTGCGTCAGATCGCGACGGTCGTGGTTTCCTCGGATGTCTCGGGCCTTGTCGGCTGCGCCGCCGCCGCGCAGGCGCGTTAACCGTTTCTGCCCCGAACTCCACGCTGACTTATAAGTGATCCTCCGCCAGGTTCTTCGGAACGATACGCAAAGCAACGCGTTCATCGCGCGGGGGCAGCGGATAACTGCCTGTGGAGAAAACAATGTCATTCAAAACACTTCGCGTCATCACGCTCGCTGTAGCTTTTTCCGGCGCGGCGTTCGCCGCTCAGGCCGCCGGGACTGAGATGCGGAAAGAAAAGATGGCGACGACCGCCGCCGGCATGTCGCACCACAAGTCGACGCACAAGCCGATGCATAAGACGTCGTCCATGAAGTCTCATAGATCGATGGCGATGCACAAAAAGCGTAGCATGCACAAGAACAGCATGATGATGAAGAAGCCGGGAGGTCCGGGAGAGATGAAGGGCGAAGGGATGAAGAATCCCACCTGACAAGCTGAACGCCGTTCGATTCCTCAGATCCGCGTGGCCCGACCCGGGCCGCGCGGATTTTGTGTTTTGGAACGCGGCTGCATCCGCATATTTAATACGACGCCAAGATGTCATTGGATCACATAGGAATATAGATTTTGAAAATCTTGTGAAATTTAAGTGAAGTCAATTTATCTCCGGAACAATCACTGCTTCAGCTTCGTATATCAGCACGATCCGTCAAATCGCAGAGATCAGAAGGGTCTTATGCGGGCGTGGTTATAGGTCGGACGGTGAGTCACCGTCGGACCAGCGAAGACATCGTTCAAAAGATTGATCCAGGGAGACACTCATGACCAACAAATTTTACGCCATCGGCCTTTCGGCCGCGCTTCTCGCCGGCTCGCCGGCTGTCGCGTTCGCCCAGGCGAACTCCTCGGACTCGGCCCAGCCGAACTCCGCCGACACCCAGATGAAGAACAGCGCCGGCACGATGGCGCCGAGCACGGGCTCGCAAATGAGCACCGGAGCCGCCGGTTCGGAGGGGACGGCTGCGGAGAAGCTTCCCGGCCATACGCCTTCGGGCGACGCCGGCGGAAATCCGAGCGCAACCGATCTGCGCGGGCATACGGAGACGCCGGCCGGCGATCTGAAGCCGCGCTGAACCTTATCGGGTCAGAGACACGCGCGGTCCTTCCCGGGCCGCGCGTTTTCTGTTCCGGCCGGTCAGGCGGCGGTCCAGCCGCCGTCCATGGTGAGCAGCGCGCCTGTGATCTGGGCCGCGGCGTCTGAGCACAGGAAAACGGCGAGCGCCGCGACCTGATCAGGAGTGACGAACTCCTTGGTCGGCTGGGCTGCGAGCAGGACGTCGCGTTTGACCTCATCCTCGGTCATGCCGCGCGCCTTCATGGTGTCTGGGATCTGCTTCTCGACCAGCGGCGTCCAGACATAGCCGGGGCAGATCGCGTTGACCGTGATCTTCTGCTGCGCGACCTCGAGCGCCGCCGATTTTGTGAAGCCCGCAATGCCATGCTTGGCGGCCACATAGGCCGACTTGAACGGCGAGGCGACCAGAGCATGCGCCGACGCCGTGTTGACGATGCGGCCCCATCCCTTGCGCTTCATGCCCGGCAGCGCCGCCTTCGTGGCGTGGAACGCGGCCGACAGATTGATCGCGATGATCTGGTCCCACTTGTCGTCGGGGAACTCGTCGACCGGTGAGACGTGCTGGATCCCGGCGTTGTTCACGAGGATGTCGACTGCGCCGAACCGCTCCTCGGCGTCTTGGATCATGCGGGCGATCTCGCGCGGCTTGAGCATGTCGGCGGCGTCGTAGATGACCGGCTTTCCATGGTCGGCCTCGATCCCGGCCCGCGTCGCCTCGATCTCCACCTTGTCGCCGAAGCCGTTGATGACGACATTCGCCCCGGCCTTGGCGAGCGCGCGCGCCACCGCGAGGCCGATGCCGCTGGTGGATCCGGTGACGACGGCGGTCTTGGCGTCGAGCATGCGAGGTCTCCCTTGAGGTCGGCTGCGCAAGCGGCGTCGCCGAGATAACTTCCGCGCATCATGCTATGAGATCGGGCGAGATGACGCACGCACACCGAGCTGAAGACCGCGCCTTCGCAGCCCCTGGACACGACCACCGCGCCTGCGCGCGGGACGTGCTGGACCGCGCCGAGCGGGTCTGCGCCGAGCGCGGCGCACGGCTCACCGATATCCGTCGCCGGGTGCTCGAGGCGCTGGCGGCCGACCATGCGCCGGCCGGGGCTTATGAGGTGATCGAGCGGCTGACGCACGCGGGCGAGAAGCCGCCGGCGCCGATCACCGTCTACCGGGCGCTCGATTTTCTTCTGGAGCAGGGCCTCGTTCATCGCATCGAGAGCCGTAACGCTTTCGTCGCCTGCAGCAGTGATCATGCAGGCGCCGAGGGAGCGCCGGTCGTGTTCCTGATCTGCGAGCGCTGCGGCGCGGTTGGCGAGGCCGCTACGCCGGCCTTCGCCGACGCGCTCCGCGCGCTTGCGCGCGCCTCCGGCTTCCGGCCGCGCGCACCGGTGATTGAGGTTTCCGGCGAATGCGCGCATTGCCGGACCAAGCTCAAGCTGAGAGAGCCCGATGCCGTCGACGCCTGAAACCGCAGTCCAGCCCGTCGACTGTCCCGGAGCGCTCGCGGCCCGGCGCGGCTCGCGCGGCGTGATGGTCGGCTCCGTCATGGTCGGCGGCGGCGCGCCGGTCGTCGTGCAGTCGATGACCAACACCGACACCGCCGACATCGCGAAGACGATCGACCAGGTCGCGGCGCTCGCCCGCGCCGGCTCGGAGCTCGTGCGGATCACGGTCGACCGGGCGGAGGCCGCCGCAGCGGTGCCACACATCCGCGACGGCCTGGCGAAGCGAGGACTGGCGACGCCGCTGGTCGGCGATTTCCACTACATCGGCCACACTCTGCTCGCCGAGCATCCGGCCTGTGCGGAAGCGCTCGCGAAATATCGCATCAACCCCGGCAATGTCGGCTTCGGCGCCAAGAGGGACCGGCATTTCTCGCAGATCATCGAGATCGCCGCGCGGCACGACAGGCCGGTTCGGATCGGCGGCAACTGGGGCTCGCTCGACAACGAGCTGATGACCCGGCTGATGGACGAGAACGCGGCGTCCTCCGCGCCGAAGCAGGCGCGCGAGGTCACCCGCGAGGCGCTGATCCGCTCCGTGCTGCTGTCCGCGGCCCGCGCCGAAGAGCTCGGGTTGCCGCGGGAAAGGATCATCCTGTCGGCCAAGGTCTCCGCGGTGCAGGACCTGATCTCGGTCTACGCCGAACTCTCCCGCCGCGCGGACTACGCCCTCCACCTCGGCCTGACAGAGGCCGGCATGGGCTCGAAGGGCGTCGTGGCGTCGGCTGCGGCGCTCGGCGTGCTGCTGCAGCAGGGAATTGGCGACACCATCCGCGTCTCGCTGACGCCCGAACCCGGCGGCGATCGCACGCTTGAGGTCAAGGTCGCGCAGGAGATCCTGCAGACCATGGGCTTCCGCACCTTCGTGCCGCTGGTCGCGGCGTGCCCCGGCTGCGGGCGCACCACATCGACGGTTTTCCAGGAGCTCGCCCGCGACGTCCAGAACCACATCGTCGCGCGCATGCCGGAGTGGAAGGCCATTTATCCGGGCGTCGAGGCGCTCAACGTCGCGGTGATGGGCTGCATCGTGAACGGGCCGGGCGAGTCCAAGCACGCCGACATCGGCATTTCGCTGCCGGGCACCGGCGAGGTCCCGAGCGCGCCGGTGTTCGTCGACGGCAAGAAGGTCGCCACGCTGCGGGGGCCGAATATCGTCGGAGACTTCAAGGCGATGGTGGAGGACTATGTCGCCCGCCGCTACGGCCGGGCCGGCGACCAGGCCGCCGCTGAATGAGGCGGACGTACGCTTCAGCGCCATGCCCGCGAACCGTTCGGATCGAAAACTGAAGATCCCTCGTCAAATCGCTTGGACCGAGGGGTCGTCCTCGATCGGCGCGAGCGCCGGCGCGGCGAGCAGACGACCCTGGAGATAGGTCGCGCCCCAGGCCTTCAGCAGATCGGCGACACCCTGGGTCTCCACCTGCTCGGCGACCGTTTCGAAGCCGAGTTCGCGGGCGAGCGCGAGCAGCGCGCGCACGAAGGCGCCTGCTTCGGGCGAACTTTCGAGGTCGCGCACGAATGACCCGTCGATCTTCACGAGATCGATCGAGAGCTCCTTCAGCGCCTTGAACGAGGTGTGCCCGGTTCCGAAATCGTCGATCGCGACCTTGATCCCCCGGCGCCGCAGGTCTCCGATGAAGCGCGACGTTACTTCGAGGTCGGCGATCGCCGCGGTTTCCGTGATCTCGACCATCAGCCGTTCCGCCACATCCGGGCGTAGCGCGAGCCATGCGTAGAGCGCCTCGAGCCATGTCTCGTCCGCCGTCGTCGCGGCCGAAACGTTGATGGCGACATAAGCATCCGGCCGTCGGCTGAGATGGGCGACCGCCAGATCCAGCACGCGCCGGTCGAGCATGTGGATGAGGCCGACCTCCTCGGCGGCGGCGGCGAGCGGGCCGCCGGAAATAATCTCGCCGTCGGGAAGGACGACGCGCACCAGCGCTTCGCTCCACACCGCCTCGCCCGTCGAGACCGCGAACACAGGCTGGAGCGCGAGGCGGACCCGTCCGTCGTTCAACGCGGCGACGAGTTGGTCTGCGAGGCGCATGTTGGCGCGCCGCGCCGCTTCCCGCTCGGGGTCCGGCGCGTAGATGCAGACCGCGGCCGGCCGCGCTGCGGCCTGGGCGAGCGAAAGCCGCGCCCGCGCGACCATTTCGGAGGTGTCGCGAGCGTGCCTGGGCGCGACCACGGCGCCGATCGCGACCCGCACGGCGACGGAGCCGGCCGGCGTCGCGATGGGCGCGGCGTGGACGGCGTCGGCGAGCCGCCGGATGACGACCTCGAGATCCCCGCGATCGCACTCCTGAAGCGTGAAACCGAAGGTCGACGTCGAGAAGCGGCCGAGCGTGTCGCCGCCTCGCATCGCGCCGCGAAACCGGCGCGAGACCTCGACGATCGCGAGATCGCCCACGTCGTAGCCATAGGCGTCGTTGATCGCGCCGAGATTGGTGAGCGAGGCGAGCGCGAAGGAGCACGGCGTCCGCATCCGCGTTCCGGCGGCGAGGGCGGCGCCCGCCACCTCGATCAGCCGCGCCCGGCTGAGCTGGCCGGTGAGCGGGTCGAACCGGGCGAGCGTCGCGGCCTGCTGGGCCGTCTCGTACCTGGCGCCGAGTCGGCGCACGACGCCGACGACCGTCTTCGGACGTCCGTCCTCGTCGGCTCGCCAGCGGCCCCGGTCCTGGACCCATAGCCGCTGGGCGCGTGGACCCTGGTTCAGCGGATACTCGACCTCGAACGGGACGCCTTCGCCGAGATCCTGGCTGGTCGAACCGAACACCGCCTCGCGCCGCGTGGTGAGCGCGTCGGGGTCGAGCAGCGCTGCGAAGCGGCTGGCGGTGTCGATCGCCACGTTGGGGGAGAGCCCGAGCGCGTCGGCGGCGCCCGGGGACCAATGCAGCGCGTCGGTGTCGACATTCCAGACATAGGCGGCTTCGCCGACCGCTGCGAGCACGTCGTCGAGCGTCCAAGCGTCGGGTAAAGATCCCTGGGCCGTTTCTAGCGGCATGGTCACCGACATCTGTCCTTGAGCCAGTCGAGAAAGTTCGAATCGGCAGTCCGGACTCTACGAAAAAACTCCTTAGAACTCTTAAGAGAGAATGTGAAGGCCCGTGCGGCCCTATACTTGGTTAATAGGGCGTTCGAGTGTGAAAGCGGAAGCAACGCCTCTTCCATAAGGAGGGTCTCATCGTGCTTATGCTACCTCCAGTTGGTAAAGTAGGGCGGGCTGAGCGCACGGTCGGTCGCGTCACGAGGCCGAACACGCCGGCCATGGGAGCGCCCGTCCCCGCCGAAGCCAGGGTCGATCCGGTCAGCCGTATCGAGGCGAAGGTCGATGTGAGCTCGACGCCAGAGCATGAGGCTGAGAGGCCGGACCCGCCTCGCGCGATATTCGCGAGGGCGGGGGGGGGGGGCTATGCGCCGCTCGTCGCACAGCTCGCAACCGCGATCGGCCTGTCGCAGACGCAAGATCGGCGTCGCGCCAGCGTCAAGGAGGCGCTCGACGCCTATCGCTCGGGTCGCGACAAGCCGAAGCGGTCGCACGGCGTGGCGTAGGCGGTTCAAACGCGAAAAGCCGGCTCCTGGGAGCCGGCTTCGACGTCTGCCATTTCATTCGACGAGACCAACGCTGGAGCGCCCGGAAGCGCGGTCGGCTGCGGCTTTCGCCGCGACGTCGGAGGCCTTACGCGTCGACCTTGGGCGACAGGATCTGCCGGCCGCGATACATGCCGGTCTTCAGGTCGAGGTGGTGCGGGCGGCGCAGCTCGCCGGAGTCCTTGTCCTCGACATAGGTCGGGGCCTTGAGCGCGTCCGCCGAGCGGCGGTGCCCACGCTTCATGGGGGAGGTCTTGCGCTTCGGAACGGCCATTTCGAAAACTCCGTCAGTCAGTCTGCGCCAGGCGCTTTCGCGCGCGCGAAAAAGCGGGCGGAGCCGTAGTCGCCGCCTCGTCGGGCGGGCTTATAGCGGCATAGCCCGCCCGACGCCAGCGAAAACCGGCCGTCACTTCAGGCAGGAGACCAGGTCTCCGGCGCCCTTCGCCCGCGCGGCGATGATCGCGGCGTGCGAACTCGCACGCCGGCTGGGGCGCTTGGGGTCGCGCAGCACGGGGTTCGGCAGCGCCGCGGCCATCAGCGCCGCCTCTCGGGGGCCGAGCGCCGAGGCGTCCCGGCCGAAGGCGCGCCGCGCGCCGGCCTGGGCGCCGAACACGCCGTTCGGGCCCCATTCGGCGATATTGAGATAGACCTCCATCACCCGGCGCTTGGTCCACACCAGGTCGATCCAGTGGGCGAGCACGATCTCGAGCGGCTTTCGGATGTAGGCCCCGCCCTGCCAGAGAAACAGATTCTTCGCGACCTGCATCGCGATCGTCGACGCCCCTCGGCCGGGGCCGGTGTCGCCGCTCTGGCGCATCACCTCCCGGATCGCGCCCCAGTCGACGCCGTGATGGCGGCAGAAGCGAGCGTCTTCGGAGACGAGCACGGCGCGTGGCAGCGCCGGCGAGATCCGGTCGAGCGGCGTCCATGTCCGCGTCACGGGCCGCGCGGTCAGCCAGCGCGCCAGCATCGGCGTCGAGACCGGCGGGACGACGGCGTAGATCGGCACGAGGATGATCGGGATCGCGAGGATCGCGAGCAGGACGCGCAGCGCCGTTCCCGCAAGCGAGGTCCTCGGCCGCAGCAGCCGGGCCGTGGACGGCCGCGCCAAGAACGCCATCGACCCCCCAGACGCCCGCGCTTCCATCCGTTCCGCCCGTTCGAGCGCACATTAGCAGAGCGGGCCGCGGCGGCGACTCACTTCCTGAGCAGCGTCTCGATTGTCCTGAGCTCGGCGATGTCGCCCTGCAGCCGGGCGGCGAGCCGGGCGTGCAGCTTGCGCGCGAGGTCGGGATACTCGTCGAACAGCCGGCCGAACAAGCCGCGTGCGATCTTGAGCACCTGCGAGGATTCAGTCGCGGTCGCCGTCGCCGGGCGTCGCATGTCGCAAATCAGCGCCAATTCGCCGATCAGCGCGCCGCGGCCGACGATCTTCTCGGAATTCGGCCGTTTGAGCGAAAGAGCGCCGGAAACCAGGACATATCCGGAATCGGCCGCGTCGCCCTCGCGGAACAGCACGTCGCCGGCGCCAAGGCGGATGCGGTCCGCCGAGAAGGCGATCAGACGCAGGGCGTCGCGTCCGAGCTCATCGAGCAGCGGCGTTTCGCTCAGCGTTCTGATGTCGTCTTCGAGCGCCACGCGCCCCCGCTTTACACGTCAAACACGCCCCTCACGGAACGAGCTTGTACCCCCCGGCTTCTGTGACGAGCAGACGCGCATTCGACGGGTCGGCTTCGATTTTCTGGCGCAGCCGGTAGACATGCGTTTCGAGCGTGTGAGTCGTCACGCCCGAATTATAGCCCCAGACTTCCTGAAGAAGCGTTTCTCGGCCGACGACGGCCGCGCCGGCGCGATAGAGATAGCGCAGGATCGATGTTTCCTTCTCGGTCAGGCGGATCTTGGCGCTCTTCTCGGTGACGAGCAGCTTCGCGCCAGGCTTGAACGTGTAGGGGCCGATCGAAAAGACCGCGTCCTCGCTGGCCTCGTGGCTGCGCAACTGGGCGCGGATGCGGGCGAGCAGGACCGCGAATCGCACGGGCTTGGCGATGTAGTCGTTGGCGCCGGCTTCCAGCCCGAGAATCGTGTCCGCGTCGGAATCCTGTGCCGTCAGCATGATCACCGGGCCGCGATAGCCGTCCCGCCGCATGATCCGGACGGCCTCGCGGCCGTCCATGTCGGGCAGGCCGACGTCCATCAGCACCAGATCGACGTGCTCGCCCCGCACCTGCGTCACGCCGTCGGTGGCGGACGGCGCCTGCATGGATTCGAATTCGTCATGGAGGTCGAGCTGATCGGCGAGTTCGCCGCGGAGGTCAGGATCGTCCTCGACGATTAGGATCTTGCGCTTGGCGGCCATTCAAGGGTCTCTGGAGCCCGTGCCCGGGCGGCGACCGAGAGTTAAGGCGCCACCCCCTCATTCGACAAGGCGGGGATGGTATTATGGGGCGCGCGTGGGTCTGAAGCGTCGTTTTTTGGGTCGAATCGACGTCCGCGCGCGGATTTGTGATCGGGCGAAGGGCCGGCTGACGGCCGGCGGGGCCAGCTTCGTCTGCGCTCTCGGCCGTTCGGGAATCACCGCCCACAAGCGCGAAGGCGACGGCGCCACGCCGCGCGCGGCCCTGAAGATAAGGCGCGTCTGGCGGCGGCCGGATCGGGCGGCGAGGCCGGCTGCGGGGCTTGGCGTCAGGCTGACCCGCCCGGACGACGGCTGGTGCGACGCGGCCGGTCATCCTCGCTACAACCGTCCAGTGCGGCTGCCGTTCGCGGCGTCCCACGAACGGATGTGGCGCGACGACCGGCTCTACGATCTGGTGGGCGAACTCGGCTGGAACGACAGGCCGGCCCGGCCGGGCCGCGGAAGCGCGATCTTCCTGCACGCAGCGCGTCCGGGCTTCACGCCGACCGAGGGCTGCGTCGCGCTCGCTCCTCTTCCGCTGAGGCGGCTGATCGCCCGTCTCGGACCCGAGACGACGCTGGCGATCGGACTTCCGCCCCGGAAGATAAAAACGCCGCGTCGCGGGAAATTCCGTTAAGCATGAGGCCATCTGACGAAGATGTCAGAACCGCAAGCGGGTCTCGAACTTGTGCGGATCAGGGCCATGCCCATATCATCCAGGTCCAAAGGGATCGTCGCGCTCTGCGACGACTGCTTCCAGCACCAGTTCTTGAGGGAACGCTGACGATGTCCGAACTTCCACGCAACGCTTATGGCCGGCCTGGGATCGGCGGCGTCTCGGTTCCGAGCGCTTCGATCGACCAGGGTCTCCGGACCTACATGCTGAGCGTCTACAACTACATGTCGCTCGGCCTCGCGATCACCGGCCTCGCCGCGATCGGCGCCTTCATGCTCGCGGTGACCAGCGACGCGAACTCCGCCGTCGCCACCGCGCGCGGCATGCACCTCACCCAGTTCGGCTATCTGCTGTTCGCAAGCCCGCTGAAGTGGGTTGTGCTGCTCGCGCCGCTCGGCATGGTGTTCTTCCTGTCGGCCCGCCTGAACAGCCTCAGCGCCTCCGGCGCGCAGATCGCCTTCTACGTGTTCGCCGGCCTGATGGGCCTGTCGCTCTCGTCGATCTTCCTGGTCTACACGGGCGCTTCCATCAGCCGCGTGTTCTTCATCACCGCCGCGACCTTCGGCGCGCTGAGCCTCTGGGGCTACACGACGAAGCGCGACCTTTCGGCGATGGGCACCTTCCTGATGATGGGCCTGATCGGCATCGTCATCGCGAGCCTGGTGAACCTGTTCATCGGTTCGACCATGGTGCAGTTCGTCGTGTCGGTGCTCGGCGTGCTGATCTTCTCGGGCCTCACCGCCTACGACACGCAGCGCATCAAGGAGATGTATCTCGAGGGCGACGACCGCGACACGATGGGCCGCAAGGCGATCTTCGGGGCGCTGTCGCTCTATCTCGACTTCATCAACCTGTTCACGTCGCTGCTGTCGATCTTCGGCAACCGCAACTGAGAACCCAATTCCGGCTCCGGCCGGAGGTTGCGAGAAGGCCCCGGCGGCGACGCCGGGGCCTTTTTCGTTTCGCGGCCTTGCCTAAACGGCACCGTCCGGCATCTTCCGGCGCCTTGAGCGGCGACCGGGAGAATGAGACATGGCGAAGACTATCCACTCGATGATCCGCGTGGCGGATGAACACCGCTCGGTCGCATTCTACAGGACCGCTTTTGGCCTCGAGGTCGCGAACCGCTATCCGTTCGAAGGCTTCACGCTGATCTATCTCAGCAACCCGGAGCAGGAGTTCGAGCTCGAGCTCACGGTCAATGAAGGCCGGGACAAGCCATACGACCTCGGGGACGGTTACGGCCATCTCGCGGTGTCGGTCGATGATCTCGCCGCAGAGCACGCGCGCTTCGAGGCCGCCGGGCTCAATCCCGGCGCGTTGAAGCAGATGGACCGAGACGGTCAGCCGTTTGGCCGCTTCTTCTTCGTCACCGACCCGGACGGCTACAAGATCGAGGTGCTGCAGCGCGGCGGGCGGTTCCTCTGAACCCGGTCAGAGCGTGTCGAACAGCCTGAGGATCCAGCTCGCCTGGTAAGCGAGCGCCGCGACGACGAACACCACGTGGAATCGCGGATTCCGGATTATGGCGGCCGCCGCGAAAGCGGCTGCGTATCCGAGGTTGCGGAGCGGATATTCGAGGCCGAAGGAGTGGAAATAGGCGCCCCCCTTCAGGCTGGTGTCGGCGAGGTCCACCAGAAAGATCAGCGCGAGCAGGCCGAAGAACCATGCGCGCCGCGACATGAAGTAGTCCCGGTACCCTGCATACTCGTCCATCTTGTCGGGAAACAGCAGGGCGCTCGAGAGGAACAGCAGGCAGGCGTAGAAAATCACGAACAGGTAGAACTCGAAGAACCATTGCGGCACCTCGGCGAGCCGGAACTCGAACCACCAGAAATGGATGATGAGCAGGAAGACGAACAGCGCCCAGCCGAGGTGGACCGGGTAGATCTTGTCGCCTGAGGGATGCTGCACGAACCGGGCGAGCCCGGTGAGCAGCCGCGAGATCGAGAGGCCCACCACGATCCCGATGATGATCCGGACATGGAAATAGGCGTCGTGGCTGGGGGGCAGTTGATCCAAGGTGACGCCTTACGCTCCGAGTCGCTTCCCCCGATCTTGCCAATCCGCCGCCGTCCGGTCAAAACCCGCGCGTCTCATTCGCTTCCGCATGATCGACGAGGACACCATGGCGACGAACAAGCTCCTTCTCCTGCCCGGCGACGGAATCGGCGTCGAGGTTCTGGCCGAGGTGCGTCGCCTGCTCGCGCTGATCGAGCAGAAGGGCATCCTTTCCTTCGAGATCGACGAGGATCTCGTCGGCGGCGCCGCCTATGACGCCCACGGCGTTGCGATCACGGACGCGGCGATGGCGAAGGCGAAGGCGGCCGACGCCATCCTGTTCGGGGCGGTCGGCGGTCCGAAGTGGGACGGCGTCGCTTACGACGCGCGCCCCGAGGCCGGGCTGCTTCGTCTCCGCAAGGACCTTGAGCTGTTCGCGAACCTGCGGCCCGCGATCTGCTATCCGGCGCTCGCCGACGCCTCTGCGCTCAAGCGCGAACTGGTCGACGGACTCGACATCGTCATCGTCCGCGAGCTCACCGGCGGCGTCTATTTCGGTTCGCCGAAGGAGATCACGGACCTTGGAAACGGCCAGAAGCGCGCCGTCGACACGCAGGTCTACGAAACCTACGAGATCGAGCGGATCGCCAAGGTCGCCTTCGAACTGGCTCGCGTCCGCTCGGGCCGCGTGACCTCCGCCGAGAAGCGCAACGTGATGAAGTCGGGCCTGCTGTGGAACCAGGTCGTCACCGCGACCCACAAGCAGGGCTACGAGGACGTCAAGCTCGACCACATGCTGGCCGACGCGCTCGGCATGCAGCTGGTGCGCGCGCCGAAGCAGTTCGACGTCATCGTCACGGACAATTTGTTCGGCGACATCCTGTCAGACGTCGCCTCGATGCTGACAGGCTCGCTCGGCATGCTGCCGTCGGCCTCGCTCGGCGCCGAGGATGCCGCGACGGGCAAGCGGAAGGCGCTCTACGAGCCCGTCCATGGCTCGGCGCCGGATATCGCCGGCAAGGGCCTCGCGAACCCGATCGCGATGATCGCAAGCCTTGCGATGGCGCTGAAATATTCGTTCGGGAAGCCCGAAGTCGCAGCCGTGCTGGACAGGGCGATCGCCGCGGTGCTGGACGACGGCCTGCGCACCGGCGACATCTGGACCGATGGCATGACCCGGGTCGGCACGTCCGAGATGGGCGACGCGGTGCTGAAGAAGTTCGAAGGGCTGCTTGCGGCCTGAGACGGCGGACCAGAGGCGTCTTGAACGTCCGGCAGGACGTTCCTGCGTTTGGCCTCAGAAGCCCGGCACCTCGAAGTTGCCGGGCAGCCCGCCGCGATAGAAGCTGATCGAGTTCGGCTGCTGCTGGAACGGCTGGTAGATCGCCGAAGTGCGGTAGCTCGCCTGGGTGGTCGGGCCGAGCGGCGTGGCGCGGGTGTTGAGATAGCTCGGCTGCTTGGTGATCGTGATCGAGACGCCGTCGTTGCGGGCCCGGGGGTCGAAGGGCTCGGCCAACGCCGGAAGCGCGACGGACGCCGACACGGCGAGCGCCGCCGCGAGCGCGAAAGAACGGGACACGGACACGGTCATCGAGAAGCCTCCGGGCGCCTGATCGCCATATTCGGTCAAACGTGCGGCAAGTCGAAACGGTTGCATAGCGGCCAACACGCCGCGGGCGTTGAAATCGCCTCGGTTTCAGGTCATTGGAACGGCGCGGCCGCATGCCGCAGATCTTGACGAGGCCGGCGGGAAGACCACGCCGGCCGATGGAGTTTGAAATGGGCTATCGGATCGCAGTCGTCGGCGCCACGGGCAATGTTGGCCGCGAGATGCTGACCATCCTCGAGGAGCGGGAGTTCCCGGTCGACGAGATCGTCGCGCTCGCCTCGCGCCGCAGCCAGGGAACGGAAGTCTCCTTCGGCGACCGCGTGCTGAAGTGCCAGACGCTCGAGATGTTCGACTTCTCGAAGACCGATATCTGCCTGATGTCGGCCGGCGGCTCGGTGTCCAAGGAGTGGTCGCCGAAGATCGCGGCCCAGGGCGCGATCGTGATCGACAACTCCTCGGTCTGGCGGATGGACCCCGACGTTCCCCTGGTGGTGCCGGAGGTGAACGCCGACGCGGTCGCCGGTTACGCCAAGAAGGGCATCATCGCGAACCCCAACTGCTCGACCGCGCAGCTCGTGGTGGCGCTGAAGCCGCTCCATGACGCCGCGAAGATCACGCGCGTCGTCGTGTCGACCTACCAGTCGGTCTCCGGCGCCGGCAAGGACGCTATGGACGAGCTCTGGAACCAGACGAAGGGCATCTACGTCAATCAGGCCCCGGAGGGCGACGACAACCGCAAGTTCCCGAAGCAGATCGCGTTCAACGTCATTCCTCAGATCGACGTCTTCATGGAGGACGGCTACACGAAGGAGGAATGGAAGATGGTCGCGGAGACCAAGAAGATCCTCGACCCGAAGATCAAGCTGACGGCGACCGCGGTGCGCGTGCCGGTGTTCGTCGGCCATTCGGAGGCCGTGAACATCGAGTTCGAGCGTCCGCTCTCGGCCGACGAGGCGCGCGACATCCTGCGCGAGGCGCCGGGGATCCTCGTCGTCGACAAGCGCGAGCCCGGCGGCTACGTGACGCCGGTCGAATGCGTCGGCGATTTCGCGACCTTCGTCAGCCGCATCCGCGAGGATCCGACGGTCGACAGCGGCCTTGCGATGTGGATCGTCTCCGACAACCTGCGCAAGGGCGCTGCGCTGAACGCGGTCCAGATCGCCGAGTGCCTCGTCAACCGCGGACTGCTCAAGCAGGCGGCGTGAGACGATGAAGCTCTATCGCTTCCTCACCGGGCCTGACGACGCGGCGTTCTGCAAGCGCGTCTCGGCCGCGCTGAACGCGGGCTGGGCGCTGCACGGACAGCCGTCGCTGACCTTCGATTCCGCCAAGGGCACCGTGATCTGCGGGCAGGCGGTCGTGAAAGAGGTCGCCGGCGCGGAATGGTCGGACGAGATCAAGCTGTCCGACTGGTGACCAGCGAAAGCTGAGGCGCGCGCGGCGCCGTGGTGGGCCCCGCCGCTGCGCCGCCTTCGATCGCGACGAGCTTCGGTCGCGACCGTTTCGCCGGCGGCCCGCGCAGGACGGCCTCGACGCGCATCAGCAACTCCCGCGCCTCGTCCTCGGCGCCGACGGCGTCGAGCGTCGTCGCGAGCCGCAGGCAGCTCTGGGCGAGTTCTCCTGCGAGCGAGGCGAGCGAGGGCGCCGTCAGCGCGACGAGATCGAACGCCACGGTGGCCGCGGCGCCCGCCGCGGACACCTGCCGCGGGTCGCCCGTCACGGGAGGCGCCTCTCCCGCCTCCAGCGCATCGCGCGCCGCGCGCGTCCAGCCCTCGCCGAACGCCCTCAGGATGCAGCGTTGCTCGCAGGCGCGGGCGATCAGCAGCAGCCGCGCGACGTCGTCGGCGCTCCCCGCGACGTCGATGGTGAGAATCGCGACGCCGCGCACCAGCGCCTCCTCGGCTTCGCGCAGCGAGCCTTCGCAGCCGTCGGCGGTCCAGCCGAACGCGAAGCGCAGATAGCTCGCGGCGAGCGGCGCGTTCCAGTCGGAGCGCGACGGATGGGCCGCGCGCAGCTCCTCCCACGCCGTCCAGGCTTCGCGGAAGCGGCCGGCCCGTTCGTGCGCGAGCGCCCGCCTTGCGGCGTCCGCCACAAGAGCGCCCCCGGACGCCGTCTCCAGTGCCAGTTCCGCTGCGTCGCCGAGCGCCATGTGAATTCCCCATTCTCTGCCGCGGCAGGGTGACCAGCCGCGACCGGACACTGGCATGCCGCGTTTGAAGGTCGGGTGAAGCCAGAACGCGGCAATCGTCCGATCCTCTTCACCTTCCGGAAAGGCAGTCCGGCGACGAACGTCGAGGTCGCCGCGCGCGTCGCGCCATGCAAAATACGGCGCCGCACAAAAGGCGAAGGAGCGTGGGAATGGCGGGAGCCGGGCGGTTTTTCGAGGATTTCGTCGTCGGCGACGTGATCAGGCACGCGACGCCGCGTACGGTGACGGTCGGTGACCTCGCGCTCAACCAGGCGCTCTACGGCAACCGCTTCGTCGTGCAGTCCTCCGACGCCTTCGCGCGGCGCATCGGCTACCCGGCGAGCCCGGTCGACGACCTCGTCACCTTCCATGTGGTGTTCGGCAAGACGGTGCCGGACGTCTCGCTCAACGCCTTCGCCAATCTCGGCTATGCGGATGGCCGCTTCCTCAGGGCGGTCTATCCCGGCGACACGCTGGTTTCGACCTCGGAAGTCATCGGCGTGCGGCCGACCTCGAAGGGCGACGCGGGCGTGGTCTGGGTCCGCACCCGCGGCGTCCGGTCCGACGGCGCGCCGGTGCTCGAATATGTCCGCTGGGTGCTGGTCCGCGTGCAGGGCGGAAGGCCGGTTCCGGACGCTGTCGTGCCGGAGCTTCCGTCGGCCGTGGATCCCTCGCAGCTGGGCGCGGCCTGTCCGCGGATCCAACCCTCAGCCTGGGACGACGCCGAGGCTGGCGGCGCGCGGCGCTTCGACGACTACGCGGTCGGCGAGAAGATCGACCACGTCGACGGCATGACGGTTGAGGAGGCCGAGCATCAGCTCGCCACCCGGCTCTGGCAGAACACCGCGCGCGTCCATTTCGACGGCTATGCGCAGAAGTCGAGCAAGATCGGACGCCGGCTGGTCTATGGCGGCCACGTCATCAGCCTCGCCCGCGGCCTCACCTTCAATGGGCTGGAGAACGCGTTCCACATCGCCGGCATCAACGCCGGCCGGCATGTCGCGCCGATTTTCGCCGGAGACACGCTCTATGCATGGTCCGAGATCGTGGACAAACAGGCGTTGCCAGGTCGCGACGACGTCGGCGCGCTGCGCGTCCGGATCACCGGGCTGAAGGATTTTTCGGCTGCGGACTTCCCGCGCCTCGGAGAGGACGGCAAGGATCATCCGGCGGTCGTGCTGGATCTTGATCTCTGGCTGCTGGTCCCGCGCTAGGTTACGCGCATTCGGCGAAGATCAGGCGGCGGCTTCCTGGACCTCGCCGGCGAAGGCGATCCGACCGGCGCTCGCCTGCCCGGCGTGCAGTCGCCTCAGCACCGCGCGGATTCCCGCGTCGTAGGTTTCCGCGACCTGCGCGATGTCGTCGGCGTCGTCCAGCGTACGGGGGGTATGGAAAATGTATTCGCGGACGCGGATCGTGACCATGGCGTGGTGCAGGGCGAGCATCAGCGTGCGTTCGCCTTCCATCAGAGGTTTGCCGGCGAGGGGCGGCAGGCCCTCTTCGCAGCGCCAGTTCTCAAGCATCGCCGTCCAGACCGGCCAGTTGCGCATCGAGCCGTGGTAGATCGGCTCGGAATAGGAATCGAGGCCGGCGCGGAAGAACAACCGCGTCGCCGTGCAGCTCATTTGCGGCAACATCCGCGCATACACGGAGGCGACGCGCTCGGCCATCGGCTCGCCGGCGGAAGCCCGAAACCCTTCAAGCGCCCCGACGCTCCAATGATTGCGGAAGACCTCGGCGAACACCGCTTCGATGAGCGCGGTCTTGCTGTCGAAATAGCGATAGAGCAGCGCCTGGGTCACGCCGATCGAGGCGGCGAGGTCGCGCGTCGGGCCGCTGAAACCGTTGTCGGCGAAGAAGCGACAAGCCGCCTGAACGATCTGCTGGCGGCGGGCGTCGCCTGCGAGGCGCGGCGCCCTCCGGCGAGCCGCCACGTCAATCGGCTCAACGATCGATGGCATGGCGCCTGTTCTCCCCAAGGGTCCCGCGCCAAGAAGGTGAACAGGACAGGGCACGATCGCAGCAAACCCGAACGACGGAACAGTTAGGGAGGATGCGTAGCGACGAAATGTCGCATATGCGGTCCGCCGACCGCGCGCTGTCCGAATGGACGATCGTCTCCATGCAGCCGGACGCGTTCGAAGCTGCTACCAAAGACGGGCGGCGGCTCTGCGGCCCGCGGCGTTGCGCGGCGCCGCACCATCCGCTAGTTCCTGTCGCGAACTTCGAAAAGGTCCAAACCATGGACTCCCCGAAAGCCGCCTCGTCAGCCCGGCCGCTCTCTCCTCATCTGCAGATCTACCGGCCGATGCTGTCGATGATGATGTCGATCGTGCATCGCATCACGGGGGCTGGGCTCTATTTCGGCACGGCGCTGGTCGCCATCTGGCTCGTCGCCGCCGCCTCGGGCCCTTCGGCGTTCGCCTCGGCGCAGGCGGTCTACGGCTCGCTCATCGGTCAGGTCGTGCTGTTCCTCTACACCTGGACGCTGATCCACCATGCCCTCGGAGGGGTGCGCCACCTGATGTGGGACACCGGTCGGGGTTTCGAGCCCCGCGAGCGCGAGCTCCTCTATCGGGCGACGCTCGGCGGATCGGTCGTGCTGACCGTGCTGGTCTGGATCGTCGGCTATCTGCTGCGCGGCGCGGCCTGAGGGAGAGAACAAGCGATGCGGACCCCTCTCGGCCAGGTGCGCGGACTGGGCGCGGCGAAGGCCGGCACCGAACATTTCTGGCTTCAGCGCATGACGGCGGTCGCGAACCTGCCGCTGACGATCTTCTTCGTCGGCGTGGTCGCGGCGCTGGCGGGCTCGAGCCACGCCGGCGCGACCGCCATGCTCGGCGCGCCGTGGATCGCGATCCCGATGCTGCTGCTGACGGTTTCGGTCGTCGTCCACATGCGGATCGGCATGCAGGTCATCATCGAAGACTATGTCCATGACGAACTGCTGAAGCTGCTCGCGCTGATGGCGAACACCTTCTTCGCGGTCGTGGTCGGCCTGTCCTGCGCCTTCGCGCTCCTCAAGATCAGCTTCGGAGTCTGAACGGCATGCCACCGGCCGCAAAGCCCAATGGCGGCGCAGGTCCGGCCGTGAACGGCCGGGCCTATCCGTTCGAGGACCACACCTTCGACGTCGTCGTGGTCGGCGCAGGCGGCGCCGGCCTGCGCGCCGTCGTCGGCTGCTCGGAGGCGGGCCTCAAGACCGCCTGCATCACCAAGGTGTTCCCGACACGCTCGCACACCGTCGCGGCGCAGGGCGGGATATCGGCCGCGCTCGGCAACATGGGCGAGGACGACTGGCGCTTCCATATGTACGACACCGTCAAGGGCTCCGACTGGCTCGGCGACCAGGACGCGATCGAGTACCTCGTGCGCAACGCGCCGGCCGCGGTTTACGAGCTCGAGCACTGGGGCGTGCCTTTCTCCCGCACCGAGGAAGGAAAAATCTACCAGCGCCCCTTCGGCGGCATGACGACCCATTACGGCAAGGGCACCGCCCAGCGCACCTGCGCGGCGGCCGACCGCACGGGTCACGCGATCCTGCACACGCTCTACGGCGCGGCCCTGAAGGCCAAGGCGCAGTTCTTCATCGAGTATTTCGCGATCGACCTGATGATGGACGAGGAGGGCGCCTGCGTCGGCGTCATCGCCCTCAAGATGGACGACGGCACGCTGCACCGCTTCCGCAGCCACAAGACCATCCTCGCCACCGGCGGCTACGGCCGGGCCTATTTCTCCGCGACCTCCGCCCACACCTGCACCGGCGACGGCAACGCGATGGTTCTCCGGGCCGGCCTGCCGCTGCAGGACATGGAGTTCGTGCAGTTCCACCCGACGGGGATCTATGGCGCGGGTTGCCTGATCACCGAGGGCGCGCGCGGCGAGGGCGGCTACCTCACCAATTCCGAGGGCGAGCGCTTCATGGAGCGCTATGCGCCGTCGGCGAAGGACCTCGCCTCACGCGACGTCGTCTCTCGCTCCATGACGGTCGAGATCCGCGAAGGCCGCGGCGTCGGCAAGAACAAGGACCACATCTACCTGCACCTCGATCATCTGGACCCGAAGATCCTGCATGAGCGCCTGCCGGGCATCTCCGAGAGCGCGCACATCTTCGCGGGCGTCGACCTGACCAAGGAGCCGATCCCGGTGCTGCCGACCGTGCACTACAACATGGGCGGCATACCCACGAACTTTCACGGCGAGGTTCTGACCAAGATCGACGGCGATCCAGACGCGGTCGTGCGGGGTCTGATGGCGCTGGGCGAAGCGGCCTGCGTCTCGGTCCACGGCGCGAACCGGCTGGGCTCGAACTCGCTGATCGACCTCGTGGTGTTCGGCCGCGCGGCCGCCGACCGCTGCGCCGCGACGATGGAGCCGAACGCCAGCCACCGCGAGCTGCCGAAGGGCGCGGCCGATCTGGCGATCGGCCGTCTCGACCACTTCCGCAACGCCGCCGGAGCCACGCCGACAGCGGAGCTCCGGCTCTCCATGCAGAAGGTGATGCAGTCGAACTGCGCGGTGTTCCGCACCGGCGAGGTGCTGGACGAGGGCAAGGGCCTGATCCACGAGGTCTGGTCCGGCTCGGACGATGTCGGCATCAGCGACCGCTCGCTGGTCTGGAACTCCGACCTGATCGAGACGATGGAGTTCGACAACCTGATCTCACAGGCCGTCGTCACCATGGAGAGCGCGGTCAACCGCCAGGAAAGCCGCGGCGCCCACGCCCGCGAAGACTTCCCGGACCGCAACGACAGGGAGTGGATGAAGCACACCCTCTCCTGGGCCGACACCGACAACCGCCGGGTCTCTATCGATTACCGCCCGGTGCACGCCTACACGTTGACCAACGACATCCAGTATATCGAGCCTAAGGCGCGGGTGTATTGAGGGTATCATGGCCGACGAACCCGACAGCCTCGTTCTCCGCTTTCTCCGCCAGATCGACCAGAAGATCGACCGGCTGGACGATCGCGTGTCGGATCTTACCGCGCGGGTCGCCTCGCTGGAAGATCAGATGATCGGAACGCGAAGTGAAAACGCCGGCCTCAGGGCGGACATCGTCCGGCTCGAGCACAAGCTCGACCGTTTCGACGCTCGCCTGCAACGCATCGAGAAGCGCCTCGATCTGATCGAGGCCTGAGGGTCATGGTCCAGCTCACGCTCCCCAAAAATTCGCGGCTCGTCGAGGGCAAGACCTGGCCGAAGCCGCAGGCCAAAAACGTCACGCCGTTCAAGGTCTATCGCTGGAACCCGGACGACGGGATCAACCCGCGCGTCGACACCTTCTATGTCGACCGCGACGATTGCGGGCCGATGGTCCTCGACGGCCTGATCTGGATCAAGTCGAAGGTCGATTCCACGCTGACCTTCCGCCGCTCCTGCCGAGAGGGCATCTGCGGCTCCTGCGCGATGAACATCGACGGGACGAACACGCTGGCCTGCACCAAGGGCATGGACGCCTGCGCGTCGGGCGGCACGGTGAAGATCTACCCGCTGCCCCACATGCCGGTGATCAAGGACCTCGTCCCCGACCTCACGCAGTTCTACGCCCAGCACGCCTCGGTCGAGCCCTGGCTCAAGACCGACACGCGCGCGCCGGGGACGGAGTGGAAGCAGAGCCGCGACGACCGCGAGAAGCTCGACGGGCTCTACGAGTGCATCCTGTGCGCCTGCTGCTCGACCTCGTGTCCGAGCTACTGGTGGAACGGCGACCGCTATCTCGGCCCGGCCGCCCTGCTGCAGGCCTATCGCTGGCTGATCGACAGCCGCGACGAGGCGACGGGCCACAGGCTCGACGAGCTCGAAGATCCCTTCAAGCTCTATCGATGTCACACCATCATGAATTGCGCCAAGGCCTGCCCGAAGGGGCTGAACCCGGCGAAGGCGATCGCCGAGATCAAGGCGATGATGGTCGCACGCCAGTTCTGATGAGCGGAGGCTGCCGCCAATTTGGGCGTGCCTAACGCTCGACGGCGCAGCCGGCCGGTCCCAACTTCCCTGACGGTCACCAGATCGAGGGAGATCGACCCCAATGAACGAGACCGTCGAACCGGACCGGCCTTGGGCGCTCGAAACCGTCCAGGAGCTCAAGGAGCTCGCCCGCGAAAAAGCGCCGGCCAGCCTGATCGCCCTCAGGCTTCGCCGCTCGCAAGCGGACGTCCGCGCCAAGGCGTCCGAACTTGGGCTGTCGCTCGCGGCCGAATAAGTCTCAGGCGGGCGGTCCGCCCGCCCAGAGCGACGAGGTGAAGATCGCGACGCAGACGAGAAACCCGATCGACCAGATCGTCGAGCGGAGCGTCGGTCTGTTCGCGACATAGGCCCAGAGATAAGCGAGCCGCACGACGACGAAGACGATGGCGAGGCGGTCGATCCATTCCTGGGGGCCGCCCTGCGTCCACGCGACCAGCACGGCCGCGGCGAAGAACGGGAAGGCTTCGAAGGCGTTCTGCTGTGCGGCGACGGCGCGCTTGCGCCAGTCCTCGGCGGTCTGCGCCCATTCGCGCGGCTTGCTATTGTCGAAGCTCCGGTCGCCGCGCTTGGCGAGGCCGGAGGTGAGGATCGGAAGCACGCCGGCGAACAGCACGCACCACATCGAGATCGGCATTCAGGCGTCCTTGGTTGCGACCGCGGCGAGCACGCGCTGGTAGATCCGCGTCAGCGTTTCGAGGTCGGCGACCGAAACCCGCTCGTCGACCTGATGCATCGTACGTCCGACCAGGCCGAACTCGACCACCGGGCAATAGGATTTGATGAAGCGGGCGTCCGAGGTGCCGCCGCCTGTCGTGAGCGCGGGACGGCGGCCGGTCTCGGCCTCGATCGCTGCGGCGACCAGATCGACGAAGGGGCCGGGCGGCGTGAGGAAGGCGTCGCCGGTGTTCTGCTCGAAGGCGAGTTCGTAGGTCCCGGCGCCGAGCGCGGCGTCGAGCCGGCCGCGGATCAGGGCCTCCAGGCCGCGCGCGTCGTGGCGATCGTTGTAGCGCACGTTGAAACGCGCCGTCGCGTCGCCGGGAATGACGTTGAACGCGCCGGCCCCGCTCTCGACGCCGACCACTTCGAGGTTCGACGGCTGAAAATGCTCCGTCCCCTGATCGAGCGGCTCGTCCATCAGCGCCGCGAGCGCCGGACCGAGCCTTCGGATCGGATTGTCCGCGCGGTCGGGATAGGCGACATGGCCCTGGACGCCGCGGATGACGAGCGTGCCGGAATGGCTGCCCCGGCGGCCAACCTTGATCTCGTCGCCAAGCGCGTCGGGATTGGTCGGCTCGCCCAGCAGACAGGCCGAAAAGCGCTCGCCGCGCTTGCTCGCCCAGTCCAGCAGCTTCGCCGTGCCGTTGACCGCCGGGCCCTCTTCATCGCCTGTGATCAGAAACGCCACCGGCGTTTCGGCGTCGCTTCGGGCGACTCCCGCGATCATGCAGGCGATTGCGCCCTTCATATCGACCGCGCCGCGGCCGAACACCTGGCCGTCGACCACCGCGCCGGAGAACGGACCCTGCGTCCAGCGCGCGACGTCGCCGACCGGCACGACGTCCGTGTGGCCGGCGAACACGAAAGCCGCGCCAGAGCCCCGGCGCGCGTACAGATTTTCGACGTCCGGCGTGCCCTCCGCGGAGAAAACCGGACGGTCGACGACGAAGCCGAGCGGCGTCAGAAGCGCCTCGATCAGCGCCAGAGCGCCGCCCTCGGCGGGCGTGACGCTCTCGCAGGCGATCAGGCCTTGCGCGACGGCGACGGGATCGCGGGGGTCGATGGTCATCGCCGCCGTCTCCGCGTCAGTCCCGCAGGAGTTCGTTGATGCCTGTCTTGGACCGCGTCTGCTCGTCGACGCGCTTCACGATCACGGCGCAGGCGAGCGACGGGCCGGGCGCGCCGTTCGGCAGCGGCTTGCCGGGTGTCGCGCCGGGCACGACGACCGAATATTCCGGCACCTCGCCGATGAAGACCTCGCCGGTCGCCCGGTCGACGATCTTGGTCGAGGCGCCGAGGAACACGCCCATCGAGAGCACCGCGCCCTTGCGGACGATCACCCCTTCGGCGACTTCCGAGCGCGCGCCGATGAAGCAGTTGTCCTCGATGATCACCGGGCCGGCCTGCAGCGGCTCCAGCACGCCGCCGATGCCGACGCCGCCGGAGATGTGGCAGTCCTTGCCGATCTGCGCGCAGGAGCCGATCGTCACCCAGGTGTCGACCATCGTGCCGCTGTCGACATAGGCGCCGACGTTCACGAAGGACGGCATCAGCACCACGTTCGGCGCGATGTAGGCCGAGCGCCGGACGATGGCGCCGGGCACGGCGCGGAAGCCCGCCTGCTTGAAGCGCGCGTCGTCCCAGCCGTCGAACTTCGAGGCGACCTTGTCCCACCATGAGGCGCCGCCCGGCGCGCCGGGAATACGCTCCATGTCGTTCAGCCGGAACGACAGCAGAACCGCCTTCTTGACCCACTGGTAGACGGTCCAGTTTCCGCCCTCGGGCACGGCGATGCGCAGCTCGCCCTTGTCCATCGCAGCCAACGCGTTCTCGACCGCCTCACGCACCGGCCCTGTCGTCGACGGTCCGATCTCGGCGCGACGCTCCCAGGCGTCGTCGATCACGGCGGCGATGTCGGCATGGCTCATTGCGAAGGACTCCGGCGGAGATTTAAGCGCGCGACGTTTGCGGCCGATGCGGAGGGGTTGTCAATTCCGGGCGACGACCGGACGCTCTCATTTCAGAACAAACCTCGTCGTCCTCCGGCTCGACCGCAGGACCTATGTTCGAGCGTAGCTCGACGCCAGAGGCAGGTGGTCCGGTCAAGCCGGACCACGACGGGCTTTGGCGTATTTGCGATCTACAGGATGAACCGGCTCAGATCCGCGTTCTTCGCAAGATCGCCGACGAACCTGCGGACATAGTCGCCGTCGACCGTCACCGTTTGGCCGCCCATGTCGGCGGCGGTGAAGCTGACCTCGTCGAGCACGCGCTCCATAACCGTCTGCAGCCGCCGCGCGCCGATGTTTTCGACGGTGGAGTTGACCTCGACGGCGATGTCGGCGAGCGCGGCGATCCCATCCTCGGTGATCTCGAGCGTCACGCCCTCGGTCGCCATCAGCGCCACGTACTGCTTCACGAGGCTCGCCTCGGTGTCGGTCAGGATGCGGACGAAGTCCTCGCGGGTGAGCGCGGAGAGCTCGACGCGGATCGGCAGGCGGCCCTGAAGCTCCGGCAGCAGGTCGGAGGGCTTCGCGACATGGAAGGCGCCGGAGGCGATGAACAGGATGTGGTCGGTCTTGACCGGCCCATGCTTGGTCGCGACCGTGGTGCCCTCGATCAGCGGCAGCAGGTCGCGCTGCACGCCTTCGCGGCTGACGTCGCCGGAGCGGCCGTCGCGGGCGCAGATCTTGTCGATCTCGTCGAGGAACACGATGCCGGCGTTCTCGACCACGTGGATCGCCTCCGCCGTCAGCTGCTCCTGGTCGAGCAGCTTGTCCGATTCGTCAGCGATCAGCTGGTCTCGAGCGTCCCTGACGGGCGCGCGCCGGGTCTTCTTCTGGCCGCCCTGAAGCCTGCCCATGATGTCGCCAAGCGAGATCATGCCGACCTGGCCGGGCATGCCGGGGATCTCCATCATGCCGGGGCCGGACGAGGCGACCTCGATTTCGATCTCCTTGTCCTCCATCTCGCCCGACATCAGCTTCTTGCGGAACGAGTCGCGCGTCGCGGGGCTCGCGGTCGCGCCGACAAGCGCGACGAGGATCCGTTCCTCGGCCGCAAGCTCGGCCTTGGCGCGGACGTCCTTGCGCCTGGTCTCGCGCACCAGCCCGATGCCGACCTCGACGAGGTCGCGCACGATCTGCTCGACGTCGCGGCCGACATAGCCGACCTCGGTGAACTTGGTGGCCTCGACCTTGAGGAACGGCGCGTTGGCGAGCCGCGCGAGGCGACGCGAGATCTCGGTCTTGCCGACGCCGGTCGGCCCGATCATCAGGATGTTCTTCGGCAGCACCTCTTCGCGCAGATGACCCGTGAGCTGCAGCCGCCGCCAGCGGTTGCGCAGCGCGATCGCGACCGCGCGCTTGGCGTCGCGCTGGCCAACGATGTGACGGTCGAGCTCGGAGACGATTTCGCGGGGGGAGAGGTCGGTCATGTCGGATCTTTCAGCGGCGCCGCTCGATGCGGCCCAGTGGGTGAGCCGGCCCGAAGCGCCGGCTGAAGGCGAGGAACGTCATCCCGGCCGCAGCGAAGCGAAGAGCCGGGACCGTCGTCAGGACCGGCGCTTTATTCGGCGCACGATACCGGCTCTCCGCGGCTTCGCCGCTTCGGCCGGACGCCGGGCCGCTCACTCCGCCGTCTCGAGGCTCTCGATGGTCAGATTGCCGTTGGTGTAGACGCAGATCTCGGCTGAGATCTTCATCGCCTTGCGGACGATCGTCTCCGCGTCAGCGTCGGTGTCGATCAGAGCGCGGGCGGCGGAGAGCGCGTAGTTGCCGCCGGAGCCGATGGCGGCGACGCCGTTCTCCGGCTCCAGCACGTCGCCATTGCCGGTGATGACGAGCGCCGTGGTCTTGTCGGCGACCAGCATCATCGCTTCGAGGTGGCGAAGATAGCGGTCGGTGCGCCAGTCCTTGGCGAGTTCGACGGCGGCGCGCAGGAGCTGGCCGGGATGCTGCTCCAGCTTGGCTTCGAGCCGCTCGAACAGCGTGAAGGCGTCCGCTGTGGCGCCGGCGAAACCGGCGATGACGTCGCCCTTCGAGATCGGGCGGACCTTCCGGGCGGTCGCCTTCATCACGGTCTGGCCAAGCGTCACCTGGCCGTCGCCGCCGATGACCACGCGGCCGCCCTTACGCACGAGCAGGATCGTCGTGCCATGCATCGTAATTTCGGACATTGAGGCTCTCAAGGCGTGTACGGAGCCTCAGGTAAGTACTGCTCGCGCCTGCGCAATGGGCGCGGAGCGCTACGCTGACGCAGGGTCCTCCGGGCAGGCCGGAGGACGACGATGCGTTCGGCTTCCCCTCGCAGGCGAGGGAGCGCCGCTGCTGCTTACGAGCTGCGCGCGGTTTCGAACAGGAACCAGGCGCGGCGTTCGGTCTCGTCGATCCAGTTCTCGATCAGGCTCGCGGTCGCGACGTCCTCGTGCTCGTCGCAGAGGTCGTGCACCTCGCGCAGGCTCTTCACGAAATCCAGATTGTCCTGCCGAAGCTCCGCCAGCATGTCCTGTGGGGTGACGAAGTCGGCGTCATTGTCCTCGACGCGCTGCAGGCGCGCGATGTGGCCGATCGAGCGGATCGTGGTGCCGCCGATCTTCCGGACCCGCTCGGCCATGTCGTCGGTGGTGGCGAGAATCTGCGCGGACTGTTCGTCGAGCATCAGATGATAGTCGCGGAAATGCGGGCCGCTCATGTGCCAGTGGAAGTTCTTGGTCTTGAGATAGAGCGCGAAGGTGTCGGCCAGCAGGGCGTTCATGGCGCCCTGGATGTCGGTGGTCGCGTTCGAGCCGAGGTCGGTCGGCGTCGCGAGAGCCGCCTTACGACGGGTCTTCGCCTCGGTCATCTTCGCGCTCGTCTTGGTCGTCTTCGCCATCTCGATACCTCCTGGAATGTCGCGCCGCGCTCTTTTACGGTGAAAGCGTCAGCCCGCCCTGCAACGTCACGTGCCGAGATATGCCTCGCGCCCTGATTTTCGAGGGCCGGGCCGTCGCGAACATCGTCATATTCGATGAAGCGGGGCGGCTTTGCGCTCATGCGGGGACTAGGCGCTCCGGCGCGATTGGCGCGGCGACGCCCAGCGTGGTAGTCACGCGCCGTTTCCTCACCAGACTTCCCCAGCAAGACTTGCGACCAAGACTTGCGCCAAAGCCTTCAGCGCCGGAGACGCCCATGCGACGGGGCGACGTCACCCGAAAGACCGCCGAAACCGAGATCGCCCTCAGCGTCGATCTCGATGGGACCGGCGCGTCCTCGATCTCGACCGGGGTCGGCTTTCTCGATCACATGCTCGAACTGCTGTCGCGCCACTCGATGATCGACATCGAGGTGAAGGCGACCGGCGACACCCATGTCGACTTCCACCACGTCACCGAGGACGTCGGCATCGCGCTCGGCCAGGCCATGCGGCAGGCGCTGGGCGACATGAAGGGGCTCACCCGCTACGCCGACGTCGCGATGCCGATGGACGAGACGCTGACCCGCGTGGCGCTCGACGTGTCGGGCCGGCCGTTCCTGGTGTGGCGCACGACGTTCCCGGCGCCGAAGATCGGCGAATTCGACAGCGAACTGGTCCGCGAGTTCTTCCAGGGGTTCTCTACGCATGCTGCGGTCACGCTGCACGTCGAGACGCTTTATGGCGCGAACGCGCACCACATCGCGGAGTCGTGCTTCAAGGGGCTGGCGCGCTGCCTGAAGAGCGCGTTCGCGATCGACCCACGCGCCGGAGACCGGCTGCCATCCACCAAGGGCCGGATCGGCGACTGACGACTTTAGGGCTGAAGAACTTATGCGGAACTGGCTGATCTACGAACCGCCGGGCGGCGCGCTCCCGACGCTCGATGGCGCGGAACGCTTCGTCACCCTGCGGGAGGGCTTCTCCAAGCTCGCCTTCATCGTCCCGTTGATCTGGCTCGCATGGCGGCGGTGCTGGCTGGCGCTCGGCGTCTATGTCGTCGTCGAGATCGTGCTGAGCCTCGCCGTCCGCGGTCTCGGACTGTCGAGCGGCGCGGCGCTCGTGCTCGCTTTTCTGCCCAACCTCGCCGTCGGCCTCGAAGCCGCGTGGCTGCGCGCGAGGGCGCTGGAGCGCCGCGGCTTCACGCTCGTTGGAGCGATGCCGGCGCGGACCCGCGAAGAGGCCGAGGCCGTCTTTTTCCAGGACTGGGTCCGTCAGCCCGCCCCCGAGCGCGCGCCGGCGGCTCAGAGCGCGCCCTACCGCCCGACGGGCGGCGGCGTGCTCGGCCTGTTTCCCGAGCCCGGAGCGGCGCGGTGACGATCGCGGTCGTCGATTACGGCGCGGGCAACCTGCGCTCGGTCGAGAAGGCGCTGGCGCGCGCCGGCGGCCAGCGCATCTCGGTCACCAGCGACCCAGACGAGATCGCGAAGGCCGACCGCGTCGTCCTGCCCGGCGACGGCGCGTTCCCGGATTGCCGGGCGGCGCTCGGCCATGTCTCCGGTCTCGGCGACGCGCTCGACGAAGCGATCCGCCGACGCGGACAGCCGTTCCTCGGCATCTGCATCGGCATGCAGATGCTGGCGACCGAAGGCGAGGAATACGAGCCGACGGCCGGGCTCGGGTGGATTCCGGGCAAGGTGGTGCGCATCGAGCCCGGCGACGCCCGGCTGAAGGTGCCGCACATGGGCTGGAACACGCTGCGCACGCACCGGCCCCACCATCTGCTGGACGACCTGCACCTCGGACCGGATGGCCTGCACGCCTATTTCCTGCACGCTTTCCACCTCGTGCCCGACGATCCGGATGACGTCGTCGCCGCCGCCTTCTACGGCGGGGAGGTGACGGCGGTGGTCGCGCGCGGCAACGTGGCGGGCGTCCAGTTCCACCCGGAAAAAAGCCAGAAGCTCGGCCTCGCTCTGCTTGCCAACTTCGTGGGGTGGCGACCATGATCCTTTATCCCGCGATCGACCTGAAGGGCGGCTCCGTCGTGCGCCTCAAGGAAGGCGACATGGACCGCGCGACGGTCTACGGCCGCAACCCCGGCGCGCAGGCGCGCAGCTTCGCCGAGATCGGCTTCGAGTGGATCCACGTGGTCGACCTCGACGGCGCCTTCGCCGGCGCGAGCGTCAATGCGGCCGCGGTCGACGACATCCTCGATGCGGCCGGCGCGCCGGTTCAGCTCGGCGGCGGCATCCGCGACATGAAGGCGGTCGAGGCGTGGCTCGCGCGCGGCGTGACGCGGGTGATCCTCGGGACAGCGGCCGTGCGCAATCCCGACTTCGTAAAGGCGGCGGCGCGCGCGCATCCGGGCCGGGTCGCGGTCGGCATCGACGCGCGCGACGGCCACGTGGCGGTGCAGGGCTGGGCCGAGGTCTCCGACATGACCTCGCTCGAGCTCGCCCGCCGTTTCGAGGACGTGGGGGTCGCCGCCATCATCTTCACCGACATCTCGCGCGACGGCCTGTTGAAGGGCCTCAACCTGGAGAGCACGCGCGAACTCGCCGCGGCCGTGTCGATCCCGGTGATCGCATCCGGCGGTCTCGCCGACATCGAGGACGTCCGCCGGCTGCTGCAGCCGGAGAACGCCGCGATCGCCGGCGCCATCACCGGCCGCGCGCTCTATGACGGCCGCCTCGACGGCCGCGAGGCGCTCGCCTTCGTGCGCGCGGCGAAGGCGGCGTGAGATGCTGAAGATCCGCGTCATCCCCTGCCTCGACGTCAAGGACGGTCGCGTCGTGAAGGGCGTCCGCTTCGTAGACCTGCGCGACGCCGGCGATCCCGTGGAAGCGGCGATCGCCTATGACGCCGCGGGCGCCGACGAGCTCTGCTTTCTCGACATCACCGCAAGCCACGAGGAGCGCGCCATCCTGCTCGACGTGGTCGCGCGCACCGCGGAGAACTGCTTCATGCCGGTGACGGTCGGCGGCGGGGTGCGTTCGGTCGAGGACGTGCGCGCGCTGATGCTGGCCGGCGCCGACAAGGTCTCGATCATGTCGGCTGCCGTAAACGACCGCTCGGTCGTCGCCCGCGCCGCTGAGAAATTCGGCGCGCAGGCGATCGTGGTCGCGGTCGACGCCAAGAAGGTCTCGAAGCCCGGCGAAACGGACCGCTGGGAGGTCTTCACCCATGGCGGCCGGCGGCCGACCGGGCTCGACGCGGTGGGCTATGCGGTCGAGGTCGCGAGCCTCGGCGCGGGCGAGATCCTGCTCACCTCCATGGATCGCGACGGCACCAAGGACGGCTACGATCTGGCCCTCACCCGCGCGGTCGCCGACGCCGTTCCCGTGCCCGTGGTGGCGTCCGGCGGCGTGGGAACGCTGGAGCACATGGTCGACGGCGTGAAGATCGGCGGCGCCAGCGCGGTGCTGGCGGCCTCGATCTTTCACTTCGGCGAGTTCACGATAGGCGAGGCGAAGGCGCGGATGGCCAAGGCGGGCCTCCCCGTCCGACTCGATCCGGGAGCGTGAGGACCATGGCTTTCACCCTCGACGACCTCGATCGCATCATTTCCGAACGAGCGTCGGCCGACGCGAAGGAGTCCTACACCCGGGCGCTGCTCGACGCCGGCTCCGTCCGCTGCGCCAAGAAGCTCGGCGAGGAGGGCGTGGAGGCGGCGCTCGCGACCGCCTCGGGCACGAAGGTCGAACTCGCCGCGGAGGCCGCGGACGTGCTTTATCATCTGCTGGTGGCCCTGAAGGCGCGCGACGTGCCGCTTTCCGACGTCATGGAGCTGCTCCAGCGGCGCACCGGCCAGTCGGGGCACGCCGAAAAGGCGTCACGGATAAATCATTGATGGACGACCGGCCGCGGATCTCCAGTCCCTCGCCCTACGCGACGTTCTCGCGAGGCGACTGGGCGGCTCTCCGCGCCGACACCCCGATGACCCTGAACGACGCCGACCTCGAGCGGCTGTCGTCGGTCGACGATCCGATCGATATGGACGAGGTCGAGCAGATCTATCTGCCGATCTCGCGGCTGCTCGCGTTCTACGTCGCTGCGCGTCATCAGCTGTTTCGCGCGACGCAGCGCTTTCTGGGGCATAGCGAGACGCGCGTGCCCTACATCGTGGCGGTCGCGGGCTCGGTCGCCGTCGGCAAGTCCACCACGGCCCGCGTGCTCCGCGCGCTGCTCGCCCGCTGGCCGAACATGCCGAAGGTGGACCTGGTGACCACCGACGGTTTTCTGCTTCCCAACGCCGTGCTCGCGCGCGACGGCCTGATGGGCCGCAAGGGGTTCCCGGAGAGCTACGACGTTCAGAGCCTGCTGCGCTTCGTCTCCGACATCAAGGCGGGCAAGGGCCGCCTCACCGCGCCGGTGTACAGCCACCTCGTCTACGACGTGGTGCCGGGCGAGCGCATGACGATCGAGACGCCGGACATCGTCATCCTCGAAGGGCTGAACGTGCTGCAGACCGGCGAGCGTCCGAAGAACGGGCGCGTGACGCCGTTCGTCTCCGATTTCATCGACTTCGGCATCTATCTCGACGCCGACGAGCCGATGCTCCGCCGCTGGTATGTCGAGCGCTTCCTGCGACTGCGGGAGACCGCGTTCCGAGACCCGAAATCCTATTTCCGGAAATACGCACAGGTCTCGAAGCAGGAGGCGCTCGCCGCCGCCGAAACGCTGTGGAGCGAGATCAATCTGCCCAATCTGCGCGAGAACATCCGCCCCACGCGCCCGCGCGCCGACCTGATCCTGAAAAAGGGCGAGAGCCACAGGATCGAAGAGGTTCGGCTCCGAAAGATATGAGCCGGCATTAGCCGGCTCATGGTCTTTACAGGCCTTCGAGCTCCTGCGCGGCGCGCTCGAGGATCTGGCGAGCCTTCGCGGCCTGCTCGGCGTTGAGCGAGCCGCCGCGGAGCTTTCGGAACAGCGCCTTTCGCAGGCCATGCACCGCCTCGCCGAGCGCGGCCTCGCCGAGCGCGCCCGAGGCTTCGTCCAGCTGCGCGTTGATCTTGTCGATCTCCGCGCGGTTCTCCTCGAGATAGGCCCGGCCCTGGTCGGTGATCGAATAAAGCCGCTTCGCTCCCTGCGTGGTCGAGGTCGCGAGGTCCGCTTCCTCCATCATCTGCAGCATCGGGTAGATCGAGCCGGGGCTGGGGGAATAAGCGCCCTGGAAGCGGGCCTCCAGCGCCTTGATGACGTCGTAGCCGTGGCGAGGGCCCTCCGCGAGGAGTCCCAGCACCACAAGGCGGAGCGCCCCGGCGTCGAACAGGCGCGAGCCTCTCCCGCCGAACGGGCCGCCGCGATGGCGGCCGAACGGGCCGCCGCGCCCGCCGCGCGGACCGCACTCACGATCGCGATTTTCAGAACCGGCGAACCAGGGCCTCTGACCCTGGCGGCCGAAGAAATGTCCGTGACCAAACATGTATCGTTCCTCAGATAGGTTTTTCATAAAACATATCTGAGGAACGATATATCGTTTGTCAACGGCGCGGGTCTCTTTTCATGCGGCCGCGTCCGATGGCGTCGCCAAGCTGGTCCATCGCCTGCTACCCTTGGAAGCGCGTCCGGCCTCATCGCCGCCCCGCTAAAGTCACGAGCGGCGTGACTTCGACTGCATTTCTTCGGTCATGGTTAATGAAAGCTTTCCGATCCGGCCTCCCACGGAGTCGTTTCCAGAACGAATCATGAATCGATGATTCGTGCGCGATTCGTTCTACTGGAACGAAACAGGACTCGACTCGCGGCGACTCCGGCTCGACTCCGCGAGCCCATTGAAAGTGAGCTTTTGCTTAGTCAATACCGGACGGGAGCGGGGCTAGACTCTCAGGTTCGAAGCGTCGCGCCGCTCGCCTTTGCGACCTGCGCCACGATCTTCTCCGCGACCGCCTCGATTTCGGCGTCGGTCAGCGTCTTCTCGCGCGGCTGCAGCGTGACCGCGAGGCCGAGCGAGACCCGGCCCTCCGGCACGCCCGGTCCTTCGTAGCGGTCGAACAAAGTGACGTCGGTCACGAGCTTGCGGTCGGCCGCTTGCGCGGCGCGGATCAGTTCGGCCGCCGGCACGTCGCGATCGACCAGGAAAGCGAAGTCGCGGGTGAGCGGCTGCAGCGCCGATCCCCCGAACGGCGGTCGGGCCTTGGTCGCCTTGGCCTTGGGCTGAGGAGCGGCGTCGAGGATCAGCTCGAAGCCGACGAGCGGACCTGAAACGCCGAGCGCTTGAAGGGTGCGCGGATGCAGTTCGCCGAACGCGCCCAGCACGAGCTTCGGCCCGAGCTGCAGCGCGGCCGAACGGCCGGGATGGAACCAGTCCGGCGCGGCGCCTTGCGCGACCTGAACGGCGCCGGCCGACAGGCCGATCGCAGAAAGCGCCGCGAGCGCGTCGCCCTTGGCGTCGAAGGCGTCGACGGGAAGCGCGGTTTCGCCCCAGTGACGGCCCGCGCCGCGCGCCTTGGCGGTTCCGCGGCGGACGCCGGCGGCGGCCATGCGCTGGTCTTCGGGACGGTCGCCGAGGAAGGTCTGCCCGACCTCGAACATCGCGACGTCGGCGACGCCCCGATCGGCGTTGCGCTGCGCGGCCGCGATCAGGCTCGGCAGCAGGCTCGGCCGCATGTCGGAGAGATCGGCGGAGATCGGGTTCGCAAGAGCGAGCTCAGGCTTCGCGCCGCCGAAGCTCTCGGCCTGCGGCTTCGAAACGAAGGACCACGTCACGGCCTCGACCAGCCCGCGGGCTGCGAGCGTGCGGCGGACGTTGCGGGCGCGGCGCTGGACGAGGCTGAGCCTGGCGTCGCCGACAGTCGCGACAGCCGGCAGCGGCGTCGAGACGATCCGGTCGAGGCCGATGATGCGCACGACCTCCTCGACGATGTCGGCCTTGCCCTCGACGTCGGGCCGCCAGCTCGGAACGGCGACCTTGAGCTGCTCGCCCTGGCCCGACACCCGGAAGCCGAGCCTCATCAGCGGCGCCTTCACCTCGGCCGGCGTCAGCGCGAGCCCCGCAAGCCTGCGGACTTCGGCGACGGGAAAGTCGATGATCAGGTCGCGATAGGGAACCTCGCCCGCGCTCGCGACTTCAGAGGCTTCGCCGCCGCAGGCGTCGACCACCATCTGCGTCGCGAGTTCGAGTCCCGGCAGCGCAAAGGCCGGGTCGACGCCGCGCTCGAAGCGGTGGCGGGCGTCGGAGTTCAGGTTCAGCGCGCGGCCCGTGCGGGCGATGTTCAGCGGATCCCAGAGCGCGCTCTCGATCAGCACGTCGGTCGTGGTCTCGTCGCAGCCGGTCGCGGCGCCGCCCATAACGCCGGCGAGCGACTGCACGCCGTTGTCGTCGGCGATCACGCACATCGTGTCGTCGAGCGCATAGGTCTTGCCGTCGAGCGCAAGGAAACTCTCGCCGGCGCGCGCCCGGCGGACGACGAGGTCGCCCTTCACCTTGGCGGCGTCGAACACGTGCAGCGGTCGGCCGCGGTCGAAGGTCAGGTAATTGGTGACGTCGACCAGCGCGTTGATGGGCTTGGACCCGATCGACTGAAGCCGGCGGCGCAGCCATTCCGGCGACACGCTGTTCCTGACGCCGCGCACGAGACGGACCGCGAAGAAAGGCGACCGCGGCGCCTCGTCGCCGAAGTCGAAGCGCACCGCGGTCGGGCAGGGGAAGCCGCCGCGCGCGATCTGGACCGCGGGCTCGCGCAGCTCGCCGATCTCGGCGGCGGCCAGATCGCGCGCGACTCCGTGCACCCCGAGGCAGTCCGGCCGGTTCGGCGTCACCGCGATCTCGATCACCGGGTCGTCGAGGCCGACCAGCGGCGCGAACGGGCGGCCGACAGGCGCGTTCTCCGGCAGCTCGATGATGCCGTCGTGGTCGTCGCCGAGCCCGAGCTCCCGCGAGGAGCACAGCATACCGCCCGACGCGACGCCGCGGATCTCCGAGGCGCCGAGCTTCACGCCGCTCGACGGGATCACCGTGCCGGGGGCCGCGAACACGACCTTCAGGCCTTGCCGCGCGTTCGGCGCGCCGCAGACGACCTGGAGCGGCGCGCCCTTGCCGACGTCGACCGAGCAGACCTGGAGCTTGTCGGCGTTCGGGTGCCGCTTCGCTTCGAGAATGTGCCCGACGACGAAGGCGGCGAGATCGCCCGCCTTGTCCTCGACGTGCTCGACCTCGAGGCCGACGCGCGTCAGCGTTTCCGTGACCGTCTGGAGGTCGGCGGGCCCGGAGAGGTGTTCTTTCAGCCAGGAGAGGGAGAATTTCACTGTGAAAGCCCGCCCGCGAGCGTGGGAAAGTCCAGCGGCCGGAAGCCGTAATGGCTGAGCCAGCGCGCGTCGGCGCCGAACAGGTCGCGCAGATCCGGCATGCCGTATTTCAGCATGGCGATGCGGTCGATGCCGATGCCCCAGGCGAAGCCGGTCCAGACGTCGGGGTCCAGGCCGCAGTTCCGCAGCACGTTGGGATGCACCATCCCGCAGCCGAGGATCTCCAGCCAATCGTCGCCCTCGCCGATGCGGATCTCGTTCGGCAGCTTGCGGCAGCGGACGTCAACCTCCATCGACGGCTCGGTGAAGGGGAAGAACGACGGCCGGAAGCGCAGCTCGACCGAGGGCACCTCGAAGAAGGTCTTGAGGAACTCCTCCAAAACCCATTTGAGCTGGCCGAGATTGGCGTCGCGGTCGATCACCAGGCCCTCGACCTGGTGGAACATCGGCGTGTGCGTCTGGTCCATGTCGAAGCGATAGGTGCGGCCGGGGCAGATCACCCGGATCGGCGGCTCCTTCGCCTGCATGGCGCGGATCTGCACCGGGCTGGTGTGCGTCCTGAGCAGCAGACGCTCGCCGTTCTCCTTGGCGGGAAGGAAGAACGTGTCGTGCATCTCGCGCGCGGGGTGGCCGACAGGGAAGTTCAGCTTGGTGAAGTTGAGGTCGTCGGTCTCGATGTCCGGACCTTCGGCGACCGAGAACCCCATCGCCGAGAAGATCGCGATCAGCTCGTCCGTGACCTGGGAGACCGGGTGGATGCGCCCCGTCTCAAGGCCGCTCTCGCGGACTGGCAGCGAGACGTCGAGCCGCTCGGCTGCGAGCCTGGCGTCCAGGGCCGCGTCCGCCAGCACCGTCTTGCGCTCCGAAAGCGCCGCGGCGACCCGGTCGCGCAACGCGTTCAGCGCGGGACCGAACGTCTTGCGCTCATCGGGCGTCATGCCGCCGAGCGTTTTCAGCTTCTCGGAGACCGAGCCCTTCTTGCCGAGCGCGGAAACGCGCACGGCTTCGAGCGCGGCCTCGTCGGCTGCGGCGGAGACGGCCGCGAGCACATCGGCTTCGAGGGTGGAGAGGCTGTCGAGGTCGGTCATCGCAGGGTGATACGCCCGAGCGCCGAAACGAAAAAGGGCGCGAGCGCGCCCCCTGCCGTCATTCCGGGCTTGTCCCGGAATCCATTTCCTCAGCGGTCAGTCCAGTCCGGCGTCGACTGCGGAAATGGGTCCCGGCACTTCGGCCGGGACGACGTCGCGGATTGTCGAGAGCGCGTCAGGCGCGCCCGAACAAGGTCACGCCTGGAGCGCGGCCTTGGCCTTCTCGGCGATCACGGCGAAGGCCGCGGGCTCGGCGATCGCGAGTTCCGACATCATCCGGCGGTCGACTTCGATGCCGGCGAGCGACAGGCCCGCGATGAAGCGCGAATAGGTCAGGCCGTGCTCGCGCACGGCGGCGTTGATGCGCTGGATCCAGAGCGCCCGGAACGTCCGCTTCTTGTTCTTGCGGTCGCGGTAGGCGTACTGCATCGAACGATCGACGGCGGCCTTCGCCGCGCGGATCGTGTTCTTGCGACGGCCGTAGAAGCCCTTCGCGGCGTCCAGTGTCTTCTTGTGCTTTGCGTGGGACGTTACGCCCCGTTTCACGCGAGCCATGGTCTATCTCTCAAGCGTCTGGTGTGTCTGGGAAAAGCGCTGTCAGGTCCGCGCGTCAGCCGTAGGGCAGGAACGTCCTGACGATCCGCGCGTCCTGCGGCGTCAGAATGGTCGTGCCCCGCTGGTTGCGGATCTGCTTGTTGGTGCGCTTGATCATGCCATGGCGCTTGCCGGCCTGAGCCGAGATGACCTTGCCGGTCCCGGTGAAGCGGAAGCGTTTCTTCGCCGCCGACTTCGACTTGATCTTGGGCATTTCGCTCTCCGAAAAGATGAGGCGGCCTCACAGGCGAGACGGCGCCAACCCTGAGGGGCTGGACCGAACGCTCGCGAGACCTGAGCATTGGGCGCGCCACGGCAGCCCATAACGGCCGGGCCCGCGCGAAGGCGCCGCTTATAGGCGGACGGCGGAGTATTTGCAACGGCCGTCGGCTATTTCGCGGGCGGCGTCAGCGCGATCCCGATGCTGGTGGCGGGCGCGTTGCTGATCTGCAGCAGAGCAGGCCCGGCGCCGAGCTCGAAGCGCAGCGTCTTATGGGCGCCGTCGCAGTCCTTCACCCCGGAGAACCCTGCCGGCTTCACCGGCTTGCCGTCCTGCACGAGGTCCGCCCATGCGGCGTCCGACAGCGTGACCTGGGTGACGCCCGCGCGCGCCTCGAAGCCGAGCGTTCCAGCCGGCGCGCTGAGCGCGGGTTTCCGCTCGGGCGCGATCGCGAAGCCCGCCTTGTCGGCGTCGACCAGCTTCACCCGGACGCCGACCGGCCCGGAAAGATCGACCGTCGCGCCGCTGTCGACCCAGTCGGGTTTCGCCAGCAGAGCGATGTCGGCCTCGACCGGCCATTTGAAAGCGCCGCAGCCGCCGGTCTCAGCCGCGAAGGCCGGGGCTCCGACGCCCAGCAGCGCAAAGGACAGTGCGGCGGCGATACTGGCTCTGTTCATAGGGCGTGCTCTTCGGAGTCAGGAGTGCGAGGCAAGCGTCGCGCGGATCGCCGCCCCGATAGGATGGCTGGAATCCAGCATGAGCCGAAGCGCCAGCGCAACAGCGACGACGACCAGCAGCGGCCTAACGATCCGCACGCCGTGCTTGAGGGCGAGCCCGGAGCCAATGCGCGCGCCGACGAGGGCGCCGGCGGCCATGGCGAGGCCCGCAGGCCAGACGATCGTGCCGGCGAGGATGAAGACGATGAGGCTCGCGACGTTGGAGGAGAAGTTCAGCAGCTTGGTCCGCGCCACAGCGCGCACGGCGCCCAGTCCGGCGAGGCCTACGATCGCGATCATGTAGAACGAGCCGGCGCCCGGGCCGAACAGGCCGTCGTAGAAGCCGATGGGCAGGGCCGCGGCGAATGCGAAGGTCGTAGGGCGCAGCCGCGCGGCGAGGTCGATGTCGGACATGCGGGGGCCGAAGGCGAAATAGAGCGCGACCGCGATCAGCAGGAAAGGAAGGCCGACCCTCATCAGCCCGACCGGCGCGTAGGCGACGCACGCCGCGCCGACGATCGAGCCGACGAAGGCGAAGGCCGCGAGCATCCAGGTCTCGCGCGACCTGAAGTCGAGCATTCCGGCCTGTGCGAAGCGCGTGGTCGCGACGGCTGTCCCGAGCGTCCCCTGCAGCTTGTTGGTCGCGACGGCCGCGACTGGGTCGAGCCCGCCGAGGATCAGGACGGGCAGCGCGATCAGCCCGCCGCCGCCCGCAATGGCGTCGACCGTGCCGGAAACGACGCCGGACAGCGCGAACAGCAGCAGCGTCTCGGGCGAAATCGGCATGGGAGGGAACTGACGTCGGAGGGGCGGGCGCCGCCGCTCATAGCATCGCGCGGACGTCGGCGTCAGTTGCCGAAACGGTCGCGCCAGATCTGCTCCCCGGCGAGGCAGTCCGTGGCCGGCTCCGAAGCGGTCGGCGTCGGCCGTGCGCCGAGATCGGAGGGAAAGCCCTGCTCCTCCGGCTCCAGTCCCGCGATCTCCATGACGAGCTTGGTGCGGACCGCCTCCGGGAACTGATCGGCCCCGCGGACCGGCACCATGAAGGCGCCGGGGCCGCCGATCACGCAGTCGCGGTAATAGGCGTCGAGATCGCCCAGGTCGACGATCCCGTAGGCCGAACGCTTCAGCATCAGCGGCAGGCCATTGATCACCACGCCGCGTTCCAGCACTTCGTCGCGGGCGGCGGCCACCGTGGGGCCCTGGTTGTTCGGGCCGTCGCCCGAAACGTCGATCACCTGACGCGCGCCGCGGACGCCGCTGCTGGCGAACAGCTTCGCCCCGAAGATCAGCGCGCTCGAGATCGACGTTCGGTAGGCGCGGCGAAACGGGGCGTCCGCCAGTCGCCCTGCGAAGGCGGCGGCCGTCTCCGGGCCATCGACCAGCGTCCAGGGAACCACGACGCGCTGTTCGTCGGCGCCCGCCCATTCCACATAGGCGATTGCGATGCGGCCGATCATGCCCTGCCGGATCGCGTCCAGCACGGGCTTGGAGGTCATCGCTTCGATATAGCCGTCGCGCTGGACCTTCTGCTCCTCCGCGTCCATCGAATAGGACACGTCGACGGCGAGCAGCAGTTCGAGATCGACGGAGGGGCCGCCATCGTCGGCGTAGGCGGCCGAAGCGAGAAAGACCACCGCCGCGAGCGCGAGGCGCCGCAGGCCGATCCCGTCGAAGCGCGCCGTGATCGCGCTCATCGCCGTTTCCCTCCGCGCTCGCAGCAGGTCGGGAAGTCACATCCCGACGATGGCGCCGAAGCATCGGAGCCGCCATCAGTTTCCGATGTTCCCCACAGAAGCTGCCTTCCGCCGCGCCACGCGCTATCCTGCGTCGCCGGCGGCGTTTCGCGCGCCGCCGAAGGATTGGGAATGATCGACGAGGAAACCGTGGCCGCCCTGTTCGCCGCCGGCTCAGCCGTCCGCGAAAACGCCTACGCGCCCTATTCTGGCTTCCGCGTCGGCGCGGCGCTCGTGACCTCCGACGGAGCGATCCACGCCGGCTGCAACGTCGAGAACGCCGCCTATCCCGTGGGATCCTGCGCCGAGGCCGGGGCGCTCTCTGCGATGGCGGGGTCGGGCGCGCGGCGGCTCGCCGCGATTCTGGTGCTGGGAGAGGGCGACGCGCTTTGCACGCCGTGCGGCGCCTGCCGGCAGCGCATCCGCGAATTCGCGGCGGGCGACGCCGTCGTGCTGGTCGCGGGACCTGAGGGCGTGCGCCGCCGGTTCACGGTCGACGATCTGCTGCCTGAGAGCTTCGGACCCGACAATCTTGGCCGCTGAGCAAGGACAAAGAGCCCCATGGCCAAGGTGACCGTCTGCGATCATCCGCTCGTCCAGCACAAGCTGACGCTGCTTCGCGACAAGACATGCTCCACCGCGGATTTCCGGTTGCTGCTGCGCGAGGTCTCGCTGCTGCTCGCCTACGAAGTCACGCGCGACCTGCCGGTCGAACTCGTCGAGATCGAGACGCCGATCCAGCGGATGAGCGCGCCGCGTCTGTCCGGCAAGAAGCTGGTGTTCGCGTCGATCCTGCGAGCCGGCAACGGCCTGATAGACGGCATGCTCGATCTCGTGCCGTCGGCCCGCGTCGCCCATGTCGGCATCTATCGCGACCACGAGACGCTCGCGGCCAAGCGCTACTTCTTCAAGGCTCCGGCCGGTCTGTCCGAGCGGCTCGTCATCGTCGTCGATCCGATGCTCGCGACCGGCAACTCGGCGACCGACGCCGTTTCGACGCTGAAGGCGGAGGGCGCGCGCGACATTCGCTTTCTGTGCCTTCTTGCAGCGCCCGAAGGGATCGCCCGCTTCGCCGCCGCCCATCCCGACGTGCCGGTCTTCACGGCTGCGATCGACACGCGCCTCAACGAGAACGGCTATATCGAGCCCGGCCTTGGCGACGCCGGCGACAGGCTCTACGGCACGAAGTGAGCGGCGCGCCGCATGATCAGCGCCGCATGCCGCCCTTGCGGATTCGAACATAGAGCGCGCCCGCGCCGCCATGGACGACGTCGGCCTGCTCGAATCCGACGATGATCTGGCGCGCGGCGGGCGAGCCGAGCCACATCGGCACCGAGCGCCTGAGCACGCCGCGCTCCGAGCCGTAAGGCTCGTCGCCCGCCGACGGCCGTCCCTTGCCGGTGATGACGAGCACCACCTTGCACCCGCTCGCCTGCGCGCCGATCAGGAAGGACGCGAGCCGGCGGTGCGCCTCGTCCTGCCTCAGCCCATGGAGGTCGATGCGGGCGTCGATCGATACGACGCCCCGCGCCAGCCGCCGGCGCAGACGGTGCTCGAGCGGGGCGAGCGGCGGCGGCGCGGGCGGAGCGTATGGCGCGGGCTGCGAGGAAGTCCGCGCAGGCTGTGGGCTCGGTTTCTTGGGTTCGGCCGTCTCTGGCGCAAATGGCGCGGAGGGCGTTATCGGCTGAAGTTCGCGTCCCGGAAGCGGCCGGACCGATTCGACCACCCGCGTCCACAGCGCGAGCTCGGCCTCGGAGACGACCCGTCGACGCCGTCCGCCGCTCATCGCGCCGCGTCCTTTGTCGGCTTCGGCAGCAAAACGAAGAAATCGGCGTCGTCGCGCATCGAGCCGGCGAGCGCGCCGGCCGCGTCGCCGGAGCCGGCGAAGAAGTCGCCGCGGGCGGTTCCGACGATCGCGGAGCCGGTGTCCTGGGCGATCGTGAGGCGGCGCAGCGGCGCGCCGTCGGGCGTCACGCCGTCGACGTACATCGGCAGCCCGTATGGCCACACCGTGCGATCGACCGCGAGGCTGCGCCCGGCCGTGAGCGGCGTCCCCTGTCCGCCGCGGGGGCCGTCAGCGGGAGCAAGCGATTTGTCGATCTGAAAGAAGATGTAGCTGTCGTTACGCCGCATCAGCGCGCGCCCGTCTTCGGGATGGGCGGCGAGCCAGGCGCGGATCGAGGCCATGGTCGCGGTCTGCGGCGTCATCTCGCCTCGCTGGACCAACAGCCGTCCGATCGCGGTGAACGGCCGCCCGTTCCGCCCGGCATAGGCGATCCGGAGCGCTGACCCGTCGGGAAGCCGCACCCTGGACGAGCCCTGCACGTGGACGAAGAAGGCGTCGACGCGATCGAGATAGACGAGCTCCAGCCCGCGGCCCGCGAGAGCGCCGTCCTCTATCGCGGCGCGCGTGGGATAGGGCTTCAGCCCGGCGCTCGTGCGTCGCGCCGCCTGCAAGCCCGTCGGGAGGCCCGGCGCCGTCTCACCCTGCGCCAGCGACACGAGGTCGGAGGGACGCGCGAGCAGGGGCGTGTCGCGCCGCCGCGTGGGCTTGAGCGAGCCCGATATCTCCGGCTCGTAATAGCCGGTGAGTTGGCCGCGCCCCACGCGAAACGGCGAAAACACCCGTTCGAAGAAGGATCGGGCCCCGGCCGGATCGGCCTTCGCGGCCTGGGCGCATGCAGCCGCAAGCGCCGCGCCGCCGGGAACTCCCGGTCGGAGCGGGGCCGCCGAAGCGTCGATCGCCTGACAGGATTTTCTGAACGTCACGAGCGCTGCGGCGTGATCGTCCTCAGCCCAGCCCGGGATAGCCGAGAAGGCGACAGGCGACAGGCTCGCCGCGTCCGCCTTTGCGCCCGCCGCCGCCAGCATCGCAAGGAGCGTCACCAGCGCGACCCTCCGACCGCTCAAGGCCGGCCGCTCACACAGCCGCGGTCGAGATAACCCGCCAGTTCGGATCGCGGGCGTTGAGCTCGCGCGAGAACGTCCAGACGTCCACGAGGTCGGCGATCTCGGTCGGGCTGCCGTCGATCACGACGCCGGCCTTGTCGCGCGTCGCCGATATCAGCTTGGAGACGAAGCGCATGGTGATCTGAGCGTTGCGTCCGACCACCTCGGCGCCGACGAGATCGGCCTTGTCGATCGAGATGAAGCTCGATTCCACCGTCTCGCCGCGGCTCTCGCGGTCCGCGATCGCGGCGGAGAAGCTGTCGAACACCTCGCGGGCGAGGAGCGGCTTCAGGGTCTTGCGGTCGCCGGAGGCGAAAGCGTTCACGATCATCTCATAGGCGCTGCGGGCGCCGGCGACGAATCCGCGGGCGTCGAAATCGCGCTCGGCCGCCACGATCTGGTCGAGGCCGCGAGCGGCTGCGCTGTCGGCTTCGACCAGGCCCGCCCAGCGGTCGACCGCGGGCTCCGGCGCCTCGGTCACGGGCGTCGGCCGCTGCGGCTCGGAGGCGCGCTGCGGCAGCGGCACGACCTTGTCGCTGACGGTCTTCGGCTTGGGGCGGCCGATGAACGGGTCGCTCGGGCGACGCTCCTGGCCAGTGCGGGTGCCGAGCACCGAGCGCAGCCGGATGAAGATGAACACCGCCAGCACGAGGATGATGATCGTGTAGATGTCGAAGCCGTCGCTCATCTCGTCTCGCAGTCGTCTCTGAGGCCTGCTCCGGCCGGGGCGCATCTCGCAGGCGCTTCCTATATGTGATGAAGACGACGTGCGATTCCAGACGCCGCGTGTCGCATCGGCTTGAATCCGACGCGGGATCGTCCCCACATGACGGCTGTTCACGGTCCAACAGGCGCTTCACGGATACGTCATGCCCCGAATTCTCGGCCTAATACTGATTCTGCCGGTGCTCGAGCTGCTCGCTTTCGTGGGCGTCGCCAGCGCCATCGGCCTTGGTAAGGCGGTCCTGCTGCAGCTTGCGATCTCGCTGATCGGCGTCGCCATGATCAGCTCCCTCCTCACCGAGGCGAAGACGCGGGTCCGCGGCGGCGGCGTGATGTCCTTCGCGCTCGACAAGTCCCACTCGATGCGCGGGCTCGCCGGACTTCTGTTCGCGGTGCCCGGCTTTCTGACCGACGCGCTCGGGGTGCTCGCGCTGGTGCCCGAGTTCCGGACGCGTCTCCGGCGACTGCTCGGCGGCCAGCCGGTCACGGCGCGGACGCCCGGCAGGCGGGCCGCGCCCGCCGACCTGATCGAGCTCGACCGTCGGGAGTGGCGCGAGGCGCCGCCGGGCGGCGAGGCCTGACCCGTCTTACCCCGAGCGTCGCCTTGCGGCTTCGCCGAGCCCCGTGCTACGCCGCGCGCGATCGCGGCCGCCCATGGCGGACCGGCCGATAGCCCAGCCGACGCCCGAGGATAAAGACGAATGGCCAGCAACAATAACGGCGCGCCCACCGCCGAGAACGCGGCTCCCGCCATCAATGTCCTCGCCCAGTACGCCAAGGACCTGTCGTTCGAAAACCCCAACGCGCCGCGCTCGCTCGCGCCCCGCACCAGCGCGCCGAACATCGAGATCAAGGTCAACGTCAACGCCCGCAAGGTCGGCGAGACCGACTTCGAGGTCGAGCTCGCGATCGAAGGTCAGGCGAAGGACGGCGAGCAGCTCATCTTCCGCGTCGACCTGACCTATGGCGGCGTCTTCCGGGTCATCAACATTCCGGAGGAGCAGATCCATCCGGTGGTGATGATCGAGTGCCCGCGCCTGCTGTTTCCGTTCGCCCGGCAGATCGTGGCCGACAGCGTCCGCAACGGCGGCTTCCCGCCGCTGATGATCGACCCGGTCGATTTCGCGGCGCTCTACCGCGCCCGCGCCGAGGAGGCCGAAGGCACGGCGTGAGGCTTTCCCGTCCCTCCCCGCGTCTGCGGGGAGGAGCCCGGGCTTAGACGTTGAGCAGCAGGAACTCGCGTTCCCATGGGCTGATCACGCGCATGAAGGTCTCGAACTCCGCGCGCTTGATCGAGGCGTAGGTCGCGACGAAGGTGCGGCCGAACACGTCCTGCAGCCCGGCGCAGTCCTCGAAGGCGGAGACCGCCTCGAGCAGCCCGCGCGGCAGATCGTAGTCGAGGCCATAGGCCGAGCCGTCGATCGGCTCCGAGGGCGTCAGGCCCTCCATCATCCCGAGATAGCCGCAGGCGAGCGACGCCGCGATCGCGAGGTAGGGATTGGCGTCGGACGACGGCACCCGGTTCTCGACGCGCCGCGCCTCCGGCCCCGAAGGCGGCACGCGGATGCCGGTGGTGCGGTTGTCGTAGCCCCACTGAACGTTGATCGGCGCGGAGGAATGGCGCGTCAGCCGGCGATACGAGTTCACGTAAGGGGCGAGCACGCTCATCACCGCCGGCAGGTACTTCTGCGTGCCGGCGAGGAAGCCGAAAAACTCGGTCGAGGGCTTGCCCTGGGCGTCCGAGAAGATGTTCCGGCCGGTCTTCACGTCACGCACCGACTGGTGGATGTGCATCGCCGAGCCCGGCTGGTTCGCGATCGGCTTCGCCATGAAGGTCGCGTACATGTTGTGCTTGAGCGCGGCCTCGCGGATCGTGCGCTTGAACAGGAAGACCTGGTCGGCGAGCGCGAGCGGCGCGCCGTGGCGGAGGTTGATCTCCATCTGCGCCGCGCCCTCTTCGTGGATGAGGGTGTCGATCTCGAGCCCCTGGGCCTCCGAGTAGTCGTAGATGTCCTCGAACAGCTCGTCGAACTCGTTGACCGCCGAGATCGAGTAGGACTGCCGGCCGGTTTCCGGCCGTCCCGAGCGGCCGATGGGGGGCTCCAGAGGATAGTCCGGATCGGTGTTCGGCTTCACGAGGTAGAACTCGATCTCGGGGGCCACGATCGGCGCCCAGCCCTTGTTGTCGAACAGATCGACGACGCGCCGCAGCAGCGCCCGCGGCGACACCTCGACCGGCCGCCCGTCGCGGTGGTACGCGTCGTGGATGATCTGCGCTGTCGGGTCCGAGGCCCACGGCACGGTCGAGAGCGTGGAGAAGTCCGGCTCCAGGACGAGGTCGCTGTCGGCGGGATCGCCGCCGCCGATCTCGTCGTCATCGGCGTAGCCGCCCGCGATCGTCTGGTGGAAGATCGACGACGGCATGTTCATCGTCGGCGACTGGAAGAACTTCTGGGCCGGCATGATCTTGCCGCGCGCCACGCCCGCCTGGTCGGGCAGCAGGCACTCGATCTCCTCGATATCGCGGTCGGCCACCCACTGGCGGCCTTCCTCGGCGTTCGCGACGCCGCGCCGATCGGCGATCGACTCCTTGAGCTCCGAACGCTTTTTCTTTCCCATTTTCAATACCCGACTGGCGTCACCCTCCGCTGTCCGGCGGAGACGGACCCGAGCCGGCGAAGGCGACGCTGCGCTCGTGGAGAGCGCGGTCGCTGCAGGCGGGCCGCTCCCGGATCGGGCCGAGGAGAGGAGGTGTGAGGCGGCCCCGCGGCGGAACGATGCCGCCGGATGCGCGGAAAGCTCCGCGCATCCGGCGGCAAGCCTGCCCGAGCCGGCGCCCCAAATCAATCCGGCCCGGAAAGATCGCAGCGATGGCGCGGAAATGGGCTGGCAAATCTGTTGTGCGGTTCGATCGGCGGAGCTAGCCTTCGGGTTGGTCGGCCTCCCGCGCAGGGTCGAGGGGGTCAGGGGATTTCGCGCATGTCGTTAAAACGGTTCGTGAGCGCGTGGACAGTCGCGCTCGGGCTGGTCTTCGGCGTCTCGGGCGCCGCGATCGCCCAGCAGAAGGAAGTCCGCGTCTACAACTGGTCGGACTATATCGACGACCAGATCCTCAAGGACTTCGAGGCCGAGACCGGCATCAAGGTCGTCTACGACGTCTTCGACTCCAACGAAATCCTCGAGACCAAGCTGCTCACCGGCAAGACCGGCTACGACGTGGTGGTCCCGAGCGCGACCTTCCTGTCGCGCCAGATCAAGGCCGGGGTGTTCCAGAAGCTGGACAAGTCGAAGCTTCCGAACCTGGTGAACGCCTGGCCGGAGATCTACAAGCGGGTCGCCCAATACGATCCGGACAATTCCTATTCGATCAACTACATGTGGGGCACGACCGGCATCGGCTACAATGTCGACAAGGTCAAGAAGGCCTTCCCCGACGCGCCGCTCGACAGCTGGGCGTTGGTCTACGATCCCGACAACCTGAAGAAGCTGAAGGGCTGCGGCGTCATGCTGCTCGACAGCCCGGAGGACCTTCTGCCGTCGGTGATGACCTATCTCGGCCTGTCCCCGGACTGGTCGAACGTCGAGAACGTGAAGAAAGCGGCCGAGCATCTCGCCAAGCTGAAGCCGTACATCACCAAGTTCCATTCCTCCGAATACATCAACGCCCTCGCCAACGGGAACATCTGCGTCGCTGTCGGCTATTCCGGCGACATCTTCCAGGCCAAGACCCGCGCCGAAGAGGCGAAGAAAGGCGTCAACATCGACTACTCGCTGCCCAAGGAGGGCGCGCAGCTCTGGTTCGACGAGATGGCGATCCCGGCCGACGCGCCGCACCCGGAAGAGGCGCTGATCTTCCTCAACTACATGCTGAAGCCCGAAGTCGCGGCCAAGGCGTCGAACTTCGTGCAATACGCCAACGGCAACCTGAAATCGCAGGAGTTCCTCGACGAAGGCGTCAAGGGCAACCCCTCGATCTACCCGACGCCGGAAGTGTTCGCGCGGCTCTACACCGTGCCGACGATCGAGGACTCCAAGACCCAGCGCGCCCTGACCCGCGCCTGGACGAAGGCGAAGAGCGGGCGGTGATCTGACGCTCGCCAAACGTCGAAACCAACCGCGTCGTCGTCCTCCGGCTTGACCGGAGGACCCATGCCGGACGTCGAGCGTGACGCCGTCATGGTCCGGTCAAGCCGGACCATGACGGCGGAACGATCCGGCTCGCCGCTCCGGCCGGCATGACGACCTTTTCGATAGCCTCCCCTCCACGCTCCGGATCCTCCATGGCCAAAGCCGCTCAGAAAGCCCTCGGCCCGATCCGCCGCTCCTTCGCGCCGTGGCTCGATCCCTCGGCGGTCCCGCTGATCCGCTTCGAGAACGTGGTGAAGCGCTTCGGGGATTTCGTCGCGGTCGACAACGTCTCGATCGACATCCACCAGCGGGAGTTCTTCGCGCTGCTCGGGCCGTCCGGCTGCGGCAAGACCACCCTGATGCGGATGCTGGCGGGCTTCGAGGCGCCAACCTCCGGCCGCATCACGCTCGCCGGCAAGGATCTCGCCGGCGTGCCGCCCTACCGGCGGCCTGTGAACATGATGTTCCAGTCCTATGCGCTGTTCCCGCACATGACGGTGGCGCAGAACATCGCCTTCGGCCTGAAGCAGGACAACATCGGCAAGGCCGAGATCGAGACGCGCGTGAAGGAGATGCTCCGCCTCGTGAAGCTCGAGGCGTTCGGCGCGCGCAAACCTCACCAGCTCTCCGGCGGCCAGCGCCAGCGCGTCGCGCTCGCCCGATCGCTCGCCAAGCGCCCGAAGGTGCTGCTGCTCGACGAGCCGCTCGGCGCGCTCGACAAGAAGCTCCGTGAGGAGACCCAGTTCGAGCTGATGGATCTGCAGCAGGAGCTCGGTCTCACCTTCATGATCGTGACCCACGATCAGGAGGAGGCGATGGTCGTCGCCGATCGCATCGCGGTGATGAATCACGGCAAGCTGGTGCAGGTCGCGACGCCGGGCGAAATCTACGAGCAGCCGAATTGCCGCTACGTCGCGGACTTCATCGGCGACATCAACATCTTCGACGCGACGGTGACCGGCGCCGAGGTCGGCGGGACCAGGCTCAAATCCGCCGAGGTCGGCGCCGATTTCGTCGCGGCGGGCGACGCCTCGGCTGTCGCGGGCACGGAGGTCGCCCTCGCGATCCGCCCTGAGAAGATGCGGATCTCCACCGAGCCGCCGCCCGCCGACGCGACCAACGTGCTGAAGGGCGAAGTCTGGGACATCGCCTATCTCGGCGACTGGACCACGCTGCTGGTGAAGGTCGAGGGCAGCGAGAAGATCGTCCGCGTCAGCCGCGCCAACATGACCCGCAGCGAAGCCCGGCCGATCGGCTGGGACGACAAAGTCTTCGTCTGGTTCGCGCCGGACGCCGGCATCCTGCTGGCGGCGTGAGGGATCATGACGGACGCCGCAGCGCCTGACGCCTCGCCCCCTGCGCGCGCAGCCGCGGCTCCCGGCCGCTGGAAGCGATGGCTGCTGATCGCGATCCCGTATTGCTGGCTGCTGGCGTTGTTTCTCGCGCCGTTCTTCATCGTGCTGAAGATCTCGGTGTCCGACACGGTCATCGCGCAGCCGCCCTACGAGCCGGTGCTCGACCTCTCCCAGGGATGGCAGGGGATCAAGGACTGGTGGAGCGCGCTCGACCTCGAGAACTACTCCGCGCTGTTCGACGACGAGCTCTACCTCGCCTCCTACCTCTCGAGCCTCAAGATCGCGACGATCTCTACGCTGCTGACGCTTGCGATCGCCTATCCCATGGCCTACGGCATGGCGCGGGCGCCGAAGAGCATACGGCCGACGCTGCTGATGGCGGTGATCCTGCCGTTCTGGACCTCGCTGCTGATCCGCGTCTACGCCTGGATCGGCATCCTCAATCCGGACGGGCTGCTCAACGCCTTCCTGCTGTGGGCGCGCGTGATCAACGAGCCGCTCTACATCATGAACACCGAGACGGCCGTCTATATCGGCATCGTCTATTCCTACCTGCCGTTCATGGTGCTGCCGCTCTACGCCAGCCTCGAGAAGCTCGACGAGACGCTGCTGGAGGCCGCGGCCGACCTCGGCTGCCCGCCGTGGAAGGCGTTCTGGAAGATCACCGTGCCGCTGTCGCTGCCGGGCGTGATCGCCGGCTGCTTCCTCGTGTTCATCCCCGCAGTCGGGGAGTTCGTCATACCGGACCTGCTCGGCGGCTCCGAGACGCTGATGATCGGCAAGACGCTCTATAACGAATTCTTCCTCAACCGCGACTGGCCGGTGTCGTCGGCGATCGCCGTCCTGCTGCTGCTCGTGCTCGTCGTTCCGATCGCGATCTACAACAACATCCAGGCCCGCGAGATCGGGGACAAGGCATGAGAAAGGGCCTTTCCGGCGTCAACATCGTCGCGCTCACCTTTGGCTTCGCGTTCCTGTACCTGCCGATCCTGCTGCTGGTGATCTATTCGTTCAACGCTTCGCAACTCGTCACGGTCTGGGGCGGGTTCTCGACGCGGTGGTACGTCTCTCTGTTCCACAACGAGCAGCTTCTCGAGGCCGCCTGGGTCACGATCCGCGTCGGCCTGCTCTCCGCGACGGTCGCGACCGTGCTCGGCACGCTCGCCGCCATCACGCTGGTGCGGATGGGCCGCTTTCCCGGCCGCACCCTGTTCTCCGGCATGGTCTATGCGCCGCTCGTGATGCCCGAGGTCATCACCGGCCTCTCGATGCTGCTGCTGTTCGTGGCGATCGGGCTCGACCGCGGCTTCATCACGCTCGCCCTCGCGCACATCACGTTTTCGATGTGCTTCGTCGCGGTCGTTGTGCAGTCGCGGCTGATCTCGTTCGACAGGAGCCTGGAGGAGGCCGCGCTCGACCTCGGGTGCACGCCGTTCAAGACCTTCTTCGTCATCACGCTGCCGATCATCCTGCCGGCGATCGTCTCCGGCTGGATGCTGGCTTTCACGCTGTCGATCGACGATCTCGTGATCTCGCAGTTCACCACGGGGCCGGGCGCCACGACGCTGCCGATGCGGATCTATTCGTCGGTCCGGCTCGGCGTGAAGCCCGAGATCAACGCGGTCTGCACCATCCTGATCGCCATCGTCACGACCGGCGTCATCATCGCCTCGATCGCGACCAAGCGCGCCGAGAACGAACGCATGAAAGCCGAACGCGCCGCGGCCGCCGGGCGGTAAGCCGGACCATTCGGCGCGAATTGCCCGCGTCTGCGGCTATCCGCCGGGTGTCGCCGAATGGCGCCGGTCGGCCTCGGCGTGCGGATCTGTCGCCGAAGACAGATACGGCCGTAATTTCGGCGATGACAGCGGGCCGTCGACTCGGACCGGCAGCGTCCAGGCCCCCTCCTTCGGCTTTACGAAACCCTGCAGCCGAAGGTCGCGGTCCACCAGCCGCGCCTCCCCCGACAGGGTGAACGTGGCGTCCGAGCCCATGATCGCGAAGTCGCTGGTCCGCGCGACGCCGTGATCGATCCTGAGCGTCGCCTCGGCCGACGCGATGTCCATGCCGCCGCGCAGACCGGCCAGCGAAAGCGTCCGGCTACGGCCGATGCCCTCCAGGGAGCCTCCTGTGACGCGGGCCTCGCCTTCGCCCTTGAGCGTCGCGATCACGTCGGCCGCGGAGACCCCGACTCCTTCGACGGAGATGTTCGCGGTCAGCGCGCCCGTCAGCGGGGGCTGCGTCACGAAGCGTCTGAGCGCTTCGTCGAGATCGATCCCGGTCAGCTCCGTCTGAAGCCGGACCCGAGCGCCGGCGGCGCCCTCGGGAGAAACCGACAGATGGCCGCCGACCGTGCCGTCGTATGCGGAGGCCTCGCCGACCGCGAGGTCGAAGGCGCCGCCGGCGATCACGACGGTCGCCGCGATCGGTCCCAGCCTCAGCGCGCCGGACCGCACCTCGCCAGCCGAGAGCCTGAGGTCGAGGTCGTAGCCGGCGAGCAGCTTCAGATCGACCGGCCGGGGGTTCCAGCCATGCTCCTCCTGGAGCGCAGGCGCGATTCCGTTGACATAGGGATCGAGATCGAGACGTCCCGTGTCGAGCGTCGCCTCGATGCTCGGTTGTCCGGAGACCACGGCGATCCGCCCGGCGCCCAGAAAGCTTCCGCCTTCGAGGTTGAGTTCGGCGTCCGCGATCGAGAGGCCCGATTTGTCGGCGGTCGCGCGGCCGACGAGGGAAAAGCCGGTGAGGGGTGAAGATCTGCGCGGCGCCGGCGCGCCGATCCAGCGCAGCGTCTCGCGGAGCGAGGCCGCGCGCGCGCTGAGATCGCCCGTGAAGCGCACGCCGCCGTCGTCGATCGCCGTGCCGTCGAATGTCACGCGGGCGCCGCCGCCCTCGATGCGCACGCGGAACGGCGCCTGCTCGTGGCGGGCGAGCGCCTCGGGGTCCGTCAGCGCGAAGGTCGCCTCGACCGGCCGGTCCGCGAACGTTCCGTAGCCGGAGGCCGAGAGCGGGCGACCGGCGCCCGCCCAGACGAGACCGGCCTCCACCTTCTCCACGGCCTGCCCGCCCCAGGCCAGCCGGCCGTCGACGATTCGGATCGAGGGCGCGGTCCAGGCCCGGGCGGGCGTCACGCCTGTGCTGAACAGCGCGCCGACCGGGATCCGGTCGAGCGCGATCTGGGCGCCGTCCAGCGTGACGTCGCTGAGCTCGAGCCGGCCGAACAGCAAAGCCGACATCCGCGGGGAGCCGATAAGTTCGCGCGCGATGGCGAAGGGCTCCTGGTCGCCCTGGGCGAAGCTGACGCCGGCCATCCGCACCTGCGGCGTCGGGAACATCGACAGTTTCGTGCGGCCGTTGACCTCGACGCGCAGGCCCGAGCCATCGCGCAGCGCGTCCAGCATGGCGACGCCGGCGTCGTCGAGCGGCGCCCGCGCCAGAAGCGTCACAAAGACCGCGACGGCCGCGGTCGCCAGGATGGCGATGCCGAGAACGATGCGGCGCATGAGGCTGGAAGTCCTTTCGGGGCGCGCTGGTGAACGCCCGACTATCGACCGGCGGCGCTTATACCGCGGCGCGATCCGCGCTCCAAACCGTCTGCGTCCTGCGACGCATTCCGGCGTTCGCCGAGAGAGCTTATAAGGCGATCTCGTAGTCTGCGTTCAAGCGGAGCCGCCCGATGATGACCGACGCCAAAGCGCCGCTCTGGACCCCGCCAGCCTCCCGGGCGGCGGCGAGCGCGATGGCCGCCTTCGCGGATCTGGCGTCCGCCCGCGCGCACAGAAAGCTGAAGACTTTCCGCGAGCTGCACGCGTGGTCGATCGAGGATCGCGCGAGCTTCTGGGACCTTGTCTGGAGCTTCTGCGGCATCGTCGGGGACAAGGGCGAGCGGCTGCTGGTCGACGGCGACAGGATGCCGGGCGCCCGCTTCTTTCCCGACGCGCGATTGAACTTCGCGGAGAACCTGCTGCGCCGCATCGGCTCGGGCGAGGCCATCGTGTTTCGCGGCGAGGACAAGGCCGAGGCGCGACTCACCTGGGACGAACTGCGCGCGATGGTCTCGCGCATCCAGCAGGGTCTCGCCGCCGCCGGCGTGGGGGAGGGAGACCGGGTCGCGGCGATGATGCCGAACCGGCCCGAGACCGTCGCCTTCATGCTGGCGACCGCCTCGCTCGGCGCGATCTGGTCGTCCTGCTCCCCCGACTTCGGCGAACGCGGCGTGCTCGACCGCTTCGGTCAGATCGAGCCCAAGGTGTTCGTGACCGTCGACGGCTACTGGTACGCCGGCAAGCGCATCGAGATTCTGTCGAAGCTCAAGCCGATCGTCGAGGCGCTGACCACCGTCCGCCAGACCGTGATCGTGCCCTATCTCGGCGTGCATGACATGGTGGCCGAAGCCCTGCCGCGGGCGGTCACGCTCAATGAGTTCGCGGGAGGCTTCGAGGCGAAAGAGCCGACCTTCGCGCGGCTGCCGTTCGACCACCCGCTGTTCATCCTGTTCTCCTCCGGCACCACGGGCGTGCCGAAATGCATCGTGCATTGCGCGGGCGGCGTGCTGCTGCAGCTCGTCAAGGAGCACGTGCTGCACTCCGACAACCGGCCGGGAGACCGGGTGTTCTACTTCACGACCTGCGGCTGGATGATGTGGAACTGGCTGGTGGTCGGTCTCGCCGCCGAAGCGACGTTGCTGCTCTATGACGGATCGCCGTTCCACCCCGGTCCGAACGTTCTGTTCGACTTCGCGCAGCAGGAGCGGATGACGTTCTTCGGAACGTCCGCCAAGTGGATCGACAGCGCGAAGAAGCTCGGCCTGCGCCCCTGCGAGACCCACGACCTTTCAAGCGTCCGCACCATGGCGTCGACTGGTTCGCCGCTTGCGGACGCGAGCTTCGACTGGGTCTACCAGTCAGTGAAGCGCGACATGCAGCTCGCCTCGATCTCGGGAGGCACCGACATCGTCTCCTGCTTCATGATCGGCAATCCCCTGGAGCCGGTGTGGCGCGGCGAGATCCAGGGTCCGGGTCTTGGCTACGACATGGCGACGCTCGACGACGACGGCCGGCGCATGGCGTCCGGCAAGGGCGAACTCGCCTGCATGCAGGCCTTTCCGACCATGCCCATCGGCTTCTGGAACGACCCGGACGGAGTCAAATACCACGACGCCTATTTCGATCGCTTCCCCAATGTCTGGGTGCATGGCGACTTCGCGGAGTGGACCGTCCATGGCGGGATGATCATCCACGGCCGCTCGGACGCGACGCTCAACCCCGGCGGCGTGCGCATCGGCACGGCCGAGATCTACGCCCAGGTCGAGAAGATGGAGGAGGTCGTCGAGGCGATCTGCATCGGGCAGGACTTCGATGGCGACGTCCGCGTGGTGCTGTTCGTCCGGCTGAAGAACGGAGCGGCCCTCGATGACGATCTGACGAAGCGCATCAAGACCCGCATCCGCGAGGGCGCCTCGCCGCGCCATGTGCCGGCGAAGATCGTCGCCGTGACCGACATTCCGCGCACCAAGTCCGGCAAGATCGTCGAGCTCGCAGTGCGCGAGGTGGTGCACGGACGTCCGGTGAAGAACAAGGAGGCGCTGGCGAACCCCGAGGCGCTCGACCTGTTCGAAAAGCTGGCGGCGCTGCAGGATTGAAACGCTTCCCGTGTCCCGGTCGGGACACGGGCGGCGATTCTCCCGGCTCACCCCAGCTTCAGGAACTCCCGTCCGGCCTTCACGAGGTCGAACGTCTTCCACCCGCCCGCGCCGTCCGGCAGCTCGTAGCGGACGATGTCGGCGGTGGCGTAGGTCCGCGACAAGCGGGACGGCAGGAACGAACCGGTGCCCACCACGTCGACCGGGACCGCGAGATTGCCAAACACGCGGCACTTCACGGTGTCGAAGCCGGACGAGACGACGATCCGCGGCTGCGGGAAGCCGGCGTCGTCGAGCGCCTTGCGGAAGAAGATGGCGGCTGCGGCCGTCACGCCGGTGCCGAACAGGAACTTGTCGCGCAGCTCGTCGGCCGACATGCCGCCGAGCTCGTCGAAATCGAATCCGGTGAGCGCGAGCTTCGCGACCTCGCCTGGCGTGTGCCGGTGGGTCCACTTCAGAAGCGTGCGGACGCTGCGCTCCCAGTCGAGCCCTTCGAGCTGCCTTCCGCCATGGGTGTCGAGCCGGAACGACAGCCGCTTGCCGGCCTCTCCGGGTCCGCCGGCGCCGTAGAACCAGCGGCAAACCGCGAGCGCGTCCGTCACCTCTCGTCCGTCATAGTCGTTGAGCACGGTGTAGCCGGGCTCGTCGGGAAACTGCGCGGCATAGAGCTTGGCGGCCTCCAGCGTCGGGCTCTCGGAGGCGGGATCGCGCCCCTCGCTCAGCATCCGCGCCTTCGCGTAGCCGATCAGCGAATGCGGCATGGTGCCCAGCCCATGGGGCGTGTCGAACAACGGGGCGGCGATGTCGGTCGAGGTCCCGATGAAGCCCTTCGCCCCCATCAGCTTGGCCGTGCGGGAGCCGACCGCTGCGCCGTAGGAGCAGGCGAGGTGCATGTCGTCGCCGGTGGTGTGGCGCGCCTCCATCGCGAGGAATTCCGCGCCCGGCAGCGCGAGGCACATCGAGAAGGCGTTGAACGCGGAGATGCAGGAGAAGCCGATGCGCTGAAGCAGCAGCGTCTCGATCGGCGACAGCGCGACCAGCGAGCCGGTGACATAGAGCATCGGCTTGCCGGACGTCAGCACCGTGCCTTCGGGCACGGCGCGCGTCAGCGAGAGCGGGATCTCGGCTCCGGGGGGGTAGATCTGATCGAGGAACTCGATCGCCCGGTCGATCGCGACCACGGCGTCGCTGCGCAGGAAGACGGCGTAAGTGACCCGCGCGTCGCCATGCGCCGCGACGATCTCCGCGGTCTTCGCGAAGTAGGCGTCGGTGCGCCGGGCGATGAAGTCTGCGTCGTCGGAACCTCGCACCCCGCCAGCCCTCACCCGTCCGCTTTGGACTCCGCGGCGTCGATGCGCTTCAGACCGTCGGGGCTTGGCATCGAGATGATGTTGTAGCCGGAATCCACGAAGTGGATCTCGCCGGTGACGCCCGACGACAGGTCCGACAGCAGGTAGAGCGCGGCGCCCCCGACGTCCTCGATGGTGATCGGACGGCGCAGCGGCGAGTGCTTGCGCTGGAAATCGTACATCAGCCGGGCGTCGGCAATGCCCGCGCCCGCGAGCGTCCGGACCGGCCCCGCCGAGATCGCGTTCACGCGGATGCCGGCGGGGCCGTAATCCGCCGCGAGGTAACGCACGCTGGCCTCGAGCGCCGCCTTGGCGACCCCCATGACGTTGTAATTCGGCATGACGCGCGTGGCGCCGCCATAGGTCAGCGTCAGCATCGCGCCGCCGGCCGGCATCATCTCGGCGGCGCGCTTCGCGAGTTCGGTGAAGGAGAAGGCCGAAATCACCATGGTGCGCGAGAAGTTCTCGCGGGTGGTGTCGGCGTAGCGCCCCTTCAGTTCGTTCTTGTTGGAGAACCCGATGCAGTGGACGAGGATGTCGAGCCCGCCCCAGCGTTCCCTCAGGGCGGCGAACATCGAATCCACCGAGGCGAGGTCCTCGACGTCGCAGGGGATGACGATGTCGGAGCCCAGCGTCTCCGCGAGCGGCCGCACGCGCTTTCCCAGCGCCTCGCCCTGATAGGTGAAGGCGATCTCCGCGCCCGCCTGGCTGAGGGCTTTGGCGACGCCCCAGGCGATCGAATGATCGTTCGCGACGCCCATGACGAGGGCGCGGCGCCCTGAAAGAAGTCCGGCGACCATGGGCTGCTCCTTAAGCCCCGGCCATCATCCCGGATGGCGCGAAGCGAAGATCCGGGATCGTCGTCCGGATGGCGATTGTCTTGAGAACGGTCCCGGATCGGCCTGACGGCCCTCCGGGGCGCCGTGTCGGATCAGACCCGCTCGAACACCAGCGTCGCGTTGGTGCCGCCGAAGCCGAAGGAGTTCGACATCACGGCGTTCAGCGTGACGTCGTCCTTTCGCTCGCGCAGGATCGGCATGTCGGCGAAGGCGGGGTCGAGCTCCTCGATGTTGGCGCTCTCGGCCATGAAGCCGTTCTGCATCATCAGCAGCGAGTAGATCGCCTCCTGCACGCCGGCGGCGCCGAGGGAGTGGCCGGTGAGGGACTTGGTCGCCGAAATCGGCGGGCATCTGTCACCGAACACCGCCCGCAGCGCCTCGATCTCCTTGAGGTCGCCAACCGGCGTCGAGGTCGCGTGCGGATTGACGTAGTCGATCGGGCCGCGCGCCGTCTTGAGCGCCATCTTCATGCAGCGCGCTGCGCCTTCGCCGGAAGGCGCCACCATGTCGTAGCCATCCGAGGTCGCGCCGTAACCGGTGAGCTCGGCGTAGATCTTGGCGCCGCGCGCCTTGGCGTGCTCGAGCTCCTCCAGCACCACGACGCCGGCGCCGCCGGCGATCACAAAGCCGTCGCGGTTCTTGTCATAGGCGCGCGAGGCGGTCGCCGGCGTGTCGTTGAAGTGGCTCGACATCGCGCCCATCGCGTCGAACAGCACGGAAAGCGTCCAGTCCAGCTCCTCGCAGCCGCCGGCGAACATCACGTCCTGCTTACCGAGCTGGATGATCTCGGCTGCGTTGCCGATGCAATGCGCCGAGGTCGAGCAGGCCGAGGAGATGGAGTAGTTCACGCCCTTGATCTTGAACCAGGTGGCGAGCGTCGCCGACGCGGTCGACGACATCGCCTTGGGCACCGCGAACGGGCCGACGCGCTTCGGCCCCTTCTCGCGGGTGATGTCGGCGGCCTCCACGACGGTCTTCGTCGAGGGCCCGCCGGAGCCCATGATGATGCCGGTCCGCTCGTTCGAAATGTCGCTGTCGTCGAGTCCGCTGTCGCGGATCGCCTGATCCATCGCCACATGGTTCCACGCGGTGCCGCCTGCGTGGAAACGCATGGCGCGGCGGTCGACGATCTGGGAGGCGTCGAGCGTCGGCGCCGCCTCAACCTGACAGCGGAAGCCGAGCCTTGCGTATTCCTCCGCCCGGACCACGCCCGAACGCGCCTCCCGCAGAGAGGCCAGAACCTCCTGCGTCGAGTTTCCGATCGACGACACGATTCCCATGCCGGTGACGACGACGCGCTTCACGTGAAGCCTCCCAATCCCGCCCTTGCGGCCGCGCATCTGAGGCGACCGGCGGTCCTTTTGCGTTTAATGGTCCCGTCAGGCGGGCGTGGGGTCCGACTTGAACAGCCCGACCTTCAGGTCCTTCGCCTGATAGATGGTCTCCCCGTCAGCCTTCAGCCAGCCGTCTGCGACGCCGAGGACGAGCCTGCCGCGCACGACCCGCTTGAAGTCGACCCCGTATTCGACCTGCTTCACAGTCGGCAGCACCTGCCCGGTGAACTTGATTTCGCCGGTTCCCAGAGCCCGGCCGCGGCCGGGCGAGCCAAGCCAGCCCAGGAAGAAACCGGTCATCTGCCACAAGGCGTCAAGACCGAGGCAGCCCGGCATCACGGGATCGCCCTTGAAGTGGCAGTCGAAGAACCAGAGGTCGGGCTTCACGTCGAGCTCGGCGCGGATGAATCCCTTGTCGGAGGGGCCGCCGGTTTCAGAGATCTCGGTGATCCGGTCGAACATCAGCATCGGCGGCAGCGGCAGCTGCGCGTTGCCCTGTCCGAACAGCTCGCCGCGGCCGCAGGCCAGCAGATCTCCGTAATCGTAGCTCGATCGACGTTCTGTCATATGCCCTTCGACGTCCCCGGAAACCAGTGACGATCGCCGCCGTCCCAGAATGGCGCCCCCGTCGCGGCGCCTCCCTAGCACACATGCCGGAGACGCGGGAAGCGCTTCGGGAGACAGGCAGTTGCCGGAACGATCGGGAAATTGTATCGTCGCGCCGAGGTTCGGTTGACGTCCGGGCCAAGATCATCGCGCCTGTGCGGCCCCTCGCGGGCGGCCGGCAGCCTCTTCTAGGGAAAGACCGAGACCGACGATGGCCGACATTGCGACCACCGCCGCACCTTCCGCCTCCGTCACGGCAGATCGCGCCATTGACTGCGGATTGCGCCCAGCCCTCTGCGTCGCCCGCGACGTCGGCGGCCTCCTGCGTGATTCGGGCCTGCGTCCCACGCGGCAACGCATTGCGCTCGGCCGGCTGCTCTACGCCAAGGGCGATCGCCACGTGACGGCTGAAATCCTGCACGAGGAGGCGATGCGCGCCCGCGTGCCGGTGTCGCTTGCGACCGTATACAACACGCTGCACCAGTTCACCGAGGTCGGGCTGCTCCGGGAGCTCGCGGTCGACGGCTCTAAGACGTGGTTCGACACCAACGTCACCGAGCATCACCATTTCCTCGTCGAGGACGACAACCGGCTGTTCGACATTCCCGGCTCGAGCGTCTCGGTGGACCGCATCCCGGAGATCCCCGAAGGAATGGAGATCGCGCGCGTCGACGTCGTGGTGCGCCTCCGCCGCAAGACGACGGTCTGACCGCCGCCGTTTGATCCCATGGAATTTTGAAACGGCCGTCGCAGCGATGCGGCGGCCGTTTTCGTTCCGGGGGCTTTCTAGCCGATCACTCGAACCGCTCGCCGGGATAGACGCCCCACAGTCTGTCCTGCTCGATGAAGCCGTCGAAACCGTCGCCCTCGACCCGGCACCAGGAGCCGTCGCAGCGGCGGACCTCCACCAGCACCTTCGGCTCCAGCCGCGCGCTCAGGCGCTCATCGCCGCCTGCGCGGACCCGGATCGGCAGCGCGGCCTCCTTCGACCACGGCGCGATCAGCGCGGTGCGGCGACCGGCGAGCAGGCTGTGCCAGACCCAGCCCTCTGAGCCCTCGGAGTCCCGTATCCGGCGCCAGTTGTCGTATTCCGCGGTGATCTCCACCGGCTCGCCGGCGCGGCGGTAGATGTAGGTCACCGGATGGTCCTTGGTCGGCCCGGCGCGGACGTTGACCTTGCCCGCCTTGAGGCTGACGAAGCGCGGCACAGGCAGGCCGGAGACCGGCCCGATCATCATGCCGGCCGCGCCCTCGCGCGCCGCCTGTCCGAAGGCGGGCGCGGTCCCGCACGCGATCGCGGCGGCCACGAGCAGGCCGGCGAGCCTTCCGGCGATCGATCCTTTCATGGCGCAGAACGCTCCATCTTCACGTCGCGATATTGCGTTCCGGGCGTCGTCTGCTAGAGACGGCCTTCCGGGCGTGAAGCCCGGCCGGTCGCTTGGAGCTTGAGCATCCACCGTCGACATTGACGATGGATTAACCGTAGAGCCCGAGCTGTGAGAAAGGTCTCCGGCCCATGAAGAAGCGCCCGCTCGTCGTCGTCACCCGGCGCCTGCCGGACGTGATCGAGACGCGGATGCGCGAGCTGTTCGACGCTCGCCTCAACCATGACGACGCGCCGCTTTCTCAGGAGGCTTTGGTCGCGGCCGTGCGCGAGGCCGACGTGCTGGTGCCGACGGTGACCGACCGCATCGACGCCGCGCTGCTCGGCCAGGCCAGCGAAAATCTGAGGCTGATCGCAAATTTCGGCAACGGCGTCGACAACATCGACGTGCAGACCGCGATGAACCGCGGCATCACCGTCACCAACACGCCGGGCGTGCTGACGGAAGATACGGCCGACATGACGATGGGGCTGATCCTCGCCGGCCCCCGCCGCCTCGCCGAGGGCGCCCGCGTGGTGCCGGACGATCTGGAGTGGCACGGCTGGTCTCCGACCTGGATGCTCGGCCGCCGGATCTGGGGCAAGCGCCTCGGCATCGTCGGCATGGGCCGCATCGGCCAGGCGGTCGCCCGCCGCGCCCGGGCCTTCGGCCTGTCGATCCACTACCACAACCGCAAGCGGTTGCCGGCGACCGTCGAGGATCAGCTCGAGGCGACCTATTGGGAAAGCCTCGACCAGATGCTCGCCCGCATGGACATCATCTCGGTCAACTGCCCGCACACGCCGGCGACCTATCACCTGCTCTCGGCGCGCCGCCTCAAGCTGCTGAAGCGCGACGCCTATGTCGTAAACACCGCGCGCGGCGAAGTGGTGGACGAGATGGCCCTGGCGCGCATGCTCGAGGCGAACGAGCTCGCGGGCGCGGCGCTCGACGTGTTCGAGAACGAGCCGGCGGTGAACCCCAAACTCGTCAAGCTCGCGCGCCAGAACAAGGTCGTGCTGCTGCCGCATCTGGGCTCGGCCACCATCGAGGGCCGCGTCGACATGGGCGAGAAGGTCATCGTCAACATCAAGACCTTCATCGACGGCCACCGCCCGCCGGACCGCGTCCTCCCTGCGATGCTGTAAGCGGACCAACCGCCTATCCTCGTCCCGTTCGCCTCTGACACGGCGGCGCCGGACCATCCATCGCTGGCGTCCGACGCCGCCTCGGGGGCAGGTCCGAGGGTCAAGCCGGACGACGGGCTTGTCCCCGATCCTCCTCTCCATCCACGCTCACGCGCCCTGTTGACTCCTTTTTGTATTCCTGTTTTGTTCTGGAACAATCAGGGAACGTGGAGGCGTATGATGCGTGGTTGGTTCGCCATTCCTCTCCTTCTCGCCTTCGCGGCGGCGCCGGCCGCGGCGGCCGAGCTGATCGGCCCGAAGGAGCTTCAGGCCGGCTGGTTCGACGGCAAGACGATCTCCACGGCGGGTCCGCGCGGCGGAAAATCCGATTTCACCTTCTCACGCGACGGCAAGGTGATCCGCACCGGCGGCCGGGCGGGCTCGGCCGGAGACGGAACCTGGCGGCTCGACGACGACGGCTTCTGCATGACGCTGGGGCAGGCGAAGCGCGAGAGCTGCTACCTCGCGGTCAAGTCGGCCGACGGCTCGCTCCGGGTCATGCGCCGCTCCGGCGGCGCCTTCGTCTGGACGCGGTGAGAGGCGTCAGCCTGCAGCGTGGATCGACAGGTCGCGGATCGTCGGGTTTTCGCCGGTGATCGGGTTCGCGGGGTCCCACGCATAGGTCAGCGTCTCGAAGCGCATCGATAGCGCGTCGACCACCAGCAGGCGGCCGACGAGGCCTTCGCCGAAGCCGACGATCTCGCGGATAACCTCGATCGCCATCAGCGAGCCCATCAGGCCGGCGAGCGCGCCGAGCACGCCGGCCTGCGCGCAGGACGGGATTGTCCCGGCCGGAGGGGGCTCCGGGAACAGGCAGCGCCATGTCGGATTCGGCGCCCCGTCGGCGCGGCGCTCATGAGCCCGGATCGTGGTGATCGCGCCGTCGAACACGCCGAGCGACGCGGTGACCAGCGGCTTGCCCGCCAGCGCGCAGGCGTCGGCCACGAGATAGCGGGCCGCGAAGGAATCCGAACCGTCGGCGATGATGTCATAGGCGCCGATCAGCGCCATGGCGTTGGTGGCGTCGAGCCGGAACGGGTGGCTCTCCACCACGACGTGCGGGTTCACGCGCCCGAGCGCGTCGGTCGCCGAATCCGTCTTCAGGCGGCCGATATCGGGCGTGCCGTGCAGCACCTGGCGCTGAAGGTTCGAGAGCGAAACCGTGTCGTCGTCGACGACGCCGATGGCGCCGACGCCTGCGGCCGCGAGATAAAGCATCAGCGGGCTGCCGAGGCCGCCGGCGCCGACCACAAGCACGCGCGCGCCCTTCAGCTTCTGCTGGCCCGGGCCGCCCACTTCCCGCAGGACGATGTGGCGGGCGTAGCGTTCGACTTCCTCGGAGCTGAGCGGCATGGCGGCACCATATGCGGCGTTCCGCACCGCGCAAGTCCGGGAAGCGCGACCCAAGGCCCATGCCCGGCTTTCGGCGGCTCGATTAACTCGGCCGGCGCCATTTCGGTGCTTGTCTGGCGCCCCGCGTATCCGGACCGCCACGATGTTCCTCCGCCACGCCGCCGCCCTCGCCATCGGTCTTCTCGCCGCCTCCTCCGCGTTTGCGGCCGAGAGCGCGCCGGCGCCGTGCAAGGGCGTCGACCTGATCGAGAAGGTGAAAGCGGAGAGCCCGGAGAAATACGCGGCGTTCGAGCGGGCGGGACAAGCGGTCCCGAACGCCGAAGGGCTGCTCTGGAAGATCGAGGGCAAGGGGCCGTCGGCCTCCTACCTGTTCGGCACCATGCACACGACCGAGGCCGACCTCGTCGCGCTGAGCGATCCGCTCAGAGCTGCGATCAAGGAGTCGGGAACCGTCGCCGTCGAGCTCGCCAACGCCAACGGCGCGGCCTCACAGGCCGAAATGATCGCCTATGTCACGACGAACGGCATCGATCTGACGGGCGCCGCCCTCAACGGCTTCACGGCGGAACAGGTCACGGAGGTGAAGCGCCGCCTCTCCGAGGCCGGCATGCCGGCCTCGGTCGCCGGCGTGCTCAAGCCCTGGTTCCTGGCGCTGACGCTGGAAGTCTCGTCATGCGAGCTCAAGCAGATGAGCGCGGGCCTGCCGACGATCGACGCCAGGGTCGAGAGCGAGGGCCGCGCCAACGGCGCCGAGATCGTGGGACTGGAGACCGTCGGCGAACAGCTCGACGCGGTGTCGAAGATCTCCGAGGAGACGGCCCGCCGGATGATCGTCGACGCGGTGTCGCGGCCCGACGCCGGCGACGATCTGCAGGCGACGACGCTCGCGCTCTACCGCGCGCGGAAGGTCGGCTGGTACTTCGCCATGAAGGGCGACCTGTTCGGCGCGATGATGGACGTCTCGTCCTATTCGGATTTTCTCGAGTGCATCGTCGATCGGCGAAACAGGCTGATGGCGGACCGCGCCCAGCCGCTGATCGACAAGGGGGGCGTGCTGATCGCCGTCGGCGCGCTGCATCTTCCGGGAGCCAACGGCTTGGTCGAACTGCTCCGCGCCAAGGGCTACACGCTCACCAGGGTGTGGTGAGCCTCCGCGCTTCAGGATGTCTCCGCCAGCCCCCAGGCCGCGGCGAGATTGCGCTCCAGCGCCTCCGCCGTCGCGCGGAACGTCGGCAGGCGCGCAGTCACCGCGGCGCCGAGTTCGTCGGCCCCTTCGGAGCCGAGCGCCTTGGTGAGGCTTTCCCAGTAGGTCGGGACGCGCCGCCAATCCTCGACGGTCTGACCGACGACCTCAGGGTGGAACTGGAAGCCGTAGGCGTGGCGCCCGCAGCGCATCGCCTGCACGGGGCAGGCGGCGTTGGAGGCGAGCACGGCGGCGTCCGCGGGCGGCGTCAGGACGGCCGCTCCGTGCCACTGGAACACGTCGAGGCTGGCGCCGAAGCCCTGGAACAAGGGATCGCGCAGTCCGTCCTCGGTGAGCGCGACACGCGCCAGGCCGACCTCCGGACCGGCCATAAGCCCGACCTCTCCGCCGAGCGCGGCGCCGAGCAACTGGTGACCGAGACAGACGCCGAGATAGGGACGCCCGAGTTCGTTCACCCAGCGGCGGATCGCCTGCTTCTCGGTCTTCAGCCAGGGGTGGAGATCCTCCTCCCAGACGTCCATCGGGCCGCCCATCACTGCGAGCAGGTCGAAATCCTCGAGCGGCGGAATAGCCTCGCCCTCGTCCAGCTCCACCGTGGTGCGCTCATGGCCCTGCGCGTCCCAGATCTCGCCGAAGGAGCCCGGCCCCTCGACGTCGAGATGCTGCAGAACGAGAATGCGCATCGCGTCGTCTCCTGTGACCGTGACCGATCTGTCCGCCTCCCTCGAACCTACCCCGGCCTCGCCCGTTGAGCGAAGACTTCGACGTCCCGAACCCGAGACCTTTCGTCGTAGGGGCGAAGAGCGTCCGGCTGCGCGTCCGGGTCACGCCTCGGGCGTCGCGCGACGCTTTGGGCGGGGTTTTCACAGGACCCGACGGGCGTCTCGCGCTTCAGGCGCGGCTCGCCGCGCCGCCGGTCGACGGGGCGGCCAACGCCGCGCTGGTCGCGATGATCGCGAAGACTCTTCGGCTCAGGAAGGCGGACGTCGCGATTGCGAGCGGAGAGACGAGCCGCATGAAGGTTCTGGAGCTGAGCGGCGACGTCGCCGCGATCAAGACCCGCCTTGAGGAGCTCGCCGCGACCTGAGCGGGCTCCGCTCAGCCGTAGCGGTGCAGCGTCGCCCCGTGCGCCTTCAGCCAGGTTTCGGCGCGTTCGAAATCCGGCACGAGCCGGGCGACGTTCGCCCAGTAGCGCGGTCCGTGGTTCATCTCGCGGCGATGGGCGACCTCGTGGGCTGCGAGATAGTCGAGCACATGCGGCGGCGCGAGGATGAGGCGCCAGGAGAAGGCGAGGTCGCCGGAGGCCGAGCAGGATCCCCAGCGGCTCGTCGTGTCCTTCATCGTGATTCGGCCGATCGCTACGCCGAGCGTGGCGGCGTGCCGGGCTGCGGCCGCGACGAACTCCTTGCGCGCTTCGCGCTTCAAATAGTCGGCGACGCGCCGCGCCGCGTGCGCCGGTCCGCCATGGACGACGAGCAACGGACCGTCGCCGCGGAGGCCCGGCTCGATGCGAACGGCGCCGCGAAGACCGTCCTGCAGCACGATCCTGTGCCCGACGCCGCGGATCGGAATGGTCTCGCCGGGTGCGAAGGGGATCTGTTCCGGCAGCCGCGCGAGCCGCTGCTCGATCCATCCGACGTGCCGTTCGATGAAATCGCGCGCGCCGGAGATCGATGCGCCGTCGGGCAGCGTCAGCGTCACGTCGCGGGTGGCGGCGCGGACCCGCAGCGTCATCCGGCGGGCCTGGCCGCTGCGGCGCACCGCGATCGGAACCCGGCCGAAGCGCGTCGCCACGAACAGCGCTTCCTGGCGCAGGCGCGCGTCGTGGCGTGTCTGGAAGGTCGGGGCGCGCAGGGCGCGGAACAACGACATCCGGCGGTCATGCTCGTGTGACGGAAGCCCGAATCGGGTCGGTCGACTTTAGCCACGGCGATTCCGACCGGGCTAGCCCCTCATGCCCGGGGCGCGACGCCATCCACGGCTTCCAGCAGACGCAGGATATCTTCTTCGCGTGACAGTCTGTGGTCGCCGTCCTTGATCAGGGTGACGACCACGTCGTCCTCCGCCAGCCGCTCGACCAGCCGCAGCGTGTGAGACCATGGCGCGTCGACGTCCTGCATGCCCTGCAGGATGTGCACCGGCGCGCCGGTGCGGATCGAACCGCCGAGCAGAAGATGGTTGCGGCCCTCCTCGATCAGCCGGCGGGTCACGGGGTAGGGCTCCGGCGCGTAAGCGGTCGGTCGCATCCAGCGCCCGGTCGCCATGATCTCGGCGCGGACGTCGTCGGGGAAACCGGCCCACATCAGCTCCTCGGTGAAGTCGACGGCCGGCGCGATCAGCACCAGGCCCGCCGGCGGCTGCGGCATGGAGCGAGCGGCGAGCAGAGCGATCCAGCCGCCCATCGACGAGCCGACCAGAACCGGCGCTGGGCCCCCGAAGCGCGCGATCGCGGCCAGCGCGTCCTTCAGCCATTCGCCGATCACGCCGTCCTCGAAGCGGCCGCCCGATGCGCCGTGGCCGGAATAGTCGAAGCGCAGGCAGGGCCGGCCCTGGCGCGCGCACCATTCGTCGAGCGCGGTCGCCTTGGTCGCGGTCATCTCCGAGCGGAAGCCCCCCAGCCAGACGACGCAAGGGCCGTCGCCTTCGCGTCGGAGGATCGCGATATCGCGGGCGCCGACCGTGATGGTTTCGGCGATGGGATCTGTCATGCGCGAATTCCGTGGTTTGTCGTGCGGGTCTGCTTGGCACACGCGCTGTCGGGCGTCACTTACAGCCGTTAAGGCGAATGCGCGCTTTGGCGCGCATATCAGCCATCGCGTTCCGAGCTTGAAGCCGCGCGCCGTACGGGTATTGCCTTCTTGCCGCCCGGCGCCGGGGGAGGAGAGTGTCCGATGCGTATTCTGATCCTTGGAGCCGGAGCGATCGGCGGCTATTTCGGAGCGCGTCTCGCCGCGGGCGGCGCGGACGTGACCTTTCTGGTGCGCCCGGCCCGCGCGGAGCGTCTCGCGAAAGACGGACTGCGCGTCGTGAGCCCGGTCGGCGATCTCGCTTTGCCGGTCGCGACCGTCACGAAAGCGACTGACCCGTTCGACGCGGTCCTGCTGTCGTGCAAGGCCTATGATCTGGAGAGCGCGATTGACGCGGTCGCCCCCGCGGTCGGGCCTGCGACTCTCGTAATTCCCCTGCTTAACGGGCTGCGCCATTATGGCGAGCTCGACGCCCGGTTCGGGGCGGAGCGCGTCGCAGGAGGGCTTGTCCAGATGCCCGGCGCGCTGCGGCCAGACGGCTCCATCCTTCACTTCAGCACGCTGCAACGCTTCATCTTCGGTCCGCGCTCGACCTCCCAGACGGCCGCCTGTCAGGCGCTGCTCCCGACGCTCCAGCGAGGCGGGTTCGATCCGATCCTGAGCGAGGACATCACTCAGGCGATGTGGGCCAAGTTCACGTTCATCGCCGCCTTCGCGGGCCTCACCTGTCTCATGCGCGCCCCTGTCGGCGCCATCATGACGGCGGACGACGGACAGGCGATCGCGGAAGGCTTCGTTACGGAATGCGCCGCGGTCGCCTCGGCGGCCGGATACGCTCCGAGCGAAGCGTCGCTGTCGGAGACCCGGGCGACGCTGACGGCGAAGGGGTCGACCGGAACCGCCTCGATGCTGCGCGACCTCGAGAGCGGCGCGCGCACCGAGCACGAGCATATCCTGGGGGACATGCTGGCCCGGGCCAAGGCGGCTGGCGTCCCCGCGCCGCTGCTGACGGTCGCATTGGCGCACATGCAGGCCTCTGAGGCGCGGCGGCTCGCCGGCTGATCGAGCTCAGGCCGTGTTCGGGAGCTAGCCCTTCGGCTCCGGCAGGGGGGCCTGATAGAGATCGTGGCGCATCAGATAGCTTGTGCCGTGCGCCCAGGACTCCGTGGTGTTGCCGCGGATGTCGGCGCTGCCCTTGCGGACGAGCTCGCCGGTTTTCGCGTTCCGGATCTCGCCGTTGATGTTGAGGATCAGGTTCGACACCTTCTGCACGTATCCCATCAGCGAATAGTCCGCGCCGAGCGACTTCGCCATCCGCGCCGGGCAATCGCCACAGGTCCGGAGCGTCTGGGCGTCGATGTCCTTCTGGGCGGGCGTGACGTCGACGAGCTCGATGTCTTTGGCTTTCAGGAACTCACGGACCTGATCGGTGATCTCGACCGTCCGCTTCGCCTCGTCGGGGCGAGCCCCGTTCATCTCGCCTTCCGCGCTGGTGTCGTAGAGTTCGAACGGAAACACCGCGACCTTGATCGGAGCGGCGAGGGCCGCTCCCTGAGCTGTGAGCAAAGCCGCCGCTGCAGCAGCCATCTGTATACGCATCGTTTCCCGCCTATCCGACATCTTGAACGGTCGTTGGAACGACAGTTAGCGCCCTGAGCGCGTTATTAAAGGTCTTCTAAGCCTATTCGGCCGCACGCAGATGTGGCGCATGGACGGCGGGTTGGGGCTCCTCCGCATCGTCGCGAGGTCCGACGAAGCGGCCGAACGCCCAGCCGAAGAAGCGGTGAAGGTCGTCCATGATCGTGAAGACGGCGGGCACGAAGACGAGGCTCAGCACCGTCGAGGCGATCAGGCCGCCGATCACCGCGATCGCCATCGGCGCGCGGAACGATCCGCCCTCGCCGAGCGCGAGCGCGGACGGGACCATGCCGGCGACCATGGCGACGGTCGTCATCACGATCGGACGCGCGCGCTTGCGGCCGGCGTCGATCAGCGCCGTCGTCCTTGGCGCGCCCTTCGCGATCTCCTCGATCGCGAAATCGACCAGCAGGATCGCGTTCTTCGTCACGATGCCCATCAGCATCAGGAAGCCGATGACCACCGGCAGGCTGATCGAGTTGTGCGTGAGCAGCAGGGCGATCAGCGCGCCGCCGATCGACAGCGGCAGCGACACGAGAATCGTGACGGGCTGAACCACGTCGGCGAACAGCAGCACAAGCACCGCGAACACCAGGAGGACGCCCGCGCCCATCGCTGTGGCGAAGCCGGTGAACACCTCCTGCATGATCTCCGCGTCGCCGAACTCCTTCAGGGTGACGCCGGGCGGCAGGTCCTTCGCGGCCGGCAGCGCCCTGACCGCCGCCAGCGCGTCGCCGAGCGCGGCGCCAGAGGCGAGATCGCCCTCAATCGCCACGCGGCGGTCGCGGTCGTAGCGGTCGAGGCTGGTCGGCCCCTGTCCGAAGCTGACGTCTGCGACCGCCGTCAGCGGGACGCTGCCGCCGGCGTCGCGCCGAACGCGCAGGTTCTCGAAGGTCGAGATGTCGGTCCGGGCGCTTTCGTCGAGCTGCACGCGGATCGGCACCTGCCGGTCGCCGGCCGAGAACTTGGCGAGGTTCTGGCTGATGTCGCCGATGGTCGCGATACGCACCGTCTCCGCGATCTGCGCGACGGAGACGCCGAGCTCCGACGCCTCGTCGAGCTTCGGCACGATACGGATCTCGGGCCGGTCGATAGCAGCCGTCGAGACGACGTTGAACAGCTGGCGCACGCCGGCGCGCGCCTCCTTCTCCAGCGCGACCGCCGCGCGCTCCACCGCCTCGCCGTCGGAGCCCGAGACGATCAGCGAGAATTCGCGCTGCCCGTTGTCGTTGGCGAAGTTGAAGCGGATATCCGGAATCTCGGCGAATTCGCGCCGAATCTCTCCTTCGAACGCCTTCTGCGTCAGAGCGCGCTCGGCACGTGGCTTCAGATTGATGACGATGACGCCCTTGCGGACCTCGCCGGCGGCGAAGTTCAAGCCGCCCTGCGCGCCCGAGCCGACGGTCGTATAGACCGAGGCGACTTCCGGCCGGTCCTTCAGCAGCGCGGTGACGCGGCTCGCGACCCCCTCGGATTGCGCGAGCGTCGCTCCCGGCGGCAGCTCGATCTTGAGGATCGAGCGCGAGGTGTCGTTTTCCGGCAGGAATCCGGAAGGCAGCAGGCCGGCGAGCATGATCGAGCCGACGAAGAGCCCGATTCCGGCCGCGACCGTGACGAAGCGCCAGCGCACCGACGCGGCCAGCAGTCGCGTGTAGCCCCTCATGATCCAGCCGTCCTCCTCCTCGCGCGCGCCATGGTCGCGCAGGAAGAAGGCCGCAAGCAGCGGCGTGATAAGGCGGGCGACCAGCAGCGAGAAGCCGACCGCGACCGCGACAGTGATGCCGAACTGCTTGAAATACTGCCCCGCGACGCCGCCCATGAAGCTGACCGGCAGGAACACCGCGATGATCGTGGCGGTGGTCGCGACCACGGCGAGGCCGATTTCATCGGCCGCCTCGATCGCCGCGCGGTAGGGCGATTTCCCCATCCGCATATGACGGACGATGTTCTCGATCTCGACGATGGCGTCGTCGACGAGAATGCCGGTGACGAGCGTGATCGCGAGCAGGCTGACCGCGTTCAGCGAGAAGCCCATCATCTCCATCGCCCAGAAGGTGGGCAGGATCGAGAGCGGGATCGCGAGCGTCGAGATCACCGTCGCGCGGAAGTCGCGCAGGAAGATGAACACCACGACGACCGCGAGGATCGCTCCTTCGATCAGCGTGTGCATCGCCGAGCGGTAGTCCGCCTCGGTGTAGCGGACGGTCGTGTCGATCGGCGTGATCGTGACCTCCGGGTGGTCGGCGGCGAGCTGGGCGATCTTCGCCTTCGCCGCCTCCGCCACCACCACGTCCGAAAAACCCTTCGCGCGGTAGACGCCGAAGGCGACGATCGGCTTGTCGTCGAGCCGGGCCGCGATGCGCGGCTCCGCCGAGCCGTCGCTCACCGAGCCCAGCTCCGCCAGACGGACGTCACGTCCGCCGGGCAGGATGATCCTAGCGTTTGCGAGCTGCTTGACGGTCAGGGCGCCGGCGAGGGTTCGCACAGACTGCTCCTGGGAGCCGACCTCGCCGCGCCCGCCGGCCAGATCGACATTGGTCGCGCGCAGCTGGGCGTTGACGTCGGCCGCGGTGACGCCGAGCGCCTGCAGCCGCGACGGGTCGAGCGCGATCCGGATCTCGCGGTCGACGCCGCCCTCGCGCTTGACCTGGGCGACCCCGCGCACCGCCTGGAGCGCGCGCACGATGCGGTCGTCAACGAACCAGGACAGCTCCTCCGGCGTCATCGACGGCGCCGAGGCCGCATAGGTCGTGATCGCCATGCCCTCGACGTCGATCCGCTGGATCAGCGGCTCCTCGATCGACTGCGGCAGCTCGGTGCGGATCTTCGTCACCGCGTCGCGCACGTCGTTCACGGCGCGGTCGACCTGGGTCTCCAGCTGGAATTCGATCATCGTCACCGACACGCCGTCGCTGATCGAGGACGTGATGTGCTTCACCCCCGCAATGCCGGCGACGGAGTTCTCGACGCGTTTGGTCACCTGCAGCTCGAGTTCGCTCGGCGCCGCGCCCGACTGGTTGATCGTGACCGAGACCAGCGGCAGGTCGATGTTCGGCATCCGCGTGATCGGCAACGACGCGAACGAGAACAGGCCGAGCGCGAGCAGCACGGCGAACAGCACCAGCGACGGAATCGGCTTGCGGATGGCCCAGGCGGAGACGTTGAGCCTCATCGCGTCAGCTCCCGGCCGTCCGCGGCGTCGGCGCTGCGGTCGGGAGCGGCGACCGCCGTTATCTTGTCTCCCTCCCGCAGGAAGCCGCCGGCCCGCGCGACGACGGCGTCGCCCGCTTTCAGCCCGCTCGTGATCTCGACGCCGTCGGCGTCCTGAAGCCCGGTCGTGACCGCGCGCTCCGACACCGTGCCGTCGGTCGCCACCTGCACATGCGGGCCGCCGGCGCCGAACAGCACTGCGGACTGCGGAACCACCACGCCCTCGCGCCGCGCGGTCTCTATCAGCCCCCGGGCGAACAGGCCCGGCCTCAGCCCGCGATCTGCGGGCAGGGCGATCTTCACCTTTCCGAGCCGGGTCGCCGGGTCCACGATCGGCGCCACCAGCCGAACGCGGCCTTCGACGGCTTGGTCGAGTCCTGCCACTTCGACGCGCGCTGTCTGGCCGACCTCGACCGAGTGCAGCCGCGTCTCCGTCGCTTCCGCCTCGAGTTCGACCTCGCCGTCCCGCACCAGCCGGAACAGCGGCTCGCCCGCCATGCCGACGATCTGGCCGACGCGGGCCGTCCGGCTCGCGACGATCCCCGCCGCAGGCGCCCTGACCTCGGCGCGGGCGAGCCGAAGCTCGATCTCGCGCCGCTGCGCCTGCGCCAGCGTCTTGTCGGACTGGGCGACCTTCAGGTTCTGGTTCTGGGCTCGCACCCGCGCCTCAGCGACCCGGACCGCCGTCTGGCGCGTCTGCAGCACCTCGCCGGTGACGTTGCCGGTCTTGACCAGCGTCTCGGCGCGCTTGAGCGCGGCGTCGGCGTCGACCTGGCTCGCCTCGGCTTCCGCGATCGCGGCGCCGACCTGGGCGATGGCGGCCTCGGATCGCGCGATCGAGGAGTCGTTCTGGACGAGCTGGGTGTCGAGCATGTCGCGGTCGAGCCGCGCCAGCACCTGGCCCTTCTCGACGCGGTCGCCGATGTCGACGAGGTACTCGTCCAGCCTCAGTCCGTCGATCTGCGCGCCGACGAGGATCTCGTCGCGCGCCACCAGCGTGCCGGTGACCACCAGGGTCTGTGCGATCTCGCGGCGCTTCGCGGTCGCCACCGTGATCGAGGGCGGCTTCGGCGCCGGCGGGGCGGCGGAGGTCTCCGCGCGCGCGGCGTCATAGGCCCCGAGCCGGAGCGCGATCTCATCGCGAAAGGCGTAGCCGCCCACGGCCGCGAGCAGCGCGACGGCGGACGCCCACCGCAGGGCGGTCTTCAAGACGAGGCTCCCGGCGCAAGGAAGCGACGGACGGAGCGCTCATACATCGGCATGAGCCCTTCGATCTCGGCCGCGGGCTCGAGCAGGATCCGCATCAGCACGCCGTCGGTCAGCGCCATCAGGAAGCGCACCGCCTCGCGCGCGTCGAGCGAGGCGTCGATCTGGCCGAGCGCCATGCCGCGCTCGATGACCCGCACGACGATCTCTCCGACCTCGTCGTCGCAACGGCCGAAGATCTCGGCCACCGCCGGGTTGCGCACCGCCTCGGCGTAGAGCTCGGGAAACAGCGGCAGGCTGTCGGGCCTGAGGTTGCCGACGAGGAACGCGCGGGCGGATTCGATCAGCGCGCCGACCACGTCGTCCGCCTCGAGCAGGGGGCTGAGCAATTGCGGGATATCCGCGCGGTCACGCTCGACGATCGCCTCGATGATGGCGTCCTTGGACGGAAAGTAGCGGTAGAGCGCGCCCGGGCTCATGCCGGCCTCGGCGCACACCGCCTGCATCCCGGTGGCGTGAAAGCCGCCGCGGGCGAAGCAGACGATCGCAGCGTCGAGGATGCGCCGGCGCTGCTCCTCATGGCGCTGCGCCCGCGGGTCGCGGAGAGGACTGAGGTCGTTCATGAGCCGCGGACCCGCCTGAAAAAGAGAGCGAACGTTCGTTCGCAAACTAGTTCCGCTTTCGTCGCGGCGCAAGCGTCTCCCGGAAAGCCGCAGGACCGACGGTCACTCTTGCCCGATCGTGGCGCGGGCGCGCTTGCGCCCGCGGGGGGCTTATGGCAGAGGTTCCGCGCGCCTGACCGGCTCCGCTTCGCGGCCGGCTCGAAGCCCCCGGCGCTGCGGTAGCTCAGTGGTAGAGCACTCCATTGGTAATGGAGAGGTCGACAGTTCAATCCTGTCTCGCAGCACCAGTTCCTGGCCTGGCCATTTAAACGCAGCCTGTAGCGCCGCCCGCCCGATCTCGCGACCGGGCGCGCCGCGCCTGTTTCAGACCCGTCCCGTCGCCGCGTTCGTGGACAGCGGTCTGCGGACCCGCGCAGCCCGGCGCGCTATGGCGACGAAGGCGACGCCGGTCAGCAAGGCGATCGCCGACAGGTAATAGCCGACCGAGGCCAACCCGTAGGTCTTGGCGAGATAGGTCGCGACGTATGGCGCGGGCGAGGCGCCAAGGATGCCCGCGAGCGTGAAGGCGAGCGAGGAGCCGGTGTAGCGCACGGCAGTCGGGAACAGCTCGGCCATCGCTGCGCTCAACGGGCCATAGGTGAAGCCCATCAGCGCAAGCCCGATCGAGAGGAACAGCGTGACGTCGCCGACCCCGCCCGAGCCGAACAGCGGCTCGAACAGGAAGCCGAACAGGAAGATCGCGACGGTGGCCGCGATCAGCGTGCGCTCGCGCCCCCAGGCGTCGGCGAGACGTGCGGCGACCGGGATCGTCAGGCCGAAGAACAGCACCCCGATCATCTGCAGCGGCAGGAATTCGCTGCGGGTGTAGCCGAGCGCAGCCGTCCCCCAGCTCAGCGCGAACACCGTCATCAGGTAGAAGATCACGAATGTCGCGGTCGCCGCGATGGTGGCGAGCATCAGCGTCGCGAGGTGTTCGGAAAACACCGAGATCATCGGCACGCGCACCCGCTCGTGGCGCTCGAGCGCTTGTCGGAACGCCGGCGTCTCGGTGATCTTCAGCCGGACATAGAGCCCCATGATGACGAGCACGGCGCTCGCGACGAAGGGGATGCGCCAGCCGAACGAGAAGAACTGCTCGTCGGTCAGCAACCAGTCGAGAGCCAGGAAGCTGCCGGTCGAGCACAGGAAGCCGATCGGCGCCCCGAGCTGCGGGAACATGCCGTACCAGGCCTCCTTGCCCTTTGGCGCGTTCTCGGTCGCGAGCAGAACCGCGCCGCCCCATTCGCCGCCGAGGCCGAGCCCCTGGCCCAGACGAAACAGCGCGAGGAGCAGCGGAGCCGCGACCCCGATCGATGCGTATGAGGGCAGCAGCCCGATCGCGACCGTCGAGAGCCCCATCGTCATCAGCGCCGCGACCAGCGTCGCCTTGCGGCCCACGCGGTCTCCGAAATGCCCGAAGATCGCCGCGCCCACGGGCCGTGCGAAGAACGCGATCGCGAAGGTGGCGAAGGACTGCAGCGTGGCGGCCGCGGGGTCGCTGCCGGGGAAGAACAGTTTTGGAAACACCAGCACGGCGGCGGTCGCGTAGATGTAGAAGTCGAAGAACTCGATCGTGGTGCCGATCAGGCTCGCGAACAGCACGCGGGCGGGAGAGTTCGCAGGCGGGTGGGACGGGGACAAGGCGATGACTTCCGGGGCGGCGGATTGGGAGACCGCCCATAGCGCCGCTGCGTCCGCGGCACAATCGCGGGGAGCGCTAGACGTTCGGCGGTCGTGGGGTTCCGGCGCCGGCTCACCCCTCGCTTGCGGTGAGAGGCCGACATCGCGAGGCGATGGCGGATGAGGGGCCCTTCGCCAATCCTTCCCCTTCGCCTTCAGAAAATCCGGGCGAGCTTCAGGACCACGAAGGTGCCGGCGCCGATGACGGCCATCAACGCCATCGTCCAGAGGAAGCCTCCGTCGTGACCCACCCCCGGCAGCCCCCCGACATTCATGCCGAACACGCCCGTGACCAGGGTCATCGGCAGGAAGATCGCGGTGAAGATCGACAGCACGTATAGGTTGCGGTTGGTGATCTCGGCGAGCGCGGCGGCGCGCTCGTCCTGCAGCTGACGGGCGCGCTCCTGGGCGAGATCGAGATCGTGCCCGACGCCGTCGAGCCGGGAGACCGCGTCGCGCAACGCCGCGCTGTCCTCGGCGCCGGCCCATCCCGGAGGCCGGGCCGCGAGCGCGCCGAGCGCAAGCCGCTGGGGCCCGAGATGACGGCGTAGCCGCGCGAGCCTGCGCCTGACGCGGCCGAGGTCGGCGGCGCCTTCCGCCGCATCGTCGAGGATCGCGGCCTCCACGGCGTCGAGATCCACCGTCGCTTCGTGAATCAGTCCCACGAAGGCGTCGGAGAGGTGATGCAGCAGCGTGGCGATCAACGGCAACGGCCGGCGCTCGCAGCCCTCGCGCTCGAAACTCCGACGGAGCCGGTCGACCGCCTGCAGCGGATGCCGGCGCGCGGTCACGACGCGGCGCTCGTCGAAATACAGCCGCAGCGCGCCCACGGTGGACGGATCGTCCTCAAAATCGTGATGGAGGTCGGAGACGACTCCGAGAACGGCGTCCCCGACGATCCGCAGCGTCAGGTGGGTCTCGGTCCCGAGCAGCAGCTTGCGCGCCTCGGAGGGCAGGTCGGGCTGTCCTGCGAGCCAGCGCTGCACGCGCACGTCGGAGACGTCGAGGTGAAGCCAGACCAGCCCGCCCGCGGTCGTCGGCGCCAAGGCTTGGTCGACGTCCTCCCAGCGCAGACGCCTCGTGTCGCCGGACGCGTCGCAACGGAAGCCGCAGATCAGCCGCGGCTCCTCCAGGGTGTCCACACGTCTTCCGACGGAGGGCGCGTGTTCAGAACGCGTGGCGCAGGATCCAGAACAGGGCGCCCGCCAGCGCGATCGACGCGGGGAGGGTGAGGATCCACGCCATCGCGAGGTTGCGGATCGTCGCGATCTGGAGCCCGGACCGGTTGGCGGCCATCGTGCCGGCGACGCCGGACGACAGCACATGCGTGGTGCTCACCGGCAGGCCGTAGATGTCCGCGGCCCCGATCGTCGCCATCGCGACGAGCTCGGCGGAGGCGCCCTGCGCATAGGTTAGGTGGGTCTTGCCGATCTTTTCGCCGACCGTGACGACGATGCGCTTCCAGCCGACCATGGTGCCGAGGCCGAGCGCGATCGCCACCGCCACCTTCACCCAGGTCGGGATGAACTTGGTGGCGTCGTCGAGCGAGCGCCTGAAGGCGGCGAGATCCCTGGCCTCGTCCGCCGTCAAGGCCGGCTGTCCGCTTTTCTGCATGATCCGGAGCGCCTCGGAGGCGAGGTACATGTCGTTGCGGACGTTGCCGACCTTCTCGGGCGGCACGTCGGCGATCTTGCCGTAGCCCGCGACGTCCCGCGCGGTGAGGTCGATCAGGCTCTGAAGCGCGGGCACGGTTTCGGCGGTCATGGTCCGGGCGCCGACGAAGGTGGTGACGGCCTGGCGCGGGTCGCCGGCATAGGCGGGCGCGCCGGCGGCGTGGGCTGCGAGCACGGCCTCGGCCCTGTCGGCGTTGATCTGATAGGCCTGCATCTGGGCGGGCTCGACCGCGCGGTTCAGCGCGTAGGCGGTCGGCACCGTGCCGATCAGGATCAGCATGATCAGGCCCATGCCCTTCTGGCCGTCGTTCGAGCCGTGCGCGAAGCTCACGCCTGTGCAGGTCAGGATGAGCAGGCCGCGGATCCAGAGCGGCGGAGGGTTGGCGCCCTTGGGCTCGGCGTAGAGGTCCGGGCGCTTGACCAGGACCTTCATCGCGATGAGCAGGAGCGCGGCCGCGCCGAAGCCGATCAGCGGCGAGAACAGCAGCGCCTTGCCGATGCCGAGCGCCTGGCTCCAATCGACGCCGGACACGCCGCTCGGATCTGTGGCCATCAGCTGGTTCATCAGGCCGACGCCGATGATCGAGCCGATCAGCGTGTGGGAGGACGAGGACGGCAGCCCGAAATACCAGGTGCCGAGGTTCCAGATGATCGCGGCGATCAGCAGCGCGAACACCATTGCGAAGCCGGCGTCGGTGCCGACCTTCAGGATCAGCTCCACCGGCAGCAGCGACACGATGCCGAATGCGACGGCGCCGGACGAGGTGAGAACGCCGAGGAAGTTCCAGAGGCCCGACCAGACCACGGCCTGGTTCGGCTTCAGCGAGTGCGTGTAGATCACGGTCGCGACGGCGTTCGCGGTGTCGTGAAAGCCGTTGACGAACTCGAAGCCGAGCGCGATCAGCAGCGCGAGGCCGAGCAGGGCGTAGGCGAGATAGCCGGAGGGCGGCACGGACTCGAGGTCGCGTAAAAGGCTGATCCCGGCGTAGCCGACGCCGATGAGCAGGATCGCCGTGAAGAGGCCGCCCGCGAACAGCCGGGCCCCGCCTCGTGGTTTGTCTGAATCCGCGAGGGCGGGATGCGGAGCGACTTGCAACATGTGAGTTCCCCGAACGCGTCCGGGCCGAGCTGCGCCGGACGCTGAGCGCGCCCGAACTTCGGGCCGCTCGATCCCCTGGGCCGCGGGGAAGCTAGCGGGGCCGCACGACAGTTGAGTGACTGTTGACGTCCGCGTGATCGGGACGTCAGCGCACGGTCACGTCGATCTGTCCCACTCCCTCGATGCGCCCGCGCAGGACGTCGCCGCGGACGACGGAGCCGACGCCCGACGGTGTGCCCGAGAAGATCAGGTCGCCCGGCGCGAGCTCGAACAGACGGGAGAGGCACGAGATCATCTCCGGGACGGTCCAGATCAACTGGTCGAGGTCGCCGGTCTGGCGGCGCGTCCCGTTGACGTCGAGGGTGACTGCGCCCTTCGCCGGGTGGCCGATCTCGGCGGCGGGGGCGATCGGACCGCAGGGGGCGGCGTGGTCGAACGCCTTGCCGATCTCCCAGGGCCGGGCGAGCCTCTTCGCCTCCGCCTGCAGGTCGCGACGTGTGAAGTCGATTCCGACGGCGTAGCCGAACACCAGATCGAGCGCGTCCGCCTCCGCGACGTCGCGACCGCCGCCGCCGAGAGCCACCACCATCTCGATCTCGTGGTGCACGTCCGAGGTCGCCGGCGGATAGGGAAATACGCCGCCGTCCGCCAGCAGCGCGTCCGGCGTCTTCATGAAAAAGAACGGCGGCTCCCGGTCAGGATCGTGACCCATCTCGACGGCGTGGGCGGCGTAGTTGCGTCCGACGCAATAGACCCTGCGCGCCGGAAACAGCGCCGACGTCCCGCGCACGGCGACGGCGGGCTGCGGGGCGGGGTCAAAGACGAAGGCGGGCATCAGCGGTCTTCTCCGATTTGTGGCGCGGCGAAGAATGCAGCGCGGGACGGCCGAGGCAAGCGAAGCCGCACGTGGCGCTGGACCGGGGGCGGGGCCGCGCCCTAGAACAAGTGCTCCCGCGTCGCCAGCGTATTGACGGTGTCATGGAATTTTCCGGCTCTCACCGCATTTCCGCGCCGCGCGCAGCCGTTTGGGCGGCGCTCGACGATCCCGAACTGATGAAGGCGTGCATTCCCGGATGCACCCGTCTGGAGCGCGCGGGCGACGGCGCCTTCGACGGCTCGGCCGACGCCAAGATCGGGCCTGTCCGCGCAGCCTTCACCGGTTCCGTCACCCGCACCGAAGCCGCCGCGCCCGAGCGCTTCACGCTGCTCGCCGATGGCGACGCCGGGCCTTCCGGCTCGGGTCAGGGCCGCGCGGACGTCACCCTCGCCGAGGACGGCGACGGCACGGTGGTCTCCTACGACGCGCAGGTCGAGGTCGCCGGCAAGATCGGCCAGCTTGGTTCGCGCCTGGTGACGGGCTTCGCGCGCAAGAACGCCGAGAGTTTTTTCGAGGCGCTCGCGACGCGGCTTTCAGCCGGCTACGCCGCCGCGCCGGTGATAGAGGCGCCCGCCGCCGAGACTCCGGAGCCGGCGCCGTTGGCCCAGCCGCCGCTCGCTGAGGCGCCGCCGCTGGTGCATGAGGAGCCGGCCGATGGTCAGACCGCGACGGTCGACGCGCCGCCGCTCGCTTTCGGTTCGGCCCCGATCGCGCCGACCGCCGTCCCCGCCGTGCCGGACCCCGTGGCGATCGCGGCTGAAGAGACGGCGTCCCCCGGCTCGTCGAGCGCGAGCGCCGTGACGCGCATCATGCTGGTCGCGGCGATCGTCGTCGTGGTCGGCTGCCTTGTTTACTACATCCTCTGGCAGCAGACGCCGGTCTGACCTTCAGCCGCGGATGAAGGCCAGCAGGTCGGCGTTGAACGCGTCGGTCTGGACTTGGGCCAACCCGTGCGAGCCGCCCGGATAGACCTTGAGCGTTGCCCCCGGAACGAGCTTCGCCGACTTCAGGCCCGACGCGCCGATCGGAACGATCTGATCGTCGTCGCCGTGCGCGATCAGCGTCGGCACGTCGAACTTCTTCAGATCCTCCGTGAAGTCGGTCTCCGAGAACTGCGCTATGCAGTCATAGGCCGGCTTGACGCCCGCCATCATGCCCTGCAGCCAGAACGACTGCCGCAGGCCTTCGGAGACCTTCGCGCCCTCGCGGTTGAAGCCGTAGAACGGCATGGTGAGGTCAAGGAAGAACTGCGAGCGGTCGGCCAGCGTCGAGGCGCGGATGCCGTCGAACACCTCCTTGGGAAGTCCGTCCGGATTGGCTTCCGTCTTCAGCATCTGCGGCGGCACGGCGCCGAGCAGCACCGCCTTCGCGACGCGGCTCGTTCCGTGCCGGCCGATGTAGCGGGCGACCTCGCCGCCGCCCGTCGAGTGGCCGACCATCACGATGTCCCTGAGATCGAGCGTCTCGAACAGCTCGGCGAGATCGTCGGCGTACTGGTCCATCGTGTTGCCGGACCATGTCTGGCCGGAGCGGCCGTGGCCGCGCCGGTCATGAGCGATGACGCGGTAGCCGTTGGCGCCGAGGAACATCATCTGCTGGTCCCAGGCGTCGGCCGAAAGCGGCCACCCATGAGAGAACGCCACCGGCTGCCCCGAACCCCAGTCCTTGTAGAAGATGCTTGTGCCGTCCTTCGTCGTGATCGTGCTCATCGCGTCGCATCCCGTTTCCGCCGCGCGGCCCTTCCGCATCGGTGCAATCCGAGCGTCCTACACGCCGGACCTCGACGCCACCTGAAAGATAGGGGATCGACCTTGCGTCAGCGCAAGCTACGCGGAGAGTTTTGATCCCACATAGGCGCGCCAGCCGCCAAAGCCTGTGATGTCCTCGGTTCCGCGCACGCCTTCCGGCTCCGCCAGGAAGCCTTTCGGCGTCGTGCCGTCGGCGAGCAGCAAGGTCCCGAATCCGAGCGGCGCGCCGACGCCGAGCGCGAAGTCGCCGAACGCCGCCCTAGGCAGCGCCCAGACCTCGGTCGCGATCGCCGCGCCGTCGCCGTCGGGGACGCGGATCAGGCCCGGCCGCTCGATCTTTCCCGGCACGGCGTAGAGCCGGTAGCAGGGCTTCGTGTCGACCGCGCGAAGGAAGCGGCCGCCGCGCGACGTGACCTCGTGGTTGAGCGCCATGCCCGAGAGATGGGCGCCCACCACGACGAGCTCCATGTCGTCCGGTCCGATCGCGGCGGCGCGTTTCGGACGCTTCGGCGGGAGGCGGCCGATCGAGCCGACGGGCACGCCGCCGGCCTCATGCAGCGCCTCGCCGATCGCCGCGACCAGCGCGTCGGCTCCGGCGCGCCCGATCAGCGTCACGCCGGCGGGCTTGGCGTCGGCGCGGGGCCGGCCGGGCGTCGCGATGGCGCAGAAGTCGAGCAGGTTCACGAAGTTGGTGTAGGCGCCGAGCTCGCTGTTGAGCGCGATCGGATCGGCGAGGACGTCCGCGACAGTGTGCGGCCGGGGATAGGTCGGCACGATCATGGCGTCGAAGCGGGTCCAGAGCCCACCGAGCTCCCGGCGGAGTTCGGTCAGCCGGTAAAGGACGTGGAAGGCGTTCGCCGCGTCGAAGCGCTTGCCGCTTTCGGTGATCGCTCGGGTGACGGGGTGCAGCGCCTTCGGAGAGGCGTCGAAGAACGCGCGGATCGCATCGTAACGCGAGGCGACGATCGCATCCTCGTACAGCATGCGGGCGACGGCGAAGTAGGGCTCGAGATCGAACGGCGTCAGTTCGGCGCCAAGCGCCTTCAGGTCCTCGAGCGTGGCGTCGAAGGCCGCAGCCGCTTCGGCCGAGCCGCCGAACCGCCGGCTCGCCGCGTCGGGAACCGCGATCCGTAGCTTCGGCGGCAGCGCGCCGAGCGGCGGAATGGCGACGTCCCGCGAGAATGCATCGACCGCGTCGTAGCCGCCGATCGCGGAATAGGCGGTGTAGGCGTCGTCGACGGTCTGCGCGAAGACCGTCACGACGTCGGCCATGCGCACCGCGGGAACGACCCCGCGCGAGGGCGTCGCTCCGACTGTGGGCTTGAGGCCGACGATGTTGTTGAGGCCCGCCGGCACGCGGCCGGAGCCCGCCGTGTCGGTGCCGAGCGCGAAGCTGACCAGCCCTCGCGCCACCGCGACCGCCGATCCCGAGCTCGATCCGCCGGGCACGAGTTCGGGATCGACTGCGTTCTTCGGGGCCGGATATGGGGTGCGCACGCCGACGAGGCCGGTGGCGAACTGATCGAGATTGGTCTTTCCCACCACGATCGCGCCCGCGGCCTTCGCACGCTCCACCGTCACGGCGTCGGCGCGGGCCGTGTAGGCGAAGTCCGGGCAGGCGCAGGTCGTCGGCAATCCCGCGACGTCGATGTTGTCCTTCACTGCGAAGGGGACGCCCCAAAGCGCGCGGCCGTCGGGCCTGGCGCCGAGCGCCCGGGCCGCGGCGCGCGCCTGCTCGCGGTCAGCGAGCGTGATGAAGACGCCGGGATCGTCGAGCGCCGCGATGCGGTCGAAGACCTCGTCCACCACCGCGACGGGGTCGAGGCCGTCTGCATAGGCGGCGCGGAGCGCGGCGAGGTCGAGCGGAAGATCGGCGAGTTTCGTCGGCATGCGGGCTCCTGTCGCGAGTTCGGCGGCCGGGAACGCGTCTACGCCTGTTCATCCCCCGCGACCGCCGCGGCGACAGATTGCATGGCGAGCGGCAGGTCCGCATGCGCAAATCGTCATCATCGAGCGCGGGCGACGGCCGATGCGTCCGATCAAACGCCGAGGTGTGCGAGCGCGCGGCTTCTGGCGGTTTCGTCGACGCCGCCCTCGTCGTCGATCTCTCCGAGCTTCAACACCGCCCAGCGGTCGGCGACGCGCAGGGCGAAGTCGAGATTCTGTTCGACGATCAGCATGCTGGCCCCGCTGGCGGCCCGCTCGTGGGCGAGCGCCGTCGCGATCCGGTCCACCACGGAGGGCTGAAGGCCCTCGGAAATCTCGTCGATCAGCAGCAGCCGCGGCTTCAGCATCAGGGCGCGCGCCAGGATCAGCATTTTCTGCTCGCCGCCCGAGAGTGTTCCGGCGTGCTGCGAGAGCCGGTCGGCGAGGAAGGGGAAATGTCCGAAGACGCGCTCCAGCGCCTCCGGCAATCGCTTGTCGCTCGAAAGCGCGAGCCGCAGGTTGTCGCGGATCGAGAGGTCCTGGAAAAGCGCCAGCTCCTGCGGCGCATAGCCGACGCCGAGCGCGACCAGCTTCGCCGGCGACAGGCCCGCGACCGAGGCGCCGTCGACCGCGATGGCGCCGCCGCTCAGAGGCGTCATGCCCAGGATCGTCTTCAGCAGGGTCGTCTTGCCCATGCCGTTCTTGCCGAGCAGCGCGACGATCTCGCCGGGCGCGACACGAAGCGACACGCCCTTCACGACCGACACGGCGCCGTAGCCGCTGGTGACGCCCTCGAGAACGAGGTCGCCGCCGGCCGGCGCCTCGACCTTTCGCGCCGCGTCAGCCATGAGCGCCCCCCGAATAGATGGTCCGGACCAGTTCGGAGTTGACGACCTCGTCCACGGTGCCGTCGAGCGCCAGGCGTCCCTGGTGCAGCACCACGATGCGCGAGGAGATCTGCCGCACGAAGTCGAGGTCGTGCTCCACCAGCACCGCCGCGACCCCATCGCCGGTCAGCGTTCTGAGGACCGCGCCGATCGTGGTGCGCTCCGCCTTGGTCAGGCCTGCGGTCGGCTCGTCGAGCAGGATGAGGCGCGGTTCGAGCGCGACCACCATGGCGAGTTCAAGCGCCTGCTTCTGGCCGTGCGAGAGCAGGCGGGTCGGCTCGGCCAGCAGGCGGTCGAGGCCCGTCATGCGCAGCACGTCGAGGGCGGCCTGCGGCAGGCTCAGCGTTTCGGCGCGGCCGATGGGGCTGAGCCGGTCGTGCGGGGCGCGGGCGAGGAGCAGGCAGTCCGCGACGGTGAGGCTCTCGAACACGCTTGCGACTTGGAACTTGCGGCCGACGCCGAGCGCCACGATGCGGTTCGGCGTCAGCCCCGCCGTCGAGGCGCCGCCGATCGAGACGGCGCCGCTGAACGGCTCCGTCCCGTCGCTCAGGCAGCGCATCAGCGTGGTCTTGCCGGCGCCGTTGGGGCCGACGAGGCTGACCAGTTCGCCGGCCCGGATCTCGATGTCGATGTTCTCGAGCACGGTCAGGCTGCCATACGACTTCGCGAGGTTCTCGATTTTCAGCAGCGGGGCGCCGGAGACAGCCGCGTTCGGCCGCGGCGAGCTCGCGACGAGCCGCGGCGCGACGGCCTGGCGGCGCCCGAACGGCAGCCTCGCCCACACGCGGCGCACGAGCTCGGCGAGCCCGCCGGGCAGCAGGATGATGACCGCGACGAAGGCCGTCCCCAGCAGGAGCTGCCACAGGAACGGCAGGTCGCCCGAGAGGTTGGCGGCGAGGTAGTCGATCGCGATCGTCCCGAGGACGGGCCCGAGCAGCGTGCCGCGGCCGCCGAGCGCCACCCAGATCACGAGCTCGGTGCCGAACAGGAAGCCGGCGTTCTCCGGCGCGACCACCGAGGACGCGTTGGCGAAGACGAAGCCGGCGAGGCCCGCGACGCCGGCGAGGACTGTGGTCAGCGCGATCTGAAGCCGCTTGGGGCTCAGGCCGAGATAGGCGCAGCGCGCATCGTTGTCGCGCACGGCGACCAGCGCCCGCTCGGCGTCGGAGCGTACGAACACCCAGGCGGCGAGCGTCACGGCGACGAGAACGAGCGCCGCGAGCCGAAAGAAGCCTTCGAGCTCCAGCGGCAGCACGTCGAAGCCGACGAGGCCGCTGCTGGAGCCTGTCCACTCGCCGCCGGAGTAGATCAGCTGCGTCACCACGATCGGGGTGACCAGCGAGATCACCGAGGCGTAGAGCGCCGTCGAGCGGTGGTAGAACGAGAGCCACCCGACCGCGAGGCCGAGCGCCATCGGCGCCGCGACGGAGAGCGCGAGAGCGACCGCCATCCACTCCGGGGTCGCCCCGAGATAGGTCAGCGCCATCGCGGTCGCATAGGCGCCGACGCCGAAGAAGGCGGCTTGTCCGAAGGTGAGGACGCCGGCGAAACCCCACAACAGGTCCACCGTCACGGCCAGAACCGCATAGATCATCGAGCGGGTCAGCACATTGACGGCGAAGGTGTCGAGCACGGCCGGCGCGACCCACAGCGCGACCGCGGCGAGGCCTGCGACCACGAAGGGCGCGGATCGCGACAAGCGCGCGCGGCTGCGCGCGGGCCGCGCGGCGAGCCCGAGGGCGGGAGCGTCGTCAGGCACGGGAGAAGCCTTTCGGGCTGACGCGCAGCACCAGCGCCGCAAGTACGGCGATCGCGATGCTGCCCAGGATCGGGCTGACGAACGTGCTCACCAACACCTGCGCCGCGCCGAAGACGAGGCAGGCGACGCCGAGCGCCAGGAAGGAGGCGTCGGCCACCATCACCAGCATGAAGGCGCCAATCAGCCAGCCGACGCCCATGTTCGGATCGACGCTGGTGAGCGGCGTGAGCAGGACGCCCGCCAGCGCCGCGAGCCCCGCGCCCATCATGAAGGTGAAGAGCCGCACGCGCGCTGTGTCGATGCCGAGGCCGCGCGCCAGCGTCTCGTTCATGATCACGGCGCGCGCCGACAGGCCGAGGCGCGTTCCCCCGATGGTGAGCGCGAAGGCGACGCCGATCACGATGGCCGCTCCCAGCGTCGCCAGCCGGTAGGCGGAGTAATCCGCGCCGAAGATCTCGACGGTGCCGGAGACGAGGTTCGGGGTCATCTGCACGTCACGGCCGAAGCCGAGCGTGATGAGCTGACCGATCACGATGCCCAGCCCCCAGGTGGCGAGGATCGCGTCCAGCGGCCGGCGGTAGAGCGGGCGGATGATGAAAAGCTCCGTCAGTCCTCCGAGCGCGCCGCCGACCACGAAGGCGAGCGGCAGAGCGGCCCAGGGGTTGAGGCCGAGCTTGGCGGCGACCACGGCGCAATAGGCCCCGATCGTGAGCCATGCGCCGTGGGCGAAATTGATGATCTTCAGAACGCCGAAGACCGCCAGCAGCCCGATCGAGACCACGAACAGGATCGCGGCGGTGGTCAGTATGTCGAGGACGAGCAGCATCGTCGGCCTTTTCGTAAGGCTCCTCCGTCGCTTCCGGGCGACGGAGGAGCGATCAGCGGCGCCGCGAGGTCAGTTCAGCTTCGGGCACTGCTCGCCCGGATCGACGTTCTTGAACGAGCTCACGACCTTCACCGAGCCGTCGCCCTGCACCTGCCCCAGATACATGGTCAGGGGCGCATGGTGTTGCTTCGACATGCTGATCGTGCCGCGGGGGCCGGTGAAGCTCACCGTCGGCAGCGCCTCCAGCACCTTCGCCGTCTCCGTGCCTCCCGCCTTCTCGACGGCCGCCTTGTAGAGATACACCGCCTCGTACTGCGGCACCGAAAGGTCGTTCGGCGTCTTCAGTCCGGAACCGAACTTCTTCTCCATGGCGGCGAGGAAGGTCTTGTTCTCGGGGCTGTCGATGCCGGTGACGTAGGACGCCGAGATGTAGATCCCCTCCGCGTCCGTCCCCATGCTCTTGGCGGTGCCTTCGTCGACGGCGAGGTTGGCGTAGGGCAGCGAAACGCCCGCTCCGCGCAGTTGCTTGGTCAGCGTCACGTTCGGCGCGCCGCCGGCCGTGGAGGTGATCAGCGCGTCGGGCTTGGCGTCCTTCAGCTTGGAGATGATCGCGGTCCAGTCGCTGCCGTCCATGGGAAGGTACTCCTCGCCCACGACCTTGCCGCCGATCTTCTCGATGTAGCTCTTGGTGAAGGCCAGCATGCCGCGGCCGAAGGCGTAGTCGCTGCCGATCAGGAAGTAGGTTTTGGCGCCCTTCTCCTTGGCGAAGGCGTCGACGATCGGCGGCACCTGCTGTTCGGGCACCCAGGCGTTGACGAACATGTTCTTGTTGCAGGATTTGCCCTCGTAGAACGAGGTGTAGATGTAGGGGACCTTCCCCTTCGTGACGGCGGGCAGGCCGGCGTTGCGGGCGGCGCTGGTCTCCATCGAGATCAGCACGTCGACCTTCTTCTGGTAGATCAGCGAGTCGAAAGCCTTCTGCGCGCCGGCTGCGCCGGAGGCGTCGTCGGCGACTTCGAGCGCCAGCTTGCGGCCGAGCACGCCGCCGGCGGCGTTGATCTCCTCGACCGCGAGTTCCGCCGACTGCACGACGGAGGGCGCGACGACGCTGTTCGCGCCGGAGAGGCCGACCGGCACGCCGATGACGATCGGTTTGTCGGCGGCGAAGGCGGGCGTCGCCGCGAGCGCGAGGACGGCTGCGACGCCGGCGAAGTGACGCTTGAGCATGGGATTTCGGCTCCTCGGAGAAGACGTTGTGCGGGGAACGGGCGGCGTCAGCCGTAGACGTCGGTGCGCCGGTCGCGCAGGACGGAGTTGAACTCGTTGAGATCCTTGGCGGAGGCGTCGTCGAGATTGACGGTCGCGGTAAGCGTCTCCGGCTGGTCGCGGCTCGCGGGGCCGGCGATCGTCCAGCCCTTGGGGCCGATGATCAGGCTCTGGCCCTCGAAGGGCTGGCCGCGCTCGACGCCGACGCGGTCGGCGCAGGCGATGAAGATCCCGTTGGAGTGCGCCGCCGCGCGGTGCAGCGTGTTGGCCATCGCCGCCTCGCCCTCGGGCTGGTTCGGCATCGGCACCCAGTTCGTCGGGATGCAGACGATCTCGGCGCCGGCGAGCGCGAGCTGGCGAAACGTCTCCGGGAACCAGCCGTCGTAGCAGATGGCGACGCCGATCCTGCCGATCGCGGTCTCAAACACCGGAAAGCCGAGATCGCCCTTCTGGAAGAACACGTTCTCCCGGTGCCAGAGGTGCGACTTGCGGTAGACGCCGATGAACCCGTCCGGGCCGACGATCATCGCGGAGTTGTAGAGGGCGTCCCCGTCGCGCTCGGCGAAGCCCGCCACGATATGCACGTCGAGCTCCTGGGCAAGCGCGCCCCAGGCGAGCGCCGTCGGTCCGCTCTTGGCGGGCTCGGCCAGCGCCGTCGCCTCCTCCATGCTTTCGAAGACGTAGCCGGTGTTGGCGAGCTCGGGCAGGACGATCAGCCGGCTGCCCGACGCCGCCGCGGCGCGGATGAGCGCGGACGACCGCGCGACGTTGTCCGCGACCGCGCCCATCTGCGGCTCGAACTGGATGCAGGACACCTGTAACGGCGGACGAGCGGGACCGTTCGTCTGGATCATGGACGCTCCAAAACGCAAAAAGCCCCTGGACGCGGAAGTTATCCGCAGACCAGAGGCTCCAAAGCCGAGATGTGATGCAGCAATCCTGCTGCGGGGCAAACCTGCCCGACGCCGCTACGATAGCCCCGAACATTCAGGCGGCAAGTCGATAAATGCAGCACCGCCTGCCGCGATTTTAGGACCTCTCGGCCAACGAGATGTGCAGGCCGAGCCCGCTGATGGCTTCGTGCGCGGCCACCACGCTCTCGGCCACGCTCGTCATCGGCACGCGCGCCGCGGTGGCGCGGTCGCGCAAGAGCTTGTAGGCGGCGTCCTCGTCGATCCGATCGAGTTCGGTCAGCAACCGGACCGCCTTCTCGACTGTGCGGCGGCCCTTCATGGTCTCTTCGAGCTTGGTGATCTTGGCCGTCAGCCGCCCCTCATAGCCGCGCCGGTAGCGGGCGAGCGCGAACTGGGTCAGCACGCCCCGCGGCCTGAGCGGCTTGCTCAGCACGCCGTGGGCGTTGAAGTCGACGATGGCCTTCAGCGAGGTCGGGCTCTCATAGGCCACGATCGCGATCACCGCCGGCTCGGTCTCCTCGATCGACGGCAGCAGATGGATCACCTCGGCGTCGTCGAGCTGGATGAACAGCGTGTCGATGTCCGGCGGCAGCGCAGCAGGGGGCGGCCAGGCGACCGAGACCTCGCAGCCGAGGCGGCGCAACTGGTCGACGAGCGAGGCGCCTTCCTCGTCGCGCGGGTGGACGACGAGCGCGCGGGCGCGCCGCAGTTCGTCCAGGATCCGGCGGGCTGGCGCCGTCATGGGGCGACGCCCTCTTCGAGCCAGTTGGTCTCGAATCGCGACGACGCGAGATAGGGGTCCGGCCTCACCGGCCGGCGGGAGCGCCAGGCGACGTCGAACTGCCCGTCCGCACGCGCGACGCCGATCCCGGGGGTCAGCCAGACATGCCTGGTGTCGCCGTCGAAGGCGATCTCGCCCTCCGGCGCCAGGAAGCGCTGGCGCATCGCGGCGGCGCTCAGCCGCTCCGCGTCGAGCGTGCCGGCCGCCGCGAGCGCGCGGGCGAAGAGATGGACCTGCGCGTAGGCCGTCTCGGACCACATGCTCGTCGGCCGCTCGGCGCCGAAGCGGGCCTTGAAGGCCGAGACGAAACGCCGGTTCTCGTCGCCGTCGAGCCGCTCGAAATAATGGGCGGCGAGAAGGTGGCCGGAACAGCGCTCGGGCCCGATCGCCCGGATCTGGCCCTCCGACATGGTGAGGCTCGCGATCGGCCGGCGGGCGCGGTCGATCCCGGCGTCCGCATAGGCGCGGTAGAGCCGCTCCGCTCCGCGGCCGACGACGGTCGAGAACACCGCGTCCGGCTCCGCGCGCTGGATCGCTGCGACCATCTCGTTGTGGGCGTCCTCGTTCGCGTCGAGCGGGGCGTAGAGCTCTCCGACGATGACGCCGCCTTTGGCCTCGATCAGGTCCCGCATCACGCGGTTCGACTCGCGCGGGTAGATGTAGTCCGAGCCGACGATGAAAATCCGCCGCCCGTATTCTCCCAGCAGGAAGTCGGCGAGCGCGAAGACGTTCTGGTTGAGGGTGGACGCCGTGTAGAGGACGTTCTCGGAATACTCGAAGCCCTCGTAGATCGAGGGGTACCAGAGCAGGCCGTTGTGGCGCTCGATGGTCGACAGCACCGACTTGCGGCTGGCCGACAGCGAGCAGCCGAAGATCACCTCGACGCCGTCCTCGGCGAGCAGCCTTCTGGCGAAGGCGCGGTAGCCCTCGTTATCGCCCGCAGGATCGTAGCAGACGGGCTCGATCTGGCGCCCGAGCACGCCGCCCGCGGCGTTGACCTCCTCGATGGCGAGCGCCGTCCCGAGAAAATGCTCGGTCTCGGTGACGCCGCTGACGCCGCTGCGCGAGAACAGCACGCCAATGCGCCAGGTCGCGCCGTCCTTGGCCGCCATCCGTCACCTCACCGATCGATCCGGCGGACCTTAGAGGGGGCGGCCGTCCACTTCCACGGCCAGATGAGCGCACGCCGCCGAACGCCGGTCACGCCTGGAGCCTAAGGACGCGTCGGTCGGCAGGATCCGATCAGTCGGACGGTCGCAAAACGGCCGACGCTCAGTCCGCGGCCTTCCCTGAGCCTGACGTCGCCGCCTGCCGGTCGCCGCGCCTCAGGCGCGAGGACCGCGACGTCCGCACGACGCGGCGACTGTTCGGCGAGACGTTTCTTCAATTCGGCGTTTTCGCGGCGGAGCGCCTTGAGCTGCCTGACGCCCGCCGGAGTGAGGCCGTCGAATTTCCGTCGCCATCGGTAGAAGGTGCGGACGGAGACGTGCGCGCCGGCGCAGACCGCCTCCATGGAAGCCCCTTGCGACACCTCGTGCAGCAGTCCGGCGATCTCTTCGTCGGTCAAGCGGGACGCGGCCATCGAGCGATCCTCGCGTCATTTGGCCCACCATGTGGGCGTGCACATTCTTGGGGCAGAATGATCTCCCGCTCGCGGCCATGCAAGCTGTCGATGGCGGCGCCGCCGCCTAGCCTGCGCCGAAAGACGCCGATGGCGCGGTGCGGCCCCGCGCTGTCAATTTTGACAATGGCCGGATCAGTCCGCCCGAATGCCTAATCGGAGCGCGCGGGGCGCTCTTATTTGATCTTGCCCCACCTGCGTTCGGACCGTCTGCTCGAGCTGGCGAAATCTTCCGAAAGCGCTTGGCGATGAGCCCCTTCGACCGCAGAACATTCATCAAGACGACCGGCGCGCTCGCGGCGGGCGCGATCCTGCCGCTGGCGGCGCCGCCGCTGATCCAGTCCGCGCGGGCGGCCGGAACGGTCAAGCTCGGCTGCCTGTTCTCGTCCTCCGGCACGATGGCCAATCTCGAGGGCCGGCTGAACTACGTCGCCAAGATGGCGGCCGACGAGATCAACGCCGCCGGCGGCGTCAACGGCTCGACGATCGAGGTCGTCACCTCCGATCCAGCCTCCGACTGGCCGCTCTACGCGCAGGTCGGCCGCCAGATGCTCGCCGAGACCAAGGTCGCCGCGCTGTTCGGCTGCTGGACCTCGGTCTCGCGCAAATCCGTGCTGCCGGTCGTCGAGCAGAACGACGGGCTGCTGTTTTACCCGCTCCATTTCGAGGGCGACGAGAACTCCAAGAACGTCGTCTACGTGAACTCGCCACCGGCGAGCTCGGTGCTGCCCGCGGTCGACTACCTGATGAGCCCGGACGGCGTCGAGGCCAAGCGCTTCTTCATGATCGGCTCGGACTACGTCTGGCCGCGCACCATCAACAAGCAGCTCAAGGGCTACTGGAAGTCCAAGGGCATCGAGGAGAGCGCCTGGAAGGAGGAGTATGTGCCGTTCTCCTTCTCGAACTTCCAGACGCTGGTGAACCAGGTCCGCTCCTTCGCCGACGCGCCCGGCGGCAAGCTCGTCGTGGTGCTGACGGTGGTCGGCTCGTCGATCCCGGACTTCATGCGGGAGTTTGCGAACCAGGGCATCTCGTCCTCGGACGTGCCGGTGCTCGGCCTCGACATGGTGGAGGCCGACCTCGAGGGCCTCGACACCCAGAAGCTCGTCGGCCACCTGAACTGCTGGGCCTATCTCCAGCAGGCCAAGGGCGAGGCCAACCAGACGTTCCTGAAATCCTGGGCCGACTATGTCGGCAAGGCCAAAGCCCCGTTCCGACCAGATGTCGCGATCGACCCGATGGTCTCCACCTATGACGCCGTGCACCTCTGGGCCATGGCGGCGAAGAAGGCCGGCTCGTTCGCGACGCCGGAGGTGCGCAAGGCGTTCGACGGCCTGAGCTTCGACTGCCCGTCGGGCTACAAGATCGCGATGACGGCCGAGAACAACTACGTCTCGCGCGGCGTGTTCATCGGCTCGGTCAACGAGAAGCAGGGCTTCGACGTGCTCTGGCAGTCCAAGGACGCCCCGAAGCCGGTTCCGATGAGCCAGTACGGCTGAGACCGCCTCTCGTGCAGTGGCGTGGGGCTGTCGCGGGCCTGTTCGCGCTTCTCGCGGCCTGCGGTCCGGCGGCGGCGTTCGACCGCGCCGCGATCGCAGGGTGGTCCTGCGCGGGCGCCTCGGGCATGACGGAGGCCGCCAACGCGCTGATCTTCGGCGTGGCGTCCGCGTCGAAGGAGGACGCGGCGTGGGCTGCGGCGCTCGCGGGCGCCGCGCTCGACAGGACGCTGAAATGCGGCGGCGCCGCTCCGGCGATCGAGACGCCGCAAGGCCCCGTCGACGCCGTCACGCTGCAGCCTGGCGCGGCCGGCGACGGATCCGCGCCGCTGCTCAGCCTGAAGAACCGGCCGCTGTTCGAGACGGCGCGCGCGGCGGCCACTCTGTTCGTCGGCGCGACGCCGGGCGAGCGCAGCGCCGCGCTCGGCGCGCTCGAACGGCGCGCCGCGTCGCTGCCGACCGACATCTTCGAGCGCGCCGCGGACGCGGAGACCGACGCCGGGCTGAAGGAGCGCATCCTCGGCGCAGGTCAGGCGGCGCTGCTCAACTCTCCGGATATGACGAAGCGCGTCGCCGCGATCGAGCGCATCGCCGCGACGCCAGACCGCCGCGCGCTCACGCGGATCGCAGCGCTCAAGGCCGACCCCGCTTACGGCAAGGACCCGGCCTTCAAGGCCGCGGTCGACGCCGGCGTCGGTTCGATCGAGCGCTGGCTTGCGGTCTCCAACGCCTTGAACGCGCTCTACAACGGGCTGTCCTTCGCCTCGATTCTGTTCATGGCCTCGGCGGGGCTCGCGATCATCTTCGGCCTGATGGGCGTCATCAATCTCGCCCAGGGCGAGTTCATCATGCTCGGCGCCTACGTCACCTATGCGGTGCAGGAGGCGATGCGGGCGATCGCGCCGGGCGCGCTCGACTGGTACCTGATCGTCGCGATCCCGGTGGTGTTCGCCGTCACGGCCGGGATCGGCGTCGCGCTCGAGGCGACGCTGGTGCGGCGGCTCTACACCCGCCCGCTGATGACGCTGCTCGCGACATGGGCGGTCAGCCTGCTGATCGTCAACCTGGTCCGCGTCGCGGTCGGCACGCAGAACCTCCAGTTCGTCACGCCGTCCTACATCACCGGCGGCCGGCTCGTGATGGGGGACTTCATCGTCACCTGGAACCGGCTGTTCGCGATCGTCTTCGCGGCCGTCACGCTCGGTCTCACCTGGTTCGTGCTGAAACGCACGCCGCTCGGCCTCAACATCCGCGCCGTCACGCAGAACCGCGCGATGGCGGGTTGCGTCGGCATAGCGACGCGCCGGGTCGACATGATGGCCTTCGGCCTCGGGTCGGGGCTCGCCGGCCTCGCGGGGCTGGCGCTCTGCCCGATCTACAGCGTGAACCCCCAGATGGGATCTAACTTCATCGTCGACAGCTTCATGGTGGTCGTGCTGGGCGGCGTCGGCACGCTCGCAGGCGCCGTGATCGCCTCGCTCGGCGTCGGCCAGATCAACGTGCTGATTGAGCCGCTCTACGGCGCGGTCGCCGCCAAGGTGATCGTCCTGCTGATGATCATCGTCTTCCTGCAGTTTCGACCCGAAGGGCTCTACGCCGTGAAGGGCCGACGCAAATGACGGCGGCGATCGGCCCCAAGCGCAGCCTGATCGCCCGCGCGACGGACGACCGGATCGTGGCGGGCGTCGCGCTCGCGCTCGCGGCGACGGCCGCCGCGCTGCTCGCCGGCGGCCTCTCCGGCTACCGGGTCAACACCATCGGCCAGTTCGCCTGCTTCGCCTTGCTCGCGCTCGCGCTCGACCTGATCTGGGGCTACGCCGGCATTCTCAGCCTCGGGCACGGCCTGTTCTTCGCCATCGGCGGCTACGTCGTCGGCATGCATCTGCTGGAGCAGTCCGTGGCCGTGACCGGGATCACCCCGGACATCGTGCAGTTCATGGGCTGGACGGCGCTGCCGGGCTGGTGGGCCCCGCTCGAGAGCTTCCCCGTCGCGCTGGCGGCGGCGCTGGCGTCAAGCTTCGCGGTCGCCTTCGCGTTCGGCTGGGCCTCGTTCCGTTCGCGGGTCTCGGGCGTCTATTTCGCGATCATCACGCAGGCGCTCGTCTATGTCGCCATGCTGCTGATGTTCCGCAACGACACCGGCTTCGGCGGCAACAACGGCATGACGGGCTTCCAGGTCGTGTTCGGCCTCCCGATCCAGGATCCGGCGGTCACGAAGGGCCTCGCGCTCGCCTCGGTGCTCGCGCTGCTGGCGGCGCTGGTCGGCTGCCGGCTGCTGATGATCGGCCGGTTCGGACGCCTGCTGGTCGCGACCCGGGACGACGAGGTGCGGCTCCGCTCGCTCGGCTACGAGACCCTGCGGCTGAAGCTCGCGGTGTGGTGCCTCTCGGCCGTGCTCGCGGCGCTCGCCGGGCTGCTCTACGTGCCGCAGGTCGGCATCATCAATCCGCGGCTGCTGTCGCCGGAGCTGTCGATCGAGATCGCGGTGTGGTGCGCGATCGGCGGCCGCGGGCGGCTCGCGGGGGCGATCATCGGCGCCGTGCTGGTCAACGCGATCAAGTTCGCCCTGTCGGCGAGCCTGCCGGAGCTCTGGCCCTTCGTGCTGTCCGGCCTCGTCATCGTCGTCGCCCTGATCTTTCCGAACGGCCTGCTCGACCTCGGCCGATGGCGGCCGACCCTCTGGTCGCGCGCCGACGCGCTGCAGCCGACGGACGCCACGCCATGACGGTCGCGGTGCTGGTCGAAGGGCTGACCGTCGAATTCGGAAGTTTCCGCGCGATCGACGACCTGTCGCTCGCCGTCGACTACGGCGAGGTCCGCGCGGTGATCGGCCCGAACGGCGCCGGCAAGACCACGCTGCTCGACGTGATCTCGGGCGTCAGCCGCGCGAAGTCCGGACGCGTCCTGTTCGACGAGAAAATCGATCTGACCCGCGCCAGCGAGGCTGCGATCGCGCGCTCGGGCGTGCGTCGCAAGTTCCAGAAGCCGAGCGTCTTCGAGGCGCTTTCGGTGCGCGACAACGTCGAGATCGGGCTCGGCGGCGCCAGGGGGGCGGACGCCGGCGACCGCGTCGCCGCCATGCTGGAGACGGTCGGCCTCGCGGACGACGCGGACCGGCTCGCGGGCGACCTCGCCCACGGCCAGAAGCAGTGGCTCGAGATCGCCATGGTGGTCGTTTCCGAGCCGAAGGTGCTGATGCTCGACGAGCCGGTCGCCGGCCTCACCGACGAGGAGACCGAGCGGACCTCGGCGCTCGTCCGGCGGCTGCGCACGCCCGGGCGCGCGATCGTGGTCGTCGAGCACGACATGAACTTCGTCGAGACCATCGCCGACCGCGTCACGGTGCTGCACGAGGGCCGCACGCTGTTCGAGGGCTCGATGGCGCGCGCCCGCGCCGACGCCCGTGTCGTCGACGTCTATCTCGGGCGCTGACGCGAATGAGGCTCACGGTCCGCGACCTCGACCAGCACTACGGCGGCTCGCAGGCGCTGCGGAAGGTCTCGTTCGAGGTCGCGCAAGGCGAGTGCCTCGCCGTGCTCGGCCGCAACGGCGCGGGGAAATCGACGCTGCTGAAGTGCCTGGCCGGCGTGCTCCCCGTCACGCGCGGCGCGATCGAGTTCGATGGCGTGGACATGGCCCGGGCGCCGAGCCACCGCCGCTCGCGCGCCGGCTTCGCATATGTGCCGCAAGGGCGGGAGATCTTCGCAGAGCTGACGGTGCGGGAGAACCTGCTCGCCGCCGCCCGCCCGCACGGCGAGGCGAGCGACGAGACCTTCGCCGAGGTCTACGGCCTCTTCCCCGTGCTGCGGGAGATGGCCGGGCGGCGCGGCGGCTCGCTTTCCGGCGGCCAGCAGCAGCAGCTCGCGCTCGCCCGCGCGCTGGTGACGAAACCCTCGCTGCTCGTGCTCGACGAGCCGACGGAGGGCGTCCAGCCCTCGATCGTCCAACTGATCGAGACCGTGCTGCAAAGCCTGAAGGGCAGGCTCTCGATCGTCCTGGTCGAGCAGTACCTCGACTTCGCGACCGCGGTCGCCGACCGCTTCGTCGTGCTGTCGCGCGGCCAGGTCGTCGACCGCGGCGAGCGCGCCGAGATGAGCCGCGAGCGGCTCTCCAAATTCATGTCGATCTGATCAACCCAAGGAAGCGAGGCGCCGCTATGGCCCGTCACCACACGATTTCGTCCGCCCCGGAGAACATGGTCTGGGGCTATCTCGACTCGGCGCTGGATCCGGTCGTCCGGATCGCTTCGGGCGACACCGTCACGCTCACCTCCTTCCCCGCGGGCGGCAAGGAGTGCCTGCCGCCCGACGCCTCGAAGGCGCCGGCCGACTACATGGCGGCGCTCGACACGCTGCAGCAGGGCGGCGGGCCGCACTTCATCACCGGCCCGGTCTACGTCGAGGGGGCCGAGCCCGGCGACACGCTGCAGGTCGACATCCTGGAAGCCAAGCCCACCATGGACTGGGGCTTCGTGGCGATCCTGCCGCTGCTCGGGACGCTGCCGGACGAGTTCACCGACTACGAGACCATCCACCCCGCGATCGACGCCGCGAGGAACGTCTGCACGCTGCCCTGGGGCGTCGAGATCGAGCTCGACCCGTTCTTCGGCATCATGGGCGTCGCGCCCCCGCCCGCCTGGGGCCGCTGCGCCTCGCCGGTGCCGCGCGCCTTCGGCGGCAACATGGACAATAAGGAGCTCAAGCCCGGCGCGACGCTCTACCTGCCGGTCTTCAACAAGGGCGCGCTGTTCTTCGCCGGCGACGGCCACGGCGTCCAGGGCGACGGCGAGGTCTGCATCACCGCGCTCGAGATGGGCATCGAGGGCACGTTCCGGCTGACCGTCCGCAAGGACATGGCGATCGAGTTCCCGTTCGCCGAGAGCGAGACGCATCTGATGTCGATCGGGCTCGACGAGGATCTCGACGACGCCGCCAAGCAGGCGGTGCGCGAGATGGTGCGGCACGTCTGCCTGCGCTCGAACCTGACGCGCAACGAGGCCTACATGCTCTGCTCGCTCGCCGGAAACCTGCGCGTGACGCAGCTCGTCGACGGCAACAAGGGCATCCACATGATGCTGCCGAAATCGGCTATTTGATCAGCGCTCCCGAACCGCCTCCGATCGCGCCGCTCGCCGCAAACCGGACGCTCACGGTGTTGAACCGTGCGCTGGACCACTTATGGCGAGCGGCAAAGGTGGGTCGGACACTGCGTGGCGGCGGCCTGAAGGGAGACCGCCTATGTCGAAGATCGACAACCTCCGCCGTCGCGCCGGTATCCGCATCGTTCCGACTGCGGCGCCGGACACGTCCTATTTGCGCTCCGTAGATTTGAATTCATATAAACTACTGATGTTGCGAGGTTTTCTTAGGTTGGATATGTAGCCCTCAACTGAGGGCGGGGTTCATGAACGTTTCGTTTCGGGGCGGGACGCACGGCTCCGCCGACATCGATGCGCTGTTTCGCGTCTACAGCGACGACCTCAGGCGTTACGCTTATCGACGACTGCGCGACCGGGAGGCTGCGGCCGATCTGACGCAGGAGGCGTTCCTGCGGTACGTCGCGAGCCGTCAGGCCGAGCGCTCCGACGCGCACGCGTCGCAGTTCTTCCTGTGGCGGATCGCGGGCAATCTGATCGTCGATCTGGTGCGCCGGGAGCGTCGGCAGGGGCGGAGCGTGCCGCTGGAGCAGGCGGCGCTGCTCGCGGACGCCGCGCCGCTCGCCGATCGCAGCCTCATCGCCCGGCAGGATTTCGCGACGTTCAAGGCCGCGCTCGACGAACTCCCGCCCAAGACGCGCGCTGCGCTGCTGCTGAACCGCATCGAGGGCCTCACCCACGCGGAAATCGCAGCGCGCCTGGCAATCTCGCCCAGCATGGTCAGCAAGCACATCATGAAGGCGCTCAGGGTCTGCCTGCGGAAGCTTGAAGCCGCGGACGCCTGACCTCCTGTCGGGTTTCGTTTTCCGGACGTCTTTGAGATGGGAAGGACGCGCCGGGAGAGCGTGCACGCGATGACGGACAACCGCGAAGATGAACTGGACCCGCTGACTGAAGCGGCGCTGGAGCGCATCGTCCATTTGCATTCCGGGTCCGCCGTCGCGGAGGACTGGGAGGCCTATCAGGACTGGAGGGCGTCTTCGGTCGAACACCGGACGGCCGCCGAGCGGGCCGAAAGATTGTGGGCGCGTCTCGGCCCTGCCTTGAAGCCGCCGGGGCGCGGCGGCGGAACTGTCGCGATCCTCGCTGCGCTGACGATCGGCCTCGCCGGAGCGTTCGGTGCGGGAGCCTTCGGGCCGCCAAGATCCTATTTTGCGGACCAGCGCACCTCCGTCGGTGAACGGCGGACCGTCGCGCTCGCCGATGGGTCCATCGTGGAGGCGGACGCGTCGACGAGCTTCGACGTCGACTTCGCGCCCGGCGAGCGCAGGCTGAAACTCTACGCCGGGCGGATCCACGTCGCCGTGACGCCGGACGTCGCCCGCCCCTTCATAGTGGAGGCAGGAGACCTCGAGGCGCAGGCGCTCGGCACCGCTTTCGAGGTCGACCAGGCGAAGGACGCGACCGACGTGGTGGTGACGGAGCGCCGCGTTCGAGCGCGCGACGTCCGGACCGGCGCGCAGGTGGAGCTCGGCGCGGGCGAGGAGACGACGCTCCGGAACGGCAGTCTGCAGGCGCCGCGCGCCGTCGATGTCCGCGCCGCCACCGCGTGGCGGCGCGGCATGCTCGTGTTCGACGACCGGCGGCTGGACGAGGTGGCGGAGGAAATCAGCCGCTATGTCGGCGGCCGGATCATCTTTCTCGGGGACGCGGGTTCGCTGAGGCTGACCGGCGCCTTCCCTTCGGGCGACGCCGCCACGGTGCTGGACGCTGTCACGGCCGCGTTGCCCGTTCGCGTGACCCGGCTTCCCTTCCTCACCGTGGTGCGCACGGCCTCGCGATGAGCGGCGACAATTTTTCCGCCGACCAGTGTCGAAGCGGCGACCGCCGTCGTCTTCCCCCATAAGGCCGCCGCATGCGGTCTCGACGAGGACGAGCGGGGGCTTGAGATGACGGGACGGACCGGGGCATGGCGACGGCGGGCGGCGGCCGTCGCGCTGGCGGGAGCGTGCGTGTTTGCGCCCTGCGGCCAAGGGCGGGCGGAGGAGCCGGTTCGCTTCGCCATTGCAGCGGGGCCGCTCGGGGCGGCGCTGACGCAGTGGGCGGAGGCTTCGGGCCGGAAGCTTCTGTCGTCCGGTTCGGCGCTGAGCGGCGTCAACACCCGCGGCGTCGAAGGCGAACTCCCTCCGAGCGAAGCGTTGCGCCGGCTGCTCGAGGAGACGGGCCTGTCGTATGAGCAGATCGACCCCCACGCGGTGACGCTGGTGCAACTGCGCCGGGAGAGCGCGGTTCCAGCTCAAGACGCGACCCAACTCGCTGAGATCTCGGTCGAGGGATCTGGCTCAGGCGGCCAGGCCGCTGGCGGCTACGCCGCGAGCTACAGCCCTGGCGCAACCAAATCCGCCTCGCCGCTGGTTGAGACGCCGCGCATCGTCAACGTCGTCACCCGCAAGCAGATGGAGGATCAGGGCGCGCAGAGCGTCACTCAGGCGTTGCGCTACACGCCGGGCGTCGTCACCCAGTATGGCGACACGGACTCGCGCTATGACTGGCTGACGGTCCGGGGCTTCACGCCGAGGCGGTATCTCGACGGCCTGCGGCTGCCTTTCGGCGCCCGCGGATATTCGCAGGCGCGCATCGAGCCTTACATGCTGGAGAGCGTGGAGGTGCTGAAAGGACCGGCCTCCGGCCTCTACGGCCAGAGCAACCCGGGCGGCCTTCTTGCGATGACCAGCAAGACGCCGACCGAGACGGCGCGCGGCGAGATCGAGATGATGGGCGGCAGCCATGACCGCAAGCAGGCCGCCTTCGACGTCTCGGGCCCGCTCGACGAGGAGGGGCGCTTCCTCTACCGGCTGATCGGCCTCGCGCGCGACGCCAACACCCAGGTCGACCATGTCGAGGACGACAAGCTCTTCATCGCGCCGAGCTTCACCTGGAAGCCGACGGACAGCACCACGCTGACGCTGCTCGGGCACTACCAGAAAATCGACGACAAGGGCGGCGGCGCTCCGCCCGCCCTGCCGGCGATCGGCACGCTTTATTCCTATCCGGGCTACGGCAAGCTTCCGACGAGCACCTTCACCGGGGAGCCCTCCTACGACCGCTTCGTCAACGAGCAGTGGTTCATGGGCTACAAGCTCTCCCACGAACTCAACGAAGCCTGGACGCTGCGTCAGAACCTTCGCTACGGCGAGGTCGACGCCCATACCCGGCGCGTCCAGAGCTACTGCTTCACCGCCGCGAGCTGCGTGCCGACGAACCTGTACCGCTACGCCTGGGCGTTTCCCGAAAAGTCGCAGATGTTCACCGTCGACAACCAGGCGGAGGGCCGCTTCACGACAGGTGAGCTGGAGCACACGCTGCTCGTCGGCGCCGACTTCACCCGCGAGAAGGCCGGCTACCGCGAGTCCGACCTGGCCTATCTGAATATCGGAGACTACGACGCTTTCAATCCCGGTCCCGGCCTTTCGGTGACGGAGCCGCCCGTCAAGATCCGCATCGACGCGGTCCAGCGCCAGCTGGGTCTCTACCTGCAGGACACTATCAAGTGGGGCGGCTGGACGCTCCAGGCCGGCGGCCGGTACGACTGGGCGAAGAACAAGACGTCCAACGAGACGGTTGCGACCCGCGCGACGACGCGCGTCACCAGCGATGACGAGGCCTTCACCGGCAACCTCGGGCTGAGCTACCGCTTCGAAAGCGGCTTCGCGCCCTTCGTCGACTACTCGACGTCGTTCCTGCCGGTGACCGGCGTCAAGGCGAACGGCGATCCGTTCAAACCGTCCGAAGGCGAGCAGATCGAGGCCGGCGTGAAGTATCAGCCGGACGGTTTCGACGGGCTGATCAGCCTCTCGGCGTTCAATCTCAAGCAGAAGAATGCGGTCACCGCCGATCCGACCGGCGCCAGCACCCAGACCGGAGAGATCGAGGTCAAGGGCGTCGAATTCGAGGGCAAGGCCAATCTCGGCCGGGGCTTCGAGGGGATCATCTCCTACGCCTATAACGACGCCGAGATCACCCGCACGACCACCAAGGACCAGTCTGGCAAAAGTCAGGTCGGGCACCGCCCCGCCTTCGTGCCGAAGCATCAGGCGGCCGCCTGGCTGAACTACTCGTTCGGCGCGGGATCCGCGGACGGTCTCAGCCTCGGCGGCGGGGCGCGCTATCTCGGGGCCTCGTTCGGAAACGAGGCCAACGAGTTCAAGACGCCCGGCGTGACGCTGTTCGACGCGTCGATGCGCTACGACTTCGGCAAGAAGGTCGCGCGCCTGCAGGGCGTGTCGCTGCAGGTGAATGCGACCAACCTGCTCGACAAGAAATACGTGTCGACCTGCCTCGCCGCCTACGGCTGCAATTACGGCGACCGCCGCACCGTCTACGCGACGATGAAATATCAGTGGTGAATGACTGGACGCGGCGGTCGCTGCTAAGCGCCGCGCTGGCCTTGGCCGGGACGGCGCGGGCCCAAACCGCGGGACCGCGCGTCGTCGTGCTGGACTGGGCGCTGACGGAACTCGCGCTCCTCGTCGGCGTGACGCCGGCAGCGGTCGCAGAGGCGCCCTACTATCGGACGCGGGTCGCGACGCCCGACCTGCCCGCGGCGGTTGTGGACGTCGGCCTCCGGGCGCAGCCGAACCTCGCGCTCGTCGCCAGCCTCAAGCCGGACCTCATCGTGCGTCTGCGCCATTACGGGCCGCCGCAGTCCCGGCTGGCCGCCATCGCCCCCACTCTCGAGCTCTCGATCTACGAGGCCGACCAACGCCCTTACGAGCGGTCGTGCGAGGCGCTGGCGACGCTGGGCGAGGCCTGCGGCGCGGCGGGCCAGACCGCTTTTGCGCTGGCGCGGATCGACGCCGCGCTCGCCCGCGCCCGCGAGAGGCTTGGCGCGCATGACGGTCGCCCCGTGCTGATCGCCAACTTCGCCGACGACCGGCGGGCGGACGTGTTCGGCCACGGCTCGCTGTTCCAGAACGCGCTCGAACGGATCGGGCTTGCGAACGCCTATGCCGGACCGACCAACATGTGGGGTTTCGCCACGCTCGGGCTGGACCGGCTGGCCCGGTTCGAAGGCGCCCGCCTCGTGGCGCTGTCGCCCGGCCCACCGGCTTCGCTCGCGCGGAGCGCGCTGTGGCGCGCCTTGCCGGCGTTCGAGGACGTCGTCGTCCTGCCGCCCGTCTGGGTCTATGGCGGCCTCGCCAGCATGACGCGTTTCGCGACGCTGCTGTCGGACGCCCTCGCCGGGAGCCACGCGCTGTGACGCTTCGCCCGGTCGCCGCCGCGGCCCTTTTCGCCCTCGCCGCGGCGCTGTTTCTAGCCGGCCTCGCGCGCGCCCTGCCGCCCGGCGAATGGCTCGCGGCGCTGCTGTCGCCTCAGCCGGACGACGTGTCGGCGCTGCTTGTCCACTACACGGTGTTTCCCCGCGCGGCGACGGCGCTCGCCGCAGGCGCGTCGCTCGCGCTGTCCGGCCTCGTCCTTCAGATCGCGCTCGACAACCCGCTCGCGGAGCCTTCGACCACAGGCGTCTCCGCCGGCGCGGTGCTCGCGCTCGCTGTGTTCGGATCGGCGGGGCTGGGCGGGGCGTCGCAGTCGCTCGTCGCTCTCGGCGGCGGCCTGGCGGCGGCCGCCGTGACGCTCGGGCTCGCGCTGCGCGGGGGGCTGAGACCGGCGACGGTCGTGATCGCAGGCCTCGTCCTCGGCTTCGCGGCGAGCGCGGCGACGACGCTGATCGCCCTCTTCAATCACGAGTGGATGCGGGCTCTCTTCCTGTGGAGCTCCGGCTCGCTCCGGCAGAACGACTGGTCCGCGGCCGCGCGCCTCACCCCGCTTCTGGCGCTGGCGTGGATCGCCGCCGGCTGCCTCGCCCGCGCCTTCACGCTCTCCTCGCTCCGCGACGAAGGGGCCGCGGCGTTGGGAGGAAATCCCAGGATCATTCGCCTGACGGCTCTGGCGCTGGCGGCGGGGCTCGCGGCGCTCACCACGGCGGAGGTCGGAGCGATCGCCTTCATCGGCCTCGCCGCGCCGCATTTTGCGCGCGCGACCGGCGCCCGCACCATGGCGGATCGGCTGCTCTGGACTCCGATCTTCGGCGCCGGGCTGCTGTGGCTGACCGACGAGGCCGTGAAGCTGATCCCGCTCGACCTGCCGACAGGCGCCGCGACCGGCCTGCTCGGCGCGCCGCTGCTGATGGCGCTCGCGGCCCGCCTGCGTCTTCCCTCGCTTGCGCCTGTTCCGATCTCCGCGCCGTCGCAACGCTTGCGGCCGGCCTGGGGCCTGTTGCTCTTCGGCTGCATCGTCGCGCTCGCCGCCGCGCTCTTTCTCGATCGCGCCGCGGATGGCTGGAGCCTGGCGGCGCCGGCGCAGGCGCTCGACTGGCGCGTCCCGCGGACAATCGCCGCCTTCGGCGCGGGAGCGGCGATCGCGGTCGCGGGCGCGCTGCTCCAGCGCATGACGGGAAACGTGATGGCGAGCCCCGACATGATCGGGGTGAGCGCCGGCGCCGCTCTTGGGTTCCTCGTTCTGCTTTATGCCGCGCCCGCCGCCGGCCCCGCGGCTCAGCTCGCGGCGGGCGCCCTCGGCGCCGGCCTCGCGGCTCTTTGGGCTCTGAAGGGCCTGAAGCGGGGCGGCGCGCCCGAACAGCCGCTGCTGCTTGGCGTCGGCCTCGCCGCAGCCTTCACGGGCGTGGTCTCGTTCCTGCTGGCCAGCGGAGATCCGCGCATGGCCCTCGCCGTCGTCTGGCTCAGCGGCTCCACCTATCTGGTGGACGGCCAACGGGCGCTCGTCATCCTGGCCGTCGCGGCCGGCGGGCTTTCGGCTGCGCTGACGCTCGCGCGGCCACTCGCGCTTCTGCCGCTTGGGCCTGCGGCGCGCTCATCGGGCTTGCGCATCCGTCAGGCGCAGGCGCTGACGATCGCGCTCGCCAGCGTCCTGACCGCGGCCGCGACGCTTGTCATCGGACCGTTGAGCTTCGTAGGCCTTGTCGCGCCCCACGCTGCGCGAGGCCTGGGATGCCGCTCGCCTTTGAGCCTGCTCGCCGGATCGGCGCTCGTCGGCGGCGCGCTTCTCGCCGTCGCGGACTGGATCGGACGCGTTGCGCTGTTCCCTTATGAAATTCCCGCGGGAATCGTCGCCATGCTTCTCGGCGGCGCGGCGGCGCTCGTCGCTCTGATGAAGTCGCCATAGCCCTCGCCGGGGCGGCGCGTGACCGCATCAACACCCGCGATGACGGCCTCGCTGAAACCCTCGGCGCGCAACTGCTCCAGCGTCCACGGCTGCCCTCCACGACATCGTGCAGGACGCGCACGATGCATGCCTCGCCTTCAGAGAATTGCGACTGGTTGTCCGCGCCAGCCAAGCCGCATCTGCTCACAGATGCGAAGGCCTGCGCGCCGAGCTGTCGCCGCTGGGGGGAAAGCCGGCGCCGCGCGCCGCGAACGCGACGGCGAGGCAAGCCAGCAGGAGCGCGCACAGGCTCCATGGCAGAGACCGCGGTCCGGTCTGGTCGAGCAGATAGCCGCCTACGATCCCGCCGCCCGCAATGGCGAAGTTCCATACGGTCACGATCATGGATTGGGCGACGTCGGCGGCGGGGCCGGCGGCCCTGGCCGAAGCGGACTGGAACAGCGTCGCCGCCCCGCCGAAGGCGAGGCCCCAGGCCGTCACGCCGATGTAGAGGGCCGGCGCGGTCGTCGCGGCCCCGAGCAGAACCGCCGATGCGAGGAATAGCGCTATGCTCCCCAGCACCAGCTGCCGCAGCCGGCGGTCGATCAGCACGCCGGTCGCCCAGATGCCGATCAGGGCGGCCGCGCCGAAGGCCAGCAGCATCCGGTCCACCTGACCGCCGAGGCCGCTCGCCTGGAGATAGGGCGCGATATAGGTGTAGAGGATGTTGTGCGCGAGCACGAAGGTGAGCGTCGCGAACAGGATCGGCCGGACGCCGGGCGTCGTGAACACGCGCGCGAGCGACGGCTGCCTGCCTCCGGTTTCGCCTGCGAAGTCGGGCACCTTCCATAGGGTCCAGCCGATCAGGACGACCGACAGCCCTGTCATGATTCCGAAGCTGATCCGCCATCCCACCGCCGCGCCCAGGAACGCGCCGGCGGGCACGCCGATGGACAGCGCGAGCGGCGTGCCGACCATCGCGACGGCGATGGCGCGGCCGGCGAGATGCGCGGGCGCCATGCGCGTCGCATAGCCGGCGAGCAGCGCCCACAGCAGGCCGGCCGAGACGCCGGCGAGGAAGCGAGCGGCCATGATGACCGCGTAGCTGTCGGACATGGCCGTGATCGTGTTCACGACGGCGAAGCCGCCGATCGCGCTCAGCAGGAGCGGGCGCCGGCGCATCGATCGCGTGGCCGCCGTGAGCGGGATCGCCGCGACCAGAGATCCGATCGCATAGATCGTCACGAGCTGGCCCGCCATGGCCTCGGACACGTGCAGATCGCCGCTGATTTCCCGCAGCAGCCCGGCGGGAAGCGCTTCGGTCAGGATGGTGATGAAGCCGCCCATCGCCAGCGCGAGCAGGCCGGCGAGCGGCAATCGCTCGCGCCTTCCCCTCGCAGCAGGGGTCCGCGGGTCGGCGGAGATCGGGACAGTATGGGGCATGAGCATCCTCGGAACGGCTTCGCCCCGGTCTATCGCGCCCCCGATCATTGATAATCAGGCGCATATTCCCGATAGTCCGGAACAATCTTCCGCAATCGAGGCGATGATGGACAAGCTCGTGGCGTTGCGGGCGTTCGTTCAGGCGGGCGAGACGCGCAGTTTCGTCGCGGCGGGACGCCAGCTTGGCCTTTCGCCCTCGGCCGTCGGCAAGGCCATCGCCCGGCTCGAGGACGAACTCGGCGTCCGGCTGTTCCACCGCAGCACCCGCAGCATGACGCTGACCGAGGAAGGGGCCGCCTATTTCGATCGTTGCCGCCAGGTGCTGGGCGATCTGAAAGACGCGGAGACGGCGCTGCGCGCCGAGCAGGCGCGCCCGGCCGGCGTGCTCAAGGTGAGCCTGCCGCTGGTCGGCATGCTGCTGATCCCCGTGATCGCCAAGTTTATGGCGGCGTATCCCGAGGTGCTTCCCGATCTCGATTTCACCGACCGGATGGTGGACGTGATCGAAGAGGGGTTCGACGTCGTGATCCGCACCGGGGAGCCCGCCGACAGCCGCCTGATGAGCCGGCGCCTAGGCGGCTTCAGCCACAGCATCGTCGCGGCGCCGGCTTATCTGGAGCAGCATGGGCGACCGCGCGCGCCTGCCGATCTCATGCGGCACGCCTGTCTTCACCATCGTTACCCGAGCACGGGCCGGCTCGAGGCATGGCCGCTTCGGCAGGACGGCGAGCGGCTCGACCCTTTGCCCGTTCGCGCGACCGCGAGCACGATCGAGCCGCTTGTGGACCTCGCGGCGCAGGGTTTCGGGATCGCGTGCCTTCCCCGCTTTGCGGTGGAACGGCATCTCGCGGAAGGCGCATTGGAAGAGGTCATGAGCGACGTCATGGTCGCCAGCGGCCAGATGCGCGCGCTGTGGCCGTCGACCAAGCATCTGTCACCCAAGGTGCGCGTGTTCGTGGAGCACATGGCGGCGCATCTTTTCACCGCGGCTAAGGTCTGATCGCCTTGCATAAACGAGGCGGGCCTATCTCGACCGAGGGAACCGTGGCGACGGCGAGCACGAGGAGCCCGGCGAAAACCACCGACATCCACACTCATGTATTGGGCATCTGTGAAACTTCCCGCCAAAGCCCCAAGCTAACGCTTTAAAAAAGCGTGGCGCTCCCAAGGGGACTCGAACCCCTGTTTTCGCCGTGAGAGGGCGACGTCCTAGACCGCTAGACGATGGGAGCCGGCAGCGGAAGGCCGCATGCTATAGCGGCGTTGTCGGCGGGCTTCAAGCCGCCTCGCGACGAAGTTTCGACGGACCGGCCATCGGGCGCGCCGTCTCAGCGCAGCGGCGGGGCGGACGGGCCGCCGGGGGCGACGTCGATGCGCCCGGTCTCGACCAGGCTCGAGGCGTCGATCACGTGGATCGCGGTGCGGCCGTCGGTCTCGACCGTCACCACGATGCGGCCGCCGTCGACGGCGGTCGAGACGACGCGTGCGCCGGGGGCCAGCGACAGCGTGCGCACCGTCGGGCCCATGGCCGAGGGGCTCGACTTGACGAGACGGTAGGCGATCACCGACATCACCGACAGGAAGCCGACGCCCATGGTGAGCGCGCCGATCAGCGTGAGCATCCTGAGGCGCCGGTAGACGCGCTGAATGCGCGGATCGTCGTCGTCCTCGATCTGGTCGAGCGACGGCGTTGTGGAGCCGATCTGCGCCGTCATGTCCCTGCCATCCTCTGAACCCGCGGCCGATACCGGCCGGCTCCGCGTCGTCGCCGCCGGCGCCGACGACGTCGGCGAGCGGCTCGACCGGTTTCTCGCGTCCCGCCTGCCGGAGCTGTCCCGCGCCCGCATCCAGGCGCTGATGCGCCAGGGGGCGGTCCGTTCGGGCGGCCGGACGCTAGAAGACCCCTCCGCCAAGGTCAACGCGGGCGAGATCGTGCTGGAGCTTCCGGAGCCGACGCCGGCCGAGCCGAAGGGCGAGGACATCCCGCTCGTCGTGGTCTACGAGGACGACGACCTCATCGTGGTCGACAAGCCGGCTGGCCTTGTCGTGCACCCGGCGGCCGGCCACGCCGACGGCACGCTCGTGAATGCGTTGATCGCGCATTGCGGGGCGAGCCTGTCGGGCGTCGGCGGCGTCGCTCGGCCCGGCATCGTCCACCGGCTCGACAAGGACACGTCCGGCCTGCTGGTGGTCGCGAAGAACGACGCGGCGCATCGGAGCCTGAGCGCCCAGTTCGCCGACCACGGCCGCACCGGGCCGCTCGTGCGCGCCTATCTCGCCTTCGTCTGGGGCGCGCCCGACCGGCCGCGCGGCACGGTCGACGCCCCGCTCGCGCGCAGCGTCAAGAACCGCGAGAAGATCGCGGTCACCGCGTCCGGACGCGAGGCGATCACCCATTGGGAGACGCTGGAGAGGTTCGACAGCGCGCACGCTTCGTTGCTCGAATGCCGGCTGGAGACCGGGCGCACCCATCAAATCCGCGTGCATCTCGCCCATATCGGCCACCCGCTGATCGGCGACGAGGTCTATGGCGCGAGCCATCGCACCAAGGCGTCACGGCTGGGGGAGGGGGCCGCCGGCGCGCTCGCGGCGCTCGGTCGGCAGGCGCTGCATGCCGCTGAACTCGGCTTCGCCCATCCCCGGACCGCGGAGACGCTGTTGTTCGAAAGCCCGCTGCCGCCCGAGATGGACGATCTGCTGACCGCGTTCCGGGCCAACCCCTGAGAGTGGACGGAACGGGTTCGCCCTCGCGGTAGTTTGATCGCATGAGCGCAAGGCGGGGCTGGGACCGCTCGTGTCAGTCATGCGATAATGCACGGCAGCATGACGTGTAACGAACGGCATGCCTTGTACGAAATGCGTTATAAGTCTGCCCAGGCGATCGGCGGCTCAAACGCGGTCGCAGCCGGGTCCGCCGCGGAAGGCGGGGGCCCTAACACTCTAGGAGGCGCATGTGGCTTCAGCTGCTCTCCCCATCATCGTCAGCGACGGCGGCCTGAGCCGCTACCTCGATGAAATCCGCAAATTTCCGATGCTGGAACCGCAGCAGGAATACATGCTCGCCAAACGCTGGCGCGAGCATGGCGACCGCGACGCGGCGCATCAGCTCGTCACCAGCCATCTCCGCCTCGTCGCGAAGATCGCGATGGGCTACCGCGGCTACGGCCTGCCGATCGGCGAGGTCGTCTCGGAAGGCAATGTCGGCCTGATGCAGGCGGTCAAGCGCTTCGAGCCCGAGAAGGGCTTCCGACTCGCGACCTACGCCATGTGGTGGATCCGGGCCTCGATCCAGGAGTACATCCTGCGGTCCTGGTCGCTCGTGAAGATGGGCACCACCGCGAACCAGAAGAAGCTGTTCTTCAACCTGCGCAAGGCGAAGAGCCAGATCTCCGCGCTGGAGGAGGGCGACCTTCGTCCGGATCAGGTCAAGCAGATCGCGACGCGGCTCGGCGTGACCGAGACCGACGTGGTCGACATGAACCGGCGGCTCGGCGGCGACGCCTCGCTCAACGCGCAGCTGCGTGAAGACGAAGGTTCGTCGGAGTGGCAGGACTGGCTGGTCGACGACAGCGACAGCCAGGAGACCCGGCTCGCCGACACCGAAGAGCTCGACAACCGCCGCTCGGCGCTGTCGGGCGCTCTCACCGTGCTCAACGACCGCGAGCGCCGCATCTTCGAGGCGCGGCGCCTGTCGGACGAGCCGCTCACGCTCGAAGAGCTCTCCGGCGAGTTCGGCGTCAGCCGCGAGCGCGTGCGCCAGATCGAGGTGCGCGCCTTCGAAAAGGTCCAGGCCGCGGTTCGCAAGAACGTCGCCGCGATCGAGGCGCACGCCTGAGCTTCATCTGACAGAGGCCGCGCGGGAAACCGCGCGGCCATTTTCTTTTGCGAGCGGACGATCGGCCGGACCGGCTGACGTTATCAGCAAACGTCTATCGCAACTTGTGGTAGAGCTTTATCTTCCTCTTCGGAGGCTTGTTGGGTATCATGGCACCAGTCGATACGTCGGCCGCGCCTTAATTCTGTTTGGCCAGCGTCGTCGTCGCGCTCTCCCGCAAATTTTCGTCGGCGCCGTATTTGATTGGTTTGCGGTCTTTGCTGTTTCGGTCGCGGGCGTAGGCGCTCACCGCCCTCTTTGGTGGACGGAGTATTCGGCGCTCTCGACTGGGTCGCCGGACGGCGGGCGTGCTGCCGGGCGAGGCTCCCTTTTCGGAAGCCACCGGTCTAGCCAAGGAAACGGCCAATGGCGGCCCCCGGACTTGCGCATGGCGAGGCGACAAACCTCGCTCTAGCGGTCATTTCTTCTTCCAATGTGCCCCTTCTGCTGCTTGACGGCGATCTGAGCGTGGTGGCGGCGAGCGCTTCCTTTTGCGAGACGTTCGACCTGATCGCCGCAGACGTGCCGAACCGTCCGGTCTTTCTGCTCGGAGACGGCGAGTGGGACACGCCCCAGCTGCGGGCGGCGCTCGGCGCCACGGCGGCGGGATTCTCAGAGCTCGAAGGATACGAGATCGCCTTGGTGCGCGCGGGGCGCGAGACCCGTCAGGTCCTGGTGAACGCCCGAAAGCTCGATTACGCCGACGCCGCAAACATCCGGCTGGTGCTTTCGGCGGCCGACGTCACCGACACGCGCGTCGCGGAAAAGATCAAGGACGACCTTTTCCGGGACAAGGACATCCTGCTGCGCGAGCTTCAGCACCGGGTCGCCAACAGCCTGCAGATCATCTCGAGCGTCCTGCTGCAGAGCGCGCGCCGGGTGCAGTCCTCCGAGACGCGGGAACACCTTCACGACGCGCACAACAGGGTGATGTCGATCGCGGCGGTCCAGCACCAGCTTGCGACCTCGCATCTCGGAGCGGTCGAGCTGAGGTCCTATCTCGCCCAGCTCTGCCAAAGCCTCGGGGCGTCGATGATACGGGATCACACGCAGCTCAAGCTGGAGGTGAGCGCCGACGACAGCGCCGTCGACGCGGACATCTCGGTCAGCCTGGGCCTGATCGTCACGGAGCTGGTGATCAACGCGCTGAAACACGCCTTCCCTGGGGGCCGCGTCGGCAGGATTGTCATTGGCTATCAGGCTGAGGCGCCCAACTGGACCTTGTGGGTCAGCGACGACGGCGTCGGGATGCCGGCCCATCCGGAACACGCCAAAGCGGGGCTCGGAACCAGCATCGTCGAAGCGCTCGCGCGCCAGCTGAACGCGCACGTCCACATGACGAGCGGCGGGCCCGGCACGCGCGTCTCGATCGTCTACATGCACAGCGGCGCGCGGTCCCTGTCCGCCCAGCGCGCCGTCTAGCGAAGCGCCCGCCTCGCTTTCGGCCGGTTAGGCCGCGCGCAAGACGATCGTGGAGCCCCAGGGATCGGAGACGCGGAGCGCCCCATCCCGCCGCTCGGCCCGCCGGCCCGCGGCCCGCAGGCGCCGTTCGACCGCGTCGACGTCCATACCCTCCGGCAGAATCGCCTCGAACGAGCGCAGGCCCGCCGAGCCTTCCGGAGCGGGCCCGTGTCCGCGCGACGACCAGATGTTCGCCGCGACGTGATGGTGGTAGCCGCCGGCGCTCATGAACAGCGCGCCGGGATAGGTCGTCGTCAGCTCGAAGCCGAGCGCGTCGATCCAGAAGGCGCGAGCTTGATCGAGATCGCCGGCCTGCAAATGGACGTGACCGATCTTGACGCCGGCCGACGTCGGGGCGTCGAGGTCTTCGTCGGGCGCCAGCAGGGACAGCACGCCTTGCGCGTCGAGTGGCTCGGTCGCCATCTTCAGCCGTCCGGCGTCGTACGGCCACTCGCTGCGGGGCCGGTCGCGGTAGATCTCCAGCCCGTTGCCGTCGGGGTCGTCGAGATAGAGCGCCTCGCTGACGAGATGGTCGGAAGCGCCGATCCGCACGCGGTCGCGCGCGAGCCTCCCGAGCACGACCGCGAGGTCGCGCCGCTCCGGCACCAGGATCGCGACGTGGAACAGGCCCGCCGCATCGCGGGGCTTGGGTCTTGCGCCGGGGACCTCCACCAGCCGGACGATGGGAACGCCGCCGGCCCCGAGCTCGGCCTCGCCTGTTCGTCGGTCCACAGTGCGAAGACCGACGACGTCCTCGTAAAACGCTGCCGACCGCTCGAGGTCGGCGACGGAGAGTTCCGCGACGCCAAGGCGCAGCCCGGCGGGTAATACAGCGCCGGGATCGGACGGGGCGGTCAGGGCGTCTGTCATAGGTGATCGTCGGGTCCGGGTGGGGAGCGTCAGCTGGAATATCGGCGCGGACGCCTTCCGGCGCCATGCCCGCAGCCATGCGCCGGAGCACGCGGGACATGCGCCGCCGCGCCCGACGCCTTGCCTCCGGACGCCCGATCCTTTAGCAAGCCGCGGGAGAACCCTGGCTCTCCCGAGCCGGGGTCTTTTTTTGCTCCGGCCCGTCGCGGAGAGGATTTCGGAATGGCGAACGTCGTCGTTGTCGGCGCCCAGTGGGGCGACGAAGGCAAGGGCAAGATCGTCGACTGGCTGTCCGACAGGGCGGACGTCGTCGTGCGTTTCCAGGGCGGCCACAACGCCGGCCACACGCTGGTCGTCGACGGCGTGACCTACAAGCTCAGCCTGCTGCCGTCCGGCGTCGTCCGGGGCAAGCTCTCGATCATCGGCAATGGCGTCGTGGTCGACCCGCATGCTCTCATCAGCGAGATCGAGCGGTTGAAGGGCCAGGGCGTCGACATCACGCCCGACACGCTGAAGGTCGCCGACAACGCCACGCTCATCCTGTCGCTTCATGGCGAGCTCGACGCGCTGCGCGAGGGGTCGAACGAGGGCACGCGCATCGGCACGACCAAGCGCGGCATCGGCCCGGCCTATGAGGACAAGGTCGGGCGCCGCGCGATCCGCCTGCGCGACCTCGCCAATCTCTCGACGCTGCGTCCGAAGATCGAACGCCTGCTCAGCCACCACAACGCGCTCCGCCGGGGCTTCGGCCTGCCGGAATTCACGGTCGACGCGATCTACGACGAGCTCGCCTCCGCAGCCCCCAAGGTGCTGCCCTATCTCGACGCCACCTGGGAGATTCTCGACGAGCGCCGGCGCGCCGGCGACCGCATCCTGTTCGAGGGCGCGCAAGGCGCGCTGCTCGACGTCGATCACGGCACCTATCCGTTCGTCACCTCGTCCAACACCGTGGCGGGGCAGGCCGCGACCGGCTCGGGGCTCGGCCCCAAGGCCGTCGGCTATGTGCTCGGCATCGCCAAGGCCTACACCACGCGGGTGGGCGAGGGGCCGTTCCCGACCGAATTGACCGACGAGGTCGGCCGCCGGCTCGGCGAGCGCGGCCACGAATTCGGCACCGTCACCGGCCGCCCGCGGCGCTGCGGCTGGCTCGACGCCGTCGCGCTTCGGCAGACCGCGCGCACGTCGGGCATCGACGGCATCGCGCTCACCAAGCTCGACGTGCTCGACGGGCTCCCCGAGATCAGGGTCTGCGTCGGCTACGAGCTCGACGGCAAGCGCATCAGCCGGCTGCCGGCGAGCCAGGGCGCGCAGGCGCGGATCGAGCCGATCTACGAGACGGTCGAGGGGTGGTCGGGAACCACCGCGGGCGCGCGCTCGTGGGCGCAGCTTCCGGCGCAGGCGATCAAGTTCGTCCGGCGCATCGAAGAACTGATCGAATGCCCAATTGCTCTGGTCTCGACCTCGCCGGAACGGGCCGACACGATCCTCGTCGCAGACCCGTTCGAAGACTGAAAAAAGCTTTCGCCCGCGTGTCTTTGGCGCCCTCGACGCGGAAGGGCCCCTGACGTATGTCGACAACATGGCCGATTACTTCCCAGTCCTGTCGCGCGCGGTAGCGGGTCTCGAGAGCAACACCGGCGAGGCGCGCCGCGCAGTCTACGAACGGGCGCGCGCCGCCATCGTGCGGCAGCTGCGCGCGATCGACCCGCCGCTGTCGGAAGAGGACATCTCGCGCGAGCGCCTTCAGCTCGAGGAGGCGATCCGCAAGGTCGAGGCCGGGGCGGGAGTCCCTGCCCAGGCCGCCGCTGCTGCGCCCGGCCCGGCGCCCGCAATGCCGAAGGCGGAGGCCCCGCCGCCGCCGGCCCGCAAGAAGGAGGCCGCCCCGCCTCCGCCCAATCCGGCCGCGCAGCAGCCGGCCCCCAAGGCTCCGCCTCCGCCCGCGCCGAAGACCGCCGCGCCTCAGCCAAGACCCTCGAAGCGCCCCGACGGCCGTCCGATCATCCCGGCCTCAGGCGGAGCGTCGCGCGCAGCGCCACGCAAGCGCTCCAGCCCGCTCGTCGCGGTCGGCGCGCTCGCGCTGATCGCCTTGGTCGTGGGCGGCGTCTTCGCCTACCGCTATTCCGCCTCGACCTCATCGAGGGACGTCGCGGAAGTCTCGCCGTCCACGACGCCACCCGGGACTGCGCCTTCGGCGAGCGGCAAGAGCGAGGACAGGCCGCCGCAATATTCGCCGCCGGCCGCCGAACAGCCGCAGCAGTCCGCTTCGCCCGAGCAGCAGGCATCGCGGGAGCAACCCCCGGCGGCAGAGCCTGCGCCCGCCCCCACGGCCGAGCCCGCCGCGCCGCCCGCGGCTGTCACGGAGACGGCGCCGGCGTCGCCGCCTCCGTCGCAGACCGGGCCGCTCGTCGCACAGCGAGCGACGCTTTATGAAGAGGGGCCGAACCAGCAGTCCGGCGAGGCCCTGACCGGCACGGTGGTCTGGCGCACGGAATCCGTCAGCGTCGGCCAGAGCCAGCCGCTCGAGACCGCGATCCGTGGCGACATCGACATTCCGGGCCGCAAACTGAAGGCGACGATCGTGATCCGGCGCAACGCCGACGCGACGCTCCCGGCGAGCCACACGATCGAGATCCAGTTCAACCTGCCGCCCGATTTCCCCAACGCCGGAGTGGCCAACGTGCCGGGCGTGGTGATGAAGGCGGACGAATCCGCCCGCGGCGCGACGGTCGCCGGTTTGTCTGTCAAGGTGACGAACGGGTTTTTCCTGATCGGGCTGTCGAATCTGGAGACAGAGCGCACGGTCAACGAGCAGCTGTTGCGCGACCGCAGCTGGATCGACATCCCGATCCTCTATGACAACGGCCGCCGCGCGGTGCTGACGCTCGAAAAGGGCACGCCGGGCGTGCAGGCGTTCAACGACGCGCTGGATTCATGGCGCGGGATGCCGGCGGCGGCGCAGGCTCAGCCGGCGCAATAAGCAGGGCTCGCCTCACGCGGCTGCGTTATCTAAAGCGAATTTAGAAGCGGCGAACGCGTAGAGCGCGCTTCGACGGCCTGGCTGAACGCACATCCTCATCAGCATAGGATGTGCGGCATTTTCAGCGCTGCTTGACGACAGCCATGGCGTTCGCCTTCTACGCTGAGGCTATCTCCGAGGCCGCCCAGGCCGTCTCGGAGCACACGCCTTCGTGTCCAGAGGCTAAACCCTCAGGCGACCACCTCGGCGGCGCCCATCGGGTAGCGCTCGATCAGGGCGCGGCGGAGCTTCTCCAGGGCGCGGTTCTCGATCTGGCGGACGCGCTCCTTCGAGATGCCGAGACGCTCGCCTAAGGCCTCCAGCGTCACGGTGGTCTCCGCGAGGCGGCGGGCGCGGACGATCTTCAGCTCCCGCTCGTTCAGCACGTCCAGCGCGGAGCGAAGCCAGATCACGCGGCGTTCGGTGTCGATGCTCTCGCCGACGGTCTCGTCGGGCAGCGGCGCGGTGTCGACCAGGAAGTCCATCCGCTCGGAAGAGGAGTTCGGGTCGCTGTCGAGAATCGGCGCATTGAGCGAGGTGTCGGGGCCCGAGAGGCGGGAATCCATCAGCGCGACGTCGGCCTGGGATACGCCGACCGCCTCGGCGATTTTCTTGTGCAGCACGCCGGGAGCCATCGCTTCGCCGTTCTTGGCCAGCCTTGCGCGCAGCCGGCGAAGGTTGAAGAACAGCGCCTTCTGAGCCGAGCTGGTGCCGCCGCGCACGATCGACCAGTTGCGCAGGATGTGGTCCTGAATGGCGGCGCGGATCCACCAGGTGGCGTAGGTGGAGAACCGGACTTCACGCTCCGGCTCGAAGCGGGCGGCGGCCTCGAGCAGGCCGACATGGCCCTCCTGGATCAGATCCGGCATCGGCAGCCCATAGTGCCTGAATCGGGCCGCGATCGCGATGACGAGGCGCATATGGGCCGCGGCAAGTCGGTGCAGCGCGTTCTCGTCGCCTTCGTCCTTCCAGAGCACCGCAAGATCGTGCTCCTCGCCTCTTTCGAGGAAGGGCGCCTCCATGGCGGCGCGAACGAAACGACGGCGGACTCCGGCCATTTGGGACATTGCGACACTCCCGATGCTCGCCGCCTGTAAGGGCTGGCTTTCGGAGGTGAACGCCCGAGATCAGGAAAAGGACGTCCCGGAAATGGGATTCATGATCACGCTTTCGTGATCATGGCCGCAGACCCCTTGTCGAGCACGCAGTTGCGCCAAGCGCGTGAGTCAAGGTCCTCAAACGAAAAAGGCCCGGCGCAAGCGCCGGGCCTTGGAAATCGATCTCGGAGGAGGCTTAAGCCGCCTCTTCCTGGGGCTCGGCCTCGTTCGCCGCCTCCACTTCGTCCGCGCGGCCGCGGCGCGGACCCTTGGCGAGCTGGCCTTCGATCACCTTCTGCGCCTCGATGTCCGAAAGCTTCTGGACGGCCGCCACTTCGCGCATCATGCGGTCGAGGGCGGATTCATAGAGCTGCCGCTCGCTGTAGGACTGCTCGGGCTGGGTATCGGCGCGGAACAGGTCGCGCACCACCTCTGCGATCGCGATCAGATCGCCGGAGTTGATCTTCGCCTCATATTCCTGCGCGCGGCGGCTCCACATCGTCTTCTTGACGCGCGCGCGGCCGGTCAGGGTCTCAAGTCCCTTGGCGACGAGAGCGTCGTCCGAAAGCTTGCGCATTCCGGCGGAGGCGACCTTCGCGACGGGCACCCGAAGCGTCATCTTGTCCTTCTCGAAGCTGATCACGAACAGCTCGAGCGTGTGGCCGGCGATGGACTGCTCCTCGATCGCGACGATCTGGCCGACGCCGTGGGACGGATAGACGACGTGCTCGAGCGTCTTGAAACCGTGACGATTCTGCGAGGTCTTCTTGGTGGTCATGCCGTTCCGCACTCCATGCCGCGCCAGCGCCGCAGGCGCCGGACAAGAACTCGGCTGGCGACCGCCAGACCGAACGCTTCGGCGCGTCCGCCCGCTAGACCGGACGGGACGTCGCCGATGTCAGAAGAAGCGAGCGCATGCCCAAAGACGTCGTGAGACGTCGGGACAGCCGTTTCATGCCTGATTGCCGAAAAACGCCTGGGGGCTTGGGGCGAGCGGGCGCGTCTTCTTGACCGTTTGTGAGTGGTATCACGAACGGACGTAAAAATCAATGAGATAGACGCAAGCGCGCCACACGCCGGACGAATTCACGCTTCGCCCGGCCGGCGGATCAGTCGCCCTCGCCGGGCTCCGGAGAGAAGTATTTCTCCAGCTTGCCCTCGACGCCGTCGAACTCCTTGGCGTCGGCCGGCGGTTCGCGACGGATCGTAATGTTGGGCCAGCTCTTGGCGTAATCGCCGTTGAGCTTCACCCAGGATTCCAGCCCGGATTCAGTGTCCGGCTTGATCGCCTCGGCCGGGCATTCCGGCTCGCAGACGCCGCAGTCGATGCATTCGTCGGGATGGATGACGAGCATGTTCTCGCCCTCGTAGAAGCAATCCACGGGGCAGACCTCGACGCAGTCCATGTACTTGCACTTGATGCAGTTGTCGGTGACCACGTAGGTCATCGTCGTCTCCTTGCGCGAAGGCGTGACGTAGCGAAGCTGCAGGGGCCGCGCAAGGGCGGGGGCCGAGATCTGCCCTCGTCCGCAGGTTGGATCAGCCGTCGACGCCGATGTCCTCGAACAGCGCGCTGGCCTCCGTCGCAGGGCCGCGCCGCTCGCCGAACGCCGTCACGCGCAGCACGCGGACGCTCCTTTCGAGCGCGATCGTCAGAACGTCGCCGACGCGGACCGGCTGATGCGCGGTCGCCGAGCGCCGGCCGTTGACGCGGACATGGCCGGACCGGGCGAGCTTGGCGCCGAGGCTGCGCGTCTTCACCACGCGGGCGCGCCACAGCCATGTGTCGAGCCGGGTGGAGGCCGGGCGCGCGTCGAGCGTGCCCGGCATCGAGGCTCAGGCCTCGTCTTTGGCGTCCGGGCCCTTGGCCCCTTGCGCCGGACGACGTCCGGCCTGCTCGAGCTGAGCCTTCAGCGCCGCGAGCTTCGCGAAGGGCGAGTCCGGATCGGGCGCGCGGTCGGCTCGTTTCGGCGCGGGGGTCGAGGCGAACTCCGCGGTCTGCGGGCCGCGCCGGTCGCCGCCGGGCCGGTCTGGCCGTCCGCCGCGCTCGGGTCGTCCGCCACCGCCGCTGCGGGGCGGCCGTCCCTGTCCGCCGGGACGTCCTTCGCCGCCCGGGCGGCGATCCTCGCGCGCGGGCGCGCCGCCTGCGGGCCGATAGCGCTCGCGGCGCTGCTCGGCCGAGCGCGGCGCGGCCTGGGCGTCTGCGGCGCCGGGAGCCGAAGCCGCGCCCCGATCGCGCGGCGGGCCGCGACGCTCGCGATTGTTGCGCTGCGGCTTGTCGCGACGGGCGAAGCCGCCCGGACGCCAGACCTCGATCATCTCGGGCTCGGTCGCGACCGGCTCGATCGCAGGCGCCTCCGGAGCGACGTCGGCTGCGGTCTCCGCGGCCGCTTCCGACTCGACCTCTGCGCTCTCCGCCGACAGCTCCTGCTCGACCGGCTCGTCGGACTCCTCGAGCGATTCCGTCGCCTCGGACGGGATCTCGTCGGATCCTACGGCGTCGAACAGCGGGGCGTCCTGCTCGCCGGCGTCGAACACCGGAGCATCGGCCGCCGTCTCGGCTTCGTCGTCGGAGGCGGCCTCGCCCTCGATCCCGGCGTCCTCGTCGGACGACTCCTCGATCGCCACGCTCTCCGCCGCGATGGGAGCGGCGTCTTCGACGGAAAGGTCCGGCTCGGAGACGTCAGGCGCTGCGGTCTCCACCGTCTCGGCGACGTCGGCGGCGTCCGCCGTGGGCTCGGCCGCGGGCTCCGCGCTCGCCGCGATCTCGGGCGGGGAGGCGACGACCGCCGGCTTCGGCTTGCGCTCCATGCGGTAGCCGAGCGAGCGCAGGATCTCGGCGAAGTCTTCGCCCGAGCAGCCGGCGAGCGAGGTCATCGCGACGGTCACGGTGAAGCCGTTGCCGTCTGCCGCCCCGGCCGGCGGCGTTCCGGTTCCGGGCTTCCAGGCGATCGCGGGACGGATCAGGTCGGCGAGCCGCTCGAGAATGTCGACGCGGATGGCCCGCGCCCCGCACACCCGGTAGCCGAGCGCGCGATAGAGGCCCTTGTCGATCGTGGCGTCCACCGGAATCGAGGTGCGGCCGGCGGAGGCGAGATGCGCCACGTCGTCGACCTTGGCGTCGCTGTCCGATCCGTGCGCCAGCGCCCAGAGCTGGGCCGCGAGCGCGCGCGGGGCCGGTTTCATCAGCAGCGGCATGTAGATGTGATGCGCGCCGAAACGCACGCCGTGGCGCCGCAGCGCCGCCCGCGCCGTCTGGTCTAGGCCCTTCACCTCCTCGGCCACCTTGGCGCGGTCGAGCACGCCGAGCTCCTCGACGAGCTGGTAGGCGACGCCGCGGCCCACTCCGGTGACGTCCTCGGCGCCCTCGATCGCCGCGAGCGGCCCGAGCAGCTTCTGGACGTAGGCGCGGATCCACTGGTCGAGCCGCTTGTCGACCTGCTCGCGCGCGGGCCCGGTCAGCTGCTCGTCGGCCAACACCCGCACCCGGGGCTGAAGCGCCTTTTCGCCCTTCACGAGCTTGGCGACGGGTTCTCCCTGCCAGCGGACGGCGCCGTCGGCGGCCAGCACGATGTCGGCGTCGCTTGCGTTCGCGAAGCGGGTCGCCCGCGCCTCGATCTCGCCGGCGAGCGCCTTGACGGCCGCGGCGCGCAGCGCTTTGCCCTCGACGCCGTCCGCGACGGAATCGGGCGCGAACTGGAAGCCCGCGAGCCGCCCGACATGGTGGCCCTCGACCATCACGTCGCCGTCCTTGTTGATCTCGGCCTCGAGCATGTCCTTTTCCCTAAGGCGGCGCATGAGCACGCTAGTGCGACGGTCGACGAAACGCTGCGCCAGTCGTTCGTGTAGCGCGTCGGAGAGCTTGTCCTCGACGGCGCGGGTGACGCCCTGCCAGTGTTCCGGGTCTGCGAGCCAGTCGGCTCGGTTGGCGACGAACGTCCAGGTGCGGATATGCGCAATCCGCGCGGACAGCGTGTCGATGTCCCCATCGGCGCGATCCGTCAAGGCGACATGCCGCGCAAACCAGTCGGTCGGCGCCTTTCCTGGCCCGCTGAGGAAGCCGAAAAGCTCCTCCAGGAGCTCCGTATGCTGCGCCGGCGCGATCTTGCGGTAATCCGGCACCTGGCAGACGTCCCACAGCAACTGGACCTGTTTCGGCCCCCGCGCCGCGTCCCTGACGGCGGGATTGCGCGACAGGCTGATGAGCGCGCGGACGTCGTCGGCGTCGGGCGCGCGGGTGAGCCCGGCCTCGGCCGGCGGGCGCGAAAGGCTGTCGATCAGCGCGCCGGGGTCGTGGAAGTCGAGCCGGCTGTTCCGCCACTGCGCGACCCGGACGCTTGCGAAGCTGTGGCTTTCGATGGCGTGCGCGAGCTCGGGCTCAAAGGGCTCGCAGCGGCCGGTGGTGCCGAAGGTGCCGTCCTTCAGGTGCCGCCCGGCGCGGCCTGCGATCTGCGCCATCTCGGCCGGGTTGAGGCGCCGGTGCTGATGGCCGTCGAACTTGCGGTCGCCGGCGAAGGCGACGTGGTCGAGGTCGAGGTTGAGCCCCATGCCGATCGCGTCGGTCGCGACGAGATAGTCGACGTCGCCGGCCTGGTACATCGCGACCTGGGCGTTGCGCGTGCGGGGCGAGAGCTTGCCGAGCACCACCGCTGCGCCGCCCATCTGGCGGCGGATGAGCTCGGCGATCGCATAGACCTCCTCGGCCGAGAAGGCGACGATCGCGCTGCGGCGCGGCAACCGCGTGATCTTCTTCTCGCCGGCGAAGGTCAGCTGCGACAGCCGCGGCCGGCTGATGACGTTCGCGCCCGGCAGCAGCTTCTCGACCAGCGGCCGCATGGTGGCGGCGCCGAGAATCAGCGTCTCGTAACGCCCGCGCAGGTTCAGCATCCGGTCGGTGAAGACGTGGCCGCGGTCGAAATCGGCGCAGAGCTGGATCTCGTCGATGGCGACGAAATCGACGTCGAGATCGCGCGGCATCGCCTCGACGGTCGCGACCCAGTAGCGCGCGCCCTGCGGCTTGATCTTCTCTTCGCCCGTGACGAGCGCGACCTTGTCGACGCCGACCTTCTCGACGAGGCGCTGATAGACCTCGCGCGCCAGGAGACGCAGCGGCAGGCCGATGAGGCCCGAGCCGTGCGCCGCCATGCGCTCGATCGCAAGGTGGGTCTTGCCGGTGTTGGTCGGCCCCAGAACGGCGGTCACGCCCCGTCCGCGGGCGGGGGCGAGGATGTCGGAGGCGGGCGCCGGCGCGAGCTCGGCCAGATCGGTCATTCAGCAGTCCTTAACCCGTCGTCCCGGCGGGCGCGGCTGTCGCGCGTCCCGCAAAACACGAACGGGAGCGGAACGAAGCGGGGGCGAATCGGCGATCCCCATCCGATTCCTGATTCGTTCCAAGGAGTTGGCGCAAGAGAGCCGATCAGAGATCGACGCCCTTGCCGGCCTGTTTGTCGCCTGCGCCTACGACGAAGGAGGTGGCGGAGATCACCGCGGTGCCGATCGGAGTCCTGACCGAGATCTTCCACGGCAGCAGCGCCCGGGTGCCGGAGACGGGCGCGAGCCACACCTCCATATCCTTGTTGTTCTCCATGAAGACGACCTGCTCGCGGCCTGGCTTGTGGCCGGCGATCGCCTTGTAGGAGGCCTTGCAGACGACCAGCTTGCCGTCATACGAGCCCTTCACGGACGGGTCGGCGGTCGCGGTCTCCATCCGGTCGTAGCGCAGCGTGACGTCGAAGCGCTGGCGGCCGTCGAACACCGGCAGCGTCCGGTCGCAGGACGACTTGTCGAGCGGGTCGGCGGTTCCGGCCACCGGCATCATCAGCGCGCTCAGGGGATCGACCACGCCGCGCTTGTCGGCCTCGGTCACGGGCACCGTGTCCTTGGTCTTCGGCGGCGGCTCGACGGAGATCTGGCGGATCGCGCCGCCGGCGAGCGCGAAGCGGATGATCTGGCCCTTGTCGCTCGACTTGGTGTTCAGCGCATAGGCGCTGGGCGAGACGGACGTGTCGCCATAGGCCCCGCGCGAGGTCGCCGCGCCCCTGCCGCCGGTGAAGAACTTCACGAGCCCCGTCATCCGGACGCTCATGTTCATGTCGTAGGAGGCCTTGTCGATGCCGGCCTGCATCGTCGCGGTGCCGATGTCGAAGCCCGCGAGCGTCAGGGCGTATCGGGCGCGCACGCGCGTTTCGGCCGCCGCAGGCCCGGTCGCGGCCAGCAAGGGGGCGGCGGCGAGCGAGGAGACGAGGGAGGCCGCTATGGCCGCCTTGGACCAGAGCCTGGCGTTGGAGATCGTGGAGAGCATGGCGTTTGGTTCTCGTTCGGGCCGCGCGCTATGCACGGGATCGCATCGGCGCACAGCCGTCGCCCGACTGGCGCGACGCGCATCCCGAAACTAGCGCGGATTCGGTTTTTTGTGAGGCTCGCCAGCAAGCATGCGGCCGTTCGGCTCGCTTTGCGCTCCCGCGCCGGCGTCGGAGGCTCCGATCCTTGACGCCCCAGCGGCCCGCGTCTATAGGAGCGCCTCGCTTATACAGGCTCGCGGGCCGCACGGACGTCGCTGTCCGGGGCGTCTGCACGCGGGCCTTTTCGATCGTTTCAGGAGCTGTGCCCATGTCGCGGCGTTGCGAATTGACCGGCAAGGCCGTGCTGAGCGGGCACAAGGTCAGCCATTCTAACCACAAGACCAAGCGCGTGTTCCGTCCGAACCTCGTGCAGGTCTCGTTGATTTCCGAGGCGCTCGGCCGTTCTGTGCGGCTCAGGGTTTCGGCTCATGCGCTGCGTTCGGTCGAGCATCGCGGCGGCCTCGACGCCTTCCTCGCCAAGGCTCCCGAGCTCGAGCTCAGCCAGGGCGCGCGCGAGCTGAAGCGCAAGATCGCCAAGGCCGCGGTGGACGCCCCGGTCGAACAGGCCGCCTCCTGAGGCCGGCTCCGGCGCGCGCGGATAGCGCGCGGGCTTCGATCCCTCTGTCGCTGCTGTTCCTGCCCGTCGTCGCGATGACGGTCGTCGTCGCGGCGTCGAACGTGCTTGTCGGCCATCCGGTCGAAGCCTTCGGGCTTCAGGACAAGCTGACCTGGGGCGCGTTCGCCTATCCCTTCGCCTTTCTCGTCACCGATCTGACGAACCGCCGCTATGGCGCGACGTCGGCGCGCCGGGTGGTGTTCGTCGGCTTCGCCCTCGCCGTGGCGCTGTCGATCTGGCTTGCGACGCCGCGCATCGCGCTGGCTTCGGGAGCGGCCTTCCTTCTCGGCCAGCTGCTCGACGTCTCGGTGTTCGCGCGGCTTCGGCGGATGAGCTGGTGGCGCGCGCCGCTGGTCGCGAGCCTCGCGGGGTCGGCGATCGACACCGCGCTGTTCTTCACGCTCGCCTTCGCCAACGATCCAGCGATGTCGGACGCGGTCTCGCTGGTCGGCTCTCAGCTCGCGGTTCCGCTGTGGGTGAACCTCGCTTCTTTCGACTTCATGGTGAAGGCGATCGCTGCGCTCGTGCTGCTCGCGCCTTACGGCGCGCTCATGAGCGTCGCGCTGCCGTTGGAGCGGGCCGCCCGGGCCCGCTAGCGAATTCGCCAAGGCGGCCTCGACGTTGCGTCCTCCGCGGGGGCCAGAATCATCCTTCTAAAGTCGGCGTCGAAAGCTATGGTCGTTCCGGTCCATTCTGCGTGGCGTCCCAAATCAGCGCTGCGATGAGCGAACGCCACGTGCGAGCGTGTTGCAGTGCAATATAGTCCAAGTCTAAAGCGATAGAAAGTCTCTATCGTTTGATATACAACAGGATAGTAATCTCTTCTGAAGAGGGACTTATGGTTTCCCTGAAGGAAGAGGCAAGCAGAACACTAAAAAACTGCTGTGCCTGGCGTGACTGCCTGTCGCATAGTCAAAACTGAACCTCAGTTTATTTTCTGCCGCCAAGAAGGCGCTACGGAGGAAATCATGGCGAGACGCCCAGGTCGCAATTTTCTGTTCGTTCCCGGCCCGACGAACCTGCCCGACAGGGTGCTTCGGTCGATGGCCGTGTCGATGGAGGACCATCGCTCGCCGGCGTTCCCCCAGCTGACGCTGCCGCTGTTCGAGGGCATGAAGAAGGTCTTCAAGACCAAGGACGGCACCGTGTTCATCTTCCCGTCGTCCGGCACCGGCGGCTGGGAGGCGGCGCTCACCAACACGCTCGCTCCCGGCGACAAGGTGCTCACCGCGCGCTTCGGCCAGTTTTCGCATCTCTGGACCGACATGGCGCAGCGTCTCGGCCTGGACGTCGAGATCCAGGAAGAGGAGTGGGGCACGGGCGCCCACGAGGAGAAGATCGAGGAGGCTCTCCGCGCCGACAAGGCGCATGAGATCAAGGCCGTCATGGTGGTCCACAACGAGACCGCGACCGGCGTGACCTCCAACATCGGCGCGATCCGCAAGGCGATCGACGCCGCCGGCCACCCGGCGCTGCTGTTCGTGGACTCGGTCTCCGGTCTCGGCTCGATCGACTTCAGGTTCGACGAATGGGGCGTCGACTGCGCCGTTTCCGGCTCGCAGAAGGGTCTGATGCTGCCGGCCGGCCTCGGCTTCGTCTGCGTCAGCCCGAAGGCGCTGAACGTCCGCAAGAACGCCAAGCTCAACAAGGTCTATTTCGACTTCGACGATCACCTGAAGCAGAATCCGGCGGGCTACTTCCCGTACACCCCGGCGCTGCCGCTGCTCTACGGCCTCAAGGAGGCGCTCGCCTGTCTCGAGGACGAGGGCTTCGATAACGTGCTGCGCCGTCATCACGTGCTCGCCGAAGGCACGCGCGCCGCGGTCAAGGCCTGGGGCCTCAAGCTCTGCGCCAAGAGCCCGCGCTGGCACTCCGACACGGTGAGCGCGATCCTGGCGCCGGAAGGCGTCGACGCCGCCAAGATCATCTCGACCGCCTACAACCGCTACAACCTCGCGCTCGGCGCCGGGCTGTCGAAGGTCGCGGGCAAGGTGTTCCGCATCGGCCACCTCGGCGACCTCAACGAGCTGATGCTGCTCGGCGCGATCGCGGGCACGGAGATGGCTCTGCTCGACAACGGCGTGAAGATCGAGGCCGGCTCCGGCGTCGCGGCTGCGGCGCAGTACTTCCGCCAGAACCCGATCGAGGCCCAGGCGGCGACCCCGAAGGCGGCCTGACGCGGATCTGAACGGGCCGGGCGAGAGATCGCCCGGCTCTTCTCACGCGCCATATGCCGTATTCGCCTTGAGCCGGAGGGTCGCTCCCGTCGGCGTCAACAATGGGGATCGCCCGTGCACAAGATCGTCTTTCTCGACCGCGAAAGCCTCGACGCGAAGGTTCGCGCGCCGAACTTCCCGCACGAATACGAGGAATATGACAGCACCTGGACGCCGGACGAGATCGTCGAACGGCTGAAGGACGCGGACATCGCGCTCATCAACAAGGTGCCGATGCGCGCCGACGTGCTGAAGCGGCTGCCGAACCTGAAGCTCATCGCGGTCGCGGCGACCGGCACCGACGTCGTCGACAAGGCGCAGGCCAAAGAGCAGGGCGTCACGGTCTCGAACATCCGGGGCTATGCGTTCAACACGGTGCCCGAGCACGTCATCGGCCTGCTGTTCGCGCTCCGCCGCTCGATCGTGCCTTACGCAAATTCCGTGAAGCGCGGCGATTGGAACAAGTCGGCGCAGTTCTGCTACTTCGACTATCCGATCTACGACATCGCCGGCTCGACGCTCGGCATCGTCGGCTATGGCGCGCTCGGCAAGTCGATCGGCAAGCGCGCGGAAGCGCTCGGCATGAAGATCCTGCCCTACGACGTCTTTCCGCAGGACGGCCTGGTCGACTTCGAGACCGTGCTGACCCAGTCGGACGCCATCACGATCCACGTGCCGCTCACCCCCGACACCAAGAACATGTTCGGGGCTGAGCAGTTCAAGAAGATGAAGAACCACGCGCTCCTCATCAACACGGCGCGCGGCGGCCTGGTCGACGAGGCGGCGCTGCTCGAGGCGCTGAAGTCCGGCGAGATCGGCGGAGCCGGGTTCGATGTGGTGGCGCAGGAGCCTCCGAAGGACGGCAACATCCTGTGCGACGCCGATCTTCCGAACCTGATCGTCACGCCGCACGTCGCGTGGTCGAGCAAGGAGGCGATGCAGATCCTCGCCGACCAGCTCATCGACAACGTCGAGAACTTCGTCGCGGGCAAGCCGTCCAACGTGGTGTGAGCCCCGTGCGCGCCGCGGCGGAGACAGCTCACGTCATGCCCGGCCTAAGCCGGGCGTCCACGGCTTAGGCCTTCAGCCGAAGCGGCGCGAAGGCCCAGTCGTGGATGCCCGCGAGGGCGGCCATGACGTCCGGAAGGCGCTGCAGGCGAACAGAAAACAGCCCGTAACCGGGCGACAGGGAAACAGATGACCAAGAAGCTCTTGTTCCAATTCGACACCGATCCGACCCCGAGCGTGTTCGACGTGGTCGTCGGCTATGACGGCGGCGCCGACCACATCGCGGGCTATGGCGGCGTGACCCCGGACAATGTCGGCGCCTATGTCGACGGCACGATCTACACGCGCGGCGGCTCGGAGAAGAAGTCGACGGCGATCTTCGTCGGCGGCGGCGACATGGCGGCGGGCGAGGCGGTCTACGACGCCGTGCAGAAGCGCTTCTTCGGTCCGTTCCGCGTCTCGACCATGCTGGATTCGAACGGCTCGAACACGACGGCCGCGGCCGGCGTCGCGCTCGCCGTCAAGGCGCTCGGCGGCGACGTCAAGGACAAGAAGGCGGTGATCCTCGCCGGCACCGGCCCGGTCGGCATGCGCTCCGCGGCCATGCTGGCCAAGGAAGGCGCGACGGTCGCCATCACCGGCCGCGACCTGGGCAAGACCCAGAAGGCCGCGGACGCGATCGAGAAGCGCTTCGGGGTCAAGGTCGAGGCGATCGAGGCCAAGGACGAGGCCGCCCGCAAGGCCGCCGTCTCCGGTGCCAACCTCGTCTTCTCCGCGGGCGCGATCGGCTTCGAGCTGCTGTCGGAAGCGAACTGGTCGTCGGAGGCCTCGATCGAGATCGTGGTCGACTACAACGCCCAGCCCCCGCTCGGCATCGGCGGCATCGACGCCATGGACAAGGCCAAGGAGCGACACGGCAAGCTCGCGCTCGGCGCGCTCGGCCTGGGCGGGCTGAAGCTCAAGCTTCACCGCACGCTGATCGGCAAGCTGTTCGAGGCGGCCGACCAGTCCTTCGACGCCGACGAGATCTACGCGCTCGCGAAGGAAATGGCGTGATGGCGGAGAGCCAGGCGCTCGGCGCCTTCCTCGACGATCTCGCGAGCGAGCGTTCGACGCCGGGCGGCGGCGGCGCCGCCGCGATCTCCGGCGCGATGGGCGCGGCGCTGGTCTCGATGGTCTGCAACCTGACGATCGGCAAGCCGAAATACGCCGAGGTCGAGACCGAGATCAGGGACGTGCTGGCGAAGTCCGAAAAGCTTCGGGCGGAGCTCACCAAGGCGATCGGCGACGACGTCGCGGCGTTCGACGCGGTGATGGGGGCCTATGGCCTGCCGAAGGGCGAGACCGACGAGGCGAAGGCCGAACGCACGGCCAAGATCCAGGCCGCGCTGAAGATCGCGACCGACGTGCCGCTTGAATGCGCCAGGCTCTGCGCGGAGGTGGTCAAGCTCGCCGAGATTACGGCCGACAAGGGCAACCTGAACGTGGTGAGCGACGCCGGCGTCGCCGTGCAGTCGGCTTACGCCGGTCTGTTGAGCGCCGCCCTCAACGTCCGCGTCAACGCCAAGTCGATCAAGGATCGCGACTTCGCGGAAGGCCGGCTGGCGACGCTCGAAAGCCTGCTTGAGGAAGCCGGCGCCACGACCGAGAAGACCTACGATGTCGTCAAGGACAAGCTGGGCTGAGAGCCCCGGATCAAGCCCTTCACGAGTAGAACGTCACTCCGGCCGAAGCGCCGGAGTCCAGACCCATAGCCTTGAGTTTGGTCCGTCGCCGTCCGTGCGTCCGGATCCCGGGCCAAGCCCGGGATAACGGCGGCGTAAGCGCGCCGCGTCAGTCGCTTACATGATGGCTCGAGCACAAGTTTTACGAAAGTCGTAGGTGACGCAGCTGCTCGATTTTGAAAGAATAGCTTACACAGGTAAATCCAAAAATAAGAAAAACTGAATAGCGAGGAGGGCCATATGGACGTTCACGAGTACCAGGCGAAAGAACTGCTCGCGGGGTTCGGCGTCGCGGTCCCCAAAGGCGCCGTCGCCTTCAGCCCCGACCAGGCGGTCTACGCCGCGACCGAGCTCGGCGGCTCGCATTGGGCGGTGAAAGCGCAGATCCACGCCGGCGCCCGCGGCAAGGCCGGCGGCGTAAAGCTGTGCCGGACCTATAACGAGGTCCGCGACGCCGCCAAGGGCATGCTCGGCAAGCGTATGGTCACGGCGCAGACCGGCCCCGAGGGCAAGCCTGTCCAGCGCGTCTATGTCGAGGTCGCCGACCCCTTCGAGCGCGAGCTCTATCTCGGCTACGTGCTCGACCGGAAGGCGGAGCGCGTGCGCGTCATCGCCTCGACCGAAGGCGGCATGGAGATCGAGGAGATCGCCGAGAAGAACCCGGAGAAGCTCATCCAGGTCGTGGTCGAGCCCGCGGTCGGCCTGCAGCAGTTCGAGGCGCGCGAGATCGCCTTCCGCCTCGGCCTCAACATCCGGCAGGTCTCGGCCGCCGTGAAGCTCATCATGAGCGCCTACCGCGCCTTCCGCGACACCGACGGCACGATGCTGGAGATCAACCCGCTCGTCGTGACCAAGGACGACCGGGTGCTGGCGCTCGACGCCAAGATGTCGTTCGACGACAACGCGCTGTTCCGCCGCCACGCCGTCGCCGACATGCACGATCCCTCTCAGGGCGATCCGCGCGAGGCGCAGGCCGCGGAGCACAACCTCAACTACATCGGCCTTGAGGGCGAGATCGGCTGCATCGTCAACGGCGCCGGCCTCGCCATGGCGACGATGGACATGATCAAGCACGCCGGCGGCGCGCCTGCGAACTTCCTCGACGTCGGCGGCGGCGCTTCGCCCGACCGCGTCGCGACCGCCTTCCGCCTCGTCCTGTCGGACAGCAACGTGAAGGCGATCCTCGTCAACATCTTCGCCGGCATCAACCGCTGCGACTGGGTCGCCCAGGGCGTGATCCAGGCCGCCAAGGAGGTGAAGATCGAGGTGCCGCTGATCGTGAGGCTGGCGGGCACCAACGTCGAGGCGGGCAAGAAGATCCTGGAGGATTCGGGCCTCGACCTGATCGCCGCGGACACGCTGGCCGAAGCCGCCAAGAAGGCCGTCGACGCCTGCGAAACCTACAAGTCAGCGGCCTGAAGCGAGAGGGAGGAGCACATCAATGAGCATCCTGATCGACGAAAAGACCCCGATTATCGTCCAGGGCATAACCGGCGACAAAGGCACGTTCCACGCCAAGGAGATGCTGGAATACGGCTCGAACGTCGTCGGCGGCGTGACGCCCGGCAAGGGCGGCATGACCCATCTCGGCCTGCCCGTATTCAACACCGTGAAGGACGCCGTCGCCCAGACCGGCGCGACCACCTCGATCACCTTCGTGGCCCCGCCCTTCGCGGCCGACGCGATCATGGAGGCGGCCGACGCCGGGCTGAAACTCGTCTGTTCGATCACCGATGGCATCCCCGCGCAGGACATGATGCGGGTGAAGCGCTACCTGTTCCGCTACCCCAAGGAGAAGCGGACCATGGTGGTGGGGCCGAACTGCGCCGGCATCATCTCGCCGGGCAAGGCGATGCTCGGCATCATGCCGGGCCACATCTACCTCAAGGGCAAGGTCGGCGTGATCTCGCGCTCCGGAACGTTGGGCTATGAGGCGGCGAGCCAGATGAAGGCGCTCGGCATCGGCATCTCGACCTCGGTCGGCATCGGCGGCGACCCGATCAACGGCTCGTCCTTCCTCGACCACCTCGCGCTGTTCGAGCAGGACCCGGAGACCGAGGCCGTGCTGATGATCGGCGAGATCGGCGGTCCGCAGGAGGCGGAAGCCTCCGCCTGGATCAAGGAGAACTTCTCCAAGCCCGTGATCGGCTTCGTCGCGGGGCTGACGGCGCCGAAGGGCCGCCGCATGGGCCATGCCGGCGCGATCATCTCGGCGGCCGGCGACAGCGCGGCCGAGAAGGCCGAGATCATGAGATCCTACGGTCTGACCGTCGCGCCGGACCCCGGCTCGTTCGGCCAGACCGTCGCCGAAGTGCTTGGCAAGGCGAAGAAGGCTGCCTGAGGCGGCCCTCTTCTTGCTTTATTCCAGGGACGCGGAGGCTCAGCCGCCGCGTCCCTGTCATGCCGTTTTCGCGCCGGGCGTCCCCGACAAGCGCCCGATCGAGTGGAGCCTCGCGATGACCCCAATCCCCCATGCAGCTCCGAGCGAGACCGACGCCATTTTTGCGCCCCCCGTCATCACCGGCACGTCCGGAAGCGAAGCCACCGACATCCTGTTCCACTCGCTGATCGACGTCTGCAGGCGTCACCAGCCCGAGCTCGAGGCCGTGCTGCGCGGCGAGGCCAACATCTCGGAGCTCACGCCCGAGCTGATGGCGCGCGCGCTGCAGGTGCAGGGCATCTGGTTCCAGCTGCTGTCGATCGCCGAAGAAAACACGGCGATGCGCCGGCGTCGCCACGTCGAGCGCACCCGCGGCCGCTCCGAGGTCAAGGGCACCTTCTCCAACGTGCTGGCGGAGGCCTCCGCCGCCGGCATCCCAGCGAACGAGATGCACAACCTGCTGAAGGAAATCCGCATCCGGCCGACGCTCACCGCGCATCCGACGGAGGCAAAGCGCGTCACGGTGCTGGAGAAGTTCCGCCGCATCTACCTCATCCTGCGCGAGCTCGAGCTGCCGCGCTGGACCGAGCGCGAGCGCAACGCGCTGATGGCCGACCTGCGCGACCAGATCGAGCTGGTCTGGATGACGGGCGAGCTGCAGCTCGAGAAGACGACGGTGGTGCGCGAGGTCTCCTGGGGCCTGCACTTCTTCGACGAGTCGCTGTTCGAGACGCTGCCCGAGGTGCTCTATTCGCTCGAGGAGTCGCTCGCCGAATATTACCCGGACGAGCGCTTCGAGATCCCGCCCTTCTTCCAGTTCGGCTCCTGGATCGGCGGCGACCGCGACGGCAACCCCTTCGTCACCTCCGCGGTCACCCGGACCACGCTGAAGCGCAACGCCCGCGCCAGCATGCGGCGCTACCGGACCCGGCTGAACGATCTCGGCCGCAGGCTGTCGCTCAGCGAGCGCGCGCTGACGACCTCCGACGGCTTCAAGGCTGAGCTCGCCGAGCGTCTGGCTGCGAGCGGCGACGGCACGGCGATCGCCGGCCGCAATCCCGGCGAGCCCTACCGCCAGTTCCTGACCTGCGTGCTCCGCAAGCTCGACGCCACGATCGAGCGGAACAAGGAGGAGCCGGTCATCCTGCCCGGCCCCTATTACACCAACGCCGACGACCTGATCGACGACCTCAAGGCGCTGGAGCGCGGGCTCGACGGCGCCGGCTGCCGCTCGCTTGCGGTCAACATGGTGCGGCCGGTCCGGCGGATGGTCGAGATTTTCCGGTTCTCCACCGTGCGTCTCGACATTCGCGAGAACTCGACGCGCACCACCAACACGCTGCGCGAAATCTGGGGCGTACTGAACGAATCTGAGCCCGACGAGGCGCCGGCCGCCGACAGCCGCGAATGGCGCGACTGGCTGTCCGCCGAGCTCGCCAATCCCCGCAACCCGACCCGACAGCTCAAGGGCCTGTCGGAGGACGCGCAGGAGACGCTCGCGACCTTCGCGCTCGTCTCCGAGATGCGCTCGCAGCTCGACCGCGAGGCCTTCGGCTGCTTCATCCTGTCGATGACGCGCTCGGTCGCCGACATCCTCGGGGCCTATCTGCTCGCCAAGGAGGCCGGCTGCTTCCTCGACGGCGCCGGCGTCGAGATCTGCCAGCTGCCGATCGTGCCGCTGTTCGAGACCATCGAGGACCTGCGCGAGGCCCCCGCCATCATGCGCGAACTGCTGGCGATCCCGGTCGTCCGCCGTTCCACCCGCTGGCAGGGCGAGGTGCAGGAGGTGATGATCGGCTACTCGGACTCGAACAAGGACGGCGGCTACTTCGCCTCGAACTGGGAGCTCTACAAGGCGCAGGCCAAGCTCACCGAAGTCGGCCGCCAGGCCGGCGTGCCGATCGCCTTCTTCCACGGCCGCGGCGGCTCGGTGTCGCGCGGCGGCGCGCCGACGGCGCGGGCGATCGCGGCCCAGCCGCCGGGCTCGATCCGCGGGCGCTACCGCACCACCGACCAGGGCGAGGTGGTGTCGTTCAAATACTCCAACCGCGGCACCGCGGCCTACCAGATGGAGCTGACCGCCTCGTCCGTGTTCGAGCATGCGCTGATGTCGGAGCGCGAGGTCGTCCGCGGCCAGAAGACCGAGTTCGACGACGCGCTCGAGGCGCTGTCCGGCGCGTCTCGCGCGACCTATAGCCAGCTGATCGGGCACGAGCACCTCGTGACCTACTTCCAGCACGCCAGCCCGCTGGAGGAGCTCGCGCTCCTCAACATCGGCTCGCGCCCGGCGCGCCGCTTCGGGGCGCGTTCGCTGTCGGATCTGCGCGCCATTCCCTGGGTGTTCGCATGGGCGCAGAACCGGCACATCATCACCGGCTGGTACGGCATCGGCTCGGCGCTGAAGAACTTCATCGACGTCCGCGGCGAGGTCGGCGAGGCGCTGCTGCGCCGCATGTTCGAGGAATCCAAGGTGCTGCGCCTCGTGCTCGACGAGGTCGAGAAGACGCTGCAGATGGTCGATCTCTCGATCGCGCGGGAATACTCGACGCTCTGCCCGGACAAGGCGGCGGTCGAGGCGATCTTCCCGATGATCGAGGCCGAGTACGCGCTGACCTGCGAGATGGCGCTCAGGGTCAGCCGCGGCAAGGAGATCGCCGAGCGTTACCCCGCCTTCCGCGAGCGCCTCGCGCAGCGCCTGCCGGTCATCAACCAGGTGAGCCGCGAGCAGGTCGAGCTGCTCCGCCGGTTCCGCGCCGAGACCGACACGGCGAAGCGCGAAGAGGACATCAAGCCGCCGCTGCTGCTCTCGATCAATTGCATCGCGAACGGCTTCGGCGCGACGGGGTGAACGGACGAGGCCTCACCACGAGCGCCGTCATGCCCGGCGAAGCCGGGCATGACGCTATGGAGGCGGGACGTTCGCCGATCGCTTCGGACGATTATACCAACTGCGGCGCAGACGCGCAGTAGACCAAATGACGCCAGTTTCGGGCGTCTCATAGGTCTGATGGCGAATAGGCAAATGAACCGGACGACCGCAGAAAGTCCGGGCGTGGCCGGGATGAGACGGTTTCAAGATTTGAGGAGGACGTCATGAGCTTCACACTGATCCAGCAGGCGACGCCGCGGTTGCACCGCTCGGAACTCGCCGTGCCAGGCTCCAACCCGACCTTCATGGAGAAGTCGGCGCAGTCGAAGGCCGACGTGATCTTTCTCGACCTCGAGGACGCGGTCGCTCCCGACGACAAGGAGCAGGCGCGCAAGAACATCATCCAGGCCCTGAACGAGATCGACTGGGGCAAGAAGACGATGATGATCCGCATCAACGGCCTCGACACCCACTACATGTATCGCGACGTCGTCGACATCGTGGAGGCCTGCCCGCGCCTCGACATGATCCTGATCCCGAAGGTCGGCGTGGCGGCCGACGTCTACGCGATCGACGTGCTGGTCACCCAGATCGAGCAGGCTAAGAAGCGCGAGAAGAAGCTCGGCTTCGAGGTGCTGATCGAGACCGCGCTCGGCATGGCGAACGTCGAGGCGATCGCGACCTCCTCCAAGCGCCTCGAGGCCATGTCGTTCGGCGTCGCGGATTACGCGGCTTCGATGCGCGCCCGCTCGACCGTCATCGGCGGGGTGAACCCGGACTACAGCGTGCTGACCGACAAGGACGAGGCCGGCGATCGGGAGACGCACTGGCAGGACCCGTGGCTCTACGCCCAGGCCCGCATGATCGTCGCCTGCCGCGCCTACGGCCTCAGGCCGATCGACGGCCCGTTCGGCGACTTCTCCGACCCGGACGGCTACATCTCCGCCGCCAAGCGTTGCGCTGTGCTGGGCTACGAGGGCAAGTGGGCGATCCATCCGAGCCAGATCGATCTCGCCAACGAGGTCTTCACGCCGTCGGAAGCGGAAGTCACCAAGGCGCGCCGCATTCTGGTCGCCATGGAGGAGGCCGCCAAGGCCGGCAGGGGCGCCGTGGCGCTCGACGGCCGCCTGATCGACATCGCCTCGATCCGCATGGCGGAGGCCCTGATCGAGAAGGCCGACGCGATGAAGCAGGCCGCGTAAGGCTCCAGAGTCTTCGCGAACGCGCCGAATGGCCGGACCTGTGTCCGGCCATTTTGCGTTTGCGCTCCATGAGCAACGCGCGCCGGAGGTCGCCCGTGGACAGCATCGACCCGTCGAAGGCCTACCGCCTGCTCGAAGCCGGCCCGATCGTGCTGGTGACGACATCGCATGAGGGCCGGTCGAACGTGATGACCATGGGGTTCCACATGGTGGTGAGCCACGATCCGCCGCGGATCGGCTGCGTCATCGGTCCGTGGGACCACAGCTACAAGGCGCTGCGCGCGACCGGTGAATGCGTCATCGCCGTGCCGACCGTCGACCTCGCGGGCAAGGTGGTCGACATCGGCAATTGCTCGGGCGACGAGGTCGACAAGTTCGCCCGGTTCAAGCTCAGTCCGAGGCCGGCGCAGAAGGTGTCGGCCCCGCTGATCGCCGAATGCCTCGCCAACATCGAGTGCCGGGTGGCCGACGACGCGCTCGTCGCGCGCTACGGCCTGTTCATTCTGGAGGCGGTCGCGATCTCTTACGACCGCGACCGCAAGGAGCGCCGCACGCTGCACCATAACGGCGACGGCACCTTCTGCGCGGACGGGCGCCTGATCGACCTCCGCGAGCGGATGACGCTCTGGAAGCAGTTCCAGGTCGATCTCTAACCCGGCCGCGTCACGCCGAGCCGGCCCGGATCTGCACCACCGAATGCCTGCGGCCGTAGCCGAAGTAGATCGCGAAGCCGATCGCCATCCAGATGATCAGGCGCAGCCAGGTGTCGAGCGGCAGGCCGGCCATCAGCGTAAGGCAGAACAGGACGCCGAGGATCGGCACCACGGGCACGGCGGGCACTTTGAACGGACGGTGCGCGCGCGCCTCGCTGCGGCGGAGATAGATCACCGCGCCGCAGACCAGGATGAATGCGAACAGCGTCCCGATGCTCACCATTTCGCCCAGAATGCTGATCGGCAGCACGCCCGCGATCAGCGCGACGATCGAGCCGATCAGGATCTGGCTGACGTAGGGCGTGCCGTAGTCCTTGTGGATCTTCGAGAACACCGGCGGCAGCAGGCCGTCCTTCGCCATCGTGAAGAAGATCCGGCTCTGCCCGTAGAGTAGCACCAGCATCACGGTGGTGAGCCCCGAGAGCGCGCCGAGCTTGATGACGGTCGCGAACCAGCCGAGCCCGATGGCGTCGACGCCCTTGGCGATGGGATCGGCGACGTTGAGGTCGCCGTAAGGCACGATGCCGGTCAGCACCGCGGCGACGAGGATGTAGAGGATGGTGCAGATCACCAGCGAGCCGAGGATGCCGATCGGCATGTCGCGCTGCGGCTTCACCGCCTCCTGCGCGGTGGTGGAGACCGCGTCGAAGCCGATATAGGCGTAGAACACCACGGCCGCCCCGCGCAGCACGCCGCTCCAGCCGAACTCGCCGAACTCGCCTTTGTTCTCGGGGATGAACGGCTTCCAGTGCGAGGTGTCGACGTAGAACGCGCCGATCAGGATGAAGGCGAGCACCACAGCGAGCTTCACCGCCACCATGATGTTGTTCATGCGCGCGGACTCCCTGGTCCCGCGCGCGAGCAGGAAGGTGATGACCAGCACGATCAGGGCCGCCGGCGCGTTGAATATTCCGGTCGCCGCCCCGCCATCCGCGAGCTTCACCGCCGTCCCGGTCGCGTTGGTGAATTGCGGAGGCAAGTGCAGACCGACGTCGCCGAGCAGGCTGACGGCATAGCCGGACCAGCCGACCGAAACGGTCGCCGCGCCCATCGCGTATTCCAGCACCAGGTCCCAGCCGATCACCCAGGCGAAGAATTCGCCGAGCGTGGCGTAAGTGTAGGTGTAGCTCGATCCCGAGACCGGGATCAGCGCCGCCAGCTCCGCGTAGCAGAGGCCGACGAAGGCGCAGGCGACGCCGCCGAGCACGAACGACAGCACGATTGCCGGTCCCGCATATTTCGCCGCCGCCGTGCCCGTCAGAACGAAGATGCCGGCGCCGATGATGGCGCCGATCCCCATCGCGACGATGCTGACGGCGCTCAGCGACTTGGTGAGCTTGTGCTCGCCCTCGTCTTCCGAGGCGATCTCGTCCAGGCTTTTGCGGAGCATGAGAGCTGTCATCGTCGGCCTTTCGAGTTGGTGGGCGGCGTATGGTTGTCCTTCGGCATAGGCAAGCGTCGAGCCACGGGCGCAGCGTCCGGTCGCAGCGACGGGTTGAAGTCGCTGTTCTCAGGCCCGGCTCACCAAGGTTCTTGTTCGACGAGCCCGGACGGCAAGCCCACTGGCGCACGCCGGCGTGATCATTCGCTTATCCCATGCTCAGGTCGCCGCTTTCCGCGCCACCGCCGGCTTAGCGCGGGTTGTAACCTTCCCAGAGCGATGAAGATGCGGAATCCGATATCGGCTGCCTGCCGTTGATCGACAGATGAAAGAAGATGATTCTAGAAATAAACGGGATTCACACGAAAAATCGCGGTGGAGTTATGGTATTTATTTGTGATATAAATAATCAATCGATTACATTATCCGCGGCGGCGGATGTAAGCATATTATCCAAGTATCCATCGTTCGTTCCAAGTTCTAATATCTTTGCTCCAAAATTCCATTTTCCCGCCCGCGCCGCTTGTGAACGTGGCGCGCGCGAAGTGTCGAGGCGGCCGGCGAGTGACGCCGCTTTTGCGTAGCCGATAACCCGGCGCCGCGGCCTCAGGTCGTCCCGCCAGACGTCAGGAGAAATGCGCATGGCCACGCATATCGGAGGCGCAGGCGCCGACAACTACAACGCCACCACGCTTGGCGAGCAGGACGTCTCGAACAATTACTCGGGAGGCGCCGGAAACGACACGCTGACCGGCGGCAATCTCGCCGACACGCTCAATGGCGGCGACGACAACGACTTCCTGACCGGCAACGACGGCGCCGATTACATCTCCGATTACGGCGGCTCCAACTATATCAGCGCTGGAACGGGCGACGACACGGTTTTCGAGGGCGGGACCAGCTCGACGGTCTATGGCGGCGCCGGCGACGATTCGATCTATGCGAGCGGCGGCCCCGCCTATGTGGGCGGCGAGGCAGGCGACGACTACATCTCGGTGACCGGCGGAGGCTCCGTTTCCGCCGGCGTCGGCGACGACCTCGTATCGGTCTACGATGGAACCTACTCCGTCGTCCTCGATAGCGGCGACGACTACCTGAGCTTCTCGAGCGGCTGGTTCACCATTCGCGGCGGGCAGGGCGACGACGTCATCCAGGGCTCGTTCGACCAGGAGGTCGGCGGCCAGGCCTCGGCCGTGAGCGAGACCCCCCATACCGCGACCATCTACGGCGACGCCGGCGACGACCTGCTCTACGCCTCCGAGGGCGCCGACACCTTCGACGGCGGCGCCGGCGAGGACGAGGTCAGCTACACCTATATGACCGCCGCCGTTCAGGTGAACCTCGCGCTCAACGTGCTGACGGGCGCGGCGGCCGGCGACAGCATGAGCCGCGTCGAGGACGTCACGGGCTCTGACTTCGCCGACGCGCTGACCGGCGACGGCCGCATCAACTATCTCGACGGCGGAGACGGCGTCGACACCATCAATGGCGGCGTCGGCGGCGACGTGCTGCTCGGCGGCGGCGACGGCGACCTGCTCGACTACGCCGGATCGAGCGCGGGCGTGTCGGTCAACCTTCTGACGGGCGCGGTCGCCGGCGGCGACGCCGAGGGGGACAGCTTCTCGGGCTTCGCCAACCTCGCCGGCTCGTCCTTCAACGACGCCCTGACGGGCGACGGCGCCTCGAACCTGCTCTACGGCCGCGGCGGGAACGACACGCTCGACGGCGGCGGCGGGGCGGACACGATGTATGGCGCCGCCGGGGACGACGTCTTTTATGTCGCGACCGCAGGCGACCTGGCGGCCGAGAGCAATGGCGAGGGCACGGACATCGTCTACAGCTCGATCAGCTATTCGCTCGCGGGCCAGTATGTCGAGAAGCTGACCCTCACGGGCTCCGCCAACATCGCCGGAACCGGCAACAGCCTCGCCAACACCCTCACCGGCAACGCCGGGAACAACGACCTCAACGGTTCGAGCGGCGCGGACACCATGGCGGGCGGCGGCGGAAACGACAGCTACACGGTCGACAACGCCGGCGACAAGGTGGTGGAGGCTGACGGCGCGGGCGTCGACACCGTCGACAGCTCGGTCACCTTCTCGCTCGCCAGTCAGTTCATCGAGAAGCTGAACCTCACCGGCTCCGCCGCGATCAACGGATCGGGCAATTCGCTCGACAACACGATCGTCGGCAATTCCGGCGCGAACGCGCTCGACGGGTCGACCGGCGCGGACACCATGACCGGCGGCTCGGGCGCCGACTTCTTCGTGTTCGCCACGGCGCTGGGATCAACCAACATCGACCACGTCACCGACTTCGCGGCCGGCACCGACAAGGTCCGGCTTGACGACGCCGTGTTCGCGGCGCTCTCGCCGGGCGCGCTTCCGGCGTCGGCGTTCAAGGACATCACCTCGACGACGGCCGATTCCAGCGACCGTATCCTCTACAATCACACCACCGGCGCGCTGTTCTACGACGTCGACGGGTCGGGGGCGACGGCGGCGAAGCAGTTCGCCGTGATCGACAATCACCCGACGCTGACGGCCACGGATTTCGCGGTGGTCTAGCCGGGAGAGAAGCGAAGCGAGCGCCGGCGCCGGAACGGCGACGCCGTCTCGGGCGCGCGGATCGCTCAGGTCTTTCGGAGACGCCCTGAAGGCGGCCGACGATCCGGGAGACAGCCGTCTCGCCGTCCGCATGCCCGTCAGCCCGGCCGCCTGTCGGCCGGGCCGCGGCTGCCACGCTTATGGAAGCCGGGCCCGCCTCCAGGCGTCAAGCGAAGGCGCGTCTCCGCGGCGGCTTCGCCGGGCGGACGCGCTTCCGCGGTCCGCCTTTCAGACGAGGAATCAGGCGACGCCGACGCCGGCGAGATAGCCCTCGAGGGTTTCCACCGACGGCGCTCGGGCCGCCGGCGCCTTGCGGCACACCAGCACCGGGATCGAGGAGTGCGTCAGCACCTTGGTCGTGACGGAGCCGAGCAGGATCGCCGACAGGCCCTTGCGGCCATGGCTCGCCATCGCGATCAGGTCGCATACGCGCTCGTGCGCAACGTCGATGATTTCGAGATAGGGCTCCGCGCCCCATCGGCGCACGGACTCGAAGGGAACGCCGGCCTCGAGCGCGGCCGCCCCGACCTTGTCCAGGATCCTGTCGGCGTGCGCGTCTGCGTGGCGCTCATAGTCGGACCGGGCGTCCTCCACCTGCGCGGCCGACAGCGCCAGCATGTGGAACGGCTTGTTGACCGTCAGGAAGACCACGGAGGCGCCGATCCGGGCCGCGAGCTTCAGCGCCTCGGCGACCGCTTCCTGCGCCAGATCGCTGCCGTCGGTCGGGATCAGGATTCGGCTGTAGGGGGCGGGCTGCGGCGCGGCGGCGAGGTTCTCCTCGACGGCGACGATGGAGATGGCTGCGGACGACATGGACGTCTCTCCTCTTCCAGTGTTCGGGAAGACGGTCTCACGGACCGGACGCGCGCTCCTTGATCTGCCTCAAGCAAAGGGCGGCGAACCCGAACGCCGAATGCGGAGAGCCGGTCCAGACCCGCGGGCGCCGACGCGGCGATCTGGTCGTGCTCGAAGCCGGCGCCGGGACTTGATCTGGATCAACGCATGACGGCCGGGCTGCAGCCACGATCAGCGGATGATCCCGCTGACGCTGACCGACTTTGTGAGCCGCCAGGTTCCGCGATACACCTCGTATCCGACCGCGCCCCATTTCAGGGACGACGTCGACGGCGGGGTCTATGCGTCCTGGCTGGAGGGGCAGGCGTCGTCGCCGGCGCCCGTCTCGCTCTATCTGCACGTGCCGTTCTGCCGGTCGATCTGCCATTATTGCGGCTGCACGACCCGCGCGACGCGCCGCGACGAGCCGCTCCTGGACTACGCCGTCCGCCTGCGGAAGGAGCTGGCGCTCGTCTCGGACAGGATCGGCCGCCGGCAGATCTCCCACATCCACTGGGGCGGCGGGACGCCCAGTCTGCTTCTCGGCGACGCCTTCGCCGACATCGTCGCGGACATCCGCCGCCGCTGGGACGTGGCGCCCGCCGCCGAGCACGCGATCGAACTGGATCCCCGCTTCGTCGACTCTTCGGCCGTGGCCCGGCTCTCCGCCGCCGGGGTGAACCGGGCGAGCCTCGGCGTCCAGGATTTCGACCAGGCCGTGCAGACCGCGATAGGGCGGCTGCAATCGATCAGAACGGTCGCGTCCGCGGTCTCGCTGCTCCGGCGCGGAGGCGTGTCGAACCTGAATTTCGACCTGATTTACGGGCTCCCCCGCCAGACGCAGGCTTCAATCCGGAACACCGTGCGCGAGGCCGTCGATCTCGCGCCCGACCGCATCGCGCTGTTCGGCTACGCCCATGTTCCGGACGCGCGCCCGAACCAGCGTCTGATCGATCCGTCGACCCTGCCGGACGCCGCGCTGAGACTTGCGCTCGCCCAGACGGCGCGCGAGGTGCTCGACGAGGCGGGCTATGTCGCCGTCGGCATCGACCACTTTGCGCGACCGGGCGACGCGATGGCGGGCGCGGCGTCCTCGCGGTCGCTGCGCCGGAATTTCCAGGGGTACACGACGGACGGCGCCGAGACGCTCATCGGCGTCGGCGCTTCGTCGATCAGCCGGCTGCCGCAGGGCTACGCCCAGAACGCGTCCGACGTCGGCGGCTGGGCGAGAGCGATCGACGAGGGCCGGCTCCCGACGGCGCGGGGCCGGGCGCTTGGCGCGGACGACCGGCTGCGCGCCGACGTCATCGAGCAGATCATGTGCTTCTTCGAAGTCGACCTCGACGCGGTCGCGCGTCGCCACGGCGTGAAGGCGAGCGTCTTCGCCCTCGACCTCGAGGCGCTCGAGCCGCTGCGGCGCTCGGACTTCCTGCGCTACTACGGCGACCGCCTGGTGATCGTCAGGGACGGGCCCGCGCTCGCGCGCGTCGTGGCGAGCGCCTTCGACTCCTATCTCGGGGTCGGAACGCGCCATTCGATGGCCGCGTAGCGCGCGCTTGATCTGGCCCGGCGCCGCCGCCGCGACCGACGGAAAAAGCTTGCGGGACACGTCGAGCAACGACGGCCATCAGGGAGAAGATGCGATGCCGGACCTTCTGACGAGTGAGGAGCTTGAGGCGAAGCTCCGTGAGGTCGGAGCCGAACGCTACCACCACCGCCATCCCTTTCAGATCCGGCTTCAGTCCGGACAGTGCTCGCGCGGCGAGGTCGAGGCGTGGGCGCTGAACCGCTATCTCTACCAGGCCTGCATCCCCCGGAAGGACGCCGCGATCCTTTCGCGCATGGACGACGTCGCGCTCCGGCGGGAGTGGCGCCAGCGCATCGTCGATCACGACGGCGATCACGACGGCGACGGCGGGATCGCGCGCTGGCTGAAGCTCACCGACGATCTCGGGCTCGATCGCGAGGCGGTCATGTCCGGGCGGCTCGCTCTGCCCGCGACCAAATTCGCCGTCACAGCCTACCTGACGTTCGTCCGTGAGCAGTCGCTGCTCGCGGCCGTGGCCTCGTCGCTGACGGAGCTGTTCTCTCCGAGCGTCATCCAGGTCCGCACCGCGGGCATGCTCGCGCACTACGACTACGTCACCCCGGCGACGCTTGCTTATTTCACCAGGCGTCCGATCCAGGCGAAGCGGGACAGCGACTGCGCGCTCGCCTTCGTCAAGGCGCATGCGCGGACGCCGGAGCAGCAGCAGGACGTGGTGGCCGCGCTCGAGTTCAAATGCGCCATGCTCTGGTCGATGCTCGACGCGCTCGAACACGCCTATGTCTACGCGAAGCCGGCCCCCGGGGCGTTCGAGCCGGCGGATCTTGGCGAACGTCTCGCCGCCGCCTGATTGAGCCGGCGAACATACCGTCGGCTTGATCTTGCGCAACAAAAGCCGCGCGGCGCCTGCTACGTCTCTGTCTTCGGCGTTCGCGACCGACGTCGGCGGCGGAACCCTCCGTGCGCCGGCGTCGATGATCGGGACGCATCGGATGCGAGGCTCTGAAGATGAATGACTGCGCAGAACTGTGCTCCGGTCCGCTCTCCGTGGCCGAACTCAACCTGATCGACCGCTACTGGCGCGCGGCGAACTATCTTTCGGTCGGGCAGATCTACCTGCTCGACAATCCGCTGCTGCGCGCCCCGCTCCAGCCGGAGCACGTCAAGCCGCGGCTGCTCGGCCACTGGGGCACCACGCCGGGGCTGAACTTCGTCTACGCCCATCTGAACCGTGTGATCCGCGCGCGCGACCTCGACGTGCTCTATGTCTGCGGTCCCGGCCATGGCGGTCCGGGCATGGTGGCGAACACCTATCTCGAGGGCTCCTACAGCGAGATCTATCCGGACATCGGCCAGAACGCCGACGGGATCCGCAAGCTGTTCCGGCAGTTCTCGTTCCCCGGAGGCATTCCCAGCCACGCGGCGCCTGAGACGCCCGGCTCGATTCATGAGGGCGGCGAGCTTGGCTATGCCCTCGTCCACGCTTTCGGCGCCGCTTTCGACAACCCCGATCTCATCGTCGCCTGCGTCGTCGGCGACGGCGAGGCGGAGACCGGGCCGCTCGCCGCCTCGTGGCACTCCAGCAAGTTCCTGAACCCCGTCACCGACGGCGCGGTGCTGCCGATCCTGCATCTCAACGGCTACAAGATCGCCAACCCGACCCTGCTCGCCCGCATGGACGAGGACGAGCTTCGCAGTCTGTTCGTCGGCTACGGCTACGAGCCTTTCTTCGTCGAAGGCGACGAGCCGGAGGCGATGCACCAGCTCATGGCCCGCGAGCTCGACGCCGTCGTCGACCGGATCCGCGCGATCCAGAGCGAGGCGCGCAACGCCGGCTCGTCCGCCCGGCGGCCGCGCTGGCCGATGATCATCCTGCGCAGCCCCAAGGGCTGGACCGGCCCCAAGGAGGTCGACGGCAAGAAGGTCGAGGGATTCTGGCGCTCCCACCAGGTCCCGATCGCCGACGCCCATGGCGACCCGGCGCATCTCAAGCTGCTCGAGGCGTGGATGAGGGGCTACGAGCCCGAGACGCTGTTCGACGCCGACGGACGCCTGCGGCCGGAGCTGCAGGCCCTCGCTCCTTCCGGGGAACGCCGCATGGGCGCCAATCCGCATGCGAATGGCGGGCTCCTGAAGCGCGAGCTGAAGATGCCGGACTACCGGAGCCACGCGGTCGCGGTGGACGCGCCGGGGGCTTCCGTCGCCGAGGCGACGCGGGTGATGGGACGGTTCCTGAGAGACGTCATGGAGCTCAACGCCGAGGGGCGGAACTTCCGCATCGTCGGCCCCGACGAGACCGCCTCCAACCGCCTCGATGCGGTGCTCGATGTCACCGAGCGGGCCTGGATGGAGAAGATCGAGCCCTACGACGTCCACCTCGGTCAGGATGGCCGGGTCATGGAGGTTCTGAGCGAGCACCTCTGCCAGGGCTGGCTGGAGGGCTACCTGCTCACGGGCCGGCACGGGCTGTTCTCGTGCTACGAGGCCTTCATCCACATCGTGGATTCGATGGTGAACCAGCACGCCAAATGGCTGAAGGTCTCGCGAGACCTGCCCTGGCGGCGGCCGGTGGCCTCGCTCAATTACCTGCTGACCTCCCATGTCTGGCAGCAGGACCACAACGGCTTCAGCCATCAGGATCCGGGCTTCGTCGATCTCGTCGCGAACAAGAAGGCCGACATCGGCCGGATCTACTTCCCGCCGGACGCAAACTGCCTGCTCTGGGTGACGGACCATTGCCTGCGGACCTACGACCGCATCAACGTCATCGTCGCCGGCAAGGCGCCCGCGCCGCAATGGCTCGCCGTCGACGAGGCCGCCCTGCATTGCGCGAGCGGCGCCGGCATCTGGCAATGGGCCGGCAGCGAGGCGGAGGGCCTCGAGCCCGACGTCGTCATGGCCTGCTGCGGCGACGTGCCGACGATCGAGACGCTGGCCGCCACAGCGCTTCTCCGCGAGGCGCTGCCCGAGCTGCGGATCCGCGTGATCAACGTGGTCGACCTGATGACGCTTCAGGGCAAGGACCAGCATCCTCATGGGTTCGACGACGCCGTGTTCGACGGGCTGTTCACGCGCGACAAGCCGGTGATCTTCGCCTATCACGGCTACCCCCACCTCATTCACCGCCTGACCTACAACCGCGCCAATCACGGCCGGATGCACGTCCGCGGCTACATGGAGGAGGGCACCACGACGACCGCCTTCGACATGCTGGTCATGAACGAGCTCGACCGGTTCCACCTCGCGATCGAGGTCATCGAGCGCGTGCCCGGTCTGGCGGTGGCGGCGGCCGGCGTCGCGCAGCGCTTCCGCGACCGGCTGACGGCTCATGCCGCCTATATCCGCGAGCATGGCGAGGACATGCCGGAAATCAGGGAGTGGACCTGGCCGGGCAGGAAGACCGCCGGCTGACGAACTCCGGCTCAGCCGTCGGCCCTGATCCCCGCGGCGATGGCGGCCGCGTCGCCCGTGGCGTCGACGCGTCGCCAGTCCACCGTCCCGGCGCCGCGTTCGAGTTGGCGGTCGAGCACCGCGACGTCGGCGTCCGAGACGTCGCCCCGCCGGCGCAGGACGCGCTCGCGGAGCCGCCGCTCATCGACGTCCAGCCATACCCCCTGGAACGCTGCGGCGGCCTCGCCCGCCGCAGCCTCGATCTGGAGGCGCTCGGCCTCCGACGAGAAGGTCGCCTCCGCGACGACGCCGTGACCCGTCTTCAGAACCGCCTGCGCCCTGACGGCGATGCGGTCGTAGACCTCGGCGGTGACCTCCGCCCAATACGCCTCGGCGGGCAGCGCGGTCTCGGGAGACTGGCCGAACATCGCCTTGCGGATACGGTCGCTCGCGAGAATGCGCGCCCCCGGCGGCGGGCCGACGTCATGCGCCAGCGCCGCCGCGACGGTCGACTTGCCCGAGCCTGAGAATCCGCCGATCGCGACGAGCTTGGGCGGCTGCGGCTCCAGCAGCCTGCGCGCGAGCGCGAGGTAGTTCCGCGCCGTCCCGAGCTTCGCGGCGTCGGACCCCGCCTGCAACGCCGCGACATGCGCCCGGACGGCTGCGCGCACCGACATGAAGAGCGGCAGCGCGCCAAGCCCGTCCTCGTCGTCGATGCGGTCGAGGTAGCGGTTCAACGCCAGATTGGCGAGCGCCCGAAGATCGAGCCGCCACAGGTCCATCAGCAGGAAGGCGAGATCGTAGAGCCTGTCGGTGGTGGCGAGTTCGTCGTCGAACTCCAGGCAGTCGAACAGCGTCGGCTCGCCGTCCCACAGGCAGATGTTCGCGAGATGGAGGTCGCCATGTCCGCGCACGACGGCGCCGGCCCGGGCCCGCGCGTCGAGCAGCGCGGCGTGGCGATCGAGCGCGCGCCCGGCGGCGGCGCAGTAATCCTTCACCGCTCGGGGCTCGAACGCGCTCGCCTCGCGCAGGGAGCGTTCGTTCCCCGCCATCACCGCCGCCAATCGCGCGGCGCCCGAACCGGCGCGGTCGACAGGCGCGGTCTCGTGAAGGGCCGCGACGGCGCCCGCCAGCCGCGTCACGAGCCTCGGGGTCAGCTCGCCGCGCCCGGCCATGCGGTCGAGCAATGCGTCGCTCGGAAACCGCGCCATTTCGACGACGGCGTCGACGAGCTCGCCGGCGCCGTCGAGCTCCAGGCCGTCGCTTGTGCGCGTCACCCGCCGGACCGCCCGATAGAGCGTGGGCGCGGTGCGGCGGTTGAGGTCGAGCTCCCGCTCGCAGTCGCGAAGCCTGGTCTCGCTCAGGGTGAAGTCGACATAGGGCAGCGTCACCGCGCGCTTCAGCTTCCACACCGTGTCCCGCCCCAGCAGGATGACGGAGATATGCGTGCGGCTCACCTCGACCTCCGGGCCGAGCCGGGCCTTCAGGAACTCGACAGTCGCCTGCTGGGCGTCCTCGGGGGTGGTCATTTCTAAGCTTTCGCCGCGCATCGCCGCAGGCGCAACCCGGCGGCGCGGCCTGTGTTCGGTCGGCGTCGATGGAGGCTTCGGCGGCATGGCGTGAGCCGATCAAACGAGCCTGTCGTGGCGAAAGGGAATTCTCTAGGCGCTTGCGGTGAATTGATTGTTGATCTGGGTCAAGGCGTTAGTCCTCGGAATCTTCGAGTGTCTGGCCGCGCCGAGACAATGGCGCCCGGATTTCTCAGGGGACTTCGATGACAGTGTTGAAAACGGCGGCCGCGGCTCTGCTGGCGGCCGCGGCATGGACGGGGGCGGCGTCCGCGGCGGACATCGCGACGGATGCGCCGGCGGTGGCGACGGCGCCGGAGTGGAACCCCTGGATGGTGCGCGTGCGCGCGATCGGCGTGCTTCCCAACTCCTCGGCTAAGTTCAATGTCTCCGGCAGCGCGCATGTGTCTGACCGCGTCGTCCCCGAGCTCGACATCAGCTACTTCTTCACGCCGAACGTCGCGGTCGAGACGATCTGCTGCTTCTCCAAGCATACGATCAAGGGTCGCAAGGCGCTGGCCGGCGTCGACGTCGGAGACACGTGGGTGCTGCCCGCGACCGTGATCGCCCAGTATCACTTCACGAATTTCGGCGCGTTCAAACCCTATGTGGGCGTCGGCCTCAACTACTCGATCTATTTCCGCGAGGACGCCGCCGGCGGCGCGGTGTCGAAGCTCAGGCTGAAGAATTCCGTCGGTCCGGCGGCCCAGGTCGGCTTCGATTACATGATCGACGAGCACTGGGGCGTGAACGTCGATCTGAAGTACGTCCACATGAAGCCGAAGATCGAGCTGACGGCAGGCGGCGCCGACGTGTCGGGCCACGCCAAGATCAATCCGTGGATCGTCGGCGCGGGCGTGACCTACAAGTTCTGACGCGGACCAGACGGCGCCGGTCCGGTCAGCTGGCGCCGATCTGCTCCAGCCGGGACGGGTTCATGATCCTCAGCCCGTCGGGCACGACGAGCAGAACCTTTTCGCGCGCGAGCTTCGAGACGATCCGGCTGACCGTCTCGAGCGTGAGGCCGAGATGGTCGGCGAGGTCCTGACGGGTCATCGGCAGCGGGATGGTGACCGCGCTCGCGCCGAGCCGGTGAAGGCGCTCCCGCATCGTGAGCAGGAAGGAGGAGACCTTCTCCTCCGCGGAGCGCCGTCCGAGCAGCACCATGTGGTCCTGCGCGACCGTCAGTTCATGGGTCGCGGCCTCGTGAAGCCGCCTCAGCAGATGCGGCTTGCGGTCGACGAATGCGACGAAGTCGCTGCGGTCGAACCGGCAGGCCGAGACCGCGTCGATCGCGTCGGCCGAGAAGCCGTACCGCTCGCTGAGCGAAAGTCCGACGAAATCGCCGGGCAGGAGAAAGCCGACGATCTGCCTCCGGCCGTCCGGCAGAAGCTTGTAGAGCCGCAGCGTCCCGCTCGTGATGTTGAAGACGAAGTCCGCCCGGTCGCCCTGGAGGAACAGGGTCTCCTTCGCCGCGAAATGGGCCTTCTCCGACATGGTGTTGAGCGCATCGAGCTCGTCGGTCGCAAGCGACCCGCAGACGCTGAACGCGCGCACGCCGCATCCCTCGCAGGCGGACGTTCCATCGCGCCTGCAGCGCGGGCGGTCGAAGGCTCCCGCCTGGATCTCGGTGACGGCGGCCGCCGGCTGGGCGTCTGAGGTCTGCGACATGGATCCAGGCTCCCGAACGTCGCCGCCCCGGGACGAGCGAGCGGCTCCATCCTAGAGCAAAGTCGCGGAAGGCGCTTGATCTGCATCAACGCCCCGATCGCTTTCGCCGCAGAGGGTGGTCCGCTGGTGTCGGGGCGATGGTGACGCGCATGTTCTCAAGCGAACTTTTCTATGCCCGGACGTTGAGCGCGACGGCGGCGATCTCCGATCCCGACGCGACGCGTCGCGCCTTCGCGCTGGTCAGTCTGTCGCATCCTCGCCTGAGTTACGAAGGCTGGGTGCGGTTCCTGCGGCGCGCGACGCGGACGAAGAGCGGAAAGGCCGGCGTCATCTTCATCGAAGATCCGCGCGGCTACCCCCATGCGCTGTTCCGCTACGCCGTCGAGGCGAAGCCTTCGCTGGCGGCGGCGGAAGACGGATCGGTCCGCGTGCTCCGCCTCTCCGACCTCGTGGTGGCGGACATCGCGGGGTCATGCCTGCTGCCGTCGATCGCGGCCCAGGGCGAGCGCCTCGCGCGCGCCCTCGACTGCCAGACCATCCTCATCGAGCTGCCCGGGCGCCTGCGGGATCGGGCGGACGGACTGGCGGGCTATGAGCCGGTCGCCGGAGGCGTGATCTCGAAGTCGCTGGCGCCCCGCAGCCCGTGGAACGCAGCGGAAATCGACACGGGCGCGCTTGCGCGCGGCCGACTTGCGTAAAGGGGCGTCAGCTTCAGCCGCGGCGGCGCGATCTGATCGATCGCTTTGACATAGATCACGGCGCGTCGCGCCGGGCCGACGCAAAACGACGCCATGTGGTCCCACCCGATCGCCCGCCCGGCCCTGATCGCCGTCATCGTCAAGCTCGTCGTCGTCATTGGCGCCGGCTGGCTCGTGTTCGGCCCGCAACGCCAGCGGATCGATCCGGCGCGCGCCGAGGCGCGGCTGCTCACCGACTCCCCCGCTCCCGCCAGTTCAGGTCCTACGCAATGACGCTCGCCGCCCTCGACCTGGTCACCCTGTCGCGCCTGCAGTTCGGGCTGACGGCGATGTATCACTTCCTGTTCGTGCCGCTGACGCTCGGCCTCGCGGTCCTGCTCGCGATCATGGAGACGGTCTACGTCATGACCGGCCGCGAGATCTGGCGGCGCATGACGAAGTTCTGGGGCGCGCTGTTCGGCATCAACTTCGCCATGGGCGTCGCGACCGGCGTCACCATGGAGTTCCAGTTCGGCACCAACTGGGCCTACTACAGCCATTACGTCGGCGACGTGTTCGGCGCGCCGCTCGCGATCGAGGGCCTGATGGCCTTCTTCCTGGAGGCGACCTTCATCGGCCTGTTCTTCTTCGGCTGGGAGCGGCTGTCGAGGATCGGGCATCTCGTCGTGACCTGGCTGCTCGCGCTCGCGACCAACCTCTCCGCGCTCTGGATCCTGATCGCCAACGGCTGGATGCAGAACCCGGTCGGCGCGACGTTCAACCCTGACACGATGCGGATGGAGGTGAGCGATTTCTCGGCGCTCATCTTCAATCCCGTCGCCCAGGCCAAGTTCGTCCACACGGTCAGCGCCGGCTACGTCACCGGCTCCATCTTCGTGCTCGCGATCAGCGCCTTCTACCTGCTGCGCGGACGGCATCGCGACCTCGCCGTTCGCTCGGCGACCGTCGCTGCGAGCTTCGGTCTGGCGGCGGCGCTCTCGGTCGTCGTCCTCGGCGACGAGAGCGGCTACACGACGGGCGAAAACCAGAAGATGAAGCTCGCCGCCATCGAGGCGATGTGGAAGACGGAGCCTGCGCCTGCGTCCTTCACGCTCTTCGGCCTGCCCGACGCCGAGGCCCGAGAGACCCGTTACGAGGTCAAGGTTCCCTGGATGCTCGGCCTGATCGCGACCCGCTCGATCAGCAAGGAGGTTCCGGGCATCGAGGATCTGGTGAAGGACGTCGAGCTCCGGATCCGCTTCGGCCTGATGGCCTATGAGGCGCTGGAGAAGATCAAGGCCGACCGGACCGATCCGATCGCTCGGGCGAAGCTTGAGGCGACGTCGGGCGAGCTCGGCTACGCGCTGTTGCTCAAGAAGATCCGGCCCGACGTCCTCAACGCGACCGACGAGCAGATCACGCAGGCGGCGTGGAGCACCGTGCCGCCGGTTTCGCCGCTGTTCTGGAGCTTCCGGATCATGGTGGGGCTCGGCTTCTTCTTCATCGCCCTGTTCGCGACCGCCTTCTTCCTCGCGAGCGTCAACCGGATCGAGTCGTCCCGCGGCTTTCTTTGGATCGCGCTTCTCGCTCTTCCGACGCCGTGGATCGCCGCCGAGCTCGGCTGGTACGTGGCCGAAGTCGGACGCCAGCCCTGGGTGATCGAGGGCGTGCTGCCGACTTTCCTCGCGGTTTCGAGCGTCTCGGCCGGCAACGTGCTGCTGACCCTGGTCGGCTTCGTCGTCTTCTACTCCGCGCTCGCCGTGGTCGATCTGGTGCTGATGGTGAAGACGATCCGCATGGGCCCGGACGGGCTGCTCGGTCCGGCGCTCGCGCCGACCGGCGCCCCGCCGCTGCGGCCCGCCCCGATCGCCGCTTAGGACCATCCAGGACAAAACCGATGATCTTCGATTATGAACTCCTGCGCGTGATCTGGTGGATCCTGCTCGGCGCTCTCCTGATCGGCTTCGCCGTGATGGACGGCTTCGACCTCGGGGTGGCGACCCTGCTGCCCTTCGTCGCCCGCACCGACGCCGAGCGCCGGGTTGCGATCAACACGATCGGCCCGGTCTGGGAAGGCAACCAGGTCTGGCTCGTGCTCGGCGCCGGCGCGATCTTCGCGGCGTGGCCGGCGCTCTACGCGGTCGCGTTCTCGGGCTTCTATCTCGCCATGTTCATCGTGCTCTGCGCGCTGATCCTCAGGCCGGTCTCCATCAAGTTCCGGTCGAAGCTTCACGGACGGAGCTGGCGATCGTTCTGGGACTGGGCGCTGTTCGCCGGCGGCTTCGTCCCGGCGCTCATCTTCGGCGTGGCGGTCGGAAACGCCCTGCAGGGCGTGCCGTACCGTTTCGACGGCGAGTTGCGCATGACCTATGAAGGCGGCCTCTTCGGTCTCCTCAATCCGTTCGCGCTGCTCTGCGGTCTCGTCAGCGTCGCGATGCTCGCGATGCACGGCGGCTGCTATCTCGCGGTGAAGGCGGACGAGCCGGTGGCCTCGCGCGCGACGTTTGCGGCGCGCATCGCGGCGCTGCTCCTGATCGCGCTGTTCGTCGTCGGCGGCGTCTCTATGGCGATCGGGATCGACAGCTACCGCATCGTCAGCGCGATCGACGCTTCCGCGCCCTCGAACCCGCTGCTTAAGCAGGTCGAGGTGGTGACCGGCGGCGTGTTTTCGAACTACGCGCAGCATCTCTGGATGCTCGCGGCGCCCGCGCTCGGTTTCGCAGGGGCGGCGGCCGCCGCCGTTCTGCTCGGCCGCGCGCGTCCCGGCTCCGCCCTCGTCGCGAGCGGGCTCTCGGTCGCAGGCGTGGTCGCGACCGCGGGCGTCAGCCTGTTTCCGTTCCTGCTGCCGTCGTCGATCGCCCCGAGCCAGAGCCTGACCGTCTGGGACGCGTCGTCGAGCGAGACGACGCTCAAGATCATGCTGGCCGCCGTCGTGATCTTCCTGCCGCTCATCCTCGCCTACACCGCCTGGGTCTATCGCGTGCTTCGCGGCCGCGTGACCTTCGCGGCGCTCCGCGAGGACGTCAGCTCCTACTGAGAGGAAACCGCCATGTGGTACTTCGCCTGGATTCTCGGACTTGGTCTGGCGAGCTCTTTCGCCGTGCTCAACGCGATGTGGTTCGAGCTGCGCGCCGACGCGACGCCCGCACGGTAAAACGAAGCGCCGCCGACCGGTTTTCCGATCGGGGCGCTTGCAGCACAGGCCGAAGCCGCGCGGCGCGGCAGAAGCTCAATGCGACATGAACAGGCAGGCCCGGCTGCTCTCGAGCAGATCGCGGGTCGCGCCGCCGAAGAACCATTCGCGGGTGCGGCTATGGCCGTAGGCGCCGGAGACGATCAGGTCCGAGCCGATCTCCGCCGCGAAGTCGAGAATTCCGTCGGCGATCGAGGACATTTCGCCGGTCTGGACCGACGGCCGGCTTTGGACGCCGTGCCTGTTCAGCCAGTTCGACACGTCTTCCGCGCTCTCGTCGCGCAGCGAGCCGGAGGCGGTGACCACGACGACCTCGCTGGCGCGCTTCAGGATCGGCAGCGCGTCATGCACGGCGCGCCGGGCCTCGCGCGTGTCTTTCCACGCCACGACGACCTTCCGGGCGGAGAGGCGATCCGTCTCGGGCGGGACGATCAGCACCGGCCGGCCGCATTCCATCGCGACCAGACCGGGCCTGACCCCGAGCAGGGGGTCGCCCTGGTCATAGCTTGCGCTCCTGCCCACCACGACGAGGTCGGCGGCGCGCGCCTGCTCGATCAGGAAGTGGTCCGGCTGGGCGAGGGCGGATCGCCATTCGGCGTCGTTCCGCGCGCCGACGACGACGTCGAAGGTGCGCTTCGCCGCGGCGATGTCTCCGCTGACGCGCCGCCGCTCTTCGTCGGCCACGTCGCCGGCGACATTGGGCAGGCCCTCGGCGTAGACGGGCGACAGCCCCTGTTCGGCCGCGACGCCGATGAAGCGGGCGTCGAACGCGTCTGCAAGCGCGATCGCGAGGCGACCGCGGGCCTCGGCCCACGGACCGAGATCGAAATGCGTCATGACGCAGGCGAACCCTGCGTCGGAGGCCATGGGTCTGCTCATCATCCGTCTCCTTGCTCGGGACAGCCATGTTGAGCGCCGAGCGGGCGGCCACCTTGATCTCGGTCAAACAGCGCGGACGGCTCCGCGCGGTCCCCTGGAGACCAATGGCGCAGACGAGCCGGAAAGACGGACCGCGATGCTGGCGTCCCGGAAGGGATTCGAACCCCTGACCTACGGTTTAGGAAACCGTTGCTCTATCCTGCTGAGCTACCGGGACGCGCGGGGAGCAGAAGGAGCCGCAAAAGCGGCGTCGCGCAAGCCGAAAAAGCGATTCCGCGCAACCTCCCCCGCCCGTGGCTCGGGCGGCCGCTGCTACTGCCTCGCAGGTGCGAAGATAGCGGTTGCCCCGGAGGGCCGCGCTCGTTAGTCGCTCGCCCATCGAAGGCGGCGGGATCGGGGGCGCGGCATGGACGAAGGCGCACGACTCGCGCTCGCAAGCATCGCAGTCGGCCTGCTGGTGCTCGGCCTGAAGATCATGGCCTACGTGATGACGGGCTCGGTCGCGCTGTATTCGGACGCGGCCGAGAGCATCGTCAACGTCGCCGCCGCGGTCGGCGTGTTCCTGGCCGTGCGGCTCGCGGCCGCCCCGCCGGACCGCAACCATCCTTACGGCCACCACAAGGCGGAGTATGTCTCGGCGGTCGTCGAGGGCGTGCTGATCGTGATCGCGGCGGCGGCGATCCTGAACGAGGCCTGGACCGTCTTCCGCGCGCCGCGCGAGATCAGCCTGACGCCGGTCGGCGTCGGGGCGAACGTCGCGGCGAGCGTGATCAACGCGGTCTGGGGCCTTCTGCTGCTGCGGCGCGGCCGAGCGCTGAGGTCGCCGGCGATCGTCGCCGACGGCAAGCACCTCATGACGGACGTCGTGTCGTCGATCGGCGTGCTGGCGGGCCTCGCCGCGGCGCTGGCGTCCGGCGAGACGTGGCTCGACCCGGCGATCGCCTGCGCCGTCGCGCTCAATGTGCTGTGGTCGGGCGCGATGCTGGTGCGCGCGTCGGTCGGCGGCCTGATGGACGAAGCCGCCCCCGCGGAGACCGAGCGCCGCATCCGGGCGGCGATCGCGACCCACGCCGAAGGCGCGATCGAGGCCCACGATCTGCGGACCCGCCACGCCGGCCGGCTCACCTTCGTCGACTTCCATCTTGTGGTGGCCGGCGACATGCGGGTCGCGGAGGCCCACGACATCTGCGACCGCATCGAGCGCGCGCTGCTGGACCAGGACGCCGACATCGTCGTCACCATCCATGTCGAGCCCGAAGACAAGGCCAAGCACGCAGGGATCGTGGTGCTCTGAGCGCAAGCCCGGCGGCGCCTGTCATCCCGCCTGCTTGAGCACGACCTCGTCGGCCTCGGAGCCGGCCTCCTCGCGCTCCAGCGCGACCGTGAAAGTGGCGCCTTCGCCGGCCGCGCTCTCGATCAGCAGGCGCCCGCCGTGGCGTTGCAGGATGTGCTTCACCAGCGCGAGGCCAAGCCCGGTGCCGCCCTTGTCGCGGCTGTCGCTGGTGTCGACCCGGTAGAACCGCTCGGTGAGCCGCGGCACGTGCTCGCTCGCGATGCCCGGCCCGTGGTCGCGCACCACCAGCAAAGCGCCTTCGCGGCCCGGCGCGCCTCTGACGGTCACCTCGACCTTCTTGCCGGACTGGCCGTATTTGATGGCGTTCTCGATCAGGTTCTCCGCCACCCGGATCAGTTCGTCGCGGTCGCCCCGCACCAGGATCGGCTCGTCGCCGATCACCTCCATCTCGACGCCGCGCTCCGCCGCGAGCGGCTGCAGCGCGTCGACCACGCCGCGGGCGAGGCTCGACAGGTCGACAAGCGCGCTCGGGCGCACATGGGCCTTGAGCTCGATGCGCGACAGCGACAGCAGGTCGTCGATCAGCCGCGACATCCGGTTGGCCTGCGTCCGCATGATCGCGAGGAAGCGTTCGCGCGCGTCGACGTCGTTCTTCGCCGGACCCTGCAGCGTCTCGATGAAGCCGAGCAGCGAGGCGAGCGGCGTTCTGAGCTCGTGGCTGGCGTTCGCCACGAAGTCGGCACGCATCCGCTCCGAGCGCCGCTGCTCGGTGAGGTCGCGCAGGGCGACGATGATCGCCAGCGGGCCGTCGGGACCGACGCGCGCGGACGCGACATGCGCCTCGCGCCAGCGCTCGACCGGCACCCGCTCGGTGTAGAGCACCGTCTGCGGCCCGGCGCCGAGCGGGGCCGCGCGCACCGCGTCGAGCAGCTCCGGCGCGCGGACCGCGAAGGAGACGGGATCGCCCGCCCGGATATCGCCGAGCACGGCGTGCGCATGCCCGTTGAAGGCGAGCACCACGCCGCGGCGGTCGAGGATCATGACGGGGTCTGGCAGGCCGGAGAGGATGGCGAGGGTCTGGGGACCGACGACGTCGCGTGCGGTCGCGGCCCCTGCGAAGGACGCAAGCCGCCGCCTGCCGGGCGCAAAGAATGCGGCGAGCGCCACGAACAGCGCGGCGAGCGACGCCTCCCACGGACCGATCCGGCCTTCGAACGCGAAACTGACGAGCACGAGCGCGATCGCGGCCAAAGGCCAGCGCGCGGCCGCCACGCGTTCGAGGCGCCGTTCGGCGACGGCGGCGCGCTCCTCCCTGTCGACGGAATCGCTCATGGTATGGACATGCGCTCGCAAACGACGATGTGGCGGGAGGTCGACACTTCACGCGCCGTCCATGACAGCGCCACGACGCAGATCGAAGGACGGGACATAATGGCTCAGAAAGACGTTCCGGCGAAGCGCCGCCAAGAGAAGAGCGCCGCGGAAGCTTCCCCCGCCAGGGCCGACCCCACCGACGCGGTTGCGCCCGAGGGCATGGCGGACGCGCCGGTCGTGCGCATCGGCGGCGTCGACGTCGATCTCGACGATCGCGAACTGCCCAGGATCATCCGGCACGCGGCGTTCCGCAGCGGCGGCTACCCCTACGGCAAGAAGCTCGCCAACAAGGAAGGCGAGCGCATGCTGGCGCCGCTCCAGATCGAGCTGCTCAAGCTGCAGACCTGGGCGAAGAAGCAGGGCGAGCGCATCGTCATCGTGTTCGAGGGCCGCGACGGCGCCGGCAAGGGCGGCACCATCGACCGCATCACCCAGCACCTCAATCCGCGCAGCGTCCGCGTCGAGGCGCTGTCGAAGCCCTCATCGACCGAGATCGGGCAGTGGTACTTCCAGCGCTACGTCAGCTTGCTGCCCTCGGCCGGCGAGATCGTGCTGTTCGACCGCTCCTGGTACAACCGGGCCGGCGTCGAGCCGGTGATGGGATTTTCGACCCCGGCTGAGACCGCGCGCTTCCTCGACGAGGCGCCGACGCTCGAGAAGCTGCTGGTCGACGACGGGATCAGGCTGTTCAAGTTCTGGCTGACGATCGGCCGCGAGATGCAGATCACCCGGCTGCACGCCCGCCGGCATGATCCGCTGAAGCGCTGGAAGCTCTCGCCGATCGATTATGCGGGGCTGAACCTCTGGGACGCCTACACCGACGCCGCGGAGCGCATGCTGCGGGCGACCCACACGGAGGCGGCGCCCTGGACGGTGGTGAAGGCCAACGACAAGCAACGCCTGCGGCTCGCCTGCATCCGCCACGTCCTCCTGAACGTCCCCTACAAGGGCCGCGATCTCGCGGTCGTCGGCGGCAATGACGGGCGCATCGTCATGGACGCCGCGGCGTTCCTCGCCGAAGGCGGGGAGAGCTAGAGCGCCGCTGAAGGCGGATGGCTCGCCCCAAGCCCCGATCACCCCAGCTTGCGAGCGCTCCGGCGGAAGGCGCCGGCGGCGAGCGCCGACCAGTCCTTGGCGCCGTCGCCGGCCGCGATCGCCTCGATGAAGGCGTCCCTCAGCACGGAGGCGATCGGCAGCGGCGTGCTCTGCGCCTCCCCGGCGGCGAGCGCCAGGCGCACGTCCTTCAGGCCGAGCGGCAGCTTGAATCCCGCCGGCTCGAACCTGGCGTCTGCGATCAGCGCGGAATAGGTCTTGTAGGCCGGCGCCGCGAACAGGGTGCCCGTCATCACCTCGTAGAGCGCCGCGGGCTCGACGCCATAGGCGTCGGCCAGCGCGCCCGCCTCGCCCAGCGTCTCGATCATGCTGGCGAGCGAGAAATTCACCGCGAGCTTCACGACGTTGGCCCGGCTCGCCTTGTCGCCGAACGGCCAGACCTGCTTGGCGAACAGCTCGATCAGCGGCGTGACCTTGGCGACGGCCGCCGGATCGCCGGCGCAGAGCACGTTGAGCTGGCCGGCGGCGGCGACGTCCGGACGCCCGAGCACCGGGGCTGCGACGTAGGCGAGGCCCTTTTCGGCGTGCAGCGCCTCCATCCGGTCGGCGAAGGCGACGGAGACCGTGGACAGGTTGACGTGGACCACGCCCTTTCGCGCCGCGTCGAGCGCGCCGGAGGCGACGACGACCTCCTCGATCGTTTCGTCCTGCGCCAGCATCGAAAACACGATCTCGGCGTCGAAGGCGCCGCCCGGCGTGTCGGCGCGGCGCGCGCCCTCGGCGACCAGGGTCTCGACCGCCTGGGGCGAGCGGTTCCAGACCACGACGTCGTGGCCGCCCTTCAGCAGGTTGCGCGCAACCCCCGCGCCCATGGCGCCGAGGCCGATGATCCCGATCTGCATGCTTCAAGCCTTCCCTTGGTCTGGAGACTGCGGTCCGTCCCCCAACGCAGCGGCTCGGTGTCCCGGCCTTCCGGACCCGGCCGCCGTCCTTACTCGTCGATGACCTTGACCCGCGAACCGGGCGGCAGCGGCTCGCCGGGCCCTAGGCCGTTCAGCACGGAGAAGCGATCGACCGCGCGGTCGGACAGCGCCATGCGGTTGGCGAAAGTCGCCTCGGTGTCGCCGGGCTTGATCCTCACCACGTCGAGCTTCAGCGGCCGGGCGGCGTCGATCTCCTCCTGCGAGAGGCGGCGGAAGCTCATGATCGAGTCGCGGAATCCCTGGTCGATCTGGGGCGTGATCTCTCGGGTCGCAAAGATCAGGCGGTAGACGTCGGAGCCGTAATGGATCGCGGCGAAGCGGAAGGTCCACTCCTTGCCCTTCGCGACCAGCGTCACCGTCTCCATGCCGTTGACGTCGAGCGTCTCGACGGGTCCCGGCTCGGCGCCGTCGATCCAGTTTTCCTTGATGTAGCCTTCGAGGGTCTGGCCGGGGCTGAGCTTGGCCGCGTCCATGCGCAGCGCCCGTCCGTCGGAGGCGACGCCGAGCAGCGCGTCGGCGCCGTTCTCGAACACGAAGCCGTCCGGCGCGACGAAGCTGAAGCCGAGGCGCGGATGCAGGAAGCGCCGCCCCCGCGCGAAGCCCTGGCTCGGATCGTCGCCGTAGACCATGCCGTTGATGGCGTCGAGATAGGCGTCGCGGCCGCGCTCGCCGACGCCGGGAGCGCCGATCTGCCGGGCGCTCGCGACCGCAAGCTGCACGCGTTCGGGCGTCGAGGGGTGCGTCGCCATGAAGTCGAGGCCGGGCTGCGCCGGCTTCTGGCCGAGAGCGGCGCTCCTCAGTTCGGACTGCCGGCCCATCGACAGCAGGAAGCGCGAGGCGCCGTAGGGGTCGAAGCCGGCGCGCGCGATGGTCTGCACGCCGATCCGGTCGGCCTCGAGTTCCTGGGCGCGCGAGAAGCTGGCGAGCGACAGCTTTCCGCGGGCGAGCGCCACCGCCCCGCCCTGGCTGTCCTGCAGCACGTCGGAGACGATGCGGCTGACGAGCACCGCCTTGCGCTCCTCGTCGGCGCGCTGCAGGGCGTGGCGGGCGGAGACGTGCGCCATCTCATGCGCGATCACGGCCGCAAGCTCCGAGCTGTCGTTGGCGACCGCGAGCAGCCCGCGCGTGACGTAGAGGCTCCCGTTCGGCAGCGCGAAAGCGTTGACGAGCGGCGAGTTGAGCATGACCACCTTGTAGCGGAGGTCCGGCCGCTCGGACGCGGAGGCCAGCCGGTCGGCGATGCCGTTGAGGAAGGCCGTCAGATCGGGCTTGACGTAGATTCCGCCATAGGCGGCGGCGATCCGGGTCTGCTCCTCGCTCACCGCGGACGGCGGCGGGGGCGCGACCTTGGGGGCTTCCGCCGGAGCCAGCGGCGCCGTGGCGGGCTTGTCGGCGTTCAGGCTGCCGCAGCCCGCAAGCAGCGCGGCGGACAGCACGAGCGCGAGCGCCCGCCGGGCGATCGGGAAGGCGCTCATCTCGCGCCTCCCGGCGCGTCGATGCGGTCGATCTGGCCGGGCTCGGTCACCGTGATGGTCGGCCCGCGCCGCAGCTCCACGACGCCGCGCACCCTGAGCCGCGCGCCCGCCTTCACATTCAACGCATCGAGCCCGCCGAGCCTGCGCAGCGCCGCCTCCGACAGGGTCGCCGAGAGCGCATCGCGCCAACGGGCCCCGAAATTCACATAGAATCGTCCGGCCGCCTGCCTGACGCTCGCCACGCGGCCTTCCGCCACGACGAAACGCCCCGCCGCCGAAGACAGGCTCGCGCCGTCCTCCGCGTTGCGGACCTCGTAATACGGTTCCGACCACAAACCAAGGCGGCGGGCGATCGCCTGGCCCTCCGCCTCGCGCAGCGTTGCGCCGCAGTCACGCTCTTCTCCCGTCGTCCTCAACCAGCCCTGCGCGAGAAGCGCGACGGCCATGCCCGCATGGTCTGGCCCCTCGATCGGCGCGAGGAAGCCGACGAGCCGGCCATAGCGGTCGGTCGGGCGGCTCGCGAGGCGAAGCTCGAGCACCTGACCGCCGGCGGCGCTCTCCAGCGCTTCGCGGGAGGCGGCGTCGAGCGGCCATTCCTCGGGTTTGCGCCCGAGCGGCGTCTTGGGGGCGGACACGCCCGCAAGCCGCACCTCGCGGCCGTCGTCGAGCAGCACGGTGTCGCCGTCGATCGCCCGCTCGACCGCCACCGTCTCGGGCATGACCGCGAGCGCGCAAGGGGCGGCCGTCGCCCGGCCTGCGACGAGCGCGATCGCGACGGACAGCAGAAGGGCGGCGTGCGGAACCACGAAAGACCCTCGCGCCGACATGGTGGACGCCGGGTTAAGCGCGGCTGCGGCCGCGAAACAGGGAGAAGCGGCGGGAGCTTGGGCCCGCGCGCCGCGGATCTCTGCGGACGAGCGGTCCACCGACGCTGCATTTTCAGGGGTTTGCGGCGTCATGCGTCTGTCATGGCGACGTCATAGAAGAGCGGGGTGGGACGGGTAGACCATTCCCACCCTCGATCGCGCAGGACAAACCCACGCGGCCGTCGGACAAAGTCCTTTACGACGAACGCAAGGAAGCAGCCCGTGAAGCTCAACCGCATTCTCGCCATGGCGGCCGCAGCCGCGCTGATGGCGACGCCCGCGCTCGCGGCCGACATCTCCGGCGCCGGCGCGACCTTCCCGTACCCGATCTACGCCAAGTGGGCGGACTCCTATAAGAAGGAGACGGGCAACGGCCTGAACTACCAGTCCATCGGCTCAGGCGGCGGCATCAAGCAGATCCAGGCCAAGACCGTCACCTTCGGCGCGACCGACGCCCCGCTCAAGGGCGAGCAGCTGGAGAAGGACGGCCTGGTCCAGTTCCCGATGGTGATGGGCGGCATCGTCCCGGTCATCAACGTCGACGGCGTCGCCCCCGGCGAACTCACCCTCGACGGCCCGACGCTCGCCAAGATCTTTCTCGGCTCGATCACCAGCTGGGACGACGAGGCGATCAAGAAGCTGAACCCCTCCGCGAAGCTGCCTTCGAGCGCGATCGCCATCGTGCACCGCTCCGACGGCTCGGGCACGACCTTCAACTTCACCAACTACCTGTCGAAGGTCTCGCCGGACTGGAAGGACAAGGTCGGCTCCGCGACCGCGGTCGAATGGCCGACCGGCCTCGGCGGCAAGGGCAACGAGGGCGTCGCCAACTACGTCGCCCAGACCAAGGGCTCGATCGGCTACGTCGAATACGCCTACGCCAAGCAGAACAAGCTCTCCTACACGAAGATGATCAACAAGGACGGCAAGCCGGTCGCCCCTGTGACCCAGTCGTTCCAGGCTGCGGCGGCGAACGCCGACTGGTCCGGAACCCCGGGCTTCGGCGTGATCCTGACCGACGAGCCCGGCGCCGAAAGCTGGCCGATCACGGCGGCGACGTTCATCCTGATCCACAAGCAGCCGCAGGACCCGGTCGCCGCGACCGAGGCGCTGAAGTTCTTCGCCTGGGCCTACAAGTCCGGCGCCAAGACGGCCGAGGCGCTCGACTACATCCCGATGCCGGAGAAGGTCGTCGCCGAGATCCAGAGCGTGTGGGCCAAGGACATCAAGGGCCCAGACGGCAAGGCGCTCTATTCCACCACGAACTGAGCCGGCGACGTTCCCAGCCGACTCACGAAGGCGGAGGCGCGCGACCCGCGGCGCCTCCGCCGAACTCTCCGTCCCCTGCGCCGGCCACCGGCCTTCCGCCGCACCGAGACCTGTCCCGCATGACCGATGCGCCATTTGAAACAGCCGCCTCCTTCGCCGGGCTGGACGCCGCCCGCGCCGGGCGTCTCCGGTCGTTCCGCATCCGCGACGGCCTGTTCAGAAACCTGACCCTCGCCTCGGCGCTGCTGGTGCTCGCCATCCTCGGCGGCGTGATCCTCGCGCTGATCATCGGCTCCTCGCTCGCCTTCGAGACCTTCGGCTTCGGCTTCTTCGTCACCGAGAGCTGGAACCCGGTGACCGAGAAGTTCGGCGCGCTCTCGCCGATCTACGGCACGCTGGTGACGTCGCTGATCGCCATGCTGATCGCGGTTCCCGTCGGCCTCGGCATCGCGATCTTCCTGACCGAGCTCTGCCCGCCGGTTTTCCGCCGCCCGATCGGCGTCGCCATCGAGCTGCTCGCCGGCATCCCCTCGATCATCTACGGCATCTGGGGCCTGTTCGTGTTCGCGCCCATGCTGCAGAGCACGGTGCAGCCCTTCCTGATCGGGACGTTCGGCCATGTCCCGGTGCTCTCGACCCTGTTCGCCGGGCCGCCCTACGGCATCGGGATCCTGACCGCCGGCCTGATCCTCGCGATCATGGTCCTGCCCTTCGTCACCTCGATCTCCCGCGACGTGTTCGAGACGGTGCCGGTGGTGCTGAAGGAGGCGGCCTACGGCGTCGGATGCACCCGCTGGGAGGTCGTGCGCCGCATCGTCATCCCATACACCCGCGTCGGCGTGGTCGGCGGCGTGATGCTGGGGCTCGGCCGCGCGCTCGGCGAGACCATGGCGGTGACCTTCGTGATCGGCAACGCCCACCGGATATCGGGCTCCGTGCTGGCGCCCGGGACGACGATCTCGGCCTCGATCGCCAACGAATTCACCGAAGCCGTCGGCGACCTCTACACTTCGTCGCTGATCGCGCTCGGCCTCATCCTGTTCATCATCACCTTCTTCGTGCTCGCGATCGCCCGGCTCATGCTGATGCGGCTCGAGAGCCGGGCCGGAGCCTGACGCCGATGTCGCTCATGGAGCCGCACGCCCACTCCGCCGACCATCCGCTCTACCGGCGCCGGCGCCGCAAGAGCGCGATCATGATGACGCTGTCGCTCGCGGCCGCGCTGTTCGGCATCGCCTGGCTGGTCGCGATCCTCGCCACCCTGCTGTTCAAGGGCGTCGGCGGCCTGTCGCTGGCCGCCTTCACCGAGAACACGCCGCCGCCCGGCTCCGAGGGCGGTCTGCTCAACGCCATCGTCGGCAGCCTGATCATGACGGCGATCGGCGTCGCGATCGGCACGCCGGTCGGCATTCTCGCCGGCACCTACATGGCCGAATACGGCAAGCACAACAGGCTCTCGACAGTCGTGCGCTTCATCAACGACATCCTGCTGAGCGCGCCGTCGATCGTCGTCGGCCTGTTCGTCTACGAGGTGGTCGTGGTCAAGATGGGCCACTTCTCCGGCATCGCCGGCGCGCTTGCGCTCGCCATCATCGTGGTGCCGGTGGTCGTGCGCACCACCGAGGACATGCTGAATCTGGTGCCGCATCAGCTGCGCGAGGCGGCCTCCGCGCTCGGCCTGCCGCGCTCCACGGTCATCCAGCGCATCGCCTACAAGGCGGCCCAGGCCGGCATCATCACCGGCGTGCTGCTCGCCATCGCCCGCGTCAGCGGAGAGACCGCGCCGCTGCTGTTCACGGCTCTGAACAACCAGTTCTGGAGCTCGAACCTGAACGCGCCGATGGCGAGCCTGCCCGTCGTGATCTTCCAGTTCGCGCTCAGCCCCTACACCGACTGGCAACAGCTCGCCTGGACCGGCGCGCTCATCGTAACGTTCGCGGTCCTTGCGCTCAGCATCGCGGCCCGCATCCTCGCAGCCCGGAGCGGAAAATGACGAGTACCGACATGGCCCGAACGTCCGCCGTCCCCCAGTCCCCGTCCGCGCCGGCCCGCCCGGCTTCTTCCGCCAACGCCTTTGTCGGCGCTGGGAACAAGGAGAAGATCTCGGTCCGCGGCCTCAAGTTCTATTACGGAGACTCGCTCGCGCTGAAGGGCGTCGACCTGCCGATCTACGAGCGCAAGGTCACCGCCTTCATCGGCCCCTCCGGCTGCGGCAAGTCCACGCTGCTCAGGGTGCTGAACCGGATGTACGACCTCTATCCGAAGCAGCGCGCCGAAGGTCAGGCGCTGCTCGACGGCGTCGACATCCTGTCGCCGAAGCTCGACCTGAACCTGCTGCGCTCGCGCGTCGGCATGGTGTTCCAGAAGCCGACGCCGTTCCCGATGTCGATCTACGACAACATCGCCTTCGGCGTCCGGCTCTACGAGACCATCTCGAAGTCGGAGCTCGACGGCCGGGTCGAGGCGGCGCTGCGCCGCGCCGCGCTGTGGAACGAGGTCAAGGACAAGCTCGACGCCAGCGGCCTCAGCCTCTCCGGCGGCCAGCAGCAGCGCCTGTGCATCGCCCGTTCGATCGCGGTGCGCCCGGAAGTGATCCTGCTCGACGAACCCTGCTCGGCGCTCGACCCGATCTCGACCGCCAAGATCGAGGAGCTGATCGATGAACTGAAGGCCGACTACACGATCGCGATCGTCACCCACAACATGCAGCAGGCCTCGCGCACCTCCGAATACACCGCGTTCATGTATCTCGGAGAGCTGATCGAATTCGGCGAAACGCAACAGATCTTCATGAGTCCTCATGACAGGCGAACGCAAGATTACATCACGGGCCGCTTCGGCTGAGCTGTTGAAGCGCACCGGCTTCAACATGACTGATGAGAGCGACAAGGCCATGACCGACCATATCGTGAGCGCGTTCGACGCGGATCTGAAGCAGCTCGGCGACAAGCTCGCCGAGATGGGCGGGCTCTGCGAGAAGCTCGTCGCGGAGTCGGTCGACGCGCTGCTCCGCCGCGACACGGCGCTCGCGCGCCGCGTGATCGACTGGGACCGTTCGATCGACCGGCTCCAGCAGGAGATCGAGGAGCGCGCGGTCAACACCATCGCCCGCCGCGCGCCGGTCGCGGTCGACCTGCGCGAGGTGGTCGCGGCGCTGCGCATCGCAAACGACCTCGAGCGCATCGGCGATCTCGCGAAGAACATCGCCAAGCGCGTCGTCGCGCTCGAGGGCCAGTTCCAGCCGCCGAAGCTCGCCGGCGGCGTCGCCCACATCTCGGACCTGACGCTCGGCCAGCTCAAGGACGTGCTCGACGCCTACACCCGCCGCGACGAGGAGCGGGCGATGGAGGTGTGGAACCGCGACGGCGAGATCGACGCGCTCTACAACTCGCTGTTCCGCGAGCTGCTCACCTACATGATGGAGGATCCGCGCAACATCGGGTTCTGCGCGCATCTCCTGTTCTGCGCCAAGAACATCGAGCGCATCGGCGACCACGCGACCAACGTCGCCGAGACCGTCTACTACCTCGTCCACGGCGTGCCGCTGACGGAAGAGCGGCCGAAAGCCGATCTGACCAGCACCACGACGCTCAACTTCTGATCCGGGAGGACGCCGTGATGAAGCCGCGCGTGATGATCGTCGAGGACGAGGAGCCGCTGATCATGCTGCTCCGCTACAACCTCGAGGCGGAAGGCTATGACGTCGACTCCGTCGCCCGCGGCGACGAGGCCGAGATCCGCCTCCAGGAGGGCGCGCCCGACCTCATATTGCTCGACTGGATGCTGCCGGGCGTCTCCGGCATCGAGCTCTGCCGGCGCCTCCGGGCGCGCCCCGAGACCGAGCTGCTGCCGATCATCATGCTCACCGCCCGCGGCGAGGAGGGCGAACGCATCCGCGGCCTCGCGACCGGCGCTGACGATTATGTCGTGAAGCCGTTCTCGGTGCCGGAGCTTCTGGCGCGGGTCCGCGCGCTGCTGAGGCGCGCCAAGCCCGAGCATATCTCGAAGACGCTGAAGGCCGGGGACATCGAGCTCGACCGCGAGAACCGCCGCGTCCGCCGCCACGCCCGCGAGGTGCATCTCGGCCCGACCGAGTTCCGCCTGCTCGAATTCCTGATGCAGTCGGCGGGGCGCGTGTTCTCCCGCGAGCAGCTGCTCGACGGCGTCTGGGGCCGCGACGTCTATGTCGACGAGCGCACCGTCGACGTCCATGTCGGCCGCCTCCGCAAGGCGATCAACCGCGGCCGCAAGCCCGACCCGATCCGCACTGTTCGCGGAGCCGGCTATTCATTCGACGAAAATTTCACCCGCGCCAGCTGATCGGTCCACTCTTGTCCGGACAAAGAAAAAGGCCGCGGTCCAGCCGCGGCCTTTTTGTCGTCGGGAGCGAAGGCGTCAGTGCGTGAACGCCTGCGGGCGGCGATCGCGACGGCGATCGTGAGCCGGCTGGTAAGCGATCGCGGCGTGGTGGCCGCAATAGGCGTCGCCGGGCGAGCAACGGCCGCCGCAGAAGCGGAAATCGGTCTGGCTGGGATCGCCGAGGGGCCAGCGGCACATGTTCTCGCGCAGCTCCATGATCGTGACCCGCTCGCAGACCAGCTGAGAGGTCTCGACCAGCCCGATCGGCACGATGCGCGGGGCGGGCGTCGGGCGCGGCGCGGAGACCGCGGGGGCCAGCGCCACGTTGCCGTGGACCGCATAGGACGGCTCGCGCGGCGCGGAGGTCGCCTGCCGGCGCGGGGCGCTGGCTGCGGGCTTCGCCCGCAGTCTGGCGACGCCGGTCGGGGCGGCCTTGGCGCGGCCCGAGAGGCCGAGGCGATGGACCTTGCCGATCACCGCGTTGCGGGTGACGCCGCCAAGCTCGGCTGCGATCTGGCTCGCGCTCAGGCCGTCGGCCCAGCGCTTCTTCAGAAGCTCGACGCGCTCATCGGTCCACTGCATCGGATCCTCCAGTTCCCGCTTCCCGGAATCCCTCCGCGCCCGCCGTCACGCGCTGGTCGCGCGCTCGGGCGGCGTCGCCGCCGGAATCCGCTGAAAACGAATGAGCACGAGCTGTCGTGCTTAACGGTTTTTAAAGTACGATATGCAGCGACTCACCGTAAAGAGTCCCGAATGCAACAGTGGGGTTTTCAACAGGCCGATCTCCGGGTGTTTTCCACAGGGCCGTCCACACTGTCCGAATTGCCAGAAAACCTCAGGAAAGAGCCGCTTGGCCGATTGACACGAGGGCTCCGGTTCATATTATCCCCCGCGCAAGGGAGCCGCTCGGCTGAGCGGCTCTTTTCTTTTTTTCAAGCCCTGCGGCTCCGACCGGCGTGACGGCGCGGCGCCGGTGGCGCCGAAGGGTTCGGCCTCGTGACCGACGCATCCGCTCTGATGCCTGTTTTCGCCCGCTCTCCGCTCGCTTTCGAGCGTGGCGAGGGCTGCTGGCTGATCACCGCCGAAGGCGACCGCTACCTCGATTTCGCGGCCGGCATCGCCGTGAACTCACTGGGCCACGGCCATCCGCATCTGGTCGAGGCGCTGAAAACCCAGGCCGAGAAGCTCTGGCACGTCTCCAACCTCTATTCGATCCCGGAAGGCGAGCGGCTGGCGAAGCGCCTCGCCGACAACAGCTTCGCCGACGTGGTGTTCTTCGCCAATTCCGGCGCGGAGGCGCTCGAGGCCTCGATCAAGCTCGCGCGCAAGCACTTCCATCATAAGGGCGAAGGCGAGCGCTACCGGCTGATCACCTTCGAGGGTGCGTTCCACGGCCGCACGCTCGCGACCATCGCGGCCGGCGGCCAGCAGAAATATCTCGAGGGCTTCGGACCCAAGGTCGAGGGCTTCGATCAGGTTCCGTTCGGCGATCTCGCGGCGGTGGAGGCCGCGATCGGCCCGGAGACCGCGGGCGTTCTCGTGGAGCCTCTGCAGGGCGAAGGCGGCGTCCGCGTGCTGCCGCCCTCGACGCTGCGGGCCTTGCGCGAGATCTGCGACCGAGAGGGACTGCTGCTCGTGGTCGACGAGGTGCAGTGCGGCGTCGGACGCACCGGCAAGCTGTTCGCCTATGAGCATGCCGGAATCCTGCCGGACGTCATGGCGATCGCCAAAGGCATCGGCGGCGGCTTCCCGATGGGCGCATGCCTGGCGACCCGCGAGGCGGCGGACGGCATGACCGCCGGCGTCCACGGCTCGACCTTCGGCGGCAATCCGCTGGCCATGGCGGTCGGCAACGCCGTGCTCGACGTTGTGCTGGCGCCCGGCTTCCTCGAGCATGTCCAGCAGATGGGCCTGCTGTTCCGCCAGCGGCTGGCGGAGGTGATCGACGCGCATCCGTCGTCCGTCGCGGAGGTTCGGGGCGAGGGGCTGCTGCTCGGCCTGCGCTGCGTCGCGCCGAATGGCGACGTCGTCGTGGCGCTTCGGGGCGAGGGGCTGCTCACCGTCGGCGCCGGGGAAAATGTGGTCCGGCTCTTGCCTCCGTTGATTGCGACCGAGGTCGAGATCGGCGAGGCGGTCGCGCGGATCGACCGCGGCCTCAGCGCATTGGAAGGGCGCATGATCGGCGCCCGGGGAGCCGCGGAATGACCGCGAACGGCATCAGGCATTTCCTTGATCTGTCCGACTTCAGCGGCGCGACTCTGCGCGATATCGTCGACGCCGGCGCCGCCATGAAGGCGCGCCGCCGCACGCCGGCCGACGCCGGCGACAAGCCGCTCGCCGGCAAGTTCGTCGCCATGGTGTTCGAGCAGCCGTCGCTCCGCACGCGCATGTCGTTCGACGTCGGCATCCGCGAGCTCGGCGGCGAGCCGGTGATGGTGACGGGCAAGGAGATCGAGCTCGGCGAGCGCGAGGCGATCGCCGACACCGCGCGCGTGCTGTCGCGCTTCGTCGACGCCATCATGATCCGCATGCTGAAGCACGACGCGCTGCTGGAGCTCGCCAAATACGCGACCGTCCCCGTGATCAACGGGCTGACGAAGAAGTCCCACCCTTGCCAGGTGATGGCCGACCTCCTCACCTTCGAGGAGCACAAGGGCCCGATCCGCGGCCGCACCGTCGCCTGGACGGGGGACTCGAACAACGTGCTGGCCTCCTGGATCGAGGCCGCCGCGCGCTTCGACTTCCGCCTGCGCGTCGCGACGCCGCCGGAGCTCGCGCCGGGCGCGGCGATCGTCGACTGGGCGAAGCGCGAAGGCGCGGACGTCTCCCTCGGCCATGACGCGGAGGAGGCGGTTTCGGGCGCCGACGCCGTCGTGACCGACAGCTGGGTCTCGATGGGCGACGGCGACGGCGAACGCCGCCACAACCTGCTGAAACCCTTCCAGGTCGACGAGCGGCTGATGGGATTGGCCGCCCCCGACGCGATCTTCATGCACTGCCTTCCCGCCCACCGCGGCGAGGAGGTGACGGACGCCGTCATCGACGGCCCGCAGTCGGTCGTGTTCGACGAGGCCGAGAACCGCCTCCACGCCCAGAAGGGCGTTCTGGCGTGGTGCTTCGGAGCCGTATCGGCGTAAGCTGTCGGGCGCACCGGATCGACTGGAGATTTCACGCCAATGTCGGATTTCGCCCAGAAGTGGGGTCAGTCCATCGCTCTGCCGTACGCGCAGCGCTGGAGGACGGTCGCGATACGCGGGGCGTTGGCGGTGGCGTTCGGCCTCGTCGCCCTGTTCGCGCCGGGCCCGACCCTGCTGTCCTTCGTCCTGCTGTTTGCGATCTACGCCGTGGCGGACGGGGCCGCTGAGCTCTATCTCGCCGCCCGGGGCGCCGGCGACGGGATCGGCTGGCGGCGCTGGGCTCCTCTGGTTCTGGGCGGCGTGGCGAGCCTCGCCGCCGCGGCCGTGGCTCTGCTGTGGCCCGACATCACGGTGCTGGTCTTCATCCTGCTGATGGCCTTCTGGTCCTTCGTCTCGGGGGTGATGATGGTCGCCGCCGCGGTGTTCTTCGGGGCGGCGCCCGGCCGCCTGTGGCTTGCGCTCGCGGGCGTGGCGTCGATCGTTTTCGGCGCGGCGCTCGCCGTCGCGCCGCTCGTCGGCGCGCTGGTGCTGACCTGGTGGCTCGGCGCCTATGCGCTCGCCTTCGGCGTGGCCCTGCTCATCATGGCCTACCGGCTGCGCGCCCACGACCGATCGCCGCCGGCCATCGGGAGCGCATGAGCCGCCCGACGCCGTGACCTTCCGCTTGCGGCCTGCGATCGCTAAGTATCGGCGATCATGACAGACCAATCCCAGACAAGCCTCCGCCAGGACGGCGACGACCGCATCCTGCCGTTCCAGATCGAGGCGCTCGACGTGCGCGGCCGCGTTGTCCGGCTCGGCCCGTCGATCGACCGCGTGATCGAGCGCCACGCCTATCCGCCCGCCGTCTCCAAGGTGCTGGGCGAGGCGGTGGCGCTCACCGTGCTGCTCGGCTCCTCGCTCAAGATCGACGGCCGCTTCCAGCTGCAGACGCGCACCGACGGGCCGATCGGCATGCTGGTCGTCGACTTCGAGGCGCCGGACAAGATCCGCGCCTGCGCGCGCTTCGACGAGAGCAGGCTTTACGACGTCCGCGGCACCGGCGCGCTGCTCGGCGCCGGCCACATGGCGCTGACCATCGACCAGGGGCCGGACCTGTCGTCGCGCTACCAGGGCGTCGTCGCGCTGGAGGGCGGCTCGCTCGAAGACGCCGCCCACGCCTATTTCCGCCAGTCCGAGCAGATCCCGACCCGCGTCCGTCTCGCCGTCGCGGAGACGCTCGCTCCCGGCGCCAGCCATTCCTGGCGTGCGGGCGGCATGCTCGTGCAGTTCCTGCCCGACGCGCCCGATCGCATGCGGATGCCCGATCTCGCGCCCGGCGACGCGCCGGAAGGCGTCGAGTCCGGCGACGAGCCGGAGGACGACGACGCCTGGATCGAGGCGCAGTCGCTCGTCGGCACAGTGGAGGACCACGAGCTGATCGACCCGACGCTGGAGCCCGAACGGCTGCTGATCCGCCTGTTCAACGAGCGCGACATCCGCGTGTTCGAAAGCCGCGGCGTGCGGGAGGCCTGCCGGTGCTCGCGCGAGCGCGTGCTCGGCATGCTCAAGAGCTTCACGCCGGAGGAGCGCCTCGACATGCGCGCCGACGACGGCTCGATCGAGGTGACCTGCGACTTCTGCTCGACCCGATACGCCTTCACCGCCGAGGAGGCGGTGGCGCTGGGCGATCCGGAAGACGGTGGGTGACAAGCCCCGCGACCGTGCAACCGCTTGACGCCGACCGGAACGCCACGCTTATGATTCTCGCATGAAGGCGTCGGAGAGTTCTCAGAGTCGCGATGGGGGATCGTGGACGGCCACCACGCGGGCCATCCGCGTGACCGTGGCGCCGCGCTTCCTGCCCGACGAGTCCGCGCCCGACGAGGACCGTTTCGTGTTCGCCTACACGGTCGAGATCGTGAACGAGGGCGAGGAGACGGTGCGCCTGATCGCGCGGCACTGGCGCATCACCGACGGCCGCGGCCGCACCGAGGAGGTGCGGGGACCGGGCGTCGTCGGCGAGCAGCCGACGCTCGAGCCCGGCCAGTCCTTCACCTACACCTCCGGCGCGCCGCTGCCGACGCCGTCCGGCATCATGGTCGGCGACTACCATATGCTGACCGACGCCGGTCAGCCCTTCGTGGTCGCGATCCCCGCCTTCGCGCTCGAAAGCCCCCACACGGTCCGCACGCTGCACTGAGCGTTCTGATCCCTTCCCTTGCAAGGGAAGGGATCAGGGCCGCCGTCACAGCCGCTCGCCCTGGGGCGGGTCTTCCTTCTGCATCTCGTCGGCGAAGCGCTTCAGGCGCCTGAGCGCGCGTTCGATGAAGCTGGTGACGCGGTCGAACTGCTCGTCGCTCGGCAGGTCGAGCTTCGGATCCTTTGCCTGCGGCCCGTCGCCCGGCGGCAGCGGCGGCGCGGGCGGCAGGCCGGACGGCGACTGCCTGACCTGCGCCTCGAGCGCCGCGACCCGGGCTTCGAGGCGCGCGATCTCGGACGCGTCCGGCGGCGTCCCGGCTTCCGAAACGGGTTTGCAGGCGTAACCGTCGCCCGAGGCCGCGCAGAACGAGGTCGCGCCGGTTTCCCGATCGAGCCTCAGGAAGCCGCCCTCGGCCGGCTGGATCTGGAACCGGTCGCCGCCGGGCGGCGGCGCCGCCCACGCCGGCGGCAGCGTCAAGGTCGCCGCGAGCGCGGCGACGGCGAAGGGAAGCGCGCGCATGGGCCGTCTCCTCAAATGGCGTCCCGCCGATCATCCGCCTGAAGCATGGCGCCGGGGAGGCGCCTTGTCCCGTCGCCTCAGGGGCGCAGCGGCGGCGCGAAGCGGTCCTCACCGCCGGCGCCGAGCCGGGCCGGAAAGGTGACGATCAGGTTGGCGCGCAGGCTCGGCCCGAACTCCTTCCGGAGGTCATAGACCACGCCGCGGTCGGCGAACCGGCCGTCGCGCATCAGGTCGATCGCCTCGAGCGCAGCGTCTGGCGGCTGACCGCCGAGCGCCCGGAGCATGCGGCGCAGCAGGTCCTTCGCGATCTCCCTGGTGACCGGCGCGGTGGAGGCGTCGAGCAGGTTGAGCTTGATGCGCAGGAGCGAGACCCGGTCGTCGTCGTCTCCGCGCGCCGTGACGAACAGGCTGGAGACCGTCGCCTCGTCGCCGTCGACCGGCTTCAGGATGTCGGCCACGCAGGTCCATCCGCGGTCGGGCGGCTCGTTCGGTTGGAAGACCGGGTTGTGCAACCCCATCCCCTCCAGCGCCTTGCAGAACGCCGTGGGCTTGGCCAGCGGCAGCGTGACGAAGGCCGAGGGCGCGTCGGGCGCAGGCTGGAGCGGATCGACGGAGACCAGCGGCCGCAGCCGTTCGGGCTCTTCGGGGGCGGGCGGCGGCGCGCTCGGCGGAGGGGCTGCGCCGGGGGCCGGGCGCGCCGGCGTCAGTTCCAGGACGACGACGGCCGCGATGGCGGCAGCCGCCAACAGCGCCGCCGCGGCGAGGAGCAACGCTATGAGGCGACTGGCGTGCATCGGCGTCCCGCGCGCGGCTCCGCTGTGGCGCGGCGCTGCTGAGCCGGCTTTAGCGGTCGATGCGGCCCGACCGCAAGCCTGCCCTCACGCCGCCTCGGCCGCGGCGGCGGCCGTGGGGCTGGCGAAGCGGCCGTAGAACGTCTCATCGCTCTCCGCGAGGTCGGTCAGCAGGGCGTTCGGACGGAAGCGAAGCCCGTGTTTCGCCTCGAGCGACCGGGCGAGAGCCAAGAAGGCCGCGGCGCCCATGCCGTCGATGAAGGAGAGCGGGCCGCCCGTGAAGGGCGCGAAGCCGAAGCCGAGGATCGCGCCGACGTCGGCCTCGCGCACGTCGGTGATGACGCCTTCCTCGACCGTCCGTGACGCCTCCAGCGCCTGCGTCACCAGCAGGCGGTTGCGCAGCTCGGTCAGGTCAATGGTCTCGGGGTCGAGCTTGATCTCCTGCAGCGCGGAAAGCCCCGGCCACAGCCGCTTCTTGCCCCCTTCGGGATAGTCGTAAAAACCCTTGCCGTTCTTGCGGCCGAGCCTGCCTTCGGTCTCGACCAGCGCAGTCAGCAGCTTTTCCTGCGCCGGGGGGATGGCTATGGGACCGAACTGCTTCTTGGTCGCGCGCAGGATCTTGAGGCCGAGGTCGAGGGCCACCTCGTCGTTGAGGGAGAGCGGCCCGACCGGCATGCCCGCCTGCTTTGCGACGTTCTCGATCATCGCCGCCGGCACCCCTTCGGTCAGCAACAGGTGGCCTTCGAGCAGATAGGCGATGACGCAGCGATTGGCGAAGAAGCCGCGCCTGTCCCTGACCACGATCGGCGTCTTCCGGATCATGCGGACGTAGTCGAGCGCTGTCGCCAGCGCGACGTCGCCGGTCTTGTCGCCCACGATGACCTCGACCAGCTGCATCTTCTCCACCGGCGAGAAGAAGTGGATGCCGACGAAGTTCTCCGGCCGCTTCGAAGCCTTGGCGAGGCCGGAGATCGGCAGCGTCGAGGTGTTGGAGGCGAAGATCGCGTCCTCGCCGAGCGCGTCCTCGACGCTGGCGATCACTTCGGCCTTGACCTTGGGGTCCTCGAACACCGCCTCGATCACGAGCTGGCACTCGCCGAGCGCCGCATAGTCCGGCGTCGCCGTGATGCGCCCGACCAGCGCGTCGCGCTCCGCGCCGGAAGCTCTGCCCTTCACGACCTGATCGGAGATCAGCTTGCGGGCGAATTCCTTGCCCTTGTCGGCGGTTTCCTGATCGCGGTCGACCAGCACGACGTCCAGCCCCGCCTGCGCGGAGACGTAAGCGACGCCCGCTCCCATGAAGCCCGCGCCGACCACCCCGACCTTGGCGAGCCTGATCTCCGGGACGCCCTTCGGCCGCCGCGCGCCCTTGTTCAGCTCCTGCATCGAGACGAACAGGGTGCGGATCATCGCCGCCGCTTCAGGGCTACGCAGCACCTTGGCGAAATGCCTGCTCTCGACGGTGAGCGCGAGATCCATCGGCAGCTGAAGCCCGTCGAACGCCGCCTGCAGCATGCCGCGGATCGCGGGATAATTGTCCTGCGTCTCCCGGCGATAGATCGCGTTTGCCGCCGGAAACGTCATGAATCCGGCCTTCGACCACACCGGGCCGCCGGGCAGCTTGAATCCTTTCTCGTCCCACGGCTTCACCGCCTTCGGCGCGGTCTTCAGCCAGGCGCGGGCGCGCTCGACGATCTCAGCCTGCGGCGCGACCTCGTCGACGAGGCGCATGGCGCGGGCCTTGTCGGGGCGGATCTGCTCGCCCTTCATCAGCATCTGCAACGCGTCCTGCGGCGGCATGATGCGCGAGATGCGGGTGGTGCCGCCGGCGCCCGGGAACAGCCCGACCTTCACCTCCGGCAGCCCGACGCGGGTCGACGGATCGTTCGAGGCGACCCGGTAATGGCAGGCGAGAGCGAGCTCGAACGCCCCGCCGAGGCATACGCCGTGTATCACCACGGCCCAAGGCTTTCCGCAGGTCTCGATGCGCCGGTAGAGCTGGCTGAGCCGCCGGCTCTCGTCGAACACAGCCTTCGCCGCCGCCTTCTCGCCGTCCTCGGCCTTCTTTGTCGCGTAGAGCCGCGCGATGCCTTCCAGCATCGTGAGGTCCGCGCCGCCGGAAAACGCCTTCTTGGCGGAGGAGACGATCACGCCCTTCACCGCCTCATCGGCGATCACGCGGTCTGCCACCCGCCCCAGCTCGTCGATCGCCTCGGCGGTCAGCACGTTCATCGAGCGGCCGGGCATGTCCCAGACGACCGAGAGGATTCCGTCGGCGTCGAGCTCGGTGCGGAAGCTGGCTTCGGTCATGAAGGTCTATCCTTTATCTTTCGATCGGTAGCTTGCACGGGAATATGTCCGATGTGATACGCGCATTTGTAATGCGGAGCCGCGATTCACAGCGCTCTTGCTTGTGCGAATGAGAAAGGTCCTTATTGAGCGACTTAAAAAGTGATGGGGGCCTTTATGGCGTCGCTGGTTCCCGAGGTCCTTGATCGTCTGTCTTTGACCCATGATCTTGTGTCCACGATCCGCGCAATTGGGGAGGGCAAGGGGAAGCAGGACTTGTTTCAAGAGCGCGCTCCAGACGTATTGGAAAATTTGAGGCAGGTCGCGATCATTGAAAGCACGGAATCGTCCAACCGTTTGGAAGGCGTGACGGTTCCTCGCACAATGTTGGAGCGGTTGGTTGATGGGGCAGAGCCGAGCGCAGGCAACCGATCTGAGGGAGAGATCGCAGGGTACCGCTATGTACTTGGTCTGATTCATGAGAGGCAAGAATATATAGAGCTAACCCCAAATATTATTCGCCAACTCCATCGCGATCTTTTCCGTTATACCGGAGTTTCTGGAGGGGAATGGAAGAGGGGCGATAATAGCATTACGGAACGGCGCCCTGATGGCACGGTATTCGTGCGGTTCCAGCCCACCCCCGCATGGCAGACGGATGAAGCCATGAGAGAACTCCAATCCAACTATGTTGCTTCTGCCGATACGGACGTAGACCCGCTGATCCTTGTGGCGTTGTATATCCTCGATTTTTTATGTGTGCACCCATTCTCGGATGGTAATGGCCGCATGGTCAGGCTTTTAAGCGTGCTGCTCTTATATCGAGAAGATTATAACGTTGTGCGCTATGTCTCTCTTGAGCGTCTCATTGAGCAGTCAAAAGACAGTTATTATGATACGCTCTATCGCTCTAGTCAGGGCTGGCATTTAAATAAACATGATCCTATGCCTTGGGTGTCGTATTTCCTTGGCGTAGTAAGTGCTGCTTATACGGAATTCGAACGGGGTGTCGGGGACCTGAAGGACGGGAGAGGCATGAAGACCCGCATGGTTCTTCAAGCCGTCGAGGGCATGATCGGGGACTTCTCAATTTCTGAATTGCACATGCGTTGCCCCAGCGTCGGATGGGATATGGTGCGCTATGTCCTTCGGAACGAACGTGAGGCTGGGCGTTTAGAGGTTGTCGGTAAAGGTCGCGGCTCCCGTTGGAGGCGCATTGACGCTATCGGAGAGGATGGCCGATAATGGGGTAATGGGCGGGCGTTCATTACCCCAATTCCAGGTGATTTTACCTCATTAATTGCATCTCACACCCTCTCGATGATCGTCGCGGTTCCCATGCCCGCCCCGATGCACAGCGTCACGAGCGCGGTCTCTTTGCCAGATCGCTCGAGTTCGTCGATCGCGGCGCCGAGGATCATCGCGCCGGTCGCGCCGAGCGGGTGGCCCATGGCGATCGCGCCGCCGTTGACGTTGACGTTGGACATGTCGAGGTCGAAGGCCTGGAGATAGCGCAGCACGACCGCGGCGAAGGCCTCGTTGACCTCGAACAGGTCGATGTCGCCGATCTCCATCCCCGCGCGTTTCAGGACCTTCTTCGTCACGTCGACCGGGCCGGTCAGCATCAGCGCGGGCTCCGACCCGATGTTCGCGAAGGCGCGAATGCGAGCGCGGGGTTTAATGCCCGCCGCGACGCCGGCCTCCTTCGAGCCCACCAGCACCGCGGCCGCGCCGTCGACGATGCCGGACGAATTGCCGGCGTGGTGCACGTGCTCGACCCGCTCGATCTCGGGGTGCGCGTACACGGCGACCGCGTCGAAGCCGCCGAGGTCGCCCATCTCGGCGAACGAGGCCTTGAGGGCGCCGAGCGACTGCATGGACGTCTCGGGCCGCAAGTGCTCGTCGCGGTCGAGCAGCACGATGTCGTTGACGTCGACGACAGGGACGACCGACTCTGCGAAGCGGCCATCGTCCCAGGCGGCGACGGCGCGCTTCTGGCTCTCCACCGCATAGGCGTCGACGTCGTCGCGCGTGAACCCGTATTTGGTCGCGATCAGGTCGGCCGAGACGCCCTGCGGCATGAAGTAGGATTTAATGGCGATCGCCGGGTCCATCGGCCAGGCGCCGCCGGAGGCGCCGAGCCCCACGCGGCTCATGCTCTCGACGCCGCCGCCGACCACGAGGTCGTGCTGCCCCGCCATCACCTGCGCCGCCGCGAAGTTCACCGCGTCGAGCCCGGAAGCGCAGAACCGGTTGATCTGCACGCCCGGAACCTGAATGCCGTAGTCGGCCGCGAGCGCCGCTGCGCGCGCGATGTCGCCGCCTGCCTCGCCGACAGGGTCGACGCAGCCGAGCACGACGTCGTCGATCATCGAGGCGTCGAGATGGTTGCGCTCGGCCAACGCCTTCAGCGCGGTGACGGCGAGCTGAAGCGTCGACACCTCGTGCAGCGCCCCGTCCGGCTTGCCGCGCCCGCGCGGGGTCCGCACCGCGTCAAAGATGAAGGCGTCGGGCATCAGTCGCTTACTCCGCTATGTCCGCGTCATGCCCGGCGAAGCCGGGCGTGACAGCCTCGGCGCGATGCGCGTCGTCCTCAAAACGCCTCCGCCGGCAGCGCCATGATCGTCTCCGACCCCGCGGATATCCGCGCGAGCCGCGTCGCGGTCTCCGGCAGGCAGCACTCCATGAAGAAGCGGCCGGTCATCAGCTTGGCGTCCATGCCGTCCGCGCCTTCGGCTTTCTTCGTGAGCGCGGCCTTGGCGATCAGCGCCCACATGTAGCCCAGCGCCACGAGGCCGAAGAGGTGCATGTAATCCGTCGCGCCGGCCCCGGCGTTGTCGGGCTTCGCCATGGCGTTCGCCATGAACCACATCGTCGCCTTCTGCAGGTCCTCGCGCGCCCGCTTCAGCGGCTCGAGGAACGCCTCGAGGCCCTCCTCGCCGGCGTTCTCGGATAGAAAACCGTCCACCTCCCGGAAGAAGGCCATGATCGCCCGGCCCCCGTCGCGCGGCAGCTTGCGGCCGACGAGATCCATCGCCTGTACGCCGTTCGCGCCCTCGTAGATCATGGCGATCCGGGCGTCGCGGACGAACTGCTCCATGCCGTAATCCGCGACATAGCCATGGCCGCCGAACATCTGCTGCGCCTTCACCGCATTGTCGAAGCCCACGTCAGTGATCACGCCTTTTATGACAGGCGTAAGAAGGCCCATGTGGTCTTCGCCGGCCTGGGCTTCGGCCGCGTCGCTGCTGACGCGGGCGACGTCGCCGCGGATCGCGGTCCACAGGATCAGCGCCCGCGCGGCCTCGTTGAACGCCTTGATCGAGAGCAGCGTGCGCCTGACGTCGGCGTGCGCGATGATCGGGTCGGCGGGCTTCGACGGCTCCTTCGGGCCTGACAGCGCGCGTCCCTGCAGGCGCTCCTTGGCGTAGGCCGCGGCGTTCTGGTAGGCGACCTCGGACTGTGACAGGCCCTGGACGCCGACGCCGAGCCTGGCTTCGTTCATCATCGTGAACATGGCGGGCAGGCCGCGGTTCTCGACGCCCACCAGCCAGCCGGTCGCGCCGTCGTAGTTCATCACGCAGGTCGCGTTGGCGTGGATGCCCATCTTGCGCTCGATCGCGCCGCAGGAGACGGCGTTGCGCTCCCCGAGCGAGCCGTCCTCATTGACGAGGATCTTCGGCACGACGAACAGCGAGATGCCCTTGGTGCCATCCGGCGCCCCCTCGATGCGGGCCAGGACGAGGTGGACGATGTTCTCCGCCAGATCGTGCTCGCCCGCGGATATGAAGATCTTCGTGCCGGCGATGCGGTAGGAGCCGTCGGCCTGGGGGGCCGCCCTGGTCCTGATCAGCCCGAGGTCGGTGCCGCAATGCGGCTCGGTCAGGTTCATCGTGCCGGTCCATGTCCCGGCGACGAGGTTCGGCAGGTAGGCGCGCTTCTGCTCGTCCGAGCCGTGCAGCGTCAGCGCCGCGATCGCCCCTTGCGTCAGGCCCGGATACATCCCGAAGGCCATGTTGGCGGAGGAGATGAATTCGTTGACGGCGGTCGAGATGACGTGGGGCAGCCCCTGGCCGCCATACTGCGGATCGGCCGAAAGCCCGCCCCAGCCGGCGTCGGTCAGCGCCTTGTAGGCTTGCCTGAAGCCGTTCGGCGTCACGACGTCGCCGTTGGCGAGCCGCGTGCAGCCCTGCAGGTCGCCCGGCGCGTTGAGCGGCTGAAGCACGGTCTCGGAGAACTTCGCGGCCTCCGTCAGCACCGCGGAGACCAGGTCGCGGCTCAGTTCGGAGAAGCCGGGGAGGTTCGCGCGCCGCTCGACGCCGAGCACGTCGTAGAGCAGGAACAGCGTGTCGTCGACAGGCGCCCGATAACTCGGCATTCCGGATCCGGGTTGCGATCGTGTGCCTGCACAAGTGACACAGAACGAGCCGCCGGGAAACCGCGGCGCGCGGTTCTTGGTTACTCCTTCCGCAGGGGGTCGGCGGCGCGACGAGCCCACGGGAAGGACCAGGATTCAGCGCATTCCGCCGACATAGATGCCCGCCGGCGACGCGCCGATCGGGAAGGGCGGAATCGAATTGTTGATCTGCGCGGCCGTGACCGCCGGCCGGTCGGCCGAGGCCATCGGGCGCGGGTCGTTCGAGTTCGAAAGCTCCATCGCCCAGAACACCTCGTAGCGCGAGCCCGGCGCCCGGACCGCGGCGATGCCGACGCGGTCGGCCTTGGGCTGCAGCATGTTCTTCATGTGCGGAGGCGAGGAGCGCCAGCCGGTGAAGGCGTCGGCCAGATTGTCGTGGCCCGCGCCGATGTTCTCGTAAAAGCCGCCATTGCGGATGCCCGACGCCGCGATGCGTGATTTGAGCGAGCCGGCGACGTCGTGGCTGAGCTTGCCGGACGCCGCCATCGCGGAGGCCTGAGCCTCGGCGAAGCGGTTGAGCGACGCGTCGAGCGTCACCGGCGGCAGGCCCCGGCCGCGGCGGAATTCGCTCACCATGTCGGCTGCGGCCTGCTTGTCGAGCCGGGCCCCCGGCGCGGTCTGGCTCTGATAGACGCTGGGCGTGCCGCCGGGACGCGGGGCGGGGGCCTGCGAGGAGCAGCCGGCGAGCGCCGCCGCCGCGCCGAGAAGGCCGCAGCGCAGGGCGCGAAGCGTCGTCGAAGAAGTCATGAACGCAGGGTCTCCGGGTCTCGCGACAGGCGCCGACAATGCGCCTCCCTCTGGTTAACGCTTCGTTGACAGGAACCCCTGCGGCTCGGGCGGCGGCGGCTCGACGAGCGGGGCGTCCGCCGGATCGTGGGCGGGGGGCGCCGCCGGGCCGGCCTTCGTCGGCGGGGCGCCCCATTGCCTGAGCGCCTCGGCGACGCGGTCGACCGCGTCCGCCATGCTGGGCTCGCCCGGACCGCCGAGCGGCACCTGCGCCTCGGCGAACGCCTTCACCAGCGCGAAGTTCAGGTCGCTCTTCACGCTCGACGCCTGGCGGGGGCTCTGCACGCTGCAGAACAGCGCGAAGACGTTTTCGGCGTTGCCGAGCGTGTTGAACAGCAGCTGCGGCTCGGGAAAAGCGAGCACCGCCGGGTGGGCCTTGGCGGTGTCGATCGCGATGCGCCTCACCTCGGCGGGGTCGACCGCCGATGACACCGTGAGCTCGATCTGGACGCGGCCCATCGGCGAGCCATGGGTGACGTTCTTCACGCTCTTGGTGATGAAGTCGGAGTTCGGCACGATCAGCGTCGAGCGGTCGAAAAGCTCGATCTCGGTCGAGCGCACCGAGATCCGCCGCACATTGCCCTGATCGGTTCCGATCACGATCCAGTCGCCGGCCTTGATAGGCCGCTCGGCCAACAGAATCAGCCCCGAGACGAAGTTCGAGATGATCGCCTGCAGCCCGAAGCCGATGCCGACCGAGAGCGCGCCGGCGACGATGGCGAGGCGGTCGAGGCTGAAGCCCAGATAGGCGAGGGCGAGCACGATGACGGTTATGCCGCCGAGATAGCCGACGCCGGTGGAGATCGAGGCCTTCAGCCCCTGGTCCATCCGGGTCTTCGGCAGCAGGTCGCGATCAAGCCAGCGCTGGACGGCGCGGGTCAGCCCGACGCCGATCACGACCAGCGCGATCGCGCCGACGACGCCCGCCACCGAAACGGTGATGCCGCCGAGCTGGACGCCGTTGACGCCATAGCGGAGCCAGCCGAACACGTCGGTCGACTCCACCCCCCACGGCGCAAGGATGAACGACGCCGCGACGCCGATCATCATCACCCGGACGACCCCGGACAGCACGACGCCGATCTGCTCCAGCGATTCCGGCCGCACGCCGATCGCCTCGCTGACCGAGCGGCCGAACTTCGTCTCCGCCGAGAGGCCGGAGGTCAGCAGGTCGTCGACCACGATCAGCAGCAGCCAGGCGAGCGACACCACCGAGGTGATCCAGATCACCTGATTGGCGAGGAACTGGCCGAGCGCGACGTAGCCCGAGCCGACCGCGACCAGCACGATCCCGATCGCGATCCACGCCATCATCCGCGCGAGGCCGAGCAGCGGACGCGACGGGCTCTCGCCGCCCGACGCTTCCGCCGCCTCCACATGGCGCGCGGCGCGCACCCGGCGGAGCGCGACCGCATAGGCCGCGGCGTTCAGCGTCGCGAACACGCCGGCGGTGGCGATCGAGGCCGAGAGGCTCGCCACGATCGCGCCGTTGAAGCGCTCGGTGAGGTGGCCGAGCACGAAGATCGCCATGCACCAGAGCGGCTGGTTCTTGATCTCGGCGATCGCGGCGTCCGACATGTCGGACAACCGCCATGACGACCGTCCCGGGGCGAGCAGGGCCCGCATCATGCCTTGTGCGAAACCGAGGAAGCCGGCCGCCCACACAGCGCCGACGAAGATCGGCTCCAGCCTGGCGGGCATCCAGCCCGCGATCTTGAAGCTCCAGTACAAGGCGAGCGCCGCCAGCAGCGGCGCGAGCGTCGTCGCGGCCAGCCGGAACAGAGCGGTCGCCGACCGCTTCAGCCGCGATTTCGGCGTCTGCCGGGCGACGAGCCGCTCCCCGACGGTCGCGACCCAGTGGCGTATCGGGAACAGAAGAGCCCAGGCGGCGATCGCGGCGGCTGCGACCACGCCGATCGAGCCCGGACCCGAATTACGCGAGATCACGTTCGCCCAGTTCGCGCCGAGGGCCTGGATGCTGGCGAAATCGCGCGGCGCCTCCTCGACGAGGTCGATCCAGAGTGTCGGGTCGAGCAGCGAGCGGGAGCGTTCGAACAGGCGCTGGGCGAGCAGCGAGCGCCGGCGCTGGACGATCTCGTCGCCGGTCTGCGCCGCTTCCACCTGAAGCAGCCGGCCACGCTTGATGGCCTCGTCAATCTTCTGCCGGGCCGCGGTCTGCGCGTCGCGCTCGCGGCTGACGTCGGCGCTTTCCGGCGCGTCGTCCGCAGACGGCTTCGGCCCGATCTGCGCCAGCCGCTGGTCGGCGGCGTCGAGCTGAGGACTCAGCGTCGCGATCGCGGCGTCGATCGAGGCCGACAGCGGGTCAATGCGTTCACGCAGGGCGGCGAGATCGCGATCGTTGATGGCGGGATCGGCGAGCCGCGCCTCGATCTTGTCGAGCTCCGCGCGTGCGGCGTCGATCGCGCCGGTCGTCGTGTCGTCCTGCGCGAAGGCGGGCGCGAGCGCCCAGACCAGCGCGAAGGCGAACAGAAGGCAGCGGAGCGGCAGTCGGAACATTGGGCGGCGGCTCGATTTGAACGGGGCGGGCGTTTCATCTGCGAACAATGCGGCCAAGCGCAGGCGAGGGGGGCTTAAGAGCCCGTCCGAGCCGGCGACGGTATTAGGGCGCCCCGCATTCGGAACTTCGCAAGACCACCGGCAAAAAAAGCCGTCGCGGGGGAGCAACTCGCCCCTCCGCCCCCTGTACGAGACGCCGAGCCTGCCCATAACTCCCCGCGAGAGCGGTCGCCAGCCCGAAAGCGCTGGCGGCGCGTGTCCTGGGTCCCGCGTCGCCCAAGCGGGGCTCCTGAACTTCAGTGAATGGGGAACGGGGCTGTTCACCGGCGGCGGAGAAATGGCGGCGCGCCTGCAGGCGTTCAGCTGGGCGGACCATCCGCTCGGTCCGCCGGAGGCTTGGCCCAGCACGCTGAAGGTCGCGCTCGGAATCTGCCTGCATTCCAGCATGCCCACCGCGATCCACTGGGGACCGGAGCTCAGGCTGCTCTACAACGACGCGTGGATGCCGGTGCCCGCCGATCGGCACCCGGCGGCGATCGGCGAGCCGACAGCTCAGGTCTGGCGCGACATCTGGCCGATGGTAGGCCCGCAGTTCGACCGTGTCGTAAGCGAGGGCAAGGGCGTCTCCACCACCGACCAGATGCTCGCCCTCACGCGGCGGGACGTCGTGGAGCAGACCTACTGGAGCTACAGCCTGACCCCGATCCTCGACGACGACGGCAAGGTGGTCGGCGTCTTCAACCAGGGTCAGGAGACGACCGACCAGGTCGTCAAGTCGCGCAACCAGACGTTTCTTCTTCAGATCGGCGACCAGCTCCGCGACCTCGCCTCCGGCCAGTCCGGCCGCGCCGAGACGCTGTCCGCGGTGCTGGAGGCGATCGGACGGCATCTCGGTCTGGTTCGCACCGGCTATTCGGAGATCGAGGGCGAGGGAGTCGGGCGGGTGGTGGGCTGGTGGAGCCTCTCCGCGCCGGGCGACGCGCCGTCCGAACGTTTCACGCTCGCCGAGTTCGGCGCGCGGCCCATGGCCGAGATGCTGGCGGGCGGCGTGCTTTCGAGCGAGGCGGTCGGATCGGACCCGCTTTACACGGCCGAAGAGGCGAAGCGGCTCGCCGATTACGGGGTGGTCGCGCAGCTCATCGCGCCGGTCGTGCGCCAGGGCCGCACGATCGGCTTCCTGTTCCTCAACGCCGACCGCCCCCGCCGCTGGTCGGACCACGACCGCGACCTCGCGCGCGAAGCCGTCGAGCGGATCTGGCTCGCGCTCGACCGCGCCGACGCCGCGGCGCGGCTGCGCGAGAGCGAGCGCCGCTTCTCCGTGATCTTCGAGCAGGCCTCGGTCGGTCTTTCCGAGGTCGACCTCGATGGCCGTTTCGTGCGGGTCAACGAGAGCATGGGCCGCCTTCTCGCGCGTCCTCCCGCCGAGATCGTCGGGCTCAGCGTCTCCGAGATCACCCATCAGGAGGACGTCGCCGAGACCAGCCGGCGCGAGCTCGAGGCGGCTTCTGACGACGAGGATTCCTATACGCTGGAGAAGCGCTACCTCCGGCCGGACGGTTCGGCGGTCTGGGCCGTCACCAACGTGACGCGGATCGTCGACGAGGCGGGCGAGCCCGCGGGCTTCTTCAGCGTGACCACCGACGTCAGCGAGCGCGTCGAGCAGGAGCGCATCAGAGGCTGGCTCCTCGCCGAGCTCAACCACCGCGTCAGGAACAATCTCGCGACCGTGCAGGCGCTCGCCCATCAGACCCGGCTCGCGACCTCTTCGTCGGAAGAGTTCGAGGCGGTGTTCAACGCCCGATTGATGGCGCTGTCGCGCGCCCATGACGTGCTGACGCGCGAAACCTGGACGTCCGCCGGGCTCTCCGACCTCGTCAGCGGAACGCTCGCGCCCTATGTCGTCGAGGGGAAGGATCGAATCCGGATCACAGGCCCGGAGATCCGGCTGTCGCCGACGGCCGCCGTAACGCTCAACCTCGCGTTCCACGAACTCGCAACCAACGCTGCGAAGTTCGGCGCGCTGTCGAGTCCCGAGGGAAGGGTCGCCGTGACGTGGACCGTCGACGGCGCTCGCCCGGGGGGAGCGCTGCAGCTCGAATGGCGGGAGACCAACGGGCCGCCGGTGGGGCCGCCGGGCCGAAGGGGATTCGGCCTCCGCCTGATCGAGCGCGGCGCCCCGCGCGAGCTTGGCGGCGTCGCGACGCTCGCCTTCGATCCCGGCGGGATCGCATGCGCCTTCCAGCTGCCTCTCTCCCAGAAGATCATGACGCCATGACCGACGCCCCACTGACCGGCCTGAAGATTCTCGTGGTCGAGGACGAGGCGATGATCGCGATGCTGTTCGAGGACATGCTGCTCGACGGCGGGGCGGCGGTCGTCGGTCCGGCGAGCGGCGTGAAGGCCGCGCTCGCGGCGATTGCGGCCGAGCGCATCGACGGCGCGCTGCTCGACGTCAATCTCGGCGGAGAGCAGAGTTTCGAGGTTGCGGACGCGCTCGCGGCGCGCGGCGTTCCCTTCGTGTTCGTGACAGGCTATGGCGAGGCCGGCGTGCGCGATCGCTTCCCGGACGCGCCGACGCTGCAGAAGCCCTTTGTGACCGGCGACCTCCTGCGCGCGCTGTCGCAACTCGCCGCCGCCGCGCGGGCCTGAAGCTCCGAGACCTCAATCCCATGCGCCCATTCCACCTCGCCTTTCCCGTCTCCGACCTCGAAGCCACGCGGCGCTTCTATGGCGAGGTGATGGGATGCCGGATCGGCCGGGAGAGCCCCGGCGAATGGATCGACTTCGAGCTGTTCGGCCATCAGCTGTCGGCGCATCTGCGTCCCGCGGCCGCCGCGCCGGAAGTCTGCGGCGGCGTCGACGGCGACGCGGTGCCGATCCCGCACTTCGGCGTCGTGCTGACGATGGACGACTGGCGCGTTCTCGCGCGCCGGCTGGAGGCCGATCCTGCGACGGTGTGGCGGCTGAGGCCCAAGGTCCGCTTCGAGGGCCAGCCCGGCGAGCAGGCGACGATGTTCGTCGCCGACCCTTCGGGCAACGCGCTCGAGTTCAAGGGCTTCGCCGACGATTCCGGAATATTCGCGACGTAAGCGCCGCTCAGACCGGGCGGACTTCCTCGACTTCCGGAACGAAGTGGCGGAGCAGGTTCTCGATGCCCTGCTTCAGCGTCGCGGTCGACGACGGGCAGCCGGAGCACGAGCCCTTCATGTTGAGATAGACGACGCCTTCCCGGAAGCCGCGGAAGGTGATGTCGCCCCCGTCCTGCGCGACCGCCGGGCGCACCCGGGTCTCGAGCAGCTCCTTGATCGTGTCGACGGTCTCCGCGTCCGCCTCCTCGAAGAACTCGTCGTCGTCGGCGTTCGCCGGCGCCGCCTCGCCGCCGACGAGCGGCTCGCCCGTCAGGTAATGCTCCATGATCGCGCCGAGGATGGCGGGCTTCAGGTGCTGCCACTCGGGGCCGGCCTTGGTGACGGTGATGAAGTCCGAGCCGTAGAACACGCCCGTCACGCCGTCGATCGCGAACAGCTTCTGCGCGAGCGGCGAGTTGGCGGCGTCGGCCGGCGCCTTCATCTCCAGCGTGCCGCCGGGCAGCACGTCGCGGCCGGGCAGGAACTTCAGCGTCGCTGGGTTCGGGGTGGCTTCGGTCTGGATGAACATCGGGCAAAACCTTTCAGGCTCGCCCAAGAGATGGGGGTTTAGACCGGAACGGTCAATCGCGCTGCGGCGCCGCGTGCTCCGGAAGCCGGCGTTGCGGCCTCCGGGACGCGACGCTAGAACCGCGCCTGAAGCCGTGGGATTCGGCGGTTTCCGTAGGCGTTAACGTGACGCAACGCTTCTGACCGCAGGCCGCCCAAGGGGCGGCTGGGTTTGCCGAGACGCGCCATGTCGACTGTTCGAAAACTGCCCGCCTGCTTCAACGGCGTGGTGACTCCCTTCCTGCTGTCCCTTCTGATGTGCTTCATCGTCTCCGGCATCTCGACCGGGCGGGGGATCGGACTTGCGCCCGATCTTCCGGAACAGTGGCTGCGCGCCTGGGGACTCTCCTGGGTCATCGCGTTTCCGACGTTGCTGGTCGTCCTTCCGGCGGTGCGGCGCCTCGCTGGCCTCATCGTGGAGCAGCCGGGAAAGTGACGCCTAGGTGAGCGCGTCGATCTCGGCGTCGGTGAGATGCGCCGGCACGATCGCGATCGGGATCGGGAAATCGGCGATCGCCCTGCCGGCGATAGCGGCGACGAGCGGGCCGGGGCCGTCGGAGCCGGAGCTCGCGGCGAGCACCAGCAGGGCGATGTCCTCGTCCTCCGCGATCAGGGCCGCGATCTCCTCGGCCTCGACGCCCTGCCTCACCACCGGCTCTGCCTCGACCGCGATATCCCGGGCGCGGGCCACGAAGCGGGCGAGACGGGCGCGGGCCTCCGCCTCGGCCTCCTCGCGCATCACCTCGCCGACGCCGAACCAGTGCTGGAACTCGCCCGGCGCGATGGTCGCGAGCAGCGTGACGGTCGCGCCGACGCGGGACGCCCGCCGCGCCGCGAAATAGAGCGCGCGGTCGGCCTCCTCGCTGTCGTCGACCACGACGAGGAACTTGGGCCGGTGGCCGGCCTCGTAGCAGCGGCGGGGGGCGTTCATGGAGGCGAGGATGCGGGAGGAGGGCGCCGCCCGCAATACGCCTGGCCTCAGCGCCGGACGAAGCCGACGATGTCCTTCACCGCGTTCATCGTCTCGCGCGCGATCGTCTCGGCGCGCTCCGCGCCCTTGGCGAGCGTCGCGTCGATGTGCGCGGGGTCGGCGACCAGGCGCTTCATCTCGGCCGTGATCGGCGCGAGCTTCTCGACGGTGAGGTCGACCAGCGCCTGCTTGAACTGCGAGAACTGCGCGCCGCCATGGGCGTCGAGCACGCCGGCCGCGTCGGTGTCGGCGAGGGCTGCGTAGATGCCGACGAGGTTGTCGGCCTCGGGCCGCGCCTTGAGCGCCTCGACGGTCTCGGGCAGCGGGAACGGATCGGTCTTGGCGCGCCGGATCTTGTTCGCGATCTGGTCGGCGTCGTCGGTCAGGTTGATGCGGGAGGCGTCGGAGGGCTCGGACTTCGACATCTTCTTCGAGCCGTCGCGAAGGCTCATCACCCGCGTCGCGGGTCCCGCTATCAGCGGCTCCGGCAGCGGAAAGAACTTCTCCTCGAAGCCGTTCGTCGCGATCGACTGGGAAAAATCATTGTTGAACTTCTGCGCGATGTCGCGGGCGAGCTCGAGATGCTGCTTCTGGTCCTCGCCGACCGGCACATGGGTGGCGCGGTAGGCCAGGATGTCGGCCGCCATCAGGTCGGGATAGACGTAGAGGCCGACCGAGGCGTTCTCGCGGTCCTTGCCGGCCTTCTCCTTGAACTGCGTCATGCGGTTCAGCCAGCCGAGCCGGGCCACGCAGTTCAGCACCCAGGCGAGCTCGGCGTGGACCGAGACCTGGGACTGGTTGAAGACGATGTGGCGATCGCCGTCGACGCCGGCTGCAAGAAACGCCGCCGCCACCTCGCGGATCGACTTCTTGAGCTCCACGGGGTCCTGCCACACGGTGATCGCATGCAGGTCGACCACGCAGTAGATGCACTCGAAGCGGTCCTGCAGCTCGACGAAGCGCTTGATCGCGCCGAGATAGTTGCCGAGGTGCAGATTCCCGGTCGGCTGCACGCCGGAGAACACCCGCTGGGAAACGCTCGTCATCGTGTTCGATTGCCTCATGAAGGACGGCGCGTTATGGCGTCCACCTGACGGCCGCGCAAGGGCCGGCCCTTGTCCCCGTCAGGAGCCTTCCAAATGAGCGAAGCGAAGTACGACGTCGTCGGCATCGGCAACGCCATCGTCGACGTGATCGCCAAGACCGACGAGGCGTTCCTCGCCCGCGAAGGGCTCGCGAAAGGGTCGATGACGCTGATCGACGAGGCCCGCGCCGAGTCGCTCTACGGCATGATGGGCCCGGCGATCGAGGCCTCGGGCGGATCCGCCGCCAACACGCTCGCGGGCCTCGGCTCGTTCGGCGGCAAGGCCGCCTTCGTCGGCAAGGTGCGGGCCGACGCGCTGGGCGAGATCTTCCGCCACGACATCACCACCATCGGCGTCGATTTCGCGACCCGGGCCTCCTCCGACGGCGTCTCGACGGCGCGCTGTTTCGTGCTCGTGACGCCGGACGGCGAGCGCACAATGTCGACCTATCTCGGCGCCTGCCAGGGGCTCGGCGAGGGCGACATCGATCCCGAGGTGATCAAGTCGGCCAAGGTGGTCTATCTCGAAGGCTATCTCTGGGATCCGCCCGCGGCGAAGGACGCCTTCCGCAAGGCCGCGAAGGCCGCCCACGAGGCCGGCCGCAAGGTCGCGCTGTCGCTGTCGGATTCCTTCTGCGTGGACCGGTTCCGCCCCGAATTCCTCGCGCTGATGCGCGACGGCGACGTCGACATCCTGTTCGCCAACGACAGCGAGCTGAAGTCGCTCTACGAGACCTCGGACATCGAGGCCGCGATCTCGGCGGTGGCGTCGGACGCGAAGCTCGCGGCGGTGACGCTCGGCGCCGAGGGCTGCGTGGTGATCCAGGGCCCCGAGCGCATTCGCGTCCCCGCGGCTCCGGTCGACGGCGACATCGTCGACAAGACCGGCGCCGGCGATCTGTTCGCGGCGGGCTTCCTCTACGGCTACACGCAAGGGTTCGACCTCAAGCGCTCGGCCGAGCTCGGCTCGCTCGCGGCGGCGGAGGTGATCTCCCATGTCGGCGCGCGTCCGCAGGTCGACCTGAAGGGCCTCGCCGAGCAGCGCGGCCTCATCTGATCGGCCCCGTTCCGGGGAGAAGAGGCGCGAAGCGGGCGGATGAGGGGTCGCCTGGCGCGGAGCTCCGCATCTCCGATCGGCGCTTCCTTCTGAAGCGACCCCTCGCCCCGGGCCTCTCCCGCTGCGGGATAGGGGGACGTGCAGCGTCGCGCCTGCAATTCGGTCCATTGCGCCTCGCCCGGCCGGCTGCTCTGCTCACGCCATGACCGCGCCCATCCCCGTCTTCGACGGCCACAACGACGTCCTGCTCCGCCTGCGCGAGCGGCGGGACGACGACGACGGCGTCAGATCCTTCCTAGAGGGCGGCGGGGGCGGGCAGCTCGACCTGCCGCGGGCGCGGGAGGGCGGGCTGTTCGGCGGGCTGTTCGCGATCTTCGTGCCGTCGCGCCAGCTCGGCGTCGACTATGTCGCGATGATGCGGGCGGCGACCTACGACGTGCCGCTGCCCGCGCCTTTGCCGCTCGGCGAGGCGCAAGGAGCGACGCTGCACATGGCGTCGATCCTGCTCAGGATCGCGCGCGCCTCCGGCGGCGAGGTCGCCGTCTGCCGCAGCGTTTCCGAGATCCTCGCCGCGAAGGATGCGGGACGACTGGCCACGGTGCTGCACATCGAGGGCGCCGAGGCGATCGCGCCCGACCTCGACATGCTGCACGTGCTCCACGCCGCGGGTCTGCGCTCGATCGGGCCGGTCTGGAGCCGGCCCAACGTGTTCGCCCATGGCGCGCCGTTCCGGTTTCCCTCCTCGCCCGACATCGGCCCGGGGCTGACGTCGGCCGGCCGCGACCTCGTCCGCGAATGCGACGCGCTGAAAATCCTGATCGACCTCAGCCATCTCAACGAGGCCGGGTTCTGGGACGTCGCGAAGCTCAGCCGCGCGCCGCTGGTCGCGACCCATTCCAACGCCCACGCCGTGACGCCGCACGCCCGCAACCTGACCGACCGCCAGCTCGACGCGATCCGCGACACCGGCGGGCTCGTCGGCCTCAACTTCGCGACCTGTTTCCTGCGCGAAGACGGCCGCATGCGCGCCGACACGCCGCTCGAGACCATGGCGCGCCACCTCGACCACCTGATCGGCCGGCTCGGCGTCGACCATGTCGGCTTCGGCTCCGACTTCGACGGCGCGATCGTGCCGGAGGCGATCAGCGACGCCGCCGGCCTGCCGCGGCTGATGGAGTCGCTGCGCGCGCATGGTTTCGACGACGCGACGCTCGAAAGGCTCGCGTGGAAGAACTGGCTCGGCGCGCTGGAGCGGGCGTGGGGCGCGTGAGACCGCGCCGCCGTCATCGCGCCTGGAGAGTTCTCCCGTTGCAGACCTGCTCATCCCCGCTCGCCTTGCGGGGGCATGGGGAAACGTTTATGCGCACGCCAGATGTAAGTTCATCACTAAATACAAGATTTAACAGTTAAATATCGGCGCACCGATGTCCACGCCCTTGTCGACCCACCTGAAGCGGCTCGAAGCGGAGTCGATCCACATCCTTCGGGAGGTGGCGTCCGAGTTCAAGAACCCGGTCATGCTGTACTCGATCGGCAAGGACTCGTCGGTGATGCTTCATCTCGCGATGAAGGCGTTCTACCCGGCGAAGCCGCCGTTCCCGCTGCTCCATGTCGACACCACGTGGAAGTTTCGCGAGATGATCCGGTTCCGCGACGAGACGGCGAAGCGCCTCGGCGTCGATCTGATCGTGCATGTCAACGAGGATGGCGTGCGCCGCGGCGTCTCGCCGGTGGCGTCCGGCTCCAACGTCCACACTCAGGTGATGAAGACCGAGGGGCTCCGTCAGGCGCTCGACAAATACGGCTTCGACGCGGCCTTCGGCGGCGCCCGGCGCGACGAGGAGAAGAGCCGGGCCAAGGAGCGCGTGTTCTCCTTCCGCTCCGAGAACCACGCCTGGGACCCGCGCAACCAGCGGCCGGAGCTCTGGAGCCTCTACAACACGCGCATCCGGCCGGGCGAGTCGATCCGCGTGTTCCCGCTGTCGAACTGGACCGAGCTCGACGTCTGGCAGTACATCCTCGCCGAGGACATCCCGGTCGTGCCGCTCTATTTCGCCGACGTCCGCCCGGTGGTCGAGCGCGACGGGGCGCTGATCATGCGCGACGACGAGCGCCTGCCGCTCAATCCCGACGAGACGCCGGAGCTGCGCCGGGTCCGCTTCCGGACGCTCGGCTGCTATCCTCTGACCGGCGCGATCGAGAGCGACGCGACCAGCCTCGAGGACATTATCGCCGAGATGCTCGCCTCCACCACCTCCGAGCGCCAGGGCCGCCTGATCGACTCCGACGAGGCCGGATCGATGGAGAAGAAGAAACGCGAGGGCTATTTCTGATGATGCTCTCGCGCCGTCATGCCCGCCTTCGCGGGCATCCACGACTTTGCTCCGCGCACTCGACGTCCAGGTCGTGGATCCCCGGCTTCGCCGGGCATGACGGAGATTTCCGGTGAGCCAGCTCTTCGCCACGGCCCCTTCGACCGCCGCCCTCGCCGACGCCGTCTCGCGCAAGACGCTGCTGCGCTTCATCACCTGCGGGTCGGTCGACGACGGCAAGTCGACGCTGATCGGGCGGCTGCTCTACGACACCAAGCTGATCTTCGACGACCAGCTCGCGGCGATCGAGAAGGACTCGAAGAAGTACGGCACGACCGGGCCGGGGATCGACCTCGCGCTGCTGGTCGACGGACTGGAGGCCGAGCGCGAGCAGGGCATCACGATCGACGTCGCCTATCGCTATTTCGCGACGGACAAGCGCACGTTCATCGTCGCCGACACGCCGGGCCACGAGCAGTACACCCGCAACATGGCGACCGGCGCCTCGACGGCGGATCTCGCCGTCATCCTGATCGACGCCCGCAAAGGCGTGCTGACGCAGACCCGGCGGCACAGCTTCATCTGCTCGCTGCTCGGCATCCGCCACGTCGTGGTCGCGGTGAACAAGATCGACCTCGTCGGCTACAGCCACGTCGTGTTCGCCGAGATCGAGCAGGCCTACCGGGAGTTCGCGGCCCGCCTGAACTTCGCGTCCATCACCACGATCCCGATGTCTGCGCTCACCGGCGCGAACGTCACCGCGCCGTCGACCGACCTGCCGTGGTATCGCGGGCCGACGCTGCTGCAGCATCTCGAAGGCGTCGAGGTCGAGGCCGACCGGCGCGCGCAGCCGATGCGCTTTCCCGTGCAGTGGGTCAACCGGCCGAACCTCGACTTCCGCGGCTTCGCGGGCACGCTCGCCTCCGGCCAGGTCCGGCCCGGCGACGAGGTCACGGTCGCGGCGTCCGGCCGCTCGACCCGCATAGCCCGGATCGTGACGATGGACGGCGACCTCGATCTGGCCGAGGCCGGCGACAGCGTGACGCTGACGCTGGAGGACGAGGTCGACATCGCCCGCGGCGACGTGCTGGCGCCGGCCGCGAGCCGGCCGGAGGTGGCGAACCAGTTCGCCGCCAACATCATCTGGATGGAGCAGGAGCCGCTGATCCCCGGCCGGTCCTACCTGCTCAAGCTCGCGACCCGCACGACGCCCGCCACCGTCACCGCGCTCAAATACAAGATCGACGTCAACACGCTCGACCAGCTCGCGGCGAAGACCCTCAAGCTGAACGAGATCGCCGAGGTCAACGTCGAAACCAGCTCCGCGCTCGCCTTCGACCCCTACGCCGAGAACCGTGAGACCGGCGCCTTCATCCTGATCGACCGCGAGACCAACGGGACCGCCGCCGCCGGCATGGTCCTTCACGGCCTCCGGCGCGCGACCAACATCCACCGCCACGCCTCGACCGTCGACCGCGCGGCGCGCTCCGCGCTCAAGCGGCAGAAGCCGGCGGTGCTCTGGTTCACCGGGCTCTCGGCCTCGGGCAAGTCGACGGTCGCGAACCTCGTCGAGCAGAAGCTCGCGGTGCGCGGCCAGCACACCATGCTTCTCGACGGCGACAACGTCCGTTTCGGCCTGAACAAGGATCTCGGCTTCACCGACGCCGACCGCGTCGAGAACGTCCGCCGGGTCGGCGAGGTGGCGAAGCTCTTCGTGGAGTCCGGCACGCTGGTGCTCTGCTGCTTCATCTCGCCGTTCGAGGCCGAACGGCGGATGGTGCGCGACCTCGTCGGGGAGGGGGAGTTCGTCGAGATCTTCGTCGACACCCCGCTCGAGACCTGCATCGCGCGCGATCCGAAGGGGCTTTACCGACGCGCGCTGGCGGGCGAGATCCCGAACTTCACCGGCGTGTCGTCGCCCTACGAGGCGCCGAAAAACGCCGAGCTCGTGCTGCGAACCGCAGACGCGCCGATCGACGCTCTGGCCGACCGGGTGATCGACGCCTTGATCGCCCGCGGATTGATCGAGAATTAACGCCCGATTCACCCGGAATCACCCGAAGTTTCCCCGCGTTAACTCCGCCCACAGCCCCGTCCGGCATCCTCGGTGAGGGACCAGAGGCGGGTTTGCGGGCGTGATCAAGATCGTTCTGGCGGCGGCGGCTCTGACGATCGGCGTGAGCTACCTGGCCGCCGGCCTGGTTCCGAAATCCTCGCCTCAGGCCCCCAAGCCGCTCGCGGCGGCGGTCGAGCAGCCCGGCAGCGTCACCCTAAGAGCCGATGACGACGGGCATTTTCGCGTCGACGCCACGATCGGCGGACGCCGCGTGCCGATGCTGGTCGACACCGGCGCGACGGTGGTGGCGCTGTCCTTCGAACAGGCCCAGTCCCTCGGCCTCATCGCCGGCGGCGACCGGTTCGACCTCAGGGTTTCGACCGCGAACGGCCAGGTCGGCGCAAAGCGCGTCGTCCTCCGCGACCTCAGAATCGGCTCCGTCTCCGTTCCCGACGTCGCCGCCGTCGTCCTCGCCCGAGGCGCGATGACCGGGAATCTGCTCGGCATGAGCTTCCTCGGCCGGCTCAAGCGCATGGAGTCGAAGGGCGACCGGCTGGTGCTTGAACGCTGAGGCTGCCCTGTTCCCAACCCCCTGATCCGACCTATCTTCGGCAGCGTCGCCTGCGGTCAGGGCGAATTCTCAGGGGGAACAGCCTGTGTCCGACGATGTGAGTCCGCTCGCCGGCAAGCCGATCGAGCCGTCCCGGCTCGTCGATGTGCCGGGCCTTGTGACGGCCTATTTCTCCAACAGACCCGACATGTCCGACCCCAGCCAGCGGGTCGCCTTCGGCACATCCGGCCACCGCGGCACGTCGTTCGATTCGGTGTTCACCGAGACCCATATCGTGGCCTCCGCCCAGGCCATCTGCCTCTACCGGAAGAAGGCCGGGATCGACGGTCCGATGTTCGTCGGCAAGGACACCCACGCCCTGTCCGAGGCGGCGTTCGCAAGCGCGCTCGAGGTCTTCGCGGGCAATGGCGTCGAGACCCGCATCTCCGCCAACGCCCGCTTCACCCCGACGCCGGTGATCAGCCACGCCGTCATCGGCTACAACCGGGGTCGCGAAGGCGGCTTCGCGGACGGGGTGGTGATAACGCCCTCGCACAATCCGCCCGAGGACGGCGGCTTCAAGTACAACCCGCCAAACGGCGGCCCCGCCGGCGGCGACGCGACCGCCTGGATCGAGAAGACCGCGAACGCCCTGATCGAGGACGGCCTGCGCGACGTGCGCCGCGTCCCCCTGCAGAAGGCGCTCATGGCGCCGGAGACCAAACGCCACGATTTCGTCGGGGCCTATGTCGGCGACCTCGGAAACGTCGTGGACATGGCGGCGATCCGTTCGGCGGGCGTGAGGATCGGCGTCGACCCGCTTGGCGGCTCGGGGCTCGAATACTGGGCGCCGATCGCCGAGACCTACGGCCTTGACCTGACCGTGGTGAACGAGGCCGTCGACCCGACCTTCCGCTTCATGACGGCGGACTGGGACGGCAAGATCCGCATGGATTGCTCGTCCCCCTACGCCATGGAGAAGCTGATCGAGCTCAAGGACCGGTTCGACGTCGCATTCGCCAACGATCCGGACGCGGACCGCCACGGCGTCGTCGCGCCGTCCTGCGGCCTCCTGAACCCGAACCACTATCTGGCCGCGGCGATCTCGTACCTCTATGGCCACCGGCCGAATTGGCCTTCGGGCGCCGCGATCGGCAAGACGCTGGTGTCGAGCTCCATCATCGACCGGCTGGCCGCAACGTTGCAGCTCAAGCTCACCGAGGTGCCGGTCGGTTTCAAATGGTTCGTCGACGGCCTGGTGGACGGCTCGCTCGGCTTCGTCGGCGAGGAGAGCGCGGGCGCCACGTTCCTGCGCCGCGACGGCGGCGTCTGGACCACGGACAAGGACGGACTGATCCTCGGCCTGCTTGCGGCGGAGATGACCGCTGTGCTCGGCAAGGATCCGGGCGTCGTCTATCGCGGCCTCACGGAAAGCCTCGGCGACCCGGTCTACGCCCGCATCGACGCCCCCGCGACGCCCGAGCAGAAGGCGGTGCTGAAGAAGCTCTCGCCGGAGCAGATTCCCGGCGACACGTTGGCGGGCGAGCCGATCCGAGAGCGGCTGACCAAGGCGCCCGGCAACGGCGCCGACTTCGGCGGGGTGAAGGTCGCGACCGAGAACGGCTGGTTCGCGGCGAGGCCGTCGGGGACGGAAAATGTCTACAAGATCTATGCCGAGAGCTTCCTCGGCGCCGATCACTTGAAGCGCATTCAGACTGAGGCGAAGGAGATCGTCTCGCGCGCGCTCGCGGGATGATGCCCCAAGCGGCAGAGGCCGTTTTGGCCTCTGCCGCAAAGGCTCACGCCGGCTGCGGCGCTGGCCCGGAGCCGGCCTTGGGCTCGTCCGACATCGACTTCAGCTTGGCCTCGGCGTCGTCTCCGGAAGGCGTTTTCGGATCGCCGCCCGAACCGCCGTTCCCGTGGCTCCCGCCCGCGGTCGGCCGATCCCCCCGGAAGCGGTTCACCAGCAGCCGGATCGCGACATAGAACACCGGCGTCAGGAACAGGCCGAGGATCGTAACGCCCACCATGCCGGACAGCACGGCCGTGCCGATCGCCTGACGGAGCTCCGAGGCCGCGCCGGTCGCGAAGGCGAGCGGCACCACGCCCAGCGAGAAGGCGAGCGACGTCATGATGATCGGACGCAGACGGTCGCGACACGCGTCGATCGCGGCCTGCATCGGGCTCTCGCCCTCATCCTCGCGCTGACGGGCGAACTCGACGATCAGGATCGCGTTCTTCGCCGCTAGGCCGATCAGAACGATGAAGCCGATCTGCGTCAGGATGTTGTTGTCCGACGCCCTCGCATGCACGCCGAGCAAGGCCGCGAGCAGCGACAACGGCGTGATCAGGATGATGGCGAGCGGCAGGGCCCAGCTCTCGTACTGGGCGGCGAGGAACAGGAACACGAACAGGATCGCCAGCCCGAACACATAGGTCGCCGTGTTGCCCGCCAGCTTCTCCTGATAGGCGAGGTCGACCCATTCGAACTGCACGCCCGGGGGCATGATCTGGGAGAAGAGGTTCTCCATGTAGGCGATCGCCTGGCCGGTCGAGACGCCCGGCGCCGCGTTACCCTGCACCGCGATCGAGTTGTAGATGTTCTCTCGCTCGACCGTGTACGGTCCGGTCTGGTTGCGCGACGTGATCAGCGTTCCGAGCGGCACCAGCGCGCCGTTCGTCGCCGCCACCTTGAACTGGTAGACGTCGTCCAGCTTGACGCGGAAGGGGCCATCGGCCTGCGCGTTCACCTGGAAGGTGCGTCCAAGCGCCGTGAAGTCGTTCACGTAAGCCTGGCCGAGCAGAGTCTGCAGGGCGTCGAACACGCTCTGCAACGGCACGTTGAGCTGCTGGGCCTTGACCCGGTCGATGTCGAGATAGACCTGCGGCGCCCGTGTGTTGAAGGTGGTGAACACGCCCGCCACCTGACCGCTGGCGTTCGCCTTGGCGATCATCTCATTCACAGAGGCTTCGAGGGCTGAGAAGCCGAGGTTGGTCCGGTCCTGAACGTACATCTTGAAGCCGCCGCCCTGGCCGATGCCGCGGACCGTCGGCGGCAGGATGGCGAGCACGAAGGCGTCCTGGATTGCGCCCAATCGCTTCTGCGCCTCGCCGAGAATCGCGGGCGCCAGCTGGCCCGCCCCAAACGCTTTCCGCTTCTCGAACGAGTCGAAGATGATGAAGCTCGTCGCGGCGTTCGACGCCGCCGAGAAGGTGGCGCCGCTGAAGCCGGCGATCGTCACCGCGCTCTTCACGCCGGGCACGCCGCGCGCGATTTCGCTTGCTCGCTGCGCAACGGCATCGGTGCGCTGCAGGTTAGCGCCTTCCGGCAACTGGACCACCAGGATTGCGTACCCCTGGTCGGCCTGCGGGATAAAGCCCTTCGGCACGATCGAGAACATGTAGCCGGCCGCTGCGATCAGCCCGACATAGATGATCAGGAAGATGGAGCGGTGGCCGACCATCCAGCCGACCGTGCGCGAATATTTGTGCGCGCCCTTGTCGAAGTTGCGGTTGAAGGCGTCGCCCGCGCGTGCGAGCAGACCGCGCTTTCCGCCATGATTGTGCGGCTTCAGAAGAAGCGCGCAGAGGGCTGGCGACAGCGTCAGCGACACGATCGCCGACAGGACCGTCGCTGTCGCGATGGTCAGAGCGAACTGCTTGTAGAAGATGCCAGAGATGCCGGGGATGAAGGCGGTCGGCACGAACACGGCGCACAGCACCAGCGCGATGGCGACGACGGCGGTGCCGACCTCGTCCATCGTGGCGTGCGCCGCCTCGCGCGGCGTTTTGCCGAGCGCAATGTTTCGTTCGACGTTCTCCACCACGACGATCGCGTCGTCCACCACGATGCCGATGGCGAGGATGAGGCCGAACAGCGTCAGGAGGTTCAGTGAAAAGCCGAACGCGTCCATCACGAAGAAGGTCGCGATCAGCGACACCGGGATGGCTGCGACCGGCACGATCGCCGCGCGCCAGGACTGCAGGAAGATGAAGACGACGATCACGACCAGCGCGATCGCCTCGTAGATGGTCTCCTCGACCGCCGCGATCGACTCGTTGATGAACTCGGTCGGATTGTATTCGATCCGGTATTCGAGATCCTCCGGGAACGCCTTCTTCAGCGTCTCCATCGCCGACTTGATCTGCTCCGCCGCTTCGGTCGCATTGGTGCCCGGCCGCTGAAATACGCCCATGCCGACAGTGGGATCGCCGGCGAGATAAGAGTTGGACGAGTAGGTCTTCGCGCCGAGCTCGACGCGCGCGACGTCGCCCACCCTGAGCAGTCGGCCGTCGTTCGTCGCCCGAACGATGATCTGCTTGAACTGTTCGGGATCCTGGAAGCGGCCTTGCGTCGTGACGGTGATCTGGCTCGCCGTGCCGGGCGGGGAGGGCGGCGCGCCCAGCGAACCGCCGGACACCTGCACGTTCTGCGCGGAAATCGCGCTCACCACGTCGCTCGAGGCGAGACCATAGGCTGCGAGCCGGTTCGGATCGAGCCAGACGCGCAAGCTGAGCTCGCGCTCGCCGAAGATGCGGATATCGCCGACGCCCTCGATGCGCTTCAACGCATCGACGACGTTCACCGACGCGTAGTTCGACATGTAGAGCGTATCGAGCGACTTCTTGGGCGAGATCAGGTTGACGACCATCAGGAAGTCCGACGACCGCTTGTTCACGGTCACGCCGTTGCGGCGCACAGCTTCCGGCAGGCGGGGATCGGCCTGGGAGACGCGGTTCTGGACCTGGACCTGGGCGATGTCCTGGTTGGTGCCGGGCTGGAAGGTAACGGTCAGCTGCAACTGGCCGTCGCCTGTCGCCAGCGAGTTCATGTAGATCATGCCCTCGACGCCGTTGATCTGCTGCTCGAGCGGAGCTGCGACCGTTTCGGCGATCGTCTCGGCGTTCGCGCCCGGATAGCTTGCCGCCACGACAATCGTCGGCGGCGCGATTTCCGGGTACTGCGCGATCGGCAGGTTCAGCAGGCCGACCGCGCCGAGAATCATCAGCACGATCGATACGACCGACGCGAAGATCGGTCGGTCGACGAAGAAATGTCCGAAACCCATGGTGCGCGCCCCTTACTTGCCGGCTGCGGGGGCGGCGTGCTGCTGGTCGGCCGGCTTCGTGGGATCCACCGGTTGCGGGATGACCTCGGCGCCGGGACGTGCGCGCATGAGGCCGTTGACGATGATCGTATCGGTAGGCGCCAGGCCGGACTTGATGACCCGCAGGCCGTCGTTCAGCTGGCCCAGCGTGACCACCTTGGGCGCGACTTTCTTGTCGGGGCCGACGGTCATGACGATCTTGCGCGTCTGGTCCGACAGGATGGCGTCGTCGGGGATGAGCAAGGCGTCGTATTCCGGGCTCATCTGGATCCGCACCCTGCCGAAGACGCCGGGCGTCAGGAAGCTGTCGAGGTTGGGGATCGTCGCGCGCAGTCGCAACGTGCCCGTCTGCTGATCGAGCTGGTTGTCGCGGAAATCGAGGCGCCCATCGATGTCGAACTTATTCGAATCCGGCAGCGAGACCATGACCGGCGCGCCGTTTTCGTCCTGCTTGATCTCGCCGCCGCGGACGTAATTCATGTAGCGCAGGAAATTTTGCTCATCGATGTCGAAGTAGAAATAGATCGGCTTTACGTTGACGATGGTGGTCAATACGGTCGAGCTGGCCCCAGCGGCGATCAGGTTGCCTTCGGTGACCAGCTTGCGGCCGATGCGGCCGTCGATCGGCGACCGGACGTCGGTCCACTCGAGGTTGAGCTTGGCCGTCGCGACTTGCGCCTGCGCGGACTGCAGGCTCGCCAACGCCTCCTGGTAGGCCTGCGTCCGCTGCTGGGCGACCTGGCCCGAGATGTTGTCGGTCTTGAGCAGATCCTTCGCGCGATCGACGTCGGACTTCGTCAGCTGGATGCGTGTGTTGGCGGTGATCACCGCCGCTTCCGCCGACTGGAGCGCCGCCTCATAGGTGCGCGGATCTATCTTGAAGAGCAGATCGCCCTTCTTGACCTCCGCGCCGTCCTTGAACGCGACCTGCATCAGCTGCCCGCTGACCTGGGCCCGCACCTCGACCAGCGCCGACGCTTCGAATCTGCCAGTGAATTCGGCCACATCCGCGACCTTGCGCTTGATCGGGCTCGCCACCGAGACTGGCATAGGTCCAGGCGCCTGCGCGTTTGCTTCGGAGGCGGTAGCGAGCGCGCCGAGCGAAAGCGTCAGAAATGCGCGGAGGGCAGCGGCCGGAACGACGGACGCAACGTTGCGGAACATATGGAGCCACCTTACGCAAAAAGGACGCGCGCCGCACGCGGCGCGCCAAAGTGTCGATCCGGACGTCCCCGAGCACGGTGATAATGTGCGATGCGGGAAACGGCAACCGGGCTCGATGCAACGACGGCTTGGGTCACTGCACTGTGTGCGGGCCGGCGCGAAATCAGCCCAGGCATATGTCGTCTAAATACACAAATAAATTTTGTTATTTCTGACGCGCTTGCAAAGTTGAATGTAAAATATCATTGTATGGCCGATTGGAGCGGCTGTAATAATGGCTCGTCTTACGTCATTTCCGACCTTTCATAGAGTCGCGGGAAAAGTGGTGCTCGTCGTCGGCTCCGGGAGCGCGGCGGCGGCCAAGGTGCGCCTGCTCGGTGAGACCGAAGCGCGCATTCGCGTCGTCGCTCGCGCGCCCGAAAGAGAAGTCGTAGAGGACGCCGCACGTCTGGGCGCCGACCTCATCTGCGGCGAATTCGACCCGATCCATCTGCAGGACGCGACGCTGGCCTTCGCTGCGACGGAGAATGAAGCAGATGATCGACGGATCGCCGAGGCCGCACGCGCTACCGGCGTGCCGGTCAACGTCGTCGACCGTCCCGAGCTCTGCGACTTCATCACGCCGGCGATTGTCAACAGAGCTCCGCTCGCTGTCGCGATCGGGACGGAGGGCGCCGCGCCCGTGCTCGCGCGTCATGTCCGCGCGAAGATCGAAGCGATGCTGTCCCCTGACATCGGCCGGCTCGCCGCTCTCGCCGACAGCCTTCGTGGAGTCGTTGCTCAGGTCATAACCGGCGGCGAGGCCCGCCGGCGTTTCTGGGCGCGGTTGTTCGACGGACCTGTCGCCGCGCGCGCCTTGGCCGGAGATGTTCCGGGCGCCCGCGCCGAGGCTGTTCGCATGATGGCGGCGGCGCCTGACCTCGCTGGGTTCGTCTGGCTGGTGGGCGCAGGTCCCGGCGCGACCGACCTTTTGACGCTCCGGGCCCAGCGCATCCTGCAGGAAGCGGATGTCATCGTTCACGACAGTCTCGTGCCGTCCGACGTCATCGCCATGGGTCGTCGGGACGCCGAGCGCATTTCGGTGGGCAAGCGCAAGGGCGCTCACGAAGCGACGCAGCACGAGATCGACGCGATCCTGATCCGCGAAGCGCGGGCCGGTCGCCGGGTGGTCCGGCTGAAGAGCGGCGATCCGCTCGTGTTCGGTCGCGCCGGCGAAGAGATGGCGGCGCTTGTGGCCGCAGGGATCCCGTTCGAAGTCGTGCCGGGAGTCACGGCGGCGTTCGCCGGGGCCGCTTCGGCTCGCGTTCCGCTCACCTTGCGCGGCGTGGCGTCGAGCCTGGTGTTCGCGACCGGCCACGATCTCGATGGTCGCACTCTGCCGGAATGGGCGGGGCTTGCGCTTCAAGGCGCGACGGTCGCCGTCTATATGGGACGAACCGTCGCCGGCGCCGTCGCGGGGCGCCTCATGGAGGCCGGTCTGGCCGCCGGCACGCCGGTCGTTGCAATCGAGAACGCTGCCCGCTCGGACGAGCGGGTTCTGTCCGGATACTTGAGAGATTTGCCCGCCTTGGCCGACCGCCACGACGTCACCGGGCCAGTGCTCATCCTGATCGGCGAGGCGCTCGCTCACGCGGCGCTCGAAAATGCCTCGCCTCTTGTCGGCGTCGGGCCGAAGGCGGTCCAGGCCGCCTGAAGAAAGTCACCAGATGTCTGCCCCTATCCAGAAATCCGCGGCCCGAACCAAGGCCGCGATACAGGTCGTCACCGCCAACCGTCTTGATGACGGCGTCGTCGTCTATCTCGATCCGGCCGGCGGCTGGACCGAGCGGCTCGGCGCGGCGGCTCCGCTCGAAGGCCCCGAGGCGCTTGAAGCCGGGCTCGCGGCGGGCAAGAAGGCAGAAACGGACCGCGCCGTCGTTGAGTCTTATGCGATCGACGTCGCGCGCGACGGAGGCGGCCTCCGAGCTCTCCGTCTGCGCGAACGGATTCGCGCCGAGGGCCCGACGATCCATCCAGAGCTTTGGCGGCCGACCGGCGCCTGAGGAGCATCGAAATGTATCGTTACGATGAGTTCGATCGCGACTTCGTCAGTTCCCGGATCGCCCAGTTCCGCGATCAGGTGGAACGGCGGATGTCTGGTGAACTGACCGAAGACCAGTTCAAGCCCCTGCGGCTCATGAACGGCGTCTATCTGCAGCTTCACGCCTACATGCTGCGCATCGCGGTGCCATACGGCACGCTGTCGGCGCGCCAGATGAGGATGCTCGCGCACATCGCGCGGACCTATGACCGCGGCTACGGGCACTTCACGACGCGGCAGAACCTGCAGTTCAACTGGCCGGCCCTGAAGGACATCCCGGCGATTCTCGACGATCTGGCGTCGGTCGAGATGCATGCGCTCCAGACCTCAGGCAATTGCATCCGCAACGTCACGACCGACCATTTCGCCGGCGCAGCCGCCGACGAGATCGCGGATCCGCGCCCCTACGCCGAAATCCTGCGGCAGTGGTCGTCGATCCACCCCGAATTCTCGTTCCTGCCGCGCAAGTTCAAGATCGCGCTGATTGGCTCTCCGCGCGACCGCGCTGCGATCCAGCTCCACGACATCGGCCTCGAGCTGAAGCGGAGCGCCACGGGCAAGATCGGTTTTGCCGTGTTCGTCGGCGGCGGTCAGGGTCGCACGCCGATGATCGCCCATAGGGTCCGGGACTTCCTTCCGGAGGAGGATCTTCTCGCTTACGTCGAGGCGATCATGCGGGTCTACAACCTCCACGGGCGGCGCGACAACAAATACAAGGCGCGGATCAAGATCCTCGTCCATGAGACCGGCGCCGCCGAGATCACCCGCCAGATCGAGGCGGAGTTCGAAGACGTTCGCCAGACCGAGCTGTTGCGGCTTCCCGACGAGGAGATCGAGCGCATCACGGCGTATTTCGCGCCGCCGGCTTTGCCGGAAAAATCTGTTCGGTCCAGCGTCTTCGAGGCCGCGAAGGCCGACAGCCGCGAATTCGCGGCTTTCGCCGAAAACAACGTGTCGGCGCACAAGACGCCAGGCTATGGCGTCGTCACCGTGTCGCTGAAGGCGATCGGCGCCGTGCCCGGCGACGCCTCGGCCGACCAGATGGACGCCGTGGCCGACCTCGCCGAGCGCTACAGCGAAAGCGAGATCCGGGTCAGCCACGAGCAGAACTTGGTGCTGCCGCACGTCGCTCTGGACGACATTCCGGCGCTCTATGCGGCTCTGTCCGAGCATGGCCTCGCGCAAGGCAACGCGGGCCTCGTGACCGACATCATCTGCTGCCCGGGCCTCGACTATTGCGCCTTGGCGAACACCCGTTCGATCCCGCTCGCGCAGGATCTGTCGAAGCGTTTCGGCGCGCCTGAGCGGCAGAAGGAGATCGGCGAGCTCAAGATCAAGATCTCCGGCTGCATCAACGCCTGCGGCCATCACCATGTCGGGCACATCGGCCTGCTTGGCGTCGATAAGAAGGGCGAGGAGGTCTACCAGATCACGCTCGGCGGCTCCGGCGACGAGACCGCGGCCGTGGGCACGCTGGTCGGGCCCGCCTTCAAGGGCGACGAAGTGGCCGAGGCCGTGGAGACGGTGGTCGAAACCTATCTGAAACTCCGTGAAGGGCCTGATGAGACCTTTCTCGCCGCGGTTCGCAGGCTCGGGCAGAGGCCCTTCAAGGAGGCCCTCTATGGAGCGGCCTGACCTGCCCCTCCCCGAGGTGAGCAAGGCGCGGCTCGCCGAACGCGCGACGTCGCTCTCCGCGTATCTCGACCGCCGTCACCGCGGACAGAGCGCGCAGGAGATTCTGAGCGCCGCGATCGGCACGCTGTTCCGCAACCGGGTCGCGATGGTCTCGAGCTTCGGCGCGGACTCCGCCGTGCTGCTCCATCTCGTCTCTGAGATCGATGCGGCTACGCCCGTGCTCTTTATCGACACCGGCCAATTGTTCGAGGAAACGCTGGCCTATCGCGACGTGCTGGTCGGCCGCCTCGGCCTGACGAACGTGCGCACGATCAGGCCCAAGCAGGAGCGCGCACAGCGGTTCGATCCTGAGAACTTCCTCTGGCAGTCGAGCCCGGACCTGTGCTGCCGCATCCGGAAGGTGGAGCCGCTCGCGGAGGCGCTGGCGGATTTTCCCGCATGGATATCCGGCCGAAAGCGCTTCCAAAACGCCCTCAGGGCGGAGCTTCCTTTGTTCGAAGCCGACGGCCACCGGATCAAGATCAATCCGCTCGCGGAATGGACGTCCAGGGACGTTGAGGCGTATCGCGTCGCCCACGACCTTCCGGCGCATCCGCTTGTCAGGTTTGGCTACCTCTCGGTCGGATGCATGCCCTGCACGACTCGCGTGAAGCCGGGCGAGGATCCACGCGCGGGGCGCTGGAGGGGCAGCGACAAGACCGAATGCGGCATTCACATCCACAAGGCTATGGAACATGAGGGCAGCGGCATATGACGTTCTCTCCCCAGCCGCGGCGGATCGACCGCGAGGAAGATCGACTGCAGCGTGGCCGGGCTTTTTCGGCTAACGCTCCGGCCCCGGCGCTTCGCGCCGTGCGCAATGACGGGACCGAGATGACTTCAAACGACGCCGCCGATCTGTCGCTCTGGCGTAACGGGCGCTTCGAGCACGATGAATGGTCTCGCGTCGGCGACGAAGAGGCCGTCGGCGACGGCCCGGCGATCATGCCGCTTGAGCGCTTCCTCGCGGAACGCGACGCGCTGACCGCGCGAAATTCGCCGCTTGGCGTCCTAGTCGAGCCAAGCGAGGCGATTGAGGAGCTTGCGCCGCATCTCGACCGGGTCTCTCTCGTGGTGGTGGCGTTTCCGAAATATTCGGACGGGCGCGGGATGTCGATCGCCCGACTGTTGCGCGAGCGCTACGGCTTCAGGGGCGAAGTCCGCGCCACCGGCGATGTGCTGATCGACCAGATGCCGCTGATGCGCCGCTGCGGCTTCGACGCCTTCGAGGTGGCGAACCCTGTGACGCGCGGTCAGCTCGCGGCCGGGAAATGGCCTGACGTGCCGTTCTATCAGCAGCCGATGGGCTCTTCCATGCAGACCGAGGTTCCCGCGGGCGCACGGCCCTGGATCAGGCGTCCCGCACCGAAATCCTGACTTCGGCGGCGCGTCAGGCGAGCTCGCTTTCCAGAAAAGCCATCACCTGCGCCGCCTCGACGTCGCGGGAGACGAAGCTCTGTCCGACGCCGTGCGCGAGGATGAAGGTCAGCCTGCCCCGCTCGACCTTCTTGTCCTGCTGCATGTGGCGGAACAGCGCCTCGGGCCCGCCGAGCGGGCCGGGCACCGCCTTCGGGCTTGTCGGCAACCCGACCGCCGCGAGATGGGCTTCGACGCGCCGGGCGTCCGCAGGCGCCGCAAGGCCGAGCGCCGCGGAGAATCGGAACGCCATCGCCATGCCGATCGCAACGCCCTCGCCGTGGATCAGGCGCGTGCCGTCATAAGCGACCTCGGCCTCCAGCGCATGGCCGAAGGTGTGGCCGAGATTGAGCAGCGCCCGATCGCCATGCTCGTGCTCGTCCCGTGCGACAACACCCGCCTTCGCGCGGCAGCTCGTCGCGATCGCGCGGGTCCGCGCAGGCCCGCCTGCGAACACCTCAGCGTGGTTCGCCTCGAGCCAGCCGAAAAAGGCTTCGTCGTCGATCAGCCCGTATTTCGCGACCTCGGCGTAGCCCGCGCGGAATTCGCGGGGCGGGAGCGTGTCGAGCGCGCTGGTGTCCGCGAGGACGAGGCTCGGCTGGTGAAAGGCCCCGATCAGGTTCTTGCCACGCGGCGAATTAATGCCGGTCTTTCCCCCGACGGAGCTGTCGACCTGGGCGAGCAGGCTGGTTGGCGCCTGAACGCAGCGCACACCGCGCCGCAGGATCGCCGCGGCGAAGCCCGCGAGATCGCCGACGACCCCGCCGCCCAGCGCCAGCACCACGTCGCCGCGCTCCACGCGGGCGGCGATCAGGCCGTCGACGACGAAGCCGAGCGTCTCGAACGATTTCGACTTCTCGCCGGCCGGAACGATCACGGTCTCCACCGTCAGGCCGTGACGGCGGAGCGATGCGGCGACCGCCGGCAGATGGATCGCGGCGACGTTTTCATCCGTGACGACGCCGATCGTCCGCGCGCCGAGCGCTGCGACATGCGCGCCGGCCTCGGCCAGCAGATCGCGGCCGATCAGGATGTCGTAGGAGCGATCAGCGAGCGCGACGCGGACGCGCTCGTCGTCGGCGACATGGATCGCGGTCATGAGCTCTTCTCCTCGCAAGCCTCGCCGATCAGCCGCCGATGAAGCGCGGCGATCAACTCCGCGACCACGTGGTCGTGCGGGGTGTCCCGCGAGACGACAGAGAGGTCGGCCAGCGCGTATAGCGGATAACGCGCCCCGGCCAGAGCCCGGAGCGTCGCTTCGGGGTCGGACGCCAGCAAGGGCCGGTTCGCCCGCTTGCGGACCCGCTTCAGCAGGACATCGATCTCGGCCTTAAGCCAGACCGAGACGCCGGCGGCCGCCACCCGCTCCCGCGTCTCAGGATTCATCCAGGCGCCCCCGCCGGTTGCGAGCACCTGCGGACCGCCCTCGAGCAGTCGGGCGATGACCCGGGCTTCGCCTGCGCGGAAATAAGGCTCGCCATGTTTCTCGAACAGTTCGGGGATGGTCATGCCTGCACGCGCCTCGATCTCGGCGTCGGCGTCGACGAATGGCAGATCGAGCGCCAGCGCCAGCCTTCGGCCGACGGAGGTCTTGCCTGCGCCCATCATCCCGACCAGCACAATCGAGCGGGGGCCCAGCGCCTCGCGCAGGCCGGCGGCGCCGCTGGCGAGGGCGCAGGGCTCGGCTCCAGAGCCGCGATCCGGACATCCATCCCCGCCGTCCTCGAAATGTCGCGTCGTGGTCATGGAGCGGGCCAGATAGCGCGGGCGGCGGGGGAAGCGGCGCAACCTATTCCTAAGGTCGCTTGCATACAATCTTCGACAGTTGCCGATGGCGCGCGCCCGTGTTGATTAGTGGACGGGGCGCGCGGCCATGGCCGCGTTGAGAGTGGCGCCATGCCGAGCCTGATGCGTTTCCTCACACTGGTCGCCATCGTCGGCGCGGTCGGGTTCGGCGCGATCTATGCGCTCGCGACCTTTGTCAGCCCGCGGACGCGCGAGATGACGGTGACGATCCCGGCCGCCCGGCTTAAAGGCGCACCGCCGGAAGCGGCCGCGACCGTTCATCCGAAGACGGCGGGGGCCGAGGCGGCCGCCGAAAGCGCGACGTCGACGCGATGAGCGCGCCGTCCTCGGCGTGGCGGCACGTCGAGGCCTTCCTCGAAATGGCGAGCGCCGAACGCGGGGCTGCGAAGAACACGCTGGCGGCCTATTCCCGCGACCTTGAGGACTATGTCTCGTTTCTCGCAGACCGTGGCTCCGATCCGCTTAAGGCCGCGGCTGAGGACGTGCGGGCCCATGTCGCCGATCTCGCAGCCCGCGGCTTCCGGACCTCGTCGGCGGCGCGGAAACTGTCAGCGGTGCGCCAGTTCCACAAGTTTCTCTACGCTGACGCTATCCGCTCCGACGATCCCACCGCCTCGCTCGAAGGCCCACGGCGCGGCCGGCCGCTGCCGAAGTCGCTCGCCGTTTCCGACATGGAGCAGCTGATCGCCGCCGCGGCCGATCCAGGATTCGAGCCCACGCCCCGCGCGCGACTCTCGGCGCTCCGGCTCGCCTGCCTGCTGGAGCTCGCCTACGGGACGGGGTTGCGCGTCTCCGAGTTGGTCGCGCTGCCGCGATCGGCTGCGCGCGCCGAAGCGGCCGCGATCGCAGTGAAGGGCAAGGGCGGCCGCGAGCGGCTCGTGCCTCTGACGCCGCTCGCGAAGCGCGCCATGGGCGAATACCTCGCCGCGCTGGCGGAGTTCGGAGGCGGCGACGGAAGTCCCTGGCTGTTCCCTGGCGGCGGGGAGAGCGGCCATCTCACCCGCCAGGTCTTCGCCCGCGACCTGAAGGCCGCGGCCGCGCGCGCAGGCTTGCCCGCGGCGAAGGTCAGCCCGCACGTGCTGCGCCACGCATTCGCGAGCCATCTCGTGCAGAACGGGGCGGATCTGCGCGCCGTTCAGCAGATGCTCGGTCACGCCGACATCGCGACGACGCAGATCTACACTCATGTGCTGGACGAGCGCGCGCGGGCGATGGTGCGCGATCTGCATCCGCTGGGCGACGCCGAGCCGCCATAACGATCGGGCGATGTTGACTTTTGGGCCTCGCACGACCAACTGTGCGCGCGCTCTGCAGGACCACCGCCACCCTCCCGGCGTCGACGGCGCAGAACAAGGCGCATGAAAAGCTATCTCGATTTCGAAAAGCCGGTCGCGGAGCTGCAGGCCAAGATCGCGGAACTCCGTACGCTCGGAGAAAACGGCGACGCCGTCGGCATCGACGAGGAGGTGCGCCGGCTGGAGACCAAGTCCCGGCAGGCGCTGAAGGAGCTCTACGCCTCGCTCACGCCGTGGCAGAAGACGCTCGTAGCCCGGCATCCGAACCGCCCGCATTTCATCGATTTCGTGAAGGGCCTGATCGAGGACTTCACCCCGCTCGCCGGCGATCGCCTGTTCGGCGAGGACGAGGCGATCATGGGAGGTCCCGGCAGGTTCCGCGGTCGGCCGGTGATGGTGATCGGCCAAGAGAAGGGCGCCGACACCGAGACCCGGTTGAAGCACAATTTTGGAATGGCGCGGCCGGAAGGCTACCGCAAGGCGATCCGCCTGATGGAGATGGCCGACCGTTTCGGCCTTCCGATCATCGCGCTGGTCGACACAGCGGGCGCTTTCCCCGGCATCGAGGCGGAGCAGCGCGGCCAGGCCGAGGCGATCGCCCGCTCGACCGAGACATGCCTCAACCTGACGGTTCCCAACATCGCCGTGATCATCGGCGAGGGCGGCTCCGGCGGCGCGATCGCGATCGCGACGGCGAACGCCGTGCTGATGCTCGAGCACGCGATCTACAGCGTGATCTCGCCGGAAGGCGCAGCCTCGATCCTTTGGCGGGACGCCGCCAAGGCTCAGGACGCCGCCACCGCCATGAAGATCACCTCGAGCGACCTGATGAGGCTCGGCGTGGTGGACGGCGTCGTGTCTGAGCCGCTCGGCGGCGCCCACCGCGCCCCCGACGCCGCGATCAAGGCGACGGGCGAGGCGATCGACGGCGCGCTCGCGCGATTCTCGAAAATGGAGCCCGCCGCGATTCGCGCGGAGCGTCGCCGGAAATTCCTGACGATCGGGCGCAGTCTCTGAGCGGTGCGGCAAGCTCGCCTCGCTTGCGGTAACCATTGAGTAATAGTATCGATCTTAGCTATGCTGGACGCACGTCCTCGACGGTTCCGGAGGCTTTCCATGCCCGCAGCACGCCCAGCGCTTGCAGGGGCTGCTCTAGCGACCGCGCTTGCGCTTGCTGGCTGCAAGTCCGAGCAGGCCCCGGCCGCCCGGAGCATCCAGCCGCTTTCGGCGGAAACCGTCGCGCTGATGACCGAGAAGGGCATGGGCCGTCAGGATCCGATCCTGCTGCGGATCTACAAGGAAGATTCCAAGGCCGAGGTCTGGAAGAAGCGCAAGGCGGACGGCCGCTATGCGCTGCTGAAGACCTACGACATCTGCCGCTTCTCGGGAAAGCTCGGCCCCAAGATCAAGGAGGGCGACAAGCAGGCGCCCGAGGGGTTCTATTCCGTGTCGCCGGCGCAGATGAACCCGCGCTCGAACTACTATCTCTCGTTCAACATCGGCTATCCCAACGCCTATGACCGCGCGCTCGGCCGCACCGGCCAGCATGTGATGATGCATGGCGACTGCCTTTCGGCGGGCTGCTACGCGATGACCGACGCGCAGATCGGCGAAATTTACACGCTGGCCCGCGAGGCGTTCAGCGGCGGTCAGAAGGCGTTCCAGGTGCAGGCGCTGCCGTTCCGGATGACGCCGCAGAACATGGCGCGCCGTCGCGACAACCCGAACATCGCCTTCTGGAAGAACCTGAAGCAGGGCTCAGACAACTTCGAGGTGACGAAGCTCGAGCCGAAGGTGGACGCCTGCGGCAAGAAATACGTCTTCAACGCCACTCCGAGCGCCTTCTCGACCTTCGAGCCGACGGCGCAGTGCCCGACCTATCAGGTGCAGCCGGAGATTGCGAAGGCGGTCGCCGCCAAGGAGCGCGCAGACAACATCATCATCGCGCAGCTCAGCAAGCAGGAGCCGCCGGCGCCGGAATACGTCGCCCAGAACGGCCGCATGCGCCGCTCGCTCGACGAGCCGCTCGTGCAGGTGGCCGCGGCTACGCCGATGACGTCGCCGGCCCAGCCTTACGCTGCGGCGGAGGCCGAGCCGCAGCTCGCTTCGGTCGGCTCGGTGCGTCCCGCCCGCGAGACGGTTTCGGTCGCCAGCGCCACGCCCGTGGGTCTGAAGACGTCCCCGATCGCGACCGAGATGGGCGCGCCGTCGGAGGAGGCGCCCATGGCCACCAAGGTCGAGAGCGGTGGGCAATCCGCGCGTGCGACTCAAGTCGCCCCGGCGGTCGCTATGCGCAGGCCGTCTGCCCCGGCCGCCCGTGAAGTGGCGCCGGATCAGGCGCCTGTGATGGCGTCTTCAATCGCGCCGCCTGCGCAGGCGGCGAAGCCCGCGCCTTCAGGCATCGGCGGCTGGATCAAGGGCGTGTTCGGAGCGTCCGAGCCTGCGCCTGTGGTCCCGGCGTCCGCCGAACCCGCTCCGGAGGCCGAGCCCGCATTGACCCCTAAGCCGCGGAACCGTTCGGCAAGCGTCGCGCCGGCTGCGAAGCCCAATCGACAGGTCGCCTCGGCCTTCTCTTCCTTCCAGTGAAGGAAACTGACGCCGGGCGCTGAATCCTCTGAGAGAGGTCGCGGCGCAACGTCAGCCAGGTCCGGAAACACAGGCGCCACGCCCGCAGACCGCGGACGTGGCGCTTTTTGTTCATCCCGCCACAAAAACCCGTGGGGTATTCGGACCACGGATTGATCCGATCCAGATCTTCTCTGATTAGACGCCCAATGCCGCCCGGCCATGCGGCAAGTCCGCTGTCACGCGAACTTGCCGTGGCAGTGCTTGAACTTTTTGCCGGAGCCGCAAGGGCACGAGGCGTTGCGCGGCGTGCGCGACCAGGTCGTGGGATCGTTCGGGTCGACGCCCGCCGCCTGATAGACGGAGTCCGCCGTGGCCGCCGCGGCGGGCGCCTCTTCGGCGAAGGCGAACTCGTTCTCGCCGGTCTGCGGGTCGAAGTGCGTGGCCTGCATGTCCGGAAGCCCCTCGTCGGCGAGCGGGGGCGGGGAGGTCACAAGCTCCACCCGCATCAGCTGGGCCGTCACCGTCTCGCGCAGCCGCGTCAGCATCGCCTGGAACAGCTCGAACGCCTCTGACTTGTATTCGTTGAGCGGGTCGCGCTGGGCGTAGCCGCGCAGGCCGATCACTTGGCGGAGATGGTCGAGCGTCGCGAGATGTTCGCGCCAGAGATGATCGAGGGTCTGCAGCAGCACCGCCTTCTCGACCTGCGCCGTGACGTCCGGGCCGAAACGCGCCGCGCGGTCCGCCGCGGCTTCGTCCGCCGCCTTGGTGAGGCGCGCGCGGATTTCCTCGTCTGCGATGCCCTCTTCCGCGGCCCAGGCGACGATCGGAAGATCGAGGTTCAGCAGCTCGCGCACCTCCTCCTCGAGCCCCGCCGAATCCCACTGCTCGGGATAGGCGTTCTCGGGGATGTGGCGCGCGACGATGTCCTCGATGACGTCGTGGCGCATCTCCTCGATCGGCGCCGAGATCGACTCCGCCTGGAGGAATTCGAGCCGCTGCTCGAACACCGCCTTGCGCTGGTCGTTCATGACGTTGTCGTATTTCAGCAGGTTCTTACGGATGTCGAAGTTGCGCGCCTCGACCTTCTTCTGAGCCTTCTCCAGCGCCTTGTTCACCCAGGGGTGGACGATCGCCTCGCCTTCCTGGATGCCGAGCTTCTGCAGCATGCCGTCGATGCGGGCGGATCCGAAGATGCGCATCAAATCGTCTTCGAGCGACAGGAAGAAGTGCGAACGGCCCGGATCGCCCTGGCGGCCGGAGCGGCCGCGGAGCTGGTTGTCGATGCGCCGGCTCTCGTGGCGCTCGGTGCCGACGACGAACAGGCCGCCAGCCGCAAGAGCGACCTGCTTCTTGGCCGCGATGTCGGCCTTGATCTCGGCGACGCGGGCCTCGCGCTCCGGGCCTTCCTCCATGTCGGCGAGATCGCGCTCGATGCGCATTTCGAGGTTGCCGCCGAGCTGAATGTCCGTGCCGCGGCCCGCCATGTTGGTCGCGATCGTCACCGCGCCGGGGACGCCGGCCTCGGCCACGATGAACGCCTCCTGCTCGTGATAGCGGGCGTTCAGCACCTGGTGCGGGATCTTGGCTTTCTGCAGCGCTTCGGCGAGCTGCTCGGATTTCTCGATCGACGTAGTGCCGACAAGAATCGGCTGCTGCCGCTCGCGGCACTCGCGGATCAGCTCGATGATCGCCTTCTGCTTCTCGGCCGCGGTCCGGTAGACCTCGTCATGGTCGTCCTTGCGGGCGACCGGCAGGTTGGTCGGCATCTCGACGACCTCGAGGCCGTAGATGTCGAGCAGCTCGTCGGCCTCGGTCAGCGCCGTGCCGGTCATGCCGGACAGCTTGTAGTACATGCGGAAATAGTTCTGGAACGTGATCGAGGCGAGCGTCTGGTTCTCGGGCTGGATCTTCGCCCGCTCCTTCGCCTCGAGCGCCTGATGCAGGCCTTCCGAATAGCGGCGGCCCGGCATCATGCGGCCGGTGAACTCGTCGATGATCACCACCTCGTCGCCGCGGACGATGTAGTCCTTGTCCTTCTGGAACAGCTTGTGGGCGCGCAGCGCCTGATTGACGTGATGGACGACCGTGACGTTCTCAACGTCGTAGAGATTGTCGCCCTTGAGCAGCCCGGCCTCTTCCAGAAGGCGCTCGATGTGTTCGTTGCCCGCCTCGGTCAGGGTCGCAGTGCGCTGCTTCTCGTCGACCTCGTAATCCTCGTCGAGGAGCTGCGGGACGATCGCGTCCACCGCGACATAAAGATCGGAGCGGTCCTCCATCGGCCCGGAGATGATGAGCGGCGTGCGCGCCTCGTCGACCAGGATCGAGTCCACCTCGTCGATGATCGCGTAGGCGTGGCCGCGTTGGACCATCGCGCGGACATCGTACTTCATGTTGTCGCGCAGATAGTCGAAGCCGAGCTCGTTGTTGGTCGCGTAGGTGATGTCGCAGGCGTAGGCGTCGCGGCGCTCGTCGTCGTCGAGGCCGTGGACGATGACCCCGACCGACAGGCCCAGGAACCCGTGGACGCGCCCCATCCAGCCCGAGTCGCGCTGCGCGAGGTAGTCGTTGACGGTGACGACGTGGACGCCCTTGCCGGAGAGCGCGTTGAGATAGGCCGCGAGCGTCGAGACCAGCGTCTTGCCTTCGCCGGTCTTCATCTCGGCGATCCGGCCTTCATGCAGCGTCATGCCGCCCATCAACTGCACGTCGAAATGGCGCTGGCCGAGCACGCGCTTGGCCGCCTCCCGGACCACCGCGAATGCTGGCACGAGCAGGTCGTCGAGCGAGGCGCCGGCCGCGATCTGCTCGCGGAACTCGGACGTCTTGGCCCTGAGCTGCTCGTCGGTAAGCGCGGAGATTTCGGGCTCCAGCGCGTTGATCGCGGCGACGCGACCGCGCAGCGCCTTCACGCGGCGTTCGTTGGATGAGCCGAACAGGCGTCGGGCGAGGCCGCCAAACATGAAGAAACCTTTCTCGATGACGCGGACTTTAACCGGTCGCGGGCGTCAGCCCGCTCTGCGTGGGCCATCGGGGACCCGGCGCAACGCCCAGAAATTCGTTCTTTTCCGAGGCGCTTCTCGCGCAGCATAGGCCAGCGATCGAGATAAGAGGGGGGCGAAGGGTTGTCAATCCGAGGCCTTTCGGACACATTCCCGCGCCGATCGGGGGCGCCTGGACGCTCAAAACGGATGGTCTCCATGACATTTTCTGCCTTGCGGAGCCGGCGCTACGCTGCGCTTGGAGCGACGCTCGCTCTGTCCCTGGCCGCTGCGACGCCGTCCTTAGCCCAGACTCCGCCGCCGCCAGCCGCCGCTCCGCAGGCCGCGCCCGCCCAGGATCCCTCGACGGTTCTCGCGACCATCGACGGCGCCCCTATCACCGCTGGCGACGTCGCGGTGGCGAGCGAGGATCTCGAGCAGTCGATGGCTTCGATGACCGAGCCTCAGCGCAAGGACTACGCGCTGAACTATCTGATCGATCTGAAACTTGCGGCGCGCGCCGCCGAGAAGGACAAGCTCGGCGAGACCGAGGCCTTCAAGAAGCGCGTCGCCTATCTCACCGATCGCGCGTTGATGGAGGAGCTTCTTCAGCGGGAGGCAAAATCGGCCGTAACCGACGAGCGGCTTCACAAGCTCTACGACGAGACCGCGAAGAACATTAAGCCCGAGGAGGAGGTGCACGCCCGCCATATCCTCGTGAGGACTGAGGACGAGGCGAAGAAGGTCGAGGACCGGCTTTCGAAGGGCGAGGACTTCGCCAAGATCGCGAACGAGGTCTCGATCGATCCGGGCTCGGCCAAGCGCGGCGGAGACCTCGGCTTCTTCCAGCGCGGACAGATGGTGCCGGAGTTCGACGACGCGGCGTTCAAGCTCGAACCGGGCAAGGTCTCCGAGCCCGTGAAGACGCAGTTCGGCTACCACGTCATCAAGGTCGACGAGAAGCGTACGCGGCCGGTTCCACCCTTCGATCAGGTCCGCCCGCAAATCGAGAACTATGTGGTGCGCACGGCCCAGCAGGATCTCGTCCTGAAGCTGCGCAACGACGCCAAGGTCGAGCGCACAGAAGCCGGCAAGCCTTCCGCTCCTCCCGTGCCGCTGCCGGACGCCGGCGGCGATCCGAGCGTCACCCCGGAAGCGCCCACCGCACCCAAGTAAGCGCGTCCGCCGCCGGACCGGCGGCCTCCCGCACGACCGTCACGGCGGCCGCGTCGCGGCTTGTGAGCCGCGGCGCGGCCGCCGTTCAACCACTGGACCGCGGACCAAGCCGACCATGTCGATCGCCGTTTCGCCGCTCGCGCCGAAATCTCTTCCGGCGCTTCCTCCCATCGCTGGCGTCAGGATGGCGACGGCGGCGGCCGGCATCCGCTACGCCGGCCGCACCGACGTGCTGCTCGCGACCTTTACGCCGGGCGCCTCGGTCGCCGGCGTATTCACCCGCTCGCGCTGCCCGTCCGCGCCTGTCGAATGGTGCCGCGAGCGGGTCGGCGGCGGAACGATAAGGGCGCTGGTCGTCAACTCCGGCAACGCCAACGCCTTCACGGGGGCGAGCGGCCGCGCCGCGACGAGGCTCACGGCGGAGCTGGCGGCCAAGGCCGTCGGCTGTTCCGAGGACGAGGTCTTCCTCGCCTCCACCGGGGTCATAGGCGAGCCGCTCGACGCCTCGAAATTTGCGGGCGTGATGGACGGACTCGTCGCCGCGAATGCGGGAGACGGCTGGGAAGCGGCCGCCCGCGCGATCATGACGACCGACACCTTCCCCAAGCTTGCGACGCGACAGACGTCGATCGGGGGGCGGACGGTCACGATCAACGGGATTGCAAAGGGCTCGGGCATGATCGCGCCGGACATGGCGACCATGCTGTCCTTCGTGGCGACCGATGCGGCGATATCCGCCGGCGCGCTGCAGCAGATCGTTTCCAGCGCCGTCACCCGAACCTTCAACTGCGTGACGGTCGACGGAGACACCTCGACCTCCGACACGCTGCTCGCCTTCGCGACCGGTCAGGCGGGCAACACGCCGATCGCCGACCCCGCCGATCCGGCGCTCGGCGCGTTCGCGGCGGCCTTCGAGGACCTGCTCGCCGAGCTCGCCCAGCTCGTCGCGCGGGACGGCGAGGGCGCGCGCAAATTCGTCACCGTCGAGGTCGAAGGCGCGGAGAGCGACGCCTCCGCGCACAGGATCGCGCTGTCGATCGCCAACTCCCCGCTGGTGAAGACGGCGATCGCCGGCGAGGACGCCAACTGGGGCCGCGTCGTCATGGCGGTCGGCAAGGCGGGCGAGCCGGCGGACCGCGATCTTCTCACGATCCGGTTCGGGCATGTCCGCGTCGCTCATCGCGGCGCGCGCGACCCGGATTACGACGAGGCTGTCGCCTCGGCCTACATGAAGAACGAAAACATCCTGGTCGCGGTGGACATCGGCCTCGGGCGAGGGTCCGCCCGGGTCTGGACCTGCGACCTGACCGAAGGCTACATCGCGATCAACGCGGACTACCGGTCGTGACGATCTTCCTTAAACCCGTCGTTAACGTGCGCCCCCGATCATGACGGTTGCGGACGCGAGGCCAAAGCTCGTCCTGGTCGTCGCCTGCGCCCTCGTCGACGCCGACGGCCGCGTGCTCATCGCGCAGCGTCCGGAAGGCAAGACGCTGGCGGGGCTCTGGGAGTTTCCAGGCGGGAAGGTCGAGGCCGGCGAGCGTCCGGAAGAAACCTTGATCCGGGAACTGGCCGAAGAACTCGGCATCAGGGTCGAGGAGCCCTGTCTTGCTCCGCTTACCTTCGCAAGCCACGCCTACGAGACGTTCCATCTGTTGATGCCGCTTTATGTGTGCCGGCGCTGGACGGGGCTCGTGACGGGTCTTGAAGGCCAGGCGACGCGCTGGGTGCGCCCGGAACGGCTCCGCGACTTCCCGATGCCGCCGGCCGACGAGCCGCTGATCGCGCACCTCGTCGACTTGCTCTGACGCTGAAAGTCTCCTGAAACCGCGGCCTCCGCGAAGGACGAAGATGTCGAAGCAGGGCGGGCAGGCGCGGTGGATCATCCGGGCCTTCATACGAAACGAACGCGGCGCCACCGCAATCGAATACGCCATGATCGCCGTGGGGCTGGCCTGCGCCGTGGCGGCCACGGTGTTTGGAACCGGCGGTTCGCTCAACACAAACTACTACAGCAAGGTCAACGCGGCGTTTCCGGCGAACCCTTAGGCCGAACTTCTCCTTCCAGCACGCCGAGGGCGTCCGCCAGCCTCGCCTCGGCGCTGCCGGGTTTCAGCGGCTTCTGTTGATCCGGATGCGGCGCCCAGCCTGATAGCCAGATGATTTCAAACGTCGCGCGGACGCGGCCGTCGGGGTCCGAATAACGCTGCGCGTAGATGTCCAGAGCGCGCGCGAGCGTCGCGCGGCGCAGCGGCGTCCGCCGCCGTTCTACAAGGGTGTTGGTCGCGCCCCATGCGCGCAGATCCGCCATCAGCCCGAACGGGCTGTCGTAACGCACCGTGACGCGGTCGACGTCCGTGACTGGCAGGGTGAAGCCCGCACGCTGGAGCAGACCGCCGAGCGCCCTCACATCTGCGAAAGGCAGGACCCGCGGGCTGACGCCGCCCTCGATCTCGACCTCCGCGGCGGCGAAGGCGTTTCTCAGTTCGACGAGCGTGTCTCCGCCGAGCAGGGCCGCCATGAACAGCCCGTCTGGCCGGAGCGCCCGCCGGATTTGGGCGAAGACGCCCGGCAGATCGTCCACGAACTGCAGCGCGAGGCTCGAGACGACGAGATCGAGACGATCGGCCGCGAAAGGCAGGGCTTCGAGATCGCAGACCAGCGCCCCGCCGTCGCGTTCGCGGGGAGTCGCGCGGAAGGTCGTCGCGCCAGGTGCCCGGCCATCGAGAACCCTGCGGACATCCAGGCCCGGCGAAGCGAGGTCGAGCGCGACCGGGAAGACTCGCAGCGTCGCGGCCAGCCTGTCCGCGACGTCTTCTGCCACGCGCGCGCGCAGGAAATCGGGGCCGCCGCCTGAGCGCGCCGCCCGAGCGAGGCGGAGGCCGAGCGCGCGGCGGTCGATAAAGCGCAGCGGCTCGCTCATTGGTCTATGCAGCCGGGGTCATGCCGGAGGCGCCGAGACGGTCTCGCCGTCCTGCAGCCGTCGCTCGGCTTCCGTGATGTAGTCGCGGGCGAGCGGCAGCGTGTCGACGTTCTTGGTGAGCTGGATGTGGAAGACCATGTGCTTGCCGTAGCGGAAGCTGAACTCGCTGATCAGGAGATAGAACTCCCACATCCGGCAGAAGCGCTCGCCGAGCAGGGCCGCCGCCTTGTCGCGGTTGGCGGCGAAGCGGCCGCCCCAGGCGAGCAGCGTCTCTGCGTAGTGCAGCCGCCAGATCTCGACGTCCGTGACCCAGAGCTTCGCCTGCTCGATCGCCGTCATCGTCTCGGAGAGCGCTGGCGCGTAGCCGCCGGGGAAGATGTACTTCTTCACCCAGGCGCCGGTTGAGCCTGGGCCGCCCTTGCGCCCGATCGAGTGCAGCAGCGCGACGCCGTCGTCGGTCAGCAGCTGGCGCACTTTCGTGAAGAAGGGCGCGAGGTTCGCGAGCCCGACATGCTCGAACATGCCGACCGAGACGATGCGGTCGAACCGGCCCTCCACCTCCCGGTAGTCCCGCAACTCGAAGCGCACGCGGTCCGAAAGCCCGGCTTCCGCGGCGCGCTGGGTCGCGAGCGCGTGCTGCTGCGTCGACAGCGTGACGCCCAGCACCTCCACGTCGCAAGCCCGCGCCAGATAGATCGCCATCGAGCCCCAGCCGCAGCCGATGTCGAGGATCTTCTGTCCAGGCTTCAGGTCGAGCTTCGCCGCGATGTGCCTGAGCTTGTTGACCTGCGCCGCCTCAAGCGTGTCGTCCGGCGATCGGTAATAGGCGCAGGAGTAGTTGAGGCCTTCGTCGAGGAAGAGCCGGTACATCTCGTTCGACAGGTCGTAATGCGCCTCGACGTTCTTCTTGGAGCGCTTGACGTCGTTTTTGGGCGCGAGGCCGCGCAGCCGCTTCACCCACGCCCGCATGGTCTTCTGGATCGGCTGCGCGCGCAGGCTGGTGCGGTTCAGGCCGTAGAGCGTGAGCAGGTCGCGAAGCGTGCCCTGTTCGATGGTGAGCCTGCCGTCCATATAGGCCTCGCCCGTATAGAGCTCGGGCTTCAGCAGCAGCTGCCTGTGAAGCTTGGTGTCATGTAGCCGGATCGTGACGGTCGGTCCCGGTGCGCCGGCGAGCACGTGCCTCCGGCCCTTGGCGTCGATGATCGTCAGCGAACCGACGCGGATGAAGTCGCCGAGAATCTTGTTCAGCACTGGCATTGACTGCTCCGGAGCGGCATGCGGACAATCCGTTTAGTCCAGCGCGAGCCGAGTTGCGATGCTCTTCGTGGCGCCTCCGTTCATCGATCGTTTCGACGGCTGGATCGCTGGCGCGAGGCGCGCCGCGAACGTCGCGGGACGCGCCCTGCTCGATTTTGCGCTGCCGCCGCAATGCCTGGCCTGCGCCAAGCCCGTGACGGAGGCGGGCGGCCTTTGCGTGGCCTGCTGGAGCGGGCTGAGGTTGATCGAGCGGCCGTATTGCGAGCGGCTCGGCGCGCCGTTCCCGGCGGATTACGGACCCGGTCTGCTGTCGCCGGCGGCGATCGCCAATCCGCCGGCCTATGACAGGGCCCGCGCCGTCGCGCGGTTCGATGGCGCGGCTCGGGAGCTCGTCCATCGGCTGAAATACGCCGACGGCGTCCACCTCGCCAGACCGCTCGGTGCGATGATGGCGCGGGCTGGCCACGAACTGCTGACTCCCGAGACGCTCGTCCTGCCGGTCCCGCTGCATCGCGGACGGCTGTGGAGGAGGCGGTTCAACCAGGCGGCGTTGCTCGCCAGGGAGGCCGCGCGTGCGACCAAGGCCGAGCTTCGCGCCGATCTCCTCCTTCGCGTCAAGGCGACGCGGCCGCAGGTCGGGCTGACCGCAGCCCAACGAGCTGAGAACCTCGCGGGCGCCTTCCGCATCGCCGACGGAGCGGCCGCCGCGCTTCGAGGGCGGCGGGTGGTTCTGGTCGACGACGTGCTGACCACGGGCGCGACCGTCGACCGTCTGTCGCGGCTGGTCAGGCGGGCGGGCGCTAGTTCGGTCGACGTGCTGGTGTTCGCGCTTGTTGTGAAGGACGGCTGACCTTCTATATCGTCGGTGATCCGATCATCTCGCCGAGGATGCCAATGCCGTCCGTGACGATCTTCACGCGGTCCACCTGTCCCTACTGCGACATGGCTAAGGACCTGCTCGGCCGGAAAGGCGTCGTCTTCGAGGAGATCGACATCGGCCGCGATCCGGGTCGCCGGGCCGAAATGATCGAGCGGGCGGAGGGACGCACCACCGTGCCCCAAATCTTCATCGACGGCCGGCATGTCGGCGGCTGCGACGACCTATACGCCCTCGATCGAGCCGGCGGCCTCGATCCCTTGCTCGCCGCATGACGGCGACTGGCCGCACATTCGTCGCCGCCTGCGTGCAGATGCGGTCGGGCCGGACCATCTCGAAGAATGTCGACGAAGCCGCGCGGCTGGTCCGCGAGGCCGCCGACGCGGGCGCCGCCTACGTCCAGACGCCGGAGATGACCAACATTCTGGTGCGCTCCCGCGCCGAGCTGTTCGCCGCGATCATGCCGGAAGACGTCTGTCCTGCGCTTGCGGCCTTCCAGGAGCTCGCCCGCGCCACCGGCGTCTGGCTGCATATCGGGTCGCTCGCCGTAAGGCTCGAAGGCGAGCGTGCCGCCAACCGCAGCTATGTGATCGATCCGCAGGGCGAGATCGTCGCGCGCTACGACAAGATCCACATGTTCGACGTCGACCTTCCCGATGGCGAGACGTGGCGGGAATCGGAGACCTACCGCGCCGGCGAGCAGGCCGTGACCGTCCAGCTTCCCTGGGGCCGGCTCGGGCTGACCATCTGCTACGACGTGCGGTTCCCGACGCTCCACCGGGCGCTCGCGGAGAACGGCGCCGAAATTCTGGCCTCGCCTGCAGCCTTCACCAAGCAGACCGGCGCGGCGCACTGGCACGTGCTGCTGCGCGCCCGGGCGGTCGAGACCGGCTCCTTCGTGGTGGCGGCGGCGCAAGGCGGAGCGCATGAAGACGGACGCGAGACCTACGGGCACAGCCTGATCGTCGATCCCTGGGGGCGGGTGCTCGCGGAGGCCGACGACGCGCCGGGGGTCATCCTCGCCGAGATCGATCTGGCGAAGTCGCCCGAGATCCGCCGCCGCATTCCTGCGCTCGAGAACGGCAGACGCTTCGGCGTGCAGCCGCTTCCGAGCGAACCGACCGCGCTTCGCGACGTCGGCGCCTGAGCGCACGCACATGATTCGCTACGACCTGCTCTGCGACGCCGGCCATGGCTTCGACGTCTGGTTCCGCTCCTCGTCGGATTACGACGTCCAGGCGGAGCGAGGCCTGCTGTCCTGCCCGGTCTGCGGCGTTGGTCGCGTCCGCAAGGCGCTGATGGCGCCGGCGCTTTCCAGTGGCTCGACCCCGGCGGCTGACAGAGCCGAGCCGTCGGCGCCGGACGGTTCGGGAGAGGTCGCGCTTGTGCAGGAGACGGATCAGAAGCTCCGCACCCTGCTCCGCGAGCTCCGCCGGCATGTGAACGAAACCTCGGAGGACGTCGGTGAGCGCTTTCCGGAGGTCGCGCGGAAGATGCACTCGGAAGAGATCGAGCGCCGTTCGATCCGCGGCCGGGCTTCGGCCGAGGAGGCGAGAGCGCTTGTCGAGGAAGGCGTGGCGATCCAGCCGCTGCCGCAGTTTCCCGACGACGTGAACTGATCACGCCGGCTCCGCGGTCGCTCCCCTCAACCGGCTCTTGCGGCGGCGAGCGTATAGTTCACGGCGGTGTCGTCGCTCGTCCGCCAGACGTTCCTGAGCGGGTCGAACTTGATGCCCCGGAGGTCTGTGGGCTCAAGTCCTGCTCTCACGCATGCGTCGTTGAGTTCGGCCGGGGTGACGAACTTGTCGTAGGAGTGGGTTCCGCGCGGCAGCCAGCGCAGCACGTATTCAGCGCTGATGATGACGAGCGCATGGGCGGCCAGCGTCCGGTTGATCGTCGAGAACAGCGCGAGTCCGCCGGGCCGGACCAGCCGGCCGATCGTTGCGACGAAGTCCGGCGCATCGACGACGTGCTCGACCACTTCCGACGCCACAACGACATCGAACGATGCGCCTTCGGCGACGAGCGTCTCCGCCGCCGCCGCACGATAGAAAATACTGAGAGCCTGATCCCTTGCGTGGCGTTCCGCCACCGCTACGAGCTCCGGCGCGGGATCGATCCCCGTGACCTCGGCTCCTAACCGGGCGAGCGGCTCCGACAGCACGCCCGCGCCGCAGCCGACGTCGAGGACGCGCAGTCCTTCGAGCGGCCGCATGCTGCGGGCGTCGAGCGAAAACCGCGCGGAGATCGCGTCGCGGAAGATCGCGACTCGCGCCGGATTGAAGCGGTGCAGCGGCTTCATCGGGCCGTCGAGATCCCACCAGCGCGACGCGAGCGCATCGAAGCGTGCGACCTCCTCCGCGTCGAGGCTTGCGGTCGCTTTGTCGGACATCGCCATGTCGCGCCTTCCTCCGGCGTTGTGTCGGGCTCGACCCGCGGGCTATATAGCCGCGTTTTCGCCCGGCGGTTCACCCGCGGGGCGCGTCAGTAACGCCCGAAAGCCGCATTTTCCCCCATGTCCCGTATCGTCATGAAGTTCGGCGGCACGTCTGTCGCGACCGTCGAGCGCATCCGCAACGTTGCGGCGCATGTGAAGCGCGAGGTCGACGCCGGCCACGAGGTGGCTGTCGTCGTCTCGGCGATGGCGGGCGCCACCAACCAGCTCGTCGCGTGGACGCGCGAGGCTTCGCCGCTGCATGACGCGCGGGAGTATGACGCCATCGTCGCCTCCGGCGAGCAGATCACCTCGGGCCTGCTCGCGATCGTGCTGCAGAGCATGGGCGTCGCCGCCCGCTCGTTCCAGGGCTGGCAGATACCGCTGCGCACTGACGAGGCGCATGGTTCGGCCCGCATCGCCTCGATCGACGGCGAGACGCTGATCTCGCGCATGACGGACGCGCAGGTGCCGGTCATCGCTGGGTTCCAGGGCATCGCGCCGAACAACCGGATCGCAACGCTCGGACGCGGCGGCTCGGACACCAGCGCGGTCGCTGTCGCCGCCGCCGTGAACGCCGACCGATGCGACATCTATACGGATGTCGACGGGGTCTATACGACGGATCCGCGCATCGTGCCGCAGGCGCGCCGGCTGGACCGCATCGCGTTCGAGGAGATGCTGGAGATGGCGTCGCTCGGCGCCAAGGTTCTCCAAGTGCGCTCCGTCGAGATGGCTATGGTGCACAAGGTGCGCGTGTTCGTACGGTCGAGCTTCGACGCGCCGGACGCTCCCCAGGGTCAGGCGGGCGGTCTTCCGCCCGGAACTCTCATCTGCGACGAGGACGAGATCGTGGAACATCAGGTCGTCACTGGCATCGCCTACACCAAGGACGAAGCGCAGATCACCCTGCGCCGCGTCCAGGACCGTCCCGGCGTCGCAGCCGGCGTTTTCGGGCCGCTGGCGGACGCCGCGATCAATGTCGACATGATCGTCCAGAACATCTCCGAGGACGGCAAGACGACGGACATCACCTTCACGCTGCCGACCTCCGACCAGCCGCGCGCGCTCGAAATCCTGAACGCCAAGCAGAACGAGATCGGTTTCGCCGCCCTCAACACCGAGGCTGACGCCTGCAAGGTCTCGGTGATCGGCATCGGCATGCGCAGCCACGCCGGCGTCGCGGCGCAAGCCTTCGAGGCGCTGGCGAAGCGCGGCGTCAACATCCGTGCGATCACGACGTCGGAGATCAAGATCTCGGTGCTGATCGACACGGCCTATGCCGAACTTGCCGTCAGAACGCTGCATTCGGTATACGGGCTCGACAAGGCCTGACGCGGCGGGCCTTTCGGGCGGGCGACCGCGGGTCACACTCAGCAGACGCGAATGAACGCGGGGGAACGTCCCCCGATCCGGAGAGCGGAAGATGCGAGGCGCGTATGGCGGCCCGCGCGTGCTTTTGCGCCGGCTGCGCGAGGTCATGGCGGAGCCGGTTACGGCCCAGGAGCGCCTCGACCGCATTGTCTTCCTGATCGCGGGCAACATGGTCGCCGAGGTCTGCTCGGTCTATGTGCTGCGCGCGGGCGGCGACCTTGAGCTCTACGCCACCGAAGGCCTCAACCGCTCGGCCGTCCACAGGACGTTGATGCGCAAGGGCGAGGGCCTCGTCGGCCTCGTCGCGGACGAGGCCGAGCCGGTCAATCTCTCGGACGCGCAGTCGCATCCCTCCTTCTCCTACAAGCCGGAGACGGGCGAAGAGATCTATCACTCGTTCCTTGGCGTCCCGATCCTGCGGTCGGGCAACACGCTCGGCGTGCTCGTCGTCCAGAACAAGTCGCACCGGACTTATTCGGACGAGGAGATCGAGGCGCTCCAGACCACCGCCATGGTGATCGCCGAGATGATCGCGAGCGGCGAGCTCGCCGGCCCCGAAGATCCTGGACCGATCGGAAATCGGCCGGCGCACGCGACCGGAGTGGCTTTGTCGGAGGGCATCGGTCTCGGCCATGTCGTGCTGCACGAGCCGCGGGTCGTCGTGAAGAAGCTGATCGCAGAGGATTCCGCGACCGAACTGCAGCGGCTTGAATCGGCGCTCGCGGGGCTGCGCGCGTCGCTCGACGTGTTGATCGATGACGGCGACGTCGCCAGGGCCGGCGAGCACCGCGACGTGCTCGAGGCCTTTCGCATGTTCGCCAATGACCGGGGCTGGGGGCGGCGTCTGCAGGAGGCTGTCCTGACGGGCCTGACCGCTGAGGCGGCGGTTGAGCGCGTTCAATCGGACACCCGCGCGCGGATGCAGCGACAGACCGATCCCTATCTCCGTGAGCGGCTGCACGATCTCGACGATCTCGCGAACCGCCTGCTTCGCGAATTGGTGTCGCCCGGCAAGGGCATGGCGCCTGAGATGAAGGAGCTGCCGGAGAACGCGATCGTGGTCGCGCGCTCGATGGGTCCCGCGGCGTTGCTTGACTATGATCGCACCCGCCTTCGCGGCCTTGTTCTGGAGGAGGGGTCGGCTTCGAGCCATGTGGTGATCGTGGCGCGGGCGCTCGGCATTGCGGCGGTCGGCCAGATCGAGAACGCCACCGGTCTCGTCGAGAGCGGCGACGCCATCATCGTGGACGGCGTCTCCGGCGACATCCATATCCGCCCGCCCGGCGACGTCGAGCGCTCCTACGTCGACAAGGTCCGGTTCCGGGCCCGCAAGCAGGAGCAGTATCGCGCGTTGCGCGACCGGCCGTCGAAGACGCGCGACGGCGCCGACGTCGCGCTAATGCTGAACGCCGGCCTGCTCGTCGACCTGCCTCACATCCGGGAGACCGGCGCGGCCGGCGTCGGCCTGTTCCGCACCGAGCTGCAGTTCATGGTCGCGTCATCGATGCCGCGCACGGCCGCTCAGCAGCAGCTTTACCGCGCGGTGCTGGACGCAGCTGACGGCAAGCCTGTGACCTTCCGCACGCTGGACGTCGGCGGCGACAAGATTCTTCCCTACATGCGGGCCGAGGCCGAGGAAAATCCGGCGCTCGGCTGGCGTGCGATCAGGCTTGGTCTCGATCGGCCGGCGCTGCTGCGCACCCAGATCAGGGCGCTGCTGAACGCCGCCGGCGGCCGGGATCTGCGGATCATGTTTCCGATGGTCGCGTGTGTCTCGGAATTCGACGCAGCCCGCGATTTCGTGCGGAAGGAGCACGCCAGGCTTGTGAAGCACGGCCATCCGCTGCCGTCCTCGCTCCAGCTCGGCGTCATGATCGAGGTGCCGTCGCTGCTTTTCCAGCTCGACGAGATCCTTGCGCGCGCCGATTTCGTCTCGGTCGGCTCGAACGACCTGATGCAGTTCCTGTTCGCAGTCGACCGCGGCAACGCGCGCGTCGCGACGCGGTTCGACCCGTTGAGCCCCGGTTTTCTCCGCGCGCTCGCTCACGTCGTCGGGAGGGCGCGGGAAGCCGGCACGCCTGTGACGCTGTGCGGCGAAATCGGTTCACGCCCGCTCGAGGCGATGGCGCTTCTCGGGATCGGCTATCGGTCGCTGTCGATGTCGCCGGCCTCGATCGGACCCGTCAAGGCCGCTCTGCTCGACGCTGATGCGGCGGAGCTCGCGGCGTTCATCGAGCCGTTGCTGGCGCGCGCCGACGGCGCCTGCTCGATCCGCCCGGAATTGAAGGCCTTCGCCGCCAAGCGAGGACTGCAGGTCGAGCCGTGAGCCCCGGACTTCCAGCGGACCGACTCGATTCCGTGCTCGAACGCTTTGCGGCGGTCGAACACGCGCTCGGGCAGACGACTGAAGGCGACGCGCTCGCGCGGCTCGGGCGTGAACGCGCCGAGCTTGAGCCCGTCGTCGAGGCCATCAACGCGCTCCGGGCGACGGAGACGGAGATCGCGGACCTCGACGGGCTGATCGGCGACGCGGGCTCCGACGCTGAGATGCGGGCGCTCGCCGAGGCCGAGCGGGAGGAGGCCCGCGCGCGGCGCAACGCGGCCGTCGAGGCGTTGCAGATCGAACTGCTGCCGAAAGATGCCGCCGACGCCCGCGGCGTCATTCTCGAGGTGCGCGCGGGCACGGGAGGGGACGAGGCCGCGCTGTTCGCGGGCGCACTGTTCCGGATGTATCAGCGATACGCCGAGGCGCAGGGCTGGCGGGTCGAGATCCTCAGCGTCAGCGAAGGCGCGGTCGGCGGCTTCAAGGAGATCATCGCCCAGATCGACGGTGCGAACGTCTACGCTCGGCTTAAGTTCGAATCAGGCGTCCACCGCGTCCAGCGGGTGCCGGCGACGGAGGGCTCCGGCCGCATCCACACCTCGGCTGCGACAGTGGCGGTGCTTCCCGAGGCCGAAGAGGTCGACGTCGAACTCGACGAGTCCGAGCTTCGCTTCGACGTGTTCCGCGCGTCCGGGGCCGGCGGGCAGCACGTGAACAAGACGGAATCGGCGGTGCGGATAACGCATCTGCCGACAGGAATAGCCGTCGCGGTACAGGACGAGCGCTCCCAGCACCGCAATAAGGCGCGCGCGCTCGGACTGCTGCGCGCCAAGCTGTTCGACATCGAGCGCGAGCGCCTCGACGGCGCGCGAGCCGACGCAAGGCGTGGGCAGGTCGGCTCCGGCGACAGGTCCGAACGCATCCGCACCTACAATTTCCCGCAAGGCCGGGTCACCGATCACCGCATCGGCCTGACGCTCTACAAGCTCGACGCCGTTATGGAGGGCGCCGCTCTCGGCGAGATCGTCGACGCGCTGTCCGCCGAGCAGCGCGCCCGTCTGCTCGCAGCCGAAGACGCCGCGGCGTGACGCGGCGCGAAGCGGTCCGCCGGGCCGCGGCGCGGCTGGCGGCGGCCGACGTCGCCAGTCCCCAACTCGACGCCCGTCTGCTGGCGCTGGAGGCGTTCGGAATCGACCACGCCATACTGCTCGCCGATGGAAACGTGCCGATTGCCCTGGGCGATTCCGACTGTCTCGATAGGCTGGTCGAGAGGCGGATCGCGGGCGAACCGGTTGCCCGCATCACGGGCCGGCGTGAGTTCTGGGGGCTGGACTTCGCGCTGGCGCCCGAGACCCTTGTCCCGCGACCAGACACCGAGACGGTGGTGGAAGCGGCGCTCGCCGAAGTCGGCGACCCGGATCGTCCGCTTCGGGTTCTCGACCTCGGAACGGGCAGCGGATGCCTGCTCCTCGCCGTGATGAGCGAACTTCCGGAAGCGTTCGGGGTGGGCGTCGATCTTTCGCCCGTCGCCGCGGCGACGGCGCGAGCGAATGCGCAGGCGCTTGGTCTTGGCGGCCGAACCGGGTTCGTGGTCGGCGACTGGTCGGCGTCGATCAGCGGCTCTTTCGACCTTGTGGTGTCGAACCCGCCCTACATCGTCAGCGGCGAAATAGCCGAGCTCGACAAGGACGTTCGCGACCACGATCCCAGACTTGCGCTCGACGGCGGACCGGATGGTCTGCACCACTACCGCGAAATCCTTGGCCAGGCGGCCCCGCTGTTGTCGCCGGGCGCGGCGATGGTTCTCGAGCTCGGCGCCGGGCAGGGGCCGGAGGTGTCCGGATTGGCGCTCGATGCAGGTCTCAAGATCCGCCGTATCGTTCCCGACCTCGCCGGGGTTCCCCGCGCCTTGGTGGCGGGGCGCGGACCGATGTCGGGTAATCGGTAAAAAAGCCTTGGAATCTCCGGGGGCGATGTCTATGTTCGTAACAGGAATCGTCTGACGCCCGCTCGATCCTCACGAGGCGAGCCAGTGAGCGACGGATGAATGGTTTCGGGACGTTCGCCGGTTTCGACAGACGGTCGCGGTGGGCTCCGAAAGATCGACGCAAAGCTTCGATCAAGCCGGATCTCCTCTCGGAGCTTTACGCTCCGGTGAGGGAGAAGCGCGACGCTCGGGTTTCGGGCGGCTGAGAGGCCGGCGAACCTCGGCCGCTGCGCCCGGCGGATCGGTCACGCGCGATCGCTCCCGGTCTTAGGGCCATCACAGCAAGACGAGTGTTGATCTTGAACCCTATGAGGCAAGGACAGTCGAAGCGGATGCGTGGGCGCAGCCGTGGCGGCGGTGGTGGTGGCGGCGGTAACGGCGGCGGCGGCGGTGGCGGCAAGGGCCCGAACCCGCTGACCCGGTCCTACGAGTCCAACGGGCCGGATGTGAAGATTCGGGGCACGGCCGGCACGATCGCCGACAAGTACGTGCAACTGTCCCGGGACGCGCTGACCTCGGGCGATCCGGTCGCGGCGGAGAATTATCTCCAGCACGCCGAGCATTATTACCGGCTGCTGGCCGCCGCCCAGGCGCAGTACCAGCCGAACCAGACCTTCGTGCGCGCCGACTCCGAAGATTATAACGACGGCGAGTACGACGAGGACAATCCGGACGCCGGCGAGCCGAACGGCCAAGCCTATATGCAGCAGAATGCGGCGGCCCAGCAGAATGCTGGCGGGCAGCCCAATCAGCAGCGCTTCAACGGCAACAACAACAACAATCAGCAGCGGCCGAACGCCTACAGTCAGAACGGTCGCGACGGCGAGCAGCGGCGGCCGGATCGCAACGACAGGCCGCGGCAGGACAGCCGTCCCGAGCGCGCAGATCGGGCGGACAACCGCAACGATCGCCCTCAGGAACGCAGCGATCGCAACGACCGCGCGCCGCGCCCGGAGCGGACCGACGAGCAGCCGTTCATCGGCGATCTGCCGGCCTTCATCACCGGTGAGCCAGCTCCGGCGCGCCCCGCGCCCGAGGCTCCGGCGTTCGCTCCGGCCCCGGTCTCGCCCGCTCCGGCGATCACGAGCGAGCCCGACGCCGCTCCGGCGGCTGAGGCCGACGCGATGAACGAGGACGGGACGAAGGCTCCCGCGCCGCGTGGTCGGCGGCGTCGCTACGGTCGGTTCGGCCGCGGGGCCGCGGGCGAAGAGGGCGGCGCGGACGACGCGCCGGCGCCGACGCCCGAGCCCGCCTCGGAGTGAACGCATCGGCGACGCCGGTTAATCCGGGATGATTCCGGGTTAATCCGGCGGGTGTTTGATGAAAGCCGGAGCGCTCGCCGCTCCGGCTTTTTTCGTCAGACGAGCGCGACCGGCGCGCCGACCTCGATCAGGCCGCCAGCGACGACCTCGCCATAGACGCCGCAATCGGCGTGGCCGAGCGTCTTCATGAGCGTCGCGGGAATCTTCATGTCGCGCTCGGCCGTGACCGGGTCGACGTTGGTCGCCGCGCAGCGGACCGTCCGTTTGACGATCTTCATCCGGACGGCGCCGACGATGAGCTCCCGACCGACCCAGTCGAGCTCCTCCCAAGGCCCGAAGCCTTCGATCTCGATGTTGCCGCGGAACCGCAGCGGATCAACCGGTCGTCCGACCATGTCCTCGACGGCGGCGACGCTCGCGCGGTTGATGATCGAGACCACCCCGAGCGCGGTGTCGGAGAAGGTGTGCTCGCCGGGCGCGGGCAGAACCTTGAGCGGCCCGTTCAGCTCCTCTCCCATGAACTCGGAAAACCACGCCCCGACGGCCCGCCTGCCGTCGTCCGACCGGAGGTCGGCCTCGAGCGCCACCTCGCCGTCGCGGCGGACGGTCAGAAGACCGGAGGCCGGATCGAACGAGGTCGCCAGGCTCGCGAGCCGCTCGTTCTTCATCAGGCAGAGAAACTTGAACTTCGGGATGAAGGCCGGGCTTTCCGGATCGAAACCGGAGGGGCCGTTCTCGATGGCGAAGGCGCGGTCGCCCTCGATCTGCTTTCCGGCCTCGACCGCGACCGCCGAAAGCGGTTCCGGCGATAGCCCCTTCACAGGGAAACGGCGCAGGGCGACGATGCGGCCGGTGGGATGAGTCATGGACCTCTTGACCGATATCAATGTTTTGCACTCGGGAGGAGGTAGCTTCCCCTTCCGTGGCGAAATGGCAACACCCATATCGTCGCTGGGGAGGCCGCCAGACGGGGCCTTCCAGCCGCCCCACGGGGCGGTTCGTCATGGAGGCGCTGACCGGCGAGCGATCGCCGGCCGCGGAGGCCGGTCAACGGCAGCGGCGACGTCGGCGCGCTCGAAAGGGGAGTGGGCATGAATCCGGAAATCTACACCGAACGCGTTCGCGGCTTTCTTCAGGCCGCCCAGACCGCGGCGACCAACGCAGGCCATCAGCAGCTTCTGCCGGAGCATGTGCTGAAGGTGCTGCTCGACGATCCGGAAGGCCTTGCCTCCGGACTGATCGACCGTGCGGGCGGCCGCTCGGCGGACGCGCGCGCCGCCGTCGAAGCGTCGCTTCGCAAGGTCGCCAAGGTCGGCGGCTCGGGCGCCGGCAATCTCTATCTCGCGCCCGCCACCGCGCGGGTCTTCACCACCGCCGAGGATCTGGCGAAGAAGGCGGGCGACCAGTTCGTCACCGCCGAGCGCCTGCTCACCGCCTTCGCGGTCGAGAAGGATTCGGAGGCCGGCAAGGCGCTGGCCGCCGCCGGCGTCACCGCGCAGTCGCTGAACACGGCGATCGAGGAGCTCCGCAAGGGCCGCACCGCGGATTCGGCGACGGCCGAGAACAGCTATGACGCGCTGAAGAAATACGCCCGCGACCTCACCGAGGTGGCGCGCGACGGCAAGCTCGATCCGGTGATCGGCCGCGACGAGGAGATCCGCCGCACGATCCAGGTGCTGTCGCGCCGCACCAAGAACAACCCGGTGCTGATCGGCGAGCCCGGCGTCGGCAAGACGGCGATCGTCGAGGGGCTCGCGCTTCGGATCGTCAATGGCGACGTGCCCGAGTCTCTCAAGGACAAACGGCTGCTCGCCCTCGACCTCGGCGCGCTGATCGCGGGCGCGAAGTATCGCGGCGAATTCGAGGAGCGCCTGAAGGCCGTGCTCTCCGAGGTCACCGCGGCGGCCGGCGGCGTCATCCTGTTCATCGACGAGATGCACACGCTGGTCGGCGCGGGAAAGGCCGACGGGGCGATGGACGCCTCCAATCTGCTGAAGCCCGCGCTCGCGCGCGGCGAGCTGCACTGCGTCGGCGCGACCACGCTCGAGGAGTACCGCAAGCACGTCGAGAAGGACGCGGCGCTCGCCCGTCGCTTCCAGCCGGTGTTCGTCTCCGAGCCGACCGTCGAGGACACGATCTCGATCCTGCGCGGCATCAAGGAGAAGTATGAGCTGCACCACGGCGTGCGGATCGCCGACTCGGCGCTCGTCGCCGCGGCGACGCTGTCGAACCGCTACATCACGGACCGCTTCCTTCCCGACAAGGCGATCGACCTCGTCGACGAGGCCTCCGCGCGGTTGCGCATGCAGGTCGATTCGAAGCCCGAGGCGCTCGACGAGCTCGACCGGCGCATCATCCAGCTCAAGATCGAGCGGGAGGCGCTGAAGAAGGAGACCGACGACGCCTCCAAGGACCGGCTCGTGCGGCTCGAGGAGGAGCTCGCAAATCTTCAGGAGGAGGCCGACGGCCTCACGGCCCGCTGGCAGACCGAGAAGGACAAGCTCGGCCGCGCCCAGAAGCTGAAGGAGAACCTCGACCAGGCCCGCATCGAGCTCGAGCAGGCGCAACGGCAGGGCAACCTCGCCCGCGCCGGCGAGCTCGCCTATGGCGTGATCCCGAAGCTCGAGAGCGAGCTCAAGGAGACCGAGGCCGCCGAGGCGGGGGCCGGCTCTATGGTCGAGGAGGTCGTGACCGCGGACCGCATCGCCCAGATCGTGTCGCGCTGGACCGGCGTGCCGGTCGACCGGATGCTCGAGGGCGAGCGCGCCAAGCTGCTCCGCATGGAGGACGAACTGGCGAAGCGCGTGGTGGGCCAAGGCGAGGCGGTGCAGGCGGTCTCGACCGCGGTGCGCCGGGCGAGGGCTGGTCTCCAGGACCCGAACCGGCCGATCGGCTCCTTCATGTTTCTGGGGCCGACCGGCGTCGGCAAGACCGAGCTGACCAAGGCGCTCGCGTCGTTCCTGTTCGACGACGACCAGGCGATGGTGCGCATCGACATGTCGGAATACATGGAGAAGCACTCCGTCAGCAGGCTGATCGGCGCGCCTCCCGGCTATGTCGGCTACGAGGAGGGCGGCGCGCTGACCGAGGCCGTCCGGCGCCGGCCCTATCAGGTCGTGCTGTTCGACGAGATCGAGAAGGCGCATCCGGATGTGTTCAACATCCTGCTGCAGGTTCTCGACGACGGCCGGCTGACCGACGGGCAGGGGCGCACCGTCGACTTCCGCAACGTGCTGCTGATCATGACCTCAAACCTCGGGTCCGAGTATCTGGTCAACCAGCCCGAGGGCGAGGACACCGACGCCGTGCGCGATCAGGTGATGGCCGTGGTGCGTCAGCACTTCCGGCCGGAGTTCCTGAACCGGGTCGACGACATCGTGCTGTTCCACCGCCTGAAGCGGGACCAGATGGGCGCGATCGTGGACATCCAGCTCCAGCGGCTGAAGACCCTGCTCGACGACCGCAAGATCACGCTCGACCTCGACGACAGCGCGCGCCTCTGGCTCGCCGAGAAGGGCTACGACCCGGCCTACGGGGCGCGGCCGCTGAAGCGGGTGATTCAGAAATACGTGCAGGATCCGCTCGCGGAGGCGATCCTGTCCGGCGCGATCAAGGACGGCGAGCGCGTGCCCGTGACGGCGACGGGCTCCGGGCTGGTCGTCGGGCGGCGGACCGTGTCGGCCGCCGCGTGACGAACAAGACGGGCGGCCCAAGGGCCGCCCGTTTTCATTCGAAACAACCCCGCCGTCGTCCTCCGGCCTGACCGGAGGACCCATGTTTCCCGCAGCGCTCGACGCCCGAGATGGGTGGTCCGGTCGAGCCGGACCACGACGGCGCTGTGGTTTGAGACGGTGAACGTGTCGGCGCTTTGTTTTGCGGGGGCGGCCTAGCCGCCGTTGTCCGTTCCGCCCGCCTTCGCGGCGGTGGTCGGCCCGCGGCCGAGAAGGCCGTCGATGCGCTCGCGCTCCTTCTCGAAGGCGGCGAGGGTTTCGCCGTCGAGTTCGCGGCCGCGCGGGAGCTTGATCGTCATAGGGTTCACGAAGCGGCCGTTGATCAGCACCTCGTAGTGGAGATGCGATCCGGTCGACAGGCCGGTCGAGCCGACGAAGCCGACGATCTGACCCTGCTTGACCGTGGCGCCGGGGGCGACGCCGCGGCCGATGCCGGACATGTGGTTGTAGGTGGTCTCGTAGCCGTTCGAGTGCTGCAGGCGGACCTGGCGGCCGTAGCCGTTGACCCAGCCGGCCTTCTCGACCGTGCCGTTGCCCGAGGCCACGATCGGCGTGCCGGTGGGGGCGGCCCAGTCGACGCCGGTGTGCATCTTGGAGTAGCCGAGCACCGGATGGCGGCGGAAGCCGAAGCCGGAGCGCATGACGCCGCCGTTCATCGGCTTGCGCATCAGGAACTTTTTCGCCGACTTGCCGGCGTCGTCGTAATAGTCGGTGAAGCCGTCGTCCTCGGTCTCGAAGCGATAGAAGCGGCGCTGCTCGCCGCCGATCCTGAGCGACATGAAGGCGACCTCGCCGTCGCCGCCCGGCTCGTTCGGATCGCAGTAGAACACCTCGAAATCGTCGGTCGGGCCGACCGGCTTGTTGAAGTCGATGTCGTAGGCGACGATCCGCACCATCTCGTCGATGACCGGCTTCGGCACGCTGTTGCGCAGCGCGGCTTCGTAAAGGCCGTTGTAGAGCCGCATCCGGCCGCCGCCGGCGGCCGCGGGCTCCGCGTCGTCGCCGCCGTCCTCGTCGCCGACCGGTTCGTCGGAGAGGTCGCTGAGCTCGGCCACCGCCACATAGTCGCCCATGTCGGACAGCGCGACCGAGCCGATATGGCCTCCCTCCGCGTCGAGCAGGCTGACGCGCACCGGTTGGAGACGGTTGAGGCCCGGCGCCGCCGAGCGGCCCATCAGCACGCGAAGCCGCTGGCCCGCCATCACCGAGGCGATTCCATAGCCGTCGCGACCCGC
>NZ_BSFI01000008.1:0-132500 GCF_027922265.1 Hansschlegelia plantiphila | reverse complement strand
AGCCTCGTCCTTTCGAAAGCATGTGAGGTCGGAGCTGTATCTGCGGCGCTCCTTTTTCCATCCGGCGATCTCGCACTCGTAGCCCGAGAACTTGAGAGCTCCGCCGTAGAAGGTGATCGTGGCGAGCTTGTTGTCGACCTCTTTGGACGGGCGCGGCGAGCAACTCGGCGCCCATGTTCCCGAGAACGGGTCGTCGGCATAAGTCGGGCCAGCGAGGCACAAGAAGGACACGACGGCCGCGCAGGTCGCCAACGAGTGGACCGCTGTCATCGACGACTCTCGACTTCTATTGAGGCGACCTTCGGCGTCGAGAGGATACGACACGGAGCATAGGCGGGCGATACCCAGACCGTAACGATCGTCACGGCCGCCAGGTCCGTCGAGCCAGCAGGCTGCCCCGCGCATCGACGCGCCGACGTGAGACGGCTAGAAGACGCGGCCCTTTCTCCGTCCGAGATTTGATGCGCCATGACCGCCTGCGGCCTCGACTTCGGCACCTCCAACACGACGCTCGGCGTTTCGGGCTCGGGCGAACTCGCGCGGCTTGAGGGCGACGAGACCACAATCCCGAGCGCGATCTTCTTCGCGCCGGCCGCCGCCCCCAAGGTGGGGCGCGCGGCGATGTCGGCCTATCTCGACGGCGAGGCGGGGCGGCTGATGCGCAGCCTCAAATCCGTGCTCGGCGGCAGCCTTATCGATGAGGCCACGCAGGTGGGCCGCGAGCGGGTGAAGTTCCGCGAGGTCATCGCCCGCTACCTCGCCATCGTGAAGCGCCGCGCCGAGGCGGAGACCGGCCGGGAGCTCGACGCCGTCGTGCATGGCCGCCCGGTGCATTTCGTCGACGGCGACCCGGCGGGCGACGCACGCGCCGAAGACACGCTGCGCGAGATCGCGCTGTCGATCGGCTATCGCGACGTCTCGTTCCAGTTCGAGCCGGTGGCCGCCGCGCTCGACTACGAGCGCGCCGTGGCGCGCGAAGAGCTTGCGCTGATCGCCGACATCGGCGGCGGCACCTCGGATTTTTCCGTCGTCAGGATAGGGCCCGGTCGGCGCGGACGGGAGGACCGCAAGGACGACATCCTGGCCAATGACGGCGTGCGCGTCGGCGGCGTCGATTTCGACCGGCGCCTCAGCCTGGGCTCGGTGATGCCGCTGCTCGGCTTCCGCTCGGCCATGAAGCGGAAGGAGCTTGAGGTCCCGTCGGTCTATTTCCACGAGCTCGCCACCTGGTCGAGCATCAACAAGCTTTACGACGGCCGCTCGCTGCGCCAGATCCGCGAAGTGCGGCGCGAGGCCTCCCGGCCCGATCTCCTCGACCGGCTGATCCGCGTGATCGACGACGAGCGCGGCCATGGACTGGCGGCCGAGGTCGAGCACGCCAAGATCCGGCTGTCGGACGGCGACGAGACCGAACTGCCCCTCGATTTCGCGGAAGCGGGCCTCAAGGCGCCGATCCGGCGGCAGGCTTTCGAGGCTCACACAAGAGCGCTCGGCGAGAAGATCGCCGCGCACATCCGCCGCTGCCTGACGAGCGCCGGCGTCGGCCCCGACAAGATCGACGCGGTTTTCCTCACCGGCGGCTCGACCCGCATCCCGCATGTCCGCGCCGCGATCCTTGGCGAGGCGCCGGAGGCGCGCGTCGTCGAAGGCGATATCTTCGGCGCCGTCGGCGCGGGGCTCACCATAGAAGCGGGGCGGCGTTACGGCTGATCCGCCGCCGCGCTCACGATCGTCGCGCGCGGCGAGAAGCAGGATAGCTGGCGAGCCCGCGGGCCCGTTCGCGAGCGCGCATGTCGACGTCTCATCGCAGCCGGGTCGCGAGGAAATCGACGAAAGCTCGGATGCGCGCCGGCGTGGAGGCGCCGCCTACAAACACGGCGTGGATGAATTCCACGTCCCCCGGATTGAACTCCTCCAGTATTGGAACCAGCAGTCCCTCCGCGATCTCCTGCGCAACGCTGAAGGCGCCCACGCGGGCGACGCCGACGCCGATCGCCGCGAGTTGACCCAGCGTCTCTCCGTTGTTGGCTTCGATGCTGCCTTTGACGGTCATGGCGAAGTCGGAGCCCGAGCGGCGAAAAGGCCAGACCGGCTCCGCTCGGCGGAAGTTGAAATTCAGGCAGTTGTGCCGTTGCAGATCCTCCGGAACCCGCGGGGTTCCGAAGCGAAGAAGGTAGTCCGGCGAGGCCACGATCACGCGCCGGGTCTCTCCGAGCTTGCGCGCGGTCAGCGCGCTGTCGGAGAGGGGCCCGAAGCGCACCGCGATGTCGGCATGGCCGGCGGCGATGTCGACCAGCGTGTCGGTCAGCGCGATGTCGACGAGGATGTGAGGGAAAAGCGCCGCAAACTCTCCAAGCAGCGGGACGACGCATAGCCGCCCGTGGGAGAACGCGGCGCTCACTCTCAGGCGCCCGCGCGGCGCGCCCTGGTCGGCTATCTGCTGCTCGGCGTCGTCAAGATCGGCGAGGATCCGGCGCGCCGCGCGCAGATAGGCCTGACCCTCTGCGGTGATCGTCAAAGCGCGCGTCGAGCGAAGCAGGAGCCGCACGCCGAGCCGCGTCTCGATCCGGTCGACCGTCCGGCTGACCGCCGAAGGGCTGAGCCCCAGCAGGCGCGCCGCGGCGGAGAAGCTGCCCTGTTCGACGACGGCGACGAACATCGCCAGTGAATGGGCGCGGTCGGCGCCTGACACCATCTTTGCGTCCATCGCAAATATCCTCACCGCAAAGACAGGATAATTCCGCAGCCGGTCACCCTCTATCTATGCGCCAGAATATCAGCGGAAGAGCGGACCATGGAATATAGGCGACTGGGATCCTCGGGACTGCGCGTTCCGGTCCTGAGTTTCGGAACAGGCACCTTCGGCGGTCGAGGTCCGCTGTTCAGCGCATGGGGGCAGAGCGACGCGAGCGACGCACGACGGTTGATCGACATCTGTCTCGAAGCCGGCGTGACGCTGTTCGACACGGCGGACGTCTATTCCAGCGGCGCCTCGGAAGAGATCCTCGGCGAGGCGATCCGGGGACGCCGCGACGCCGTGCTGATCTCGACCAAGACAGGCCTGCCGACGGGAGACGGGCCTCAGGATTGGGGCGTGTCCCGGTCTCGGCTCATCCGCGCGGTCGACGCCTCCCTGAAGCGCCTCGGGGTCGATCACATCGATCTGCTCCAGCTTCACGCCTTCGACGCCTCGACCCCCGTCGAGGAGTTGATGAGCACGCTCGACCGGCTCATCGCCGCCGGCAAGCTCCGCTATGCCGGCGTTTCCAACTATCCCGGCTGGCAGTTGATGAAGGCGCAGGCCGCCGCCGATCGGCATGGCTGGCCCAGGCTCGTCGCGCATCAGGTCTATTACTCGCTGATCGGGCGCGCCTACGAGGCGGACCTCATGCCTCTGGGCCTCGATCAGGGCGTCGGCGCGCTGGTGTGGAGCCCGTTGGGCTGGGGGCGATTAACCGGCAAGATCGGCCGCAATCGGCCGGCGCCCGACGGCAGCCGCCTCCATGAAACGGAGCAGTTCGCCCCGCCTGTCGAGGCCGAACATCTGTATCGCGTGATCGACGCCATCGAGGCCGTGGCCGCCGAGACGGGCCGCACCGTGCCGCAGATCGCCCTCAACTGGCTGCTCCAGCGGCCGACCGTCTCATCGGTGATCATCGGCGCGCGCAACGAGGAGCAGTTGCGTCAGAATCTCGGCGCCGTCGGCTGGTCGCTGACCGCCGAGCAGATCGCCGCTCTCGATGCGGCCAGCGACGTGTTGCCGCCCTATCCCCATACGCCCTATCGGCAGCAGGAGGGCTTCGCCCGCCTGGCGCCGCGCGCAGTCTGAGGCCGTGATGAAGCTCAATCCAGGACTGGCCGCGCTGTCGGTCGGCGCTTTCGGCATCGGCGTGACGGAGTTCGCGCCGATGGGACTGTTGCCCTTGATCGCCGCCGATCTGGGCGTCTCGATCCCCGCAGCCGGTCTGCTGATCAGCGCCTACGCGCTGGGCGTGATGATCGGCGCGCCGCTGATGACGCTGACGACGGGCCGCGTTCCGCGGCGCGCGCTGCTCATCGGGCTCGCCGGGATCTTTACGCTCGGCAATATCCTCTCGGCCGTTTCCGACAGCTACGCGATGCTGATGGCGGCCCGCATCCTTACGTCATTCAATCACGGCGCATTCTTCGGCGTCGGATCGATCGTCGCCGCCGATCTGGCGCCGCCGCAGCGGCGAGCCGGCGCCGTCGCGGCGATGTTCATGGGGCTCACCATCGCCAACGTGGTCGGCGTACCGCTCGCGACCTGGGCGGGGGAGCATCTCGGCTGGCGCGCATCTTTCTGGGGCATCGCCGCGCTCGGCGTCATGACGATGACGGCGCTGCGGTTGACGTTGCCGAGGCTGCCCGCGCCGGATACGTCCAACGCGGCGGCCGAACTGCGTGCATTGATGCGCGGTCCGGTGCTCGGCGCGCTGGCTTTGACCGTCATCGCGTCGAGCGCGATGTTCACGGTCTTCACCTACATCGTTCCAATTCTGCGCGAGGCGACGCAGGCCTCGTCGACTTTCGTGACGGTCATGCTGTTCACTTACGGCGTGGGCCTGACCGCCGGAAACTGGCTGGGCGGCCGGTTCGCCGATCGGTCCGTCGACCGGACGCTGATCGTGACGCTGGGGTCACTTTCGGCGGTGCTGGTCGCCTTCGCACTGCTGATGGGCCATGCCGGCGCCAGCGCCGTGCTGATCTTCTTGTGGGGCATCGCGAGCTTCGCACTGGTCCCGCCGTTGCAGGTGCGGGTGATGTCGGAAGCGGCCGATGCGCCGAACCTCGCCTCTGCGGTCAATATTGGCGCGTTCAACCTCGGCAACGCGTTTGGCGCGGCCCTGGGAGGCGGCGTGATCGCCGCCGGGCTCGGCTATCCGGCGGTGGCGTTGGCGGGAGCCGCGACGTCGGCGATCGGTCTTGCCGCCCTCATCGTCGGCGCCCGTCGCCATGCCGCGATAACGGCGGCCCGCCTGTGTGAGGCCGACGGCCGATAGCGCTCCCGCGGAAAGGCCCCGCGACGGCCGTGACGAGCCGCGAGGCGCCGTCGATCAAGGCCCCGACGGCGTGACGACGACGGTCGCCGTGAGGCCGGCGGTCAGCCGGACGTCCGGCGGCACGTTCTCGAGCGCAATCCTCACCGGCACGCGCTGGGCGAGCCTGACCCAGGAAAAGCTCGGGTTGACGTTGGCCGTGAGGTCGGAGCCGAGCGCGTTGTCGCGGTCGACGATCGCGCGGGCGACGCTCTGGACCTTGCCCCTTATATCTTCGGAATGGCCCATCAGCCGCACGGTCGCGGCGTCGCCCTCGCGGATCAGGCGGACCTTGGTCTCCTCGAAATATCCGGCGACATAAAAGCTGTCGCTGTCCACGATCGCGATCACCGCCTTGCCTGCGGTGACGTAGTCGCCGGCCTTCAGCAGCAGGTTGGTGACGTAGCCGTTGACCGGCGAGCGCACCTCGCTGCGCTCCAGGTTCAGCTCGGCGGTCTGGCGTTGGGCGATCGCCTTGCGCAGGGCGGCGTCGGCGGCGTCGAGCGCGTTGTGCGCCTGCTCGCGGGCCTCCTCGGAGAGCGCCGCGGTCGTCAGCCTGTCGCGCCGTTCAGCCTCGCGGCGCTTCTGGTCGAGGTCGCTGGCGCGGCCGGCCTCGGTCGCCTTGGCGATGTCGAGGGCGAGCCTGAAGCGCGCCTGGTCGATCACGAACAGCACGTCGCCTTTGCGGACCTGCTGGTTGTCGCCGACCCTGAGGTCCGACACCGGTCCCGCCACGTCAGGCGCGAGCTGCACGACGTCGGCCCGCACGCGCCCGTCGCGGGTCCACGGCGTGTCGACATAGACGCGCCAGGCGTAGACGCCCGCCACGACCGCGAGCCCGACGGCGGCGAGCGTCACGACGACCCCAAGGCTCCGTTTGAGCGACGGCATATCAGCGGGACCTCATTTGAGGACGGCCATGACGGCCGCCAGGATCACGACGTAGATCGAGACGTTGAACAGCGCGGGATGCCAGATCGTCCGGTAGAAGCCGACGCGTTCGAGCAGGATGCGCAGCGGTTGCCAGACGACGGCCGCGATCGCGACGTAGCCGAGCAGCGGCGGCGCGAACACGCCGAAAAGATCGAGTTCCTTGATCATGCCGCGCGCTCCCGGGTCGCCGCGCCGAACATGCGGGGATGCTGGGCGAGGCTGGTGGAAAGCGAAGAGATCCACACCGGGGCTTCGTCGGCGCCGTGCTCGGGAGGCAGGTCGGCCGCGAGCGCAGCCTCGAGCGCCGTGTCCAGCTTGTCGAAGGGCGGGGCCGAGCTGTCGCCGCGGGCGAGACGCCGGAAATGGCGGGCGAGCTCGGCCAGCGCCTGGGCGACCGGCGCGCCGACGGCGGGCGGCAGGTCGCGCACGATCGCCCGAAGCGCGAGCCCGTTCAGCCCGACGCGGACGCCGGCGAGCGCTCCCTGCTCGAGCGCGAGCTGGTCCGGATCGCCGGGGTCGAGCCGCGTCATCAGGCCGTCCACACGGTCGAACATCCGGCTCTCGAAGGCGAGCCTGCTCGGGGCGCTGCGGCCTGCGAAGGCCTTGGCGAGGTCGGAGCGGACGCCGGCCGTCAGCCGGGCGATCGGCCACGCCGCCCCGATCGGGCGCAGCACTCGCAGCAGTACGGCCGCGACTCCGATGCCCAACAGCGTGGACACCGCGCTATTGGCGAATGTCGGGAAATCGGGCGTCATCACGTTGGTCAGGCCTATGAGCGTGAAGGCGCCCAACCCAAAGGCGAGGGCGGCCAGCGCGTATCGCGGGATCGCCATGACGTAGCCTGTCACGAGCAGGAAAGGCGCGAGCGCGAGGCCGAGCTCCTCGAAGCCCTCGAGATGAGGGAGGATGGCGAAGGCGTAGACCGCCGCGAGCAGGGTCCCCGCTGCGGTCATGACGAAGAACACGATCGCGGAGGACGCCGGGTCGTCCTGCTGGGCGAAAAGACTCATCATCACCGCCACCATGATCAGCGCGCCGGAACCTGCGTCCCAGCCCGTTTCGATCCAGAAGGCGCAGGTGACCGCGAGCGCGGCGAAGGCGGCCAATCCGGAGACCAGCGCAAGCGTGTGGTCGCGATAGCGGGCGAGCGTCGGTTCGCCGCTTTGGCTCGCGCTTTCCGCAGCGGTCGTCACGGCCTCGACGTCCAGGTCGTCGCGCAGCTCGACGATGTCGGCGACGCGCAGCAGTATGGTGCGTTCGAGCACCATGGCGCGGTCGGCCCGCATGGCGTCGACGTCCGGCGCCGCTGCCCGCAGCCTCCTGGCGGTCTCGTCCCGCGACGCCGGGGAGGCCCCCTTCGCCATGGTGTCGGCGGCGGCGTCCAGCAGTGGCTTCAGCCGCTCGAAATGGTCGGGCCGGTCGGCGCGCAGCAAATCGAGCCGGTCGTGGATCGAGACCAGCAGCGCCAGGAAGCCGACGATGCGCGCGTGCAGCAGACGGATGCGCCGGTTCGCCAACCGCACCGCGGCGCTGTCGAACGAGGCGTGGATCCGCAGTCCGTCGAGCTTGGTCACGCGCGTGATCAGCAGCCGGCGGTCGCGCTGGGCCTTCGGCTCGCCGCGGCCGCGGAGGGTGTCCGCCGCCCAGTCGGCGGCCGAGGCGACGGCCGCGGCGGTGGCGTCGCGGAGCGCGTCGGCGGCGCTCTTCGGGAAGAACACCTGGCTCAGCGTCGTCGCGCAAACAATGCCGATCAAGATTTCGGACGCGCGGTCGAGGGCTGCGAGGAACACCGCGTCGGGCGTCTCGACGTTCGGAAACGCGATGATCGCGACCGTGTAGCCCGACAGCATGGCGCCATAGGAGGCGGGCGCGTCGCGCAGATAGGTGGAGGCGGCGACGCAGAGCCCGATCCAGGCGGAGGCTGCGAGCGCGAAGATCTCGGGCTGGTCGTTCAGCCCGGCGGTCAGGGCGACGGCGACGACCGCGCCGATCATGGTGCCCGTGACGCGGTAGAGCGATTTCGACAGCGCCATGCCGGCGAGCGGCTGGGAGACGATCACCACCGTGATCATCGAGGTGGAGGCCTGCGGGAGGTTCACAAGGAAGGCGACATAGGCCGCGAGCAGCGCCGCGATCGTGGTGCGAAGCGCGAAGATCCAGCGATCCGCGGTGGTCGCGCTCATGGCCGGACGTCCGTGTTCTCGCGCGCGAGAATGTGCTCGAAGACGCGCTGGCAGGCTGCGACGTCCTGTTCGCTGACGCCCTCGACCAGGTCCGCGCAGGCTTTGCGCACCACCACCTGCAGGCGCTCGACAAGGTCGCGGCCGGCGGGGGTCAGATGCAGCGTCTTGGCGCGCCGGTCGGAGGGATCCTCGCGGCGCTCGACGAGCACTGCGGTCTCCAGCCTGTCGAGCAGGCGCACGAGCGACGGGCCCTCGATGCCGAGCGAGCGCGCGAGATCGTGCTGCCGCGCGCCGTCGCCGAGACGGCCGAGATGGATCAGCGGACGCCAGCTTGCGTCCGTCAGCCCCGACGAGGCCAGCGCTTCGTCCAGCGCCTTGCGCCAGCGGCGGGCGACGACGCCGAGCGCGTAGCCGAATTCAGTCGCCGGGTCGGGGGGAGAGCGATTGATCATGGCAAATTAGATAGGACGCTATCTAATAGGAGGCTAGTGGGATTCCGGAGGGAAGCTATGCGATTCCGCCTCCCGGCTCCGATCTGCGCGAACGGCCGGCCTGCGCCCCGATCCCGCGAAATGTCATGGCCTGCAACCGGCGCGCGCGGTTGACTTGGCGGCGGGTTGAGACTCCTTTCTCCTCTCGTCGAACGACGCCATTATTTGGAGTTATTCTAATGAAGAACTGCGATCGCCGTAGGTTTTTGCTTGCGGGCGCAGGGCTGGTCGGCGTCGCGTCGGCGCGCGGAATTTCGCCTCTCCGCGCCGCCGAGAACGAGACCTTGACGCTCTATAACGGCCAGCACGCCGAGACGACCGCCGCGATCGTCGAGGCCTTCACCCGCGAGACCGGTGTCCGCGTCGCGATCCGACGGGGCAACAGCGCGCAACTCGCCAACCAGATTCTGGAGGAAGGCGACGCCTCGCCGGCCGACGTGTTCTATTCCGAAGAGATCGCCCCCGTCTTGACGCTCGCCGCGCGCGGTCTGCTCTCGACGGCGAACCCTGACACGCTCAAGCAGATTCCGCCTCAGTTCGCAGCGAAGGACGGCGCCTGGATCGGCGTCAGCGCCCGCTGCCGGGTGGTCGCCTACAACACCGACATGATCAAGCTGGAGGCGCTGCCTTCGACCGTGATGGACTTCGCCAAGCCCGAATGGCGCGACAAGGTCGGCTTCGTGCCGACCAGCGGCGAGTTCCAGGCGCAGACGCTCACGATCGTGAAGATGAAGGGTCGCGACGCCGCGGTCGCCTGGCTGAAGGGCCTGAAGGACAACGGCCGGATATACAACGGCAACGTCGCGGCGGTGCAGGGCGTGCAGCGCGGCGAGGTTCCGGTCGCGCTCGTCAACAACTATTACTGGTTCCGCGTCGCCGAAGAGATCGGCGACGACAAGATGAAATGTCAGCTCTATTACATCGGCCACAAGGATCCGGGCGCGCTATTGACGCTGTCTCCGGCTGGAATACTGAAGTCCAGCAAGCGGCAGGACATCGCCCAGCGCTTCCTCGGCTTCCTCGTCAGCGCGGCGGGCCAGCAGGCGCTGGTCGATGCGGTGGCGGAATATCCGGTCCGGCCCGGCGTGACGTCGCCCTACGCGCTGAAGCCGATCGACGAGCTCGACCCGCCGGACATCACGCCCGAAGACATCGGCGACGCCGATCTGGCCCGGGCGCTCCGCCGCGAGGCCGGGCTCGCTTGAGCCTCGCGGTCGCGAGCAGCGGGCGACGACGCGACGCCGGGCCGCCGCTCTGGCTGTTGCTCGCGGCCGCGCTGCCGACGCTGCTGATCGCGCTGCCGCTCGCCTATGTCGCAGCGAGAGCATGGTCGGCCGGGCTCGCCGTCGCAGTCGAGGAGATTTTCCGCGCGCGCACCGCGGAGCTGCTGGTCAACACCGTGACGCTCGCGGTCTCGGTGACCGTTCTGTCGGCCGTGATCGGCGTCGCGACCGCATGGTGCGTCGAGCGCTCGGACCTGCCCGGCCTGCGCTGGTGGCGGGTGATCGCGGCGCTGCCGCTCGCGGTTCCGGCCTTCGTCGCGAGCTTCGCCTGGGCGTCGATGGGCGCGGCGTTCCAGACCATGGGCGGCGCGATCCTGATCCTCGCTCTGTCGCACTACCCGCTGGTCTACCTGCCGGTGGCGGCGGCGCTTCGCGGCATGGATCCGGGCTTCGAGGACGTCTCGCGGTCGCTCGGCCGCGGACCGTGGGCGGCGTTCTTCAGCGCGACGCTGCCGCAGGCGTGGCCTGCGCTCGGGGCCGGCTCGCTGCTGGTGCTGACCCACATGTTCGCGGAGTTCGGCGCGCTCTCGTTGCTGCGGGTGCAGACCTTCACCACCGCGATCTTCGATTCCTACGAGCTTGAATTCGATGGGGCGACCGCGGCGCTCCAATCCGCGGTGCTGCTGGCGCTGGCGCTTCCCGCCGCGCTCGGCGAAATGCGGCTTCGGAGGGACATGCGCTTCGCCCGCAGCGGCAAGGGCGGCAGGCGTCGCGCGCCGCCGGCGCGGCTCGGACGGGCGAAGGCGCCGGTTCTCGGCGCGATGGCTGCGCTCGCCGCGCTGTCGCTCGGCGCGCCGCTCGCGATGCTGGCCTATTGGCTGCTGGTGGGCCGGTCGATCGGCCACGCCAGCCATGATCTCTGGCCGGCGGTCGTCGGCACGCTCGGCCTGGCGGTGCCCGGCGCGATCGTGGTGACTGCGCTCGCGAGCCCGCTCGCGATCGCGGCGACGCGCCATCGCGGCATGCTGTCGGCGCTCGCCGAGAAGCTGCCATACGTCGTGCACGGCCTGCCCGGCCTCGTGGTGGCGCTCGCCCTCGTGTTCTTCTCGATCCGTTTCTTTCCCGCGGCCTATCAGACCGCCGGCCTGCTGTTCGCGGCCTACGCCGTGCTGTTCCTGCCGCTTGCGCAGTCCGCTCTGCGCGCCTCGCTGGAGCTGGCGCCGGCGCGGCTGGAGGAGGTGGCGCGCAGCCTCGGGCGCGGACCATTCGGGGCCTTCGCCGCCGTCACGCTGCCCAACGTGCTGCCGGGGGTCGGGGGCGCCCTCGCGCTGATCACGCTGGAGCTCGCCCGCGAGCTGACGGCGACGCTGATGCTGGCGCCGATCGGCGTCTCCACGCTTGCGACGGAGGTCTGGTCCCAGGCGAATGACGGGCGCTATGCGGCGGCGGCTCCGTTCGCGGCCTTGCTGGTCGCGGTCTCCGCGATCCCCGTCTATGTGTTCACCCGCCGCAGCCTCGAGCTCAACGACCTCCGATGACCAGCATCAGCGCCCGCGACGTGCGAAAGGCCCATGGCGGGAACGCCGTGCTGCGCGGCGTCGATCTGAAGGTGGCCGGCGGCGAGATCGCGGCGCTGCTCGGGCCTTCCGGCTGCGGCAAGACCACGCTGCTCAGGCTGATCGCGGGCTTCGACCGGCTCGACGGCGGCGAGATCGCGATCGACGGCCGCGTGGTGGCCGGCCCCGGCGCGCACCTGCCGCCGGAAAAGCGGCGCATCGGCTACGTGCCGCAGGAAGGCGCGCTGTTCCCGCATCTCACCGTCGCCGGCAATGTCGGATTCGGGCTGGCGCGGCGCGAGCGCACGAAGGCGCGCATCGACGAGACGCTCGGCCTCGTCGGCGTCTCGGAACTCGCGGGGCGCTACCCGCACGAACTCTCCGGCGGCCAGCAGCAGCGCGTTGCGCTCGCCCGCGCGCTCGCGCCGCGGCCGGGCGTCGTGGTGCTCGACGAACCGTTCAACGGCCTCGACCTCGACCTCCGCCGCGCGATCTCGACGGAGGTGGTCGCCACGCTCCGGCGGACCGGCGCCTCCGCCATCCTCGTCACCCACGACCCGGAGGAGGCCTTCGCGAGCGCCGACCTCGTCGCGGTGATGCATGAAGGACTGATCGCGCAGCAGGGAAACCCGCTTGCGGTCTATGCGACGCCTGCGAGCCCCGAGGTCGCGCGGATCACGGGGGCGGCCGTGTTTCTCGACGCGGTGATCCGCGACGGCTTCGCGGAGACCGTGATCGGCGCCATGCCGCTCGGCGCGGTCGCGGCCGGCGTCAACGGTCGCGCGAACGTCTGCCTGCGTCCGGAGCAGATCGTGGTCGGCGCTCTCCGCGGATGCGCCGCGACGGTGATCGACCGCAGCTTCCGCGGCGACCACTGCGTGCTCAACGTCGCCGTCGGCGATGTCCGCCTGCCGGTGCGCGCCCCCGCCGCCTTCGAGGCCGACGCCTCGGGCGTGGTGCATCTGGAAATCTCGGGCTCCTGCGTGGCGTTCCTGCCGCGGGGCTGAAACCCTCATGCCCGCGAAGGCGGGCATGAGGGCGATGGGGCGGCTCACGCCGCCTTCAGGAACGGCGCGGCCAGCTTCAGATCCTCGACGAAACGGGCGTATTCCTCGGCCTTGCGCGCCTCGTCCGGCACGCGCAGCAGATAGGACGGATGGACCGTCACCAGCACGTCCGGCTCGCCGTCGCGCTTCAGGATGGTCCCGCGGGTCTCGCCGATCTTGACCGCTTTGCCCATCACGGCGCGGGCCGCCGTCGCGCCCATCGCGACCACGAGGCGCGGGCTCACCGCCGTCATCTCGCGCTCGAGCCAGGGCCTGCAGGCCGCGATCTCGGTCGGACCGGGCGTCTTGTGCAGCCGGAACTTGCCGCGCGGCTCGAACTTGAAATGCTTGACCGCATTGGTGACGTAGACCTTGTCGCGTTCGAGCCCGGCCTCTTCCGCCGCGCGGTCGAACAGCGCGCCGGCGGGGCCAACGAATGGGCGGCCCTTCAGGTCCTCCTTGTCGCCGGGCTGCTCGCCCACCACCATGACGCCTGCGTCGTCCGGCCCCTCGCCGAACACGGCCTGCGTCGCGTCCGCCCAGAGCGGGCAGTTGCGGCAGCCGTCGACGTCCGCGCGCAGCGTCTCGATCGTCGAACGGTCGGAGGGCTGTAGAAGATCGGGCTGCTCCACCAGGCGGTGTCCTTTCTTCGGCTCGGTCGCGGGCGCGGCCACCATCGCTGCGGTCTGCCGCGCAGCCGAGGCGATCAGGGGACGAATGAGCGAAGCCTCCGGAAGGTTGCGCCAGTACTTCTTCGGCATCTCGGCGCGCATGGCGTCGACCTTCAGCCGCGCGGGGTTGAAGATGCTGGCGTAATAGGTCCGCCAAACCGCCTCGAGCGCGTCGCCGTCCGGGGCGTCGGCCCTCTCGGCGCCGGGCGCAAATGTGAGGTCGCGTCCGTCCCAATGCGCCGAGCGCTCCGGCGTCAGGATCGACCAGCGCATGGCGGCGAAGCGGCGCACGAAGAACGGGGCGGTCGCCTCGACGATGTGGTGCTCGGGCTCGAACCAGGCGACGAAATGGCCGCCCGCCTCGGTCGCGACCTCCCGGAAGCGCACGAAGGCGGTCATCTTGTGCTTGTCGCGGCGGACCGCTTTCGCGAGGTCGCGGGCGCGCACGAGGTCGGGGTCGGCGGCGTCCTCCATCACGCCGCGGTCTGCGGAGACGCGGACCAGCAGGCGGTAGAACAGGGCGAAGCGGCCGGGATCGCTGTGCAGCAGGCCGGCGTCGGCGAGTTCAAGGAACGCCCGGGGGACCGACGAGGGCGCCGTCCCGCCGCCGGCAAGGTCATGGTCCTGCTCGACGAACAGGTCGCCGGCTTCGTCGTCCGTCGCCCAGGAGATCGAGGCCGGCGGAACCTTCGCCGCCAGCAGCGCGCGGGCCGCCGTCCGCCAGCCGGCGACGTCGGCCGGTCCATCGAGCCGCACCCTCCTGATCACAGCGCGAACGCCATCTGCCGCGGCTGTGGCGCGATGCGATCCAGCAGCCGCTCGGAATCGAGCGCGGCGATCGAGGGAGTGTGGTCGGCGAGCTTCAGGAAGGGCAGCACCTTGCCGAGCGGAACCCTGAGCCGCGCAAGATCGTCGGCGCGGATCGCGCGGAACCGGCGGGTCGAGAGGATGCGCTCGACCGTGGTCTTGCCGAGGCCGGGCACGCGCAGCAGCGCTTCGCGGGACGCGGTCTTGATGTCCAGCGGAAAACGCTCGCGGTGGCGCAGCGCCCAGGCGAGCTTGGGGTCGATCCGCAGGTCGAGCATGCCGCCGTCCTCGGCGATCTCCGCGACCGAGAAGCCGTAGAACCGCATCAGCCAGTCCGCCTGATAGAGCCGGTGCTCGCGCACCAGCGGCGGCGCGCTGAGCGGCAGCTTGGCGCTCGCGTCCGGGATCGGGCTGAAGGCTGAGTAGTAGACCCGCTTCAGATTGTAGGAGCCGTAGAGGTTGGCCGAGGTCGTCAGGATCGCGCGGTCGTCGGAGGCGTCGGCGCCGATGATCATCTGCGTGCTCTGGCCCGCCGGCGCGAAGCGCGGCGCCCGGCGCTCGGCCTTGGCCTCTTCGATCCGGCCGCGCAGGCCCGCCATCGTGCGCTTGACCGCCTGGATGTCCTTCTCCGGCGCCAGCCGCCGCAGGCTCGCCTCGTTTGGCAGCTCGACATTGATCGACAGCCGGTCGGCGTAAAGGCCGGCCTCGGCGATCAGCTCGGGCGAGGCGTCCGGAATGGTCTTGAGGTGGATGTAGCCCTTGAAGCCGTGCTCGACGCGCAGGCTCTTCGCCACCCGCACCACCTGCTCCATCGTGTAGTCCGCGCTGCGGATGACGCCGGATGAGAGGAACAGGCCCTCGATGTAGTTCCGCCGGTAGAAGTCCAGCGTCAGCGTCACGACCTCCTCGACGGTGAAGCGGGCGCGCGCGACGTTGCTGGTCGCCCGGTTGACGCAATAGAGGCAGTCGAAGGCGCAGGCGTTGGTCAGCAGGATCTTCAGCAGAGAGATGCAGCGGCCGTCGGGGGCGTAGGAGTGGCAGATGCCGGCGCCTTCGGTCGAGCCGAGTCCCCGCGCCGGGCCGCCTTTCGCGCCCCTGGAATTGCGCTTGTCCGTCCCGCTCGATGCGCAGGACGCGTCGTATTTCGCGGCGTCGGCGAGGATTGCGAGTTTTCGGGCGATGTCCAAGGGCGGTTACGTTCCTGCTATGTTCCTTCGTAGCTAGAGAAGTACGGCGGGGGACGCAAACTGGATCAGGGTGATGACGGCGCGCGGATTTGTTCAGGGATGGAGCGATCTCCCCCACCGTCATTCCGGCCGAAGCGCCGGAATCCAGACGCGCGACCTGAGTTCAGCCTTGCATCGTTCGTGCGTCTGGGTCCCGGCGCTTCGGCCGGGACGACGGCGGCGATGAAGCCTCTGAATACGTAAAAGCGTCGGAAGCGGCGCTAGCTCAGAGCGACTCGAGCGTCTTCTCGGCGCTGGACTGGTCGGCCTTGCCCGGCGAGTCCTCGACCGCGAGGTAGGACACCTTCATGTCGTCGAGCACCATGGCGTAGCGCTTCGAGCGCACGCCGAGGCCGCCGCCGGAGGCGTCGAGGTCGAGGCCGATCGCCTTGGCGAAATCGGCGTTGCCGTCCGACAGGAACTCGATCTTGCCGGCGCCGCCGGTGGCCTTCGCCCAGGCGTCCATCACGAACACGTCGTTGACCGCGGTGACCGCGATCACCTCGACGCCCTTGGCGGCGAGGTCGTCGAGATGGTTGAGGTAGCCCGGCAGGTGGTTCTTGCTGCAGGTCGGCGTGAACGCGCCGGGAACGGCGAACAGAACCGCCTTCTTGCCGCCGAAGATTTCGTCGGCCATCACCGTTTCGGGACCCGTGGGGCCGAGGCGGCGGAAAGTCGTGTTGGGCAGGCGGGCGCCGACTTCGATCGTCATGGCCATCTCCACAAGGCGGCGCGGGCCGCGTGACGTCCGAGGCGAGACTTAAGGCGTCGGCGCCATGCCGTCGAGGGGCACGACGGTCTCCACGGCGTCACGGCCGGAGGCGAGCGTCAGGCGGAGGCCGCTCGCCGGCGGGTCGGGCTCGTCGAAGACGATGCGGAACGTCGCCTCGCCGTCCTTCGGCGCGTGCAGAAGCTTTGGGGACGGCGCGTATTCGCCGTCGCCGGTCTCTGCGAAAAGGTCCGGCGTCTTCGCGCCGTCGGGAACGGCGACCGCGACGTCGACCGCAGCGCCCGTCTCGCCGGCCGCGCGCGTGACGGAGGAAATGGCGAGCGGCCCCTTCGCGCCGAGCGGGGCGGCTTTCGGCGCAAGCGCGAGCGACGCCCGCGCGTCGTCGGTCGCAGGCCCGGGCGAGCCGCCGCCGGCGCCGAGCGTCAGTTCCGTTTCGGCGTGGACCGGCGCGCAGATCTTCTCGCAGACGCCGTAGTCGGCGACGAGGCGCAGCGTCACCGGCTGATCCGGAGCGCGCGGCCGCACCATGACCGGCAGCGTGACGGCCCGGTGATAGACGTTCGTGACGCCCTCCTCGTCCTCCGCCCGCTCCGGCGTCGGGAAGGCGAGTTTTACGGAGGCGACATTGTCGGAGCCGGAGAAGTCGAACCGGGGAGGAACGCCGGTCGCGCCGGGCTGACGCCAATAGGTCTTCCAGCCGGGCTGAAGCTCGATCGCGATCGCGGCGAGACGCTCGCCGTCGGCCGGCCCCGCGCCGGCGTCGACCAGCCGGAGCCTGCCGCCGAGGTCGCCGATCCAGGGCGACGTCGGTTCGGCGCGCGCGCCGGAGGCGAAGGCGAGGACGGCGATGACGGCGACGGTCGGTCTGAACATCAGGCGCACAACATAGGGTTTCGTCTCCCGGCACAACCGCACGGTGTCGTGACGAGGGGGCCTAGCGGCGCCCGGTCGCGGGCGGCGGCGCGGGACGCGTCTTTCAAAAGCCTTGGAGAGCGCTAATCTGAAGCGGATGCCGCAGATGCTCCGACAATACAAAGCGAACCGCAAAGATCGATCGGGGTATCTCGACGGCCAGGTGCTGGTCGCGATGCCGACGCTCGCCGACGACAGGTTCGCCCGCACCGTGATCTACGTCTGCGCGCACTCCTCCGAGGGCGCGATGGGCATCGTGGTCAACAAGCCCGCGCCGCATATCAGCTTTCCCGACCTGCTCGTGCAGCTCGACGTGATCAGCGCGGGCGAGGAGATCCGCCTGCCGGACCGGGCGAACGACATCCAGATCCTGCGCGGGGGGCCGGTCGAGTCGGGACGCGGCTTCGTGCTGCATTCCGCGGACTTCACGATCGAGGATTCGACGCTGCCGATCGACGACGGCATCTGCCTCACCGCGACGCTCGACATCCTGAAGGCGATCGCCCGCGGCGACGGCCCGGAGAAAGCCCTGCTCGCGCTTGGCTACGCCGGCTGGGCGCCGGGGCAGCTCGAGACCGAGATCCAGGCGAATGGCTGGCTCAACTGTCCGGCGGACAGGGCGCTGGTTTTCGGCGACGAGGCCGACACGAAGTACGAGCGCGCGCTCGCGAAGATCGGCATCGACCTCGGCAAGCTGTCCGGCGAAGCCGGACACGCGTAACGCGCCCTACCTCGCCTTCGCCGCCACGGCGTCGATCTCGCGGATCACGCGGTCGGTCGCGGTCCAGTGGGTCATATGGCCGCCGTCTTTGATCACCACGAGCTTCGAGCCGCGGATCTGACGGTGGATCGGACGCGCGTGGACGTCCGGCGAGACGATCGTGTCCTTGTCGGCCGTGATGATCGTCGTCGGCACGCGGATGGCGCCGTAGCGTTGCGACTGGCGGGCGAGGAACGGCTTCAGGTCGGTCAGATCCTGCGCGTTCGCCTGGAATTCGGCCGGCCGCAGCAGGAGCCTCGCATTGGTCCGCCGCACGTAATCCGGCGGCGGCTGATGGGGCCTGAACACCGACTCCAGCGCCGTGTCGAAGGTCAGGTAACCCACCGGGCCGGCGACGGCCGCGACGAAGACCTGCCCGAGGACGGGCGCGGCGGCCGCCGTGTTGTACCACGCGTCGCCGCCGATCCACGGATGGGTCGCAGGCGACAGCAGCACGAGACCGGAGACATGGGCCGGGTGGTCGAGCGCGAGGTTGGTCGCAAGCGATCCCGACCAGGAATGGCCGACCACCACGACGCGGCCGATGCCGAGCGCGTCGAGCGCTTCCGCGATCGCGTTGCCCTGGAGGGCCGGGGAGGCCATCTCGCGGCCGCCGAGACGGTCGCTGAAGCCGTGGCCGGGCCGGTCGATCAGCACCACCCGGTGACGCTGGCTGAGCCGCCTGCCGATCGATTCCTGGAGATCCCGGAGATTGCCGCTTGCGCCGTGCAGAAGCAGCAGCGTCTTGCCCGAACTCCCGCCGGCCGGCGGCTCGAGGATCACGACGTGCAGCCGGCCGCCGCGGACCGCGACGTAGCGGCTTTCCTCGCTCGGGGCCGCCGCGTCCCGCTCGAGCCGACGGGCCTCCACCGCGGGGACGACCGCAAGAGCGCCGACGAGCGCAAACGCTGCGGCGAGCAGTCCCGACACCACGCTCAGACGCATCAGATCGGCTGGCCTTCGACCTTCAGCGCCAGTTCGTCGACCTCACGCTTGAGACCTTCGATCTGCGGGTAGATCGCGAGCACATGGCGGAAGGCGGCGAGCGCCTTGGCGTCGAGGTCCGCGTCCTTGAGGATGCGGCCGAGCCCGAGCCAGGCGCCGTAATGGCGCGGCTCTCGGTTCAGCGTCTCGCGGATGTCGGCCATGGCGTCGTCGTAGTCCTTCGCCATGTAATGCAGCGTCGCGCGCCGGTTCCAGCCCTCGGCGTAATCGGGCCTCAGGCTTACGACCTCGTCCATCAACCGGATCGCGATCCCGATCTTCGATTTTCGCTGCGCCTCGGTGGAGCGGGCCATCAGCAGGTCGATCGTGTCGCTGCCGGAGCGCTGCCAGAGCGCCTGGACGGCCGACGCGATCCGCTTGGCGAATTGGGGGTCGTCGGCCTTGGCGAGCTGCGCGAACAGCGCGTCGAGCGCCTTCGACTGCGCGTCATCCTCGCTCTGCACGATGGGAGGGGGAGGGGCGGAGTCGGGGTCGTCGGGCGGAAGCAGAGGCTCCAGCGCCTCCGGCGGATCGGATGGCGGAAGGTCCGGCTCGGCCGCGCTGGCGACCGTCGCGCTCATCAGAACAAGGAGAGCGGCAAGTCCATGACGGATCATGCGAGCGAGACTAACGTCCGCTCGCGCCACGTCAAAGCGCAGCCTCGTCGCGGGAGCGCACGGCTCGTATCCGCCCGTGAGCCGCGACACGGCGGCGCGGCCGCAAAAGAAAAGAGCGCGACCCTGGAGGCGCGCTCTTCGACATCGACGCGGCGGTTCCGAGCCCGGCTTCAAGCCGGGACACGAACCGTGAAGCCCGTTCAGCCCTGGCGGGCCTTGTAGCGCTTCTGCGTCTTGTTGATGATGTAGACGCGGCCCTTGCGGCGCACGATGCGGTTGTCGCGGTGACGGTTGCGGAGCGACTTCAGCGAGTTCCGGATCTTCATCGGTTCAGTCCTCAAGACGCCGGCCGCACAGCGGCGCCTCGCGTCGATCGTTTCCAAATGGTCGCGACGGATCGCCTGACGGCGACGGCTCAGTCACGGTTTCGCGCCGCGTTCTAGGCGCAAGACCCGATTTTGGCAAGAGCGCACGAGCGCCGGATCGGGGCGCGAGCGCTATTCAGGCGGAGGCTTTAGCGAAGATTTGGGAGTTTTGGGAAGATTGGGCAGATTGCCGCGCCGCATAGGCGCTTCTCAGTAACGCCAGGACCCCAGATGAAGTTCATTCGCCATGATCTCGACGGCGTGGTCGAGATCCGGCCGACCCGCATCGAGGATTCGCGCGGGGCCTTCTGCGAGACGTTTCGCAGCGACCTGTTCGAGGCCGAAGGCCTGGCTGCGGGCTTCGTGCAGATCAACCGCTCGCTGTCGCGGGCCGTCGGCACGGTGCGGGGCCTGCATTTCCAGCTGCCCCCGTTTGCGCAGGCCAAGTTCGTCAGCGTGACCCGCGGGGCGGCGCTCGACGTCGCGGTCGACGTGCGGCGCGGCTCGCCGACCTTCGGCCGCCACGTCGCGGTCAGCCTTTCGGCGGCGGAGGGCGCGCAGCTCTATGTTCCGGAAGGCTTCGCGCACGGTTTCTGCACGCTCGAGCCGGACACCGAGATCACCTATGCGCTGACGGGGCTCTATGCGCCGGCGCATGAGCGCAGCGTGTTCTGGGCCGATCCCGCGCTCGCTATCCCCTGGCCGGTCGAGCCGGGCGCCGCGACGCTCTCCGAGAAGGACGCCCGCGCGCCGCTGCTCGCTGCGGCCGAGCTGTTTCAGGCGCGGCCGTGACGATCCGGTTCCGCGACGCGCGCATCCTCGTCACCGGCGGGGCCGGCTTCATCGGCTCCGCGGTGGTGCGCCATCTGCTCGCCGACACGCAGGCGGCCGTCATCAATGTCGACGCGCTGACCTACGCCGCGAACCTCGATTCGCTGCCTGGCGCCGACGCGAACCCGCGCTACGCCTTCGAGCGCGCCGACGTCCGCGACGCTTCCGCGATGGCGCGCCTGTTCGAGCGCCATCGCCCGACCGGCGTGATCCACCTCGCGGCCGAGACCCATGTCGACCGCTCGATCGACGGGCCCCGCGCGTTCGTCGAGACCAACGTCGTCGGGACCTTCACGCTGCTGGAGGCCGCCCTCGCTTACGCCGGGTCGCTCGGCGCGGAGGACCGCGCGCGTTTCCGCCTCCTGCACGTCTCGACCGACGAGGTGTTCGGCTCGGCCGGCGACGCCGGCCTGTTCGACGAAGCGACGCCCTACCGGCCGAACTCGCCCTATGCCGCGACCAAGGCGGCGTCCGACCACCTGGCGCGGGCCTGGGGAACGACCTATGGGCTTCCGGTGATCGTCAGCAACTGCTCCAACAATTACGGGCCCTATCATTTTCCGGAGAAGATGATCCCCCTGATGATCCTGCGCGGCCTGCGGGGCGAGGCGCTGCCGGTCTATGGCGCGGGAGACCAGGTGCGCGACTGGCTGCATGTCGAGGACCACGCGCGGGCGCTCGGCCTCGTGCTGGAGCGCGGCGCTCCGGGGGAGACCTACGCCATCGGCGCCCGCTCCGAGCGCGCGAACCTCGCGGTCGTCGAGGCGGTCTGCGACCTGCTCGACGCCCATGCGCCGCCGCTTGCGGGCGGACGACGGCGCCTGATCCGTTTCGTCGAGGACCGCCCGGGTCACGACGCGCGCTATGCGATCGATCCTTCCAAGATCGAGCGCGAGCTCGGCTGGCGGCCGCAGGAGAGCTTCGCGACCGGGCTCGAGAACACGGTGCGCTGGTATCTCGAAAACCGCGGATGGTGGGAGCCGCTGCTCGCCCGGCAGGCCGACGCGCTCGCGAGGCGGGGGGGGCGGTGACGAGGATCCTGATCGCCGGCGGCTCCGGACAGCTCGGTCGGGCGCTGATCGCGCATCCATGGCCGGACGGCGTCACGGTCGTCGCCCCGACGCGCCGCGAACTCGACGTCGCCGACGCCGATGCGGTGAAGGCTTGGCTCCAGGCGTCGCCCGTCTCCGCCATCATCAACGCCGCCGCCTACACCGCCGTCGACCGGGCGGAGATCGAGATCGCCGCGGCCTTCGCGGCGAACGCGCTCGGCCCCGCGGCGCTTGCGGAAGGCGCGCGGGCGGCGGGCGCGCCGCTCGTCCATGTCTCGACCGACTACGTGTTCGCAGGCGACGGCTCCGCGCCGCATGAGGTCGACGCTGCGATCGCGCCGTTGAACGTCTACGGCGCGAGCAAGGCCGGCGGCGAGCTCGCGGTCAGGCTCGGCCAGCCGCGTTCGGCGATCGTGCGCACCTCGTGGCTCGTCGGCGCGGGCCGGTCGAGCTTCGTCGCGGCGATGCTGCGGCTGGCGCGTGAGCGCCCTGTCGCGCGCGTCGTCGACGACCAGCACGGCGCGCCGACCATCGCGACGGATCTCGCCGCCGCGCTTGCGACGATCGCGCTCCGGATGGCCGCGGACGAGGCGGCGCCCGCCGGCCTGTTCCACTTCGCGAACGAGGGCGACACGACGTGGCATGGCTTCGCGGCCGCGATCTTCGCGGAGCTGGCCGCCCGCGGCATGCAGACGCCGCGGCTGGAGACGATCTCCTCCGCCGATTACGGCGCGCCGGCGCGGCGGCCAATGAATTCGCGGCTCTCCACCGCGCGCATCCGGCGCGACTATGGCGTCATCCCGCGTCCCTGGGCGTCGGCGCTGCCCCGCCTGATCGACGGCGTGCTGGGAGACCGGACGTGAAGCGCGTCATGCCCGCCTGCGCGACGCGCCGCCGGCCGCCGCCGCGCCTTTCCGGATATGGAGAACCATGGGCTCGGTTCCGCCCGCATGTGCGGTTCCGCTTGGCGCGGGGGCGAGACTCGCTCTAGCTTCGTCTGGCGGATGCGCCATGAACGGTTTGGAGGATGTCGATGTACAAGTTCGAGATCTATAAGGATAAGTCCGGGGAGTTCCGTTTTCGCTTCGTCGCCTCGAACGGCGAGAAGATGTTCGCCTCCGAGGGCTACGCCGCCAAGGCCTCGGCCCAGAAGGCGATCGAGTCGATTAAGAAGAACGCGCCCGGCGCCGAGGTGGTCGACACCACGACGGCGGTGGCCTGACGCTCGGTCCGCCGCGGCGCGTCGAAAGCCCGGCTCCGGCCTGACGGCGCGGAGAGCGCTCCTTGGACGACTTCACCTTCTACGAGTTCTTCGCCGGCGGCGGGATGGCGCGCGCGGGGCTTGGGCCCCGCTGGCGCTGCCTGTTCGCGAACGACCTCAGCGCCAAGAAGGCGGCGGCTTACCGCGCCAACTGGGGCGATGACCATCTCCACGTCGGCGACGTGCACGAGATCGGGCCGGCCATGCTGCCGGGTCTGGCCGACCTCGCCTGGGGATCGTTTCCCTGCCAGGACCTGTCGCTCGCCGGGGCCGGCGCCGGCCTTTCGGGCAAGCGCTCCAGCGCGTTCTGGGGGTTCTGGAACGCGATCCTCGCGCTCAAGGCCGAGGGCCGCGCGCCCCGCACGCTGGTGCTCGAGAACGTCTGCGGCGCGCTGACGTCGCGCGGGGGGCGCGACTTCGCCGCGATCGGCGAGGCGCTGAGCGACGCCGGCTACCGCTTCGGAGCCATGGTGATCGACGCCGCGCTGTTCGTGCCGCAGTCGCGGCCGCGGCTGTTCATCGTCGCTGTCGCCGAGGGCGTCGGGATTTCCCCGGGGCTCGCAGGCGAGGGGCCGCTGGCGCCGTGGCACACGAAGGCGCTGGTCGCGGCGCATGCGGGGATGAGCGACGCCGCCCGTGAGAACTGGATCTGGTGGCGGGCGGAGCCGCCGCGCGCCAATGTCGCGACGCTCGCCGACATCGTCGAGGACGCCCCCCAGGGCGTCCGCTGGCACACCGCCCGCGAAACCGAGGCTGTGCTCGCGCTGATGGCGCCGTTGCACCGTGCGCGCATCGCAGCGGCGGGCGCTGCCGGCGCGACCTGCGTCGGCGCGGTCTACAAGCGCATGCGGCTCGACGCGACGGGCGCCAAGGTCCAGCGGGCGGAGGCGCGTTTCGACGGCGTCGCCGGCTGCCTCCGGACGCCCGCCGGCGGTTCGAGCCGCCAGACGCTGATCCTCGTCGACGGAGCCAGCGTGCGCACGCGGCTGATGTCGCCGCGCGAGGCTGCGCGCCTGATGGGGCTGGACGACGGCTATCGTTTGCCGGCGAACTACAATGACGCCTATCGGCTGGCGGGCGACGGGGTCGCGGCGCCGGTGGTGCGGTTCCTTGCGGACGCGTTGCTGGAGCCGCTGCTCGGCGCCGCCCGTCCGCTGGTCCGGAGAGCCGGGTGAGAGCGGAGACGCCGGCCGAGCGCTCCGCCGTGATGCGGGCGGTCAAGAGCCGCGACACCGGCCCCGAGATGATCGTCCGGCGCGCGGCGCATGCGCTCGGCTACCGCTTCCGCCTGCACGCCAAAAGTCTGCCGGGCAGCCCCGACCTCGTCTTTCCCTCGCGAAGGAAGGCCGTGTTCGTCCATGGATGCTTCTGGCACGGCCACGACTGCGCCCGCGGCGCGCGCGCGCCCAAGGCCAACGCCGAATACTGGAGCGCCAAGATCGCCCGCAATACGGCGCGGGACGAGCGGGTGCGGGGCGAACTTGCAGCCCTCGGCTGGGACACGCTGACGGTCTGGGAATGCGAGCTCAAGGCCGGCGCGCCGACGCTGCCCTCGCGGCTGGCGGGCTTTCTCGGCCGCCCCGGCCGCGCACGCTAGAGCCGCGGCAGGCTCTCGACGACCAGGATCAGCCCGCCAAGCACGACGACGCCATCGAGGATCGCGACATGCGGCAGGATCGGCGGCGGCGGCAGCCCCGTGCCGTAGCCCGCGACGCCTCCGCGCACGGAGGCCAGGACGGCGACCGCAGCCACAAGCATATATTGCGTAAATGAGACGTCCAAGATCATGCTGCGGGCCTATCGGCGATATCTTGCGGTACGGGCATTGCAAAAGCGGGCGTCGGGCATGTCGTGGATCGCGCCGGCTAGCCCCGCCGCCTCAAAGCTTCGTAAAGCTTCGCCCTGATACCGCTGTATGTCGCAAATCCGTCGCCGGGGCCCTGGAGCCTGACCCCGGCGGCGGCGAAGGAGTTCGTCATGGCCTCCAAACGATCGCCTCCTGCGGCCGAGGGGGGTGCAGGGCGCGTACAGGCCGAGGCTTCCGTGCTGCGGGAAGACGCCCGGCTGCTGGCGCTTGAGCGTTACGACATTCTCGACACCCCGGAAGAAGAGGCGTTCGATCGCGTCACCCGGCTCGCCCAGACCATATTCCGCACGCCGATGGTCACCGTGACGCTTATCGACGGCCACCGGCAGTGGTTCAAGTCGCGGCGCGGCATGACGCTGCGGGAGACCCCCCGGGCGCACGCCTTCTGCAACGAGACCATCAAGCGCGCCGCGCCCCTCGTCGTGCGCAACGCCCTCAAAGACGAGACATTCGCCGACAATCCGCTCGTGACCGGGGCGCCGGGCATCCAGTTCTATGCGGGCGCGCCGCTGGTGACGCCGGACGGCCACCCTATCGGCACGCTGTGCGTCATGGATCGCATGCCGCGAAGCTTTGACGACGACGAGCTGGCGATCCTCGTCGATCTCGCGGGGATCGTGGTCGACGAGCTCGAGCTCCGCCGGCTCGCCACGGTCGACGTGCTGACCGGCGCGCTCTCCAGGCGGGCGTTTCGCAACGAGGCCGGCCGCACGCTCCATCTCGCCAGGCGGCACGGGCACGAATTCAGTCTTGTCGTGTTCGACCTCGACAACTTCAAGGCCGTCAACCGCGCCCACGGGCACGCAGGCGGCGACGTCGTGCTGGCGCGCAGCGTCGCGGCCTGCGGCGCGCTCTTGCGGGCTTCCGACGTGATGGGCCGGCTGGGCGGCGAGGAGTTCGCGATCGCGCTTCCGCATACCGGCGCCGAGGCCGCGCTCGGAGTGGCCGAACGGCTGCGGGAGGCGATCGCGGCTGAGGCGCACCCGACGAACGGGGCGGCGGTTTCCGTCACCGCCAGCTTCGGCGTCGCCTCCTATATCCAGGGGGCCGCCGACATCGACGCGCTGTTGCGCGAGGCGACCAGCGCGCTCTACCGGGCGAAGGCCGAAGGCCGGGACCGCTGCGCAGCCGCGCAACGCGGCGACGACGGAGTCGACGCGCCCGCGCGACGTCGCGTGCTCAAGGGCGGCCGCATCCTGTTCAACCGGCGGACGTCTGCGGTCGACTGCACGATCCGCAGCCTCTCGGCGACGGGGGCAGGGTTGGACGTCTCCAGTCCGGCCGGACTGCCGGAGACGTTCGAGCTTTCGATCGAGGCCGACCGGATCATGCGGAACTGCCGCATCGTATCGCTGTCGGACCGGCGCATCGAGGTCGAGTTCGGCTGACGCCTCACTCGTCCATCTTCAGGGCGGCGATGAACGCCTCCTGCGGGATCTCCACGCGGCCGAACTGGCGGAGCTTCTTCTTGCCCGCCTTCTGCTTGTCGAGCAGCTTGCGCTTGCGGCTGGCGTCGCCGCCGTAGCACTTCGCCGTCACGTCCTTCCGCAGCGCCCGGATGGTCTCGCGGGCGATGATCTTGCCGCCGATCGCCGCCTGCACCGGGATGACGAAAAGATGCGGCGGGATCAGCTCCTTGAGCTTTTCGCACATCACGCGGCCGCGGGCCTCCGCCCGGGTGCGGTGGACCAGCATCGAGAGCGCGTCGACCGGCTCGGCGTTGACCAGGATCGACATCTTCACGAGGTCGCCGGGGCGGTAGTCGGTGATGTGGTAGTCGAACGAGGCGTAGCCCTTCGAGATCGACTTCAGCCGGTCGTAGAAGTCGAACACGACCTCGTTCAGGGGCAGGTCGTAGACCACCATGGCGCGCTTGCCGACATAGGACAGGTCGACCTGAAGGCCGCGGCGGTCCTGGCAGAGCTTGAGCACCGAGCCGAGATAGTCGTCGGGGGTCAGGATCGTCGCCTTGATCCAAGGCTCGTTGATCTCGGCGATCTTCATCACGTCCGGCATGTCGGCCGGGTTGTGCAGGTCGATCTCGGTCCCGTCCGTCAGCTTGATCTTGTAGATGACCGACGGCGCGGTCGCGATCAGGTCGAGGTTGAACTCGCGCTCCAGCCGCTCCTGGATGATCTCAAGGTGCAGCAGGCCGAGGAAGCCGCAGCGGAAGCCGAAACCGAGCGCGGCGGAGGACTCCATCTCGAAGGAGAAGCTGGCGTCGTTGAGCCGGAGCTTCCCCATCGCGGCGCGCAAATCGTCGAAGTCGGCGGCGTCGACCGGAAAGAGGCCGCAGAACACCACGGGCTGCGCCGGCTTGAAGCCCGGCAGCATCTCCGCCGTCTGGCGCTTGTCCTCGGTGATGGTGTCGCCGACGCGGGTGTCGGCCACTTCCTTGATCGAGCCGGTGAAGAAGCCGATCTCGCCGACGCCGAGCTCCGCGATCTCGGTCATCTTCGGCGTGAACACGCCGATGCGGTCGACGTCGTACACCGCGTCCGCGCCCATCAGGCGGATCTTCATGCCCTTCTTCAGCACGCCGTCCACGATGCGCACCAGCACGACGACGCCGAGATAGGTGTCGTACCAGCTGTCGACGAGCAGCGCCTTGAGCGGCGCCGTCCGGTCGCCCTTCGGCGGCGGCAGGCGCTTCACGATCGCCTCGAGCACGAGATCGATGCCGAGCCCGGACTTGGCGGAGATCGGCACGGCGTCGGAGGCGTCGAGGCCGATGACCTCCTCGATCTGCTCCTTCACCCGCTCGGGCTCGGCGGCCGGCAGGTCGATCTTGTTGAGGACGGGCACGATCTCGTGGCCGTTGTCGAGCGCCTGGTAGACGTTGGCGAGCGTCTGGGCCTCGACGCCCTGGCTGGCGTCGACCACCAGCAGCGAGCCTTCGCAGGCCGCAAGGCTCCGCGACACCTCGTAGGCGAAGTCGACGTGGCCGGGCGTGTCCATGAGATTCAGGATGTAGGTCTGCCCGTCCTGCGCGGGGTAGGTGAGGCGCACGGTCTGCGCCTTGATGGTGATGCCGCGCTCCTTCTCGATGTCCATCGAGTCGAGCACCTGCTCCGTCATCTCGCGCGCCTGCAGGCCGCCGGTGGTCTGGATCAGCCGGTCGGCGAGCGTCGATTTCCCGTGGTCGATATGGGCGACGATCGAGAAGTTGCGGATGTTGTTCTGGGGAGCTGCGGCCATGCGCGGCGGATAGCAGGGGCGGCGGAGAACGGCAAGGAGATGAGGGGAGAGACGTAGGCGTTCGGGCCGAACGCCGGTGTTGAAGCGTCCGCCGTCGCCGCCGGATGCGCCGAGGCGCTGCGCCTGGTCCAGCGCCCCTTTCTCCGCACAGCAGCGGCGCAGCGGTCAGCCGAATCGCGGCTCGGCCCGCTCCGATCAGCCGGCCGTTGCGCGGGGGCCGCTCAGAAAGCCGGCGGTCCGGGCGAGCCAGGCGATCGCGAGGCCGGCCACGAGCAGGGGCAGCGCCGCCCAGGGAAACGACGCCGCGCCCCATGTCTTAAGAAGCGCTCCCCCGAGCAGGCCGCCGCCGGCGATCGCGCCGTTCCATGCGACGACGTTCATGGAGAGGGCCACGTCGGCGTCGTCGCCCGCGTTATCCGCGAGAGCGGTCTGAAGAAAGGTCGCGGCCCCGCCGAACGTCAGGCCCCACGCTGTGACGCCCGCATAGATCACGAAAGGAACCGAGCCGAACAGTCCGAACGCAAGCGTCGTCGTCGCGAACCCCCCTAAGCTGACGAGCACGGCGATCCGGAGAAAGTGGTCGACCGTTCGTCCCGCGACCCAGATTCCCGCCAGCGCGGCGACGCCGAACACGAGAAGCACGAAATCGACCTCGCCGGCCAGCCCCGCGCGCGCGACGAACGGCGCGACGTAGGTGTAGAGCACGTTGTGGGCCAGCATCCATGCGATCACGACCGCCAGCACTGGGCGGACGCCGCGCGTCGTGAGAACACCCCGCAGCGACGACCGCGCCGTTTCAAGTCGCCCGGCATAGTTCGGCGCCTTCAGCAGAACCCAGCCGATCAGACCGACGGTGAGCAGGGACATGGCGGCGAACGCAGCTCTCCAGGATACGGCCGTTCCAAGCCATGTGCCGAGGGGCACGCCGAGCGACAGCGCGATTGGGGTCCCCACCATCGCGATGGCCATCGCCCGGCCCTGCTGGCTGGGAGCCGCCATCTGGCGGGCGTAGCCGCCGAGCAGGCTCCACGCCAGACCGGCGGAAGCTCCGGCGAGGAAGCGCGCCGCGAGCGTCAACGCAAAGCTCGACGAGACCGCCGTGATCGAATTGAACGACAGAAACCCGACGACCGTGACGAGCAGCACGGTGCGCCGCCCCCAGCGTCGCGTGGCGATCGTTAGCGGGATCGCCGCGATGAGGGAGCCGAGCGCGTAGACGGTGACCAATTGCCCGGCCGCCGACTGCGACACGTCCAGTCCTTCGGCGATCTGCGGCAGCAAACCAGCCGGCAGCGTCTCGGTGGCGATGCAGACGAAGCCGGTCATCGCGAGGGCGAGCAGCGCCGCGAGCGGCAGCGCTTCGGAGGATTCCTGCGCGGCGCGCGCGGGCGTGGCGTCCATGGTCGGCGAATCCAAACTTATGGAATGATCGTTCCATAAATATCGGGACGGTCCGCTTGGCAAGGACATATGGAGCGACTAGTCTAAAAATGCTGAGAGGGGCTGAGATGGCCAGAACAGGGCGCCCACGCGAGTTCGACCGGGAGAAGGCCGTCGACGCGGCCATGGCGCTGTTTTGGGAGCATGGGTACGAGCCCACCTCGCTGAGCCAGCTCAAGGACTGCATGGGCGGGCTTTCGCCCGCGAGCTTCTACGCGGCCTTCGGTTCCAAGGCCGGTCTGTTCCGCGAGGTCGTCGCCCGTTATCTCGAAACCCACGGGCAGGCTACGACGACCCTCAAGGACGCATCGCTGCCCCCGCGCGAAGCGATCGAGACCGCTTTGCGGCGCTCGGCGCGCATGCAGACGGCGGCGTCGCATCCGGCGGGTTGCCTCATCGTCCTCGGCGCCGCCAACTGCTCCCCCGAGAACCGTCATATCGAAGCGCTTCTCGCATCCGAACGGGACCGCAACCGGCGCGCCATCAAGGCTCACGTCGACCGTGCGGTGGAGAATGGCGATCTGCTTCGATCCGCGGACGGTCCGGCGCTCGTGGCGTTGATCAACACGTTCCTTCTCGGCATCTCGCCCGCCGTCCGGGATGGAGCGACGCTCGACGAGCTCGAGGCGTCCATCACGCGGATCATGAGCGTCTGGGACGATGCGGCGGCGAAGCCGCGGAGCGACGCGTCCTAGCTCCGCGGCGCCAGAGCCGCGGTTTTCGGCGAAAGATATCCGCGCGCCACCGCGGCCGCGCGGGAACAACAGCCTCCGGGGCGGGTTGAGCTCCTGTTCCGCATGGAGGCTTCGATGGACGACCTGACGCAAAAAATCCGCGACCGCGCCTACGAGATCTGGCTCGAGGCCAGGCAGCCCGAAGGCATGGAGCAGCAACACTGGGCGCAGGCCGAGCGAGAACTCGGCGTGACCGGTTCGGACGACGCGACCGGGGAGAGGGAGGATCGGCTGGACGATAGCCTCGAGGAGACCTTCCCGTCGAGCGATCCGGTCTCCGAAGCGCAACCCGGAGGCGGGATCACGGGGCCCGGCGACGACCGCTGAAGCCGACCGCCGCGCGCGTGGGCCGGGAGCGGCCGCGGGGCGCGACGCGGGACCGCGGATGAAATGGGCGCCGCCTATGCGCCGACGATAGGCTCGGCCTTTCGGAAGAACGGATCGGGCGGCGGATGAAGATCGCGACGTTCAACGTCAACGGCGTCAACGGGCGCCTCGCGGTGCTGCTGCGGTGGCTCGAGCAGGCGCGGCCCGACGCCGTCTGCCTTCAGGAACTCAAAACCCCGCAGGAGAAATTTCCGGCGGCCGCCCTCGAACAGGCCGGCTATGGCGCGGTGTGGCAGGGCAAGAAAAGCTGGAACGGCGTCGCGATCCTCGCCCGCGGCGCGGACCCGGTCGAGACGCGGCGCGGCCTGCCCGGCGATCCGGACGACGCCCAGAGCCGCTACATCGAGGCGGCCGTCGGCGGCGTCCTGATCGGATGCCTCTATATGCCCAACGGCAATCCGGCTCCGGGTCCGAAATTCGACTACAAGCTCCGCTGGTTCGAGCGGCTGACGGCCCATGCGGCGGAGTTGATGGCGGCCGGGATTCCCGCCGCGCTGGTCGGCGACTTCAACGTCATGCCGACCGATCTCGACGTCTACAAGCCGGAGCGCTGGGTCGACGACGCGCTGTTCCGGCCTGAGGTGCGCGCCGCCTTCGCAGGGCTGACAGGCCAGGGGTGGACCGACGCGCTGCGCGCGGCCCATCCGACGGAGCGACTCTACACCTTCTGGGATTATTTCCGGAACGCCTGGGGACGGGACGCAGGGCTGAGGATCGACCACCTGCTGCTCAGCCCCGCGATCGCCGGCCGCCTGACGGCCGCGGGCGTCGACCGAGAGGTCCGGGGCTGGCCGAAGGCGAGCGACCATGCGCCGGCCTGGATCGAGCTGTCGGACGTCGCGGCGAAACGGACGACGCGCGCCCGCAGGACCGCGGTTCCCTGACGCCGCTCATCCGGCGACCCCGCCCCGCGAAGGCGGATCGTTCGCCCCCGCCCGGCGTTTGATCACGGTGCCGGGAACGCCCGGTCCGATCAATCAGGAGCGTGGCCGTGCGCCGTCAGTCGAACAGTCGGCCGAGACCGCCCACCCTGGCCGCAGGCAAATTCCGCTGAAGGGGAGCCCGATGCTCGACGCCATGCTCGCCAAGCTCGAGGCGCTGCAGCCGCTGCCGGAGGAGGACAAGAAGCTTCTCCATGCGATCGTCGGCAAAGGCCGTCCGATCAAGGCCGGAGACCCGATCACGCTGGAGGGCGAGCAGTACAAGCTCGTGCACGTCATGCTGTCCGGCCATGCGTGCCGCTACAAGATCCTGGCCGACGGCAAGCGCCAGATCATCGGCTATCTCGTGCCGGGAGATTTCTGCGATCTGTTCGGCTTCCTGCTCGACCGGATGGACCACAGCATCTCCGCGCTGACGCCCTGCGAGATCGTCGAGCTGACGGAGGACGACGTGCTGATGCTGACGGCGCGCCCGATGCTGGCGCGGGCGCTGTGGTGGTCGAACCTCGTCGACAGCGCCATTTTGCGCGAGTGGCTCGTCAATGTCGGACGCCGCACGCCGGACAAGCGCATCGCCCACATCCTCTGCGAGCTGCTGGTGCGGCTTCAGACGGTCGGGGTGGCGAGATCCAACGGGTTCCGGCTCGCATTGTCTCAGGCGGACCTTGGCGACACGGTGGGCCTCACGACGGTTTCGGTGAACCGCGCGCTGCAGCGGCTCCGTCGCTCGCGCCTCATCGTCCAGACCAGCCGCGAGATCACCATCCCGGACGTCTCCGCCCTGATGGCGTTCGCCGACTTCGACCCCTCATACCTTCATTTCCGGCAGGATCGGGACGAACCGCTCCAGCCCCGGCAGGAGATCGCATGATGGAGTTTCAGCCGATCAAGGTCGCCACTGGCTCCAGCGACGAAGAAGGACGCCTCGTCCTGCTCGACGGCCGACTGATCGCCGTCATCGTCCGGCTCGACGACGAAGCCCACGGCGCCGCGCGCGGCCAATGGAGCCTCGAGGCCGGTTTCAACGGCGTGGACAGCGTGAAGCCGCCGCTGTTCGCGAACCTGCAGTCCGCGGAACGCTGGATCGAGATGCAGATTGTATAGGCGTATAACGCCCGCCGGAGTTGTTTCGCGGTTTGCGCGGCGTTCCGACTGAAACAACGTTTTGGGCCGGAACGTCCGTCCCTCCCGCACGTCTGTCGAGTCCTGACTCACAGACAAGGGAGGCCCGCTTGGCCAAGGAAAAGACGCTCGCAGACGCGTTCCACGAGACCCTCAAGGATGTCTATTTCGCCGAAAAGGCCTCGGTTCGCGCGCTGAAGAAATCCGTCAAGGCCGCCGGATCCGCACAGCTGAAGACGGCGTTCGAGGAGCACATGGAGGAGAGCGCGACGCAGGTCGAGCGGCTCGTCCAGGTCTTCGAGATCATCGGCAAGCCGGCCCGCGCCAAGACCTGCGACGCCATGCAGGGCCTCACCTCCGAAATGGAGGACGATCTCGAAGACTTCGGAGAGTCGCCCGCCGCCGACGACGTGCTGATCGGCTGCGCGCAGGCGATGGAGCATTATGAGATCGCGCGATACGGGCTGCTCAAGTCCTGGGCCGGCAAGCTCGGTTACGACGAAGCGGTCACCCTGCTCGACCAGACGTTGCAGGAAGAGAAGAAGGCCGACGAACTGCTGTCGCAGATCGCCCTAGGCCTCGACGTCGGCGCCGGCGCCGACAAGGCGACCTCCACGGGCCGAAAGACCTCCAAGGCGGCGTGAGCCGATCGTCGTTCGAACGACGTCCAGTCCCGCCGCAGCCCCCGCTGCGGCGGGCTCAGGAGCAGCCTGACGCTCCCAACAGAGGATTCGCCCCATGTTCATGCGTGTAGACAAGCTTCAGGCCGAGCTGCCGAAGCCGAAGAAAGCCGACCCGAACGCCGCGGCGGCTCTTCAGGAGCTTCTCGGCGGCAAGTTCGGCGAGATGTCGACGCTCAACAACTACATGTACCAGAGCTTCAATTTCCGCAATAAATCCAAGGTGAAGCCGTTCTACAGCCTGGTCGCGAGCATCACGGCCGAAGAGCTTGGGCATGTCGAACTGGTCGCCAACGGCATCACCATGCTCGCCAACGGTCCCGATCCCGAGAAGGACCACAACGGCGACGTTTCGACGGCGCCGTTCGAAGACATGAAGGACATCCGCTCCGCGGCGTCCTTCCTGCACGCCGGCGGCGGCGCGATGCCCGTCGACTCCAACGGGCTGCCCTGGAACGGAACCTTCGTGTTCTCGACGGGCAACCTCGTGCTCGACCTGCTGCACAACTTCTTCCTCGAATGCGGCGCCCGGATGCACAAGTTGCGGGTCTACGAGACCCTGTCCGATCCGACTGGCCGCGAGGTGTGCGGCTATCTGCTCGTCCGCGGCTCCGTGCATGCGCACTCCTACGCGCTGGCGCTGAAGAAGCTGACCGGCGTCGAGATGGAGAAGCTGCTGCCGACCCCGAATATCGATCTCTCGAAGATCCCGGAGTCGCAGAAATATCTGGACGAGGGATCGCATCGCCGGTTGTACACCTGGGGCGAGGAGACCTACCGCGACATGGAGGCGATCTGGGGCGGCGGCGAGAAGGCGCTTCCCGGCGACCCGCCCGGCGATCTCGAGGTCGTCTCGGGCCACCCCGACGGCGGCAAGATCGACGAACTGAAGGGCGCGTCGTCGGCGTTCACCACCGACTACGATCCGATGGAGATCTTCGAGATCGCGTCGAAGCTGCACGCCAAGCTCTGATTGCGGGTCGGTCCGGGCGCCGGCGGTTTGAGCCGCGGAGCGCCCGGACGGCGGCGCATAAACGCGTCGTCATCCGGGTGTTTCTTATCGGGGTATAATGTCCCGGTCTCGGATGTTGATTATCCTCGGCTCCGGTCTCAGGGAGTTGCGTATGCCTTTCCGGGTTTCAGCCGGCGCCGTGGGCGCCGTCACCATCGTCACTGAGACCGTCGAACAGGCGATCAAGCTTGCCGCGACCCTGACGGCGGAAGGCAAGACGCCGGTCATCCAGACGCTCGACGGCGTGGCGGTGGAGCTCGTGGCGTTCGAGAAGGCCGACAACAGCGCGTTCGCCGCTCCGGACCTCGGCATCGAGACCGCGAGGCGCGACCAGGATCTGGCGTCGGATCTCGACGAACAATAAGGCGACGCCGCTGTTCGGGCGCGGCCGCCGATGCGCGGTCGCTGAACGATGCTGCGCGCCGGCAATACATGGCGCCTGTCATAGATTTTCTTCGGCGTTGAAGAAAATCCGAAGACGTTGAGCCAAGCCGGAACGAAACCTCCATAACAGCGCTTCCCTTACGCTTGGCGGGCGATTTCGCCGGCGCGCGGTCTGTCGCCTCAGGCTGCACGGATCCAGCATTGGGAGCTTGCGGCATGAAGGCGCTCACCTGGCACGGCAAGGGAGACATCCGGTGCGACAGCGTTCCGGACCCGCAGATTCAGGATGACCGCGACGTCATCATCAAGGTGACGGCATGCGCGATCTGCGGATCGGACCTTCATCTCATGGGCGGCTTCATGCCGACCATGGAGCGCGGCGACGTGCTCGGGCACGAGACCATGGGCGAGGTCATGGAGGTCGGCCGCGCGGCGTCCCGGCTGAAGGTCGGCGACCGGGTCGTCGTGCCCTTCACCATGTCCTGCGGCGAGTGCCGGCAGTGCAAATGGGGCAACTGGAGCTGCTGCGAGCGCACCAACCCCAACGGCAAGATGCAGGCCGAACAGTTCGGCTATCCGCTCGCGGGCCTGTTCGGGTTCTCGCACATCACCGGGGGCTTCGCCGGCGGACAGGCGGAATATCTCAGGGTTCCGTACGCCGACGTCGGGCCCCTGATTGTTCCGGACGGCCTCAGCGACGAGCAGGTGCTGTTCCTCTCCGACATTTTCCCCACGGCCTATATGGCGGCGGAGAACTGCGGGATTAAGGGCGGCGAGACGATCGCGATATGGGGCGCCGGACCGGTCGGCGTGCTGGCCGTGAAGTCCTGCCTTCTGCTGGGCGCCGAGCGCGTCATCTCGATCGACGACGTGCCGGAGCGGCTTGAACTCGCACGTCAGGCCGGCGCCGAAACGATCGATTTCGGCAACCAGACGGTGCAGGACGAACTGATGGCGATGACCAACGGTCGGGGCCCCGACGCCGTCATCGAGGCCGTCGGCATGGAGGCTCACGGCGCCGACACGCTGGCGCAGAAGGTCTCGTCGGCGGTCATGGCGGCGACGTCCAGCATGGCGCGGCCCTTCGCGCTCAATCAGGCGATCCTCGCCTGCAGGCCAGGCGGCGTGGTCTCCATGCCCGGCGTCTTTGCGGGGCAGGCGGGTCCGGTGGCGCTCGGCGTGCTGATGAACAAGGGGCTGACGCTGAAGACAGGCCAGACCCACATGCTGCGTTACATGAAACCGCTGCTCGACCGGATCGAGCGCGGCGAGATCGACCCGTCCTTCATCATCAGTCACCGCACGACCTCGCTCGAGGACGGACCGGAGCTTTACAAGGCGTTCCGCGATAAGACCGACGGCTGCACGAAGGTCGTCATCAAGCCGCACGGCTGACGCCTCCCTCAACTCCCGAGTCTGCGACCCGACGTGATCTGTCCTAAGGACATCGACGTTGCTCTGTATCGACGCCATCGATTTTTGCAATGCACACAATCGATTTGAATAATCATAGGCCGCAGACGACATTGCTCTCAGAGGCGACGGAGGTCCCCGCCGCCAGCCAGTGAGAGCAGCACCATGTCGAACGTCTTGAAGAGTTTCGCGATCAGCGCCGCGATCGCCGCATCCACCGTCAGCGCCTTCGCGCAGGACGGCGTCGTCTCCCTCTCGACCGTCGATAGCCGGCCCGCAAGCCTGCAGGTCACCCGAGCGGACGGCGCCGCCGCCTACAGCCCCGGCTCCGTCGGCGCGATGCACTACGCCGTCGCCGGCCGCGCCACGAGCACGGCGGACGTCCGTCGCGAGAGCTCGAACCAGCTGACGGCCGTCTACGCGCACTGGGTCGCGCCGAAGGCCGGGTCATAACCGGCCCGAAGACAACGCCGCGCGGCGCCGGCTGACAGCCGGCGTCGCGAAGAACGGCCCGACTCTCGGAACTTCAGCGCCCGTCCGGCTTTTCTGTTCGAAGCAGGGAGTCGAGCGCGATGAATCCGTCAGGACAGGACCCGAAGACGCCGCCGCATCGGGGACAGGAGGGCGAGACGGACGACAAGCCCGACTCGCAGCACGACGAGCGGCCGGAGGGCCCTCACGCCAGGCCGGATCTCACCAACGAGGAAGCGACCCCCGGCGCCGGGACGCTGCCGGACGACGAGGATCCTGCGGGCGGGACGGCGAGCTGACCTCAGCCGTTCATTCGAACCCGGCCACGGCGTGGGGCGCGTAAGGCGCCTCAAGCGTCGCGATCTCGTCCGGCGTCAGCTCGAGCGCCAGCGCCGCGACCGCGTCGTCGAGATGGTGCGGCTTCGACGCGCCGATGATCGGCGCCGTCACCACGTCCTTCGCCAGCACCCAGGCGAGCGCGACCTGCGCGCGGGGAACGCCGCGCGCCTTCGCGACCTCGGCGACCGCCGCGATCACCTTGGCGTCGGCCTGCTCGGTCGCGGCGAACAGCCTCTTGCCATAGGCGTCGCTCTCCTGCCGGGCGCTGCCCTCGTCCGGGTCGCGCGTGAGGCGCCCGCGGGCGAGCGGACTCCAGGGCAGCACGGCGACGCCCTGGTCCTCGCAGAGCGGCAGCATCTCGCGCTCCTCCTCGCGGTAGAGCAGGTTGAGCTGGTTCTGCATGCTCACGAATTCGGTCCAGCCGTTCAGCCGGGAGACATAGAGCGCCTGGGCGAACTGCCACGCGAACATCGAGGACGCGCCGATGTAGCGGGCCTTGCCGGCCTTCACGACGTCGTGCAGCGCCTCGAGCGTCTCCTCGATCGGCGTGCCATAGTCCCAGCGGTGGATCTGGTAGAGGTCGACATAGTCGGTGCCGAGCCGCTTCAGGCTGGCGTCGATCGAGGCGAGAATCGCCTTGCGTGACAGGCCGCCGCCGTTCGGCCCCTTGCGCATCGGGAAATAGACCTTGGTGGCGATCACCACCTCCTCGCGCGAGGCGAGCTCCTTGAGCGCGCGCCCGACGATCTCCTCCGACGTGCCGTCCGAATAGCGGTTCGCTGTGTCGAAGGTGTTGATCCCGAGCTCCAGCGCCTGGCGGAAGAACGGCCTGCTCGCCTCCTCGTCGAGCGACCAGGGATGGTCGCCGCGGTCGGGGACGCCATAGGTCATGCAGCCGAGGATGATGCGCGAGACGTCGAGGCCGGTGCGGCCGAGCTTCACGATTTCCATGGGAAACGCCTTTCTGAGAGACGGCGCAGGTCGCGCCGCGCTGAGGAATGTCGAGACGGTCCGTCGGCGAGACGGCGCAGCCCTGCGACGCAGAATTGGAGAGGTTTGGCCCGCGGCGCCACTCCGCGGGGGGCGGATCGGCTCTGCGCGCCGGTGCCATCGGGGCTTGTCGCGACCCGGCCGGTCAGGGCACGGTCGGGCGCCGAGTTTCGCGATCCCGCGCGACCGCCGTTCAGGAGATCGACGCCATCCATCTGGATCTTCCTGCGGCCCAGGGGCTGGCCTTCACCCTCCTTCATGTGATCGTCGCGTCGGTCGCGACCATCCACGCGCTGCTGAACAAACGCGACGTCCGGGCCGCGATCGGCTGGATCGGCGTCACATGGCTGTCGCCCGTTTTCGGCGCTCTGCTCTATTTCGCGTTCGGCATCAATCGCGTCCATCGCAAGGCGCGCCGCCTGCGTGGGCTCAAGCAGGCCGGCGGCGCCCGCCGCGGCGCCAGGCCGACGAAGTCGCGCGACCAGCTGCAGGCCGCCGTCGGCGCCATCACCGGCCTCCAGCTCGAGGACGGCGCGGTCGACATGGTGCTGCAGTCCGGCGACGAGGCCTATCCGCGGATGATCGCGGCGATCGGCGAAGCGAAAAAGAGCGTCGCGCTCTCGACCTTCATCTTCCGCACCGACGCGCCCGGACTTCAGTTCATCGAGGCGCTGAGCGCGGCGCATCGCAGGGGCGTCGCGGTGCGCGTGCTGATCGATGGGATGGGCGGCGGATTCTTCCTGTCCCGCGCCTATCGCAGGCTTCGGTCGGAAGGCGTGCCCGCCGCCCGCTTCCTGCACTCGATCTGGCCGTGGAAGATGCCTCTGCTCGATCTCCGGCTGCACAAGAAGGCGCTGATCATCGACGGCGAGTTCGCCTTCGTCGGCGGCCTGAACATCGCAGCCGAGAACGTGCTGGCGCGTCCGACCGGCTCGCCCGTGCGCGACACGCATTTCCGGGTCATCGGCAACGTGGTCGGCCAGATCGCCGACGGCTTCGACGACGACTGGGCGTTCGCGACCGGCGAGGATCCGGACGACGCGCCCCCGCCGCGCATCGCCCCCGCTGCGGCGTTGGCGCGGGCGATTCCGTCCGGCCCCGATCAGGCGGTCGATCAGCTCGCTCTGGTGCTGATGTCGGCGATCGCCTCCGCCAAGCGCTCCATCCGGATCGCGACGCCGTATTTCCTGCCGGAGGAGCAGCTCATCACGGCGCTCCAGCTCGCAGCCTGGCGCGGCGTCGAGGTACGGCTCGTCATGCCGGCGAAAAACAACCACCGGATGGTCGCCTGGGCCGCGGAGGCCCACATCCGGCCGCTGCTGGAGGCGGGATGCAGCCTCTGGCGCTCGCCGCCGCCGTTCGACCATTCGAAGCTCATGACCGTCGACGACGAATTCAGCCTGATCGGCAGCGCGAACTGGGACGCCCGGAGCCTGCGGCTGAATTTCGAATTGACTGTCGAGCTCTATGACCGCGACCTTTCGGCGAGGCTCTCCGGACTGATCGACGGCAAATGCGTCGATCGCGTCACGCTTGCCGATGTCGACGGGCGGCTGTTCGTCACCAAGATGAGGGACGCCACCGTGCGTCTTCTTTCGCCCTATCTCTAAGGATCAAGGCAGCCCGTTGAAGGTCGCGTCCTACAACATCCACAAGTGCAAGGGCACCGACGGCCGCGTTCGGCCCGACCGCATCGCCGGGGTGCTCGGCGAGATCGGGGCCGACCTCGTCGCCCTCCAGGAGGTCGACCACCGTTTCGGCAAGCGGATCGGTCTCCTTGACCCGGACGTGGTGCGGCGCGAGGCGGGCCTGCATCTGCTCGCGCAGTCCGACGCGCCGGACGGTCACGGCTGGCATGGCAACGCGCTGCTGGTCGCGCGAGAGCCGGTCTCCTATCGCAGGCTTCGCATTCAGCTTCCCGGCGTCGAGCCGCGCGGCGCTATCATCGCTGAGCTCGATCTGGGCGAAGGCCCGTTCCGGGTGATCGCCGCGCATTTCGGTCTGCTGCGCCGGTCGCGCATCAGCCAGGCCAATGCGCTGATCGCGGCCTTCACCTGGATGACGCCGATGCGCACGATCCTGCTCGGCGATCTCAACGAGTGGCGCCGACGGCGCCGCTCGTCGCTGAGCGCCTTCGAGCCGCTGTTCGGCGAGGCCCGTCCGCTGCCGAGCTTCCCGTCGCGCCGACCGATCTTCCCGCTCGATCGGATCCTCGGCTGGCCGCGCGGGCTGGTGCAGGACCTTGCGGTCCACAACACGCCGCTCGCCCGCATCGCCTCCGATCATCTGCCGCTGACGGCGACGGTCGACCTGTCGTCCCACAGCCTGTCGATCCGCAACGTCGCCTGACGTCCCGGTCAGCATTCGCAGGAGCTTGAACGGCGATGGCGACACGGCAGCTTCCGGAAGCGTCGGAGATCTTTCTCGACCATGTCGGGCATTTCGTGGCCGACATCGCCGCGGCGGAGCGTGCGCTGCGCGCCGCGGGCTTCGCCCCGACGCCGTTCTCCGCGCAGGTCGCGCCGACGGGCGAGGGCGGCGCGCTGGAGCCGACCGGCACGGGAAACGTCTGCGCCATGCTCGGCCAAGGCTATATCGAGGCGCTCGCCAAGGTCGCCGACACGCCGCTCGGGCGCGAGCTCGAAGCGGCGGTGGACAGGCGGGCCGGGCTGCACCTCGCGGCGTTCGCGGTGGCCGACGCCGCGTCGTTCCATGCCGGGCTGGCGGAGGCCGGGTTTCCCACCCGACCGCTGGTCTTCATGCGCCGGCCGGTGGACACGGAGGAGGGGCCCTCCGAGGCGCGCTTCACCGTCGCCCGCGTCGAGCGCGGCGCGATGGCGGAGGGCCGCATCCAGGCGCTCACCCACCACACCGAGCGCGAGGTCTGGCAGGAGCGCTGGCTGACCCACCCCAACGGCGCTCTGGAGCTGCTGGGCGTCGTCGTGGTGAGCCCGGACCCCGAAGAGGCCGCGGGCCGCTTCGGGCGCTTCCTGGGGCGCCCGGCGGAACGCGCGGGGGCGGACAGCCTCCATGTCGAACTGTCGCGGGGCCACGTCAGGATCGTGGGGCGAACGACCGCCGCGGCCCTGTTCGGCGGCGAGACGCCCGAGCCGCCATGGATCGCGGCCTATGGCCTGCGGGTGGCCGACCGTGCGGCGACGATCCGGCTGCTGAGCGAGGCCGGCCTCGCCGTGCGGATCATCGACGGCGCGGCGCTGGTCGCGTTCCCTGCAGAACTCGGAGAGGGTTTTTGGGCCTTCGTCGAGGACCGCGACGCGCTGCCGTGGCTGTAGAACAGGCCGTCATGCCCGAAGGAGCCGGGTATCCACGACTTCTTGGGATCTGCAGGCGCCACCCAAGTCGTGGATGCCCGCAAAAGCGGGCATGACGGTTTGGTCGTCCCTACTTCGTCGACGTCGCGTAGGTTCCGCGGCCGCTGGCGAGCAGCCTGCCGGCTTCGTCCTCGACCGAGGCTTCCGCCGTCGAGAAGCTCGAGCCGAGCTTGATGATCTTGCCGCGGGCGCGCAGCAGCCCCTTGGTCGCCGCACGGTGATAGTCGACCCGCAGGTCGATGGTCGGGAACGGCCGGCCGAGCCTGGTCGCGATCGCCCAGTCGGCGGTGAGGTCGACCAGCGTGGCGAGTATTCCGCCATGGGCGTAGCCGCCCTCGGGGTTGACCACGAACTCCTCGCGCCACGGCAGCTCGATGACGATCTCGCCGTCTCCCACCTCTACGATCGAGAGCCCGAGCCACTGGTGATAGGGCGCGCGCCTGATGCGGGCGTCGAGCGTCTCGCGGTCCGTCGGAAGGGCGTCGGTCATCGCGGCGTCGTCTCCTTGGAGAAGAGCTCCTTGAGCGCGGACTTGTCGATCTTGTTGGCCCCGTTGAGGGGCAGGCTGTCGACGAACAGCACGCGGCGCGGGTGGGCGTAGGCCGGGCCGTTCGCGATGGCGTAGGCCTTGAGCGCGGCTTCGTCCGGCGCTGGCCCCGGCCGCAACACGACGAAGGCCACGGGCACCTCGCCCTTGGTCTCGTTGGGGACGGCGATGACCGCCGCCTGCCGCACGGCGGGGTGGCGCTCCAGCAGGCCCTCGACCTCCTGCGGAAACACGTTCTCGCCGCCGGTCACCATCATGTCGTCGATGCGCGAGACGAAATAGAACCAGCCCTCGGCGTCTCGCCGCAGACGGTCTCCGGTGCGGTACCAGCCGTCGATGAAGCGCTCGGCGGCGGCCTCCGGCCGGTTCTGGTAGCCCTTGGCGACGCCGGGGTTCTTCACCCAGAGCTCGCCTTCATCCGCCGTCGCGCCGCCCTCAAGCCGCCATTCGCAGCCCTCGATCGGGTAGCCGATGCTGTGGTTCGGCTGCGGCCGCCCGTCCGGATGATACCAGCCGAACATGATCGGCCCGCCCTCGGTCGTGCCGTAGTTGAGGTGGATCTCCGCGTTCGGGAACGCGCTCGCGAGGTCGCCCAGCAGCCGCTCGGATGCAGGCGACGATCCCATCGACACCACCCGGACCTTCGCGCGGGTCGCGGCGTCCGGGAGCTCGGGATGGTCGAGCAGCAGCCGCATCATGGTCGGCACGCCGGTTAGCATGGTGACGCCGTGATCCGCGATCGCGCGGGCGTAGGCGCCGGCCTCGAAGCGCGGCATGACGATCATCGCGGACCCCGAGACCAGCGCCGTCTTCAGCGCGACGATCGCGTTCTTGTGGTACATCGGCGCAGCCAGGATCGCCCGGTCGTCAGCCCGGAGCCTGCGGGCTTCGACGAGCGTTCCGGCGGCCCAGATCTGGCCGCCATGCGTCAGCAGCACGCCCTTCGGCGCGCCGGTCGAACCGGAGGTGTAGGGCTGCATCGAGATCGCGTCCGGCGCGACCGCGACAGGCTCGAAATCGCCGAAGTCGAGGAAATCCTCGAACCCCCGGTCGAAGTCGATCACCTCTACGCCCGCCGGGATCGCGCCGGCGAAGGCGGTCTCCACGAAGGCGAGCCTCGCCCCGCTCGCGGCGATCACCTCGGACAGCGTCTTCGCCGGCAGTTTGACGTTGAGAGGGGCCGCGATCGCGCCGGCGAGCAGCGTCCCGAGCAGCACGGCGGGAAAGTCGGCGCGGTTGAACGCCGCGAGCGCAACCCGCTCGCCCGGCCTGACGCCACGGGCGACGAGCCCGCGCGCGACGGCCTGGGAGCGCCGCTTCAGGTCGCCATAGGTGACGTCGAGCGGTTCAGGGCCCCGCAGATCGACCATTGCGACCCGGGCCTCGTCGACGTCCCAGCCGAGCGCGCCTGCGTTCGAGATCATGGGACGACGATCACCTTGCCGATCGCCTCGCGATCCTCGATCAGCCGCACAGCCTCGGCCGCCTTGTCGAGCGGCAGCACGGTGTCGATCACGGGCTTCAGGTCGCCGTCCGAGATCAGCTTCATCAGGTGCACGAGGTCCTCGCGCGCCCAGCTGTTCGAGCCCAGAATCTTGAGTTCGAAGGTCCAGATGAAGCGCAGGTCCTCGGTCGGGTCGAAGCCTGCCGTCGCGCCGCAGGTGAGCAGCCGGCCGCCGCGCTTTAGCGCGCGCAGCGACGGCACCCAGGTGTCGCCGCCGGTGAAGTTGACGACGACGTCGACGCCGCCGTCGAAGGTCCGGCGGTGCGGCTTGCCGAAACGCGCGAACACCTCCTTGGCGAAGTCGACGCGGGTGTAGTCGATCACCTCGTCGGCGCCGATCTCGGTCAGCCGCTTCAGCTTGGCGTCGCTGCCGCCGCAGGCGACGACACGGGCGCCGGCGTGCTTGGCGAGCAGCACCGCGCCGGTGCCGACGCCGCCGCTCGCGCCGAGCACGAGCACAGTCTCGCCGGCCTTCACATGGCCGTTGGTGAACAGCATGCGCTGCGCCGTGCCGTAGGCGACGGGCAGCGACGCCGCCTGCTCGAACGAGACCTTGTCGGGGATCGGCACGAGCTGATGGGCGCGGACGCGCGCGAACTCCTGCAGGCCGCCGTCCGTGGTCTCGCCCATCAGGCCGCCCTCGACGCGGTTGAGGGGGTCGACCAGCACGCGGTCGCCGATCGAGACCCCCGAGACATCGGGGCCGATCTCGACGACTTCGCCCGCGAGGTCGAGGCCCGGCACGACGGGCAGCGCGAGCTTGATGCCCGGCATGCCGCGGCGGGTGAAGACGTCGTGGTAGTTCAGCGAGCAGGCCTTCACGCGCAGCAGCACGTCGCCCGGGCCGATCTCCGGCTTCGGCCAGTCGCCGACGACCTCGAGCGCCTCCGGGCCGCCATGCGCACGAACGATTGCTGCTTTCACGTCATCGTCTCCTTGGTCGTTTTCTTGTCGGCCGGTTCTTGGGCGGCGGTCAGACCGACCGCGCCTTTTGCCAGCGGAACAGGCGGCGCTCCAGCGGACGGAGCAGGCCCGCCTCGAGCGCGATCATCATGGCGACCATGATGATCGTCCACGCGAACACCTGGTCGGCCTGGAACAGGTCGGCCGCCTGCCGCAGCCGGTAGCCGACGCCGCTCGAGGCGCCAAGCGTCTCGGCGACGAGGCTCACCCGCCAGCCGAAGCCGAAGGCGAGCCGCGCGCCGGAGAACAGATAGGGCAGGATCGACGGCAGGTAGATCGACGCGAAGGTCCGGAGCCGCCCGAAGCGCAGCGACAGCGCGACCTCGACGAGGTTCGGGTCGACGTTGCGCGTGCCGGTCCAGACATTGGTGATGATGAGCGGCATCGCCGTCATGAACACCACGAAGATCGTCGCCGCGTTCGACAGCCCGAACCACAGCATGGCGAAGATCGCCCAGATCGCCGAGGACACGGTGTTCAGCACCGGCAGGATCGGCTCGAAGAACGCGCCGACGCTCTGGTTTGACCCGAACAGCAGCCCGAGCGGCGTTCCGATCACGAGCGCGAAGGCGAAGCCCGCCACCACCCGGCCGAGCGTGGCGCCCATGTCGTTGAGGAAGGTCTGGGTCTTCGCCAGCTTGAGGATCGCCTGCGCGACCACCTCCGGTCCCGGCAGGATGTACGGCGGCAGCCCGCGCGCCGCGATCCACCAGACGCCAAGCACGGTGATGGCGAGCAGCGCGCGAAGCAGGCTCGGCGAGACGCCGCGCTCGTTGCGCGGCGCAGGCGGCGGTCGTTCGGTTGAAATTTCCGCCATGCCCTGTCGATCAGTTCTTGCCGGCGGCCTGGAACGGTCCCGGCGCGTAGATGTCGTCCGGGGCCACGCCGTTCGCGGCGCCGGCGTCGACGAAGGTCTTGTTCTCGTCCTTCATGCCCTTGATGTCGGCCTCCGTCAGCGACGCCACGTAGATCTGGCTCCAGAGCGCGGCGTAGGCCTTGGCGTCCTTCTCGTTGAGGTTCGCGACGCTGACCAGCGTGTTCGCCACCGCGTCGGGCTGCGCCTTGCCGTAGGCGACGGCTTCCTGCGTCGCCTTGACGAACGCGGCGAGCTCCGGCCCCCGCTTCGCCACGACGTCGGCGGTCGTCAGCGCGACGCCGAGGATCGGCGGGGCCTCGCCCTTGGTCAGCTTCTTCCAGTCGTCGACGACGTTGACCAGCGTGCGGAGCTCGCCCGCCGGCACCTGGGCGACCGTGACGTTGCGCACCGCCGCGGCGTCGATGTCGCCGCGCTGCAGCAGGCCGATGAGCTGACCCTCGTTGCCGGGCACGACCTCGTAGTCGCCGGACTGCAGCCCGTAATTGTTCTTGAGCAGCGTGGTCGCGAGCGCATGCGTCGAGCTGCCCGGACGCGACATGCCGATCTTCTTGCCCTTGAGGCCGTCGATCGAGGTGATCGGGCCGTTGGCCTTCACCACGATCTGGCCCTCGAGCACCTGCGTCGCGAGGATCACGCGGACGGGGGCGCCCTGCTGGCCGAGATTGAAGGCGGCGGCGGCCGGCGCCGCGAAGGCGACGTCGATATTGCCCTGGAGCACGGCCTGCGCGGGCGCGCCGACCTCTCCGAAGCGGCGGAACTCGACCTTGAGCCCGGCCTTCTCGAGGAACTTGTTCTCCTCCAGCACCGCCCCGAAGCCGAGGCTGTAGCCGCTGGTCCAGTAGCCGATGCGCAGCGGCGCGTCGTCCGCGGCGGCGGGGGCGACGGACGCGCCGAGCGCCGCCGCGAGCAGGGCGCCGAGAAGGCCGGTTCTCATGCGGTGGTCTCCATTAGCGCGTCGCCGCGGGCGGAAGCCGGCTGGCCGCCGAGCGCGTCTCTCAGGGTTCTGATGGTGGCGGTCGCCCCCGGCGACGTCGCGTCGCGCGGAGCGGCGCCGTCAAGGGCGAAGGTTTCGACCACGCGGCCGGGCCGCGGGGCGAGCACCGTGACGGTGTCGGCGAGCACCGCCGCCTCGTCGATGTCGTGGGTGACGAACAGCACCGTCATATCGAACAGTTCGCGCAGCCGCACCAGCTCGGCGTGCATCTGCCCGCGCGTCTGCGCGTCGAGCCGCGAGAACGGCTCGTCCATCAGCAGGATGCGGGGGCGCCGCACCAGCGAGCGGGCGAGCGCGACGCGGGCGCGCATGCCGCCGGAAAGCTCGTTCGGAAACGACTGGGCGAACGGCGTCAGGCCGACCAGCCCGATGATCTCTGCGGCGCGCGTGCGGCGCTCGTCGCGCGACAGAGGCTGGTTCTCCAGCGCGAGCTCGACGTTGCGCTGAACCGTGCGCCACGGCAGCAGGCGGTCGTCCTGAAACATGTAGCCGATGGCGGCCCAGTCCCTGAAGGCCGCGCTGTCGACGCCGTCGATTTCGAGACGCCCGGAATCGAGCGGCAGCAGGCCGGCGACGATGTTGAGCAAGGTCGACTTGCCGCAGCCCGACGGCCCGAGCAGCGCATGGATCTGCCCATGGCGCACGGCGAGCTGGATGTCGCGCAGCACTTCGAGCCGTCCCCCGCCCCTCAACGGCATCGCCTTCCTCACGCCATGCAGCGCGATCGCGATGGGAGGCGGCGGTGCGGTCGCGGGGGTTTGGGCTGGCGTCAAGTGGCGATGACCTCGGGGTGGGATGGCCCCGAGATAATAGGGGCGGGACGGCGTGATCCAATAGTCGTACGGCGCGACAGTCCGGGAAGAGGCCCGCTCCCGTGCGCCGCCCCCTTTTTCGTAACGCCGCGCCACGGCCGGTCTTACCGCACGATCGGAATCGGCCGTCGACCGAAAACCGCGGCAGCCCGATGCGGGGTTCGCCTCATTCTTTTTAAATAGAAAACTTAAAAGATACATCTTCACCGTTATTTGACATGCCTTGAATAAATCATTATCCGCCGAAGAGTACGTTCGGGGATCTTGAGATGCCTTTTATTTGTAGTCGCGCAAGCTTCGCTTGCGGCGGACGAGGGCGCTTGCGGTTATTTCTCTTCTCCGCGGCCATCGGCGCCGTCGGTCCGGCCCACGGCCAGTCAGCGTCGAGCGGCGCCGCAGTCGAGCTTGCTCCGATCGAGGTGCAGGGGACCGGCGCCGCCGCCGGCCCGATCACGGCGGACGGCTATGTGGCCAAGAGCAGCGCCGTCGGTTCGAAGACCGACACGCCGCTGACCGAGATCCCGCAGTCGATCTCGACCATCACCCGCCAGCAGCTCGACGACCGGCATGTCCAGACACTGAACGACGCGGTGCTGTACTCCTCCGGCGTCCGCGTCGGGACGTCCGGCTTCGACCCGCGCTTCGACAGCTTCTATGTGCGCGGCTTCGACGCGACCTATACCGGCGTCTACCGCGACGGGTTGCGCGAGCAGAACGGCAATTTCTCGATCTTCAAGACGGAGACCTACGGCCTCGAGGGCGTCTCGATCCTGAAGGGGCCCGCTTCCGCGCTCTATGGCGGCGGCTCGCCGGGAGGGATAATCGACCTGACCACCAAGCGGCCGACCTTCACGCCAATCGGCGAAGTCGGGGCCGAAATCGGCAACCGCGACCGCTATCAGGTCGAGTTCGACGTCGGCGGCCCGGTCAACGGCTCCGATGAGTTCGCCTATCGCCTGACCGGCTTCGCCCGCAACAGCGACACCCAGCTCATGGGGATGAAAGACGACAAGGTCTATATCGCGCCCGCCTTCACCTGGAAGCCGAACGACGACACCACCTTCACCCTGCTCGCCGAGTATTCGCACATCAAGACCGGCGGAAACACGTCCTACTATATGGACGAGACGCCCGACGGCAAGCGACGCATCACCAACTATTACAGCGGCGACCCGGCGTTCAACGACTTCATCCAGAACCAGTACCGCCTCGGCTATGCGTTCGAGCACAAATTCACCGACAACGTGACGTTTCGGCAGAACTTCCGTTACGCGCACATCGACGCCCGGGCGGAGTATGTCGACATCGACGAGGGCGCGATCACCCCCGGCGCGACCTCGGCGACGCGCAGCGCCGGCCTGATCATCGACCACATCAACACGCTCGCGCTCGACAATCAGGTCCAGGCCAACGTGACCACCGGGCCGTTCGCCCACACGCTGCTCGCAGGCGTCGACGTCCAGTACGCCAACGGCACCGACAAATCGGCGTACGGGGTCGCGCCCGACCTCGACCTGACCACGCTGAACTATGGCGACCAGCACATCCCGGCGCCGGACGACTTCAGCGACGACAACACCCGCCAGAGGCAGCGGCAGATCGGCGTCTACCTGCAGGACCAGATCAAGCTCGGGCCGTTCATCGCGACGCTTGGCCTGCGGAACGACTGGGCGCGGACGCTGACCACGAACAGGGCGACCGGAGACACGTCGCCCGCCCAGACCGATCACAAGCTCACCGGCCGCGCCGGCCTGACCTATGTCGGGCCGTATGGAATCTCGCCCTATGTCAGCTATTCGACGTCGTTCACCCCGACGCTCGGAACCGATGCCGACACCGGCAAGCCGTTCGTCCCGACGACCGGCGAGCAGTATGAAGCGGGCGTGAAATACGCGCCGCCCGGCTACAACGCGCTCATCACCGGGGCTGTGTTCGACATCACACAGCAGAACGTCCTGAGGACTGACCCGGACAACGAAAACCGCCAGATCCAAACCGGCGAAATGCGCTCCCGCGGCTTCGAGCTGGAGGCGACGGGAAGCCTGGACAACGGTCTGTCCTTCACCGCCTCCTACACGCATCTCAACCTGGAGATCGTGAAGGGCGAGGCCGGCACGGACGGCAAAGCGCCGTCGGGGATCCCGAGAAATTCCGCAGCGCTTTGGGCGGACTACGTCTTCCGCCCCGGCGCAGCGCTCGAAGGGCTCACCGTCGGCGCAGGGCTTCGGTACAACGGCCGAAGCTTCGGCGACGACGAAAACACCTTCAGGAACAAGGCGGCGGCGTTCGTCGATTCCGGGCTCAAGCTCGAGATGGACCGGTTCGACCCCCGCCTGAAGGGACTGAAGCTCAGGGTCGACGCGCGCAATCTGTTCGACAAGAAGACGGTCGCCTGCCAGTCCGGCTACTGCTATCGCGGCGACCGCCGCACGGTGATCGCGGGGCTCAGCTACGCCTGGTGAGGGCTGCGAGCCTCAAAGCAGTCCGGTGAGAATTCCGGCGCCCGCGATCGCTGCGAGGCCTCCGGCGGTGCGCATGAGCAGCGGGCCGCGGGAGTCTCCGATGCGGCCGACAAGGGCGCCCACCCCGACGCCGCCGGCGTGCAGGAGCGCGGTCGCGAGCATGAAGCCGCCGGCATAGGCGAGACCGGCCGCGCTGTCCGGCATCTCGGCGCCGTGCGCATGGCCGTGGAAGATCGCGAACAGGCCGACGAGACCCATGGCGGCCGCGACCGGCGCCTTCACGCCGAGCGCCACGACCGCGCCGAGCACGATGATCGACAGCGCGATCCCGACCTCGACGAACGGAACAGCCACGCCCGCGGCCCCGAGCGCGCCGCCGAGCGCCATGACGAGCACGAAGGTCGCCGGGACCAGCCAGAGCGCGCGTCCACCGAGCTGGTAGGCGAACAGGCCGACCATCACCATCGCCAGCACGTGGTCGAGACCGCCGATCGGATGCGCCACGCCCGCCAGGAAACCGCTGGCTTCGCCATGGCCGGGATGCGCCATCGCAGCCGAGGGAAGTAGGGTCAGTCCGGCCATCAGGCCCCCGAGGCGAAGCGACGCTTTCATTCCGGTTCTCCGTGCTTTCGAACCGCGACGCATTCACGGCCGGCCCAATCAACAGCCCGTCACCGGCTTGATCAAGCTGAAAAAGCAGGCGCGTTCAAGTGATAGGCGGGCGCGTGCTGGCGTCGCCGACCGTGGCGTCGATCGGGATGCGGGCGGCCCGGCGTTCGACCGGCGGCCGGTCATTTTGTCCGAAGGTCGCCGACACGCGGCGAGCCTAAATGGACATTTTGTCCATCGCGTGAGTGAGATTTCCTATCATTTCATTGAATCTTCAGCGTAAACGCCGATGGCGCGGGCATTGCTCCAGGGGGCGCAGGAGGGCGGCGCAGACCGCCTTCGTCGGCGATAAGAACCCCAGGAGGAACGATGTCGATCACCGTGTCGGACGCGCCCGATTTCTTCAGTCGAGAGCGCACCGTGGCAGGGCCCGCCTTCAACCGGTGGCTCGTGCCCCCGGCGGCGCTGGCCATTCATCTGTGCATCGGCATGGCCTACGGCTTCAGCGTGTTCTGGCTGCCGCTGTCGCGCGCGGTGGGAATCACGCAGCCGGTCGCCTGCCCGGCGGATCTCGGCTTCTTCGGCTCGCTGGTCGCCACCGGCTGCGACTGGAAGATCAGCCAGCTCGGCTGGATGTACACGCTGTTCTTCGTGCTGCTCGGCTGTTCGGCGGCGCTCTGGGGCGGCTGGCTGGAGCGCGCGGGTCCGCGCAAGGCGGGCCTCGTGTCCGCGGCCTGCTGGTGCGGCGGCCTGCTGATCTCGGCGCTCGGCGTTTACCTTCACCAGCTCTGGATGCTGTGGCTTGGCTCGGGCGTCATCGGCGGCGTCGGTCTCGGCCTCGGCTACATCTCGCCGGTGTCGACGCTCATCAAATGGTTCCCCGACCGGCGCGGCATGGCGACCGGCATGGCCATCATGGGCTTCGGCGGCGGCGCCATGATCGGCGCTCCGCTCGCCGACTGGCTGATGCGCTACTACGCCTCGCCGACGTCGGTCGGCGTCTGGCAGACCTTCGTCACGATGGCGGTCATCTACTTCGTGTTCATGGTCGGCGGCGCGCTCGGCTACCGCGTGCCGCGCGAGGGCTGGAAGCCGGAAGGCTGGACGGCGCCCGCCACCACCAAGAATGCGATGGTGTCGTCGAAGGACGTCGCCCTCGAGGTCGCCTGGCGCACCCCGCAGTTCTGGCTGATCTGGGCCGCGCTCTGCCTCAACGTCTCCGCCGGAATCGGCGTCATCGGCATGGCGTCCCCGATGCTGCAGGAGGTGTTCGGCGGCCGGCTGATCGGCGTCGACGCCGCTTTCGGCGCGCTCGACGCCGGGCAGAAGGCGCAGATCGCCGCCATCGCCGCCGGCTTCACCGGCCTGCTCAGCCTCTGCAACATCGGCGGCCGCTTCCTCTGGGCGTCGTCCTCCGACACGCTCGGCCGCAAGGTCACCTTCGCGATCTTCTTCGTGCTCGGCTTCGTGCTCTACGCCTCGGTCCCTACGCTCGCCGAAGCGCACAACGTGCTGCTGTTCGTGCTCGCCTTCTGCGTCATCATCTCGATGTATGGCGGCGGCTTCGCGACGGTGCCGGCCTATCTCGCCGACATGTTCGGGACCCGGATGGTGGGGGCGATCCACGGCCGGCTGCTGACCGCCTGGGCGACCGCCGGCATCCTCGGCCCGGTTCTGGTGAACTACCTGCGCGAACACCAGCTCGCCGCCGGACTGCCGAACGCGGAGGCGTACAATCAGACCATGTACATCCTCGCCGGGCTCCTGGTGGTCGGTCTGATCTGCAACCTTCTGGTCCGGCCTGTCGCCGCGCGCCACCACATGGCCGAGGAGAAGGCGGATGTCGGCGGCGCCCGCGTGACGGCGGTCGCCCCGAACGCCTCCGTCACGCCGGCTGGCGCGACCTCGGCGGTTTCGCCCGCGGTGGTGTTCGCGGCCTGGGCCGCGGTCGGCGTGCCGCTCGCGATCGGCGTGCTCATCACCCTGCAGAAGGCGGTGATCCTGCTGCACTGACCGCGCCGACGCCAAATCGAGCCGGCCCGCCATGTCCTCCGGCGGGCCGGCTTCGCCTTCACCCAAGCTATGCTCTAATCACGCCGTGACGGGCCGCATCCACGGGCCCCCCCCAGCGGCGGATCGATGAGCGAGCGGGTTGCAAGAACCGAAGGCGGCGACGGGCCTCCGGACCCGTGGCTGCCGCAGGCGACCGTCCTGGTCGTCGACGACGAGCCGGGCATGCGGAACTTCCTCGTCCGCACCCTCGGGCCGCGCTGCCTGCGGGTCGAGGCGGTGGGCGACACCGTCGCCGCGGCGCGTCTGATGGACGCCCAGCATTTCGACCTCGTGATCCTCGACAACGTCATGAGCGGCCGCACCGGCCTCGAATGGCTGCAGGAGCTGAGACGCGACGGCTTCTTCAACGAGGTGATCCTGATCACGGCCTTCGCGGACCTCGAGACCGCGATCGAGGCGCTGCGCGCCGGCGCCGCCGACTTCGTGCTGAAGCCGTTCCGCACCAAGCAGATCCTGAACGCGATCGCGCGCTGCCTCGACCGCGCGGCGCTGCGCCGGGAGAACTTCGTGCTGAAGCGCGCGCTGGGCGCGAGCCCCCAGGGCGACGCCGGGGAGCGGCTGATCGGCGCCTCGCCCCAGATCGCCCGCATCCGCGAGATGGTGGCGCGCGCCGCGGCCCTTCCGACGACCGCGCTGATCACGGGCGAGTCCGGGGCCGGCAAGGAGGTGACCGCGCGCGCCCTGCACGAGCTTTCGCCGCGGGCCGACAAGCCGTTCGTGCCGGTGAACTGCGCGGCGATCGCGGCCGAGATCATCGAAAGCGAGCTGTTCGGCCATGTGAAGGGCGCCTTCACCGGCGCGGCGTCGTCGCGCGAAGGCCTGTTCTTCTATGCCCAGGGCGGCACGCTGTTCCTCGACGAGATCGCCGAGCTGCCGCCGTCGCTGCAATCCAAGCTGCTCAGGGTTCTGGAGGACAAGAAGGTGCGGCCCGTCGGCGCGGACCGGGAGATCCCGGTCGACGTCCGCCTGATCGCGGCGACCAACAGCGACCTCGCCGGCGAGGTCGCTGTTGGTCGCTTCCGCGCCGATCTCTATTACCGGCTCGACGTGTTCCGCATCCATCTGCCGCCGCTGCGCGACCGCCCGGAGGACGTCGGTCCGCTCGCGCATATGTTCATGGAGCAGATTTCCGCCCAGCTCGGCGTGCCGCCGCTGCCGATCGGCGCCGACTCCCTGCGCCGGCTGGAGGCCTATCCCTGGCCGGGAAACGCGCGCGAGCTGCGCAACACGATCGAGCGCGCGCTGATCCTCGGCGGCTTCGCGGAGGCCGACGCCGACGCGGTCGGGGAGGCGCGCACAGACAGCCTCGCCGACATCGAGAAGCGCCACATGCTGCGGGTGCTGGCGGCGGCCGGCGGCAACCGCGCCGAGGCCGCCCGCCGGCTCGGCGTCTCGCGCAAGACGCTCGACCGCAAATGCGCGGACTGGAATGTCTGAGCAGCCCGCGCCGCGCGCCGGCCGCCTCGGCTCGGTGCGGACGCGGCTGCTCGCGATCGCGCTGCTGCCGATGGTGGTGGTGTTGCCGGTGGTGCTCGGCATCGCGCTGTTCTGGTGGCTCGCGCAGTTCGACACGCTGCTGATCTCGAAGGCGAACGACGATCTCATCATCGCCCGCCAGTATCTCCGCCGCATCATGGAGCAGAACGGCGACCAGCTTCGCGCGCTCGGCCAGTCCGCCGATTTCGAGCGGGCCCGCCGAGGGCCCGATGCGAGCGCGACGCAGGCGCTGCTCGATCGCAGACGGGTGGAGATGGGCCTCGACTTCCTCTATCTCGCCGAGCCCGGCGGCCGGATCGCGGCGGCCTCGCCCGCCGGGGCGACGCCGGTCAACCCGCACGAGCGCAAGGTGGTGGAGGCCGCGCTTCGCGGCGAGCCTCTGACCGCCATCGACGTGTTCTCGCCCGAGGAGCTTCGCAGGCTATCGCCCGAGCTCGAGCGGCGGTCTCGCATCGAACTGGTGCCGACCGCCGCCGCCGCGGCGACCGACCGCTCGGTCGAAACGCGCGGCCTCGTGGTGCATTCGGCGACGCCGGTCTCGCTCGCCGACGAAGGCGAGGGGGCCCTGGTCGGCGGCTCGCTGCTCAACGGCAATCTCGGTTTCGTCGACACGATCAACGAGCTGATCTACGCGCACGCCGAACCGCCCGCGGGAGGGCAGGGGACGGCGACCCTGTTCCTCGACGACGTCCGCATCGCGACGAACGTCCGCCTGTTCGGAGATCGCCGCGCGCTTGGCACCCGGGTGTCGAAGGAGGTGCGCGACGCGGTGCTCGGCGCCGGCCGGACATGGCTCGACAGCGCCTTCGTCGTGAACGACCGCTACATCTCGGCCTACGAGCCGATCGTCGACAGCGGCGGCAAGCGCGTCGGGATGCTCTATGTCGGATTCCTCGAGCGCCCGTTCCGCACGACGCGGCTCACCATGGTCGGGGCGGTGCTCGCGGCCTTCGCGATCGCGGCGGCCGCCACCGTGCCGCTGCTGCTGCGCTGGGCGCGCGCGATCTTCGGGCCGCTTGAGCGGATGGACCGCACGATCGCCGCGGTCGACGCCGGCGATCTCGGCGCGCGCACCGGCGCGGTCGCGGCCGACGACGAGATCGGCCGGCTGGCGCGCCATTTCGACGGGCTGCTCGACGGCATGCAGCACCGGGACCGCGAGCTTCGCGCCTGGACGCGCGAGCTCGACGCCCGCGTCGAGGAGCGCACCCGCCAGCTCGAGGAGACCCGGCGGCAGCTCGTGATGTCGGAGAAGCTCGCCTCGATCGGCGAGATCACGGCCGGCGTCGCGCACGAGATCAACAACCCGATCGCCGTCATCCAGGGCAATCTGGAGGTCGCGCGCGAGGTGCTGGGAGACGCCGCCGACGAGGTGCGCATCGAGTTCGCGCTGATCGACGCGCAGGTGCACCGCATCAACATGATCGTGACCCGGCTGCTGCAGTTCGCGCGGCCGGAGGAATACGCCGGCTATATGGAGGCGATCGCGCCGGGCGGCGTGCTGTCCGACAGCCTCGTGCTGGTCCGGCATCTGCTCGACCGCGCCGACGTGGCGGTCTCGATCGACGACCGCGCCGCCCGCATGGTCGCCGTCAGCCGCACCGAGCTGCAGCAGGTCGTGATCAACCTCGTCGTCAACGCGGTCCACGCGATGCCGGAAGGCGGCGCGCTCGCCCTGCGGACCGCAGACCGCGAGCGGGACGCCGTCGCCGGCGTCGCGATCGAGGTGGCGGACACCGGCGTCGGCATTCCGGCGGATCAGCTCAAGAAGATCTTCGACCCCTTCTTCACCACCCGCACCCATGGCGGCACCGGGCTCGGCCTGTCGATCAGCTACACGCTGATGGCGCGCTACGGCGGCGCGATCACCGTCGAAAGCGCTGCCGGCCTTGGATCGACCTTCACGATCTGGCTGCCGGCGGCCACCGCCGAGGTCGACGACGCCGAGGGCTGACGCGCTTGCACGAGCGCAGACCGGCATGACCGTCGTCGCCAGTGGAATATAGCGCCGGGCCATGCGAACCTGTGACATCGCCATTCATCGCTTTGCGACGCTCCTCCCGCGCTGAAGCCCAGCTCCGCGCGGCCGCGTCCATCGAGCGCACGACGGAAGGAAAGCCCATGTTCGCCTGCATCGGATACGCGACTGAATCCGCAGACAAGCCGCTGGTCCCCTACAGCTTTGAGCGCCGGGACGTGGGTCCGAAGGATGTGAAGATCGACATCGCCTATTGCGGCGTCTGCCACTCCGATCTCCACACCGCCCGCAACGAGTGGAAGAATACGATCTACCCCTGCTGCCCCGGCCACGAGATCGTCGGCACGGTCACCGAGGTCGGCGCGGAGGTCCGCAACTTCAAGGTCGGCCAGCTCGCCGGCGTCGGGTGCATGGTCGACAGCTGCCGCGAATGCGCCAGCTGCAAGGAGGGCCTCGAGCAGTATTGCGAGGCGTTCTTCACGGGCACCTACAACGGCACGGAGAAGGAGACCGGCAAGGTCACCTTCGGGGGTTACTCCAAGGCGATCGTCGTCGACGAGCATTTCGTGCTGCGCCTGCCGGAGAACCTCGAACTGGCGGCGGTCGCGCCGCTGCTGTGCGCTGGCATCACCACCTACTCGCCGCTCAGCCACTGGAAAGTCGGCCCGGGCCAGAAGGTCGGCGTCGTCGGCCTCGGCGGCCTCGGGCACATGGCCGTCAAGATCGCCCACGCCATGGGCGCGCACGTCGTGCTGTTCACGACCTCGCCGAGCAAGGTCGCCGACGCCAAGGCGCTCGGCGCCGACGAGGTGGTGATCTCGAAGAATCCGGACGAGATGGCGGCCCACGCCACCAGCTTCGACTTCATCCTCGACTGCGTGGCGGCGAAGCACGACATCAACGAATATCTCGGCCTGCTGAAGCGCGACGCCACGCTCTGCCAGGTCGGCGCGCCGGAGGACCCGCTCGCCGTCGCGGTGTTCAGCCTGATCTTCAAGCGCCGGAATTTCGCCGGCTCGCTGATCGGCGGGATCGCGGAGACGCAGGAGATGCTCGACTTCTGCGGCAAGCACGGCATCACCTCCGACATCGAGATCATCAAGATCCAGGATATCGAGGCGGCCTACGCCCGCATGCTGAAGAGCGACGTGAAATACCGCTTCGTCATCGACATGGCCTCGCTCGAAGCAGCCTGAGGCGCGCCGGGTTCCGAGGGGCGATCTCACGCCGGGATCGCTCCTAGGGAACCCTCCGGAACCAAGCCAAAGCCTGCGCGTTCGAGTCCCGTTTCCGGGAGTCCGACGCGTGGCGCCAAGAGCGAACTGGAAGGGCTTCCTGAAGGTCGGCGAGGTCGTCTGCCCCGTGGCGCTTTACACCGCCGCCTCGACCTCCGACCGCATCGCGTTCCACACGCTGAACCGCGAGACCGGCAACCGCGTCCGGCGCGAGTTCGTCGATTCCGAGAGCGGCAAGGTCGTCGAGCACGACGATCAGGTGAAGGGCTACGAGGTGGCCTCCGGCGACTATGTCGTGCTCGAGCCCGACGAGGTCGCGGCCGCGGTTCCGGAAGCCGACAAGACGCTCGACGTCGATGCGTTCATCTCATGCGGCGACGTCGACGACGTCTATTTCGACAAGCCGTACTACCTCGCTCCGAGCGACCGGTCAGCGCAGGAGGCGTACGACCTCATCCGCGAGGGGATGCGCGCCAAGAAGGTCGTCGCGATCGCGCAGACGGTGCTGTTCCGTCGGATGCGCACCCTGCTGATCCGCCCGCACGGGCCCGGTCTCGTCGCATCCACGCTGAACTTCGACTACGAAGTGCGGTCCGCGAAGGAAGCCTTCAGCGGTCTTCCCGAGCTGAAGATCAAGGGCGAGATGCTCGATCTCGCGCGGCACATCATCGACACCAAGCGCGGCGAGTTCGATCCGGCGGCCTATGACGACCGCTACGAGGCGGCGCTCGCCGATCTCGTGAAGGCGAAGATCGAAGGCCGCAAGATCGCCCCGATCAAGCCGAAGGCGCCGACGAAGTCCGTGGACCTCATGGAGGCGCTGCGCCTGAGCGCAGGCGGCGGAAAGACGGCGGCGAAGCCCGCGCCTGCGAAAAAGGCCAAGGCGCCGGCGAGCAAGCCCGCCGACGCGTCGCGCCGCAAGGCGAGCTGAGCCGATGGCGCTCGACGTCTATCGCCGCAAGCGGGACTTCAAGAGCACCAGGGAGCCGGCCGGCGCCGACGCCGCGTCGGGGACCGGCGACGCCTACCTCATCCAGAAGCACGACGCGCGGCGGCTGCATTACGACCTGCGGCTCGAGATGGACGGCGTCCTCAAGAGCTGGGCGGTGACGAAGGGGCCGAGCCTCGTCCCCGGCGAAAAGCGTCTTGCGGTCCATGTCGAGGACCACCCGCTCGAATATGGCGACTTCGAAGGCACGATCCCGAAGGGCGACTATGGCGGCGGCTCGGTCATCGTCTGGGATCGCGGCAGCTGGTCCCCGATCGGCGACGCCGCCAGGGGCTTCGCCAAGGGGCATCTCGAGTTCGAGATCCATGGCGAGAAGCTGCACGGCCGCTGGCATCTCGTCCGCATGGCCGGCAAGCGCGGCGAGAAGCGCGAGAACTGGCTGCTGATCAAGGGCGACGACGACGAAGCCCGCGCCGAGGACGCGCCCGACATTCTCGAAGAGCGGCCGGAGTCGGTGAAGACCGGCCGCCTCGTCGAACAGGTCGCAGGCGAGGAGCCGGGCTGGTCGTCGAAGACCGGCAAGATCGAGCGCGACGAGCCACAGGAAGAGACGACCGTCGTGGTCGATCCTTCGAAGATCAGGAAGGCGCGCAAAGGCCCGCTGCCCGCCTTCACGCCGCCTGCGCTCGCTACGCTTTCGGCCAAGGCGCCCGCCGGAACCCGCTGGGTCCACGAGATCAAGTTCGACGGCTACCGGCTGCTCGCCCGCATCGAGGCGGGGCGGGTGAAGCTGCTGACCCGCAGCGGGCTCGACTGGACGAAGAAGTTCGGCAAGCAGGTGATCGCGGCGCTCCAGGCGCTCCCGGCCGGAACCGCGCTGATCGACGGCGAACTGGTGGTCGAGGGCCCGGCCGGCGCGTCCGACTTTTCCGCGCTGCAGGCCGACCTCAGCGAGGGCCGGAGCGACCGCTTCACCTATTACGCCTTCGATCTGCTCCACCTCGACGGCTACGACCTCACCGGCGCCGCGCTTCTCGACCGCAAGGCGGCGCTCGAGACGCTGCTCGGCGCAGCCGACGGCCCGATCAAATACAGCGCGCATTTCGAGGACGACGGCGGGCTGGTGCTGCAGCACGCCTGCCGGCTCAGCCTCGAAGGCGTGGTCTCCAAGCAGAAGGACGCCCCTTACGCCTCCGGGCGCGGCAAGGGCTGGATCAAGTCGAAATGCGTGGAGCGCCAGGAGTTCGTCATCGGCGGCTTCACGCCGTCCTCGACGTCGCGCAACGCGATCGGGTCGCTGGCGCTCGGCGTCCATGAGGGCGACGAGCTTCGCTATGTCGGCCGCGTCGGCACCGGCTTCACGGCGACGGTTGCCGAGCGGCTGTTCGCGCGTCTCGAACGCATCCGGACGAAGGAGGCGCCCTTCGCCGGGCGGCTGACCGCCGACGAGGCGCGCGGCCTCCGCTATGTGCGCCCGGAACTGGTCGCCGAAATCGAGTTCCGCGCCTGGACCGGCGACCACCACCTCAGGCACGCCTCGTTCCGGGGCCTGCGCGAGGACAAGCCGGCCGAGGAGGTCGTCCGCGAGAACGCGACCGCCGCGCCGTCGAAGCCGGCGCCCCGGCCCGCGGTGAAGCTCACCCATCCAGAGCGGCTGTACTGGCCGGAGGACGGCGTCACCAAGGAGGGTCTCGCCGACTACTACATGGAGGTCTGGCCGCGCATCGCGCCGTTCATCGTCGCCCGGCCGCTGTCGCTGCTGCGCTGCCCCGGCGGGCTCGCGGCGCAGTGCTTCTTCCAGAAACACGCCTGGAAGGGCGCAAGCGCCTCCATCATCCAGACGCCGGACCCGAAGGACCCGTCGGCCGAGGCGCTGCTCTCCATCAACGACCGGGCGGGGCTGCTCGGCCTGGTGCAGGGCGGCGTGCTTGAAATTCACCCCTGGGGCTCGACGCTCGCCGCGATCGAGACGCCCGACATGATCATCATGGATCTCGATCCGGGCGAAGGCGTCGACTGGGAGACCGTCATTTCGGCCGCGCTCGAGGTGAAGCGGCGGCTCGAGGAGGCCGGGCTCGCCGCCTTCGTGAAGACCTCTGGCGGCAAGGGCCTCCATGTCGTGTCGCCGCTGAAGCCGTCCGCCGGCTGGGAGGCGACCAAGGCCTTCACCAAAGCGATGGCCGACTCGATGGCGGCCGACGAACCGGACAAGTTCGTCGCGACCGTCACGAAGGCGAAACGGGGCGGCAAGATCCTCGTCGACTATCTCCGCAACGGCCGCGGCGCGACGGCGGTCGCGCCCTATTCGACCCGGGCGCGCGCCGGCGCCGGCGTGTCGATGCCGCTCGCCTGGGAGGAGCTCGGGTCCGCGATCGGCCCGGCCTATTTCACGGTGGCCAACACGCCGTCCCGCCTCGCGGCGCTGAAGTCGGACCCGTGGGAGGATTTTCGCGCGGCGGCGAAGCCCATTCCGGAAGGCGCGGGCGACAAGGCGCCGGCCCGGCGAAAGCGCGGGTGAAACGCCCCGTCATGCCCGGCGGAGCCGGGTATCCACGACTTTCCGGAACGTGGAGCTTTGCGCCCAAGTCGTGGACACCCGCGAAGGCGCGGGCGTGACGGCGAGGCGGCCTTACGCTAACCCCGGAGGTTTCTAGCGCTTCGGCCCCTTGCCCTCGGACGCCAGGCTCTTGCGCAGCGCGTCCATGATGCTGACGACGTTGCCGCCGGTCGCGGCCGGAGCGTCGGTCTTGGGACGGGAGGCGGGCTTGCGGCCCTTCTTCTTGGAGGCGATGAGCTCCAGCAGACGCGTCTGAACCGGATCGTCGACCATGTCGGGAGACCAGGTCTTGGAGCGCTCCTCGATCAGCGTCTTCACCAGCGTCAGCAGCTTCGGGTCGACCTTGTCGCCCTTGAGGTCGCCGAAATAATCCTTGGGATCGCGGACCTCGTCACCGTAGCGCAGCGTCCAGAGCACGATGCCGTCGTCGCGCGGCTCAAGCATCACCGCGCGCTCGCGGCGATACATCACGAGCCGCGAGACGCCGACCGTCTCGGTCGCGGCCATGGCTTCCCGGATGACGGCGAAGGCTTCCTCCCCGACCTGATCGTTGGGGGTCAGGTAATGCGGCTTGTCGTACCAGATCCAGCCGATCGAATCCTTGGGCACGAACATCTCGATGTCGATCGTGCGCGTGCTTTCGAGGGCGACGGCGTCGAGCTCGTCGTCCTCCAGCATGACGTGATCGTTCTCGCCGCGCTCATAGCCCTTGACCTCGTCGTCCTCGTCGACGGCGGCGCCGGTGACGCTGTCGACGTAGCGGCTCACGACGCGTGCGCCGCTCTTGCGGTTGAGCGTGTGGAACCGGACCTTCTCGTTGTCGGTCGTCGCAGGCGTCATCGCGACGGGGCAGGTGACGAGCGACAGCTTGAGATAGCCCTTCCAGAACGACCGTGCGGCCATGGCGCGTGAGGACTCCGGGTTAAGCCGCTAACACAACCCCAGCATGGCCTTTACGGTTCCGGGCCCTGCCGGGAATGAACGGCCAGGACCGCGCGATGGCGGGTTCGTGACCGCGCCTCGCCGTCCGAGACATCGGGCGAGGACCGGGCGCCGCCATTCGGCCCCAGTCGGACGTAACAAAGAGCGGGCGATTCGAGGGGCTGTGATGAGTTTCTGGCGACCCGTTTTCGCGGCGCTTCTGCTGATCGCCGCCGCAACGCCCGTGCAGGCGCATCCGCATGTCTGGGTCACCGCCCGCAGCGAGATCGTCTATGGCCCCGACGGTCGCGTCGCCTCCGTTCGCCACGCCTGGACCTTCGACGAGATGTTCTCGTCCTTCGCCGTTCAGGGGCTCGACACGAATGGCGACGGCAAGCTGTCGCGCGAGGAGCTGGCGCCGCTCGCCGAGGTCAACGTGACCTCGCTCGAGGAGTTCAAGTTCTTCACCTTCGGCAAGTTCCGCGACCAGCGCATCGTGTTCGCCAAGCCCGTCGACTACTGGCTGGAGAGCGACGACAAGGGGCTGCTGACGCTGCACTTCACCCTGCCCGTGAAGGACAACGCGCCCGCGAAAGGCGAGCCCTTCAGGGTCGAGGTCTATGACCCCACCTATTTCGTCGCCTTCGAGTTCGCCAAGGAGAACCCGGCGCAGACCGTCTCGGCGCCTATGGGCTGCGGGGTCGATCTCGACCGGCCGAAGCCGCCGGACCCGACTCAGGCCAAGACGCTGTCCGAGAGCTTCTTCACCGGCCTGTCGCCGGGGTCGAACTTCGGCGCGCAGTTCTCCAACACGCTGCTCGTCGCCTGCAAGTGACGCGTGACTCCCCCTTACCCGTCACGCGTGGAGCATGAACGTGTCCGTTAGACCCACCGTCGTCATCCCGGCCGAAGTGCCGGGATCCAGACGCGCCCGCGGCTCCGGACTTGTCTCAGGTTATGGCTCTGGATTCCGGCACTTCGGCCGGAATGACGACGAGGGGAGCTACGGATGGAGGCCCTCCCGCTGCCTCGTCGTCCTGGCCGCGCTCGCCTGCCTCTGCCTCGCGGCCGGGGTCGACCATGCGCTCGCCCAGAACGCCGGGCCGTTCGGCGTCGGGCGACCCGACGCCTCGGGGCCCGGCTCGACGGTTGGGATGTTCGCCTGGATCGCCGAGATGCAGTCGGCGTTCTACCAGGCGCTGTCCGGGACGATCCGCTCGATCCGCACGGACAAGACCGCGCTCGCATCCCTCGTCGGGCTGTCCTTCGCCTATGGCGTGTTCCACGCGGCAGGACCCGGCCACGGCAAGGCGGTGATCTCCTCCTATCTCGTCGCGACCGACGAAGGCTTTCGCCGCGGCGTGATGCTGTCGGCGCTGGCCGCCCTCGCGCAGGCCGCGACTGCGATCGTGGTGGTCGGAATCTTCGCCGTCGCGCTCGGGGCGACCAGCATCGCCATCGGGGCCGCGACCTTCTGGCTGGAGGCGTCGAGCTACGCTGCGATCCTCGCGCTCGGCGCCGTGCTGCTGTGGCGCAAGGGACGGGGCCTGGCCCGCGTCGCTCGGGGCAAGTCCGCCCATGTCCACGGCCCGGACTGCGCCCACGACCACGGCGTCGATCCGGCGGTTGTGCAGGGGCGCTTCGACTGGCGGCGCGCGGGAATGGCGGTGATGGCGGTCGGCCTACGCCCCTGCACCGGCGCGCTGATCGTGCTGGTGTTCGCGCTGGCGCAGGGGCTCGCCTGGGCCGGAATCCTCGCGACGCTCGCCATGGCGGCGGGGACGTCCGTGACGGTCGCCGCGATCGCGGCGTTCGCCGTCGGCGCCAAGGCCGCCGCGCTTCGGATCGCGACGGCGCGGCCGGGCGCCGGGGCGCTGCTGATCGCAGGCATGGAGACGCTAGGCGCCGTGGTGATCCTGCTGTTCGGCGCGCTGATGCTGGGCGGGATGATAGTGACGGGAGCCGGCGGGGCGGGCTGAAGAACGGACCGCCGCCTCAAACCGCCGTCATCCCGGCCAAAGCGCCGGAATCCAGACGCGCCACCTGCGTTCAGTTTGGCGACCAATGTGCGTCTGGATCCCGGGACAAGCCCGGGATGACGGCGGAGATGTGGAGACGTCGCTTACTGCGTGATCGCCGCGGCGATCTGGTCGACGTTGTAGCGCAGCATCTTCACGTAAGTCGGCGTCGGACCGTCGGCGGCCGAAAGCGCCTCGGGGTAGAGGTCGCCGCCGGGCCTGGCGCCGGTCGCCTCCGCGATCTGGCGGATCAGGCGCGGGTCGTTGGAGTTCTCGAAGAAGTAGACCTTCACCTGCTCGCGCTTGATCTGGTCGATCAGCTTGGCGACGCCGCCGGCAGAGGGCTCGGCCTCGGTCGAGACTCCGAGCGGCGACAGGAAGGTCACGCCGTATTCGCGGGCGAAATAGCCGAAGGCGTCGTGGCTCGTCAGCACCTTGCGCCTGTCGCGTGGAATGGCGTCGAATTTCGAGTGGGCGTAGGCGTTCAGCTCCGAGAGCTCCTTGGTGTAGCGCTCGGCGTTCGCTTTGAAGTCGGCGGCGGCGGCCGGATCGGCGGCGGCCAGCGCCTTCTCGATATTGCCGACCCAGACGATGACGTTCTGCGCGCTGTTCCAGACGTGCGGGTCGGTGACCTTCTGGCCGTCCTCGTCCATCTCGTGGGTCTTGATCCCCGCCGAGACCATCACGGGCTTCGCCTTGTAGCCCGCCGCCTTGGCGAGACGGGCGAACCAGGTCTCCAGCCCGTCGCCGCTGACGAAGGCGAGGTCGGCGGCGCCGAGCGCCTTGGCGTCGGTCGGGGACGGCTCGAACTCGTGCGGGTCGCCGTTCGGCGGCACGAGGCTCTTCACCGCGACATGGTCGCCGCCGACGTTCTTCACGACGTCGCCGAGCACGGTGAAGCTCACCACGACGTCGAGCGTCTTGGCGCTCGCCGCCTGGGCGCCGAACGTCAAGGCGGCGGAGGCCAGCAGGCCGGCGATCAGAGTTCTGGTCTTCATCGAGGCGGTTCCCTTGCGATGATCAAGCCGCGAGATGCGGGCGGGGAAACAGACGGCGGAGCGCGCCGGAGGGCGCGAGCAGCAGCGAGCCGACATAGATCAGGCTCGCGGTGAGGATGATCGTCGGGCCTGAGGCGAAGCCGAGGTGGAAGGAGGCGATCAGGCCGAAATAGCCGGAGACGATCGCGGTCGAGACGGCGATCGCGAACATCGCGGGCAGCGTGCGCGCCCAGAGCTGGGCGACGGCCGCCGGCAGCATCATCATACCGACCGACATCAGGGTGCCGAGCGCCTGGAAGCCGGCGACGAGGTTGATCACCACCAGGAACATGAACAGCAAATGGTAGAGCGGCCCGCGCCCGCCGACCGCGCGCAGGAAGCCGGGATCGAAGCACTCGGCGACCAGCGGCCGGTAGACGGCGGCGAGCGTCAGCACGGTGAGCGAGGCGATGCCGGCGACGAGGTAGAGCGCGACGGAGTCGATCGCGAGGATGGTGCCGAACAGCACGTGCAGCAGGTCGATGTTGGAGCCGCGCAGCGAGACGATCAGCACGCCGAGCGCGAGCGAGGTCAGGTAGAGGCTCGCGAAGCTCGCGTCCTCGTTCAGCGCCGTGGTGCGGCTGACGAGCCCGGACAGCAACGCGACGCTCAAGCCCGCGACGAGGCCGCCGAGCCCCATGATGGGGAGCGACAGGCCGCCGGCGATCAGAAAGCCGATCGCGGCGCCCGGCAGCACGGCGTGCGCCATGGCGTCGCCGACCAGGCTCATCCGCCGCAGCATCAGCAGCACGCCAATCGGGCCGGAGCCGAGGGCGAGCGCGAGCGAGGCGACCAGCGCCCGGCGCATGAAGCCGTAGTCGACGACCGGCGCGATCAAAAGGGAATAGAGCGTCATGCGCGCCGCCTGTCGTCCGCGTCGCAAGGGTCGGCCTCTTCGTCCCAGCTCTCCGCCATCGAGCGGGCGCGCAGCAGGTTCGCGGCCGACAGCGCGCTGTCGGTGTCGCCCCACTCGATCGCCTCGCGGGCGAGCAGCAGGGTTCGCGGGAAATGCGCGCGCACCTGCTCGAAATCATGCAGCACGGCGATCACGGTGCGCCCGTCGCGGCGCCAGCGCTGGACGATCTCCAGCAGGTCGCGGGTGGTGCGGGCGTCGATCGCGGTGAAAGGCTCGTCCAGCACGATGACGCTGGCGTCCTGCATCAGTAGGCGCGCGAACAGCACGCGCTGGAACTGGCCGGCCGACAGCGAGCCGATGTGGCGGCGCTCGAAGCCGTCCATGCCGACCGCGCTCAGCGCCTGACGGGCGCGGTCGGCCGCGGCGCGCGTCGCGCCGCCGAAGGCGCCCGTCTCGCGCCATGCGCCGAGCATCACCGCGTCGGCGACGGTGAGCGGGAAGCGCCGCTCGATGTCGGCCGCCTGGGGCAGATAGCCGAAATCGCGCGCCGACAGTCCGCCGCGGTCGATCACGCCCCCCGACAGCGGCAACTCGCCCATCAACGCCTTGAGCAGCGTCGACTTGCCCGCCCCGTTCGGCCCGGCGACCGCCGTCAGGCTGCCCGCCGGGAACGAGCCGGACAGGTGATGCACCGCCGGATGCCGGTCATAGGCGATCGTGACGTCGCGGAATTCGATGCCCTTCGCGCTCATGCCAGAGAGACCGCCCACAGCACGGCGAGCCACAGCGCCGCGACCAGGCCCGCCGCCGCGATCACGCGGTGATAGGCGGGGCGCGCCACGAGCGAGGACAGGAATGGATCGCGGTCGGCCATGGGTGGGCTCCTTCGGCTCCTCTCGTATGCGTAATAATATAACATTACAATCCCGGCGACGGCCTTGAATCCGGATCGCCGTGGGACGCGGCGTCGCAGGCGCACTCGACGGGGCGCGTCGACTGAACGAGGATTGTGCTCCGGCCCGAGCGTGGCGGGCATGGGCCTGCCGAAGCAGGCCAATCGGGAACGCTCGTATGATGTTTTTCATCGGAGCTTTGCTCATCGGCGTGATCGCGGGTCTCCGGGCTATGACGGCGCCGGCCGCCGTCAGCTGGGCCGCGCATCTCGGCTGGATCGACCTGTCGTCCTCGTGGCTGGCCTTTCTCGGCTATGCTTGGACGCCCTACATCTTCACCGTGCTCGCGCTCGCCGAGCTCGTCACCGATCAGTTGCCCTCGACGCCGAGCCGCAGGGTTCCTCCGCAGTTCGGCGCGCGCATCGTCAGCGGCGCGCTGAGCGGAGCGGCGCTCGGCGTCGCGGGAGGCTCGCTGATCGGCGGTCTCGTGGCTGGCGCGGCGGGCGCCGTGATCGGCACGCTCGGCGGCGCGACGATCCGTGCGAAACTCGCCGCCTCCTTCGGCAAGGACCCGCCCGCCGCATTTATCGAGGACGCCGTCGCGATTCTCGGCGCCTGGGCGATCGTGGCCTCGCTCTGATGGCGGGTGCCTACGACGCGATCGTCATTGGCGCCGGGCAGGCCGGCCCCTCGCTCGCGGCGCGGCTTGCGGGCGCCGGCATGACGGTCGCGCTGATCGAGCGGCATCTGATCGGCGGCACCTGCGTCAACACCGGCTGCACGCCGACCAAGGCGATGGTGGCGAGCGCCTACGCAGCCCATCTCGCGCGCCGCGCCGCCGATTTCGGCGTCCGGATCGGCGGAGACGTCACGATCGACATGGCCAAGGTGAAGGCGCGGAAGGACGAGATCGCCGGAAATTCGCGCCGGAACAACGAGACGTGGCTCGCGGGGATCGACCGCCTCACCGTCATTCGGGGCCATGCCCGTTTCACCGCGCCGCATGAGATCGAGGTCGGCGGCGAGACGATGACGGCGCCGAAAATCTTTCCTGAACGTCGGCGGCAGGGCCGCGACGCCTGACATGCCGGGCCTCAGCTCGATCGACTACCTCACCAACAGCTCGATCCTCGAGCTCGACCATGTGCCGGCCCGGCTCGCGGTGATCGGCGGCAGCTATATCGGGCTCGAATTCGCGCAGATCTTCCGCCGCCTCGGCGCCGAGGTGGTCGTCGTCGAGATGTCGCCGCGGATCGTGCAGCGCGAGGACGAGGAGGTCTCGGCCGCGATCCAGGCCTTCATGGAGGAGGAAGGCGTCCGCTTCCGCCTGAACGCTGAATGTATCAGCTTCGAAAAGCGCGGCGGCGGGATCGCCTCTTTCGTGAGCTGCCGATCGGGCGAACCGGAGGAGGTCGGCACGCACGTCCTTCTCGCGGTCGGCCGGCGTCCGAACACCGATGATCTCGGGCTCGGCAGAGCGGGCGTCGCGACCGACGCACGCGGCTATGTGACGGTCGACGAGGAGCTCCGGACAAACGTCGAGGGAATCTGGGCGCTCGGTGACTGCAACGGCCGCGGCGCCTTCACCCACACCGCCTACAACGACTTCGAGATCGTCGCCGCGAACCTGCTCGACGGCGACAACAGGCGTCTGAGCGACCGCTTTCCGGTCTATGCGCTCTACACGGACCCGCCGCTCGGCCGCGTCGGCATGACCGAGGCTCAGGCCAAGGCTGTCGGGCGAGACTATCTCGTCGCGACCCGGCCGATGACGCGCGTGGCCCGCGCGCTGGAAAAGGGCGAGTCCAAGGGATTGATGAAAGCCGTCGTCGATGCGCAGACGAAAGAGATCCTGGGCGCGGCGATCCTCGGCGTCGGGGGCGACGAGGCGGTGCACAGCCTGCTCTACGCCATGCAGGGCGGCGTCGACGCCGAGGTCATACGGCGGACCACGCCGATCCATCCGACCGTGTCCGAGCTGCTGCCGACGCTGATGGGCAGCCTGGCGCCGCCGTCCTAACGCGTTCAACGGACTGATACTTTGGTCCATTCCAGGGAACTTGGTCCGAGGCGCGCCCGTTTATCGCCCGACCATGCGGCTGCCCCGCTTCGTGACCTGCGCTGGGCAGCCTCGCGTAAGGAGTTGAGCGATGAACATGATGGCCGGAACGCCGTTCGCCTTCTGGATGACCGGGATGATGTGGTGGGCGGAGACGCTGGCGAAGGCCAGCAAGCCGTGACAGGCGATTGCTGACGGATTCAGGGGCGGCTTCGGCCGCCCTTTTCATTTGCGCTCAACAGGTCTCGAACACGCCGCCGATCCAGGTGGCCGTCGCGCGCAGGCCGCCATCCAGCGCGACGAAATCCGCCCGATAGCCCGCGGCGACGCGGCCCATCTCGCGATCGAGGCCGAGGAACGTCGCCGGCGTCAGCGAGGCCATCGCGAGCGCGTCCGCGAGCGGGACGCCGAGCGCCTCGACCGTGTTGCGGACCGCGCTCGCCATGTCGAGGTCCGACCCCGCCAGCGTGCCGTCCTCGGTCGTCAGGCGGCCGCTTGAACGCAGGATGCGACGGCCCTGAAGCCGGAACTCCGTGACGTCGGAGCCGACCGTCGACATCGCGTCGGTGACCAGCATCATCCGCGCCGCGCCCTTGGCCGCGATCGCCGCCCGGGCGGAGGCGGGCGCCACGTGGTGGAGGTCGACGATCAGCCCGCAGAACGTCTCGCGCTCCGAGAGCGCTGCGCCCACCGGTCCTGGCGCGCGGCCCCCGAGCGGCGGCATGGCGTTGAACAGGTGGGTGTAGCCCGACAGCCCCTCCGCGCGAGCCCCGTCCAAATCCTCGACGGTCGCCTCGGTATGGCCCGCGGCAACTCTTACGCCCGCGTCCGCGAGTCGGGCGATCACCCCCTTCGCCACGCGCTCCGGCGCCAGCGTCAGCATCACGACGCCGGGGCCGGAAGACGTCAGCAGCGCGAGGTCGGCCTCGTCCGGGGCGCGCATCAGCGCGGGATCATGCACGCCCTTGCGCGCCGGATTCAGGAACGGCCCTTCGATATGGACGCCGATCACGCCCGGGACGCCCGCGTCGATCGCGGCGCGGACCGCGCTGAGCGCCGCGGCCATCGTGTCGTGCGTGTCCGTGATCAGCGTCGGCAGCAGCGCCGTCGCGCCGAAGCGCCGATGCGCCGCCGCGATCCTGGCGACGCCTGCGGACGAGGGATCGTCGTTCAGCAGCACGCCGCCGCCGCCATTGACCTGCACGTCCACGAAGCCCGGCGCCAGAAGGCCCGGCGCGCGCGTCACGGGCGCGTCTGAGGGCATGTCGGCCGCCGGCCCAACCGCGACGACGCGGCCGGCCTCGACCAGCACGGCCGCGTCGTCGCGGAAACGCTCGCCGTCGAACAGCCGTTCGGGGTGGAGCACGAAGCGGCTCAAAGGTTCTGCCCCTGCTTCGCCAGCGCGATCGCTCCGTCCATGGGATCGGCGATCGCCGCGACCAGCGGCGCGCGGGCCGCGTCCGTCAGATAGGGCTCAATCGCGGCCGACAGTCCGCCGACCAGCGCGACGCGGCCGACCCCGCAGGCGACGAGGCGATGGATCAGGGCGGCCACGTGGGCCGCCGCCTCGTCGACCAGCCGTCGCGCTTCCGGGTCTTCGGCCGCATGCTTCAGCGCGAGCGGCGCCAGCCTGCCGAAATCGGCGGGCGCGGCGCGGCCGACCCACTCGACCGCCGCATCCTGGTCGCCGCCGATCGCGTGCAGCACGTCCTCGGCCAGCGGCCCGCGCGGGATCAGACCGTCGGCTGCGCGCAGCGCCGAGCGCACCGCCTCGCGTCCGAGCGGCGCGCCGCCGCCGTCGTCGCCGACCTCAAAACCCCAGCCGCCGAAGCGCCATTCCGAGCCGTTCGCCCGTCCATAGGCCGCGCTTCCCGTGCCGACGATGACGATGCCGCCGTCGCCGCCGCCATGCGCGCCGAGGCAGGCGATCGCAAAATCGGTGGCGATCGAGATCGAGCGGAAGGGGTGCGGTTCGGCCCGCATCGCCGCCATTTCGCGCGTCTGCGACACGCCGGCGAGGCCGACGCCGGCGATCAGGTTTGAAAGCGTCTCCTCGGGCCGCCGGGCGGCGGCGAGCGCCGCGCGGCTCGCCGAGACCACGGCGTTCATCGCGGCCGCGGCCCCGCGGCGCGCATTGGCGGAGCCTGCTTCGCCCTCGCCGAGCAGCCGGCCGGCGCCGTCCCGGATCCGCGCGCGGCAGCGGGTGCCGCCGCCGTCCACGCCAACGTGCAGAACGCCGCCGTTCACAAGGCGTCGGGGGCTTGGGAACCCGGAGTCGACCCCGGCGTTCTACGAAACGGAAGGGTTTTCAGCATCGCGCCTCAAGGGGGAGAAATCGACATGACCGACCGCACGCTTGCGCGATTCGAACGGCGCCAGATCGCGGCACAATACGGCACTTCGGCCGCGATCGTCGCGATGTGGGGCATGGGACTTTGGGTCCTGGCGCAGCTTCTTCTGACCTGATCAGAACAGCGCCATCAGCCGGCGCGCGGCGCCGGCGGCCAGAACCAGCATGATTACGACATAGGCCACGATCCAGGCCTTACGCTCGAACGCGGATTCGCCATCCGTCGCCTTCGGCGTCTCCTCCTCGTCGGCCATCAGCGCCTCCAGAGCCATGCGGCGCCCCTGACGCCCGACGAGTCGCCATGAGCCGCCGGCCGGACCGGCGTCGAGAACGCGTCCGAGAACACATAGGCGGCGATGCGCTCGGAGAGGCCGTCGTACAGTTCGCCGACGTTCGACATCCCGCCGCCGAGCACGAAGACGTCCGGGTCGAGCAGGTTTGCGACGCTGGCGAGCGAACGGGCGAGCCGATCCGCATAGATCTCCAGCGATGCTTTGGCGGCGCCGTCTCCGTCGCGGGCGGCCGTCACGATCTCCTCGGCAGTCAGCGGGGCTCCGCCGGGGTTGTGAAGCCGCGCGAAGCCGGGGCCGGACAGGAAGGTCTCGATGCAGCCGCGCCGGCCGCACCAGCACGGCGGGCCCGGCTGCTCCGCCGCCCCTGCCGCCCAGGGCAGCGGATTGTGGCCGAACTCGCCCGCGATCGCGTTGCGGCCGCCGACCGCCCGGCCGTCGATCGCGACGCCGCCGCCGCATCCCGTGCCGAGGATGACCGCGAACGCCACCCGCGCCCCGGCGCCCGCGCCGTCGACCGCCTCCGACACCGCGAGGCAGTTGGCGTCATTCTCCAGGCGCACCTCCCGACCGAGCGCCGCCTCCAGATCGCGCTTCAGCGGCTTGCCGTTCAGCCAGGTCGAGTTGGCGTTGCGCATCAGGCCGGTGGTCGGCGACAGCGAACCGGGGACGCCGAGGCCGACGCCCTGCGCCGGTCCGAGCCGGCTTTCGAGCCCTGCGACCAGATCTGCGATCGCGCGGACGCCGCCGGCATAATCCCGCCGGGGCGTCGCGACGCGCTCGCGCGCCAGCGTTTCGCCGTCCTCCGCGAGGGCGGCGGCCTCGATCTTCGTGCCGCCGACGTCGAAACCGATCAGCATTCGATGGACCGTCCCGCGGGGAACGAACGTCGGGTGACGAGGTTTTTCCGGCATGAGCCGCCGAAAGCGGCGGCCCGCGAGACGCAGGAAGCATAGGGAGACGATCATGTCGATCATGCGCGAAGGGGCCCGCCTCACGATCACGGCTCTGGCCCTCCTATCGGCCATGGGCGTCGCGGCCGCGCAGAGCGGCGGCGGGTCGGGGGGCGGTTCGTCGGGCGGCGGCGCCGGCGGCGCCTCGGGAAGCGCCGGGACGGCGGGCGGCGGGGGCGCAGGGTCTGCCTCGCCTGGCGCCTCGGGCCAGCCGTCCTATTCGATCGCCCCCGGGGCCGGGGAAACCAGCGCCGATGGCGGCTCGGCCGCCAGCCGCGCCGCCGGCCACGCGTCGACGGGCGACGAGCCCGAACTCCCGACCAAACCGAAGATCGTGCGCTGCAGGGACGGCTCGGTCGGGGACCAGGCGGCGGGAGGTTGTCTCGGAGGCCGATAGGGCTGCGCGCGGGGGCCCGCCATTTGCGGCGAAAATGCGCGCAACTTGACTCTTGGGCTGAAGCGGCGCGATGGACGGCGACGTTAGTCTAGTCTCGTCGAGGAGCCCGTATGTCGTTCACGCTCGCCAAGACCGAACGCCTCGCCGCCATCCTCTCGACCGTTCCCGTCATTCCGGTGCTCACCTTCTCCGACGTGAAGTCTGCGGTCGGCACGGCGATCGCGCTGCGCGACGGCGGCCTCACGGTGCTGGAGGTGACGATGCGCACCCCGCAGGCGCTCGAGGCGCTGAAGGCGATCGTCGACGACGTCGAGGGCGTGACGGTCGGCGCCGGGACCATCCTCGAGCCCGAACATGTGCAGAAGGCGATCGTCTCCGGCGCGGCCTTCCTCGTCAGCCCCGGCGCGAGTTCGCGCCTGCTTGCTGCCGGCGGCGAGGCGCCGGTGCCCTATCTTCCCGGCTGCTCGACGGCGTCGGAGGCGATGCAGCTCGCCGAGCGCGGCGTGACCTTCGCGAAGTTCTTCCCGGCGGGCCCGGCGGGCGGGGCGCCGTTCCTGAAAGCGCTGGTCTCTCCGCTTCCGGACCTGACCTTCGTGCCGACCGGCGACATCAACATGGCCAACGTCCGGGACTACCTCGCGCTCCGCAACGTCTGCTGCGTCGGCGGCTCGTGGGTCGTGCCCAAGGCTGCGGTCGAAGCCGGCGACTGGGAGACGATCAAGGGTCTCGCTAAGGAGGCCTCCGCGCTCAAGGCGAGGTGATCAGGCTTGCGGGGCCCGTTCCGCAACCCTAACTCCGGTCGGCCTGCCGCCTGAACCCTCCGGAGATCAATCCCATGTTCGACGTCAAGACGATCCTCGACCAGCTCGTGGGCGCAGGCGGAAATTCGAGCCAGGCCGGCCGGCCGACAGGCCAGCCGGGCAGGGTTCCGTCCACCGGCGGGGGCCCGCTCGGCGGCCCGGGCGACCTGATGGGTCAGGTCCAGGATCTCGCGCGCGGTAATCTCGGCGGCCTCGCCGGCGGCGCGATCGCCGGAAGCCTCGCCTCGGTGCTGCTCGGCGGCGGCAGGAAGGGTCCGCAGATCTCCGGCTCGGCCGTGAAGCTCGGCGGCCTCGCGATCCTCGGCGGCCTCGCCTACAAGGCTTGGCAGAACTATCAGGAGAAGCAGGCGGGCGCCGCCGGAAGCCCGCATCCGGCGCCGCAGTCCGGCCCCGTGCAGGTCGCGCCGCCGCCTGCCGAAACTCCCTTCACTCCTTCGACCGCCGGCGAGGAGCAGGAGCTCGGCCAGATGCTGGTCCGCGCCATGATCGCGGCCGCGCGCTCGGACGGCCGCATCGACGGCGACGAGATCGCGAAGATTCGTGAAGGCCTCAAGGCCTCCGGCGCGGGCGACGACGAGCAGACCTTCCTGATCGAGCAACTCGGCAAGCCGGATGACCTCGACGGCATCGCGGCGCAGGCGCGGGGGCCGGAGCTCGCCTCAGAGGTCTGGATGGCGGCGCGGCTGACGATCGATGCGGATTCGCCTGCCGAACAGGCCTTCCTCAAGACTTTCGCCGACAAGCTCGGCCTCGGCGCGCCGCTGGTCGCGCATCTCGAGGCGACGGCCGCGCAGGCCAAACATTCCGGTGTCGACGCCGTTTAAAGGGGAACACCGGCTCCCGTCGGGGGTTGGGTTCGGTCACGTCAGTTCGCGAGGTTGTTATGTCCGAGACGCCAGTCACTCCGAAGATCCGCGAGCGCGCCCGCAAATTGTGGGAGGACGCCGGCAGCCCGGCGGGCCGCGAGGACGACTATCTCGAGCGCGCCCGTGAACTCGCCGGGATGGAGTCCAGCCCCGGCGCAGGCCTCGAGCCGAACCCGCTCGCCGACGGCGTCGTGACGCCGGCCGAGCGCGGCCAGCCGGTCGAGGAGGCGTTCCTGCAGGAAAATCTGGGGGAGTTCCCCGGCCTGCAGACCGATCAGGGCGACCAGGAATCGACGCCGCACTCCCATAAGGAGTGACGCGGCCGGTCACCAACCTCGCCGTCATTCCGGCTGCAGCGAAGCGGAATGCCGGAATCCAGACGCGCAGACTTCAGCCTAGCTCAGCGCCGTCGGTGCGTCTGGATCCCGGCGCTTCGGCCGGGATGACGGGTGACTTCACCTAGAACCGTCCCGCTCAGGCGGCTTTCCGCTCCGTCAGGAACCGGCCCATGCGCTCGAGCGCGCGGGTGATGTTTTCGGCCGAGTTGGCGTAGGAGAGGCGGATGTAGCCCTCTCCGAGCACGCCGAAGTCGGGCCCGCCGATCACGGCGACGCCTGCGTCCTCGAGCAAGGCGGAGGCGAGCGGCTTCGCCTTCCAGCCGGTCTCCGCGACGTTGGGGAAGGCGTAGAATGCGCCCTTCGGCGTCGCCGCCCTCACGCCGGGCAGCGCGTTGAGGCCTTCGGTGACGAGCTTCCGGCGCTTGTCGAACTCGGCCCGCATGTGCTCGACGGCGTCCTGCGGGCCTTCGAGGGCGGCGATCCCGGCGTATTGCGTCGGAGCGTTGACGCAGGACCAGGCGTTCACCGCAAGCTTGCGGACCTTGTCGTAGAGCGTCTTCGGCCAGACCGACCAGCCGAGCCGCCAGCCCGTCATGGCGTAGGTCTTCGACCAGCCGTTCAGCAAGATCAGCCGGTCGCGGATCTCCGGAAAGGCGAGCAGGGTCTGATGCTCGAGCCCGTCGAAGATCAGCTGGTCGTAGATCTCGTCCGACATGATCGCGACGTCGGGAAACCGCTCGAGTCCCTTCACGAGCTTCTCGATCTCCGCCTTCGGCGTCACGCCGCCGGTCGGATTGGCGGGCGAGTTGATGATCAGCAGGCGCGTCTTCGGCGTGATCAGCGACAGCGTCTCCTCCGCCGAGAACGCGAAGCCGTTCTCCTCGCGGATGGGGACGGGGATTGGATTCGCTCCGGTGAACTCGATCATCGAGCGATAGATCGGGAAGCCCGGATCGGGATAGAGGATGTCCACGCCCGGTTCGCCGAACAGCAGGATGGCGGCGTACATCGTCACCTTGCCGCCCGGCATGATCATCACGAGGTCAGGATCGACCTCGACGCCGAAGCGCCGGTTCAGGTCCTTCGACACCGCAACCCGCAGGGGCAGGATCCCGGTCGCCGGCGTGTAGCCGTGATGGCCGTCGCGCAGCGCCTTGATCGCGGCCTCCACCACATGAGGGGGGGTCGGAAAATCCGGCTGGCCGATGCCGAGATTGACGATGTCGCGACCCTCCGAGGCGAGCTTGGTGGCGCGCGCCAGCACCGCGAAGGCGTTCTCTTCTCCGATGCGATCGAAGGCGTCGACGGTCTTCAGCATGGTGTCCTCCGGCGTCCGCGCGACCGGGAACAATCCGCCGCGCAAGGTGTTGGTCCAGGGAAGGGCGGCCGCGGACCGAGCGGCGCGCCCATACGCGAAAGCCGAATTTAGCGCTTTCCGCACCCAGAAAGAACGCCCGAAGGAGAATGTCATGGCGACGCGCCTCGACGGACGCAAGATTGCAATTCTCGCCGCCGACGGGTTCGAGCAGGTGGAGCTCACAGAGCCGATGAAGGCCCTGAAGGCCGCCGGCGCCACGGTGACGGTCGTGAGCCCAAAGAGCGGCTCGATCAGGGGTTTCAACCACGACAAGCCGGGAGACGACGTTCCGGTCGACCAGGAGCTCGCTTCTGCGAACGCCGGTTCGTTCGATGCGCTGCTGATCCCGGGGGGCCTGTTCAATCCCGACGAACTGAGGCGCGATCGGAAGGCGGTGGCTTTCGCCAAGGCGTTCTTCGACGCAGGCAAGCCGGTCGCCGCCATCTGCCACGGCCCGCAGGTGCTGATCACGGCCGGCGTCGTGAAGGGCCGCAGGATGACCGGGTTCGAGGCCATCCAGATCGACCTCAGGAACGCCGGGGCTATCGTGTCGGACGAGGCGGTTGTGACCGATCAGGGTCTCGTCACGAGCCGCAAGCCGGATGACATCCCGGCCTTCAACGCCAAGATCATTGAGGAGTTCGCGGAGGGCCGCCACGACGGCCAGCGTCGCTCCGCGGCTTGAGACCGGCGGCCTTGATGAGCGATAGGAAGACGGCGGGCGCGAAGCCCGCCGTTTTTGCGACAGGGGTCGAGCTCATGCGGATCGCAGCGTTGATCGTCGTGGCGCTCGCCGTCCCGGCTGCGCAGGCCGCAGCCGCCGCGCCGAAGACGTTCGAGGTCGCGAGCAAGGTCGGGCGCTCGAACGTCCGGTTCAGGGCGATCCTGCATCCTCAGGCGGACGCCTGCTCGGCCGCCCAGATCAAGACGCTGCGCGCCAAGGTCCTCGCCGAGGGCGAGGCGCATATGCGCGCGCATCTCAAGGAGGTGATCGCCAAGAGCAAGACCGACGCCAGCGCGCCGAACGAGTTCTTCGGGCTGAGCTATCTCGTCGGCTGCCCCGCCGACGGCGGAGCGTGGGTCGCGTTCCCCGCGCAGGGGCCGAACAAGGCTGTCTCCCGCTTCTCGCCGGTCGAAGGCTGGTCCCCCATGGCGCCGCTATAAGGGGCTTAAGCCCGAAGGCTGCTTCAATCCTCGATGGGGCCTTCGAACTCGTCGACCTCCGCGCCGCCGAGTTTCGTCGAGACGTTTTGGCCGAGCTTGCGCAGCAGCTTTCTGAGCCGCTTGCGGTCCTTGCCGTCGATCTCGCCGACGGCCTCCCGCTCCAGCGCCTCCCAGACCGCCTCGACGGCCTCGGCGCGCCGGCGGCCCTCGGTGGTCAGCCCGACGCGCACGGTGCGGCCGTCGCCGCCGGACGACAGCCGCTCGACGAGCCCCTGCGCGGTCAGCCGCGCCACGGTTTTGGAGGCGGTTGGCGGGCGGACCCGCAGATTGGTCGCGAGTTCGCCCATCGTTCGGCCGTTTTCGGCCGAAAGCAGCGTCAGAACCTGCTCCTGGCCCGGGAAAAGTCCGAGCTCGCTCAGGAGCTGCGCGCTGCGCGCGCGATGAAGGCGGGCCGCGTGAAGCAGTTCGAAGCCGACCGTCTTAGCATAGGGGTTTTTCATCAGATGAACACTTACGATGACAATAAAACGCCGCCAGTCAGCATATGTTGTGTCCGGCAAAAGAAGTCGAGAGTCGGCCATGCATGATTTCGTACGGCCCTCTCGATTTGCGGAGACCTTCGGTCGCCGTTTGCGGCGCAGCGGGCGATGAGCCTTCTTCTCACGGCTTTCGGACGCTTCGACGGCGGCCCGAACTGCTCGGAGCGTCTGCTCGAGGCGCTCGCCGCCGATCGCGCGGCGCTGGAGGCGATCTGGCGAGGCCCCGTCGCCGCAGTCCGCCTTGACGTCGATTCGGAGACCGTCGCCGCAGCGCTCCGCTCGGCTGTCGAGCGGGCGCGGCCGACGCATGTGCTGCTCATGGGACAGGCCTCCGGCAGGGACGCCCTCTGCTTCGAGCGGATCGCGCGAAACCGGCGTGACCTTCGTACGCCGGACATCGCCGGGCGGATCGGCGATCTCGGGCCGGTGGCGCCCGGCGGTCCCGATCAGCTTGAGGCCACCTGGCCTGATCTCGCTGCGCTTGCGGCCGCGCTTGTCGCCGAGGGCGTTCCGGCGAGGGTGTCGGACGACGCCGGCGCGCACCTCTGCAACCAGACGCTCTATACCGCGCTCCGGGCGGCGGAGCGGGCGTCGCCCCGCTTCGTCGTCGCCTTCGTCCATCTCCCGTTGCTTCCGGAGCAGGTGGCGGCGCAGATCCCGGCCGCGGCGAGCCGGCCCGGATGCCCGACGGTCGCGCTCGACGACATGGCGCGTGCGGTTCGGGCCGTTCTGCGGCATACCCGGCGCGACGAAGCCTGACGATCCGAGGACACAAGCCCGATGCCCCTGCCGCGCCGCCGCTGGGTCGACATGACGACGGAGGATTTCGCCGACCCCGACGTCGGATCCTGGATCGCCGTCCTGCCGGTCGCCGCCGTCGAACAGCACGGACCGCATCTGCCGGTGGGCGTGGACGCCATGATCGGGGAGGGGTATCTCGAGCGCGCTCTTGCTCTCGTCCCGGCCGAGCTTCCCGTCACCGTGCTGCCGATGCAGACGGTCGGCGCGTCGAGCGAGCATTCATCGTTTCCCGGCACGCTCTCGCTGTCGCCCGAGACCGTGATCCGCGCCTGGACCGAGATCGGCGGCTCGCTCGCCCGGGCGGGTCTGCGCAAGCTGGTGTTCGCCAACAGCCATGGCGGCAACTCCGCCGCGCTCGACGTCGTCGCGCGGGCGCTGCGGGTGTCGCATGGCATGCTGGCCGTCGCCACGAGTTGGCCGCGGCTCGGCTATCCCGCCGATCTGTTCACCCATATGGAGCTGCGCCATGGCATCCACGGCGGGGAGATCGAGACCTCGCTGATGCTGTCCTTCCGGCCCGAGCTGGTGCGGATGGACAAGGCGCGGGACTTCACGCCCGCGACCTACGACATGGAGCGGGACTACGCCCAGTTGCGCGCGGGCTCGCCCGCGGGGTTCGGCTGGATGTCGCAGGATCTGAACCCCTCGGGCGCGATCGGCGACGCGGCGTCCGCGACCAAAGAATCAGGCGAGGCCGCCGCGGAGTTCGGGGCGAGAGCCTTCGTCGAATTGCTCCACGACGTGCATCGCTTCCCGATCGAGAGGCTGGCGAAGGGGCCGCTCGACGATTGATGGAGCCGTCGACCGGCGAATGCGGGTCGACAATCGCACGTCCGCGGCCCACGATGCGGACGCCAGAAGACCAAGAAGGCAGGGGGCGGAATGCCGGACGCGCGTCAGGACGAGCGGCTGATCGAAGGGCTCAAGGTCATCGAAACGATCGAGAGCGACAACGTGCTGCGCTGGGACGGCTCGGTGCTCTATGTCGAGCAGGACGTCTATCACAACGGCCAGCTCGTCCACCGGAAGTACCGCCGCCGGGTCACCGCCGAGGTCGCCCGCGTGCTGCTTAGCGTGGTTTCGGGCAAAGGCTGAGACCCGACGCCCGGCGGCGATGTGACGGCTTCAACTCGCCCTCCGTTCACCCCTTCAGGAACGCCATGACGCGCTCGAACGCCGGCGCCGCGTTCGGCTCGGGCAGCGAGGTGTGGACGTGGCCGGAGCCCGGCCACACCGAAAGCTCCGCCTCGTTCCCGGCCGCGATCCACCGCGCCGCCATGAACAGCGTGTCGTCGATCAGCGGATCGCGGGTCCCCACCGTGAAGATCGCCGGCGGCAGCCCCGAAACGTCGGCGTAAAGCGGCGAAACGTCGGGATCCGACAGGTCCTCGCCGTTCTGCAGGTAATTGGCCGCGAACATCCGGAGGTCGCGCGTGCCGAGCACGAACTTGTCCGTCTCCGACCGCCGCGCGCTCGGGGTGAGGCCGAGATCGTAGCTGCCGGCCGCGAGGTTGGCCTTCGAGAACGGCGTGAGACCGTGGCGGTCGCGGAGCCTCAGCATGGTGACCGCCGAGAGATGGGCGCCGGCGGACTCGCCGCCGATCATCAGGCGGTCGACCCCGAAGCGGCCGGGCGCTTCGCGGACGAGCCAGAGCGCCGCGGCCTCGCAGTCGTCCGGTCCCGCGGGGTACGGGTCCTCAGGCGCCAGCCGATATTCGACGGAGACGCAGGCGAAACCGCATTCGGTCGCGAGCCGTTCGAGCCGCGGGTCGTCCTGATCGCTCTCGCCTAGCGTCCAGCCGCCGCTGTGGAAGTGGAGATAGACCGCGACCGGGCTGTCCGGCGCGATGATCCGCAGCGGGATCGGCCCCCGCGGGCCATCGATCGAGACCGCCTCGGCGCGCGCGCTCTTAGGCTCCGTGACGAAGGGCGTCATGCCGGCCCTGCGACGCAGGCGGACCTCCGCCGGACCGAGCGACCAGATGTCGGGCGCGGTGCGGCCCTGCGCGATCAGGCTTTCCGCGTAGGCGACCGTCGCCTCCGGCGCGGCGCCCGGGGCGAACCAGGCGGGGTCGATCATGATCGGTCGCGACATTCGCGGGCGCCTCGCTCGCAGGGAAACAGGAAGGGCCGCAGAAAACGCGAGCGGGGGGCTCGCCGCAAGCCCGCCGGGACCCAACATCGCCTCCATGGGCGCCATGACCTCAGCGAAGCGCGTTTCCTCCGAGATCCGATCCGGACCCGTCGACCATCAGATGGTCGCCGGGCTTTCGGTCACGACCCGCGGCCCGGGGCTGGTCGACGTGACGGCGCAGATCGCGGACGCGCTTGCCGCGGGCGAGGCCGGCGACGGACTGGCGACCATCTTCGTGCGCCACACCTCGGCGTCGCTGACCATCCAGGAGAACGCCAGCCCGGAGGTGCGCGACGATCTCGTCGACGCGCTCGACCGGCTCGCTCCGCGAAACGCGGGTTGGCGCCACGACATCGAGGGCCCGGACGACATGCCCGCCCACGTCAAGGCGACGCTGACGGGCGTCTCGGTCGCCGTCCCCGTGCTCGCCGGGCGGCTCGCGCTCGGGACGTGGCAGGCGATCTACCTGATCGAGCACCGCGACCGGCCGCATTCGCGCGAACTCGTCGCGCATTTCATCGGGTCGAGGCTTCGACAAAATGCTTAGCGCGTCACGGCCGAGTTAATTACGCAACGGTCATACGGGGATTGCTTATGGAGGCGTTCTAACGCATCGATTTCGCAACCGCGAAGCGATATGAGAGCGTTATGACAGCTGCCGATTCCTACCGCCTGCTCATCGCCGACGACCACCCGCTGTTCCGCTCCGCCTTGCGCGAAGCGATGTCAGGGGGCGGCGCGACGATCGCCGAAGCCGGCTCGTTCGACGAGGCGTCGAAGGCGCTGGAGGCCGACAGCTCGATCGACCTCGTGCTGCTCGATCTCAACATGCCGGGCATCAGCGGCTTTTCCGGCCTCATGTATCTCCGGGCGCAGTACCCGTCGGTGCCGGTCGTCGTCGTCTCGGCGAACGAGGATCCGAAGGTCATCCGCCGCTGCATGGAGTTCGGCGCCTCCGGTTTCATTCCGAAGACCCTCGACGTCGAGAAGATGCGCGAGGCGGTGCGCGTCGTGCTCGCCGGCGACGAGTGGACCCCGCCCGACGTCGATCTCGGCGCGACCGGCGACGACGAGGCCGCCAAGGTCGCAGCCAAGCTCGGCACGCTGACGCCGCAGCAGGTGCGCGTGCTGATGATGCTGAGCCAGGGGCTGCTGAACAAGCAGATCGCCTACGAGCTCAGCGTGTCGGAAGCCACCGTGAAGGCCCACGTCTCGGCCATCCTCGCCAAGCTCGGCGTCGAAAGCCGGACGCAGGCGGTGATCGCGGCGTCGAAGATCGAATCCGGCCAGTGGCCGGAGCGCATGCCGGGCTGAACCGCAATACGGGCGCCGCCCTTGTGGCGACGCTCTATTCGGCGGCTTCCCGTCTGGCGAGAAGCTGCGCCAGCAGAGCCCGCAACGCCGCCGGACGCACCGGTTTCGGAAGAATCTGCAGGTCTTTCGCCGCCGCCTTCTCCCGCAGGCCCGGAGAGCGGTCGGCGGTGATCAGCACCGCCGGTATCGGCGACCCCAGCTTCCACCGCAGCTTGACGATCGCCTCGAGGCCGTCCGCCTCGTCGAGGTGATAGTCGGCGAGGATGACGTCGGGCGTCAGCTTCCGCCTGACGATCGCCTGCTCGGCTTCGCGTTCGCTCGCGGCCGCGATCGCGGTGCAGCCCCAGCCTTCGAGCAGCGTCGTCATGCCGTCGAGGATCGCCGGCTCGTTGTCGATCGCGAGCACCACCAGCCCCTTGAGCGCCGCGTTGCGGTGGCTCGGCGCGGCGTCCGCGGCGACGGGCGCCGGCATCGGGGCGGCGGTCGGCGCCTCGAGAGCGAACACCGACCCCCGGCCGGGGGTCGAGCGGAGCGTGATCGGATGATCGAGCACGCGCGCGATCCGCTCGACGATGGACAGGCCGAGCCCGACGCCCGGCGCCACCTTCGCGCCCTGCTCGAGCCGCTTGAACTCGCGGAACACCAGCCTCTGCTGCCCGGAGGCGATGCCGAGGCCGGTGTCCCACACCTCGATCCTGAGCTTCCCCTTGAGCCGTCGGCAGCCGACGATGACGCGGCCGGACGGCGTGTATTTGATCGCGTTCGAGACGAGATTCTGCAGCACCCTTCGCAGCAGCCGGCGGTCGGACCGCACGGTCAGGCTGGTCGGCAGCACCTTCAGCTTCAGACCCTTCTCGGCCGCGACCGGCGCGAACTCGCGCGCGAGCTGGGAGACGATCTCGTCGAGCCGGAAGTTCGACAGCTCGGGCTTCATCGCCCCGGTGTCGAGGCGGGAGATGTCGAGCAGCGTGGAGAGGATCTCCTCGACCGCGTCGAGCGAGGAGTCGACGTTGCGCGCCAGCCGGGCCTGGTCGGTCTCGGGCGCGGCGCGCTCGACGAGGCTGGTGGCGAACAGCCGCGCCGCGTTCAGCGGCTGCAGGATGTCGTGGCTCGCCGCCGCGAGGAAGCGCGTCTTCGAGATGTTGGCCTCGTCGGCCTCCGTCTTGGCGCGGGCGAGCTCCTGGTTGAGGCGGGTGAGCTCGCGCGTGCGCTCCCGCACCCGGCGCTCCAGCGTCTCGTTGGCGCGCTCCAGCGCCTCCTGCGCCGCGACCGTCTCGGTGATGTCGGTGTAGGTGGTGACGACGCCGGCGTCCGGCATGCGCGCCGAACGGATCTCGATCACGCGGCCCGATGGGTGAAGCCGGGTTCGCAGGGTCTCCAGCCTGACGACGAAACGCTCGATGCGGTCGGCGACGAACTCGTCGGCGATCACCGGCCCGTAGAGGCCGCGCGCGGCGTTGAAGCGGAAGATGTCGTCGAGGCCGACGCCGAGATGGATCATCTCCTCAGGCAGGTCGAACAGCTCGCGGAACTCGCGGTTCCAGCAGACCAGCTTCATGTCGCCGTCGATCGCGGTGACGCCCTGGCGCGCATGGTCGAGCGCGTTCTGCAGCACGTCCCGGTTGGTTTGCATGGCGGCGGAGGCGTCGTCGAGCAGCTGGAGCGCGGCGGTGCTCGTCACGTCGCGCTGGGTCAGCAGCATCGACAGCACCAGGCGCGAGGCCGCCGGCCCGATGGCCGAGGCGAGCAGCCGCTCGGCGAAGCGCAATGTCTGGAGGTCGGCTTCCGCCGCGCCCTCGGGCGCGCCGCCGCGGGCGATCGCAAAGCCGCGGAACGCGGTCTCGGTGCGCTCGGGACCGAGATAGCGCGCGACGGTCTGGGCGAGCTCGCCGGCCGTCGCCCGGGTGCGGCGGCTGCGGAGCGTCGCGGGCGTCGTCGTGGTCGCCGGGGCGTCCCCGAAGAAGGCCGCCGCCTGCTGGCGTTCGATGGGGAAGGGCGCCCGCGTCAGCGAGCCGCCGACGAAGGCCAGCAGGTTGAGAGCGAGGCTGACGAACAGTCCATGGGGCAGCGGATCGGCGAAGGAGAGCCCGAACATCGCGCCGGGCCGCAGCCAGCCGAAGCCGAACGGCCCGTCCGCCACCACGCTTTCGAGCGCCGGGACCTGCGAGGCGATCACCGGCAGCATCAGCGTCCAGAACCAGGCCGCAAGCCCCACGGAAATCCCCGCGACCGCGCCGCGGCCGGTGCCGCGCCGCCAGAACAGGCCGCCGAAGAACGCCGGCGCAAGCTGCGCGATCGCGGCCATCGACAGAAGTCCGATGGTGGAGAGTTCGGCCGCGCCCGTGATGCGGTGCACGAGATAGGCGGCGAACAGCGCGGCGGCGATCGCCGCCCGGCGCAGGATGAGCAGCCGGCGCGTCATGCTCTGGCGGCGGGCCCGGCCGCGCAGCAGGATCGGCATCGCGAGGTCGTTGGAGAACATGATGGCGAGCGCGACCGACTCCACGACCACCATGGCGCTGGCGGCCGAGAGCCCGCCGATGAAGGCCGCGCCCGTGATCCACGGCGCGCCGGCCTGCAGCGGCAGGGCGAGCACGTAGGCGTCGGGCGCGACGTCGCCCGCCGCATGGAACGCGATGAGGCCCGCGAGCGCGATCGGCGCGATGAACAGGTTGAAGACGAGCAGATAGAGCGGAAAGGCCCAGGCGGCGCGCTTCAGCTCGTGGTCGCTGCGGTTCTCGACGATCGCCACGTGGAACTGGCGCGGCAGCAGCAGGAAGGCGGCGAACGACAGCACGGTGAGCGCGACGCATTGCGACAGCGCGGGCGCCCGCGCGAAAGCCGCGCCGACGCCAGCCTCCCGCGCGCGGGCTATGATGTCCGCCGGGCCGTCATGCAGCCAGAAGACGGCGAACAGACCGACGGCCGCGAAACAGACGAGCTTCACAACCGACTCGGTCGCGATCGCGAACATCAGCCCGTCCTGGCGCTCGGTCGCCGCCACCTGACGCGTGCCGAACAGCGCCGCGAACAGAGCAAGCACCGCGGCCGCCGCGAAGCCCGGATCGACGACCGCCGACGCCTGCGGCCCCATCACGAGCTCGAGCGAGGTCGAGATCGCCTTGAGCTGCAGCGCGACGTAGGGCGTGACGCCTGCGATCGCCACGATCGCGACCAGGCCTGCGACCACCTCGCTCTTGCCGTAGCGCGCCCCGATGAAGTCGGCGATCGAGGTGATGTTGTCGGACTTCGCGAGCCGCACCACCCGCCGGATCGTCGAGCCGAACAGCAGCAGCGCGAGCGCCGGACCGAGCGAGAGCGCGAGAAAGCTCCAGCCGGCGTTGGCCGCAAAGCCGATCGCGCCGAAGAACGCCCATGACGTGCAGTAGACGCCGAGGCCGAGCGCATAGATCCAAGGCCTCAGCGGCCCGGCAAGCCAGAACGGCCGCTTGCGGTCGACGAAGGCGGCAAGCGCGAACAGCGCGCCCAGATAGCCGATCGCGACCGTGACGACGACCCAACCCTGCACGCTCAAATCCCCTTCGGCGCCGCCGATCCGGCCGGGCTGGTTTCCGCCCCGGCGCAAGCGAACTGCGGCTTGCGTCGCGCTCCGACGTCCCGTTAACGTCTAGCGGGCGGAGCGGCCCGGCGCCACCAGCGAGGGAGGGATCGACGCCAATGTCGGTGATCCAGGAATTCAAAGAATTCGCGATGAAAGGCAACGTCGTCGATCTCGCGATCGGCGTCATCATCGGCGCTGCGTTCGGCAGGATCGTCGAGAGCCTCGTCGCCGACGTGTTCATGCCGGTGATCGGCGCGGTCGTCGGCGGACTGGACTTTTCGAACTATTTCATCGGCCTGTCGTCGGCCGTGACGGCGACCTCGCTCGCCGAGGCGCGTAAGCAGGGGGCGGTGCTCGCCTACGGCAACTTCCTGACGATCGCGATCAACTTCCTGATCATCGCCTTCATCCTGTTCCTGATCATCAAGGCGATCAACCGGATGAAGAAGAAGGAGGAGGCCAAGCCCGAGGCGGTCGCCGAGGTCCCGCAGGACGTCAAGCTGCTGTCCGAGATCCGCGACCTGCTCGCGGGCGGCGCCGCCCCGCGGGCCTGACGTCGTGGCGCCCGCCCGCTTCGTCCTGCACCACAACCCGCGGTCGCGCTCCCAGCGCATCCGCTGGCTGCTGGAGGAGATCGGCGAGCCCTATGAGATCGTCGCAGTCGATCTGGAGGCCGGCGAGCACAAGCGGCCGGCCTTCCTCGCGCTCAACCCGGACGGCAAGCTGCCGACGCTGATCGACCGCGGGCCGGACGGCGCGTCTGCGGTCGTGGTCACCGAGAGCTCCGCGATCCTGCTGCACGTCGCGGACGCCTATCCCGAGGCCGGGCTCGCCCCGCTCCCAGGAACGCTGGAGCGCGGCCGCTATCTGACCTGGGTCTGCTATGCGGCGGCGGGCCTCGAGCCGGCGCTGGCGGATCTCGTCTTCCCGCGCGCGGCTCCGCCTCCGCCGATGGCGATCGGCTGGCCGACCTTCGACAAGGCGCTCGCCCGCGTGCTGGCGGCGGTCGAGCCCGGACCCTGGCTGCTCGGCGAAACGTTCTCCGCAGCCGACGTCATGGTCGGCGCGCTGCTCGGCTGGATCGTCTCATGGGGCAAGCTGCCGGAGCCGGAGCGCTTCGCGGGCTATCTCGGCCGCCTCGCCGCGCGGCCGGCATACGCCAGGGCCTACGGCGCCTGACGGCCTGGATCGGCTGCAGCCGATCCAGGCGCAGGACGTTCGCTCGCGATCAGGGCTTCGTCGCCTGATCCACGATGCCGGCGAGGCCCTTCACATAGATGCCGTCGATCACGTCCTTGGCGGCGGCGTCGCTCGCGCCCTTCGCCTGGAACGTGCCGGTCCACGTCACCTTCGAGCCCGCAGAACCCGACGGCTCGACCTGGATGGTCGAGACGTAGTCCGCGACCGGCAGCGGACCGTCAATGATCGCGTAGCTGTACTTCATCAACCCGTCGTCTCGGCGGAGCTCGCGCTCGACGAGCTTGCCGCCGCCTTTCAGAGCGAGCGTGCGGACCAGCTTGGCTCCGCCGGTCGACAGCGTGCAGCTCTCGACGACCGGGTGCCAGTTCTGGATTCCGCAGAAGCCGCCGATCGTGGCCCACACCTTGTCCGGCGTGGCGTTCACCGGGGTCGCCTCGGTGACTTCGACGGCGAGGGCCGGCGAGGCGACGAGCGCTGCGACGGCCGCGACGAATGAAGCGCGCTTGAGCATTTCCTCATGTCCTTTTTGTTTTGGACGGCTCTGTCGGCCGCCGAGGACAAGGGTCTAGCGCGCGCCTGGCGCTTGCACAGGAGGCCGGGCGTCCGCCGCCGACGCGCGGAACAGCCCGTTCCCGAACGGCGCGCCGCTCTCGAGCGTCAGGAGGCGCACCTTCGCCGCGAGGCCGCCCGCAAATCCCGTCAGCCTGCCGGACGCTCCGACCACACGGTGGCAGGGCGCGACGATCGAGATCGGGTTGCGCCCGTTCGCGGCCCCGACCGCCCGCACCGCCTTGGGGCTGCCGACCGCGGCCGCGATCTCGCCATAGCTGCGCGTCTCGCCATAGGGGATCGCGATAAGCGCCTCCCACACAAGCCGCTGGAACGCCGTCCCGCGGAAATCGAGCGGCAGCGCAAACGACCGGCGCTCGCCCGCGAAATATTCTCCAAGCTGCCGCGCCGTCTCGGCGAGCGCCGGATGCTCGCCCGCCACGCTCGCCGCCGCCCACGGCACGCGCCGCGGATCGTCGTTCTCCCACAGCACCGCGGCGAGCCCGGCGTCGCTCGCGACGAGGGTGAGGGTTCCGACGGGGGAGGGGAGGAGGGCGTGGAGGAGCATTGAGGTCTTCGGGGGTCTCGAGGCAAAAAAGCGGCTTTGGACTCGCGGTCCAGAATTTCCAACCTATAGTTGCCTGCAGGAGGTCGGCGCCTCCGTCGGGGCGAGCTATGAAGATCTGGGTCCTCTTCGGATTCCTAGCTGTGGCGGCCGCCATCGGCGCCCAGCCTGTCGCAGCCCTCAACCGCGCAGACTATCAGATCGCAGAACGCGCGTTCTATGCGTCGGATGCGAAACAGCACTTCGAAGTGCCGCTTCTTCTGATCGCAGCCGGCCACTTCAACGGAATGAGCACCGGCGCCTTCGGGCCACGGCTCTTCAAGGCGATTCAGGAATATCAATCGTCGCTCGGCGCGCCGCAAACCGGGTGGCTTACTCCGGACCAACTGGCCCGACTTCGCGTGTCCGGCTATGGCGCAATGTCAGCGTGGGGCATGACAGAGATCTAGCGTCCCTACACAAACGCCAAACTCTACGTTCCGAAGAAAGCTGCTCCGCTTCAGGTCAACACCGCCCGCGGCTACAGCTACGAAGCTTATGATCGCTCGCTGAGCGTCGACTTTTCCTTCTTCTCCGCGTCGGAGACGTCGCTGGAACAGCTTTACCTCCGGATGAGCTCGACGGCCGGCGCGCGCAGGATCGACTACAAGGTGATCCGGCCGCGGTTCTTCGCGGTGGCCGGCGGGGTCGGCGACCGGGCATTCTACACGAAGTATCAGCTGTCGCGCGGCGGTGTGGTGGGCTTCGCCACGAGTTGGGACTCGAACCGCATTGAACGGGGCGACCGCATTCCCAACCTGATGGCCAACCTTTTCTCCGTTTCGCTGGATGGCGGAGGCGATACAGCGCAAGCGACGTACACGCCGCCGACGATGCCGGTAATGCCAGCACCTGCTCCGTCACCTCCTGCTGAAGCCGCTGCGCCGAGCGAGGACAAGTCCGGTACGGGTTTTTTCGTCTCTCAGAAGAGACTCTTGACCAACGCTCACGTGGTGAAGGGCTGTGCGGTCGTCACCCTGACCATCGGTCAGAATAAGGCGACCGGTAGGGTGCTGGCCCGCGACGAGCCAAACGACCTAGCGTTGATTGAAAGCGATAAGGCGAGTGATGCGGTCGCGAAGCTGCGGGCCGGCGTTCGCCTCGGCGAAGACGTCGCCGCCTTCGGTTTTCCCTTGAACGGCGATCTCGCAACAAGCGGCAACTTCACCCGGGGTGGGGTCACGGCTACCGCAGGGCTGCACGACGATTCAAGTAGGATACAAATTTCCGCACCCGTTCAGCCCGGCAATAGCGGAGGGCCGTTGCTTGACGAAAGCGGCAACGTGGTCGGCATCGTCGTTGCGAAGCTGAACACACTGAAATTCGCTTTAGCGAATGGCGGCGACATTGCACAGAACGTCAATTTTGCGATCAAGAGCTCGGTCGCTCAGACGTTTCTAGAGACGAACAACACGACGTTCGACGTGGGCGCGCCCGGAGAGACCATGAAGCCTGCCGATCTCGCTGCGCATGCGCAAAGCCTCTCCGCGGTAATTGAATGCAGGCCGTAAGGTCGCTGTTGCCTTCCCCCCCTCAGTCCTCCGTCTTCGCCAGCCACTCCGCGAGGTCGAGCGTCTCGGCGTCGGTGATCTGGTGGCCCATGCCGGGGTAGGCGTGGAACGCTGTGGGGGCGTGGAGCTTGGCGAGCGTCGCCTGGGCCGAGCGGGCGGAGGCGAAGGGGATGCGGTCGTCCCTGTCGCCGTGGGCGATGAAGAAGGCGGTGCGGGACCAGTCGGCGCCGGCCGGGGCCTGCGCGGATTTCGGGATCGCGCCGCTCAGCGCCGCCGCGCCGCGGAAGCGGGCGGGCTGGGTCAGGCCGAGCTGGTAGGACAGCGCCGCGCCCTGGCTGAAGCCGCCGACGAACACCTCCGCCGGGTCGACCGCGTAATGCTTCGAGACCGTGCCGATCAGCGACAGCACGTCCCGTGCGCTCACCTCGACGCCCTGGCCGTCGCCGCCGCCATACCAGCGGTAGCCGCCATTGGCGTTCCTGAACGGGGCGCGCGGCGACACGATCAGGAAGTTCCGCGGCAGCTGCGGCCACAGGCCGATGAGGTCGAGCTCGTCGGCGCCTTGCCCGTGCAGCAGCACCAGCAGCGGCGGGTGCGGCGACTTCACCTCGGGCTCGTGGACCGCATAGGTCAGCGCGGCCTTGTCGTCGGCGTCGGCCGTCGAGGACACGGCGAACCCTGCGAGAAGCGCCAGCGCGACCGCGCGTCCCGCCCTTCGAAGCGCGCTCAATGCGCCTCCTCCCAGTTCAGCGCGGCGCGGGCGTCCACCTTCAGCGGCACGCGAAGCTTGAGCGCGGGGTGGGGGGCGTCCTCCATCACGCGGGTGATGATCGGGATCACGGCGTCGACCTCGGCGTCGTCGACCTCGAAGATCAGCTCGTCATGCACCTGCAACAGCATCTGCGCCGACAGTTTCGCCTCGGCGAGCGCGGCCTCCATCCGGATCATCGCGCGGCGGATGATGTCGGCGGCCGAGCCCTGGATCGGGGCGTTGATCGCGGCGCGCTCGTTGAACGCGCGCTCCGCCGGGTTCGAGGCGCGGATCGAGGGGTAGTGGCACTTCCGGCCGAAGATGGTTGTGACGTAGCCCTGCTCGCGCGCCGCGGTCTTGGTCGCCTCCATGTAGTCGCGGATGCCGGGGAAGCGCTCGAAATAGGTCTTGATGTAGAGACCCGCCTCCTCGCGCCCGATGCCGAGCTGGTTCGCCAGCCCGAAGGCCGAGATGCCGTAGATGATGCCGAAATTGATCGCCTTGGCGCGCCGCCGCGTCGAAGGGTCCATGCCCTCGACCGGCACGCCGAACATCTCCGAGGCCGTCATCGCATGGATGTCGAGCCCGTCGGCGAAGGCCTGCACCAGCTGCGGGATGTCCGCCATGTGGGCGAGGATCCGGAGCTCGATCTGGCTGTAGTCGGCCGACACCAGCTTGGCCCCCTCCGCGGCCACGAAGGCGCGCCGGATCTTGCGGCCCTCCTCGGTGCGGATCGGGATGTTCTGCAGGTTCGGCTCGGTCGAGGACAGCCGGCCCGTCGTGGTCGCGGCGAGCTGATAGGTGGTGTGGACCCGGCGCGTCTCCGGGTGGACGTAGGTCGGCAGGGCGTCGGCGTAGGTGCTCTTGAGCTTCGAGAGCTGGCGCCAGTCGAGGATGCGGCGGGGCAGATCGTGGCCTTGAAGGGCGAGCTCCTCCAGCACGCCGGCTGCGGTGCCCCAGGCGCCGGTCTTGGTCTTCTTCGCGCCGGGAAGGCCCATCTTGCCGAACAGGATGTCGCCGAGCTGCTTCGGGCTGCCGAGGTTGAACGGCTCGCCCGCGAGCGCGTGGATCTCGGCTTCGAGCGCCCCCATGCGCTGGGCGAGCTCGCCCGAGAGTCTGGAGAGCATCGGCCGCTCGATCGAGACGCCGCGCTGCTCCATGCGCGACAGCACCGCCGGCAGCGGCCGCTCCAGCGTCTCGTAGACGGTGACCATGCGCTCGGCGACCAGGCGCTGCCTGAACAGAGTCCAGAGCCTGAGCGTCACGTCGGCGTCTTCCGCCGCGTAAGCCGTGGCCTTGTCGAGCGCGACTTGCGCGAAGTTCAGGCGCGCCTTGCCGGTGCCGGTCACCTCGTCATAGGAGATGCAGGCGTGGCCGAGATGGCGGCGGGAGAGCTCGTCCAGCCCCTGCGCGCCGAGCCCCGAATCCAGCGCATAGGACATCAGCATCGTGTCGTCGTAGTTCGCGACGCGGACGCCGAGGCGGTCGAGGATCGTCAGGTCGTATTTGATCCCCTGGCCGATCTTGAGGACGGAGTCGTCCTCCATCAGATCCTTCAGCACGGCGAGCGCCTCGTTCGCCGGGATCTGGCCCTCGACGAGACCGCCCCCGGCGCCGTTCTCCGACAGGAGGTCCCCCGCCGCCGTGACGTGGCCGAGCGGCACGTAGGCCGCGACGCCCGGCGCGATCGCGAGCGAGAAGCCGACGAGCTCGGCGCGCATCGGGTCGACGGCCGAGGTCTCCATGTCGACCGCGAGCCGGCCGGCCTCGCGCGCGTCCTCGAGCCAGTTGGCGAGGCGGCCGACATCCGTCACGCACTCATAGGCCGAACGATCGACGACCGCGCCCGCGGCCTCGACCCGGCGCTTCTCGGCCAGCGCCTGCGGCGTCGGGCCGTCGAAGGCGCTCTGCGCGCCGCCGTTCGTCGGCGGCGTGTAGTCCATGCCTTTGCGCGCGCGGCCTTCCGCGCGCTTGTACCAGCCGCCTCCGGCGCCCTTGTCGAGGGTCTCCGTCTGCGGCAGTGCGGGGTCCGGCGGCTCGCCGAGGTCGAACTCGTCGTCGTCCTTCGGACCGGCCGCGACCGTCTCGCTTCCGCGCGGAGCCGGCGCGGAGCGCTTCGCCGACATCATCTCGGCGTCGGGCGTCACGGCTGCGATGTCGACGCCGGTCGCCTCGGCGACGCGGCGGGTCAGCGTGTTGAACTCCATCGCCTTGAGGAAGGCGACGAGCCGCGTCGGGTTCGGCTCCTGGACCGCGATGTCGTCGAGCGAGACGTCGAGCGGCACGTTGGTCTCAAGCGTCACCAGCCGCTTCGAGATGCGGGCGAGGTCGGCGTATTCGATCAGGTTCTCGCGGCGCTTCGGCTGCTTGATCTCGTGGGCGCGCCCGAGCAGCGTTTCGAGGTCGCCATATTCGGAGAGCAGCTGGGCGGCGGTCTTCGCGCCGATGCCGGGCACGCCCGGCACGTTGTCGACCGAATCGCCCGCCAGCGCCTGCAGATCGATCATCTTGTCCGGCCCGACGCCGAACTTCTCGAACACCTCGTCGGGCCCGATGCGCTTGTCCTTCACGGGATCGAGCATCGTCACCAGCCCGCCGACGAGCTGGAACAGGTCCTTGTCGGAGCCGACGATGGTGACCTCGGCGCCCGCTTCCGCGCCGAGGCGGGCATAGGTCGCGATCAGGTCGTCCGCCTCGTAGCCGCCCTTCTCGATACACGCGATCGAGAAGGCTTCGGTCGCGCGCCTGATCAGCGGAAACTGCGGGATCAGGTCCTCGGGCGGCTCGGACCGGTTGGCCTTGTATGTCTCGTGGATCTCTTTGCGGAACGTGACCTCCGACTTGTCGAAGATCACCGCGAGGTGGGTCGGGTCGACCCAGCCGGCGTCGCGCAGCAGCTTCCACAGCATGTTGCAGAAGCCGGACACCGCGCCGACCGGCAGCCCGTCGGACGGGCGCGTCAGCGGCGGCAGCGCGTGATAGGCGCGGAAGATGTAGGAGGAGCCGTCCACGAGGACGACGTGGTCGCCGGAGGCGACAGGGCGGTTCGGCATGCGTGAGAAGTCCCGGCCAGGTTCGGCCGGGACTATAGGCGTCGGCGGCTTGAAGGGAACCGGCGAACGCCGGCGCCCTTCAAATCCCGATCACGGCGTGAGCTGCGCGCCCTTCGCCGAATCCGCGGACATCTCGGTCTGACCCGGCGTGAAGCCGTTGAGCGAGAGGATGTACGCCGTCAGCACGTTCAGCTGGTCTTCCGTCAGCGAACCCGGCGCGTTCTGCGGCATGTTCGTGTGGATGTAGTCGCGCAGCTCGGCGACCGGCTTGCCGCCGAACACCTTGAGGAACGCGTCGCCCTTCAGAGCGGGCCCGAGCGCGCCTGCGCCTTCCTTGGCGTGGCACTGGCGACAGGCGCCGTTGTATTCGGACTTGCCCTTGTCGAGCTGGGCCTGCGTGTACGGCCCTTCGGCCGCCATCGCGGCGGAGCCCGCGACGAGCGCCGAGCCAAGGGCGAGGCTTGCAAAAACTGCCTTAATTCTCATTGCGGCATTTTCCTCCGTGGGCGTCGAGATCGCCTCTCGCGTTTAACGATAGCGCGCGAGAAGAAGATGCGAACCCGTCCTTCGTCAAACTTTAGAACAAATCCGAAGTGCGGCGGAACCGCGCACTTCTGCGTTATCGAGCCGGCTGCAGGCCGGTTTCTCGCAGCGGGGTCTTGGGGCGGTCGATGTGGAAAGCCTGCGGCCGGACGAACAGGAACTTTGCCCATCCGGTCTTCATCACGAGCCAGTGCAGGGCGAGCGGCGCCACCACGCCGACGGTCGTCACGATCACCGAGACCCAGCCGAGGTCCGAGATCACCCCGGTCTTGAGAAGGACCGCGCGCGTCGCCGCCATCGGCAGGAAGAACGCGAGATAGACGACGATCGAGCGTTCGCCGGCGTAGCGCAGCGGCTCGGCGGCCGAGGAGCCCGCAATGAGGGCGGCGACCGAGACGATCGCGAGCGCCCCGGCGACGCCGAGCATGAGGCTGACGACGGGCAGCGTCGCGACGCCGCCGAACACAGCGGCGCCGTTGATCAGCGCCCAGGCCACGAGGCCCGCGAGCGCCAGGCCCCGGCGGCCCCGCACCATGTCGGCGAACGCGAAGATGCGGGGCGCGCCGTACCACCCGAGCATCACGTAGAACAGCCGTGCGCAGAACTCGTCCGGGACCATCCAGCCGGTGTGGACCTGGAGCGATTCGAGCAGGGCGGCGAAGGCCAGCACCAGCAGCGGCGGGAGCCGGCGCACCAGCTTGGCGAACACGAAGAAGATCGGCAGCAGGTAGATGAACCACAGTGTGCCGAACGGATCGACCAGCGACACCAGAAACTGGTGGACGACCGCGCCGATCCCTTCGTCGATCGCCAGCCCGGGCCACTTCGTGGCGCCCTGGATGACGAGCCAGAGCAGGTAGAAGTAAGCGAAGTGGACGACCTTGCGGTCGAGATAGAGCCGCCAGTCGCGGTCGATCACGAGGGCGAGGAACAGCCCGGATATCAGGAAGAAGTCCGGCATCCGGAACGGCCGCGCGAAGGCGACGGCGTAGTGCATGAAGCCCTCGGCCCCGGCGGCCTTCTCGACGCCGAGCGTCGAGTGCATCATCACCACGAGGACGATGCATATGCCCTTGGCGACGTCCACCCAGTCGACGCGGGGCGTCGTTGCGGATGCGTCGCGAGCGATGCTCGTCATCATCTCGGCAGCTCCCGGAGCCAGTGGCGGACCCGCCGCATTATAGCGGAAACGACGGCCGGAAGGGCGCGAGACGCTGATAACGGAGGGGATTCCTGTTTTTACTATTAATTGACGCTGTTTTGCATTGTCGCGCTCACGATTGATTAACCATCGGCGTTTCGGCGCGGAGCGCGCCGGACGAGGGAGGAAGCGGCGGGCGCTAGACCGCGCTGTCAGTGACGCCCACCGCCCGCCGGATCGCGCCTGCGATCGCCGCGCGATGCGCCGAGGGCGGCTCGGCGAGCCGGCCGTAGATGAAGAAGATCGCCGGCTGCACCACGAGGCCGAGCGCGAGCGCCGTCGTCAGCGCGACGTCGCCGCGCGGGATGTCGCCCGCCGCCATCGCGTCCTCGAACACGCGGCCGAGCGCCGCCACCGCATTCTCCGGCGCCGCCTTGTCGAGGCCGCGCAGATGCTCGTGCTGGGAGACCAGCACATAGGCGAAGCCCGCAGGGTCGGCGTCGAAGGAGGCGGCGAAGAAATCGACCAGCGCGTCGAGCCTGTCGCCGAAGCCGGAGCGCTCGGCGCGGATCGTCTCGATCCCGCGGGCGAGCGCTCCGTAGCGGTCGATGAACAGCGCGCGCGACAGCTCCTCCTTGGAGGCGAAGTGCCGGTAGAGCGCGCCCTCGGTGAGGCCGGCGCCGGCCGCGATCTCGCGGATCGAGGCGCCGTCGACGCCCTTGGCGGCGAACAGCCCGAGCGCCGCGGTCTCGATCCGCCTTCGCGTGTCGTGGACGCCGCGCGCGGCGCTCACGCCGCCTGCTCCTTCGATCCGGCCGCGAGCTTCGCGACCGCGACATAGTCCGTCTTGCCGGAGCCCAGCAGCGGAATCTTCCCGACCGTGACGATCTCCGCCGGGACCGCGATGTCGGGCAGGCCCGCCTGCCGGAACGCGGCCTGCAGCGCGCCGCGCTCGGCGTCCTTCTTCGTCGTCACCAGCACCACCCGCTCGCCCTTGCGGGGGTCGGGCGCGGTGGCGGCGGCGTGCGAGGCTTCGGGCCAGGCCCTGGCGGCCGTCTCCTCGACCAGCCCGAGCGACACCATTTCGCCCGCGATCTTGGCGAAGCGCTTGGCGCGGCCCTTGATCGAGACGAACCCTGCGTCGTCGAGCGCGACGATGTCGCCGGTGTCGTGCCAGCCGTCGACCGGCCGCTCCAGCACGCCGGGCCGCTCGGAGCGCAGATAGCCCAGCATGACGTTCGGTCCGCGGATCGACAGCCGACCGCCGTCCTCGACGCCCTCGACGGGGGCGAGCCGGTGCTCGATGCCCGGAAGGAACTGGCCGACGGTCCCGCCGCGGTTGAAGATCGGGGTGTTGACCGCGACCACCGGGCTCGCCTCCGTCACGCCGTAGCCTTCGAGAATCCTCAGCCCGAACTTCTCGGCCCAGACCTTGCGCGTCTCGAGCTTCACCGCCTCCGCGCCCGCCACCACGAAGCGCAGCGAGCGGAAATCGTAAGGGTGCGCGGAGCGGGCGTAGCCGGCGAGGAAGGTGTCGGTGCCGAACAGCACGGTGGCGTTCGAGCCGTAGACCATCTCCGGCACGATCCGGTAGTGCAGCGGCGAGGGGTAGAGGACGGTCTTCACCGCCGAGACCAGCGGCAGCAGCAGGCCGCCGGTCAGCCCGAAGGCGTGGAACACGGGAAGCACGTTGAACACGACGTCGGCCGGCCCGAAGTCGATGCGCGCGGCGACCTGCGCCACGTTAGACAGCAGGTTCCTGTGGCTGAGCACGACGCCCTTCGGCGCGCCCTCGGACCCGGACGTGAACAGGATCGCCGCCGGGGCGTTCGGGTCGCCGCGCGCCGCGCGACCGCTGGCGAGCAGGCCCTTGAGGCGGTCGACCAGCCCGATCGCGTCCCGGACGTCCTCGAGATAGACGAGCCTCACGGCGCCGCCGAGCGCGGCCTCCTCCTTTTGCAGGCGACCCTTCTCGATGAAGGCGCGCGAGGTGAGCACCGTGCGCGCCTCCGCCGCCTTGCACGCCGCGACGAGGTTCGCGGCGCCGGCGGTGTAGTTCAGCATCGCCGGCACGCGGCCGCCGCGCTGGAGAGCGAGGAAGGCGAGGGCGACCGCGGCCGTGTTCGGCAGCAGCACGCCGACGGCCTCGCCCGGCTTTGCGAGCCCTCGCAGCTTCACCTCCAGCGCCGCGGCGCCGGCGAACAGCCTGCGGTAGCTGAGCCTGGCGCCCAGCGCGTCCGCCACCGCGACCTGGCTGAAGCCTTCGGCCTTGGCGGCGGCGACCGTCGCCTCGTGCAGGGTGCGGTCGATATCGGTGGTCGCGAACACCATCCGCGACATCAGAGCGGTGAGCGCCGCGCCCGCGGCCTGCCGGCGCCTGCGACCGACGAGCGAGGCGTCGACCCCGAGCTTCTCCGGCGGCAGGATCGTGACGACGACCTTCGGGAACAGCCGCTTCCGGAGCTGGCGGCGCGTGAGATAGGAGAACGGCGAGCGGTCGAGCCCCTCGATCCGCACCGGCACGACCGGCGCGTCAGACTTGTCCGCGATCAGTCCGGCGCCGTCGTAGATCTTCATCAGCGAGCCGGTGACGGTGATGCGCCCCTCGGGGAAGATCACCAGCCGGTTTCCCTCCCTCACCAGATTGATCAGGGCGCGGGTCGCGAGCGGCTTCGCGGGGTCCATCGGGAAGGCGCGCACCATGTTGGCGAAGGGCTTCACCCACCACCGCGTCGCCATCGCGCTGTCGATCGCGAACACCGGCTCGTCGGCGAGCAGCGACATCACCAGCGGCGCGTCGAGCAGGCTCGAATGGTTGATCGCGATGACCGCCTTCGGCCCCGCCTTTTCGAGGTTCGCCATGCCGCGCACCTCGACCCGGTAGAGCAGAGAAAACGCCAGATGAGCCGTGTCGCGCAGCATCGAGCCGGGGAGGGCGCGCCCCAGAACGGGCGCGCCCGCGATCGACAGCGCGCCGAGCAGGGCGATCAGCGTCGAGGTGGTCAGCCCCGCCGCCTGCAGCGCGATCAGCACGACCGCGCCCGCGGTCATGAAGGCGGCGTTCAGCACGTTGTTCGCCGCGACCACGCGGGCGCGCCGGTCTTCGCCGGCTTCCGACTGCAGGAAGGCGAACACGGGCACGACGAACAGGCCGCCGGCGGCGGCGATCGCCAGAAGGTCGACCAGGATGCGGATGTCGGCTGCCGAGCGCACGAACTCCGTCCAGCCGATCAGCGGATCGGCGGGCGTCATGCCGTAGGTGGCGAGGGCGAGGTCGAGCGAGAACACGCCGACGATGACGCCCGCGATCGGGGTCAGCGCGAGCAGGATGCGCCGCTCGCTCAGCCGCGCCGCGGCCATCGAGCCGAGCGCGATGCCGATGGTGAACACGGCGAGGAACAGCGTGACGACGCTCTCGTCGCCGCCGATCGCGGTCTTCACGAGCTGCGGCACGAGCGCGAGCAGGATCGCGCCGACCAGCCAGAAGCAGCTGACGGCGATCGAGGCGATCCACTGCCGCGGCTCGCGCTTCAGGTCGCGCAGCAAGGCCGCCGAGCTCTTGAAGACGTTGCGCTCGATCTTCAGGTTCGGCGCGCTTTCGCCTGTCGGCGGAATCAGCGTCGCGCAGAAATAGGCCAGGCCCGACACGCCGAGCGTGACCGCGGCGACCGCGTAGGGGCTCGCCTCCGCCACCATGATCCCGCCGCCGACGGTGCCGGCCAGGATCGCGAGGAAGGTCGCGGTCTCGATCAGCGCATTGCCGGCGACCAGCTCCTCACGCTTCAGGTGGTCGGGCAGGATGCCGTATTTGACCGGGCCGAACAGCGCGGACAGCACGCCGGTCAGGAACAGCGCGAGGAACAGCAGGACCGCGGAATAGAGGAAGAAGCCGACTGCCGCGATCACCGCGACGCCGATCTCGGCGAGCTTGGTCCAGCGCGCGACGCGGCCCTTGTCGTAGCGGTCCGCAAGCTCGCCGCCGAGCGCCGACAGCGCGAAGAACGGCAGGATGAACAGCCCGCCCGCAAGCGTCACCAGCATTGGCCCGCTCGCGCCGCCGATGTGGAACAGCAGCAGGATGACCAGCGCGTTCTTCACGAAATTGTCGTTGAACGCGGCGAACAGCTGGCAGCCGAACAGCGGCGCGAACCGGCGGGAGCGTAGCAGCGCGAACATCATGGGCGAAACGAAGCTCCTGTGTGAGTGAATGTTTACTCACATGTTCGGGCTGGTCAAGACGCCGGCCGATACGCAATTGCCTTCGCCGCTCCGACGGCTACTCTGCGCCCCGACGCAAACAGGATCCCGTCATGATCACGCGTGGTTTCACCGGACGGCGGACTCCGGAGGACGTCGCGGCGCGCGTACCGCCAGGGCAGGCGCTGACGACCGACTTCCCCGTGCTTTCGGCCGGTCCGACGCCGCGCATCAAGCTGGAGGACTGGAGCTTCACCCTGAAGGTCGGCCCGCGTCCGGTGTTCAAATGGACGTGGGAGGAATTCAACGCCCTGCCGCAGACCTCCTACGTCAGGGACATCCACTGCGTCACCACGTGGTCGAAGCTCGACACCGCGTGGGAGGGCGTGACGATCGACGACCTGCTGAAGGCGGCCGGCGTCGAGGCCGCCAAGCCCTTCGTGCTGGCGCATGGCTTCGACGGCTACTCGACCAACCTGCCTGCCGCCGACCTCGCCGGAGACAAGGCGATGATCGCGCTGAAATATGACGGCGAGCCGCTTGCGCCGGACCATGGCGGTCCGGCGCGGCTACTGGTGCCGCACCTCTATTTCTGGAAGTCGGCGAAGTGGGTGAGCGGCCTGCAGTTCACCGACGTTGACACCGCGGGCTTCTGGGAGCTGCGCGGCTACCATATGGTTGGCGACCCCTGGCGCGAGCAGCGCTACCACGACGACCCGTGAACGACGCCCCCTCAGCCTGGCGCACCGCGACGATCGAGAAGATCGTCCCGCAGACTTCCAGGGTGTCGAGCTTCTTCCTGGCCCCCGAGCCGCCCTTCGCGTTCCGCGCCGGTCAGCATGTCGATGTCCGGCTGACCGCTGCCGACGGCTATCAGGCGCGCCGGAGCTATTCGATCGCCTCGGCGCCTGAGAACAACCGGTCGGTCGAGCTCGCGATCGAGGAGCTGGAGGAGGGCGAGGTCTCCGCCTTCTTCCACGAGGTCGCGGCGGTCGGCGACGCGGTCGAGATTCGCGGGCCGATCGGCGGCCATTTTGTCTGGAGCGTCGAAGACGGCGGTCCGCTGCTGCTCGTCGGAGCGGGGTCCGGCGTCGCGCCGCTGATGGCGATGGCGCGCCACCGCGCGGCTCGCGGGTCGCGCATCCCGACCCTGCTGCTGGTCGCCGCGCGCACTTGGGACGACGTGCTGTTCCGCGAGGAGCTGCTCGAGCTCGAGGCTCGCGGCGACGGTTTCGCCTTCGTCGTCGCGCTCTCGCGCGGAGCGGCGTCGCGCGCCGGCGACCACGGCCGGCGCGTCGACGCGGCGATCGCCGCGGACGCGCTCTCGCGCCTCCCAGCTTCGCCGCTGCGGACCTTCGTCTGCGGCTCGAACGCGTTTGTGGAGACCGCCTCGGCGGGCCTCGTCGCCGGCGGTCTGGCCGCCTCGGTCATCCGCACCGAACGCTATGGCGGCTAGACAGCCCGCTTCAGCGGTTCAGCCAGAGCAGCACGATCATCGTGTAGAGAATGCCGGCTCCGCCGTAGAACCAGGCCGGATTGAGGTCCGGCGTCGTCTGGGACAGCAGGAACGCGCCCGAGCCCATCAGTCCCATCAGCGCGAGGGCCGCCGCGAGGCCCAGCGCGTTACGCACCCATTTCATCATCGAAGACGTCCGCTGGAAGGCGCGGGAACAATGGCGCCCCCGGACGCCGCCGCCAATCCCGTTTCGGTGCGGGCCGCTGTTATCGCCGCTTTAGAAGCTTGCGAAGATCCGCCGCTACGATACCTTCGTTGGATACGGAAGATCATCCTAATTATACTGGCCATCCCGATATTTGCGTCCGCGGGGCTAGCAGGTCCACCCAGCTTCGACTGTTCAAAGGCCGAAGCTCCTGACGAGAGAGCGATCTGTAGTGACGCGATCCTTTCTTCCAATGACCAAGAGACCACCCGTCTCTTCCAGGCCCTAAAGGCTCAAGATAAGCAGGCTGCGCTTAGCGCTGCGCGAGCGTTTCTGGCTCATCGAAAGCTCTGCGGATCAAGCCTCTTCTGCATCAGGAAGACCCAAGAGGATGCCATTGTGCTTTTCCGCGAGCGGATCGGCAGCGCGACCACTCAGCCGGCCCCCTTCGACGGAGTGCCGGACCTCTTGGCGGAGGTGAAAGATCCGCGTCTCGGCGCGATGTTACCGGACATACAGAGGCTGTGCAGGCAACCGCAAAAGCGCTCTGAGGCTTGCCGCGGCGAACAGACCTCTGCAGCCCGCGAGTATCTGGATATAAAGGACAACATCATCGCGGATACCGTCAAATCGACGATGATGACGGAATGCCTTGAAAGGTTCGGCAAGAAGAGCGGCGCTGACTGGAGGCAGGTAGTGAGCTGCTTCAAGAGTGATATGGACGCGCACAACCGTGCGGCCTTGCTCGCGGAAGAGGAGCAAGCAAGGAAAGCTGCTGAGCAGAGGCGGCTTGACGAGGCAAGGCGCGCCGAGGAGCAGAAGAAGGCGCAGGAGGAAGCCGAGCACCAAGCGGAGGCCAGGCGCATCGAGCAGGAAAAGCGGGCTGAAGAGGAGCGTGCAGCGAAGGCAAAGCTCGACGCGGAAGTCGCGGAGATCGAAAAGCCTCAAGATTGCGTGGAGCCAAGCTCTTCAGAGCTCGAAACGATAAGAGATAATTTCGAGATCGATCTTTATGACGCCCGGAGCGCTCGTTTTCATAGCGCATGCAAGTACACGAAACCAGACCATCGCGACAGGAGCTTCGTCTGTGGGCTGGTCAATTCAAAGAATGCGATGGGGGCCTACGTTGGGTACCACCCCTTCTACGCGGAGATAGAAACCGCGCAGATCAAGGACATCGTCGCTGACGAGGGAACAGGCGACGAGACGAAACGGCTGATCAAGCAATTCCAGCTCACATCTCACTGCGAATACTGCACTACCGCCAATCGGTCATATGAGGCGTGCAGGGAGGCAGTGAAGTCAGGGAAATACGATCCACTCGAGGAGGCCCGCAGCCGGCGGCAGTAGCCCTGCCCAAGCTTTGGCTGCACTTCCGGCAACTTCCGGGAAATAGGCCATAAGGATCGTCCCCGCTCCCGCGACGCCCGGCTCGGCTTGTTGTAGAAACGCCGCTTGGGGGCGTCCGCCCCGTCGGGGCTCGGTGCGCGTTTGATCCGGATCGCTATCCTCGCGGCGCTGATCGTGGCGGCCCTGTTTGCGACGGACGCGCGGCAGCACGCCGGCCGCGCCTTCTACGAGGCCGGGCTGCCGCGGGTCGCGGCGCTCATGCTCGGCGGGCCGGCGTGGCGGGGCGCGGCGCTCTACGAGCGCGGCCGTTACGAGGAGGCGGCGCAGGCGTTCCGCGCCGCCGAGTTCCCTGGCCAGCTCTACGATCTCGGCACGGCGCTCGCCCGTTCGGGACGCCTCAGGGAGGCGGCGCAAACCTTCGACGACGCGCTCGAACGCGACCCGAACGACGAGGACGCTCGCTACAACCTCGCTGTCGTGGAGTCGCTTCTGGCGAAGCGGCGCGCCGACGCCGTCGACGCCAGGAACGGCGCGAACGCCAGCGCCAGCGCCAACAAGCGCGGCGGCGAAGCGCCCTCGGACGCCGAGAACGAGATCAACTCGACCGGCGAGGGCGCCGCCGGCGACCGCGATTCCGGGCGTCAGGCGAACTCCGCGGGTCGGAGCAGGGTGTTCAAGAGCGGCCGGGCCCCCCAGTCCGGCGATCCCTCGGAGAACACGAAGGCGAGCGGCTCGATCGGGTCCGCCGCCGGTCTCGGCCGCACCGGCGAGTCCGCGATGAACGTCGCCCGCCCGCCCGAACAGCCGGCGCTGCGCAGCGAGAGCATGATGCTCAAGACGATCTTCGCCTCGCGCCAGTGGCTGGAGACGCTCCCCGACGATCCCGGCGTCTATGTCCGCAAGCTGTTCGTCCAGCAGCGCGAGGCCCGCAGGGAGCGGGGCATGGCGGCGCCTGAGGTGACCGACCAGTGGTGAGACGCTAGCCGTCATGCCCGGCGCAGCCGGGTATCCACGACTTGATCGCAGGGCTCGACGTCCAAGTCGTGGATACCCGCGAAGACGCGGGCATGACGGTGTCTTTGCGCCGATCGCTCAGGCCTTCAGCCGGTACCCCGACTTGAAGATGTAGCGCACCCCCGTCAGGCAGAGCGCGAGGAAGAACAGCGTCATCCCGAGGCTCACCACGACGCCGACGTCGGACTTTCCGAAGAAGCTCCAGCGGAATCCCGAGACGAGATAGACCACGGGGTTGAACAGCGACACGCCGCGCCAGAACGGCGGCAGCATGTCGATCGAGTAGAACGCGCCGCCGAGGAAGGTGAGCGGCGTCACGATCAGCAGCGGCACCAGCTGCAGCTTCTCGAAGCCGTCGGCCCAGATGCCGATGATGAAGCCGAACAGGCTGAACGTCATCGCGGTGAGGATCAGGAACGACACCATCCAGATCGGGTGGTGGATCTCGATCGGCACGAACAGCGAGGCGGTCGCCAGCATGATCAGCCCGATCAGGATCGACTTGGTGGCGGCCGCGCCGACATAGGCGATCACGATCTCGACGAACGACACCGGCGCCGAGAGCAGCTCGTAGATCGTGCCGGAGAAGCGCGGGAAGTAGATCCCGAACGAGGCGTTGGAGATGGACTGGGTCAGCAGCGTCAGCATGATCAGCCCGGGCACGATGTAGGCGCCGTAGGCGACGCCGTCGATCTGCTGGATGCGCGAGCCGATGGCCGCGCCGAACACCACGAAATAGAGCGAGGTCGAGATCACCGGCGAGATGATGCTCTGCATCACGGTGCGCCAGGCGCGCGCCATCTCGAACAGGTAGATCGCCTGGACTGCGCGCCAGTTCATGGCCGGTCGCTCACGAGGCCGACGAATATCTCCTCGAGCGAGCTCTGCTTCGTCTGCAGGTCCCGGAAATGGATGCCGGCGGCGGCGAGATCGGTCAGGAGGCCGGTGATGCCGGTGCGGTCGCCTTGGGTGTCGTAGGTGTAGACAAGCTCGCTGCCGTCTTTCGCAAGCGCGAGGTCGTGGCCCGCGAGCTGCGGCGGCACGGCGGTCAGCGGCTCCTGAAGGTTCAGCGTCAGCTGCTTGCGGCCGAGCTTGGTCATCAGGTCCGTCTTGTTCTCGGTGAGGATCAGCTCGCCCTTGCTGATCACCCCTATGCGGTCGGCCATCTCCTCGGCCTCCTCGATGTAGTGCGTGGTCAGGATGATGGTGACGCCGGTCTCGCGCAGCCCGCGCACCAGCGCCCACATGTCCCGCCTGAGCTCGACGTCGACGCCGGCCGTCGGCTCGTCGAGGAACAGCACGCGCGGCTCGTGCGCCAGCGCTTTTGCGATCAGCACGCGGCGCTTCATGCCGCCCGAAAGCGTGCGGATGGTCGCGTCTTTCTTGTCCCAGAGCGAAAGGTCGCGCAGCACCTTCTCGACGACGGCGGGGTTTTTCGGCTTGCCGAACAGGCCGCGGCTGAAGGTGACCGTCGACCACACGGATTCGAAATGGTCGGTGGTCAGCTCCTGCGGAACGAGGCCGATCAGGGAGCGCGCCGCGCGATAGTCCCGGACGATGTCGTGGCCGTCGACCAGCGCCTCGCCCTCGCTCGGCGTGACGATGCCGCAGAGGATGCTGATCAGCGTGGTCTTGCCGGCGCCGTTGGGCCCGAGGAGCGCGAAGATCTCGCCGCGGTCGATCGTGAGGTCGATCGCCTTCAGCGCGTGATGGCCGGTGGCGTAGGTTTTCGAGAGCTTGGAGATCGATATGATTGGCGGCATGGCCGCGAGATAGACTTAACCCGCCGCTTCGTCCATGGCGGCCGCCTGCGGAACGCCGCTTGCACCGGCGCATCCTGCGGGGCTGGAGGCGGCGCGCTCGCGCCGATCCTGTGGGTGGCGCGAGCCGAGGGACGTCAGCGCCTGGCGCGTCCTCAATCTCGCGCCCTGGTCGTGCGGCGAGACGATCGCGGCTCGCCCGCCTGCGGCTTACGCCGTGAGCTGCGCCTGCTCAGGCCTTCTTCTTGCCCGGCGTCTGTGGCGTGGTCGCGCCCTTGAGGAAGCTTGCGGGGGCCGGGGCGGCCTCCTTCACCTTCTTCGGCTTCTTGGCTTCCTTGTTGCCGCGCTTCTGGGCCTTGGCCATCACGTCTCTCCAGCAGCTAGCCGCATGCGCGGCGCATCAGGGTCCGCGGCCTCGATGAGGCCAGGGTCGGCTTCAGGCGGACGTCGTCATCAGCGACGGCGATGCAGGCGATAATCAATATCGCCGACTATTCTTGGAAGAGCCGGCGCGTCGGCGCGCAAATGCAAATGTCTATTGCGGTGCGCAACGTTTTGTGAGCGCAGGATCAGATTATCCGCTCTCCCGTCGACTTGGCGAATATGCGACTCGCGGAATCCGAAAACAAGCGAGAAGTCGGTTTTCTTTCGACGCGGCTGATTTATAAGCCGCAAGGAGCCGGCTTGGTACGGGCTCGTCCCGCTTGAGCGAGGGTTCCGTGGCCAGCGACGTCGTCCACCTCGTCCTCACCTACAGCCTCGACAAGCGCGGCAAGCTGCGGGCCGAGGCGCCGCTGAAGTTCGGCACCGCGCGCGAGGCCGAGGCCCGCGCCCAGCGCGCCGAGGCGCGCTTCGCAGGCGTGGTCGCGCTCAGCCAGGCCTATGACGTCGACACCGAGCAGGCCGAAGAGACCAGGATTCTGTTCCGCGCCGGCCGGCTGCCGCCCGAATTCGACGACTGAGCCTCAGCCGCGCCAGTTGCGGCACCGCGAAACGGCGTCGGCGAAACGCGCGCGACGCACTTCGACCCCCTCGGCGCGCGGCGTGAAGCGGCGGGACTTCGCGCCGGCCGGGGGCTCCAGTTCGATCCCGAAGGCGAGCGCGGCGAGCGCCGCCGCGCCGAAGGCGGTGCGTTCGTCGAAGTCCGACACCACGACCTCGCGCGACAGGCTGTCGGCGAGGAACTGCGCGAAATAGCGGCTGCGCGCCAGGCCGCCGTCGATCGATATCTCCGGCCCGATCGGCGCCCGCTTTGCAATCGCCGCGACCACCTCGGCCGCGCGCAGCGCGACGCCTTCGAGCAGCGCCTTGCGCATGTCCTGCTTGGTCGTCGCGCCCGACATGCCGAGGAACAGCGAGGCGGCCGAGCGGTCCCAATAGGGGCAGGCGAGGCCCGACAGCGCGGGCACGAAGACGAGCCCCTGATCGATCGCAGCCTCGCCCTCGAACGCGTCGAGCTCGGACAGATCGTCGACCAGCCCGATGCGGCCGGCCCATTCGATCGCGGAGCCCGCGTCGTAGACCCCGCCGTCGACGGCGTAGAGGCGCCCCTCGGCCGTCGCCCAGGCGACCGTCGGCAGCAGGCCCATCTCCGGCGCGCGCACGATGTCGCCGCCGGTGACCGCGAGCGCGAAGGCCCCGGTGCCGAAGGTGATCTTGGCGTCGCCGGGCTTTCGGCAGCCATGCCCGTAGAGCGCGGCTTGCTGGTCGACCATCGCGGCGACGATCGGCAGACCCTCATACGAGCCGAACCCGCCGACGGTCGTGCGGATCTCGGGCAGGCATTCGACGGGCACGCCGAACATTGCGCAAAGGTCCGTGTCCCATTGCGCGGTCACGAGGTTCATCAGCGAGGTGCGCGACGCCGTGGTGACGTCGGTCGCGAACACGCCGGCGAGGCGGTCGAGAAAGAATGCGTCGGTCGTGCCGAGCCGCAGCCGCCCGGCGGCGTGGGCCGCCTGCGCTTCAGGGCTCGAGGTCAGGATCGAGCCGAGCTTGGCCGCGGAGAAATAGGGATCGAGCGGCAGGCCGGCGCGCTCGAGCGCCAGCGCCGCGCCGGCGTCGCCAAGCGTCGCCAGCGTCTCCGCTGTGCGGTTGTCCTGCCACACGATGACGGGCGACAGGGCCGCTCCCGTCTCGGCGTCCCAGGCGAGGCAGCTCTCGCCCTGGTTCGCGATCGCGATCGCGTCGACCGGTCCCGCCGCCGCGAGGCACGCCCTGATGTTGGCGAGCAGCTCCTCGGGATCGTGCTCCACCAGTCCGGGCGCGGGGTGCGTCTGACGGTGGCGGATGCTGTAGGCGATCTCGGCCGTTCCGGCGTCCGTGTCGGCGACGAGCACGCGCGTCGATGTGGTCCCCTGGTCGATCGCGGCGATCAGCATCCGGTCACTCTACTCAACGGTTCGACGCCGACAACGACCGGACCGGGCCCGGCTGCGAGACCCGCGGCCGGAAACAGCACGCGCCGCTCCGGCTGCGCAGACAGCGCCACGGATGCGAGCGCCGCGCCGTTCCGGCGCGCGACCAGCCGGCCCTTTGCGGCGGCGCTTACGCGGAGCTGAAGACGGTCGAGGCCCCCGCCGCCGGGCGCGAGCCGCTGGGGAACGATATAGCGCACGCCGCGGCCCGGCTCGATCGCCGTCGCGCCGTCCGCCGAGGGCAGACGGCCTTTCAGATCGTCCGCGACGAAGCCCGCTACGCGCCGGCCTTCGTCCCACGACCAGCCCGCGGTCTCGACCGGCCGCAAGAGGTTGCCTGCGGCGAAGACTCTCGGGTCGCTGGTGCGGCCGAACTGGTCGATCGACGGCCCCCGCGTGCCGGGATCGACGACCAGGCCGATCCTGCGCGCAAGGCTCGATTCCGGAATGAAGCGCCCGGTGAACAGCACGCCATCGCAGGCTATGTCTTCGACAGAGCCGTCGGCCGTTCGGATCGAAACGCGCTCGACGCGGGGCTTTCCCCTGATGTCGACGATATGGGCGCCGTAGCGGACGGGCACGCCGAGCAGCCGCGGCAGCGCCATGAAGGGGCGGCGGACCGTCGGTCCCGCGTTCTCCTCGATCATGGCGACGGGCTTCGCGCCGACCGACCGGCAGGTCAGCAGGCTCGACAGCGCGACGAGCTCGGTGCCGACGATCACCGGCCGGCGGAACGGCGCGAGATGCTGGAGATAGGCGTAGGCCTGCAGCGCGCCGGTGTTCAGCACGCCGATCGGGCGGTCGCCCGAGGCGAGACGCTGGGCCCGCGTCCGCTCCCGCACGCCTGTCGCGAGCACGATGCGCCTCGCCTCGATCCGGAAGAGTCCGCCGTCGTCGGTGAGCGTGGCGACGAGGCTTTCGCCGCGCTCGATCCCGACGACCGTCGCGCCGAGCTTCAGGGTCACGCCGGCTTCGAGCGCCCGCGCCGCGAGGCGGCGGGCGTAGGCCGGCCCGGTCAGCACGCGGGAGAATTCGCGCATGCCGAAGGGCGGGTGGCCGCAATGGCGCGGCACGCCGCCGGCCTCCGTCTCGCGCTCGACGACGACCACGGAGCCTACGCCGAGGCGTTTCAGCGCGGTCGCGGCCGAAAGGCCCGCGGGGCCGGCGCCGACGATCAGGACATCGACGACCCCGTCGTCGCGCGGCGCAGGCGTCGCGGTCACGCAGCCTCGTCGGCGGCGAGCGGCGCCGCGAAGCGGCCGGCGGTCATCTCGGCCAGCCGGGCGTTGCAGTTGAAGCCCTGGCAGCGCCCCATGCCGGCGCGGGTGCGGCGCTTGAGGCCGCCGAAATCGCCGGGGGGCAGCGGCCCTTCGAGCGCCTGCGCGATCTCGCGCTGCGTAACCAGCTCGCAGTGGCAGACGATGTCGCCATGGCCGGGCCGAGCCCAGTCGCGCAGGCGATGCTCGGCGAGGTTCGCGACCGTCGGCCAGACCGGGTCGGCGATCGGCTGATGACGGCGGCCCATCTCGCCATAGAGCCCGAAGACATGGGCGGCGATGCCGAGCGAGGCGGTGAGCCCCGTCGAGCGGATGCCGCCGACCGTGATCCAGTTCCGTTCGGGCAGCGTCCGGATGCGGTAGCCCTTCTCCTCGCTCGCGGGCCGAAGGCCGGCATAGACCGCGGTGACGTCGACGTCGGCCAGCGCCGGGACCATCGCGATCGCCCTGTCGAGCAACGCGACGAGGGCGTCCTCCTCGACGGTCGCGCGCTCGCGGTCCTCCTGCTCCTCGGCCGTCGGGCCGACCAGAACATTGCCGAAGGCCGTGCGGCACAACACGACGCCCTTGGTGCGCTCGTTCGGGACCGGCAGCACGATGGTCCGGATCAGCTCGGCCGCGGCCTTGTCGAACACCGCGAACTGGCCCTTGCGGGGCCGGATCTCGAAGGACGCCTCGCCGAGCAGCGTCCGTTCGATCCGGTCGCCGTAGAGCCCCGCGCAGTTGACGATCGTGCGGGCGTGGAACTCGCCCTTCGCGGTGCGCAGCGTCCAGCCGTCGCCGTCGAAGGCGCCGCCCAGGACTTCGGCGTCGAACACGATCTCGGCGCCGTGGGCCTTGGCCTGGAGGAGGTAGGCGAGGAACGGCGACCATGGGTCGATGACGTGCTCGCCCGGAACGAGCAGCGCCTCGAGCGCGCCGTGAGACAGATTGGGCTCGCGCTCGCGTATTTCCGATGCGGTCAGGCGGCGGACGTCGCCCACTCCGTTCGTCCGCGCACGGTCCTCGATCCCGTCGAGCGCCGCGCGCTCGGCGTCGGACCACGCCACCACCATCGCCCCGGTCTTGAGCAGCGGCAGGTTCATGCGGTCCCGGATTTCGAGATATTCGGCGTAGCCGGCCTGCATGCAGGCGAGTTCGACGCTGCCGGCCGGCGCGTCGAAGCCGGTGTGCAGGATCGCGCTGTTCGCCTTGCTCGCGCCGGAAAGCAGGTCGGCGCCCTTCTCCAGCAGGAGCACGCGGGCGCCTTCGAGGGCGAAGCGGCGGGCCATGGCGCAGCCCACGGCGCCGGCGCCGATGATCGCGACGTCCGAGGCTGGCATGGTTCGACTCAATGTCGCCTCTGTCTCGCAAATTTCGCCGGAACGGCCCGTGGATCATCCGAAAATCAACCGGAGATCATCAGGAATTGCCTTGGCCGTTAACCCGAATTAACGCGCCCGGCCGGGCCGGAATTGATTCCGTGAGCACGTTAATCTGACGGGCGGAATTAACGTCTCGAGCGGTTTGGATGACGGCCGAATTAACTCGTGAGCTGTTCGGCTGACGGAAAATTAACTCCCGAACGCCATCGGCGGACCCAAGTCGGCTCCGCTTTTCCAATCTAAAGACTTATCTCGCAGAAACGCCCGTTCGGTCAACATAAAAGACCGAACGGGCGTTTTGCGTGGCGTGCTGCGTCAGCCGGCGCCGCCGAGCGAGGCTTCCGCCGCGGCGATTTCAGCCTGGCGCTTGGCGATGGCGGCGCCGATCGGAGGACCGGCGAAGCGGCGACGCTCGAGGCCGAACCAGAGCAGCACCAGCAGGACGACCAACCCGATCGCGTAGTTGATCAGGATGTCGAACGGCGGCTGGATGCCGGCGTACATCAGGACCAGCGTGCCGAGCAGCACGAGAACGCCCATCGGCTTGGAGAAGACGCCGAGGCGGAACGGGCCGAAGGTCGTCCAGGTCTTGCCCTCCGCCAGAAGTCCGGCGGCGATCGGCATGGCGTAGGAGATGTAGAGGAACAGCGCGCAGCCGGCGGCGAGCGCCGCGAAGGCCGGCGAGTAGAGCGTCGCCGCGACCGAGAGCACGGCGGCGAGCCAGATCGCCGGAACCGGCGTCCGCCATTTCGGGCTGACCTGCTTCCACATGCTGGAGCCGGGCAGGCCGCCGTCACGCGCGAAGGCGTAGACCATGCGCGACGTCGAGGTGAGGCCGGCGAGCGCGCAGATGAAGTTCGCCACCACGATCGCGATCGCGATGATGTCCTTCAGGAAGGTCGGGGCCGGCAGGTTGTTGAACAGGTTGAACCAGGCGTTGGCGCCGTCCTTGGCGGTCGCGGCCAGATCGGGGCTCGCGAGCACGAAGGAGACCGCCATCACGAAGCCGAACACCAGCGACCAGAACACTGAATGGATCATGCCGCGCGGCACGGCGCGGCGGGCGTCGGCGGTCTCTTCCGAGGTGTGCGCCGAGGCGTCGAACCCGGTGATCGTGTAGAGCGGATACAGCAGGCCGACGAGGAACGCGATCAGCGCCGTCCGGGCCTCCGGCACATAGCCGCCGCCGGGCTCGCCGGTGTTGTTGACGAAGGTGGTCAGCCGCGAGAAGTCCCAGGTCGCGCCCCAGATCAGGAACATCGCCGTCAGCACGACGGCGACGACCAGGATCAGGTAGCCGGAGAAGTCGGTGAGCAGCGTGGTCAGCTTGATGCCGAAGTGGTTGACCAGAGCCTGGGCGAGCACGATCAGGCTGACCGCGACCACCTGCACGTAGTAGGCGTGGGTGTTGTTGGCGTCGACCTGATCGGCCGTCATGCCTGCGGGCAGCGGATCGGTCGCGAGCACCGTCCACGCCGTCACGTCGATGTGGAACACGCCGGCGAGCACGAGGTCGCGGAACAGCAGCCAGACGCCGACGTCGACCGACGCCACCACGAAGATCAGGCCGAGCAGATTGATCCACGCCGTGGCCCAGCCCCAGCCGCGGCCGCCGAGGATCGAGGACCAGTGGTAGAGCGCGCCGGCGGTCGGATAGGCCGAGGCGATCTGTCCGAGGCAGGACGCGACCAGCAGGGCGAACAGGCCGCCGACGATCCAGCCGATGGTCGCCTCGAAGCCCGAGCCGGTCGCCATCGCGAGCGGGAAGGACGTGATGCCGCCTGCGAGAATGCAGATGATCGAGAATGAGATGGCGAAGTTCGAAAACCCGCCCATGCGCCGCGACAGCTCCTGCGCATACCCCATGGAGTGGAGGGTCCTGGTATCCTCGTCGTGGTGTTCAGCCATGGCAAACCCCTGTTGAGCCCTGCGAAAGGGCGTCCCGTCCCGAATTTCCGCCGTCCTGTCCGCGCTCACCAAGACGTCAGCGACTTTGCAGAGCGCCGCTGTTTCGCAAGCCCGAATTTCACGTATCCTCCGCCTTGCGCCCCCGATCGGTCAAGCGGGATGACTGTTCGGTAATTGGGCGCTGAGTGGTGAAAAATGCGGCCGGACGAAAGACGGGAACGGATCGTCGCGCTCACGCATGAGCGTGAGCGGGTGACGGTCGAACTGCTGGCCGACGCGCTCCGGACGTCGCGCGAGACGATCCGGCGCGATCTCACGGAGCTCGACCGGCGTGGGCGCCTGCGCAAGGTCCACGGCGGCGCGACGCTGCCGGATCCCGCGCTCTACGAGCCGGGCCGGGAAAGTCCGTTCCAGATGCGGCTCGCGGAGAACGCCGCGGCCAAGCGGGCGATCGCACGGTGCGCCGCGCAGCTGTTCCAGCCCGGCGAGACGCTGTTCGTCGACACCGGCACGACGACGCAGTTCTTCGCAGAGGAGCTTGCGCGCGCGAGCGGGCTGACGGTCGTGACCAATTCCGCGGTCATCGCGGCGCTCGCGGCGCGCGGGAGCGACAACACGATCTTCCAGGTCGGCGGCGCCTATCGCAGCGACGCCGCCGAGAACGTAGGCCCGCTCGCGGTCGAGCAGATCGAGCGGTTTCACGCCGATCACGCCGTCCTCACCATCGGCGCGGTGGGGACGGTCGGCTTCCTCGACTACGACCTGGAGGAGGCGATCGTCGCCCGCGCGATGATCGCGCAGGCGCGATCGGTCACGGTGCTCGCCGACGCCTCGAAATTCGGCCCCGGCGGTCTGTTCAAGATCGCCCCGCTCGACGCCGTCGCGCGCCTCGTCACCGACAAGGCCCCGGACGGCCCGCTCGCCGACGCGATGAGAGAGTCGGGCCCGGAGATCGTCATCGCGGAATGACCGGCGCCGGGGCGGATGACCGAACGGTCAAGCCGAGCGACGCCCGCGCCCGTCTTTGATCGAACGCCGCATTGCTTTTGAAGGCGTAAAACTTGGCCGGCCAGTTAATTCAACCGTCCGCAGGAGTTAATCGAAGATCATCGCGAATTGATTTCCGGGTAATTTTCCGGACGATTCAGGGCGGAAAACGCCCTCCGGAGTTAATTCTCCGGCGATCAGTTCACCGGCGCCATATCGACCGGCCCGGGCGCGGTCTGCCAGCCGACGTCGGGCAGCATGACGATGCGGTTGCCGCGCAGGTCGGACGCGCAGGCGATGAAGCCGCGCTCCTCCATATAGGTCAGCAACCGGCGCGCCCGGCCGGTCGAGCGAGTGCCGTAGGCCTTGGCGATCTCGCCGTCCGACGGGCAGGGCGCCTTGCTCAGCGCCGCCTTCGCGATCAGCAGGAACACGCCGCGGACATCCTCCGGCAACGAGGCGGCGACCAGCGTCGCCTGGTCCCAGTCGGCCGAGGCGAAGCCGACCTCGCCGAGATCGGCCTTGGCGATCGCGAACTCCTTGCGGAAGCGCGGCAGGTCGATCGGTTCGCCAGGCACGCGGGCGATCCGGCAGCGGACCAGGAAGTCCTGGTAGAGCAGCGAGATCGGCTGAAAGCCTGCGTCGGGCTCGGCCATCATCTCGGTCATGATCCCGGCGATCGCGGCGTCCCGGTCGGCGTCGGCGAACAGGTCGATCCGGGCGGGGACCGCGGGTTCGGGGCGGGCCTGGGCGAGCTGCGCCAACACGTCGGTGACCGAGGCGGCGGGCGCCGGCGCGCGGGCTTGCGTCTCCTCCGGCCCGCGGCGGAAGATCAGGCCGGCGGCGTCGTCTCCGTGGGTCTCGGGGAGCGGGGTCAGCTTGGGGCTGCCGCCACGCCCTTCGGTCTGCACCGGCCCGATTCGCACGGTCTCGGGCTTGCGGCCGATCGCGGGGCCGAGCGAGACGAAATGCCCGCGGTCGAGGTTGCGAAAGGTCTCCGCCTGTCGGCGCTCCATCCCCAGGAGGTCCGCGGCCCGCGCCATATCGATGTCGAGGAAGGTGCGGCCCATCAGGAAGTTGCTCGCCTCCGCCGCGACGTTCTTCGCGAGCTTCGCCAGGCGCTGGGTCGCGATCACCCCGGCGAGCCCGCGCTTGCGGCCGCGGCACATCAGGTTGGTCATCGCGGCGAGCGACTGGCGGCGCGCCTCTTCGTCGGCGTCGCTGGCGGCGGCGGGCGCGAACAGCTGCGCCTCGTCGACCACGACCAGCATCGGGTACCAGAAGTCGCGCTCGGCCTCGAACAGGCCGTTGAGGAACAGCGCGGCGGCGCGCATCTGGCGGTCGACCTCGAGGCCTTCGAGGTTGAAGACCACCGACACCCGGTGCCGCCGCACGCGGTCGGCGATGGTCGCGAGGTCGCGCTCGCAGCTCGCCGCGTCCACCACGACATGGCCGAACTGGTCGGCGAGCGTGACGAAGTCGCCCTCGGGGTCGATCACGCATTGCTGGACCCAGGGGGCGCTCTGCTCCAGCAGGCGGCGCAGCAGATGGGATTTGCCGGAGCCGGAATTGCCCTGCACCAGCAGCCGGGTCGCCAGCAGCTCCTCGAGATCGACGACGCCGCGCTGGCCGTTCGCCTTGGCGCCGAGCTCAATGCTGATCGTCATGCCGTCCCGTTACCCGCAAACCCACGGCCGGAAGCCCGCGCCCGCGGACCGTGTCTCATCCCGCCGCCACAGTCCAAACCGTCGGCGGCTTTTCCCCAGGGAAGCGAGGCGCCGCGGCGATGCGCCATAGGCCGGCGCGTGACGGGAAGACGAATCAAGCCCCGGATGCTAGCCGCTTCGGTGCGTTTTTGCGGACTGGAGCCTCGAATATGCGATCCATCCTTCCCGCGGCCGTCGCGCTGGCCCTCGCTTCAACTCCCGCCGCCGCGTTCGACGACCGCGTCGAGGCGAGCCTCCGCAAGCTCGAGCCGGAGACGCGGTTCCATCAGATCTGCGACATCGAAACGATGCGACGCATCCAGGCCGACGACGGCCCGCTCCATCCCGACCGCATGGTGATGGACGCCCGGAGCGACGCAGCGCTCGACGGCGACGTGCTTTCGGGCTCCGGGGGAGCCATCCGCAGCGCAGGCAAATGGTATCGCCTGACGTTCCGATGCCGCGCTTCGGCGGACCGCATGACGGTGCTGGCGCTCACTTACCGTATCGGGGAGGCGATTCCGGAGCGCGAATGGGAGCGCTACGGCCTCTGGCGCTGACGCGGACACGCTGGCGCCCGATCGCGCGCTAACTCCATGGGATATGGCGGCCGGGGAAAGCCGATCGCCATGCGGAGAGTCTCCCGCCGGCAGATCGGCGCATTCTGTGCATTCGAAAATGCGCATTCCCAGCGAAGCAACGGATTATCGCGCAATGACGCTGACGACCTGGACCGCAGGGGTCTCCCACCCCCTCGACCTCAAGGCCACGGAGATCGCGGCGGGGATAAAGGCAGGCCGCTTCTCGGCGGTCGAGGTGATGGAGGAGTCGCTCCGCCGCGCGCGCCGCGTCGCCGCCGACTTGAACGCCTTCGCCATGATCCGCGACGACGCGGCGATGGAGGGCGCCGCCCGTGCGGACCGGATGGTGCAGGACGGCGAGCCGACCGGCTTCCTGCACGGCGTTCCGTTCGCGGCGAAGGACCTGACGCCGACTGAAGGCGACCTCACCACGCTCGGCTCATGGAGCTCCGGCGATTTCGCGCCGCAGGAGACGGCGCTCGTGGTGCGCCGGCTCCAGGCCGCCGGCGCGATCCTGATGGGCAAGACCACCACGCCGGAGTTCGCCCATTCGAGCTTCACCTGGAGCCCGCGCTTCGGGCCGACCCGCAATCCGAACGACCGGGCGCGCACGTCCGGCGGGTCGTCGGGCGGTTCGGCGGTGGCGGTCGCGACCGGCGTCGCGCCGTTTGCGGAGGGAAGCGACATGGGGGGCTCTGTGCGCATTCCCGCATCGTTCTGCGGGATCGTCGGCCTGAAGCCGAGCTTCGGGCGGATCCCGATGACGATCCTGCCCAGCGTGTTCGACAACATCTCGCATTTCGGCCCGCTCGCGCGGACCGTCGAAGACGCTGTGGCCTTCATGCAGGCGACTTCGGGCCCGAGCGACGAGGACATCTCCTCGCTGCCGCTGACCTTCGAACCCGAGCGGACGCTGGACGCGAGCCTCGCGGGCAAGCGTTTCGCGCTGTCGGTCGACCTCGGCTATTACGCCGTTCAGCCGCAGGTGGAAGCGGCGCTCCGCCGCGCGGTCGACGCGATGCGCGCCGCCGGCGCCGTCGTCGAGGAGATCGAGCTGCCGTGGACGCGCGCGGTGACCGACCAGTGGTTCGAGGTGTGGTGCGTGTTCATGTCGGCCTTCTTCGGCGACCGGCTGGACGAGTTCCGCGATCGGATGGACCCGTTGATGGTCACCATGATCGAACGCGGCTTCGCGATGGGGGCGACCCCCTACAAGCGCGTCGAGCTGCTGCGCACATCGATATGGCGCGACATGGCGAAGGTGTTTCAGACCTATGACGGCCTGCTCTGCCCGACCTGCGCGGTCACCGCGCCGCTCGCGGAACAGACCGACGCCGACTTTTTCGACGACGACGAGCAGGGGCGCTTCCGCGGTCTCGACATGACCTGCGCGTTCAACTTCACGCCGCAATGCCCCGCGATTTCCGTTCCGATCGGCCGCGCGGCGGACGGCATGCCGGTCGGGCTGCAGATCGTCGGACGGCGTTTCCAGGACGAGGCCGTGCTCGGCTTCGCGCGCGGCGTCGAAGCGCTCGATCTCGACGGCGCATGACGGAGATTGCGGCTGCGCAAGGATCTCCCTCACGTGACGGACCGAGGCCGATCGCCGCCATCACTTTGCCAATGTTGAGAAATTCCAAATGGATGCGGCGCGGGAACGCCCAGTCTACTGATTTGGCATGCCAAATACTGGTATCTTGCATGCCAATTTCATTGGTGCGTTAATCCCCGGCAATGGCCCCTAAGGGTCGCAAAAAAAAGAGATCAGGGATGGAACGTCAGGACGCACCATCGGTGAAATGGGTGCAGCTCGCCTTCGGCGTGCTCTGCATGGCCATGATCGCCAATCTTCAATATGGCTGGACCCTCTTCGTCGACCCGATCGACGCCAAGTATCACTGGGGCCGGGCGGCCATCCAGTTCGCCTTCACCGTGTTCGTCGCCACCGAGACCTGGCTCGTCCCGATCGAGGCCTGGTTCGTGGATCGCTACGGCCCGCGGGTCGTCGTGTTCGTCGGGGGCGTGCTGATCGCCTCCGCCTGGACCATCGACGCCTATGCGAGCTCGCTTCCGCTGCTCTACCTCGCGGCTGTGGTCGGCGGCGTGGGCGCGGGCTGCGTTTATGGCACCTGCGTCGGCAACGCGCTGAAGTGGTTTCCCGACAAGCGCGGCCTTGCGGCCGGCGTCACTGCGGCGGGCTTCGGCGCGGGCGCGGCCCTCACCGTCGTGCCGATCGCGAAGATGATCGCCGCCGGCGGCTACGAAAGCGCGTTTCTGACCTTCGGCCTGATCCAGGGCGGGGTGGTCATGGCGGTGTCGTTCTTCCTGCGGAAGCCCTCGGTCGCCATTCCGGTCAAGCGCAAGAGCGTGCGGCTGCCGCAGAGCAAGGTGGATCGCGCGCCGAGCGAGGCGATCCGCACGCCGGTGTTCTGGGTGATGTACGCGATGTTCGTGATGGTCGCCTCGGGCGGCCTGATGGCGGCGGCGCAGATCGCCCCGATCGCCCACGACTTCAAGGTCGCAGACGTTCCCGTCAGCATGTTCGGCCTGCAGATGGCGGCGCTCACCCTCGCGATCTCGCTCGACCGGATCTTTGACGGCTTCGGGCGTCCGTTGTTCGGCTATATCTCGGACAATATCGGGCGTGAGAACACCATGTTCATGGCGTTCAGCATCGCGGCGCTCGCCGTGGTCACGCTGCTCTCCTACGGCCACAACCCGGTGATCTTCGTCTTCGCCACCGCCTGCTACTTCGCGGTGTTCGGAGAGATCTACAGCCTGTTCCCCGCGACCTGCGGCGACACCTTCGGGTCGAAGTTCGCGACCACCAACGCCGGGCTGCTCTACACTGCGAAGGGGACCGCCGCCTTCCTGGTGCCGATCGCAAGCATCATCTCGGCGGCCTATGGCTGGACGGCGGTGTTCGCGATCGTGATCGGGCTGAACGCGACGGCTGCGCTGCTCGCTTTGTTCGTGCTGAAGCCGCTGCGTCTCAGCTACCTGATGGCGAGCGTGGCGCCGGCCCCGGCTCCGCTCCCAACGGAAAACGCCCGCCTCGTCTGAGGCTTACGCCGTCCGCCGGCGCGTCCCGCTTGTGGACGCGCCGGCGGACGCATCTGTTCCGACAATCCGCTGCCGACGGCGCGAGGCGGCTCGTCCACAGCGCAGTCTTCAGTCCGGGCGATCAAATAGTCGTCCCCGGCAGAGATAGTGTTTGACGCGTGGCATCTGGCATGCCAGTCTTTTTGTCACGTAGTACGGGACCAAAGACCTGCCTGAGTCGATCGAGTTCTGTTCGGTCGGGACGTCCCAGTGCGGCTTTAGCCCCGATACTTTGAAAATCTAAGTTAAGGCGACCTGACGTTCAGGAAAATTTAATAGCAGGCGCGAAGCAAGACCGGTGAACCGGCAGCTGCGCCAGAGGGATCGAGGAGACGACCATGAGCGTGACGGCGTTAGCTCAAATCATCGATGTGAACACCACCGACGTCCAGTCGTCGGTCGCGGGCGAGCCGCGCGAGCTGACCGACGGTTTCCACCTCGTCATCGACGCGCTGAAGCTGAACGGCATCGAGACGATCTATGGCGTGCCGGGCATTCCGATCACGGACCTCGGCCGGATGTGTCAGGCCGAGGGCATCCGCGTCGTCTCGTTCCGCCACGAGCAGAACGCCGGCAACGCCGCCGCGATCGCGGGCTTCCTCACCAAGAAGCCGGGCATCTGCCTGACGGTCTCCGCGCCGGGCTTCCTCAACGGCCTGACCGCGCTCGCCAACGCCACCACGAACTGCTTCCCCATGATCCTGATCTCGGGCTCTTCGGAGCGCGAGATCGTCGACCTGCAGCAGGGCGACTACGAGGAGATGGACCAGCTCGCCATCGCCAAGCCGCTTTGCAAGGCGGCGTTCCGCGTGCTGCACGCCGCCGACATCGGCATCGGCGTGGCGCGGGCGATCCGCGCGGCGGTTTCGGGCCGCCCGGGCGGCGTCTATCTCGACCTGCCGGCGAAGCTGTTCTCGCAGATCATGGACGCGGAGGCGGGCGCCGCCTCGCTCGTCAAGGTGATCGACGCAGCTCCGGCCCAGTTGCCCGCGCCGTCGGCGATCAAGCGCGCGCTCGATCTGCTGAAGACCGCCAAGCGTCCGCTGATCGTGCTCGGCAAGGGCGCCGCCTACGCGCAGGCCGACGACTCGATCCGCCAGCTGATCGAGAAGAGCGGCATTCCCTACGTGCCGATGAGCATGGCCAAGGGCATCCTGCCGGACACCCATCCGCTCTCGGCGGGCGCCGCGCGCTCCACGGCGCTCAAGGACTCCGACGTCGTGGTGCTGATCGGCGCCCGGCTCAACTGGCTGCTCAGCCACGGCAAGGGCAAGACCTGGGGCGCGCCCGGCTCGAAGAAGTTCATCCAGATCGACATCGAGCCGCGTGAGATGGACTCGAACGTCGAGATCGTCGCTCCGATCGTGGGCGACATCGGCTCCTGCGTCGAGGCGCTGCTCGCCGGCTTCGACGGCCAGTGGCCGATCCCGCCGGCCGAATGGACCGAGACCCTGAAGACCCGCAGGGATGCCAACGTCGCCAAGATGGCGCCGCGGCTGATGAAGAACACCGCTCCGATGGACTTCCACAGCGCGCTCGGCGCCCTGCGCACGGTGATCAAGGAGCGCCCCGACGCGATCCTGGTGAACGAGGGGGCCAACACGCTCGATCTCGCCCGCGGGATCATCGACATGTACAAGCCGCGCAAGCGGTTGGACGTCGGCACCTGGGGCGTGATGGGCATCGGCATGGGCTTCGCCGTCGGCGCGGCCATCGAGACCGGCAAGCCCGTGCTCGCGGTCGAGGGCGACAGCGCCTTCGGCTTCTCGGGCATGGAGGTCGAAACGATCTGCCGGTACAACCTTCCCGTCACGATCGTCATCTTCAACAACAACGGCATCTATCGCGGCACCGACGTCGATCCGACGGGGCGCGACCCCGGCACGACCGTCTTCGTGCCTGATTCCCGCTATGACAAGATGATCGAGGCCTTCGGCGGCGTCGGTTATCACGTGACGACCCCGGACGAGCTGAAGCGCGCGGTGGACCAGGCGATGGACTCCGGCAAGCCCTCGCTCATCAATGCGGTGATTGATCCGGCCGCCGGCAGCGAGAGCGGCAACATCGGCAGCCTCAACCCGCAGAGCGTCGTCGTCCGCAAGAAGTGATGCGGTCGGCTTCGGCCGATCGTCCAGCGAGATGCGGAGTGAGCTGAGTCCTCCCTCCAGGCTCATGACGCAGAATCCCGGCAGGCGCTCCCGTTCCGCCTGCCGGGATTTTTTTGTTCGATCGACGCGGAGCGGGGGACGCAGGCCGTCGCGCTGCTTCAGCCGAGCAGGTTCACCTGAAGGCGGGGACGCGCTCGGCGAGGAAGAACTCCGCGCCCTGTCGCGCGACGTTCGGCTGCCAGGCGTGCGGGCCGTCATATTCGACATAGGTGACGTCATAGCCGGCGTCGCGCAGCAGGGCGGAATGCACGCGGCCGCTGCGGTCGATCGGAATCTGCTCGTCGCGCGTCCCGTGCGAGATGAAGACGCGCGGCGCGCCCGTCTGCATGTGAACAGACATGAAGCCGGCCGACGAGACGATCATATGCGTCACGAAATGCCCGTTGGTCGGCCCGAGCGACAGCGTGTAGCTGCCGCCGTCGGAATGGCCCGCGAAGGCGAGGCGCGTCGGGTCCAGCAGAAACCGCGACGCGACCTCGGCGAGCGCAGCGTCGAGCCGCTCGCGATCCGGGCCGTTGCCGCCGATCACGATGTCCCAGGTCGGAAACAGCGACTGCGGCGCGAGCAGCAGGAAGCCTTTCTCCTGCGCGTGGGCTTCCATCATCGGCAGGATCTTCTCCGCGCTGCCGCCGCCGCCGTGAAACAAGGTCATCAGCGGCGTCGGACGTCGCGGATCGATATTTTCCGGAACCACGAGCACCGCGTCGCGCTGCTCGAACAGGCCGAGCGGATTGCGGCCGGGCGGGAGCGGCGGCTTGGTCGGAAGCCGGTGGACGAAGTCGAGCCGGCCGGCGAGATGCGGGTCGATCACGGCGTCGCCCTCGCCCGGTCGACCGCGTCGGCGAGCAGGGCGGCCGCGAGATCGCCCTGCGAGACGACGCCCGCAAGCTTTTCGTCGGCTCCGACCACGGGCAGATGGTGAAGACCGGCCGCCGACATCCGCAGCACGATCTCGGCGATCGGCGTCTCCGGCCGAACGGTCCTCACCGCCGTCGCCATGATGTCCGCCACCACGCCGTTCGGCGCGCGGGTGCGGCTCAACGTCAGGCGGATGCGCTGGCGCACGCCAAGGCGCGGACCCCCCGTCCCCCAGACCGCCTTGTCGAGAAGATCGGTCTGCGTGACGACGCCGAGCACGCGCGCTCTTCCGTCCGTCACGGGGAGCATCTTGACGTGGTGGCTCCGAAGCAGCTCGAGGGCGTCCTTCAGCGGCGCGTCGGGCGTGATCGCAACGACGTCGCGCGACATGATCTCCGCGCAGGTCAGCGGGCCACGCCGGGGACGATACGACCGCAGCTGGGTCTGTCGCATAATCGCCTCGAGGTCGCCGCGGCTGACGTCTAGGAACTGACCATAGTCGCGCAGCGCGGCGTCGAGGTCGGACGATGTGAAGCCGACGCGCGACAGAGGCTGCGGGTCCGTCGTCTTGCGGTCCGCGGCTCTCGGCCGGCCGCGCGGATAGGCTCGGCCGGTCAGGTTGTTGAACAGCAGCGCGGTCGCGAGCAGCAGGAACGAGTTGGCGAGGACCGGCCAGAACACGAACTGGTAGCCAAGGCTGGTGATCGCGGGGCCGCCCAGCACCGCGGTGAGCGCGACCGCGCCGCTCGGCGGATGCAGGCATCGCAGCGCCATCATCAGCGCGATCGCGCAGCCGACGGCGACGGCCGCCGCAACGAATGGATCGGCGATCAGCGTCGCGGCGGTGACGCCAACCAGTCCCGCGACGAGGTTGCCGCCGACGATCGACCAAGGCTGCGCAAGCGGGCTTGCCGGAACCGCGAACAGCAACACGGCGGAGGCGCCCATCGGCGCGATCAGGACGGGAAGCGCAGAGGCGTCGCCGACGGCCGCGCGGCTGAGAAGCCCGGTCGCGAGAATACCGACAAGCGCGCCCGAGGCCGAGCGAAAGCGCTCGCTGAGGCCGACGGACGCAGGGTCGGGCACGAAATCGCGCAACTGCGGCGTCATGGGGCATGCTCGGCGAGGGGAGGGCGGAGCCGCAGGACGACCGGGCGGCCCGGGATCGGGGCGGACCGTCGCGTTAGCGCGGGTCGCGGCGCCGGAAAAGACGACTTCCGAAGCAGAACGGCGGGACGACGGCGCATATCGTTGTGCGCCGCCGTCCCGTTTCAGTGTCGGCGGGACCGCCTCAGACGGCCTTTTCCTGATGCAGCCGCTCGATCTGCTGGGCGGTGTAGCCGAGGTCGTGGAGGACTTCGTCGGTGTGCTCGCCAAGCAGCGGGGACGCCTTGATGTCGACCTTCATGTCCGAGAACTTGATCGGGCTGCCGACCGTCAGATACGAGCCGAGCTGCGGGTGCTGGACCTCGACCACCGTGCCGCTGGCGCGCAAGGACGGATCGACCGAGATCTCCTTCATGGAGAGCACCGGCGAGCACGGGATGTCGAACTTGCGCAGGATATCGACGGCCTCGAACTTGGTCTTGTCGGCGAGCCACTCCTCGATCGTGCCGAAGATGTCCATGATCTTGTCCTGGCGGGCGCGGGCGGTGTTGTAGGCCGGATCGTCGATCCATTCCTCCTTGCCGATCGCCTTGCAGATCGGCGCCCAGGCGTGGCCCTGGATGGTGAAGTAGATGTAGGCGTTGGGATCGGTCTCCCAGCCCTTGCACTTCAGCACCCAGCCCGGCTGGCCGCCGCCTCCGGCGTTGCCGCCGCGCGGCACGACGTCGGTGAACTCACCGTGCGGATACTGCGGATATTCTTCAAGGAAGCCGAGCGCGTCGAGGCGCTGCTGGTCGCGCAGCTTGACGCGGCAGAGGTTCAGCACCGCATCCTGCATGGAGACGGCGACCTTCTGGCCCTTGCCGGTCTTGTTCTTCTGATGCAGCGCCGTGAGAATGCCGATCGCGAGATGCATGCCGGTGTTCGAATCGCCGAGAGCGGCGGCCGACACGGTGGGCGGACCATCCCAGAAGCCGGTGGTGGAGGCTGCGCCGCCCGCGCACTGCGCGACGTTCTCGTAGACCTTCAGGTCCTCGTAGTGATGGCCGTCCGAGAAGCCCTTCACCGAGGCGAGGATCATGCCCGGGTTGAGCTCCTGGATGCGCGCCCAGGAGAAGCCCATGCGGTCGAGCGCTCCGGGGCCGAAATTCTCGACCATGACGTCGGATTCCTTGATCAGCTTCTCAAGGACTTCCTTGCCCTGCGGCGTCTTGGTGTCGAGCGTCAGCGAGCGCTTGTTGCTGTTCAGCATGGTGAAATACAGCGCGTCGGCGTCTTCGACGTGGCGAAGCTGCGAGCGCGTTACGTCGCCCGAGCCCGGACGCTCGACCTTGATGACGTCGGCGCCGAACCACGCAAGCAGCTGCGTGCAGGCCGGACCCGCCTGCACATGCGTGAAGTCGATGATCTTGATGCCTTCCAGGGGTTGGCTCATAGCGATAGTCTCCCTTGATTTGTTTTATGTTGATCCGGTGTCGGATTTACTGCCCGCGACAGCAATGTCGGGGCGCCCTTATTTGCCGGCGCGCCCGGAACCCCAGCTTCGAATTCCGATCGACCACGGCCGTCCGTCCTTGCGCGGCGCCCGCAGCAAGTCGGGGCCGTAGCGGGTTCGCGTGTCGCCGTGGTCTCGCCGGAGCTGAGCCAACAGCGCTTCCGGCGGCGCTCGGGCGTGATCAGGTCGAGCGACCGGCCGACCGTCTCGGCTTCCGAAAACCCGAAGACGCGCTGCGCCGCCTGGTTCCAGACGGCGAGTACGCCGCTCGCCTCGGAGACGACGATGGCGTCTCCGGCGGAAGCGACGATCTGGCTGAAGTCAATTGCATGCGACATGAGATCACCAACGACCGTCTCGCTGATCCGGCATCGGGCGCGGCGCCCGAAGCGGTCGTGTTCGAGTTGTCGATCGGTCGCCGACGCGCCCCGACTTCAAGCGGTGCGAAGCAGCTCGCCGGTCGACGCCGGACGTCAGGTCTTGCTCAGATGATCCGTCATTGTTTCCGTTCCCTCTCCGTCGCTTCGAGCGGAAGGCGAGAACGCCCATCGACCGGAACGACCACTGCACGCGTTTCCGTGCTATTTTGTGGTATAAGGTATGCCAGCGTTCGGGTCCCGTCAAGAACCGGAGGCGAGCTGGCTCGCTGCGAAGACTTCGCTGCAGCGGTGGAAGGCTGCGCTATTGATTCCGCCATTTCGGCCGATAGGCGGTCGATCTCAGTGTCTCTAAACGAAAAATGAAGTAACGGCTTTTGACCGGCGCAGACCTGTATTCAATATGGCAGCGGGCGCTGCGCGTCTTGGTCGGCGACATCTCAGATAGCATGGCCTCGCTAGCTATTGATCTGGATGACGTCGCCTACATCAGATCGCCATCCGCGTGGACCGCCGCAAATTGCGTCTGACCCCGGCATCAAGATAAAGCCCCTCGCGCACGACGCGTCCTGAGCGGATGCAACGTCGCCTGGCCTAGAACGCCGCCCGGTCTGGCGAAGCGCCGGCGTCGAGCGCCCGGAGCAACTGGTCGTGCAACTTGCGCGACGACGACGCGAGGACGGCGCCGCTGTAGTCGAGCGTCAGAGCGCGGCCTTGCCAGTCGGTGATCACGCCGCCGGCGCCCTCGATCACCGGAACCAGCGGCATGAAGTCGTGCGGAGCCATCGAGCCGTCGGCGACCGCGTCGCAATAGCCGCAGGCGAGCAGCGCGTAAGCCGAGCACTCCCCGCCGAAGCGCCGCGCGGCGCCCTGACGGCTCGCCGCGTCGAAACGGGCCCAGTCCTCGTCCCGGAAATAGTCCGGCCCCGAGGTGGAGAGCCGGGCCTCGGACAGCGCGGCGCAGCCGCTGACGCGCACGGGCTGGCCGTTGAACGTCGTCGCGCCGTCATAGCCTGTCAGGCGCTCCTTCAGGGCCGGAAGCTCCACCACGCCGACCACGGGCGCGCCGTCTTCGGCGTAGGCGATCAGCGAGCCGAAGGTCGGCATGCCCATCATGAAGCTCAGCGTGCCGTCGATCGGGTCGAGCACCCACATCTCGCGGCCGGCGTTCGAGACGCCGCGCTCCTCGCCCTGGATCCCGTGCCCGGGATAGGCCTTCTCGATCGCCTGTCGCAGAGCGTCCTCGATGGCGCGGTCGGCGATCGTCACCGGGCTCTTGTCGGACTTGCTCTCGAACGCCGTCGTGGCTCGGAAATGCGACCGGGCGAGGTCGCGCGCGATGTCCGCCAGCTGGTTCGCGAACCGGGCGATCTGCATATGGTCCGGGCTCATCGAGCGCTCCGTGAAATGAGATGACCGTCGCGGTCCCGACGGCGGCAAGGCGATGCGCCCTCAGCGGCGCAGCCGGGCTCCGTCGCTCGAGAAGGCGAGCAGTTTTTCCGCAGACAGCCGCACGGCCACCGGGTCGTCGACGCCAAGCCCTTCGAGGCGGGCGCCGCGCGCGGTGAGGCCGAGGCCGTCGGCGCCGATCTCGACGATCGTCTCCGGCCCGAGATGCTCGACCCCGACGATGACGCCCGTCGGGGACGCTCCGTCGGCGACCTGCTCCACGCGCAGATGCTCGGGGCGAACGCCGGCGTAGGCCGCCTCGCCGCGGGCGGCGGGATGCCGCTCCCGGAGCTCTATGGGCCGAGGGCGCCGTAGCCTGCGCTGACGTCGAGGGAGATCACGGCGTCCCGTCCCGCGATCTCGCGGGAGATGTGCGCGCCGAGCAGCGTGGCCCGCGCCGCGGGCGCCAGCACGATGTGGTCCGTCTCGCCGAGCGAGACGACCGTCACGTCGGCCTGAACGCCGCCGCGCTTCCCCAGGAACAGCGTGCGCGCCGCGCGGCCGGGCCCGCCTATGGCGGCGGTCGCCATCGCCTCCAGCGCCTCGCGCGCGCCGGATCCCATGAGGTGGAACTTGGCCAGCGAGCCGAGATCGAAGATCGCCGCGGCCCCGATCGCGGCCGCGCGCTCCTGCGCGATCGCCTCGTCCTGCGTCTCGCCGCCGGGGGCGAACCATGCCGGAATCTCCCAGCCCAGGACCGGCTCGAACACCGCGCCCGCCGCTTCGCAGCGGCTATGCGTCGGGCTGAGGCGCAGCGGGCGGCCGGCCTTCAGAATCTCGGTCGGGTCGCCCTTGGCGTAGTGGTTCGCGAAGCCCTCCATCGCGCGAGCGACGACCTGCCGGTCGGAGCGCATGTGGCCGCCCATGGCCATCGCCATGGTGACGTCGCGTTGAATGTGGATTTCCGCTCGAAGCGTCAGCCCTGCGGCTCGTCGATGACGCTGACATGCGCCGCGACCACCCGCCAGCCCTCAGGGAAGCGCACCCAGGTCTGGCTCTGGCGGCCGATGCGGCCCGGCGCCCCGTCGCGCCGGAACAGCGTGTTGGCGACGGCGAAGTCGCGGCCATAGGTGGTGATCACGGTGCGCTCGAGCGTCCGCGCCAGGCCCTTCGGAGACCGCGTCCTGCGGAACGCGCGGATCTCGTCCATGCCATAGAGGTTCTCGCCTGCGCCGTAGCGCAGCGTTCTCGGATCGTCTTGGAACAGCGCTTCGAGGGTCGCCACGTCGTTGCCGACGAGCGCGGCCTCGTAGGCGGCGAACGCCGCCTCGACCTCGGCGAGCGCCTCGGGATTGTCGATCTCCACTCGTGCCTCCGTCTGGCCCCGCCGTCGGCGCGGATGCGACGCCCTGTTTCGAGCGTCCGACGCGTCAGGCCGTCGCGCCGCGCGCCTTCGCGCCGATGCGCGTCGCCACGATTACGATCGCCAGGCAGGCGACCGCAAGCAGCGCGAACACCGCGTTGACGGTCGGCGTGAAGCCGAACCGCATCTGGTTGAACACCCAGATCGGCAGGGTCTGCTGGGGACCGGCGAGGAACAGCGTCACCATCACGTCGTCGGCGGAGAGCGTGAGGCCGAGCAGGGCGCCGCCGACGACTGCGCCGCGGATCAGCGGGAACAGCACAAAGACGAAGCTGCGGATCTTGTCGGCGCCGAGATCGAGCGACGCTTCGAGCAGAGACGGGTCGAGTCGTCTCAGCCGAGACAGCACCAGCATCATCACGACAGGCAGAACGAAGCTCGACTGGCCGACGGTGGTACGGATGACGCCCGAGGGGATCTTGAGCCATTCCGTGCCGAGCACCATCACGATGCCGAGCACCACGCCCGGCGTCGCGATCGGCAGGCCGATGGTGAACTCGCAGAAGCGGGCGCCGGCGATCTTTCCGTAATGCAGGATCAGCGCGAAGCTCGTGCCCACGATCGTGGAGAACGTCACGACCATGAAGGCGACGAGGAGAGAGCGCTGGGCCGCGACCAGAAGGCCCTGGTTCCCCGCGAGCTCCTCGTACCAGCGCAGGCTGAAGCCCGCCATCGGGAAGCTCTGCATGCTCGACGCGTTGAACGAGAACGCCGCCATCAGCAGGATCGGCGCATAGAGGAACAGGACCGTCAGCGTGACGCCGAGCGAGCCTGCGAGCCGAAGCGTTCTGGCGCCCGGCGTGTCGCGGGCCGCCGGGCGCTGCCCCTCGTCGCCGAGCAGCACGCCCCGCGCCGGGCAGAGCGCCATGACGATTCCGACGATCGCCCCGCAGCACAGCATCAGCACGATCGCGACCGCGGCGCCGTAAGGCCAGTTGTTGGCCATGCCGAACTGCGACGAGATCATCACGCCGATCGTGGTGCCGTCCACGCCGCCGATCATGGCGGGGGTGACGAAGTCGCCGACCGTGATCAGGAAGGCGAGCGACACGCCGATCGCGAGGCTCCGCCGCGTCAGCGGCCAGACCACGTGCAGGAAGGTCCGCAGGCCTGAGGCGCCGGAATCCTCCGACGCCTCCAGCAGCGACTGCGGCAGCTTCTCGAAGGCGTTCAGCGTCGAGATGAAGATGTACGGGATCGCGATATAGGTGAAGACCAGGACGACGGAGGCAGAGGTGTAGAGGAACGCCTCCGACGGCTTGTCGAGGACGCCGCTCGAGACCAGGAAGCTGTTGAGCAGACCGGACTGGCCGAGAATGAGCCGCCACGCGAAGACGCGCATGAGCAGGCTGATCCAAAGCGGGACCAGCACCAGCGTGACGAGCAGCGCCTTGTTCCGCCTGACGCCGCGGCCGACGAAATAGGCCATGGGGTAGGCGATCAGCGCGGCGATCCCGCTTCCGAGCAGGCTGAACTTCAGCGTCCGGAACAGCAGCGCCCAGAAGCCGGCCGAGTCCCAGAGCCGCTGATAGTTCGCGAGCGACGGCTCGAACGTCATGAAGCCGTTGCGGATCCTCAGGAAGCTCGTGCCGATCAGCAGCAGGTTCGGCAGCAGCACGATCAGCGTCAGCCACGCCCAGACCGGCAGATTGATCAGGCGGAAGCGCCGGGGCCGGGACAGGGCCGGCGTCGCGACGTCCGTCCGGGTCAACAGCTGGTCAACCATGGAAGACGCGGGCGTTGCTGAGATCGAGCAGGATGTTGACCGGCTGCCCGTGGGCGAGCGTCGGCGTGCGCGCCGCCGGGATGCTCGCGATGATGTTCAGCGACCCGCAGCGCACGTTGACCTCCAGATTGGTGCCGAGGAACAGCACGTCCTCCACCACGCCCGAAAGATCGCCGGCGCCTTCGGAGGCCGGGACGACGCGCACCGCCTCGAAGCGCAGCGCAAGGCGCGCCGGGCCGGCCTTGGCGGCGTTGAGCCTCGGGAACCGCTCGCCGTCGATCACCGCGACGTGACCGCCGTCGCCCGGCTGGAACGTCACGGGGATGAGGTTTGAGCGCCCCACGAACTGCGCCACGAACTCGGACGCCGGATCGAAATAAAGCTCCTCCGGCGTGCCGAGCTGGGCGATGCGGCCCTCGCGCATGACGGCGACCCGGTTCGACATCGACAGCGCCTCGCCCTGGTCGTGGGTCACGTACACGAAGGCGATGCCGAGCTCCTTCTGGAGCGACACGAGAGTGTGCTGCATCTGCTGGCGCAGCCTGAGGTCCAGCGCGCCGAGCGGCTCGTCGAGCAACAGGATCTTCGGCCGGCACACGATGGCGCGGGCGAGGGCGACGCGCTGGCGCTGCCCGCCCGAGAGTTGGTGCGGCAACCGGTCCGCATAGGACGTCATGTCGACGAGCGCGAGCGCCTCCAGCGCCATGCGGGCGCGGTCGGCGCGGCCGTGGCGGGCCATGCGCAGCGGATATTCGACGTTGCCGCGCACCGTCAGATGCGGGAACAGCGCGTAGCTCTGGAACACCGTACGGACGTCGCGCTTGAACGGCGGCACATGGGTGATGGGCTCGCCGTCCATCACCACCCGTCCGCGATCGGGCGTCTCAAAGCCCGCGATCATCCGCAGCAGGGTGGTCTTTCCCGACCCGCTCGGTCCGAGGATCGAGAAGAACTCGCCGCGCGCGACCTGGAACGACACGCGGTCGAGGGCGGGTTTGGTCCCGCCCTCGTAGGTCTTGTCCACCCCGTCGAGAACGAGGATGGGCTGTTCGGCGAGGCTCATCTCGATCTCCAGTTCCGGCGTCGGACCGTCAGAGGGTGCCCGCCTTGAAGTCGTTCCAGATCTGCAGGCGACGGTCGAGGTCCTCGTTCTTCTGGTAAACCACCAGCTTCTCCCAGAAGCTGGCGTCCTCGGCGTCGAGCAGGTTGGTGACCTTCATGGTCTCCTCCGGCACGCCCGCCGAGCGCGCGGCATCGGCGCTCAGCACGCCGTTGTTGCTGGAGGCCTTGATGAAGCGCGCCTGCCACTCCGGCGACAGGTTGTCGTTGAGGAACTTGTAGACGATCGGCCGGTCGCCCTTCTTCGAGACGCCGGCGCAGTCGATCCAGGTCGGGGTGCCTTCCTTGGGCAGCGAGTACTTGAAGTTCTTGCCCTTGGCGTTGAGCGAGGCGACCACCGCCACGTTCTGGCAGTAGCCGATCACCGCGTCGCCGGCGGCGTAGATCGTCGAGGCGTCGTCGAAGCCGCGCGCGATCACGCGGACCTGCTTGCGAAGTTCGCGCAGAGCGTCCTCGCACTTCTTGAACTCGTCGTCCGTCAGGTTGAAGGGGTCCTTCGCGCCGACATAGAGCGCGATCATCGGGAAGGTGATCGTGCAGTCGTCGAACATGTTGACCTTGCCCTGATACTCGGGCTTCCACAGCTCGGCCCAGCTGGTGGGGTCCTTGACGACGTCGGCGTTGTACATCAGCGGCTGGGTGCCCCAATTGTAGGGAACCGCCTGAACCTTGCCGTCGATGCTGGCGTATTTCTTCCAGTCGAGCTTCGGCGTGATGTTCTTGGCGTTCGGCAGCTGCGAGACGTCGAAATCGACGATCAGGCCGCCGGCCTTGAAGCGCGGCAGCGAGCCGGTCTCGATGTACATGACGTCGGGCTGGACGGCGCCCGAGAAGGGCTGCTGGAACAGCTCGTCCTCGGAGCCGATGCGGATCGCCTGGACCTTGGTGTTGTTGGCCTTGCTCCACTCCTCGATCCACGGATCGTCGTGGTAGGTCTCCCAGGTCAGCAGCACGATGGTGTCGTCCGCCATCGCCGGGCGGATCAGGTAAGGCGCCGCCAGCGCCCCGGCGGCGGCGGCCACGCCTGTCTTCAGCACGGCGCGGCGGTCAAGCTTCACGGAAGCGAAGAGATCGGACATAGGCGCCTCTCGACGATGGGGTGTCACCGGGGTCGGGAGCGCAAAGGCTGTGCCAGCCGTTCCGGGACGTCCGGCCACGAGGCTCGAACGCTCATTTTAGAACGCTCGCCGACGGGGCGCGCGAGCAGAGGCCGCCGATGGCGTCGGGTGCGTTGCAATAACGGACGGTGAGTCTCGCGGCTGCGACAGTCACGCCCGAGGCGCGCGGGGTTCGAGCTGGTGCTGGCGGAGCTTGCGGTAGAGCGTCGCGCGGCTGATCTTCAGCGCCCTGGCGGACCGGGTGACGTCGCCATGGTTGGCGGCCAAAGCCTCCTCGATGACGCGCTTCTCCGCGACCGCGACGGCTCCGCGCGCGGTGTCGGCGTCGAGCGAGGGATCCGGCTCGGACGTCGCGAGGCGGTCGGCGGCGGCGCCGGGCAGCATAAGGTCCTCGACGGTCACCACCGGGCCTTCGCAGACCAGGGCGGCTCGCTGCAGCACATATTTCAACTCGCGGACGTTGCCCGGCCAGCCATAGCGGCCAAGCGCGTCCAGCGCCTCGTCGGATAGCCGGAGGTCCTCGCCGCCGCGCGCGGCGTCGAACAGCCGGCGGATGAGGGCCGTCCGATCCGCGCGCTCGCGCAAGGGGGGCAGGGTGACGACCACGGCCGCCAGCCGATGATAGAGATCGGCGCGGAACCGTCCCTCGGCGATCCGCCTCGTCACGTCGTGATTGGTGGCGGCGATGACCTGCAGGTCGACCTGCCGCGGTTTGCCGGCGCCCAGCGGCGTGATTTCGCCGGTCTCGAGCACGCGCAGCAGCCTGGTCTGCAGCCCGAGCGGCATGTCGCCGATCTCGTCGAGAAACAGCGTTCCGCCGTCGGCCTCGAGCAGGCGTCCGGGATTGCCTTCGCGGCTCGCGCCGGTGAAGGCGCCCGCGCCGTAGCCGAACAGCTCGCTGTCGATCAGCGTCTCCGGCACGGCGGCGCAGTTGAAGGCGACGAACGGCTTGTCGCGACGCCCGCCCTCGCGGTGCAGGGCGCGGGCGAGCGTGTCCTTGCCGACGCCGGTCTCGCCCAGGATCAGCATGGGCAGCCGGCTTCCGACCACACGGCGCAGCAGGCGAAGCTGCCCCTGCATCCGCGGGTCGGCGCCGAGACAGGCCTCGACGCTCGGTCCCGCGGCCTCGGCCGCAGGCTGGACGCGGCGGGCCGGCCGGGCGGGGGCGGCGCGGGGCTCGGCGGCCGGGCGCGGCAGCACGCTGAACTCGGTCTCCTCGTTGTTCCGGCGCAGCCGGATGCGGCCTTCGCCCAGGACGCCCGGCGTCGCCTCGCGGTCGAACAGGTCCCAGAGGCTGCGCGTCCGGGGGGAGGCGGCGTCGAGGCTGAGCCATCTGCGGGCCGAGGGATTGGCGCCGACGAGGGTGTGGTCGTCGTCGATCGCCAGCAGCAGCGAACCCGCCGGACCGTACGACGCCAGCAGCGCGTTGCTGCGGAAGTGGCGGCGGAACAGCTGGTTGCCGAGGCGCTCCGCGACCTTCGAGACGAGGCCGCAGGCGAGCCGGAAGGCGCCCTCGGAGACGTCCGGATTGCCCGTCGTGAAGTTGAGCACGCCGATCATCTCGCCGTCCGGCGCGACGACCGGCGCGGCGCAGCAGGAGAGATGGGCGAAATCGCGGAAGAAGTGCTGGCTCTTGAACACTTGCACGGGTCTGCGCTCGACCACGCAGGTGCCGACGCCGTTGGTGCCGGTGACGCCCTCGGCCCAGAGGGTGCCCGCGCGCTCGACCTCGAAATAGTTCCCGGCGGCGCGGTCGGAGCGGTAGTAGAGGATCACTCCCGCCATGTCGGCGAAGCTGACGCTGAAGCTCGCGGCGGAGAGCGGCTCGGCGACCTGATAGATCTCCTCCTCGACCATCGAGAGGATCTCGTCGAACGGCTCGCGGTGATCGCGCAGCTCCGCGCCCGTCAGCGAGGCGACCCGCTGCTTCGTCAGGGCGTTGAGACGGTAGCGGTCGACGCAGCGGCGCCAGGACTCGGCCACGTTGCGGTGGTCCTGAAGAGAGATCAGATCGCCGACCGCGGACGCGTCGGTCGGGACATGCGTGGCCGCTAAGCTGCTCACGTCAGCCATTGGAGCCCTCTCCCGCATAAACAGATGCGATGATTTTGGGCTCCTGCGGCCGGCGCCGTCAAGTTAGGCGCCGGCTGCGTCGTCGGTAAAGCGGGCCGTGGTGTTTAAGCGAGTTTCATGACGACGGCTTTTGTTTCGAGGTATGCGTCGACGTGGTGGAGTCCGGATTCGCGTCCGTATCCGCTGGCCTTGTAGCCTCCGAAGGGGACGGCGGGGTCGAGGCCGCCAT